>NZ_JBHTJH010000016.1:0-1115 GCF_042675645.1 Sungkyunkwania multivorans | reverse complement strand
CCTGCGTCGGGTGCCGCCCGCGCGTCGCGCAGAACTCCACCCATTCCCAGCGAACCCCTCCGAGGGGCGTTGTCACATCAAATTGGTCGATTGCATCACAACGGTTTTGTGTATGATTAGTGGCGTGTTTAAGCACATAATTTAGCAAATAAAAACCGAATAGAAAATCCGCAAGGATTTTCGGAAGTAGGCGAGAACTAGCCATTAATTATACACGTTGTTGCCATTAGTTTTTTATTCGTAATCATCATTATACCAACCTTTCCATTCTCCAGTTGCAGGATAAGTCAATTCATAAATTCTCTTTTCAGATGCACTTAAACTGTCCAAATATTTACTCAATTCCATTATATGAGTTTCTCCATAACCCATTCTCCAACCAATACTATATCTGTCGATTTCAGGATGAGCCAACCAAGGTGGTAAAACAGAGTTTTCAAGTGGTTTAAACTCTCCAATCTTGTTTAAAATATCTCTCGTTTCCATTAAAGCGTAGCCAAGTAAATTCAGTCCGTTCCAAAAATATGGGATTTCAGCATTTTCGTCATTTTGAGCAAGTCCAATTCCCCAAATTTCATCTATAGGACTTGCCTCAACTAAAATTCGGTCATTTGTGTTTTTCAAAAATTCAGATAGTTCTAGGTTTTGACTAAACTTGTGGAAATTACCTCTAACTACTATTTCAAATCGATTTTCTTCCCAAATCCTTTGGTTAAAGTTTTTTACTTTTCTTCCAAGTTCCTTTACTTTTCCTGCTTTTTCTGACTCGATTATTTCCTGATAAATTTCTTTGTCACCAAATAATAGTGCTTTTTCAGCCATCATATAATGTTCGGCTGTCAAGAATTTAATTCCGTTAACTTCAAATTCAGATTCATACCATTGACTGAAACAAGATTTCGTAATTCGGTCAGACTTTTGATGTCCCCAAAATAGAAGATATTTCAGGTTTTCACCTGATTCAATTCGTTCAATTATTTTCTCGTTTGTGTAGTTCATTCAAATTAATGGCAACGTTCAAGTGTAAAAAGCGTTTCAATGCTTTTTACATATTGTTGTGTGCTTTTGTTCAATTTTTGTCCACCGCCAAAGGTAGTGAACAAAGGGGACAGTCG
>NZ_JBHTJH010000015.1:643-1050 GCF_042675645.1 Sungkyunkwania multivorans | reverse complement strand
CGGAGACGGACGACGGCGACGGCACGAGCGACGGCGACCCGACGAACGACCCGACGGTGACCACGCTCGGTCCGAACCCGGAGCTGACGGTGACCAAGACGGTGACCACGGCAGGCTCGGCCCTGAATGACGTGATCGAGTACGACATCATCGTGACCAACACGGGCAACGTGACCCTGACGGACATCGAGGTGACGGATGCGAACGCTGACGCCGGCAGCATCGTTGGCAGCCCTATTGCGAGCCTGGCGCCGGGTGCGAGCGCGACGGTGACGGCACAGCAGACGATACAGCAGTCGGACCTCGACGCGGGCTATATAGAGAACAGCGCGACGGCCACGGGGGACAGCCCCGATGGCACGGACGACGTGAGCGACGTGTCGGACACGGACGTGGACGGCAACGGG
>NZ_JBHTJH010000015.1:0-422 GCF_042675645.1 Sungkyunkwania multivorans | reverse complement strand
GACATCGTGGTGACCAACACGGGCAACGTGACCCTGACGGACATCGAGGTGACGGACGCGAACGCGGACGCCGGCAGCATCGTTGGCAGCCCGATCGCGAGCCTCGACCCAGGTCAGAGCGCGACGGTGACGGCACAGCAGACGATACAGCAGTCGGACCTCGACGCGGGCTACATAGAGAACAGCGCGACGGCCACGGGGGACAGCCCCGATGGCACGGACGACGTGAGCGACGTGTCGGACACGGACGTGGACGGCAACGGGGACCCGGTACCTGACAACGAGAACACGGAGACGGACGACGGCGACGGCACGAGTGACGGCGACCCGACGAACGACCCGACGGTGACCACCTTGGCGCCTGCGCCTGGCATGGAGCTGATCAAGAGCGTGACGGGCGTGACGGCGGCGGGAGCCGCGGG
>NZ_JBHTJH010000014.1:0-775 GCF_042675645.1 Sungkyunkwania multivorans | reverse complement strand
TGTCTTGTCCTGAAATATGGCTACAGGTTAAAATTGATTTACGCTGTTTTTAAATATACCATATTTGGTGTTCTATAGTCTAAAGATAAATGTAATCTGATTTCATTGTAGAGATTGATTGCATTTTTTGCCGCCCGTTTTGCATGTTTCAGGCTATCAAAGGTCTGGTCGAGGTAAAACTCATCCTTTAGGATGCCGTTTACACGTTCAGCGATTGCATTCTCATAGCAGTGGTTTTCTTCTGTCATACTAATACCTATGTTGTTTCTCTTTAATATCTGAGTGTAAACATTACTGCAATACTGTATGCCTCTATCGGAATGATGTATAAGACCGGTAGTGTCTTTGGCTTGATACAGGGCTTTGTTCAAGGCTCTTTCACAACCTTTCAGTTCCAGGCTGTTGCTGATGTCATAACCGACTATTCTACGGCTGTGCATATCTGTGATTAGGGCCAGATAGCAAAATCCCCTTATGGTTCTTATGTAGGTTATATCACTGACCCAAACTTGGTTGGGTCTGGTAACATCGATATCTTTAATGATGTTCCTGTACTTATGGAACCTGTGCAACGAGTTGGTTGTTCTTGAGCTGTATTTCTTTCTGTGTATCAACATATTGTGTTTTCTTAGGATGTTGAACAGGGTGTCTCTGCCAACTTTAATGTTGGCTTTAGTAAACTGATCATCCAATGATTTAATAAGTTTACGCACGCCTTCCCTGGGAAGGGATCTGCGTCTTTTGTGTACGATCTCAAGAATCTGTTGTTCTATCT
>NZ_JBHTJH010000013.1:0-920 GCF_042675645.1 Sungkyunkwania multivorans | reverse complement strand
AGACCGTTGTGGTGCATTGCGAATGAATAGAAAGATTAAAATATGTGATGAATGCGAAAGTGAATACTATTCTGACACTTCCAAAATGACAAAAATGTGTCCGGATTGCTCTCACTTTCTATACGGATATGACAACTGTAATCACGAATTTAAAAATAGCAGATGTGTTCACTGCTACTGGAATGGAAAGAGTTCTGAATACGTAAATGGATTGAAAAAATAATATGAGTTCAAAAGTACCAACTGTAAGACAAACCAATTGGGTTTCTATAATTCCTCACCTATTAATTATGGGAGCTATAATTTTTATATGGTATTTAATAAATCCAGAAAAGGCATTTCTTTATGGTGCAATGACCTACTTGTTGATTTCATTCTCTTTAAGAAACTTAATTCCAAAAGACCATAGGAATGGAATAAAGAAAAACAATGCTGAAAATTTTGAAGAAGCAATTCTTGACTTTGAAAAGAGTTATACTTTTTTCAAAAAGTATGAATGGATTGACAAATACCGATTTATTACTTTACTAAGTTCTTCCAAAATGTCATATAGAGAAATGGCTTTAGCGAATATCGGATTTTGTTACTCTCAAATAGGGAATGGTATAAAATCAAAAGAATATTATCAAAGAACCTTAGCGGAATTCCCAGAAAGTGGACTTGCAAAAAGTGCTCTAAAGATGATAAACTCAATGGAACAAAACGCACCACAACACGGTGTATAAAACATAGCTAATAAGTGCTAAACCGAAAGGTTTGTATATATTTAGAATGTCCGCCATATTTTTAATTTGGCTTTTAAAAAGAGAAAATTAAAAACAAAATATAAAAATTCGGCTCTGTGTTAACCTGCCTGACCGCAGGCAGGTCCGAAAAATTAGTGTCTTTTTGCACGCTACGTTTCATACACAAGTCCGTTG
>NZ_JBHTJH010000012.1:0-953 GCF_042675645.1 Sungkyunkwania multivorans | reverse complement strand
AGGGAAACCCCAAAAATCGAGGTAGGCAGGAAAAG
This sequence comes from Sungkyunkwania multivorans, assembly GCF_042675645.1. Taxonomy (NCBI): domain Bacteria; kingdom Pseudomonadati; phylum Bacteroidota; class Flavobacteriia; order Flavobacteriales; family Flavobacteriaceae; genus Sungkyunkwania; species Sungkyunkwania multivorans. The sequence goes on along the minus strand of NZ_JBHTJH010000012.1, from coordinate 918 downwards.
AGGTCACATAAACTGCAGCATGGGTCTACCGAAAAGGATTATAAAGTTATAGCATGGCACCTAACGGCCCTGGCTATGGCAAGTGCGGGATTTTGAAACCGAATCCTTGTCCGCCAGACCGAATGTTGTTTAGTTGCAATATCTTCATTTTTAAGCAGTCAGCCCGCATTTGCTATAGCCGATGTTGGCATCAGTTTTTTATTATTTTTTCAATCGTGTCTCGGTACTGAAATGCATATTGCTCAAATATTTTAGCACCACAAGTCACGTAGATTATTCTGTCGTGGTTACGAATTAAATAGTCGTAGTTCTTGTCGTTGAAAATGTCAGGTGATGATAAAACTTCGGTTAACTTACTTTCATAATCAATAGCTTCTTGTTCGTTGTCAAAGCAGATTTCATAGACACGGAAGTTTGGATACCAATTATCTTCCATTTCTTTAAGTCGGGTTTTCCTTTTGGCGAATATGAACTTGAAATCCTTCGGATAGAACTCGTAAGACTGGACAATTTCAAGCCGATCTCGTATCTGAAACTTTAGTGTGTCTTCAGTCAAGGTTGTATCGATGTTGTAGTCGTCCTGTTTAAGCAGTCTAATTATGTCCTTGAATTCATTTGAGAAGTCACATTCTTCTGAATTCGTTTCATCAACTTCGATATTCGTAAGCTGTTGTTTTTTGTCGTTTTGCACTATTGAGTCCGTAGTGTCCGAACTTGTCGTGTCGACTTGTTTGCTCTCCTTACAAGAGCACACTGTCACAACAAAAAGTATTAATGTTAATCGAAGTATCATTTTCCTTTTTTAAATTGATGCCAACGTTCAAGTGTAAAAAGCGTTTCAATGCTTTTTACATATTGTTGTGTGCTTTTGTTCAATTTTTGTCCACCGCCAAAGGTAGTGAACAAAGGGGACAGTCG
>NZ_JBHTJH010000011.1:0-2841 GCF_042675645.1 Sungkyunkwania multivorans | reverse complement strand
TCGTCTAAAATTTTCAGTTTGAAAGGTTCTGAATACCGTCTGATCACTTTGTCGTTTTTATACATAATGTTTGAAATTATGTAGCCTTTATTCAGGACGGGTCAGTATTGTGTACAACGGTTTCGTATAACCGTCAGTTGCGGGTTAAATTAGTTATTATTTTCTTTTGTTACTAGCGTTAGCAATTCCGAGTGGATTCGGACGTAGTCGAATCCGCCGTAATTGCGGTTATACATTGTTGTGGGTAGTTTTTTATTTTTCATATTCGGCTTTTCAATCAGTAATGCACCCAATAAGAGTCCGTTTCCTCTCCGTCATCAACCATTCTAATTTGGACGTCAAATAATTCAGTCAAAATCTTTTCTTTAGTCGAGTTGTCAAATTCCTCAAATTCCAACTCCTCAATATGTTCCGAAATTTTGTCTCCGTTATGCCATTTTTCCGCGACAATTTTTTCAATCAGAATATTCAATTCCGATGAAGGAAATTCCTTTTCAGATTTATGCCAAATAAATTCCTGTCTTTCTTCTGGGTCATTTTCATCATAGATTGCAATTCCGCTTATTGAGTCAACAGTCTCGTTTATCAACTCAATTTTCTCAACTCCAAATAGTTTGAGATAAGATTTTAGGAAATTCAGTCTTTTTGATTCTTGCATTTTGGTTTTGGTCAAATTACCCACAACGGTCTCGTATAACCGTCAGTTACGGGTTAATATGCGTTAATTTTCGGTTTGGTACTGACGATAGCAATTCCGACCGCGCCCGAACGTGCCGTTCGGTACGGGCGGGGTGGATTCGGACGTAGTCGAATCCGCCGTAATTGCGGTTATACATTGTTGTACACCGTTTTTTATAGTTTTTCCATTTCTCCAAATCCATAAGTTCGGTCAGATAAATTTGAATAATAGACATAATTTCCATTTTCAAGAACGTCAATAATTTTGACATCAATTTTTTGTCCAATTAAGTATTCGTATTTAGGTTCTGAAACTTTTAAATAAGTCAAAACATAATTACAAGGGGAAATCCATTCTATTTTATAAACGGATTTTGAGTCTTTTGTTTTCTCAATTTGTTTTCGTTTCCGTCTTTTGATTTCCACGTCTCGATATTCAGGATTTATATATTGGTATTTGCCTTTTCCAAATTCCGCAATACAATTTGATTCCATTTCAGTCATTGTTTCATACTTTGAATTCACAATGGTAAATGGATAATCGAAACACTGATTACTAAATTTACTTCCTGGTAAAAAATCAATTCCTTTCCGATATTCTATAATCTGTTGAATGATGTCTTTGTTTTTGTAAGTAGTTCTTTCCGGAATTTCAGTCACAGAAATAGTTTCTCCATTTTCTCCAATGCAAATTTTCACATAGAGATATTCAACAACTTCCACGTCATCTACAAAAAAGTATTGCTGAATTTGTGCAAAAGTCAGTGATGATTGTAAAATTAAAATCAGGAATATAATTTTTCGCATAGGTTTGGTCAAATGGTGTACAACGTCTCTTGTATGTTGCGTTTGCCTGCCGAAGGCGGCATATGCAATATACAAACTGTTGTGTGTTTTGCTTTTATTCAGTCGCCAAATCCATTTTTTGATTTAGCAACTCCACATTAAAGTTAACCTTTGCATTTAATGCTCTAAACACTTTTAAAATTGTCTCAAACCTTGCATCGGTCAAATTGTTTTCGATTTTGGAAATCTGCGCTTTTTTCACTCCGATTAATTCTCCTAGTTGAGTTTGTGTCAGTTTTCTTTCCTTTCGAGCTTGTTTGATTGCTTCTCCGATTAAGTCGAGTCGCAATTCGTTTTCATAAGCATCTCTCTCTGCCGTACCTTTTTTACCAAGATACCTGTCTTTTGCCTCTTCAAGTGTGTATGTTTTCATTACTTTTTGTTTTTGTTTTCAAAATATTTGCTCATCAACTTGGTCGCTTTGTCAATTTCCTTTTCGGGCGTTTTCTGCGTCTTTTTAATAATTCCGTGAGTTGCGATTACAATAGTGACTTTATTATCTGTTTTGTCCCAAAATGCAAAAAGTCGATATTGCTTTTTATTGTACAAAGTCCGAAATTCCCAAATATCCGAAGTCAGCTTTTTAAACAGAGTATTGTCGGTTTTAACTTTTGCTCTGTCAATGTTGAAAAGTATTTTCTTTCGAGCTTTTTCGTCGAGGGTATCTAAGAAGTCAAAAACCTCCTTTAGAAACTCAACTTTAAATTTTTCCGTCATTCAGATATTGATTTGCTACAAAGATAAAAGTTTCCTTTTTAGTAAACAAATTTGATTCCAAAGATAATTTACTTTGCATTACACACAACGTTCTGCAGCTACACGCAGTGGGGCGAGCTACCGAGATTGTTTTCTAAAATAAGAATTAAATTTCTGAGATTGATTTATCAATCGAAGCGTAAAATCCGCATGGTGTGTAGCTGTTGTTATATGCACCTTTTTTGAGTCCTTCGCATCACATAAAGCTTTTAATTTCTACAACGTTTTTTTTTGTTGCGTGGGAACACTGTGGGCATATTTTTGGGAGTAATTTTCACACCCAATGTTCCGGATGTGGTTGCGAAGCTTTTAACTATGGGCATTCAAACACAATTGCCCACACATTTTTCCCACAACAAAAATCCCAAGATTTAGGTTCAGGAAGTCCATTTTTCGGGCGAAACCTTGTAAGGCAATTTTTTCACACTCTGGGCATATGCCTTACTGAGCATTGCATATAACGTTCAAGTGTAAAAAGCGTTTCAATGCTTTTTACATATTGTTGTGTGCTTTTGTTCAATTTTTGTCCACCGCCAAAGGTAGTGAACAAAGGGGACAGTC
>NZ_JBHTJH010000010.1:284222-302124 GCF_042675645.1 Sungkyunkwania multivorans | reverse complement strand
CGATGGCGGCGGGGCTCACCCCTTCCCATCCCGAACAGGGCAGTTAAGCCCGCCAGCGCCGATGGTACTGCCTACATGGTGGGAGAGTAGGTCGCCGCCTTCTTCAGGGTCCGGTCCAGCAATGGGTCGGACCCTTCTTTTATGGTGAAGCCCTGGTGGGAGGGCCCGCCCGGTACGGGCGGGTAGGTCGCCGCCTTCTTGCAGAGACCCAACCTGAAAATAGGTTAGGTCTTTTTTTATTTAATTTTTTACGATTCAACCACATACCCTTATGCATTTAGCTAGTGTCATTCTAGAATAGATTTTTCTATTAGCAGTATTGAAATGCTAGGTGATCATCCTCCTTCTAAAATGAGTACAAATCAAAAACGCTTCACAATCTAGTGTAAAGCGCTTTCTTCAAAATAAACAAAAACAGAATTTAGTTGTGTGCTTCTGGGTTTAATTTTTGCATTATGCGGCAGGAAGATCCCCTTTTTCTTTAATTGGTAAACTGCTCGTTCCCATTAGGAATTTATCTACATGATGCGCTGCTTCTCTTCCTTCTGAAATGGCCCAAACTATTAATGATTGCCCTCTGCGCATATCACCCGCGACAAAAATGTTTGGCATATTCGTCTGATATTCATTTCCAAGGATATTACTTCGCTCATCCGTATAGAGCCCTAATTGCTCGCTCAAGGTTGTCTCAGGACCGGTGAAACCGAGAGCTAGTAGTGCCAAATCACAGGGCCATTCTTTTTCAGAACCTTCAATTTCTCTTAGTTGTGGTCGTTCTCCTGGGATCTTTATCCATTCGACTTCAACAGTTCTAAGTCCTTTCAGATTTCCTTCTTCATCACCGATGAATTCTTTGGTAAGAATGCTGAATTCTCGTTCACATCCCTCTTGGTGTGATGAGCTTTCTTTATATTTAAATGGCCAAAATGGCCAAGGATTTTCTTCGGTTCTGCTATCCGCAGGACGAGGCATGATCTCAAAATTAGTCACACTTTTGGCGCCATGTCTGTTGGAAGTCCCTATACAGTCAGAGCCTGTATCTCCACCACCAATGACAATAACATCTTTTCCTTTGGCGGAAAGCTCAGCGCTTAAATCCTGAAGACCATCAACCACTTGATTGTTATTTTTAAGAAATTCCATGGCCTGGGTTACTCCTTTGAGATTCGCACCCTTGATCGGTAGTGGTCTACGTTTGGTGGCGCCACCGCAAAGAACGACCGCATCAAAATCATACAGTTTTTCAACCGGGTAGTTTTTTCCGACCTCAACACCTGTTTTAAATGCAATCCCCTCGGCTTCGAGAATCGCAACACGACGATCGATAATATTCTTTTCTAGTTTGAAATCAGGAATTCCATAGCGGAGTAGTCCTCCAATTTTTTCATCCCTTTCGAAAACAGTTACCGTATGGCCAGCCCTATTCAATTGTTGAGCGGCGGCTAACCCTGCTGGACCTGATCCGACAACTGCCACCGTTTTTTCGGTTCGATTCGCTGGTGGGTTCGGGACGATCCATCCTTCGCTAAATCCTCTTTCCACAATATATTTTTCGATAAGCTCGATAGAGACCGAAGGATTGATGATTCCCAAAACGCATGCCTCCTCGCATGGCGCTGGACATAGACGTCCTGTGAATTCGGGAAAATTATTTGTGGCATGAAGAATTTGAAGTGCTTCTTTCCAGTTATTACGATATACAGCATCGTTAAAATCAGGAATAAGATTTCCTAGCGGACAACCGCTATGGCAAAAAGGAACGCCACAATCCATGCAACGAGCCCCCTGTTGCCGCAATGTTTCAGAGGGTAATTCTTTGGTGAACTCCTTATAATGCTTTTTTCGTTCTTCGACGGCTGCGTAGTCTTCCTTCGCCTTGTCGTATTCCATAAAACCTCTTATCTGTCCCATGATATTATGCTGTAATGGTTGTTGCGTTTTCTTTTTCCTTTGCAATTCGCTTTAGCGCAGCCTTATAATCGGTTGGCATCACTTTGATGAACTTTTTAGAATTGGTCTCCCATTCCGCTAGAATTTCTTTTGCCAGTGGACTTTCGGTGTATTTCACATGGTTGCTGACCAAGGTTCGTAATCGCTCCAGGTCTTCGGCTGATGGGTCTTCTAGGCCAATCATTTCCATGTTGAAATTACGCTCATCAAAATTGCTCTTTTCATTGTAGAGGAAGGCGATGCCTCCACTCATTCCCGCAGCGAAATTTCTGCCTATCTTGCCTAGAATCACTGCCTCGCCACCGGTCATATATTCGCAACCATGGTCTCCCACGCCTTCAACCACTGCTGTGGCCCCCGAATTTCTTACACAAAAGCGCTCTCCCGCGATGCCATTGATATAGGCCTCTCCACGAATGGCGCCGTACAGTGCCACATTTCCAATAATGATATTCGCTTCTGGTTTAAAATCGGCATTTGCCGGAGCTTTCGCTATCAGTTTGGCTCCAGAAAGTCCTTTGCCAAAATAGTCGTTGCTATTTCCTTCTATGGTCATTTGTAGTCCTCTGGTGGCAAAAGCACCAAAGCTCTGTCCGGCCGACCCTTCGAAATTAAGCAGTAAAGTATCTTCCGGAAGTCCTTGCGCCCCATGCTTCTTGGTTATTTCATTGCTCAATATCGCTCCGACTGCTCTATCTGTATTGTGAATATCAAAGTAGAGCGACATCGTCTCTTTTCTATAAATGGCAGGATGCGCCTTGCTAATAATATCAAAGTCAAGTACATCGTCTAAATGATGATCCTGCACTTCGGTATTGAAAAGTGAGGTGTCTTCTGCAACTTCTGGTTTGTAAAGAATTTTAGAAACATCAATTCCTTGGGCTTTATAATGTTTGATTGCAGAATTCATGTTTAGCTTCTGACTCTGACCGACCATTTCATTGATTGTTCTAAAGCCTAATTGGGCCATGATCTTTCGCAATTCTTGTGCAACGAAATACATGTAGTTGATAACATGCTCTGGTTCTCCCTTAAAATTCTTTCTGAGTTCTGGATCTTGTGTTGCGATACCCACTGGACAAGTATTGAGATGGCATGCGCGCATCATGATACAACCTGAAGCAACGAGCGGAGCTGTGGCAAAACCAAACTCTTCGGCGCCTAAGAGGCAAGCGACGGCAACGTCACGTCCTGTTTTCAATTGGCCATCACATTCAATGGCTACACGGTTCCGAAGATTGTTCAATACTAGTGTTTGTTGCGCTTCGGCGATACCGAGTTCCCAAGGTAAACCAGCATGTTTCAATGAGGTTAAGGGAGAAGCTCCGGTACCACCATCAAAGCCCGAGATAAGGATAACGTCCGCCTTAGCCTTTGCCACACCTGCTGCGATGGTGCCCACACCCACCTCTGAAACTAATTTTACATTGATGCGTGCTTCTCGATTCGCATTCTTTAGATCATAGATGAGTTGTGCCAAATCTTCGATCGAGTAAATATCGTGGTGTGGAGGAGGTGATATCAGACCTACATAAGGCGTTGAATTTCTCACTTCGGCAACCCAAGGGTATACTTTTGGTCCTGGCAGCTGTCCACCTTCACCGGGTTTAGCTCCTTGAGCCATTTTGATCTGTATTTCTCTTGCACTTGACAAATAGTCTATTGACACTCCAAATCTACCGGATGCCACTTGCTTTATTGCGCTATTCTTCCAATTACCATCTAGATCCTTATTAAATCTATTTGGGTTTTCACCGCCTTCGCCAGAGTTACTTTTACCTCCGATTCGATTCATGGCTATTGCAAGATTTTCATGTGCTTCTTGGCTAATAGAGCCGTATGACATTGCCCCAGTTTTGAATCGTTTTACAATTTCTGTCCATGGTTCTACCTCTTCCAGGGGAACAGGATTGAAATCAGTAAATTCGAACATCCCACGAAGGGTCATCAATTGTTTGCTCTGCTCGTTGATCAATTTTGAATAGACATCGTAGCTTTCAGGCTTATTTTGACGAACGGCTTGCTGTAATTTCGCTATCGTGGTAGGATTGAACATATGATGTTCGCCATTTCGCCGCCATCGGTATTCACCACCTATATTTAAATTCAACATGCCATCCACAGGAGCTGTCTTAAAGGCTTCCTCGTGCCTTTTGGCTATTTCTTTCTCAATTTCATAAAGACCGATCCCCTCAATTCGAGTGGGGGTATTGCAAAAATATTTGTTGATGAACTTTTCGTTCAATCCCAAGGCTTCGAAGATCTGTGAACCCCGATACGAATGAAGCGTCGAAATTCCGATCTTATTCATGATCTTGATGATGCCTTTGGCGATGGCCTTATTGAAATTTTCAATAGCATTTTCTGCTGAGATTCCTTCATAAGCATCATTAGATGCTTGTTCTTCGATGATCTCATTTACCATGTACGGATTGATGGCACTGGCCCCGTAACCAAAAAGCAGCGCAAAGTGATGCGGTTCTCGTGGCTCTGAGGATTCGACGACAATACCGAATTTTGAACGACTTTTCTTTCCTTTCAAGGAGTGGTGTACATACGAGGTTGCCAGTAACATCGGGATCGGGGCTTTATCCGATGAAACACCTCGATCTGATAGAATGATAATGTTGGCACCGGTGGTGACCGCTTTTTCCACCTCAGAAATAATATTATCAAGGGCCTTTTCGACACCATTAAGACCTTCCTTAACACGATAGAGGGTCTGTATCGAAGTAGCCTTGAAGTCAGGATGGTCTATGTATTTTATTTTATCCAAATCCTCGTTGGAGATGACTGGATTTTGAATCTTTAGTTTTTTTGCTTGTTCTGGAACAATATCGAAAATATTACGATCACCTCCGATGGCCAAGCTAGTATCGGTAACGATCTCTTCGCGAATGCCATCTAGTGGCGGATTGGTTACTTGTGCGAAAAGTTGCTTGAAATAATTATAGAGCAGCTGAGGCTTGCTAGATAGAACTGCCAAAGGGGTGTCAGTTCCCATCGATCCGATGGCCTCTTTTCCAGCAGTTGCCATTGGTGCTATGATGCTCTTAATATCTTCTTGGGTGTATCCAAAAACCTTCTGACGAGTGGCGATCTCCTCTTTTTCTACCGGAGTCTTATTCCCGGTATAAGGTACGTTGGCAAGTTGAAGTAGATTCTGATCAAGCCATTTGCGATAGGGTCGTTGGGTAACGATCTTTGTTTTGATCTCTTCGTCATCGATGATACGTCCTTCATTCATGTCAACCAAGAACATCTTTCCAGGCTCCAACCTCCCATGGACGGCCACATTCTCGGGTTTGATATCGACCACGCCCGTTTCTGACGACATGATCACATAGCCGGTCTTGGTCACCGTGTATCTCGATGGGCGCAATCCGTTGCGATCTAATAAGGCACCAATATAATTTCCATCTGTGAATGGAATAGAGGCGGGTCCATCCCATGGCTCCATGATGCACGCATTATATTGATAAAAGGCTTTTTTCTCATCGCTCATAGATAGATGTTTCTCCCAGGCTTCTGGCACGAGCATCATCATCACCTCTGGCAATGAACGTCCTGTGGCTAGGAGGAGTTCGACGACCATATCCATCGAGGCAGAATCCGATTTTCCCTCCAATACCACTGGGGGAAGCTTTTTTAGATCATCGCCTAACAATTCACTGGCAAAGAGTTCTTCCCTGGCTTTCATCCTGCTAAGGTTGCCTCGTATGGTATTGATCTCTCCATTATGGCACATATATCTAAACGGTTGAGCCAAATCCCATGTTGGGAAAGTGTTGGTTGAGAATCGCTGATGAACTAAGGCCAAACGAGTCACTACCTCAGGTTGATTCAGGTCTGTGTAGTATCTATTGATATCCTCAGGAATCAGAAGACCTTTATATATGACGGTGTTTACCGATAAGCTTGGAAAATAAAAGTAGCTCGCTTGCGAGAGTCTTGAGTTCAAAACTTCATGTTCAGCAATTTTTCTTGCCAAATAAAGCTTGGTTGTAAACTGATGCTCTGTTAAGTCTTGACCATTTTTGCCTATGAACACCTGTTTAATGGCCGGTTCGGTAGTTGTCGCTATACTTCCAACATGCTCGTGTTCTACAGGAACATCTCTCCATCCTATAATGCTTAGGCCCTGCTCACGGATGCTTTTTTCAAAGGCATTGATGCAATATTCAGCCTGATTGCTGGCCTTTGGGAGAAATACCATACCCAGCGCATATTCTTTTTGCGCGGGAATTTCGAAATCACAATCTTTTTTAAGAAAGTCGTGAGGGATCTCAATGAGTATCCCAGCACCATCACCTGTCTTTCCATCGGCACTTACTGCACCCCTGTGCTCCAATCGTACTAGAATGTCCAACGCCTTATGAATAATATCATTGGTACGTTTTCCATTTAGGCTGCAAATAAATCCAGCGCCACAGTTGTCATGTTCGAATTCGGGGGAATATAGACCTTGTTTTTTGGGAAACATATTTTAGTGATTTTTCACTAATTTAAATCATGAATAAGAAAAAATTCAATGATCTTGCAATATGTTTTAAAGAAATGTAGCGTATGTAAAATTATGGTATAAATAATGCAAAGTGATACTTCCGAAACCGTTTGCGTTATAAAATGCTGAAATTTTAGTGAAAAATACAACCGTTACGTACTTTTTTTAAGGGGTATTGTCATCGAAAACTGTAAATAAATGATTGAAACCCTAAAAAATATATGGTTACTCATTGGTTTTTATAAAAAACCAAGCGATTGCCCCCTTAAAAAAGATGATTAAAAAAAACGTCCTTGATTTGATAAGGACGTTTTTGCAAAAATATCAATTTATGGCTTGCTAGTCTTTTAAAATGCTACGAGAGATTACGATTTTCTGGATCTCGGAAGTTCCCTCATAGATCTGTGTGATCTTCGCATCTCGCATCAGTCGCTCTACATGGTATTCTTTTACAAACCCATTTCCACCATGAATTTGAACCGCTTCTACCGTATGTTCCATGGCTACTTTGGAAGCGTATAATTTAGCCATCGCACTGCTACGATCGTAATTGTTTCCGTTATCTTTATCCCAGGCTGCTTTCATCACCAAATGGCGTGCCGCCTCAATTTCGGTGTACATATCGGCCAGTTTGAAGGCAATGGCCTGATGATTGCATATTTCTATTCCAAATGCTTTGCGAACCTTCGAGTACTCCTTGGCCAATTCATAGGCTCCTGAAGCGATACCTAATGCTTGTGCGGCGATGCCTATCCTACCTCCAGAAAGAGTCTTCATGGCGAATTTGAAGCCAAAGCCGTCTTCACCGATCCTATTCTCTTTTGGGACTTTTACGTCGTTGAATTGAAGTGTATGTGTGTCGCTTCCACGTATTCCCAATTTGTCCTCTTTTGGGCCAATATCAAAACCAGGCATGCCTTTTTCGACGATAAATGCATTGATTCCGCGATGTCCTTTTTCTCTATCGGTCTGGGCAATTACTAGATACACATCAGAACGTCCACCATTGGTGATCCAGTTTTTTGTTCCATTGATGATGTAATGATCCCCTTTATCAATGGCGGTTGTGCGCTGCGAAGTAGCGTCCGAACCTGCTTCGGGCTCACTTAGACAAAAGGCACCAGTATATTCGCCAGTGGCCAATTTTGTCAAGTATTTTTGTTTCTGCTCTTCGGTGCCATAGGCCTCTAATCCATAGCATACCAAGGAATTGTTGACCGATACGATCACTGAGGCTGATGCGTCTATTTTGGATAATTCCTCCATGATGAGCACATAGGATATCGAATCCATACCACTTCCGCCATATTTCGGATCTGTCATGATTCCCATAAAACCAAGCGCACCCATTTTCTTCACAAGTTCTTGGGGAAACTCTTGTTTTTCATCTCTTTCTATAACGCCCGGAAGCAATTCATTTTTAGCAAAATCTCTGGCCGCATCACGGATCATCAAATGCTCTTCGGTAAGACTAAAGTCCATAATATTGTTGAATCATTAAAAGGTTCTCAAAAAATGCGCTCAAAGATAGTGCTTTGTTGAGAATTTTTCAATTGGAAAGCATTAATTTTATCCCTATGGAGGTCCAGTACTATAACGTTTTAGGTGTCATGTCGGGCACATCGCTCGATGGGGTGGATCTAGCATGGATTCAGCTTGAGAAAAATAACGGTTGGAAGTTCAAGATCCATCAGGCTACAACCATCCAGTATTCGGCAGAATGGAAACAGCGACTAAAGGAGGCGGTGCACTATTCTTCCTTAGAATTGAAGCAACTCGATGAAGATTACACCGAATTGCTTGCCAACATCATTTCAAATTTTCACATTGATCATCAGATTAAAGACCTGCACGCCGTTTGCTCACATGGGCACACCATCTTACATCAACCTGAAAATGGGATCACACTGCAAATTGGAAATTTACCGAAGTTGGCAATCATGATTGGCCAACAGGTCATCTGTGATTTTAGAGTACAGGATGTACAGCTAGGAGGGCAGGGCGCTCCATTAGTGCCTATTGGTGACAGGCTACTTTTTGCAGAATATGATTATTGTTTGAATCTAGGGGGTTTTGCCAATATTTCTTACGAAGAGAAGGAGGATAGGGTGGCATTCGATATATGTCCTGTAAATGTGGTGATGAATCATTTTGCGGAGGAGCTTTGTAAGCCCTACGATAGCGAGGGCAAAATAGCAGCCTCTGGTCGTGTGGACCAAGCCTTGTTGCTCGGCTTGAACTCATTGGGGTTCTATACAAAAGATCCTCCAAAATCACTAGGGTTAGAATGGGTGCAGGAACACATTTTTCCTATGTTAGAAGATTCAGGCCTTCAGGCGTCCAACGTGCTGCGGACATTCGTTGAACATGTGGCAATCCAAATCGCCGCAGTAATTCCTGAGGATACAACAGTGCTGGTCACAGGAGGTGGTGCTTATAACAACTTTTTGATCGAACGTATCAAATCACATGCTAATGCCAGGGTTGTGATTCCGTCAAAGGAGATCATCGAATATAAGGAAGCCTTGGTATTTGGACTTCTTGGAGTTCTAAAACTTCGTACAGAGATCAATTGCCTAAAAAGTGTCACTGGGGCCATCAAAGACCATTGTTCGGGGAAAATATTTAAACCATAAGATAATAGAGGAAAGAAACCGTTTTACTATTTTTATATTTGTGTTTCTTTACGCTGACTAACTACATGAAAGAATTACTTAAACGATACGAAGAGAAATCTCCCGAAATAGTTTTTAATTGGAAAGATCCAGAAACCGATGCAGAGGGTTGGACAGTCATCAATTCATTGCGTGGCGGTGCGGCTGGTGGTGGGACCCGGATGCGAAAAGGACTCGATATGAATGAGGTACTTTCTTTGGCAAAGACCATGGAAGTGAAATTCACGGTTTCGGGGCCTGCTATTGGCGGAGCGAAATCGGGCATCAATTTCGACCCGAGTGATCCACGCAAACGAGGGGTTTTAGAGCGCTGGTATAAAGCGGTCTCTCCGTTGTTAAAGAGCTATTACGGTACAGGAGGGGATTTAAATGTGGACGAAATTCACGAAGTCATCCCAATCACCGAAGAGTCGGGTGTATGGCATCCACAAGAAGGTGTTTTTAATGGACATTTTCAACCTAGAGAAGCGGACAAGATCAATCGAATAGGGCAACTGCGACTAGGGGTTATCAAGGTTTTAGAAAGCGATAACTATTCCCCCAGCTTAAAAAGAAAATTTACTGTGGCAGACATGATCACCGGTTATGGTGTTGCAGAAGCAGTGCGCCATTACTATGACGTCTATGGTGGCAGTGTTGAAGGCAAACGTGCCGTTGTGCAAGGTTTTGGAAATGTTGGTTCTGCGGCAGCTTTCTATCTATCGCAGATGGGAGCTAAAGTGGTTGGGATCATCGACCGTGTTGGAGGCGTCATAAAGGAAGATGGATTCTCCTTTGAAGAAATTAAGGAACTTTTCCTAAGGAAAGATGGGAATACATTAGTTGCGGACAACATGATTTCTTTTGAAGAGATCAACCGACGTATTTGGGAACTTCCAACAGAGATCTTCGCACCTTGCGCGGCTTCGAGACTAATTACGAAAGAACAGATATCCAAAATGATCGACACCGGTTTGGAAGTGATCTCCTGTGGGGCCAATGTGCCTTTCGCAGACAAGGAGATCTTCTTTGGGCCGATCATGGAATATACCGATGAGCGCGTTAGCTTAATTCCCGATTTTATATCGAATTGCGGTATGGCACGTGTTTTTGCTTATTTTATGGAGCGAAAGGTGTCTATGGAGGATGGGGCTATCTTTTCGGATACTTCAAACAGGATTAGACAGGCCTTACAGCAAACTTTTAAAAAAAGTGCTTCTAAAACGAATATCAGTAGCACCGCATTTGAGATAGCATTGAAACAATTAGTATAAACCAAAACCAACTCACTACATGGAAACCGTAATCATCATTGTCTTTGTATTGGGCTATTTAGCCATCACCTTAGAGCATAATTTGAAAATAGACAAACTGATACCGGCATTGATAATGATGGCGATATGCTGGGCGCTTATCGCTTTTGGATTAGACGATTTCACTACATGGTTTGATTCATCTCAGCATGGTTTGGTAGATGGCTATGCAGAAATGGGCCAAGAGGGGAAGCTTCATTTGATGGAAGAAACCTTATTGCACCATCTTGGAAAGACCGCAGAAATTCTAGTTTTCTTGTTGGGGGCAATGACCATTGTAGAGATCATTGACTATTTTAATGGTTTTGCTACGATCAAAGGTTTTATCAAGACCAAAAGCAAAGTTCGTATTCTATGGATCTTTTCTTTTTTGGCTTTTATACTTTCGGCAATCATAGACAACCTCACAGCGACCATTGTATTGATTTCGATCCTACAAAAAATTGTTGGTAAGCGTGAAGATCGATTGTGGTATGCTGGTTTGATAATCATCGCAGCAAATGCAGGTGGGGCTTGGTCTCCTATTGGAGATGTGACCACAACGATGCTATGGATAGGAAATAAGGTTTCTACAGGAAATCTGATCATCTATCTGTTATTGCCGTCATTGGTATGTATGGTGATACCGTCGTTGATCGCCTCCTTCTTGCCAGCATTTAAAGGAAAGATCGATGCCGATGACCTGGATGATAACAACGAGAATACAAGTAAGTTTGGTCCTACGATGTTGTACTTGGGCCTCTCCGCGATCGTTTTTGTACCTGTATTCAAAGTGGTGACACACCTACCACCCTATGTCGGAATGATGTTATCCCTAGGAGTGGTGGCCACCTTTGCAGAGATTTACAGCAGCACGAAATTCAGTATTACAGAGCTAGGAGCAAAGGAAGAAAGCAAAGAGGCGGCCCATCACAGTCCAGTGCATCACTCACTATCCAAAATTGAACTTCCTAGCATCCTATTTTTCTTGGGTATTTTAATGGCCGTCGCTGCTTTAGAATCACTAGGACAGCTATTTGGTTTTGCCAATTATCTGCAAGATGCCATGCCGATGTTGGGTACCGAACTAGACGGGACACGTGTTTCTGACCTCGTAGTGATATTCCTAGGTTTTGGGTCGGCAGTTATAGACAATGTACCCTTAGTGGCAGCAAGTTTAGGAATGTTTTCAGAACCCATAGACAATCCGTTGTGGCACTTTATCGCCTACTCTGCAGGAACTGGAGGAAGCATGTTGATCATCGGTTCAGCTGCTGGTGTTGTAGCCATGGGAATGGAAAAGATCGACTTTTTCTGGTACCTTAGAAAGATATCTTGGCTAGCATTATTAGGATTCTTAGCAGGAGCAGTTGTGTTTGTTGTGATGAGAGCTATTCTATAATATAATTTATCCCCAATTTAATCGTTAACAACTAAAACCTAAAAGACATTATGCTATTATTTCAGGATGCGGCCCAAGATACATTGCAAGATGGGCTAATCGAAGAACAAACGCTATCGGTCATAGAATTGATCAGAAGCGGTGGTGTTGGTGGTCAAGTCATTATTGCCATGCTTTTTGTACTCCTTTTGGTTGCGCTATATATATATTTCGAAAGAATTTTGGCGATCAAAGGCGCTTCAAGGATCGACCCCAACTTTATGAATCAGATCAAGGATCATGTTTCTGGCGGCAAAGTCGACGCGGCACAGGTCCTTTGTGCGCAAATGAATACACCGGTATCGCGACTGATCTCCAAAGGGATTTCTCGTATAGGCAAACCGCTCGAAGATATCAACTCTGCGATAGAGAATGCAGGTAGATTGGAGATCTACAAGCTAGAAAAGAATATGAGCGTTGTGGCTACCATATCTGGAGTGGCTCCAATGATAGGGTTTCTTGGTACAGTTATTGGAATGATATTATCGATCTTTGAAATATCAAAGGCAGGAGGAAACATCGATATGAAATTGCTTTCAGGAGGATTGTATACTGCCATGACAACTACGGTTGCTGGATTGATCGTGGGCATTGTAGCCTATATGGCCTACAACCATATGGTGGTTCGCACCGATAAAGTAGTTCATCAGATGGAATCTAACTCCGTTGAGTTTCTAGACCTCTTAAACGAACCGATATAATGAATATTCGAGGACGAAATAGGGTCACACCAGAGTTCAACATGGCATCCATGACGGATGTGGTGTTCTTGCTGTTGATCTTCTTTATGATCGCCTCCACCTTGGCAAAGTATATGGATACCGTTGATATCAACCTGCCAAATGCCAGTGGAAAGAGTGAAAACAGAAAGACCGTTTCGGTGAGTATCAGTAAAGATCTCGTCTATTTTTTAGATGGAAAGAAAGTAACTGAACGCAGCTTGGAACGCAGGATAAAAGAAGCATTGTCCGGACAAGACAAACCCACTTTGGTATTACGAGCGGATAAGACAGTTCCAGTCGACAATGTGGTGAAGGTAATGGATATCGCAAATAAGAATAGAATAAAAGTGATATTGGCGGTAAAGCCAAAATAAATGGCATGGCTCAAGACAAAATATCAACGACAGTCAGCGGGTATTACTTCGGTAATAGCGGTGATCCTTTTGTTGCTATTATTCTTTGTTGGACTCAATTATTTTGACCCGCCGATAGAGTATGCCATGGAGGTTAATTTTGGCACTTCCAACGTGGGAAGCGGAAACAAGCAACCAAAGGCGCCTCTCAAGCCTGCGACCAATCAGCCAAAACAGAACACTCCAAAAGAAGCCGTTAAAGAAACCGTAAAAGAACAAGCTTCTACTAAAAGTGCCAATACAGGAGAAAAGGTATTGACACAGGAAGAAGCCGAGGCCATTGCCATAAGGAAGGCTGAAGAAGAGGCAAAAAGAAAGGCCGACGCCGAAGAAGCTAAGCGAATTGCATTAGAAGAAGCCAAACGGAAAGAAGAAGAACGAAAGAAGGCTGCCGAAGAGGCTAGAAAAGAACGTATCAGAAAAGAACAGGAGGCTAAGAAAGCAAAATTAGATGCCTTGATGGGTGGTATTGGAAAGACCGATGGTACTGAAACTGGAGGGGAAGGTGATGACAGCCAAGATGGTGATAAGGGACAAATAGATGGCAATCCATACGCCAACACATATTACGGGAACCCTGGTCCTGGCGGAGGAAGTGATTATGGCCTTAACGGTAGAAGTATTTACAAAACTGGCGAGGCTAAACAAAACTGCAACGAAGAAGGTCGCGTGGTGGTTGCCATTGTTGTCGACCAAAGCGGAAAGGTGGTCAGTGCGAAAGCTGGTGTGAGAGGTACTACAAACAATCACCCGTGTCTATTGGCCCCTGCTAAGCAAACGGCACTGGGATTTAGATGGAATGCTGATCAAAATGCTCCAGCGCAACAAAAAGGCTTTATCGTTATTAATTTCAGTCTTAGTGAGTAATATTACGGTATGAATTACCAAGAAACGCTCGATTGGCTCTTTGTGCAACTTCCCATGTACCAACGTCAAGGGAAAGCCGCCTACAAACCTAATCTTGATAATACGCACAAACTCGCCAAGCACCTCGGAAATCCCGAGAACAAATTCAAATCTATCCATGTTGCTGGCACTAACGGCAAGGGTTCTACAAGTCATATGTTAGCCTCGGTACTGCAGGAGGCTGGCTATACGGTAGGGCTCTATACCTCCCCTCACCTAAAGGATTTTAGAGAACGCATCAAAATAAATGGTAGAGAGGTTAGCAAGCAGTTCGTAATTCAATTCGTAAAAAGAAACAAAGCCTTCTTTGAAACTGAAAGATTGTCTTTTTTCGAGATGACAGTGGGCATGGCCTTTGAATATTTTGCTAAGAAAAATGTTGATATTGGCATTATCGAGGTGGGTCTAGGAGGAAGACTCGATTCAACGAATATCATTACTCCAGAAGTTTCTGTGATTACCAACATTGGGTTGGACCATACACAATTCTTGGGAAACACACTTCCGAGTATTGCCAAAGAAAAAGCGGGAATCATCAAAAAGGGTGTTCCCGTCGTGGTCAGCGAATTTCACGAAACTACATTCCCAATTTTTGAGGCAGTGGCCAAAGAGAAAAGCAGTATGTTGTTTCTGGCTGAAGAATCGGTCGATAAAAACTTCAAGACCGATCTGTTGGGGGATTACCAAGCAAAGAACATAAAGGCCGTAGTGCAGACCATTAAGTTATTGAAAGGTTTTAAGATTACAGAAAAGCATATACAAAATGGCCTGAGAAGTGTGGTTGCCAATACAGGCTTAAAGGGAAGATGGCAAATTTTGCGACAAGCCCCTAAGGTGATCTGTGATACTGCTCATAATAAAGAAGGGCTGACCCTTGTAATGGAACAGTTAGGCAAAGAACATTTTGAGAAATTGCATATTGTTCTAGGCATGGTCAATGATAAAGATGTCGATGCTGTGCTCCCTTTGTTTCCTAAGGATGCACAATTCTATTTTTGCGCCCCAAATGTTTTAAGAGGATTGGCCGCCGAAATTTTAAAATCAGCAGCGCAGAAGCATGGGCTAAAGGGAGAGGTATTCGATACGGTAGCTGCGGCATATGATTCAGCACTTCAAAAGGCGAAAAAGGAGGATGTGGTCTATGTTGGAGGAAGTACTTTTGTAGTAGCAGAAATAGTTTGATTTTTTCATCTTTTTCTTTTGGTAGAAGTCAAAACTGTCCTATATTTGCACCCGCAATCACAAATAAAGGGGTTGCGAATTATTGAGAAGGGCGCTTAGCTCAGTTGGTTCAGAGCACTTGGTTTACACCCAAGGGGTCGGGGGTTCGAATCCCTCAGCGCCCACATCAAACGAAAAGTCTG
Organism: Sungkyunkwania multivorans; assembly: GCF_042675645.1. Taxonomy (NCBI): domain Bacteria; kingdom Pseudomonadati; phylum Bacteroidota; class Flavobacteriia; order Flavobacteriales; family Flavobacteriaceae; genus Sungkyunkwania; species Sungkyunkwania multivorans. The sequence continues at coordinate 286,878 of NZ_JBHTJH010000010.1, read as the reverse complement.
CACGAAAGTGCAGACTTTTTTATTTCTGGAAAAACTCAAAGCGCAGCTTTAGAAGTTTTGGAAGAAATAAAAAAGAGCATGCGAAGCATGGCAGACTTTTCAATTGCAGCAGCGGTCTCGCGATCGGGATGTTTTGCATGGCAAAGGAATCCCCGACCACGCCTTTAGAAGTTTTGGAAGAAATAAAAAAGGCCATGTGGAGCATGGCAGACTTTTCAATTGCAGCAGCGGTCTCGCGATCGGGATGTTTTGGATGACAAAAGAATCCCCGACCATTCTTTAGAAGTTTTGGAAGAAATAAAAAAGGCCATGTGGAGCATGGCAGACTTTTCAATTGCAGCAGCGGTCTCGCGATCGGGATGTTTTGGATGACAAAAGAATCCCCGACCATTCTTTAGAAGTTTTGGAAGAAATAAAAAAGACCATGTGGAGGATGGCAGACTTTCCAATTGCAGCAGCGGTCTCGCGATCGGGATGTTTTGCATGGCAAAGGAATCCCCGACCACGCTTTAGAAGTTTTGGAAGAAATAAAAAAGGCCATGTGGAGCATGGCAGACTTTTCAATTGCAGCAGCGGTCTCGCGATCGGGATGTTTTGCATGGCAAAGGAATCCCCGACCACGCTTTAGAAGTTTTGGAAGAAATAAAAAAGGCCATGTGGAGCATGGCAGACTTTTCAATTGCAGCAGCGGTCTCGCATTTAGGAAATCTAACTCGTTCAGAGCGACCTTCTCATATATGCTTGTACGTCTTTCAAGTCGCTGACTGACCGCTCGTTTGAATAGGTATTCAGAAAACTAAAAAGGGGTTTGAACTAAGAAGAGTTGTTTTTGAGCGCATATGGTATCTAAAAAATAGCCATCTTTAACTTTATAGTTGTTCAAGGGTTTTGAGAGCAATATGTTCATTCGATCGTATCATAATCATTAACCACTAAAACTCATAGCATGTCATTACTTACCATCATTTTGAATATTCTTTTACCACCTTTGGCGGTCTTTTTAAAGCATGGCATTGGAACTGCCTTTCTCGTAAGCATATTGCTAACACTGATCGGCTGGTTGCCAGGAGTCATCCATGCCTTTATTGTCAATCAGTAAAGCGGGGATGTTGTTGAACGGCGTCATTGGCGTTAACAAAGCGATGCCGAAACTTAGGTGGTTCAGCATCGCTATTCTTCTGCGAAGAATTTTTTTATCTCTCTTTTTCGATGTAACTGATATATTCTTCAGCTAGACTGCCCTTCTGATTATCCGATAGCACTTTTCCTGCCATTTGAAAAACTTCGTGTTCCTCCTCTTCAAGATGATGTTCAACTCTCTCTTTTAGATCTTTGGCAATCTTAAGCCAATTGGAAGCCGAATGGTCTGTTTCTTCTAGCTTTTCTATAAACTCATCGATCTCGTGATGCTCGGCAATACTGTGGCGTGCCTTTTCTTGTGTTTTATCACTATCGATAAGAGGGACGTAAAAGTATCGTTCTTCGGCGTCGGCGTGAATGGAGAGTTCTTTTTTAAGGTCCTTGAATACTTGAGTCCTTTTTTTTGTGTCACCAGAGGTTTCAACCAATTCTTTCAACAATTTTCGTTGTTTATCATGATCTTTGCGCAATGCTTCAAAAATATTCATCGTTTATAGTTTTAAATTAAAAAAATGACCGCCCTGATAGTCGTAGAGGCCATTTTCAGCAACCAACTAACGGCAATTAAGATATACTAACTTGTGAAAATTACTCTCGAGTTTTTCAAGTCAGATTTAAAGGAATTGACATCCTCCCAGTCTACATCGAAAATCGGGAGTTTTCCGGCTTCTGTCTCTGCATCTACATCAACTTCAGGAAGCTTGACCTGTTTTTTCGTTGAACATCGCAGCTAGTGAATAGAGGGTAAATCAACGCTATTCCGATAAAATTTCTAATAATTTTTGGTTTTTGATTAAAGTGCTTAAGATTCTCAAAGGTTAACAAACACAAGTTGATGACTATGGTATGAGAACTATTAAAAATCTTCGATTTATTTCGATATCGTAAAAGTAGTTTCTGAAGTGAGATAAAATGTGTGCAAATGCAATTTTCCTTGACTGTACCAAATGGACCATAACCCATTATAGATGATGATACCTTCCCCACATCTTTTAATTTACGTTTGGACCTCCTCTATGGTATCTGCTATATCAGATTTTGTAAAGAAGACTTCCTAGTATTTATGGTTGCGATTACTTTTCTATGGGCTATAGACTATGTTCATTCTCTTTTCAACTTCAAAATTTGGGGTGACAAATTTTCTTATTAGAAGGATATTTAATAAAAAAGAGATGGGATTACACTTTGAAATATTCTAATATATCGATTATGATATAGTGCTTCAAGATAAAGATGGGCCCTTGATGAGAAGCTGTTCACAAAACTTTCAAGTAGATCAACTGTAAAAGAAAAGCAAGATATGTAAAAACAACTTTTGTTAGAACGATCTTTTTCCTATTTTCGCAGTTCTTAATGGGGTCATTAGCTCAGTTGGTTTAGAGCGCTGCCTTGACAGGGCAGAGGTCACCGGTTCGAATCCAGTATGACCCACATCAAGCGAAAAGTCTGCACATTTGTGCAGACTTTTTTATTTCTGGAAAAACTCAAAGCGCAGCTTTGGATGTTTTGGAAGAAA
>NZ_JBHTJH010000010.1:0-284124 GCF_042675645.1 Sungkyunkwania multivorans | reverse complement strand
CTACTCACTCCTGACTCATAAGGCTTCGCTCTTTGGATGTTTTGGAAGAAATTAAAAAGGACAAGAAGCATGGCTTCTTGCAACTTTGCATTTGCAGCAGTGGGTCTTTTCTGGAAGGCTCGGCGCAGGCCGAGCAATCCTACTCACTCCTGACTCATAAGGCTTCGCTCTTTGGATGTTTTGGAAGAAATTAAAAAGGACAAGAAGCATGGCTTCTTGCAACTTTGCATTTGCAGCAGTGGGCCTTTTCTGGAAGGCTCGGCGCAGGCCGAGCAATCCTACTGTTTTCGGGGTATAGCTGAACGTTAATTGAACAAGATCAACTTCTTTAAAACAAAAAAGCGCCCCATCAAAGGGCGCTTCTATTTTTATTGTGGAGATGACTTATTGCTCCACTTGTTCTTTTAAGTCTTTGGCGGCCTTTTTAGTATCTTCTACAGCCTTATCCGCAGCGTCCTTAACATCAGATGCCGCTTTTTCAGCAGCCTCCTTAGCGTCACCCGCAGCTTCTTTGGCATCTTCCACAGCGCCGTCTACTGCTTCTTTGGCATCTTCGGCAGCTTCTTCCGCTTTATCCATCGCGTTCTTAGCGGCATCGTTAGCCTCATCTATCGCCTCATTAGCTGAGTCTTTTGCGTCTTCTGCCATCTCTTCAACTTTCTCAGAGACCTCTTCAGACTTTTCCTTAGTTTCTCTACATGATACAAATGATACGCTTAGGGCAAGTATCATGGTCAATGCAAAAATCACTCTTTTCATAAACTTAGATTTTAAAGTTAATTTATTGATTTGCTCCAATGTTAACATAATTTATCTTTAACTCAAAATATGTGTTAACATTTTTTTAAGAAATCGACAAACAACATGTTTCTATACCCTTGTACGTAGAAAATCCATGATTTGGATGGTTGCTCCTCTATTTTTTTGTGTGAATTCTCTATTAATGGTACCAATTCGATCACGCTCAGCGTTGTCAGTGAGCAGTCGGTGTAGTGTTCGAGCCAATTCCTCTTTTGACGCTATCGAAAGAATACCGCCAATGCGAACCAGGTCTTTAGCTTCTTTGAAGTTCTCATACACTTTGCCGATGACGACCGGAATACCAAAAACAGCAGGTTCCAAAGTATTATGAAGCCCAGTACTTCCCATACCACCTCCAACATAGGCGATGTCTGCATAGCTGTAGACCTTTGTGAGCAATCCAATGCTGTCAATGATCAGTACTTCATAGTCTTCTAGCTCCTTATCTGTTTTTTCTGAGAATAAGACCGTCTTTTTGGTAATGGCATTTTTTAGACTTGCCACCTGCTCAGCTTTTACATGGTGCGGCGCGATAATGAACTTTACATCGTTAACTGCTGTTTCATTTATAAATGGCACCAACAACGCTTCATCCTCTGGCCAAGAACTCCCAATTGTGACACATAGATTATTTTGCTTGAATGCTTCGACAAACTTCAATGTATTATCGCGCTCCAAGATCTCTGCAACGCGGTCGAAACGTGTATCTCCGCTAACACTGACATTCTCAAATTGAAGTTCGTTGAGAAGGGTTTTAGAATTTTCATCTTGTACAAAGAAATGGTCGAAAGTCCTTAATGATCTTCGCATCCATCCACCATAGGATTTAAAAAAGGCCTGCTCTTTTCGAAAGATTCCAGAGATAAGGATAGTTCTTATGTTTCGGTGTCGTAATCCTGAAAGATAATTGGGCCAAAACTCGTATTTCACAAAGACCGCGAGTTTGGGCTGGACAAGATCCAAAAATTCAGAAACATTTCTTTTCGTATCTAGAGGCAAATAGGTAATAAGGTCTGCCGCCTTGCTATGCTTCTTCACTTCATATCCAGAAGGAGAGAAGAAGGTTACCAAGGTCTTATAGCTTGGAAATTCCGTTTTCAATTTTTCGATGACTGGCAAGCCTTGTTCAAATTCTCCCAAGGAAGCCACATGGAACCAAATAATGTGGTCTTCTGTATCGATATGGTTTCTTAGCTGTTGAAAAATCGTCTTTCTTCCATCGACAAAAAGCTTGATCTTGGGACTAAAAAATCGAATGATCTTTAAGGCAAAACCAACGATGATAACAGCGATATTATATAAGACACTCACAGGCAAAACTAGTTGAAGCTAAAATACAAGTTCTGCATGAAAATCATTGGCTACCCCTGTACAATTTCGTAATATTGTTAGAATAATAGTATGAAGATATCATGAAGAAAATTCAGATGGTAGACCTAAAAGGTCAATATGCACATATAAAGGATAGGGTAGATGCTTCTGTATTGGAAGTCATAGAATCTTCTGCCTTTATCAATGGTCCTGAAGTACATTCGTTCCAAAAAGAATTGGAAGAGTATCTAGGAGTTAAAAACGTGATCCCTTGTGCCAACGGTACCGATGCCCTGCAGATAGCCATGATGGGATTAGGTCTTAAACCTGGCGATGAGGTGATCACAGCAGATTTCACTTTTGCTGCTACCGTTGAGGTCATAGCACTCTTAGGTTTGACACCAGTATTGGTGGATGTCGACCCTATTAACTTCAACATTGACATTCACGCGGTACAAAAGGCGATCACACCGAGGACCAAGGCAATAGTTCCTGTGCACCTCTTTGGTCAATGTGCCAACATGGATGCCATTATGGAAATTGCCGAGGAGCACAACCTTTTCGTCATTGAAGACAATGCACAGGCCATAGGGGCAACCTATACTTCGAAGGATGGTACTAAGAAAAAAGCTGGAACCATCGGACATGTTGCATCGACCTCATTTTTTCCTTCCAAGAACCTAGGATGTTACGGTGACGGAGGCGCAATATTTACCAATGATAATGATTTGGCACATACGATTCGCGGGATAGTCAACCATGGGATGTACAAACGATACCATCATGATGTAGTAGGTGTAAACTCGCGATTGGATTCTATACAGGCGACCATCTTAAGGGCGAAACTCCCACACCTCGACGCCTATAACAAAGCGAGGCAAGATGCTGCCAGAAAATACTCGGCGGCCTTTTTGGATAATGAAAAGATCATTACCCCTTTTATTTGTGAAAGTTGCGATTGCCATGTATTTCATCAATATACCTTGCGATTAAAAGGCGTGGATAGAGATGCCTTAGTAAAGCACTTGAACGATAACGATATTCCTTGCGGCGTCTATTATCCCATTCCATTGCACAAGCAAAAGGCCTATGCAGACGACCGCTATGATGAAAACAATTTTAAGGTTACCAATCAGTTGGTCGAAGAGGTCATCTCCCTACCGATGCATACGGAGTTGGAAGATGAACAAATTTCCTTCATCACGGCGAAGGTCTTAGAATTCGTAAACAAATGAAAGTACTAGTTACCGGAGGACTTGGATTTATCGGCTCGCATACGGTCGTTGAGCTTCAAAACGAGGGATTTGAAGTGGTGATCATCGATGATTGCTCTAATGCCAATGAAGATGTCTTGGAAGGTATTACTAGCATTACTGGAACACGGCCTTTGTTCGAAAGGTTTGACCTGAAAGACAAGAACCGTGTTAAAGACTTTTTCAACAGACATGATGATCTTGATGGTGTCATACATTTTGCGGCCTCCAAGGCAGTTGGAGAAAGCGTTGAGAAACCTTTGTCCTACTACGAAAATAATATTAACACCTTGATATATCTTCTTCAAGAGCTGAAGAACAAAGAAAAGGCATGTTTTATCTTTAGCTCGTCATGTACCGTGTATGGACAGGCAGAAAAACTTCCTATTGGCGAATCGGCCCCGATCAAACCAGCCGAATCTCCTTATGGAAACACAAAGCAGATAGGAGAGGAGATCATTAGGGACACTTGTAAGGTAAATGAACACTTGAATGCAATCTCACTGCGATATTTTAATCCTATCGGAGCGCACCCCTCGGCCGAGATCGGCGAGTTGCCTATCGGTGTTCCCCAAAACTTAGTGCCATTCATCACGCAATCGGCCATAGGTATTAGAGGTGAACTTTCTGTTTTTGGAGATGACTATCCAACAGAAGATGGTACCTGCATCCGTGATTATATCTATGTAGTAGATCTTGCAAAGGCTCACGTGGTGGCCCTTCAACGATTGATCAATGAGAAAAGTGCTTCAAACTATGAGGTATTTAACGTAGGGACAGGAAAAGGTAGTTCTGTATTGGAGGTCATACAAAGTTTTGAGAGAGTATCTGGAAAAAAACTTCAATATCGTATAGCGGATAGGAGGGCAGGAGATGTTGTAGCAGCCTATGCCGACACAACGAAAGCCAACAAAGAATTGGGATGGAAAGCAATGTCGACATTAGATGGAGCCATGGATTCTGCCTGGAAATGGGAACAGAAATTAAGATTAAAAACGCACTAACATAGCATTAATTGATTCAAAAAAGTAAATCAACTAAGAAATGAAAAGATCACTATTTATTTTCACATTTCTCCTATCCTTAGGAATGTTTGCCCAAAAGGCTTACCTACATTGCGGGAAATTGATCGATACCGAAAAAGGAAAGGTGTTGACAAATAAGACCGTTATCGTTGATGGAAATCAGATCATGGCGGTAGAGAATGGTTTTTCAAAGGTTCCCAGCGATGCTGTCGCCATAGATCTAAAAGATAAGACCGTGATGCCGGGACTGATAGACATGCACGTGCATATCGAAGGAGAGACCAATCCAGGAAAGTACCTTGAACCATTTACCTTAAATGAGGCCGATGTGGCTTTCAACGCTGCAGAGATCGCCGAACGTACGCTTATGGCAGGGTTCACTACAGTAAGAGACCTCGGAGGTAGTGGAGTTAATGTTGCATTGAGAAATGCCGTTGCCAAAGGAAAAGTGAGAGGACCTCGAATCTTTACCGCAGAAAAAGCGCTGGGAACCACAGGTGGACATGCCGACCCTACCAATGGTCGCAAACGCGAGCTCATGGGAGACCCGGGGCCTAAGGAAGGTGTTGTAAATGGTGTTGATGATGCTAGAAAGGCGGTAAGGCAACGCTACAAGAATGGGGCCGACTGGATAAAGATAACCGCTACTGGCGGTGTTCTCAGCGTTGCCAAAAGTGGCCAGAATCCTCAATTCACGGAAGAAGAGATATTGGCGATCACTACCACCGCCAAAGAATACGGAATGCAGGTAGCGGCACATGCGCATGGTGACGAGGGGATGCAGCGTGCGGTTCGCAATGGCGTTAAGACTATCGAGCATGGAACATTGATGAGTGAAACGACGATGGACTTGATGAAAGAAAAGAATGCCTATTATGTGCCAACTATTACCGCAGGAAAGTTCGTGGCAGCAAAGGCAAAAATAAAGGGATATTATCCAGAGATCATCGTTCCTAAAGCTTTAGAAATTGGTCCGAAGATCCAAGACACCTTTAGAAAAGCCTATAAAAGAGGTGTTGGTATCGCCTTTGGTACAGACGCCGGAGTATTTCCGCATGGAGAAAATGGTAAGGAGTTTGGTTATATGGTCGAAGTTGGCATGTCTCCTATGGAAACCATACGATCGGCCACGGTTACCAATGCCGAGCTGTTAGGCATGAAAGATAATTTGGGAAAATTAAAGAAAGGGTATTTGGCGGATATCATTGCGGTAAACGATGATCCTACAGAGAACATCAGCACCATGGAGAATGTGGTGTTTGTGATGAAGGAAGGAAAGATATTCAAACGATAACGATCATTGATCAAGAAAAAATACGAAGGCCCGAAAAGTAAGTAACTTTCGGGCCTTTTTATATGTCAAAGTTCATTTATTGCTTTATTCTTCAATTGTTGCACCAGCGGTCTCGGCATTTCTGTCGATCTTTTTCACCAATCCCTGTAATACTTTTCCTGGGCCAACTTCAGTGAATAGTGTGGCACCATCGGCGATCATGTTTTGTACAGACTGTGTCCATTTTACTGGTGCCGTGAGTTGTGCCATCAGATTTTTCTTTATTTCATCAGCACTGGTGACGGCTGTGGTCGTTACATTTTGATATATTGGACAATTAGGTGTATTGAAAACGGTGCTCTCAATTGCTGCTGCCAATTCTTCTCTAGCAGGCTCCATCAGTGGAGAATGAAATGCCCCACCAACAGGCAGTACCAAGGCTCTTCTGGCACCGGCATCCTTTAGAGATTCACAAGCTTTGTTGACGGCCTCAACTTCACCAGATATCACCAATTGTCCAGGACAGTTATAATTTGCTGGGACCACAATACCATCGATCGATGCACAGATCTTTTCTACAGCATAATCATCTAAACCTAAGACCGCAGCCATGGTACTTGGCTTTAGTTCGCAAGCCTTTTGCATGGCCATAGCGCGCTGTGCGACCAACTTCAGGCCATCTTCAAACTGAAGCGTGCCATTGGCAACCAAAGCAGAGAATTCCCCTAACGAATGACCTGCCACCATGGCTGGTTTGAAGCTATCGCCCAAGACTTTGCTTAGAATCACCGAATGCAAGAAAATAGCAGGTTGGGTAACCTTGGTTTCTTTTAGATCATCAGCAGAACCTTCAAACATGATATCGGTGATAAGAAAACCCAAGATATCGTTGGCCTGCTCGAAAAGCTCCTGTGCAACAGGTGATCTTTCATAAAGGTCAAGCCCCATTCCCGTATATTGTGCTCCCTGTCCAGGAAATATGTATGCATTCATGCGTCTTTGGTTTTATAAGACAAAAATAAGAATATAAATTGAAGGGAAGTGAATACAAAAAGTGCAAAAAAACGAAGAGATTGGCCAACCACAACCAATCTCTTCTGAGGCTTTCATAAAGTGTTAAATCCAGTTCTAAACATCAAAATCATCACTCCAACACTTTAATTCTACCACTAGACCAATAACCAATTAATCTAAAAAAATAAGATCTAAAAACTTTCTTAGTTCAAAGGTATTTGGTTGGTAGTAAAAACAGTGATAGGCTTGTTTGGAAATACTTTTTTTAGATAAACGACCAAAATCATAGATAAACGGAAGACGAGCAGCTAAGCATCACGACGTTCATATCTTATGAAAGTGAACTCAAATAGATGTTTTTCATCTTTTGGATGAAACTTTTCATCCACTACCTTCCATATCGATTCGTTGATCTCTGGAAAATAGGTATCGGCTTCGAACTCATGATGTACGCGTGTCAATTCTATTCTATTGGCAAACTCCATAGCTTGCTTGTAGATCTCTCCCCCGCCGATGATAAAAGGTTGCTTGTCGCTTTGTGACACCTTAAGGGCTTCTTTAAGAGAATTTACCACAATGGTATTCTCGGGAGAGTAATCTGTTCTTCTCGTGATCACAACATTGGTTCGATTTGGCAATGCACTTGGCATGGATTCGAATGTCTTCCTTCCCATGATCACATGATGCCCTTTTGTTAGCTCTTTGAAATGTTTTAGATCATCGGATAAATGCCAGATCAAATCGTTGTCTTTGCCTATTGCGTTATTTTCATCAGCTGCAGCTATAATGGTGATGGTTTGTTTTTTGGTAGGCTCGGAGGCTGTTAATTTTAATTTATCCCGTTGGATCTCGGATTCGGCCATGAGCTTTTCCTCATTCAAAAGTGAGGTCTTTAACTTTTGAATGCGTTCTTGCTGTTTCACCATCAATTTTTGCATCTGTCTATGTTCCCACGCGGCTCCCATAAATCTGCTGGTTACGAACACATCAAAGAGATGCGCTAAAAACAATGTGCCCCAAACAGCGATAGCTAAAATCGACCAGTTAAGACCAAAGGGCTTTACTTCCCTACCATAATCCAATGCCAGATTTACAAATAAGAGAGCGATACATCCAACGATGAAAAATACAAAGTGATAATATAGGCGTTTTTTTTGCCTGATCCTATTTTGAGCATATTGTGCCAATTCGAGTTGGTCCGAATCAATGGCGGTGGACTTATTCTTTTTGAAGAGCATAAATTGATACCTTTAGGTCGTTATAACAAAGCTACCACTTTTAGGGCATATTCATCCATGGAAAATTTTAGAAAACAATTTCCCGCAATACGAAATAGAATCTATTTAAATACGGCGGCAGCTGGGTTGCTTCCAGAGTCGATTGTAGAATGGCGTCAAGAACATGATCTGGACCTTATGCTAAGAGGTAGTGTGTTTAGAGAAGAACAAGCGAATGTAATTGAGGATGTGCGTCATGTCTTGGCCAATTTTTTTAACGCTAAAAAAGAAAATATAGCCTTATTGCCAAATTTCTCCTATGGCTTTAACCTGCTTTTGGAAGGTGTGGACCAGGCAACAAAGTTTCTTCTGATAGAAAGTGACTATCCCTCCATAAACTGGCCAGTTGAGCAAAGGGGCTTTAGTGTTGACTATGCGCGATTGGATGCGCAGTTGGAGCAGAATATCATGGAAGCCTTTGAGCGAGACGTGCCAGATATTTTTGCTTTCAGCTTGGTGCAATATACCAATGGAATCGCTATAGATCTTCAATTTTTGAGTGTGTTGAAGACCACCTACCCAAATACCATTTTCATTGCGGATGGGACACAATTTTGTGGGACATGTCCAGTTGATTTTGAAAATGCTCCGATAGATATTCTTATTTCTAGTGGTTACAAATGGCTTTTGGGCGGATACGGGAATGGTTTTTTGATGAGTAAAGAAACAGTTCAACAAAGATTCACTCTTAGATCGATCGGCTTCAATTCTACCAACATAAGCTTCGATAAGAAGAAGGCCTCATTTGCGAGTCGCCTAGAGCCAGGACATCAAGATTCATTGGTCATCGGTAGTTTGGGTGAAGGTGTGAAGTTCTTAAATAAAGTCGGTTTGACAACCATACAATCATATTTAAATAAACTCTCTCACCATTGCAAAGATACACTCGCTTCAAGAGGACTCATCTCCGATGAAATTGCATCGCGTGGGGTCCATTCTTCCATATTCAATATCAAAGGTGATGCCGCCTTGTTCCAGCGATTGCTCGCAAACGATGTAGTTTGTTCCCGCAGAGGAAGCGGTATAAGAATAAGCTTACATTTCTATAATGAAATGGATGATTTGGAAAGATTGTTCTCAATTTTACCTTCTTAGGACCTCGAAAAAATTTACTTAAAATATTGCCGATTCTATAAAATGACCACTCATTTTTTTTCTACTTCACAAAAGTGACAGGCTCCTTTGGCTATGTTGTTTTTAATTTTTTCATTTACAACCAGTTAACCAAATACATTAAATTTAAAAGTTATGGCGATCAGCAAGCAATATTTAAAGAGTAAACCTGTGTGTAAAGTTACGTTTACCGTACCGGCCAAGGAAGCAAATAAAGTTTCTGTTATCGGAGATTTTAATGATTGGAATGCCGAGGTAAGCAGTTTGAAAAAGCTGAAAAACGGTAATTTTAAAGGGACCCTGAATGTTCCTGCCAATAATTCCTATGAATTCAAATATTTGGTAGATGGTGCCTATTGGAATGATGAGGCAGCGGACCGCTATCAATGGAACGACTATGCAGGGGCAGAGAACAGTGTGGTAGAAGTTTAATTTTATTCTGATATTAAAAAAATCAAAGCCGCCCTCTAAATTGGAGGGCGGCTTTTTAGATATCTTAGGTCTGCTATTCTGTCTATTTCTTCACAAACTTGGAAGTGAATGTTTTCCCTTCACCATTAAGTTGTGCGATGTATAGACCAGGCGATAAATTCCCCACGTTAATCCCATTAGTAGATAGCTCCCCAAAAGAAACCACCTTTCCTGAAAGATCATAAACTTTGTAGTCCTCAATAGAAGACATCGTTTCAGCATCAAGCTCAAACTTTAATAGATCAGTGGCCGGGTTTGGATAAGCGCTCACAGCAACCTTTTCATTATCCTCAACGCCGAGTGTTGGATCCGATACTGTAACTTCGAACATACCGTTTCCATGTGTTCCTACCAATAATTTGTTGTCAGCAGGTCTATACGACATAGAGCTTACCACCGCCTGTCCAACAAGGTTTTGCCCTTCGATCGCCCAATCTGTAGTAAGCGGGTTGAGCGTGCTATAAAGACCTCTTCCAGTTCCTACGAAGTAAAGTGGATTTCCACCAACTTCGGTGATCATGGCAGAACGAACCGAGAATGATGTTAGGTTTCGTTCAACATTGGTCCATGTTGGTGTAGCGCTTGTTGCGTTCGTGGTGAGAAATATATTAATAGCACCATAATTCGAATAAACAGCTAGTACAATATCATTATTAGTAGGGTGAACGGCTAAACCAGATACCGTGGCACCAGGGGTCGCAGCTGAAGGAGTTATGTCAATTGCGGGACCAGTATTTGCTGCGTTTTGAGGATCATCCAATCTATATATTTGACCAGGTCTTGAATTTGCTGGGGTCGTTTGATCTATAAAGCCCCTAGTTCCTGCAAGCAAATAACTACTGGCGGCATTATACGCTCCTCTGGTAGTTGCAAATGCGGATATGTTGTCAGCACCAAAGTTTGACATGTTGGTCCATGTTGCTGTTGTTACATTGGTTGCATCTGTGGTTCTGTACAGTGTGCTGTTACCAGCGTAATACAGCGCATTGTTATTATCTTGATCTAGATGCCAAAGCGTAACGAACAGAGCGGCATTACCAGAAGGAGACCCAGAGGGTTTGATATTAACAGAACCGCCCCCAACTGTTGCGTTCAACCTTCTAATATTACCTTGTTGCGAACCGAAGAATACAATTAAGGCACCCCCATCTCTAGAGATGTCCGCCGAGACTCCATCACCGCCAGAAAAGAAAAGCTGTGTGGTGTCATCACCATTACCTCCTATGGTTCCTCCAATGGTAGTTCCGTTATCTTGGGCGCCTCCGATGGTTCCGTTAGAGCCAACAAGTGGGTCGATCCCAACATCATAATACTGGTAGGTCTGGTAGTCATTGTTAAGGTTCACCCAAGTTACAGTAGCTGCCCCGACGTTATCGGTTCTATGGATTCCTCCATCCGTTCCTGTATATAGTATGGAGGTATTTGTCGGATCAAATACCATTGCATGAATATCCGGATGGTGATTAACACCACCTGCATTATATAAACCATACGATAGCTCACTGACATAACCTCCGATTCTAATAAATTCTGGATCGGTAGTAATGTCCGCGATCTTATATGCGTTAGTACCACCAATGACCACAAAATTCTGATCGTCTGGCTTTACGCTCACAACAAGGTCGTAGCCTCCTTGTACCGCAAATGGATCATTACCCGCCAAATCTGTAGTTCCTTCATCCGGTAATTTTGCGGAATAATCTGTCCAAGTGCTAGTTCCTTGGTTCCACTGCCAAAGGTCTGCCTCGATCGCACCGCTATTGCCATTGGTGAATAAAGCATATAGAATATTTTGATTTGAAGGAGCTAGGCCAAGTACGATTCTTCGATCAGCTGCCCAACCAGTTGGATTTTCTGGAGTAGCAGGGGAGGTGATGGCATTTTGAGCAATTCGAGTCCAAGAACCCGTGGTATTATTACCTGTGGCCGATGTCCAGACACCGTTGATATCATCGTCAGTGTTTCCACTAAAGGCAGCATACACTCTACCGTTATTGGCTATTACTAGGTCTGTTACAAAGGCGGTGCTAAAAGATGAATTGGCCTGCTCCACCGTCCAAGAAACGCCGTCGAAACGTTGAATGGCACCTACACAGGCCGCAAATAATTCTCCCGTAGTCGGGCTTACTTCTATTTTTGTGATCACATCAAAGAGAGAGTCAAAGGCGGTTTGTACCGAAGCAGTACTTGGCAATTGACTCCAGTTTAAACCTCCATCGGTAGATTGCCAGATTCCCTGTCCAAGATAAAACGCTCCAGATCCACTGGCACTGTTGCCTAATGTTTCTCCAGTCGCATAATACCATACATTTTCGAAGCCAGAACGAGGATCCTGTACGATAGATGTGACATTATGAATTTGATCGTTCGGAGAAACTTTGGTCCAGCTGGCACCTCCGTTGGTCGTTCTGAAAACGCCACTACTAACACCACCAGCAATCATGGTCTGATTGGTATTGTCACTACGGTCGATGACAAATGTTCTGGTACGTCCTCCTAAATTGCCTGGACCTCTAGAAATTACCGCGGCTTCTGGGGCTCTTAGTGTAGATCGTATGCGAATTGAGCGCTCGGCCTCCGCTTTTTCTAGTAATTTTTCCTCTTTGGGAATTTCTCCTGTGCGGGGGTCGGCTTGAAGCTTATATTCGTACTTCACTCTTTCGTCATGGAAACGCGCGCGCTCTTCCATGGTCTTTTTCTTATTGCCGCGCGGAAGTGGTTCGATGGTTACCATCGAACTTTCATCGTTCATAACCTTGGGGTCTTCATTTTGAAATATAAACAAAGACAAGCCTATAACGAAGGCTAAAGCAAGTAGTAGTAATTTTTTGGTTTTCATCATGTTTTTTTTATGGTCATATTTGAGATCTGACCGATAGTTGAATAATAGATTTTAGATCTAACGAATTTCCAAAATAATGGACGTAAAGATATCATATTTTCATTAATAGGGGTTAAATTTCCGATTATCCGAATCATTATTCTGATAATCAGTTTATTATGTAAAACTAGTCGATGATCTGTACGCCTTTCCAAAAAGCGACATGATTTTTGATTCCTTTTGCAAGCTCACTAACTTCGGGATAGAACCAAGCTGCATCCTTGTTTTCCTTACCCTCTACCGATATGGTGTAATAATGGGCCAATCCTTTCCAGGGACAAGTAGTATGGGTATCACTTGGTTTAAAGAACTCTTCTTTTATGCTATCGTGAGGAAAATAATGATTGTTCTCTACTACCACGGTCTCCCTGCTCTCTGCAATGATCGTATTGTTCCAAACTGCTTTCATAATAATATCTTTTAGTCAATTTTTTTCGTAAACACGTAATCCTTGTACCAATTATCGTCATCTGTGAACGACTGTTGGATGGTCAATCCAGCTTCATTTGCCAACCATGCAACTACTTTGTCATCATATTTTTGCGAAATTTCGGTATGGATGGTCTCCCATTGATCAAAGCTTACATTTAGATTCAATGCCTCAATGGTCACCTCTTGTTTTTTGAGAGATACCAAGTAGCTCTTAGCGGTTCCCGTCTCTGGATCATATACTTCCCAATGTTTAAACTGCTTCAAATCGAAATTCGCTTTGAGGTCATTATTGATCCTCTCTAGCAAATTCAAATTAAAAGCTGCGGTCACACCAGTTTTATCGTTATAGGCGTCCAAGATCGTCTGTGGATCTTTCTTCTGGTCAAAACCCATAAAGAGCAAGTCTCCAGGATTCATGGCTATCTGAATATTTCTAAGGAACGTGATCGCTTTAGGATGTAGGAGGTTTCCAATATTAGACCCTAGCATAAGAATCACCTTTTTGCGATGCCGTAATTCGGCCAGTCGTTCTAAAACCTTGAAATACATGCCCTGCTGAGGACGTACTTTCGCTTTGGGGAACTCATCGCTTAAGGATGCCTCCAAAAGATCTAATGAATTCTGACTTATGTCAATAGGCATATAGGTGAAATCGGATGATCTTCGAAGTAGTTCCTTGAGTAGGATCTTGGTCTTTTTCCCATCACCTGCACCAAGTTCTATAAGATCAAAGCCTTCCCCTGATTCGAAGAGTTGGGCGATATCCGATCTGTAAGTTGATAGTATTTCAAACTCTTTTCGAGTTAGGTAATATTCAGGGAGATCCATGATCTTCTGAAAGAGTTCGTCCCCTTTTTCATCATAGATATATTTCGAATAGAGGTATTTTGGATAGGAAGAGAGGCCCTGATAGACGTCTTCTTCAAAGATGGAATTAAAGATAGTGGTGATTTTGGATTGCATTTTTTCTTTGTCGTAATTATTTGGCTAGCCTTAATCCAGTGAATTGCCAACGGAGTTGTGGATGGAAAAAGTTGCGATATGTAGGTCTTGTGTGATTATTAGGAGTGGCTACAGAGCCTCCTCTGAGTACTTTCTGATTTACCATGAATTTGCCATTGTATTCGCCCAAAGCGCCATCGGCTTTCTCGTAGCCCGGGTATGGTAAGTAGGCGCTCTCCGTCCATTCCCAACGACTGCCCCAATCAAAGTGTACTTGGGCAATTTCCCATTCAAATTCGGTAGGAAGTCGCATCCCTTTCCATTGTGCATAGGCAAAGGCTTCGTAATAAGAAATATGGGCCACAGGGGCGCTTAGATTCAATTTTGAAAGTCCTTTTAAGGTGTATTGATGCCATTCTCCATCGATCTTATGCCAATATTCCGGAGCCACGATAGCATTTTGGTTCACCCAATCCCAACCTTCGGCATGCCATAGGTCGAATCGTTCATAGCCACCTTCTTCAACAAATGCAAGAAATTCCGTATTTGTGACCAGTTTATTGGAGATTTGAAATTCATGAAGATAGACCTTATGTTTGCCTAGCTCATTATCGTAACAGAAATCACTTCCGGCATGCCCAATTTCATAAATGCCTTCGGTAACTATAGTCCAATCCTGAGATGTGCTTTCCAGAGGATTTTCTTCAAATCCCTCACTGTAGGTTGGAAATAAAGGATTGTTCCCTAAAATGTATTTGATATCTGTGATCAGTAGCTCTTGATGTTGTTTTTCGTGATGAATGCCGATTTCCAGAAGTTTAAACAATTCGGTCTCGTTGTCGATGTTCATATCTAAAAGGCGTTCCATATGCATATCTACATATTTTCGATAGTCATATACCCTTTGAACAGATGGACGCGTAAGATTGCCTCGATTGGCTCGTATCACTCGCTTGCCGACGCTCTCGTAATAGCTGTTGAATACAAACGCAAAATCCGTATCAAATAGTCGATAGTCCGGTAAGAAGGCCTTCAAGATGAACTCTTCAAAGAACCAGGTAGTATGTCCTAGGTGCCACTTTGGAGGGGAAACATCGACAATAGGTTGTACCACAAAGTCCTCAACCTTCAACGGAGCACAGATACGCTCTGTATCTTTTCTGGTCTCGAGAAAAAATGTGGAAGTCGTTTTAGCAGTATGCATGGAAAAGTCCTATCTGGTTGATTTTCCGTAAAGTTAAGCAATTTTAGACGGGGCACTAAAAATTATAATTGATACGATGAAATTCTTCTTTGTCGCTATCGAAGCCTAAATACTATCGGGATGGTAAAGCGAACACTATTTGGCTTACCATTTCTTTTGCCATGTTTCATTGTGGGAAGTAATTCGATGATTCTTCTTCCTTCCTCTTCTAACATAGGAGATGGCCCACGCGTTTTAACGTTTTCCAAATTGCCCTCTTTTGAGATTGCAAAGAGGACATAAACTCTCCCCTCCAATCCCATTTTTTTGGCTTCCTCTGGATATTTGAAATGCTTCTGGATGTGCGCTACCATTTTACTTTGGAAACAAGCTTTTTGGTCTGCTTCTTCGACCTCCTCGCATCCTGGAAAAATGGGGATCTCGTCAACTACGCCACCCGTATACTCTTCTTCAGGCGGCACATAATTAAGTGTAGTGCTCTCTTCGGATTTGCCAATGGCATAAGAAAAATAAAAATAATGGTTGGAAATGGTCGGCTCGGATTTTCTGTGTATCAGTTCTATTTGATCGAGATCAAAGATGACCCCTTCTAGATCTGCTTCTGCCTGTTCGCCTAAATACTTGGTGTTTTCACCAAAACTCACGTAGCTCAAATCTTCATCAATACTGGTCTCCGTATCGAAAACTATCTTCACAGAGGTCCATAAGGTGTCTTTTTTGCTATTTGCGAGTTTTTCGAGGTATTCTTGGTTGTTCAAAAACACTGAGACCTTCTTTTCTAAATAATCCGCAACACATTTTGGGTCTTTTCTGTCATTGCAGGCCAAAAGTATGATCTGTTCCTGCGGGAAATATTTGGGATTCAAGTCTTGTGATGCGACTTGTGATGAGTCTTGTGATACGACCTGTGATGCGTCCTGTGCTTTCAAAGGCAGGCACATCATAAATATCAATAAGGGCAATAAAACGCTTCTCATAAAAAATAAGGTTTACACGGCTACAACACCCTTAATATGTGGATGTGGATCATAATTTTCCAAAGTGAAGTCTTCAAATGTAAAGTCAAAGATATCCTTTACCTCAGGGTTGAGTTTCATCGTTGGTAAAGGTCGGGGATCTCTTGAAAGTTGAAGATCAAGTTGTTCCAAGTGATTGTTATAGATATGTGCATCTCCAAAGGTGTGGATAAAGTCGCCTGGTTGATATCCGCAGACTTGAGCTACCATCATGGTGAATAAGGCATAAGAGGCAATATTGAATGGAACTCCTAAAAAGACATCCGCACTTCGTTGGTATAATTGACAGGACAGTTTGCCATCGGCCACATAGAACTGAAAGAACGCATGGCAAGGAGGGAGGGCGGCCTTTCCATTGGCCACATTCTCTGCAAATGATACCGAGGTGTCAGGCAAAACGCTTGGGTTCCATGCCGAAACAAGCATCCTACGACTATCTGGATTGTTCTTTAAAGTATGAATGACCTCTTTGATCTGATCGATCTCGTCACTGTTCCAATTGCGCCACTGATGTCCATAGACCGGGCCCAGGTCGCCATGCTCATCTGCCCACTCGTTCCAAATGCGAACACCATTGTCTTGAAGGTATTTCACATTGGTATCGCCCTTCAAAAACCATAATAATTCGTAGACTATCGATTTGAGATGTAGTTTTTTCGTGGTGACCATCGGAAATCCTTCGCTCAGGTCAAAACGCATTTGATATCCAAAGACACTTTTGGTGCCGGTACCAGTACGGTCTTCTTTGGCGTTTCCGTTTTCTAAAACGTGTTTTACAAGGTCGTGATACTGCTTCATAAGGTCGTCATCTTCAAGAAGACTAAAGTATAAAAAAGCCTCTCAAAAAAATAACGGAGAGGCTGGGATTTTATTAAGATGTTATCAACGATGTAAGAGCCTGTTATTGCTTTGGTTTTACCGTTTCAATTAGGTCCAACGTAAAATTCATTTGCGTATCAGTATGACTCAAAAAATCTTCGAATTTCTGCATTACTTCATAATCTGGAATAATACCTCTGCCATAGATTTGATTCTTTTTTGATGGTACATCCTGCTCCAAGTTCACTATAGAAAATTGTGTTACGATTTTTGATCTTGGTAAGACATATGATAAGGGAGTGTGGCCATTATGGCCATAATAGCCACCAGCTGTCTCTTCTCCGATCACTATGCTATTCTTATTACCAGCCACCATAGCAGCAAAAAGACTGCCAGCCGATGCAACACTAGGGCTGATGAGCAAATAAATGGTTCCGCGAAAGGCATTTTCACTTGGTTTTCTTATCATGTGATCAGCACTCGAAGAATCCTGATAGAATTTTCCATTTTTCTCTAAAGGGAACGATCTTCTTAGCATCTTGTTGTATTTCCCGACGCCGAAAGGTCGAAGAAAAGCAGGGATGTTGCTCTTAATATGTCTAAGCTCTGGAATCTTGTTGAAGCTTATCCAAGCTTCTTTATTTTCAACGAAATTTCTTGCTGCCAAATAAGAATAAGTGACCAGATCATTTGGGTCGGTCCCTCCAGTGTTGTTTCTAATATCAAGAATTAAATTTTCTATACGATCCTCTTTTAATTTCATGAAAACACTATCCAAAAACCGCACATAACGTTTGTGCGTAACAGTTTTCTCATTTCCCATCGAGAACGAGTTGATCGTCAATTTCCCTGTGGAATTATCAATGCTCTTATAATGATAAATTTCATTTTCTGGGCAATCTTGGTAAGTGTATTTATCAAAAGCAATGGAGTATCTTTTAGCAAAATTGCGATAATATGATGCATAGCTTACACTTTTCAGTTGCGTATGCTTCAACTCATTGGACTCTTTTTGCCGATAAGTGACTTGGAAGGTATCTTCGAGTCCATAATTCAAACGATAGTACTTACTAAAATGACTATTTATTCCTATTGATTTTCCTGAGATGTTTTTTCCATCTGTTGTGTAATATTTAAAAAGTTCTGGAATGATGGTGGTGATTGCACGATCATTGATCGCCAATATTTCTGCACCTAAGGGGATCTTGCCAGTTTCGAAGTTAACGATAACTTTTCCTTCAATTAATTTAATGGGATATGGGAAGTAACCGCTTTCTTCCATTTTCATCGATGCCGATATTTTAGAAATGAGAAATGTTTCGTTGTGTACACTTCCCTCGAAATCGGTCAATGTGCAAATGAGATTGTAGAACTCTCCATACGTGCTTAGATTTTTGATTTCTTCTTCCGCCCATTTATAGATGCTGTCAATTTCTTTGACACTGCGATATTTGTGAAGACCTGAGTTTGCCTTAAAGCGAATATCTTTGAAGACTTGTAAATCTTTCTTCATTCTCTGGGTGGAAAATTGTGCGTCCAAAGATTGTGCGTCAAGAAATAGTGGGGCTAAGAAAATTATGAATGTCACTATGAATCGGATCATATTTTTTGTTTTCAAAACTAAAGGCGGCAGATTTAGTGGACTTGTACAATCTTGGTTATTTATGTCAAGTTGTTTTTATATTGTTTCGGAGCGATACCCACAAAGCGCTTAAAGGTTTTCGAAAAGTGAGCTATGTCAGAGAAATTAAAAGTATATGCAAGATCGGTAAGATTTGTACTCTTGTTTATAATAGCCTTGGCTGAAAATATACGCTTCATCAAAATATAGTTCATAGGCGACATCCCTGTGGTGTTCTTGAACTTTTTAGAAAAATTGAACTTATCCATTAAGGCGATCCTCGAAATATCTTCAACGGTTATTTTTTCCTTGAACTTGGTATCTATAAATTCAAAAATGAGATTCCAATCTTCCTTAAAACAAAAATCGTCATCATTGGCTTTGACTGAGCTGTGCGGCAGCAATAGAACAATGAATTCTTTTAGAGTCTTTTCAAGTACGATCGGATCGTTTTTTTCAAAAGCTTTCTTCAAACTAAAGAATGCAACTTCCAATGTCTCATCGCTAAAGGAGCGTTTTTCAAAAAAGACTCCTTCTTTTTGGGCAAAGGTATCTAAGGTGTGTTGGTCTAGATAGAGCGTGTGGAAGCTCAATGGGATTTCATTGTCTATGACGGGGTTAGAATGAACCTCGCGGGGGTTAGTGATGGAAAAGGAGCCAGCTTCACTATAGATTTCCCTGTTCTTAAGTTTAACACATTCGATGCCTTTGGTGATCAACGAAATACAAAAAGTTTCGTGAAAATGTTCTGGAAATGGTTGCTGCTGTGCAACAACAGTGAGCATTTCCATTTTTCCAAATGAATTTATTTTTTTAAGTACATTCATTGGTGAACGAATAATATTTACCCAATGATCATCCCTGCGATCGTTGCGGAGATCAACGAGGCGATCGTTCCTCCTATCAACGCTTTCATGCCAAACTCTGATAAGGTCTTTCGCTGCCTCGGTGCAAGAGAGCCAATACCGCCAATTTGGATACCGATAGAGGCGAAGTTGGCAAACCCACAAAGCATATAGGTCGCCATAATGATCGATTTATTATAGGTCAAATGTATAGGGTTTGAAGGGTTCTTAAGGTCGGCCAATTGGATATACCCCACAAATTCGCTCGCGGCCAATTTAATCCCTAATAGTTGCCCCATCATCATTACGTCCTCTTTGGCAACCCCGATCAACCACATCAACGGTGCAAAAATGGTCCCCAATATGGCCTCTAATGACAGTGCGGGGTAAGCTGTGTTGGCCGCCATCCAATCATTAAGGGTCGAAACACCTCCTATCCAGCCGAGAATGCCGTTGATCATCGCGATAAAAGCGACAAACACCAATAGCATCGCACCAACATTCACTGCTAGGCGCAGTCCTTCGGTGGTGCCGTTGGCAATGGCATCTAAAATATTGGAGCCGATCTTCTCGGAGGAGACCTTTACATCGGTATTGATTTCTTCAGTTTGGGGATAAAGTATCTTTGATATTACGATCGCACCGGGAGCTGCCATTACGGAAGCCGCCAGTAGATGCTTCGCAAATTGAAGTCGCAACTCTGGATCGTCTCCACCAAGGAAGCCAATGTAAGCCGCAAGTACAGCCCCTGCTACCGTGGCCATGCCGCCGATCATGACCAGTAAGATCTCTGAACGATTCATCTTTTCAAGATAGGCCTTTATTAAAAGTGGGGCTTCTGTCTGCCCAAGAAAGATATTACCGGCTACACTGAGACTTTCAGCCCCTGAGATCTTCAGGGATTTTGAGAGTAACCAAGCCAATCCTTTAACTACTTTTTGAATGATCCCGAGATAGAACAATACCGATGTCAAAGCAGAAAAGAAAATGATGGTCGGTAATACCTGAAATGCAAATATGAAACCAAAGGTGTCCATATCTACAACCAACCCTTCAAACAAAAACTTGCTTCCGGCTCTCGTATATTCCAAAACTTCAACAAATAGCCCCCCAACAAATTCAAAAACCGCTTTGATTAATGGAACCTTTAGGACCCCAATGGCGATCAGTAACTGAAAAGCAAGTCCGATGCCAACAGTTTTCCAATTGATGCTTTTTCTGTTGCTGCTAAAAAGAAATGCGATGAAAATGAGTGTCGCCATGCCTAATAGGCCTCGCCAGAGGCTGCCCATCGAGAATCCTTGACTAGGGATGATATCTGATTCCATTTCTTTGGTTTTGGTACTGACTGGAGTGGCAATTTTGGTAGAGAATTTATATGCAATCCCTTTTTCAGTAAACACCAAGGTCGAATCCGTAACCTCCGTGATCTTGTATTTTCTTATCGTATCATTTGGTTGATCGTAATAAAAGACCAGTAAATTGTTCTGGTAGATATAGTTGCCCGATGCCTTCAAGTTGTCTTTGGCGCTGAGATGATACTGGAACTCTCCTTTATCTAGTTTGAGAACATCTTTTTCTTCGTCGATCTCAAACAGCCTTTGGCCCTGTTGGTCCTCAATAGCCTGGAACTGCCATGTGTTTTCGATGTTTTGCGAATTTGCAACGCTTGCACCAAAAATGGCTAGTAGTACAATAATCAATTTCTGCATGTTGGGTCTGATTTACTTTTGATCTCTTCGCGAGATCTCATCTCTGATCTTAGCCGCTTTTTCATAATCTTCATTTGCAACGGCGCCATCTAGCTGTGTGTATAGTTCTTGCAGGGAAAGTTTGGAGAAATCGTATTTGCTTTGCCCTTTGGTCTCAGAGGTCTCGGTAAATATCTCGTCTACGATAATGCTCTCGTCATCTGGTTGCTCCTCTTCTTCTTTGGGATTTACCTTGAGATAGATACCTGCCTTGTCCAAAATGGTCTTGTAAGTAAATATCGGAGCATTGAATCGCAATGCCAAAGCGATGGCATCGCTGGTTCGTGCATCGATGATCTCTTCGATCTTATCACGTTCACAAATGATACTGGAATAAAAAACACCATCGACCAACTTATGGATGATCACTTGTTTTACAATGACGTCGAAACGGTCTGCAAAATTTTTAAAAAGGTCATGCGTGAGAGGACGTGGTGGCTTGATCTCCTTTTCCAGAGCGATCGCTATGGACTGCGCTTCAAATGCGCCAATGACGATCGGCAACTTGCGTTCGCCATCCACTTCGTTCAAAATAAGGGCATACGCCCCATTTTGTGTCTGGCTATAAGAGATTCCTTTTATGTTAAGACGCACTAAACTCATAATCAAATAAAAAGGCTGTCTAAACGGGCTTTTGTGTACCATTTAGACAGCCCTATATTGGGCACAATTTAGGAAAAATTATGCGTTCTGTGCTTTAAATTCCTTTAATTTTTCGATGAGGTCGGGCACGATTTCAAAAGCATCCCCGACAATACCGTAGTCCGCTGCTTTGAAGAATGGAGCCTCGGGGTCATTGTTGATCACCACTTTTACTTTCGAAGAGTTAATTCCCGCCAAATGTTGAATGGCTCCAGAGATACCTACGGCAATATATAGGTTAGAGGCAACCGGTTTTCCTGTCTGTCCAACGTGCTCACCATGCGGTCTCCAACCAAGGTCTGAAACTGGTTTAGAGCAGGCGGTTGCCGCTCCTAAAACCTCTGCAAGCTCCTCGATCATTCCCCAGTTTTCAGGGCCTTTCAATCCACGCCCTCCAGATACGACGACCTCGGCATCTGCGATGGTCACTTTACCAGTGGCCTTATCAATAGATTCGACTTTGATTCCATCGGTTCCATCTAGTGTCGGGCTGAAAGCTTCCTCGCTTGCGCTTGCGCTATTCTCTACAAGTCCGTATGCATTTTTTGATACGCCTATCACCTTAACATCCGTACTGATCTCGGTATGACTGAAAGCCTTATTGGTAAATGCGGTCCTCTTTACGGTAAATGGAGAGGCACTTTCTGGAAGTGCAACAACATTGGATGCATATCCAGCATGAAGTGCTACTGCAACTAAAGGAGCAAGATATTTGCTGTCTGCCGAAGAGCTCAACACCACTACTTTAGCGCCTTCTTTTTCCGCTGCTTGTGTAACGACCGCAGCATACGCTTTGGCATTGAATTTCTCAAGACTCGTATCAGTGACCTTCAATACTTTCTCAACACCGTAATTTCCTAACTCGGAAGTATTAGAGGCATTGATAGCGACGGCGGTCACTGTCGTGCCAAGCATGTCTGCCACACCTTTAGCGTACGACGCTACCTCGAGGGCCGCCTTTTTAAAGTTTCCCCCTTCTGATTCTGTATATACTAAAACTGACATAATTTCTTAAATATTGTTATTAAATAACTTTTGCTTCATTGTGAAGAAGATTTACTAACGCTTCCGCAGAGTCAACCAGTTTAACGGCTCCTTTTGGGGCTGGTTTTTCAAATTTGACAGCAGCTGTTTCTTCTGTTGCGTCGACTGGTTCTACCACATTCAACGGTTTTTTTCGCGCCATCATAATTCCACGCATGTTAGGGATTCTTAGATCGCTTTCTTCAACAAGACCTTTTTGGCCTCCCACGACCAACGGAAGAGAAGTGGATACGGTTTCTTTTCCGCCGTCGATCTCCCGGACCGCTTTGGCAGAAGTTCCTTCAACCTCAAGACCAATACAGGTGTTAACAAAATTAGCACCAATGAGCGCCGCAAGCATTCCGGGAACCATGCCACCATTGTAATCGATAGATTCCCTACCGGCGATCACAAGGTCGTAGCCACCATTTTTCACTACTTCAGCTAGTTGCTTGGCAACAAAGAAACCATCAGATGCCTCTGCGTTCACTCTGATCGCTGTGTCTGCACCAATGGCCAACGCCTTTCTTAAGGTAGGCTCGGTCTCAGCGCCTCCAACGTTCACAACATCCACTGTAGCTCCCTGTTTTTCTTTGAACCACATGGCACGTGTCAAGCCAAACTCGTCATTTGGATTAATCACAAATTGTACACCATTTGTGTCAAATTTGGTATCCCCTTCCGTAAAGTTGATCTTAGAAGTGGTGTCCGGCACATGGCTAATACATACTAATATCTTCATTTTTTTAGCTAATTTTTAGAGCATTAAAAATATGGGCACGAAGATACTGATAAAATCTCAAATATACTATGCGTGCATAATAAATTTTTGAAGTTTTTTTACGCCGATACTGTTACGAGAATTAGAATTACTATTTTTGTTTTCTTGAAAAACAATCATAAAAGAAAGCGGTCACTATATAATGAGAACGATACAATTTAGAGAAGCCATAGCAGAGGCCATGAGTGAAGAGATGAGAAGCGACGAGTCTATCTATCTGATGGGAGAGGAAGTTGCCGAATACAATGGTGCGTACAAAGCCTCCAAAGGAATGCTAGATGAGTTTGGGGAGAAGCGAGTTATCGACACTCCTATATCCGAGTTGGGCTTTGCCGGCGTGGGAGTAGGAAGTACCATGACGGGGAATCGCCCTATCATTGAATTCATGACATTTAATTTTGCTTTGGTCGGAATCGATCAGATCATCAATAATGCGGCAAAGATTCGACAGATGTCCGGTGGTCAGTTTAAATGTCCTATTGTTTTTAGAGGTCCTACCGCTTCTGCAGGTCAATTAGCGGCAACGCATTCCCAGGCTTTTGAAAGCTGGTATGCCAATTGCCCTGGTCTCAAGGTCATAGTGCCATCTAATCCTTATGATGCCAAGGGGCTCCTCAAATCTGCTATCAGAGACGATGACCCCATAATATTTATGGAGTCTGAACAGATGTATGGAGATAAGGGAGAAGTGCCAGAAGGAGAATATACCATTCCGATTGGAGTAGCAGAGATAAAACGTGAGGGCAGCGATGTAACCATTGTTTCGTTTGGTAAGATCATCAAAGAGGCCTACAAAGCGGCAGACACTTTGGCAGAAGAGGGAATTAGCTGTGAGATCATCGATCTTCGTACGGTTCGCCCAATGGATAGTAAGACCATTATCGAGTCGGTTAAGAAGACGAATCGCTTGGTGGTGTTGGAAGAAGCTTGGCCATTTGGCAATGTTGCTACAGAGATCACCTATCAAGTTCAATCGCACGCTTTTGACTATCTTGATGCGCCGATCGTAAAACTCAATACTGCCGATACTCCTGCACCCTATTCACCAGTGTTATTGGAAGAGTGGTTGCCAAATAGTGGCGATGTTATAAAAGCCGTAAAAAAAGTAATGTACAGATAAAACACTTGCTAGTGTAATGCTTTATAAGCTTCATCGACTTTAAGTCGATGAAGTTTTTTTATCTTCAAAAAATTGTATGAAGAAAATTTTATCTTTTGCCTTTTTGTTTGCGGTAGTTTGTGCTGCTTTAGGGCAGACCAAAGTAAGTGGTATTGTCCTGGACGACTTTGGTGACCCTGTACCCTTTGCCAATGTTATCTTCAAAGATTCATCCAAAGGCACGATTACCAATGATGATGGCCGATTTTATTTGGAGTCCGATGAACGATATGAAGCACTCATCGTTTCTTTTGTTGGATTTACCACCCAAGAGGTCGCTTTGGAGAAGAGTGTCACTTACAATCTCGAAATTACCTTGCCACAAGGTGAACAGTTAAAAGAGGTGATCGTCTACACTGGAAAACAGTCCAAGAAGAATAATCCAGCCGTTGATATTCTGAGAAAGATCTGGAACAGAAAACGCAACAACGGATTACGGCAGTTCGAACAATACCAATACGATAAATACGAAAAGATCGAGTTTGATCTGAATTCGATCGATAGCGCATTGATCAAGAGTAAGCTTTTTCGAGGTATGGAATTTATCTTTGAAGAGGTCGATACCTCAAGGGTGACGGGAAAGACCTATTTACCCATGTTTATCAATGAAGCATTTTCTCGAGTATATGGCGATAACGTGATCAAGGAAGAAAAGGAAAATCTCCTTGGAAACAAGAACTCTGGATTTAGTAGCAATCAGAATATCATCGGCTTTGTGAACGATCTGTATGCCGACTACGATATTTACGATAATTATCTAAAATTCTTTGATAAGAGTTTTGTGAGCCCACTTTCGAGAACAGGAATTGACACCTATAATTACGTGTTGGTAGATTCTGCCACCATAGACAACAAATGGTGCTACAATATCATATACTATCCTCGAAGAAAGAACGAACTTACCTTCAAAGGTGACTTCTGGGTGAACGATACTACTTGGGCCATCAAGAAGATCAATCTTCAAGTGACAAAGAGCGCAAACATCAATTGGGTAAAGGAAGTGTATATCGAACAGGAATTTGATGTCCTTAACGACTCGGTCTTTTTGGTAAAGCGAGACTATATGCTTACCGACTTTGCCTTGTCAAAAAAGGAAAAGTCGAGAGGTATTTATGGCAAGCGAACAACATTATATGATAATTATGCCTTCAACATAAAGAAGGACAAAGGTTTTTATGATGAAGAGGTCGACCCGTATAATCAGGCAATTTACGAACGCGACAGTGCCTTTTGGGCTAAGAATCGGTTAGAGAAGTTGAATGAGGACGAAATGGGAGTCTATAAGATGCTCGATACTCTAAAAACGGTCCCAAAGTTCAAGCGTCTGTATAGTTTAGGAAGCATCCTTGCTTCGGGATATGTTGAAGTGGATAAATGGGATTTCGATTATGGACCTATTTTTTCCACCTTTGGTTTTAATGATGTGGAAGGGATTCGGTTGCGAGCCGGAGGGCGCACCTATTTTGGCCCCAACGATCGCTGGCGACTGGAGGCTTACACGGCCTATGGTTTCAGGGATCAAAAGTTTAAATATGGCTTGTCTGGGAAATGGTTGTTAGATAGGAAGACAAGACTTACCATTGCAGGAGGAAATCGACGAGATGTAGAACAGACCGCCGTTAGCCTTTCTGCCACGACCGATGTTCTTGGGCGCAGCAATGCCTCATCGTCCTTGCTTGCCGCAGGAGACAATAGCAGACTTACGAATATAAACCTTACCACAGCCTCTGTTTCTTTTGAACCTTTCAAGAATTTGAACTTGAGCATCGGGGGGATCTATAAGACATTTAAATCTGCCTCTCCTGAAACTTTTAGCTTGGATTATATCGATGCTCTTTCCCCAACGGGGATTTCTTCAGAATTGAAACAGACAGAGATCAATGTCACCTTGAACTATACCCCAGGCAGAAGAACGATCGGCTATGGGGTAGAACGCAAGGACGAGAACGATAATTATACCAGATCTTTTTTAAGTTACACCAAAGGTGTAGACGGCTTTCTAGAGAGTGGATTCGATTATGAAAAACTGCAACTTTTCTATGCTAGGCCTTGGCAGGTAGGAGGATTTGGAAGACTCTATACCACCTTGGAAGTTGGGAAAACATTTGGAGAGGTCCCTCTAAGTTTGCTAAGTGTGGTCCCGGGAAATCAATCCTACTTTTCTATCTACAACACCTTCTCCCAACTCGATTTTTACGAATTTGTTACGGATACGTATGCCACCCTTCACATCGAGCATAATTTTAACGGCAGACTGTTCTCTAGGATCCCTTTGCTAAGAAAGCTGAATCTACGTGAGATCATCGGTGTACGAGGGGCTTGGGGTGATATTTCGGATGGTAACATCGCATTGAATCAACCCGCGTTTCAAAGCCTTACGTTAAATCCCAATGCCATTGCACCCAATGAGAAGATCTATTGGGAGTACTCTTTAGGTATAGGGAATATTTTCAAAGTTTTTCGTATCGACTTCAACTTTAGAGGCAATTACTTCGAAAACATCAATGCCAGAAAGTTTGGCGTCACCGGGTCCTTTGGTTTTTACTTTTAATAAGAACCATTTCATAAAAGGCATGTTGTCATCGAAAAGTGATGCGTTCATGTTCGCCATAGGCTTTGTTGTGAGATAGTAATTCATTTACGTCACGCTTTTATTCATCGTTCGAAAGCGCAATGATTTACACAAACTTAACCGCGAATACTTGCAGAAGCGCTAGTTTTCATTACTTTTGCACCCGCAATTGGAGAAACTGCAATTTTTTCCAGCGGCAATTTCAAGTTTAATTTTAATATTGCCCCAAAACGATAGCTTGGGTAAAAGAATAGAATATGAGTGCTAAAGAAAGACAAGTTTGTGACGTATTGATAGAGATTCCAAAAGGAAGCAGAAACAAATATGAGTACGATTTTGAATTGAAGAAGATTCGTTTCGACCGTATGTTGTTCTCCTCGATGATGTATCCGGCAGACTATGGTTTCGTGCCAGAAACTTTAGCTTTGGATGGAGATCCGCTAGATGTGCTGGTCTTAGGAGAGCAGCCTACATTTCCCATGTGTGTGGTAGAGGTGAAGCCGATAGGAGTATTTCATATGGCCGACGAGAAAGGGCCAGATGAAAAGATCATCTGCGTACCTGTGTCCGATCCCGTTTGGAACAAACTTAGCGATCTCAAAGATGTGAATCCTCACCTTATCAAAGAGATCGAACATTTCTTTCAAGTGTATAAAGACCTAGAAAAGAAAAAAGTCGATGTTGGTGGTTGGGGTGATGCAGACGAAGCATACGAAATATTAGACAAGTGTATAGCCCGCTACGAAAATAGCGAGCATAAAGCAAAGGAGAGCTTCACGATCTAATTTCCTACGATATTCATCATAAAATATGCAACCGCAGCTACGTCCATGTAGCTGCGGTCTCTTTATTGTCAAAAACTTGGCGGCACGCTTTTGGAGAGGTCCTACGAGAATTCACCAGACTTAATTCGTAATTAGCATTGATTTTGCTACTTTTACCGACATTAATTTAAAATACCTCTGTTTTATTTTGAAAACGAGGTAGGACTAATTTACTAACCAAATATTATATATGGAATCTAACATGATCTATGTGCCCATAGCATTATCTATCTTGGGTCTTATTTTTATGGCGATCAAAGCTTCTTGGGTGAAAAAACAAGATCCTGGAAACGAAAAGATGCAGTCAATCTCCAAAAGTATCAAAGAAGGAGCATTAGCTTTTTTAAATGCTGAATATCGCCTATTGCTTATTTTTGTTGTTATTGCCTCAGTTGCACTTTTTGCAATTTCTTATTTCGTCGATACGACGAGCTGGATGATCGTTCCTGCCTTTATCGTGGGAGCCATTTTCTCGGCACTTGCCGGAAACATCGGTATGCGAATCGCTACCGATGCCAACGCCCGCACAACACAAGCCGCAAGAACCAGTTTGCCACAAGCACTGAAAGTGTCTTTTGGAGGGGGAACCGTTATGGGTCTCGGTGTTGCTGGTCTCGCTGTTCTGGGCTTAAGCCTGTTCTTTATGTTCTTCACCAATCAATTTATCGGAGGAGAAGGTAGTTTTTACAATAACATGACGATAGTGCTAGAAGCATTGGCGGGATTTTCGCTAGGAGCAGAATCGATTGCACTTTTCGCACGTGTCGGGGGAGGGATCTATACAAAAGCTGCGGATGTCGGCGCAGACCTTGTTGGTAAGGTCGAAGCAGGTATCCCGGAGGATGACCCACGAAACCCGGCGACCATCGCTGATAATGTCGGTGACAACGTTGGAGATGTTGCCGGTATGGGTGCAGACCTTTTTGGTAGTTATGTGGCCACAGTATTGGCAGCTATGGTTCTTGGAAACTATGTTATCAAAGATATGAGTGATAACGGAGGTTTTAGCGATGCATTCAATGGTATGGGGCCTATTCTTTTACCCTTGGTCATTGCTGGGGTTGGTATTGTTGCTTCGATCATAGGTACATTCTTAGTGCGAATAAAAAATAATGACGCAAAAGAGGCGGAAGTGCAAAAGGCGTTAGACCTTGGAAACTGGACGGCCATCATTATAACTGCCATCGCTGGGTGGTTCTTGATTCGCTGGATGCTACCAGCTACTATGAAAATGAATTTCTTCGGAGAGGGAATCAAAGACATACCAAGCCGACATGTATTCTACGCCACCTTGATCGGTCTTGCCGTAGGGGCGTTGATATCGGCAGTAACGGCTTACTTTACGAGTTTAGGTAAAAAACCAGTAATGGATATCGTTCAAAATTCTTCTACTGGTGCCGCTACAAATATCATCGCAGGATTATCTGTGGGAATGAAATCCACTTTTGGATCGGTCCTACTCTTTGCAGCGGCAATCTATGGTTCTTATGAACTTGCAGGATTCTACGGTGTCGCATTAGCGGCTTCTGCTATGATGGCAACAACCGCAATGCAGCTTGCCATTGATGCTTTTGGTCCAATTGCAGACAATGCAGGTGGCGTTGCAGAAATGAGCGAGTTGCCAGAAGAAGTGAGAGGAAGAACTGATATTTTAGACTCCGTTGGAAATACGACTGCGGCTGTTGGTAAAGGATTCGCGATAGCTTCTGCAGCATTGACCGCTTTAGCGCTATTTGCAGCCTATGTGACCTTCACAGGAATAGACGGGATCAACATCTTTAGAGCAGATGTGTTGGCCATGCTTTTTGTTGGAGGCATGGTGCCTGTGGTCTTCTCGGCTTTGGCCATGCAATCCGTTGGAAAGGCAGCGATGAAGATGGTAGAAGAAGTGCGTCGGCAGTTTCGTGAAATTCCTGGTATCTTAGAAGGTACAGGAACTCCAGACTATGGGAAATGCGTCGATATCTCCACACAAGCCGCCCTCAAAGAAATGCTGCTGCCTGGTTTGATGACGATTATTTTCCCAATTATCATTGGATTTGTCTTTGGTGCTGAGCCGCTAGGAGGATATATGGCCGGTGTTTGTGTGAGTGGTGTAATGTGGGCCATCTTCCAAAACA
The DNA here is from genome assembly GCF_042675645.1 of Sungkyunkwania multivorans. Lineage (NCBI taxonomy): Bacteria > Pseudomonadati > Bacteroidota > Flavobacteriia > Flavobacteriales > Flavobacteriaceae > Sungkyunkwania > Sungkyunkwania multivorans. Next base: position 253,954 of record NZ_JBHTJH010000010.1, on the reverse strand, counting down.
ATGCAGGAGGTGCTTGGGACAATGCAAAAAAATCTTTTGAAGCTGGTGTAGAGATCAACGGAGAAATGACCTATAAAGGCAGTGAGGCTCATAAGGCTGCGGTCACTGGAGACACCGTCGGGGATCCGTTTAAAGATACTTCGGGTCCATCGATGAATATCCTAATAAAGCTTACCTGTTTGGTAGGGTTGGTGATCGCACCGATCTTAGGCGGCCACGCAACGGAAACTGCCGTGGTAGAGGATGAGGTGAAAGAAATTACGGTAGAGACTAAGGATGCAAAAGAGGATTTGGCCTATATCATTAAATAGCCATCTTCGTCAATAAGCATAAAAAAAGCCACCTCAACGGTGGCTTTTTTTATGAACTTCTAAAACTGCTCCAGCAGGTAATTAATGAGGTCGGTAGTGGTTACGATACCGACAAGTTTACCATTATCAACAACTGGCAGCGCATGAAACTCCTTGCTCGCCAATATTTCGGCTACCTCCTTGATCGTGTCGGAGGCACCTACGGTAACGAGCTTCTTCGCCATCACCTGTTCTATGGTAAACATATTGTAAACCATCGTTTCAACCTCATTGTCATCGTCATCTACAGCATCAGCAAAGCTGATTCGCAACAGGTCGGTGTAACTAAGCATTCCAATGATCTTATTGTCTTTCACCACAGGGATATGCCGGATCTTTTTCTGTTTGAATAGCCTTTCAGCTGTAGTTAGATCATCCGTGCTATTAAGGGTTACTACATTTTTAGTCATTATTGACGAAACTGGCATTCTTTTTTTCATGATCGACCATTTATTTGATTCACACTTAAAACTAAAAATACTACCGTACAAAAAGTATGATAAATGTCAATTCTGAAGGTGCTCCATATCCGTTTCGCTAAAAGTGTATTGTATTCAGTAACTTGTTCCAAATATAAAGCCACGTGAGTCTGGCCAATTATAGATTAGGATAGTAAATGGTCGAAGTTTTGTTTGCTCATTCAAGTAGCCTTCAAATCCAGAAAGAGCCTATATGAAAATATTAAAGAAAATACTCAAACGTATCCTATTGACTATTGGGTCCTTGACTATTTTGCTGGTTATTGGCTATATTGTATTTGTCAATTTTTATCCCGCATTTGGTGGCGATGTTTCGGATAAGTTGAAAGCTACATATGAAGGTTCGGACAATTTTAGAGATGGTATTTTCGTCAATAAAAAGGAAGTGCCCGAAGATCATAGTTTTTTGGAAACGCTGCAGATCGCAAGAAAGTTTTTCTTTACCGAAGTTCCCAACGGAATCCCAAACGAGAATATAGAGGTTCAGAAGGTCGACTCTGCAAATGTCGCCGATTATCAAGGCAAAACAAGGTTGATCTGGTTTGGGCACTCTACTTTTCTGTTGCAGATGGAAGGTAAAACTATTCTTATCGACCCCATGTTTGGTGAAGTACCCGCTCCTCACCCTTGGTTAGGAAATGAACGTTTTAGTGAGAAATTGCCTATCGAAGTGGAAAAACTCCCAAGCATCGACGCGGTGATCCTCTCTCACGACCACTATGACCATTTGGATCATAAGACCATTCTCAAATTAAAGGATAAAGTTTCTCGCTTTTATACTCCTTTGGCCGTCGGAGTGCATTTGAAAGCATGGGGAGTAGAAGAATCACGTATAGTGGAACTCGATTGGTGGGACATCGTAAATTTTGGAGGCTTGCAATTTATTTGTACACCCGCGCAGCACTTTTCTGGGCGAAAATTAAATAATCGCCAGAGTACCTTATGGAGTTCTTGGGTGATAAGATCAGTTTCTGAATCAATTTTTTTTAGTGGAGATAGTGGCTATGGGCCACATTTCAAAGAGATAGGCGATGTGTATGGACCGTTCGATCTTGCAATGTTAGAATGTGGGCAATACAATGAGTCCTGGCCAGATGTTCACATGTTTCCTGAAGAAACCGCGCAAGCGGGAATTGATCTGCGAGCCAAAAAAATAATGCCAATTCATTGGGGTGCATTCAAACTGGCACTGCATGCTTGGACCGACCCTGTTGAACGCGTCACCAAAAAAGCGAACGAGCTTCAAATCCCAATTACTATTCCAGAGATTGGGGAACCCATCTTTCTCAAAGAAGATTCTTCTGAAAATAATTGGTGGTGGAGAAAAGAATAGGAAAATTAGAACAATCCGTGAAGTTCTGCCTCTACCTTGTTGATGATCTCGCCCAAATCCTCTGGCTTGTCTACAAAGTCCAGCTTGTCTACATCGATGATCAACAATTTCCCTTTGGTATAATTGTGTATCCAAGCCTCATAGCGTTCATTCAGCCGGCTCAAATAATCAATGCTGATAGAATTTTCATAATCCCTACCACGTTTGTGGATTTGCGCGACCAGATTGGAAATAGAGCTTCTTAAATAGATCAAAAGGTCTGGGGGTTGTACCAAACTCTCCATAAGATCGAATAAGGATTTGTAGTTCTCAAAGTCGCGATTGGTCATCAATCCCATGGCATGCAGGTTGGGAGCAAAGATATGCGCATCCTCATAGATGGTTCTGTCTTGGATGATCTGTTTGCCGCTCTCTCGTATTTCAAGGATCTGTCTAAATCTGCTGTTCAAAAAGTATATCTGAAGATTAAAGCTCCAACGTTCCATCTTCGTATAAAAATCATCGAGATATGGATTGTCAACTACATCTTCAAACTGCGCCTCCCATTTGTAGTGTTTTGCTAGTAATTTGGTCAATGTGGTCTTTCCTGCACCGATGTTTCCTGCGATAGCTACATGCATACTACTTCTGTTTTTTTGCTGAATTTAATGGGAGTTTTTCAATAAAATTTGGGCGGTAAATATACACGAATCCATCACTATGATGCAACTGCAGAAATGGCTTTTCGATAATATGTGCCTTTTTTGGTTGACTGGTGTTCTTCTGCCAATACCACAGCTCATTGTCTTTTTGCAACAATAAATTGCCATTGTGCTGCTCGATCTCAATATAGCCTTCATTTGGGAGGGTGGTAAGTAGGCTTCCATAAAAATTGAATTGGTATACCTTGGACTTCGTAAGCAACCAACAAAAATTGTAATTGCTCGTCATGGCAATAACGTCCTCTTTGATAGGCTGATTCAATGTTTGTACTTTTTCCGTTTGGTAATCAAATAACTCCAATTGATGATTGTCCAAGTTAAAGATCCAGAATTGCTTATCGATACCCGTCCTTGCATATTGAACGTTTCGAAAATTCCTGATCGTATTGAAATCTATCTTTTTTACTTCGTTCAAGGTATTATCTAGCTGTACCACCGTATTGAAATCTTGATAAAAAACGGTGATCTCCAGCGGGTTGAGAAGATCTACGCTAAAGATCTTTCCAAGTTGAAAATTATTATAGTTGTAGGTTTTCTTGTCGGTCTTTTTGAACAGTACGTTGTTTGTGATATAATAGAGGGCTCCAAAGGAATCTATTCCAACAAAACGATCCGCCTTCAAAGTGATGCTATCGCGGGTCAAAATATCGACCTCCTGCTGAGCAAATGACAACAAAGAACAAAAAAAGAAAATGAAAGAGTATCGTTTCATACGTTTCGAAAGTACGAAAAAGTACGCGGTTTAGCCTTTATTTAATCGAAGATAAAATTTCTGTATTCAAGAGGAATCAATATGGAGATATGAGTATCACGCATCGGATAATTTAAGGATTAAAATTTTTCACTGAGCTTCAAGAGTTCTCAGACGTCAACGACTAGCAAAGGGACCTGTCGGGCTTTCAAAACCCGGACAGGCCTTAAATCCTTAGGAACTATGCCATAATTCTCGAAAGTATCCTCAACGACCTTAGCTTTTAGTGCTTTATCGCATGACAACTGCAACCGGGTATCGTAAAACTCTGCGTTTCTTCATGCCACGGAAAAGCTGCATTGTATTTGTTATTTTCCCAATAGAATTTACCACGTGCCTTGGTCTCATTGCCGATCTCATTCATGGTTTCGGTGTCATATAAACGGCCATTGACCATCGTGTACCTTACCGAATTGGAGTTTTCAATGTCTTCCAAGGGATTCTCATCCAGCACGATCAAGTCCGCGAGTTTCCCAACTTTCAAAGAACCGAGCTCGTCGCCCATGCCTATATAATTGGCACCATTGATGGTTGCGGCCTTTAATGCCTCATGGTTACTCATTCCGCCAGCCTTAAGCATCCATAGTTCCCAATGGGCTCCCAAACCTTGCAATTGGCCATGGGCGCCCAAGTTGGCCTTCACACCGGCATCCGATAGTTTGGTGACGGTTTCCGAGACCAAGATATGACCATTCTTATATTCTTCTTGTGGAACTTTCGTGCGATGGCGACTTCTCGAATCCACAATATGACGTGGCGTATATTTTAAAAGTTTTTCGTTTTCCCATACATTGTCACGCTCATAATAAAAATATTCTCCATTCATTCCGCCATAATTGACGATCAAGGTAGGAGTGTAGCCAGATTGGCTGTTGCTCCAAAGGGTCACAACATCCTTGTAAACTGGAGCTACTGGAATATTATGCTCAACACCTGTATGTCCGTCCATGATCATCGTCATATTATGAAAGAAGTTAGACCCGCCCTCTGGAACTACATTTACACCCAATTCTTTGGCTGCTTGCATCACCTGCTGCCGCTGATCTCTTCGCGGTTGATTGTAGCTCTTTACAGAAGTTGCACCGAATGCTTTTGTTCTTCGAATGGCTGAACGCGCGTCATCCAGATCATTAATGACCGCCTTGAAGTCGCCATCTGCGCCATAAAGGATAAAACCTGTGGAATAAATTCTTGGGCCTACCATTTCTCCACTTTTTACCAATTCGGAAAGACCAAATACTGTTTCGCTATTGGCAGAAGGATCGTGTGCCGTGGTAACTCCAAAAGCGAGATTGGCATATAATTGCCAATGCTTTTTAGTGTTAAGTCCATCCCTAAACGCACCAATATGGGCATGGGCATCGACAATCCCTGGCATGATCGTCTTTCCAGTGGCGTCATATATCTTTGTTCCTTTGGGAATGATCATACCAGCTGGGTCTCCCGAAATTGCTTCAATTTTATTTCCATTGATGAGGATCGTACCATTCTGGATCACTTCGTCACCTTCCATGGTGATAATTCTAGCATTGGTAAACGCAATTCGTCCCTCTGGCTTGTCGGTCATCGCTTTTAGCCCAACTTTGATGCCTTTTTCACTCATTGGTGGAATACTGTCGGGTGAATTCTTTAAATAGGTAAAGCGCTCGTGGATGTCGTTACTGAAATAGTCATCACCCAAGGTCCAATGTAGTTTTGTGCCATTATTGCTCCAATGCAAATTGTAACCTGCATCTTTTGCCACTTGTGTTACAGGAAATGCCTTCGTCTTGGGGTCAAATTCCACGATTTGTCCGGTAAGAACCATAGGCGTCACATAGGCCTTGTGCAAGTTGGAGAACAAAAGCCATTTATTATCTGGTGAAGGAACGATGCTATTGGCATACTTCGATTTGAAATGGGTGCGTTCGTCTTTTCCATTGAGATCGACGCTCTTCAATTCTTTGGTCAATGAACCAAAAAACTGTCCACCAGTTTGAAAAATTACGCGTTTTCCATCAGCACTAAAAGATGGATTGATGCCACGTTCGGCTAATTTTTTTATGTTTTTTCCGCTGACATCCATGGTGTATATACCAGGTTCTTTGGTGAAAGTACGCCCTTGGTCACTATTGCCGCGTTGTTTTCCATATACGATGCTTTTCCCATCTGTGGAAAAAGAGGGGAAACGATAGATTCCCTTTTCAGCTGTCAGCTTTATTGGACTTCCACCTTTTGCGGAAATTTTATAAATGCCTCCCAGTGGTTCGTCATCCCATGTTACATAAACGATTTCTTTTCCATCGGGAGAAAAATCTGGTTCGAATTCAAAGTCTTTGCTTTCGGTCAATCTTTTAGGTTTTCCGTTGGGTAATTTCTTGGTCCAAAGACGGCCCAATGCACTGAAGACGATGGTCTTTCCATCGGGTGACGTCTTTACATGACGAATCACTTTTGCATCAAACATATCTGAATCCACCTTATGCTTGGCGCGATGGGTCTCCGCAATTTTAATATTGGTACGTACGTTAAAAGGCATGCTTGAAACTTTGGAAGTTTCGATGTTCACCTTATGAATTTTTCCTCCCGCCCAAAAAACAATTTCTTTATTATTGGGCATCCAGCTCATATTGGGATACGTACCAAAGATCGCCCAAGCCTCCATTTGATCTTTATTCAGTTGGTCATATACTGGCCATTCCTCTCCTGTTTGCAGATCATGTATAAAAAGCACGGTCTTTGTACGAATTCGTTTTATGAAAGCCAGTTTCTTTCCATCGCGAGAGATCGTTGGTCGAGAAGCGCTTCCAGGACCGCCAGTGACGGTAATGGTCTTTCCATTTTCAAAATTATATCGCTTGATCACGTAGATCTGCGAGTTGGGATCTTTGTTATATTGAAAATAACCGCCTGGATACATATCCTCACAATAATAGAGATGCATTCCATCATTGGAGATCGATGGTTCATTAACGTCTTGCTGGTCATTCTTGCGTTTGGTTAATTTAAGGCCACTTCCGCCGGTAATGTGATATTGCCACATTTCTCCTGCACCCACAGAGCGTTGTGAAGTAAAATGCTTTCTTGCGATCAACGAGTTGCCATCGGGGGTCCAAATGGCATTGTTCAGCAGTTGAGATTTCTCCTTGGTAATTTGCCTTGCGTTGCTACCATCGGTATTCATGATCCAAATATTATCGCCTCCGCCAGCATCAGAAGTAAACGAGATCTTTTTGCCGTCAGGACTAAATCTGGGCTGCACTTCAAAGGCCAGTCCCGTTCGAAGCGCTTTGGCCTTTCCTCCGCTAATAGGCATGATATAAATATCACCCAAAAGGTCAAAGGTGATCTGCTGCCCATCCGGGCTCACATCCAGATTCATCCAAGTACCCTCGTTAGTATCGAGACTCACTTCATTGATTTTCCAGTTTTCATAGGGATTGGAGACATCCCACGTCTCATCGTCTTTTTTATCTTGTGCGAAAACAAGGCCAGGGGCCATGAAGGTCAACACCATCAGCTTGATTTTGTCGATCATTTTTATTCTTTTAAAGGCCCTAAGATAACTATAATTATAGCCCATTTGTTAAAGCAATTCTTAAAACGGCCAAATGATTTTTCAAAACAAAACATTTTCATACATTTGCCTGCAATTAATCCATGAGGAAAGATTTGACTGATTGCAACCTCATTAAAAATGCTAAAGCAGTTTACCTGAATTTATTTCAGTTTCTCTACTCGAGACCTGTAAGCACTTTTTACACGCATCGTCAAATCTCTCCTTAAAATTTAGAAATTAGACTATGGCATATTTGTTTACGTCCGAATCCGTAAGCGAAGGACATCCAGATAAGGTTGCAGACCAGATCAGTGACGCATTATTGGACAACTTTTTGGCATTTGACCCAGATAGTAAGGTGGCTTGTGAAACTTTAGTGACAACGGGCCAAGTAGTATTGGCAGGAGAAGTAAAGAGCAACACCTATTTGGATGTTCAAAATATTGCTCGCGAAGTGATCAATAATATCGGGTATACCAAAGGAGAGTATAAATTTAGTGGTGACTCTTGTGGGGTGATCTCACTGATTCACGAACAATCACAGGACATTAACCAAGGGGTTGATCGCGCGACCAAAGAAGAGCAAGGAGCTGGTGACCAAGGAATGATGTTTGGCTATGCCACTAAGGAGACGCATAACTACATGCCATTGGCATTGGATATCTCTCATAAAATACTACAAGTTCTGGCTGATCTTCGTCGCGAAGGAAAGGAGATCGATTACTTGAGACCGGATGCAAAGGCGCAGGTAACTATCGAGTATAGCGACGACAATATGCCCCAGCGCATCGATACGATCGTTGTCTCTACCCAGCATGACGATTTTGATGCCGAAGAGGCAATGTTGGCGAAGATCAAAGAAGATATTATCAATATTTTGATACCAAAGGTCGTAGCACAATTGCCAGATTATGTCCAAAAATTGTTCAATGAGAATATCAGCTACCACATCAATCCTACAGGAAAATTTGTAATTGGTGGTCCGCATGGCGATACAGGATTGACCGGTCGTAAGATCATCGTTGACACCTATGGAGGAAAAGGAGCGCACGGCGGCGGTGCCTTTAGTGGAAAAGATCCGAGTAAAGTAGATAGGAGCGCGGCCTATGCAGCACGTCATATTGCTAAGAATCTAGTAGCAGCTGGTGTCGCAGATGAGGTTCTGGTACAAGTGAGTTATGCGATTGGGGTTGTTGAGCCTACTTCGATCTTTATCGATACCTATGGAACGGCGAATGTGGACCTGAACGATGGAGAGATAGCAAAGAAAGTCTCCCAGCTTTTTGATATGCGACCATTCGCAATCGAGGAACGATTGAAACTCCGCAATCCGATATACCTGGAGACGGCGGCCTATGGCCATGTTGGAAAAGAACCGCGAATAGTCACCAAGACATTCGAATCACCCTATAACAATGCTGGGCGTGTGGAAAAGAAGGTAGAGCTTTTCACCTGGGAGAAGTTGGATTATGTCGAAAAGGTAAAAGAGGTATTTGGGCTTTAATACTTTGAATATGCTGCTCTTTTAAAAGAGTTCCTACCCTATGCGAAGGCAGAGAAACCAAAAGGCGGGATACTTATTGTCGATTTAAAAATTATCCCGCCCGATTATTATCAATCTATTAAAAAAGTAGATTTTAAGGATAAAGACTTGGATATTAAATTTTTATTTCTGAATCTTTGAAAAGACAAAAGTTCTAAATTTTATTGAATTGTTATCAAGAAAGGCAGAGGGAATAGACCCGTTGAAGCCTTAGCAACCCTTTGGGTAACCAATGAAGGTGCTACATTCTACCTTGCATACTGCAAGGACAGATAACCCGCGAAAGCAACACTTCAACGCTTTCGTTCACTCACTTTTCTTGTTAATCGATCAATATTCAGCCGTATGCTGAGGCTAACAAAGATTTATTTAACACTAAAGAAAGAACCATGAGTGACCAGAAATTTTCGACCAATGCATTGCATGCAGGCCATGATGTAACCAAGAATGGAGGAACGCGAGCTGTACCGATCTATCAAACCACCTCCTATGTTTTTGACGATGCGGACCACGCTGCCAATCTATTCAATCTTTCCCAACCGGGATTTATATACACTAGATTGAACAACCCAACAAACGATGTTCTAGAACAGCGCTTGGCCACTTTAGAAGGTGGGATCGCCGCCGTCGTTACGGCTTCAGGGACAGCCGCTATCTCCACGGCACTCTTAACATTGTTAAGAACTGGAGACCATATTGTGGCATCTAGCAGTTTGTACGGAGGAACCTATAATTTACTGAGTAATACCTTACCGAGACTGGGTATCACCACCACTTTTGTGGACCCTTCCGACCCAGCAAACTTTAGAAAGGCGGCACAAGAGAATACCAGAGTTTTCTTTATAGAATCGCTAGGGAATCCAAAACTTGACGTTTTAGACCTTCAAGGAATAGCTGACGAGGCCAAAGCATTCAAAGTGCCACTCATCGTTGATAATACTGTGGCAACGCCTGCTTTGTTAAACCCGATCGAATATGGGGCAAATATTGTGATCCATTCATTGACAAAATATATCGGAGGAAACGGAACGTCGCTCGGGGGCGTCATCATCGATGCTGGAACCTTTGATTATGGAAATGGTAAATTTCCAGAATTCACTGAACCGTCGCCAGGTTATCATGGACTGGTGTATCACGAGGTGCTCGGTCCTGCAGCATTTATTGCTAAAGTAAGGATTGAAGGACTTAGAGATTATGGTGGAGCGCTAAGCCCTTTTAATGCATTTCAGATTCTACAAGGCCTTGAAACCTTGGAGGTCCGTATCAAAAAGCATAGTGAGAATGCATTGTCGCTTGCAAAATGGCTGGAGCAGCAAAAAGAAGTGTCATGGGTCAATTATCCTGGACTGGAAAGCAGTAAATACAAAAAATTGTCTGAGAGATACTTGCCAAAAGGGCAAAGTGGAATTGTCACTTTTGGTGTAAAAGGTGGATTCGAATCCGCTAAGACGGTTGCTAACGAGACGAAGATTTTCTCCTTGTTGGCAAATATCGGAGATACCAAGTCGTTGATCATCCATCCTGCAAGTACTACCCATCAACAGCTGAATGACGCCTCCCAAGAGTCAACAGGAGTGACGAAAGATCTCATACGTCTCTCAGTAGGCCTCGAGGATATAGAGGATTTGAAGTCCGACCTTACCGCTGCCTTCGCCAAAATAGATCGGTCGGTATTTGCATAATTCGATTGATAGGACCCGCAAAGATTTTTACAAGACCTGCAAGGTTTCCAGAACCTTGTAGGTCTCAGAAAAAAGTAAAGTGAATATAAGTTAAGTATGACTGAGCTTCAACATATCAAGATAAAAAACTTTAAAACCGAAAGTGGGGTCGACTACGTGGAGATTCCATTATCCTACCAAGTCTTTGGCAGACGATTAATGGATGCTCCAGTGGTTTTAGTAAATCATGCCTTAACGGGAAATTCCGAGGTCGCCGGCGAATCGGGATGGTGGAAAGACATCATCGGGGAAGGCAAACTCATCGATACAAACGACTATTCCATTCTGGCGTTCAACGTTCCTGGTAATGGCTTTGATGACTTTCTTGTAAAGTCCTACAAAGACTTTAACGCCAGAGATGTCGCTCGCATCTTTGCATTAGGGGTCGAGCAGTTACAGATCAAAAAGTTATACGCCGCTATCGGTGGTTCGGTCGGTGGTGGAATTGCTTGGGAGCTAGCTGCATTAAGGCCAACATTGATAGAAAATTTAATTCCCATCGCTTCCGATTGGAAATCTACAGATTGGCTGATCGCCAACTGTTTGGTACAAGATCTTATCTTGAACAATTCCTCGAATCCTGTACACGATGCAAGGGTACATGCCATGCTTTGTTATCGCACACCCGAATCATTTCGCGAACGCTTCAATCGTACGACCAATATCGATTTGAATATGTTCAACATAGAAAGCTGGTTGTTACATCATGGCAAAAAGCTAAAGCAACGTTTTCAACTTTCATCCTATAAATTGCTCAATCAGCTCTTGGCGACCATCGATATTTCTCGAGGCAGGGAGTCTTTTTTAGAAATTGCATCGAGGATCCAATCCAATATATACATCGTAGCGGTGGATACCGACCTTTTTTTTACTGCAAAGGAGAATAAAGAAACGTTGACGGCACTGTCCAAAGTAAAAGATAATGTGTTTTATAAAGAGATTCGATCGGTGCACGGGCATGATGCTTTCCTCATTGAGTTTGAGCAATTAGAGCAATTGTTAACTGAAGTGTTCAGAAATGAGAATTATAAAGATAACCGCCAGATTTCGGTGGCCTAAGGTGAACGAGCATCGAATTGATAAATCAGAATTCAAACGAAAATGAAATATTCAGAAAGTAAAGACGTGATGACGCCATCGGGGAACAGAGGGCCTAAGACCATCAATATTGTTCTTTTCGGAATAGGGAATGTAGGAGGCACTCTTATAAAACAAATCGAAGAGGCGCAACCTAGATTTCTTGCCAAAGGGCTGCAAATTCATATTCCGGTCATCGCCAATTCTAATACGGCGTTTTTCGCAAAGCCCAATGCCGAAAAAGGATGGGAAGCTGGTTTTAAATCATTCGGGTTTCCACAGTTTATTCAAGATATCTTCAAATTTGTAAAAGAGAATGAACTGAAAAACCTCATTGCCGTTGATGCTACAGCGAGTGCGGATCTAGTCGGTGAATATTTCAGCTTGATAGAAAATGGTTTTCATATTGTATCGGCGAATAAAATTGCCAATACGCTCGATGTTGCGTTTTACACCAAACTTCGTGATACTCTAAAAAAGCATCATAGAAGATTCTTGTACGAGACCAATGTTGGCGCTGGCCTCCCTGTGATAGAGACCATCAAGAATTTGCACGATTCGGGCGAACGCATCACCAGAATAAGAGGCGTTTTTTCTGGGTCATTGAGTTATATTTTCAATCGTTTTTCGGCAGAAGAAAAATCCTTTGCCGACATCTTAAAGGAGGCTTCAGAAAATGGGTATACCGAACCTGATGCTCGTGAGGATCTCTCTGGAAATGATGTGGCACGAAAATTATTGATCTTGGCACGCGAACTGGACCTGAAACGCGAATTCGAAGACGTCAAGGTAGATTCACTCATTCCAACACAATTGAATGGAAAGACAAGTGTCAACGAATTTAAACGAAGAATCGATGAGCTGAACCCGACCTTTGAAAATAAAAAGAATCAACAGGCAAAAGGGCATGTATTAAGATATGTGGGAGAATTATCCGTCACAGAAGAGCGATTGGATGTTAAATTGGTGTCCACACCTGCAGATTCTCCCTTAGGCCAACTCAAGGGAGCCGACTCCTTAATAGAGATATACTCGGATTCTTATAAAAAGCAGCCTTTGGTCATTCAAGGTGCCGGCGCGGGTAAAGAGGTCACCGCACGTGGGGTACTGGGGGATATCGTTAAATTAGCGGAGAATTTAATTTAGAGATATGAAAATCACACTAGAACGAAAGGACAACGATTTCCACTTCGAAACAAAAAATGACCGGGGACATGTGGTCTACATAGATCACAAAGCAAAAGGAGAAAAGGCCGAGGGCCCTAGCCCCATGGAATTGCTTTTGATGGGGGTTGTTGGTTGCAGTGCCATCGATGTCGTCTCAATACTTAAAAAACAGCGTCAAGAAATTACAAGTTATAAGGCAGAGGTCGTTGGGGATAGGGTGGAAGTGGATGGTGCGAAGCCCTTTAAAGATATCCATGTTACCATTTCACTGGAAGGACAGATCACTCCTGAAAAGGCCTATCGCGCTGCCCAACTCTCTTTTGAAAAATATTGTTCTGTCTCCAAAACCATAGAGCCTACCGCAACCATTCATTACAATGTAAATCTTAATGGACAAACGATTGAAAAATAGCAGAACCTTCGTTGGAGATGAACAGGGGCTGAACTTCGAAACAACCGCCATAAGGACCCAGAATGAGCGCTCACAATTTCAAGAGCATTCGACTCCCTTATATCTTACGTCCAGCTTTGTATTTGAGGATGCCGAAGAGATGCGCGCCTCCTTTACCGAGGAAAAGGACCGTAACATCTACAGCCGTTTTACCAATCCGAACACAAGTGAGTTCGTAGAAAAAATATGTAAACTGGAAGGAGCTGAAGCTGGTTATGCCTTCGCAACAGGGATGAGTGCGGTTTTCTCCACCTTTGCCGCCTTGCTGAACAGTGGCGACCATATTTTGTCGGCGCGTTCGGTCTTTGGGTCTACACATACCTTATTTACTAAGTATCTACCAAGGTGGCAGATAGATACGACCTACTTTAAGGTCGATGAGATCGATACCATAGACGATCTCATTCAAGAAAACACAAAAGTGATCTATGCCGAATCGCCGACGAATCCTGGCGTCGATATCATCGATCTAGAAAGGCTTGGATCGATTGCAAAAAAACATGGCCTGCTGTTGATCATCGATAACTGCTTCGCCACCCCCTATTTACAGAATCCCATAAAATATGGGGCGGATCTGGTGATCCATTCCGCGACCAAACTGATCGATGGGCAAGGTAGGGTCTTAGGAGGGGCTACCGTCGGAAAAGCTGATTTGATTCGGGAGATCTATCTTTTCAGCAGAAATACCGGTCCTGCGCTATCACCATTCAACGCATGGGTGCTTTCAAAAAGTTTAGAGACCTTGGCGGTGCGCGTAGACAGGCATTGCGAGAATGCAATGAAAATTGCTCAATTCTTAGAGGAACACGAGTGTGTGAATTGGGTAAAGTATCCCTTCTTGAGATCGCATCCACAATATGAAATTGCGAAAAAACAGATGCGCCAAGGCGGTAATATCATTTCCTTCGAAATAAAGAGTGGTATAGAGGCTGGAAGAAAGTTTTTGAACAATGTTCAACTGTGTTCCTTATCTGCTAATTTGGGTGACAGCCGGACGATCGTTACGCATCCTGCATCGACGACGCATAGCAAACTTTCTGAGGAGGATAGAGGTGAAGTGGGTATTACAGACGGACTCGTCCGGGTCTCGGTCGGATTGGAACATGTTGATGATGTGATCAAAGATTTAGGTCAGGCATTGGAAATTTCGAAAATTTAGGGATTCGATATTATACTTCTGTTATTTTAATCCACTCTCATTGAGAATTAGTTAATTTTTTTAAAAGCTGTAAGAATCTAAAGAAATAAAGACTACATTTGAATAATCTACTAAATCTATAGATTAATAGTAAAATATAAATATGATCATCGATAGCATCGTTTTACAACAAGATATTAAAAAGGAAAAAGAAGTGATGGCTGCTGCCAAATCTAGGGACAGTGCCAAAAGAAGCCTATTAAAGACCATCAGCTGGCGAGTCATCGGTACCATGGATACCATCGCCATTTCATGGCTGCTTACAGGAAAGTTGGATGTAGCCTTTTCAATTGGCTCCATAGAACTTGGAAGTAAAATGCTGTTGTATTACCTGCACGAACGTGTTTGGAATCGTTTAAAATAATGTTTAATAAAAAGTTCTCCTCCTTTAGAGGGGATAGGAAGAGGCCATGCAAAGTTTTAGAACCGAAATAGAAAATCCAGTTGTTGAGAAAGACATCCTAGAATTAGAAAGAAAGATCCATCTTTTTAAAGAGGGAAAAGTAGACGAAGAGAAGTTCCGAAGCCTACGATTGGCAAGAGGTGTGTATGGACAACGTCAGCCTGGCGTTCAGATGATCCGCATCAAGATTCCCTATGGTAAAGTAACGGGTGATCAGTTGCTTCGTATTTCGGAGGTCTCTGACGAGTATTCGACTGGAAGATTGCACATCACCACTCGGCAGGACATTCAAATTCATCATGTGAGTCTGGACCGAACACCTGAGCTTTGGGCACAACTTGAAAAGGATGATGTGACGCTGCGTGAAGCCTGTGGAAATACGGTGAGGAATATCACCGCCAGTGAAGATGCGGGAATCAATCCCGAAGAACCCTTTGATGTCTCACCCTATGCGCATGCGATGTTTCAGTTTTTCCTGCGGAATCCCGTGAATCAGGAGATGGGACGAAAGTTCAAGATCTCCTTTTCTTCTTCTGAAAAAGATACTGCATTGAGCTATATTCACGATCTTGGATTCATTCCCAAGTTAAAAGATGGGAAACGCGGCTTTAAAGTGATGCTCGGTGGAGGACTCGGTTCTCAGCCAAGACATGCAGATGTCTTGTATGAGTTCATCGAAGCGGAAAAGATCATTCCTTTGACCGAGGGTGTTTTACGGATCTTTGATCGCCACGGCGAACGTTCTCGTCGTCAAAAAGCAAGAATGAAATTCCTGATAAAGGATATTGGTCTCGAAGCTTTCATAAAGCTGGTCGAAGAAGAGCAGAAGGCGCTATCGACACATAGCTATGAGATTCCGGTATCGGAAGGCCTAATTGATCTCTTAGAAACAGGCATTGAAGTTCCAAATACCGTATTGAAGGATATGGAAGCCTATGACGCGTGGAAGACCACCAATGTCATTCCTCAAAAACAAGAAGGTTTTTACGCCATTGGAATTCGTGTGCCGCTTGGAGATTTTTATACCGACAAAGCTAGAAAGCTGGCTAATTTGGTAAAGACCTATGCAGCCAACGAATTGCGTTTTACCCTTCGTCAAAATATGCTGATCAGACATGTAAAAGAAGCGCTATTACCATTCTTTTATCTCGAATTGAAACAACTTGGATTTACTCAGAAAGGATACAACACTACGGCAGATATTACCGCTTGTCCCGGGACAGACACCTGTAATCTTGGTATTGCGAGTAGTACAGGAATAGCCGTCGAACTCGAAAAAGTACTCAAAGCAGAATATCCGCAATACCTGAATAACAAAGATGTCACTATCAAGATCAGTGGCTGCATGAATGCGTGTGGACAACATAACATGGCACACATCGGTTTTCAGGGAATGTCGATCAAATCGGGGAAATTGGTGGCACCAGCGTTGCAAGTGTTGTTGGGTGGTGGTGTTATGGGCAACGGGCATGGCCGGTTTGCAGACAAAGTGATCAAGGTGCCCAGTAAACGAGGGCCGCAGGCGCTTCGAGTGATTTTAAATGATTTCGAGGCCAATGCCAATGGCGAGAATTTTTTGGAATATTACGATCGTCAGGGAGAGAAGTATTTCTATGATCTCCTAAAGCCGCTTTCCTCTATAGAGAATCTAACTGAGGACGACTTTATCGATTGGGGTCATAACAAACCCTATATCAAGGCAGTTGGTATCGGCGAGTGTGCTGGCGTGATGATAGACCTCGTCGCCACCTTATTATTTGAAAGCGAAGAGAAACTTGAAAACGCACATCGTACTATGGTGGAGAAGCAATGGTCCGATAGTATCTACCATTCTTACACGTCTTTGGTGAATACTGCAAAAGCACTGCTCACAGCCGAAGGTAAAAATACCAATACCCATGCAAGTATTGTGAAGGGGTTCGACGAGGTTTTTATTGCCAAGGGCGCCATCTCCTTGGATACCTCATTTGAAGAGCTAGTATATCGGATCAACAAGAATGAACCCTCTGAAAACTTTGCAAAAGATTATTTAGACGCGGCCATCGCTTTTTACAAGAAAGCCGATGCCTTTAGAAAACAAGAAGTAAGTCATGCACTATAGAGAACCAAAGTTAACATTGATAGGAGCAGGGCCGGGAGACCCTGATCTGCTTACTATAAAGGGAGCAAAAGTTTTGGCCGATGCGGATGTCGTTTTATACGATGCTTTGGTCAACCCAATCGTATTAGAGCACGCGCAATTCGCCGAAAAGATCTTCGTTGGAAAACGAAAAGGTTGCTATACCTATCAACAAGATCAGATCAATGAGCTCATCGTCAGCAGGGCGCACAGTCATGGGCACGTGGTTCGTTTAAAAGGAGGGGATCCTTTTATTTTCGGACGTGGTGCCGAAGAAATGGAATATGCTGCGAAGTTTGGGGTAGAAGTAGCGATGGTGCCAGGAATTTCCTCATCGTCATCAGTTCCTGCACTGCAAAACATACCAGTTACAAAGAGAGGGGCCTCAGAGAGTTTTTGGGTTATTGCGGGAACGACCAAAGAGCACAAACTGTCGAGAGACGTGAAGCTTGCAGCACAATCGACGGCAACAATCGTTATTTTGATGGGCATGGGTAAGCTGGGCGAAATAGTTTCATTATTTAAAAGAGAAGGAAAAAGCGATACGACAGTTGCCATAATTCAAAATGGAAGTCGGAAAGATGAAAGGATCGGTGTGGGTAATATTTCTACCATAGAAGACATCGTTGCAAAAAGACAGCTTAGCAATCCTGCCATTATAATCATCGGTGAGGTCGTCGAACATAGGGAGATAATAAATGAGTTGAAACACTCTCACAGAGAGGCAATAGTATGAAGTGATGGAAAAAAATGAACTATATCCCATATTCCTTAAAGTGCATCAGCTAAATATCCTTATCGTTGGTGGTGGGTATGTTGCAGAAGAGAAGCTTCACTTTTTACTGAAGTCAAGCCCTAATGCCAAGGTTACGATGGTCGCACCGATGTTTCGTGAAAATACGATCACTTTGGCCAAAAAGTTTGATGTGGAAATGATAGACGATGTTTACCACTCGGATTATCTGGATGACAAACATATTGTTATCGCAACGACCGACCGTGAGGAAGTGAATATCCAAGTATATCGGCATTGTAAAGCCCGTAATACGATGGTCAACGTAGCCGACAATCCGCCATATTGTGATTTCTATATGGGCGGAATTGTGACCAAGGGACATGTGAAAATTGCAATTTCCACCAATGGAAAATCACCGACGACGGCCAAACGTTTACGGCAATTTTTCGAAGAGGTCATTCCAGAGAACATAAATGAACTGGTTCAAAACCTAAATCTCTTTAGAAAAACGATCAAAGGAGGCTTCGAGGAAAAAGTAGAGAAACTCAATGAACACACAAAATCACTTATCGAATAAATTCCCCCCTTTGAAGCGGGGCAGCGGGATGTGACACTCTTCTTTTCTCCCTTCAAAGAGAGATTTAATTATTAATTGAATTCAAGAATAATGATAAAAACAGACATACTCATCATCGGAGCAGGCCCAACGGGCCTATTCACCGTTTTCGAAGCAGGTCTTTTAAAATTAAAATGCCATTTGATCGATGCCTTACCACAACCAGGAGGGCAATTATCAGAGATCTATCCGAAGAAGCCCATCTATGATATCCCTGGCTTTCCAGAGATCAATGCCGGCGATCTGGTAGATAATTTGCTCGAGCAAATAAAGCCCTTTGAACCAGGATACACCTTGGGAGAACGTGCCGAAACCATCGAAAAGTTAGAGGACGGCACCTTTGTGGTCACTACCAATCGCGGGACTAAGCACCATGCACCAGTTATTGCGATTGCAGGAGGCTTGGGAAGTTTTGAACCTAGAAAACCACCTATTGAGAATATCACAGACTTCGAAGACAAGGGGGTTGCTTATATCATTAGAGACCCTGAAGTATATCGTGATAAGAGGGTGGTCATCGCAGGAGGTGGTGATTCTGCTCTGGATTGGTCGATATACTTGGCCAATGTAGCTTCTGAGGTCTATTTGGTCCATCGCCGTAACGAATTTAGAGGAGCGCTGGATAGTGTAGAAAAAGTAGCGGAACTATCCAAATTGGGTAAAATCGAATTGGTAACCGAAGCAGAGGTCACACAACTACATGGAGATGAAAAGTTGACCGCCGTCACGGTAAAACATAAAGCCAATGGTGAGTCACATCTGGAGACCGATTACTTTATTCCGCTGTTTGGATTATCGCCAAAGCTCGGGCCTATTGGGAATTGGGGTCTCGAAATCGAGAAAAATGCCATCAAGGTGGATAACTCATACGATTATCAGACCAATATTCCTGGGATTTACGCCATTGGAGATGTGAATACGTATAAGGGAAAACTAAAACTTATCCTTTCAGGGTTTCACGAGGCCGCCATTATGTGTCAAAGTGCCTTTCAGCGTATCAATCCAGATAAAAAGTATGTGATGAAATATACCACAGTAGGAGGAGTTACTGGTTTTGACGGGAGCAAGAAAGAAGCGAAGAAGGAAGTGGTGAAAGCGATCATTTAACGAATTCTCAAAATCCAAGCGCCAAATCCCAATATCGGCAATGATGTTGGGATTTGGCATTTCATAATTATAAGGTTCACATTTGGTTAAAAAGCAAATGTGTCTATCTTTGTAACAGTTCATTTACAAACTGACGTTATCAAGAAAGGTGAAGGGAATAGACCCGTCGAAGCCTTAGCAACCCTCTTTCGAGAGAAGGTGCTACATTCTACAGCAATAGCAGACAGATAACCACAAAGGACATTCGTCCGTGTTTATACCATCTATTTTCTCGATAATTTTTTTGACACCTGCCATTTGGCAAACAGGGGCAGGAATCCAATTAATGGAAAAAGATCATGAAAAAGAACATATATAAAGAACTAGAAAAAAGGATTCTCGTCCTCGATGGCGCCATGGGCACCATGCTACAGCGCTACAATTTCACCGAAGAGGATTTTCGCGGAGAGCAATTTAAGGATTGGCCATCTTCTTTAAAAGGGAATAACGACCTGCTGTCGCTCACCCAACCAGCGGCGATCAAAGAAGTGCATAGCAAGTACTTCGAGGCTGGAGCCGATATCGTGGAGACCAATACTTTTTCTGGAACTACCATCGCCATGGCTGATTATGGTATGGAGGAACTGGTTTACGAATTGAATTATGAATCCGCCAAATTGGCCAAAGAGGTGGCGGATACCTTTACTAAGCAAGATCCAGAAAGGCCAAGATTCGTAGCGGGCTCCATCGGTCCAACAAACCGAACGGCGAGTATGTCACCCGACGTGAACAATCCCGGGTTTCGTGCAGTCACTTTCGATGAGTTACGAATCGCTTACAAACAACAAGTAGAAGCATTGATCGATGGAGGATCAGATATACTTTTGGTGGAGACCATTTTCGATACCTTAAATGCCAAGGCCGCCCTCTTCGCGATCGAGGAGGTAAAAGAAGAAAAGCAGATCGACATTCCCATCATGGTTAGCGGAACGATCACAGATGCGTCGGGCCGAACCCTCTCTGGACAGACCGTCGAAGCCTTTTTAATATCTATTTCCCATATTCCGCTACTCAGCGTTGGATTCAATTGTGCCTTAGGTGCGGACCAATTGCAACCATATTTGAAAAGACTTGCAAAGGAGACAACATTTTATACCTCGGCGCATCCGAATGCCGGATTGCCAAATGCTTTTGGCGAATACGATCAAACCCCTAAAGAAATGCAAGAGTTGATAGAAGGCTATCTAAAGGACGACTTGATCAATATTATTGGTGGCTGTTGCGGTACCACGCCGGCGCATATCAAATTGATCGCTGAGGTGGTCTCAAAATATAAACCAAGAAAGTTGTTTGTTGATAGTTTTTAGTTGATAGAAATGGAATATAAGGATTTGGATGTATGGAAAAATGCTAGAATACTGGTCAAAGAAATTTATGGTTTGACCAGACAGTTTCCGCGTGATGAGCTATACGGATTAGTTGCACAAATGAGAAGAAGTTTCATTTCAATCCCTTCAAATATAGCCGAAGGATGTGGTAGAAGAACAGCAGCGGATACCACTCAATATCTTCATGTGGCGAGAGGTTCTTTGTATGAGTTGGAAACTCAGCTATATCTAGCAATGGACTTAGGTTTTGCTGGAGAAGACCAGACTAAACGAATTTCTGAACAAATAATAGCATGTAAAAAACTATTGAATGGATTTATCAACTATTATAAAGCTCTTTAAATGATGAGCATTTCGATACGGTCAACAGAAAACAATCAACAATCAACCAAAAGGTATCTTACTCTAAGCGGTCTCGAACCCTTGGTTGTCACACCCGAAAGTAATTTTATCAATGTGGGCGAACGCACCAATGTTACGGGTTCTCGGAAGTTCCTGCGTCTGATCAAAGAAGAGAAGTATGATGAGGCATTGGAGGTAGCTCGCCATCAGGTTGAAGGCGGTGCCCAGATCATCGATGTGAATATGGACGAAGGGATGCTCGATGGTGTCGAGGCCATGACCATTTTTCTCAATCTTATCGCTTCCGAGCCAGATATTGCGCGTGTACCTATCATGATCGATTCTTCTAAATGGGAGGTCATTGAGGCCGGACTCAAAGTCGCTCAGGGGAAATGTGTGGTAAACTCCATCAGTCTCAAAGAAGGGGAAGAAGAATTTATAAGACAGGCAACCCTGGTAAAACGATACGGAGCCGCAGTTATCGTCATGGCCTTCGACGAGCAGGGGCAGGCGGATAATTACGAGCGACGTATCGAGATTTGCAAACGCTCCTATGACATTCTAGTAAATAAGGTGAAATTTGCGCCACAGGACATCATCTTCGATCCAAATATCTTCCCTGTTGCCACAGGAATGGAAGAGCATCGCAAAAATGCAGTTGATTTCTTTAAGGCGACCAAATGGATTCGCGAAAATCTTCCATATGCAAATGTCTCAGGTGGCGTTAGCAATGTTTCCTTTTCTTTCCGGGGAAACAATGTCGTACGAGAGGCGATGCATTCAGCATTTTTGTACCATGCTATTCAACATGGTATGAACATGGGGATTGTAAATCCGGCAATGCTTGAGGTGTATGACGAGATTCCTAAGGATCTTTTAGAACACGTAGAAGATGTGTTGCTTGATCGACGGGATGATGCAACAGAACGATTGTTAGACCTTGCCGAAACGGTAAAAGGTGATAAGAAAGAGAATGCGGCAAAAGTGTTGGAATGGCGAAACGACTCCTTGCAAGATCGCATCACTCATTCGCTGGTCAAAGGCATCGATGAATTTATTGAGATCGATGTAGAAGAGGCACGCCAATCAGTTGAACGACCCATTCAAGTGATCGAGGGCCACCTGATGAAAGGGATGAATGTGGTGGGCGACCTCTTCGGAAGTGGGAAGATGTTCCTTCCTCAAGTGGTAAAGTCCGCTCGAGTGATGAAAAAGGCGGTGGCCTATTTGAACCCCTATATCGAGGCCACCAAAGAATCTTCGAATGGGTCACTAGGCAAAATCTTGCTCGCTACGGTTAAAGGCGATGTTCACGATATCGGAAAAAATATCGTCGGGGTCGTTTTAGGATGTAACAATTATGAGATCATCGATCTTGGCGTTATGGTACCGCCCGAGAAGATCATACAAACGGCGATCAAGGAGAACGTGGACGTCATCGGATTAAGTGGGTTGATCACCCCTTCACTAGATGAGATGGTATACCTCGCACAAGAAATGGAAAAGAATGATCTGGATATTCCATTATTGATCGGTGGTGCCACCACTTCCAAAGCACATACCGCCGTGAAAATTGAACCAAAGTATACCAGAGGCGTGGTGCATGTCAATGACGCCTCAAGAGCAGTGACCGTCGTTGGGAATCTGTTGCAGGATAATCGAGAAGATTATAAAATACAGGTCAGAGAAGAGTACGAGAAATTTCGAGAACAGTTTTTAAATCGAGGAAAGAAGAAGGAGTATATTTCCATCGAGGAAGCTCGAAAAAGAAAATTTCAAATTGATTGGAATGCAAGTGAAATTAAGATGCCGAATGAATTAGGAATTCAAGTTTTAGAGGATTTCGACCTCTCGATTTTGAAAGATTATATCGATTGGAGCCCCTTCTTTCGCAGCTGGGATTTGCATGGCAAATTTCCAGAGATACTCACCGACGAGGTCGTTGGTAAAGA
Organism: Sungkyunkwania multivorans; assembly: GCF_042675645.1. NCBI lineage: Bacteria > Pseudomonadati > Bacteroidota > Flavobacteriia > Flavobacteriales > Flavobacteriaceae > Sungkyunkwania > Sungkyunkwania multivorans. The sequence goes on along the minus strand of NZ_JBHTJH010000010.1, from coordinate 231,003 downwards.
AGCGACAAGTCTCTTCGAAGACGCCAATCAATTATTAAAGAAGATCTTGAATGAAAAATTGCTGAAGGGCAAGGCCATCTTCGGTTTGTTTCAAGCGAATATGATCAATGATGATGACATCCTTGTCACTTCGAGCGATAGCGAGAAATCTCACACCTTCCGTACACTGCGGCAACAACTCAAAAAACGTGACGGCAAGTCAAGCTTTGCGTTAGCAGATTTCATTGCGCCTCAAGAAAGTGGTAAGCAAGACTATATTGGGTGTTTTTGTGTGACCGCCGGTTTTGGAACGGCTGAGATAGCAGCAAAATTCGAAGCTGAGCATGACGATTATAATTCGATAATGATCAAAGCCTTGGCAGATCGTTTGGCAGAAGCCCTTGCCGAATATTTGCACGAGAAAGTGCGAAAGGAACATTGGGGCTATGCTTCTGATGAGCACTTGTCCAATGAAGAACTAATAAAGGAAAGTTATAAAGGAATACGCCCAGCACCTGGATATCCTGCCTGTCCCGATCATTTAGAGAAAGAAACGATATGGGAGTTGTTGCAGGTCGAGGAAAAAATAGGCGTAAAACTTACCGAAAGTCTAGCCATGTGGCCGGCAGCCTCCGTTTCTGGCTATTATTTTGCCAATCCCGAAGCGCGCTATTTTGGGCTCGGGAAAATTACCGAAGACCAATTGAAGGATTACAGTAAAAGAAAAAATATCGATTTGGAAGTGGCTCGAAAATGGCTCAATCCGAATCTCGCATAAAAGATAGTAGTGGTCTTCTTTTTGTTACTTTTTGTCATTTCTGCGAAGGCAGGAATCCAAAAGAGAATTATCAAAAAAGATACATTTAATACCGTTAATGAAAAGTCGTACCAAAATAGCGTAGTAAAACAACAAAAGATAATAATAGATTCCTGCTCCCGAGTCCTCGGGACAGGAATGACAAATTACGAAGAGTGAAAGTAACAGAACATATAGCGGCGGCTAAGGGAAAAACGCTATTTTCCTTCGAGATCATTCCGCCAAAGAAAGGAAGGAGCATTCAAGAGTTATATGACAATATCGATCCCCTGATGGAATTCAAACCTCCATTCATCGATGTCACCACCTCTCGCGAAGAGTATATTTATATCGATCGAGATGGGTTGCTCGACAAAAAACTTACTCGGATGCGACCTGGAACTTTAGGAATATGCGCTTCCATAAAACACAAATACGATGTGGATACGGTGCCTCACGTACTTTGCGGTGGATTTACCAAGGAAGAGACCGAATATTTATTGGTAGATTGTCAGTATCTGGGAATCGATAACGTAATGGCACTTCGTGGCGATGCTATGAAGGAACAACGATATTTTGAGGCGACCAATGGCGGCCATCAATACGCAAAGGACCTAGTTGAGCAAATTGCCAATATGAATCGTGGGAATTTTTTGCACGAGGTCGTGGAGACCGATAATTGTTCTAATTTTTGCGTAGGAGTGGCAGGGTATCCAGAAAAGCATATCGAGGCACCTTCTTTGCTTTCAGACTTAAAACGACTGAAGGAAAAAGTGGACGCTGGGGCCGACTACGTGGTGACGCAGATGTTTTTTGACAATAAACGCTTTTTTGAATTTTGTGATAAGGCCAAAGAGTATGGTATCGATGTTCCGATCATTCCCGGTATTAAACCGCTGGCCATAAAAAAGCATTTACAGTTATTGCCTCAGGTTTTTAAGATAGATATTCCGCAGGATCTGGTCGATGCCGTGGAGGCTTGTAAAGATAACAAGGCGGTGCGCCAAGTTGGAGTCGAATGGGCGGCACAACAATCCAAGGAATTGATGGATGCCGGTGTTCCTGTGTTGCATTATTATTCTATGGGGAAATCCGATAATATCAAAGCGATCGCCAAAACGGTATTTTAAGCTCAAGGCTTGCGTAACCCTTTTACTAAAAAATTCATTCACTTGTGAGTTTGCGCTAATTGCTTAGCTTTGCTTCCGTTTATGAAACAACTCCTTTTAATTTGCAGCATGGTAATAGGCTTTGTTGGTCTTTCACAAGAAGACCCAAAGCTGTCCTATTTCGATATCAGCTATTTTAAGGGCAACATTGCAGAACATAATCCCGATATTTCTCATCTCATCACAGGGCACCCAGAAGGATTTATTCTTGGATGGAACCGAAAGACGTTTGGATTCGAGGATTGGGAGGCACGTTATGGCTACCCAGATTATGGCTTTTCGTTTGCTTATCAGAATTTGAAGAATCGATTTCTAGGAGAAAACTTGTCGCTATATGCGCATTACAACTTCTACTTCTTGAAACGAAAGGTAATGCTGCGTATTGGCCAAGGGATCGGCTACACTAACAATCCGTACGACAAAGAGACCAATTTTAGGAATATAGCCTTTGGAACACGGTTGATGAGCAGTACCTATATGATGCTCAATTACAAGAAGGAGCGCATCTTTGATCGTTTTGGATTTCAAGCTGGGTTTTCGTTGATCCATTATTCCAATGCCAATATCAAGGCGCCAAATACCAGTATCAACTCGATCAATTTTAGTTTTGGGTTGAATTATCAATTGGATGATAACACCGAGGTCGAATTTCAGCCTAAAACCGAAGAGGAACGATATACACAACCCTGGAAATACAACCTCGTCTTTAGAACAGGCGCCAATGAGAGCGATATCGTTGATAGCGGGGTATATGCCTTCTATATTTTCTCGGCCTATGCAGATAAGCGCCTTAACAGAAAGAGTGCTATCCAGTTTGGGACAGACATCTTCTTCTCTAACTTTTTAAAGGAATTCATCAAATTTAGAGGAATCGCTTTTCCGGGCCAAGGAATCGATGGTGATGAAGATCATAAGCGCATCGGACTTTTTGTAGGCCATGAATTATTTATCAATAAAACATCGATTGTCACCCAGCTGGGATATTATGTATATTATCCTGTCGATTTTGAAGGACAAGTATATCAGCGCATCGGATTGAAACGTTATTTTAGCGATAAGCTTTTCGGCGCGATCACCTTAAAATCGCATGCGGCAAAAGCCGAGGCGGTAGAATTTGGAATAGGAATTAGATTATAACATGTTGTCATTCCTGTCCCGAGGACTCGGGAGCAGGAATTCATATAATGAAGAAGCTACTATACATACCATTCATCTTTATTCTCTTTGCCTGTAGCAATGAGAATGCATTCGATTGTATCCAGACTGCTGGTAAGATCGTGCAAAGAGAGATAGCCGTTGGAGACTTTGACCGTGTTTTGGTCAATGAGCATATCGAGATGATCATCTCCTCAGGGACAGAGAATAGGGTAGTAGTGGAGACAGGAGAAAATCTGATCAATGATGTAAAGGCCGTGGTCCAAAGCGGACGCTTGATACTCACAGATAATAACGACTGTAACTGGGTACGTGATTATGGCATTACCAAAATATATGTTACTGCTATCGATATTACTGAAATAAGGAGTGGGACCCAGTTTCCCATTCGGTCAGAAGGGGTGTTGACCTTTCCACAGCTCACGATCTTATCTGAGACCTTCGAAGCACCGGATACCGCTGCAGTAGGGGAGTTTTTTCTAGAGATCGATAACGAAAACTTAACCGTTGTCTTCAACAATCTTTCCAATATGTTCATATCTGGGAACGTAGATGATCTCGACCTAAGTTTTGCCGCTGGAAATCCTCGATTTGAAGGAGCAGAACTTATCGCAAGAAACGTAAACGTGTTTCACCGAAGCTCCAACGATATCATCATACATCCAACAGAAACACTAACCGGCAGGATCGTCAGCACTGGTGACGTTATAGCGGTCAACCAACCTCCGGTCGTCGATGTAGAAGTGTTATACCAAGGTAGATTGATATTCCGAAATTAATCAGCCGTGAGCTCTCTAAAAAGGCTCTCCAAATTCTTATTCTTCTGATTCAGCTTTAGTGTTTTCAACTGATTGTCGTGCGCAAAGTCAAAGACGGTTGGGCGCATGTCAGTATCTGTAGCAAAGGTGATCTCGTAGGTAAAGTCATGTGTATTCTTTACCGCTTTCACATGCGGAAGACGATTCAGCAATACATCTTCTACGCGGTAATCGAATTCTACCTCAATTATTTGGTCTTGATTTTCTCGAAGTGCGGATAGCTTGGTATCTGCAACAATAGTTCCTTTATTGATGATGATCACCCTGTCGCAGATGGCCTCGACCTCTTGCATGATATGCGTAGAAAGAAAGACCGTCTTTTCCTTGGCTACATTTTTGATCAAATTCCGGATCTCTACCAATTGGTTAGGGTCCAATCCGGTAGTAGGCTCATCTAGGATCAATACTTCGGGATCGTGAAGCAAGGCGTTTGCCAGTCCCACGCGCTGTCGATATCCTTTAGAGAGTTGTCCGATCTTCTTATTTGCTTCAGGGGTAAGACCTGTCGATTCGATCACCTCCTCTATGCGGTCTTTCGATATCTTGTACACAGAAGCGTTAAAGCTGAGATATTCTCTCACATACATTTCTAGATATAGTGGATTGTGTTCTGGAAGATAGCCAACACTCCGCTGTACCTTCTTTTTTTGGTGCTGGATGTCATGACCGTTCACCTTCGCGCTACCCTCAGATGCCTCGATGTAGGTGGTGAGAATTTTCATCATAGTAGATTTGCCAGCACCGTTAGGGCCTAGAAAACCAACGATCTCTCCCTTTTTTATATCAAAGGAAACCTGGTCGAGTGCTTTTTGAGCATCATAGCGTTTAGAGATATTTTCAACTATAATAGACATTGATGAGAATTTAGGTAAAAATAAGGAATTCATTCAGTTTGACACATTCTTAAAAAAACCATCTTTTTTCCCTCGCAATGCTAATTATTTTGTCGTAAGATTGCTTAATCCAAAAAAATAAGCTCCTTGGTTTGTTTTTCTCGGAATGAATGCTACATTAGCATTATAATTATATGACAAGAATGTTTAACAACACTTTTTTCTGGAACGGTTTTTATTTTTTCTTCTACTATTTTGAAGAGAAAACGGGACGGTACGCAAAAAAGTGAAGTAACAATCACATAAAGCATTAAAAGTCCTGATAGAATTCAGGGCTTTTTTTTATGAATCGTTTTTATGAGTATAAAAGTAGCGATACAAGGCGTAAAAGGATCCAATCATCATCAGGTGGCCAAGGAGTATTTTAGCCCAGATGTCGATCTGGACGAGTGCCTTACCTTCGATGAGCTGATCGATAGTATTGTAAGTAAACGCAGTACCGATGCAGTCATGGCGATCGAGAATTCGATCGCAGGTTCCATAATTCCAAATTATGCCTTGATCGACGCGCACGGGTTGCATATTGTAGGAGAACACTATTTGAATATCAGTCATAATTTAATGGTGCTTCCCGGGCAGGATATCCGTGATATCAAAGAGGTGTGCTCGCATCCAATGGCCTTGTTGCAATGTAAAGAGTTCTTTAAGCAATATCCGCATATCAAGCTGGTCGAAGATGCCGATACGGCCGAGGTCGCCCAAAGGATCGCAACGCATCAATTAAGAGGGGTTGGAGCTATCGCAAGTAAGGCGGCGGCGGCTCTCTTTGATGTAGATATAATTGCCGAGAATATCCAGACTATAAAAAACAATGCCACACGCTTTGTAATTTTACATACGAAGAACTCGCTACATCCCGAGGAGGAGATCAACAAGGCATCATTAAGATTCATCACCGACCACAAACGGGGTAGCCTGGCTGCTGTGCTCAATGTCATGAGCGATTGTAAGTTGAATTTGACCAAAATACAGTCGCTGCCAGTGATCGAGACTCCATGGAAGTATTCCTTCTTTGTAGATGTCACTTTTGAGAGTTATAAAGATTATACAAAGGCGAAGGCCATTTTAGAGATCATGCTTGAAGATTTTAAAGTTTTGGGCGAATATAAAAATGCGCGAATCTGATGGAGACCGCCAATCGTTTACATACCGTTGAAGAATATTACTTTTCTAAAAAGCTGAGAGAAGTGCGCGCTATGATAGCCGAGGGAAAGCCCGTGATCAATATGGGCATCGGTAGTCCGGACCTTGCTCCTCATAAAGAAGTGGTAGACACCATTGCCCAAGCGATGCGGCATAACAATGCACATCAATATCAAAGCTATCAAGGGTTGCCAGAACTTCGAAAGGCGATAGCCACATTTTATGCAAGACATTTTAACACACAGGTGAATCCCGAAAATGAGGTACTTCCGTTAATGGGAAGTAAGGAAGGCATCATGCACATTTCTTTAGCTTATTTGAATGAAGGGGATGCAGTATTAATTCCTGATCCTGGGTATCCAACCTATACTTCGGTCACTAGATTGGTCGGTGCGAAGCCTATCTATTATGATTTAACGGCAAAGAATGATTGGTTGCCAGATTTGAAGAAACTGGAGCAACAGGACCTATCCAAAGTGAAGATACTTTGGATCAATTACCCTCACATGCCTACTGGCGCAAAGGCGGACGAAGCTTTCTTCGAGGACCTGATCGCTTTTGCGAAACGACACGAGATCCTGTTGGTCAATGATAATCCTTACAGTTTTGTGCTTAATCAGCATCCGCTAAGTATTTTGCGGTTCGATGGGGCCAAAGAGGTGGCGCTAGAGCTGAATTCGCTGAGTAAGACCTTTAATATGGCGGGATGGCGAGTTGGCATGCTGCTTGGTGCATCGGATAAGATCGCCAATGTGTTGAAGGTAAAGAGCAATATGGATTCGGGGATGTTCTACGGTATCCAGAAGGGTGCTATCACGGCTCTGAACAGCGGAAGAGAATGGTTCGATGAATTGAATGCGATATACCGACGCAGAAAAGCACTCATTTTTCATTTGGCCGACAAATTGAACTGTACTTATGATAAGGACACTGCGGGAATGTTCGTCTGGGCAAAGCTTCCAGCGGGTAGTCCTTCGGCCGAAGAAGTGATCGACAAAATTTTGATCGAAAAGAATATTTTCATCACCCCAGGAACCATTTTTGGAAGCAATGGTGAAGGCTATATACGATTTTCCCTTTGTGTTGATGAAGAAAAAATAGAAGAAGCAATAAGCAGATTTGAGTAATTAGTATTAAGTGTTGAGGTAGCTTTGAAAATCTAATCTCATTACTCAATACCCATTACTAAATACTATAGAATATGAACGTTTTTGTAATAGGAATAGGATTGATCGGTGGGTCGATGGTGAAAGACCTAAGGTCGTTGTATGACGATATCAAAATTTTTGGTTTGGACGTCAACAAAGCGCATGCTGAAAAAGCACTGTCCTTGGGGTTGATCGATGCACAGACAGATTATGACGAGCTTAAGAAAGCCGATGTGGTCATTGTATCCATTCCTGTGGATGTACAATTGGAAGTGCTGCCAAAGGTGTTGGATCATATTGATGATGATACCGTGGTGATGGATGTGGGATCTACCAAGCTGAAAGTTTGCAATGTAGTTAAAGACCATCCCAAACGAAGAAACTTTCTAGCGACACACCCAATAGCTGGGACCGAGTTTTCTGGACCCGAGGCTGCGATCAATGGACTTTTTAAGGGAAAGACCAATATCATCTGCGAGGTGGAGAAGACCGCATTCAAGCTTCAAGAAAAGGCATTGAAGATCTTCGCGGATCTTGGAATGCGCATACGATATATGGATCCTGTGGCACATGATAAGCACATCGCTTACGTTTCGCACCTATCACATATTAGTTCTTTCATGTTAGGGAAAACGGTCATTGAAAAGGAAAAGAACGAACGCGATATTTTTGATATGGCTGGGTCAGGTTTTGAGAGCACGGTACGATTGGCCAAAAGCTCTCCGGCGATGTGGACGCCTATTTTCAAGCAGAACAAAGAAAATGTCATCGAAACCTTAGAGGAATATATAATGAATCTAGAACACTTTAAGCAGTTGATGATCGATGATAACTTTGAGAAGATCTTCGAAGAAATGCAAGACACGAATCATATAAAAGAAATATTAAACGGAATCATAGTAAACGCATAGAATACAAACATTAAGATGGAAAACAAGAAAGAATTGAGAAACTGGCTGGATGCTCATCAATTAGAACACCCTTTGGTAATTGCTGGCCCATGCAGTGCGGAGACCGAACAGCAAGTATTGAAGATCGCTCACGAATTAAAGGATTCGGATGTGTCCTACCTTCGCGCAGGGATTTGGAAACCGCGTACCCGTCCTGGTAATTTTGAAGGGGTCGGCGCCATCGGATTAAAATGGTTACAACGTGCCAAGGAGGAGACCGGCCTGCTTACTGCTACCGAAGTCGCAAACAAGGCGCACGTGGATCTGGCATTAGAACATGATGTGGACATGCTTTGGATAGGTGCCCGATCTACCGTGAGTCCCTTTATTGTACAGGAAATAGCCGATGCATTGAAAGGAACAGACAAGGTGGTTTTAGTTAAGAATCCAGTAAATCCCGATCTTGCACTATGGTTGGGAGGAATAGAACGTTTGCACTCGGCAAATATCAACAAGTTGGGGGTCATTCACAGAGGGTTTTCCACCTACGAAAAGACCAAATATAGAAATATTCCCGAGTGGCAAATAGCCGTGGAACTTCAAAGTAAGTTTCCAGATCTTCCGTTGATCTGTGACCCCTCGCATATTACAGGAAAGAGAGATATGATCTTGGACGTTTCACAAACGGCACTGGATCTCAACTTCGATGGCTTAATGATCGAAACGCATATCGACCCGGACAACGCCTGGAGTGATGCGGCACAGCAAGTAACTCCAGCTGCGCTAATCCAAATTATGAAGGATCTTAAGATACGTAAGGTCATGGATGATGAGGCAGAATTCAATAATAAGTTGACCACCTTACGAACGCAGATCGACGTGATCGACCATCAACTGATCGATACCCTTGGTAAACGGATGAAGGTGGCAGACGATATCGGACATCTGAAAAAATCCAAAAATGTGGCGGTACTTCAAAATAAGCGCTGGAATGAGATCTTGGGCAAGATGATCCTAGAAGGCGAGGGTAGAGGACTTAGCGAAGAGTTTGTGCTTCGAATGTTCAAGGCTATTCACCAAGAGTCGATCAATCATCAAGAGAAGATCATTAAAAGTTAAACAACAAAAAATCCCGCCAAAGAGCGGGATTTTATATGCTTTGCGATTTACTTGGTTATTGGATGTGTATCCTAAAAGGCAAAGCCGGTTGTAAGTCTATAAACAAAGGCGAAGATGATCGTTGCGATAAGTCCTACGCAGAACATCGTTGCCACTTTGAAAAGGAATGCTACGAAAGCGTTCTCTATTTGGTTAAATGCGTTTGAAAAAATGCTGGTGAAGTGTAATAATGTTGTCATATCCGTATGTTTTATTGTTAAGGCAAATAATCGTTTTCTATATTCCAAAGATGGGGCAAGAACAGAGATTCCAAAACTTTTTTGGACGAACAAACCCGAAAAATAGATTAAAAGGCAAAATGCACGTTTTTTTCGGTTAACAACACTTTTTTGATAGTTCACAACAAAAAAGAAATGTTTCACAACAGAAAGATAATTGCAGGAAACGAAAAAAAAGCGGTCTCAATACGCTTACGGGAAAGATATGTGGTGACATCGCTTCCTTGATTTTTTATGCAAGCCTCCATAATTAATTTTGCAAAGAAAGGGGTACACCGATTTCAAAAGATCTTTATAGAAATAAAAAACCCCGCATGTGCGGGGTCCTTTTTCATGTGTGGTTATTGGTTACCTATATCTTAAAAGGCAAATCCGGTAGCAAGTCTATAAACAAATGCAAAAATGATCGTTGCGATAAGTCCCACGCAGAACATGGTTGCCACTTTGAAAAGGAATGCTACGAATGCGTTCTCTATTTGATTGAATGCGTTTGAAAAGATATTGGTGAATTGTAATAATGTTGTCATATCCGTATGTTTTAATGTTAAGGCAAATAATCGTTTTCTATAGCCCAAAGATGTGACGGCGATATGTAACCCTAAACTTTTTTGGACGAACGAGCATAAAAAATAGACGAAAGACCAAAATCGAGCTATTTTTTTCTGTTTACAACACTTTTTTGCCCTTTCACAACAAGAAAATGACTTTTCACAACAGGCTATAAAATTCGAGGTAAAGGTGAATTTTTTAAAGGATCTAATCGATTGTTACCGAAACCATCGTACGATGGCATCACATTTTTTGATTGAACAACCAGAAAAATGAATGTTGATGTAAGGTGAATTTGAAGAAATTTTTGCTGGAGAGCAGAAAAGTATGGCATGGTAAAAAAAAAACCCCGCATTAGCGGGGATCTTTATTTCATGTGTGGTTATCGGTTGTCTATGTTGTATATCTTAAAAGGCGAATCCTGTTGTAAGTCTGTAAACAAAGGCGAAGATGATCGTTGCGATAAGTCCTACACAGAACATCGTTGCCACTTTGAAAAGGAATGCTACGAAAGCGTTCTCTATTTGGTTGAATGCGTTTGAAAAGATGCTGGTGAATTGTAATAATGTTGTCATATCCGTATGTTTTATTGTTAAGGCAAATAATCGTTTTCTATACCCCAAAGATGAGGCAAGAATGCACTCGAGTAAATTTTTTTGGACGAACAAACCCGAAAAATAGATTAAAAGGTAAAATGCACACTTTTTTCGGTTAACAACACTTTTTTGCACTTTCACAACAAAAAAGTACATTTTTACCACAAAACAGGAAGTATGTAAATTTGTATAAAAATCCCTTTAAGGTTAATGCAATAGATATAAAAGGATTATTTTGCACGGGCTTATTTATAGAATTTGATGACAGGAATCGTATATAAATCTACTGGAAGTTGGTACACCGTTAAAACGGCGACGGGCGAGGTATATGAATGCCGCATCAAAGGCAAGTTCAGGATACAGGATATTAAAAGTACCAATCCGATCGCCGTGGGCGATGTGGTCGATTTTAAACTCGACACCAAAGGTGATGAGTTAACAGGGGTGATCCATCACATTCACGATCGGAAGAATTATATCGTACGCAAATCGGTCAATCTTTCCAAACAGATCCACGTCATCGCTTCCAATATCGATCAGGTATTTTTGATGATCACCTTAGACAACCCACCTACATTTACCAGCTTTATCGATCGCTTTTTGGTCACTACAGAGGCTTACGATGTAAAGACCGTGTTGCTCTTCAACAAAATAGACACCTACTCAGAAGAGGATCTGTTGGAGATAAAGTATTTGGCAGCTATATATCGTGAGATCGGATATGAATGCATTGGCATCTCGGCCAAGACCAAAAAGAACGTTGACCAGGTGAAGGCCATGATGGCTAGCAAAGTGAGTATGTTTGCGGGTCATAGTGGTGTTGGGAAATCTACGTTGGTCAATGCTATCGAACCCTCCTTGAACTTGAAGACCAAAGAGATCTCTGAGCAACATCGCCAAGGCCAGCATACGACGACTTTTGCAGAAATGTTCGATCTAAGCTTCGATGATGCGAAGATCATCGACACCCCGGGTATCAAAGGTTTTGGTGTAGTCGACATGGACAAAGAAGAGATAGGCGATTATTTCCCCGAGTTCTTCAGACTAAAAGAAGATTGTAAATTTCATAATTGTTTACATCTCGAGGAACCCAAATGCGCGGTCAAAGAAGCCTTGGAAGAAGGAATAGTAGCATGGAGTCGATACCGAAGTTATGTGCAGATCATTCAAGGTGAGGACGAAAATTATAGAGTGGACGTCTATGACGAAAAGAAATAACCAACGATGAGGGCCGTCATTCAGCGTGTGTCCGAAGCCTCTGTTAAGGTAGAAGGCGAGGTCGTGGCGAAGATCGATAAAGGACTTCTGGTATTGCTAGGTATTGAGGAAGCAGATACGAAGACCGACATTCAATGGCTTTCTAAAAAAATATGTAATCTTCGCATCTTTAACGATTCGGATGGTGTGATGAACCATTCTATGCTCGATGTCCACGGGGAGGCGATCGTTGTAAGTCAATTTACACTTCATGCCAGCACTAAGAAAGGTAATCGTCCCTCCTATATCAGGGCGGCCAAGCCAGAGATAGCAATTCCGCTATACGAAAATTTTATTCTACAATTTGAGAAGGACCTTGGCAAAAAGGTAGGCAAAGGTATCTTTGGAGCTGATATGAAGGTCGCTCTTCTCAACGATGGGCCCGTAACCATCATCATTGATACTAAAAACAAGGAATAGTCTTACAAAGGTCTGCGTTTATACAAGAATCCTGCGTTCACAAAATATTTTTTGTATTTGGCAAACAGGATAGTATATTAGCGCGCTTAATTAATTTTATTTGTCCCGTGAATAGTGCTAAAATGCTTCTTTTCGTATCGTTGATCGCATCAACGATGCAACTTTTCGCACAAGAAAAACAATATTCGTACAATGCTATCCCCGAAGAACTGCTTAAAGGGGCCAATGCCGTTGTAAGACTCGACGAGACGTCCATAGAGGTCAAAGCGATCGATGAAATGGAGGTGGTGCAGAGACGGATAGTCACCGTCCTCAATAAAGAAGGAGATGCTGCGGTCGATGCGTATGTAAATTATGACCCGAACACTAAAGTGAAAAAACTAGAAGCGATAGTGTATGATATGAACGGAAATGAGATCAAGAAGATAAAAAAAAATGATTTTAACGATGTCAGTGCTGTTGATGGAGGAACACTTTATGCGGACAATAGAACAAAATATCTAAGGTATACTCCGATTGCATACCCATATACGGTGAAGTTCGAGTGCATAACTGAAAAGATAAACACCGCATTTATCCCATCTTGGATTCCAATTGATAGCTATTCGCAGAGCTATGAGAAAACAAGTTATTCAATTAAAGTGACTGAGGGTTTCAATATAAGAACGAAAGAGAAGAATTTTGAATACTTTGATATACAGAGAAAGACTGAAGGTCAATCATCATTTCATTATGAATTGAAAAATGTCCCGTCGTCTAAATATGAATCCTATAGCCCTAGTATTTTAAGGATTCACCCATACTTATTGGTTGCCTTAGACAAGTTTCACTTGGAAGGTGTGGATGGAAGTGCTGTTAGCTGGGAGGAATTTGGCAGGTGGAGATATGAGGATATGATTAAGGGTAGGGACTTGTTACCAGAGTCCACCAAGACAGAAGTAGAGCAATTGGTTCAAGGAATAGAAGACCCAATAGCGAAAGCAAAGAAGATTTATGAGTACGTGCAGGACAATACCCGATACATCAGTGTGCAATTGGGAATTGGGGGCTGGAGCCCGATTGAAGCTGAGGAGGTAGATAGAGTAAAATATGGCGACTGCAAAGGACTTACCAATTATACAAAGGCACTGCTCGCATCACAAGGTATAGAATCCTATTATACGGTGCTTTATGCAGGTAATTATCAACGAAGTATAGAGAGTGATTTTGCCTCGATGCAAAGTAATCATGTGATCTTAAATATTCCTAACGGTGATGAGAACATCTGGTTGGAATGTACAAGCCAGGTGCTCCCATTCAATTTTTTAGGAGATTTCACGGATAACAGAGATGTATTGGTCTTAACACCCGAGGGTGGCAAGGTAAAACATACCCATGTCTATCTGGACGAAGATAATTCATTAAAGACCGTAGCCGAATATAGTTTGTCCAAAGACGGCAAACTAACCGGAGATGTGATTATGACTTCGCGAGGTATACAGTACAACGATCGTTTTAGCCAGATAGGAGGTCTTTCAGAAGAAAAGCAACAGAAATATTACAAAGAATATTGGGACAACATCAATAATTTAGAGGTAAGCGAAATCAACCTTTTAAATATCAAAGATCTTGTCACTTATATGGAAACGGTGAACGTTTCCGCTGAGAACTATGCAACTGCCACTTCCGAAGGGTTGCTCTTTCAATTGAATCCCTTCAATGTTAATGACCATGTACCAAAGCGATATCGAAACCGAAAGCAGCCATTCGAGATCCTTCGTGGGTATTTGGACACTGACGAATATACCATCACCTTGCCTCAAGGTTATAAACCTTCATCTTTACCGGCACCCATCAAACTATCGACGAAGTATGGTGATTATGAGGTCTCCCTTCAAAAAGTTGAAGACAACACCCTGAAATATACTCGTAAGTTCCTTTTAAAGCATGGTTTTTACCCAAAAGAAGAATATAATGCCTATCGCAATTTTAGAAGAAAGGTAGCGAAAGGCGACAAATTGAAAATAATACTCGTAAAACAACAACCCTAACTATGTTAAGAAATGTATTGATGCTGCTAGTCCTGTTGAACGGTCTAGCACTAAGCGCACAGGAAGTAAAATTTGGAAAGGTATCCAAAGAAGAACTCGAAGAAAAAGCATACCCGACAGATTCTACTGCTTCTGCAGCTTATTTATATCGCGATATCAAGATCGATTACCGATTCAATATCAGTGAAGGTTTTAAGATCTACACCGAAGTTCATGAACGCATAAAGATCTATGACAAGGATGGTATGGACTATGCCACACAGCAGCTGTTCCTATACGACTCGGGGAATTCAAAAGATGAGGTCTCTGGACTAAAAGGATATACCTATAATCTCGTAGATGGTGAGGTGGTCGAAACAAAACTTAGAAAGGATGGTATCTTTGACAGTGAACGGTCCAAGTATTGGAACGAAAAGAAATTCACGTTCCCAGATGTGAAGGAGGGGTCCGTGATCGATTATAAATATATGATCGTCTCTCCCTTCACTCAAAACATCGATGAGATAGATCTACAGAGCTTCATCCCCATAAAGGAGCAACATATTAGAATTGAGATACCCGAATACTATGTATTTAAGCCAAATTTTAAAGGATTTTTAAGTGTGAACCCCATCAATACAAAAGGTAGGGGTACCGCAAGATGGACAGAAAAAAATGGGTTAGTGGATGCCAGGGGATATGCTACTGGATCACGCCAAGTGAGAAATAGAACCATAGAATATACCTCGAATATCACCAAATTCAACATGACCGATGTGCCGGCTTTAGTTAGTGAGCCTTATGTGAATAATATCAACAACTATCTGTCGGCTGTTAAGTATGAATTATCGTATATAAAATTTCCCAATTCGCCCTTAGAGACCTTTTCTAATAGTTGGGAAGCCGTGGCCGAACGAATTTTTAAGAGCGACGCCTTTGGTGGAGAGCTTAGAAAGGAAAATTACTATGCCGACGAGTTGGATGCAAAACTCGCAACCGTTTCGGATGAAGTGCAAAGATTGGCAATCGTTTTCAACCATGTAAAAGAAAAGGTAAAGTGGAATACCTATCGCGGTGTATACGCTGACGACGGTGTAAAAAAAGCATATAAGGAAGGAAGTGGAAATATCGCAGAGATCAATTTAATGCTGGTGTCCATGCTAAAGCATGCTAAGCTGCGAGCATATCCGGTATTGGTAAGTACCAGAGACCATGGGGTACCTATGTTTCCTACCAGAGAGGGCTTTAACGCAGTGATCGCTGCTGCCAAGATCGGTGACAACTATGTGTTATTGGATGCCACAGACCCTTTTAGTTTGCCAAATGTACTTCCAGTACGGGATTTGAATTGGTTTGGAAGGATCATCACCGAGGACGGAAATTCTACCTCCATCGATCTGATGCCAAGAAGTACATCTCTAGATGCTATCAATATGATGGTGTCGCTGACTGATAGCGGCAGTATAGAAGGGAAATGTAGAGAACAGTATACCATGCATAGTGCGATGATGGCGCGTAAACGATACAATAGCACCAACCAAGAGGAATACCTCACCTCCTTGGAAGAGCGGCACGAAGGCATAGAAATATCAAATTATTCCTTAAAGAACCATCAGGAG
Source organism: Sungkyunkwania multivorans (assembly GCF_042675645.1). NCBI lineage: Bacteria > Pseudomonadati > Bacteroidota > Flavobacteriia > Flavobacteriales > Flavobacteriaceae > Sungkyunkwania > Sungkyunkwania multivorans. The sequence goes on along the minus strand of NZ_JBHTJH010000010.1, from coordinate 215,165 downwards.
ATCGGCAAGCCGATGATCGAGAGTTTTGATTTCTATAAAGAAGATGAGATTGAGACCATTGGCGATAAGCTCTATTTTGCTCCGCTTTTTCACTTGAGGGAGGAAGAAAATCCCTTTAAACTAGAAAAGCGAGAATATCCTGTAGATTTTGCCTTTCCAAGAGAGTTCAAGTACATGGTACATATAAAGATTCCTGAAGGTTACGAGGCGGAGAGCGTGCCAGAGTCGACCGCGATCGCTTTACCCGACAATTTGGGAGTGTTCAGATATTCCATCAAAAAATCTGCAAATTCGATCCTATTGAATGTGAATACAACAATCAATGCTGCGGTGGTTGGGCCTGTATATTACGCTTCCTTGAAGGAATTTTACAATAAAATTGTAGAAAAACAGGCAGAACGTGTAGTTTTGAAGAAAATATAAGTCTCATGGATATCAAAGACGCGCAGCTGGTCGTCGATCGCTGGATAAAAGAACATGGGGTACGTTACTTCAATGAGCTCACCAACATGGCGCAACTTACCGAGGAGGTGGGCGAAGTGGCTCGGATCATCGCCAGGCGCTATGGAGAACAAAGCGAAAAAGAAAGCGATAAGGACAAGGATCTAGGCGAAGAACTGGCCGATGTGGTCTTTGTGGTACTCTGTTTGGCAAATCAGACAGGAATTGACCTGCAGGCGGCCTTTGATAAAAAAATGGATAAAAAGACCAAGCGCGACCATGATCGCCATCATAATAACGAAAAGTTGAAGTAGTAAAAGCTATCTAAACTTCCTATATTTGATTCCCGTTTGTCACTGAAACGTTTTAGTGCAAAACGGGAATCTTTTTTAATAAGACCTGATTTTTATAAAGTTGAAGGAAACCGAGGCGAAAAGATCAAAGGTCAAAGTAGTTCCGCTCGCAGGTGGGGCCTATTATTTATATCCTAATTGGGTCTAATGAATATCAAGTTAAGTACCACGAACCAACACATTCAGAACAGCATACAGATCACGGGATCTAAAAGCGAGAGCAATCGCTTGTTACTTCTCCAAGCCTTGTACCCCAATATCTCGATAGAAAATCTGTCCAACTCCGATGATTCCCGAGTCATGCAACAGGCATTAAAGGTATTTGAAGAACCTTCCTCCACCCTTGGAGTGGGGCTCGCAGACATTCATCATGCCGGGACGGCCATGCGTTTCTTAACAGCTTATTTTTCGATTCAAAAGGAGAGGGAAGTGGTGCTCACGGGTTCTAAACGTATGAAAGAACGTCCCATTAAGATCTTGGTGGAGGCGCTTAGACAGTTAGGGGCAGATATTTCCTATGAATTAAACGAGGGCTTTCCTCCTTTGCGCATCAGAGGAAAACAGTTGACGGCTTCTAGAGTGTCGTTGTCAGCCGATGTAAGCAGTCAGTATATTTCGGCCTTATTGCTTATCGCACCAAAGCTTCAAAACGGATTGAAGCTGGAATTGGAGGGGAAGATCACCTCGGTTCCCTATATCAAAATGACGCTGGCATTGCTCAGTACGTTAGAAATCGAAACTTCCTTTGATGGCAACATCATCAAGGTCCTTCCAAAGGAAACAGTGGCAGACACCCAATTGGTGGTCGAAAGCGACTGGAGTTCTGCCTCCTACTTTTATAGCATCGCGGCGTTGAGCGAACTGGGCTCGGAAATAACGCTATCCAGCTATAAACAAGACAGCTTACAGGGAGATTCGGTCTTGGCCGAGATATACACGCAGTTTGGGGTGGTAACTACCTATGAAGGCACCAGTATCGTGCTTAAAAAGGTGAAAGACCATGAGGACACCACGATCAACTGCGAACTGGCAAATGCGCCTGACATCGCGCAGACCATTGCGGTCACATGCTTGGGCCTTGGAATGGGTTGTGATCTTTATGGATTGCATACCTTACCGATCAAGGAGACCGATAGATTGGCGGCCTTACAAACCGAGTTGCAGAAGTTGGGCGCTGAGGTAGAGATCACCGACAAGAGTTTGCATCTAAAACCTTGTGAGACGATCATTGAGCATATTGCGATCGACACCTATCAGGACCATCGCATGGCGATGGCCTTTGCACCCTTGGCACTGCGGGTGACCATCGCCATCAATGAGGCCGAGGTGGTCTCCAAATCCTATCCGGATTATTGGAAGGATCTGGAGCGTTTAGGGGTTAGAATCGTAGAGATTTAGTGTATCCAATTTGTACTTCATGAAACCCGTTGGTTTCCCAGTTACTTGTATTCGTGTAGCGATATCTGAAAAAGAATTGATTGGTCTTACTGGATTTAAAGAAAACTTGTAATTCTAATTGATGCAGCCAACTAAAATTATCCTGCCCAGTTTTCAGGAAACTTTCTTCAGAGGAAATATCTGCAAAATCTTCCGTCACCGTATTGAAACGAATCGGTCTGAATCTAAAAAAACCTCCGTATCGTTCTTCTGGACGAACTCTATAAATAAAGTCTGGATAAAACCGCCAGGTGCTTGTTTGTGTCTCAGTTGAGAGACCTGTTTTGGTAATTTCATTATTGCTGAAAGTTCGTAGAGAATCTACTGCCAGCGTTCTCCCATATCTAAAACCACCGTTGATTTCGACCCGCGACTTTAACCCTGGCATATCCACTGTAAAAATATTAAGATCTGCACCGACCGAAAGGTTTTCATAGCGCAAGAGCTCTAGATGAGTGGTGTATTTAGATGGGGTGTAGGTTCCATTGCTGAAGGCATCTCTATAGGATATGGGCATTCGCTTGTCAGCATCACCGATTCTCGACCATACCAAGCTTAAATCCAAGTAGTTTGCCACACCAGTGTTCATGCTTCTACCGACTTTACTCAACCATTTACCGTGTCTTCTTGTAAAGATGGGAATGTTCTTATTGACTTCGAATTGAATGAGGCTGTTAGGCTCTTTTTCATCAAAGCCAATAAAATCACTAAAAATATTTAGTTTTAGAAGTTCTGAAGTTTTTTCTTTTTTCAGTACGATATAGCCATCGTTGTATTCTGGGTCTCCTTTATTAATTGTTGCGACCAAATCTCTGGGGCTGAAGTTGGTTCGATCGTTCTGATGCTTTTGGACGTACATTTTTAACACATCGCGCAGGGACATCACGTAGGTTTTCTTTTGTCCGTTAAAATGGTAGAGATAATAGTTGTCAAAATCAGCATAGTCGGTTTTAGAACTTAGACCAATCGGGAATTCATTAACGAATTTTAAATCTTTGGTTAGAATGAAATCTGTTCTTTTTCCGTCTAAACTGTCCTTTTCACTACTGTAGATTTCTCCTAAAACCTCTTGAATCTGTTTTCTAAGATCATATCCTATATATTCTGGTAGCGATATCCCATTTATTTTTCCAACTACCGTTATATTTTCTAAAAAACCGTCATTTACATCTAGTTCGATATTTTCTATCTCAAATGAAAATTGTGAAAAGGACTGAATACTTTTGTGGATTTTATATGTTAGTTCATTAAGACGGACTTGTTTAGTTTCAATTGTCCTTTTAAGTTTTTCTATTTCTTTACTGACCGAAGTATTTAGTGAATCGTTTTTTTCCTCAATCGACTCTCTCTTGTCATTTACTAATTTTAAAAGCGAACCTTTTATCTCGTTAATTTTACTCCAGTAATTGAGGTCACCGCTATTTTCTAAATAAATAGATTCTCGTTTGCTGGCGTTATAAGCATACAAACTATCTATCTTCTTTTTCAGGATTGCTTCATTGGCTTCACCTTCAATAATTGCTTCCAGATTTTCTTTTCCTTTACGCAATGCTTCTCTCGGATTTAGATTGTTCGGTAAGTACCAGAAACTATCACTATAGCCAATAAAAATATTGATATGATCAAGCATGCTCGTTTGAACCTTTTTCTCTAGCTTTCTTACTTCATTTCGATGATAATTCAACGATTCTCGCTCATCTTGATAATGGTCAATTATTGTTTTGAATTTCGAATTTTGAATGGAATATATAATGTCTTCAACTTGAAGTTTATCGATGTAATATTTCTTAAATTTTCTTCGATTCATCCAAGGGGTCAAGTCGAAAGTGTCTTTTTTCCCGTTGGCGATCGCATCCCTGTATCTATGATTGTAAAGCCTTTTGTGGAATAATCGGAGATTAGCTGTATCAACGTCTTTGGTATTGTAATAGATCTCACTCTTTTCCTCAGCCTTACTAATTTTTATCCTTTTAGGCCAATCATCTCTCTCACCTTCATAATTTCTTATTTGCTTCATCTTTCTTCGAGCCATGATCTTATATTTGTCCTCTAGATTCAGGCCATATTGGTCCACTCCTTTGGTAACTGTAATTCCTTGTGTGTTGAAATAAAGAATTCCAGCATCGGGCTCATTGTCATATTTGAACAAGGTGGTTATTGAAGATTCAAAATACTGATAAATGAAGTCGTAGGCCTCTTTATCTCTTGGTGTTATAGAATTCTTAGATGGGCTACTGTCTGGCAATAAATAGGAAAGTTCTTTACCTTTACAACTTCCTTTGTAATCTTTGACAAGCTTGTTAAGTCCCACAATCAAATTTTCTTTAATAAAAGGTGAGACGCTCGTTTCTCCTTTGATCATAGTAGCTGTGGTATCGTTCTCTTTAGTTGCTTGAGTGATCTTAATCTTAATATTATTTGGAGTCAATGCGGTTCCAGAGATTTTAAAGTTGTCCTCACAAATTTTAATGTTGATCTCTGGAATCTGCTTCTGCCCAAAAACTATCCCAACACTTACCAATAAAAGAAAGGTCATATATTTTTTCATCGATCTACTGCTTTATGATATTAATGGATAATTGTTGGTTGTTTACCGAGTAAGAGAGGGTGTCACGGAGCATGTCGTTCTCAAAAGAGAACTTGGGAATACTATCTTGGATGCTTGACAAGGTGCCAATATCGCCCTCATCGTCATTCTTTGAGCTGCCGATAAAGAGCGAGCTGCTGTTATAAATGCCCCGAATGGACCTAAAGGTGTCGGTTTCATTCTCAGCGTAAAGTTCCAATTGTCCATCCATATCGATATAGCCAGAAACGACAAAGAATTCTTCCGGATTCAGAACGCTATCGTTCTGAACACTCCAAAGGGCCACCTCGCCTTTGTAGTTACCACTGATGTCCATAGTGCCAAGACCGAACCTGAGCAGGGAGATCTCAATGGTGTTGGTGTCGATCTTGGTTTCACCTGCCTCGTTTATGGTCAAGGTGTCGTGCACACTGGTGGCCGAGCCCGAATAAATAAAATCAAGATTCTCAAAGGAGCGCTTCTCGTCCTTAAAGACATAGATGGTATAGTCCATGTCCAATGCGTCCTCGGTCAGCTTCTGGATGCTGAGTTGCGTCTTAAACGGAGCGATGCTTGCCGCCAGTTCGCTGGTCTGAATGAATTCAAAACGTGCCTTTCCAGGGATGGATTCCGAATAATTTAAGGTGGTGCGCTCTTCGAGTGGGTCGATGGTGGTTGGGTCTTCACAGGAAAAAAAGGAGTTGGAGAGCGCGCAAAATAGGAGCGCTCCCAGACAGCGTATACAGTGTTTCATAATCTAGTTGGGTTGGTGTTTTAAAAATAGGATAAATACTACAAAATAAGTTGTGGTAAAACCGTAGAAATTCTACTTTTATGACGCAGTAAACTGCACTTCGCCAATTAATACACCAATTACTTGACAACCCCTGTCCACAGATTGTATATTTGCAGCTTGAAAAAATCATATAAATGAAATTATCACATTTTAATTTTGACCTTCCGCCAGAATTATTGGCAGAATATCCTTCCGAAAACAGAGACGAGGCTCGTTTGATGGTCTTGAATCGCGAAAAGCAGACCATCGAGCACAAATACTTTAAAGACCTGATCGATTATTTTGATGAGGGCGACGTGATGGTGCTAAACAACACCAAGGTATTTCCAGCACGCCTGTATGGGAACAAGGAAAAGACCGGTGCGCGCATCGAAGTGTTCTTGTTACGAGAGCTGAACGACGATCAGCGTCTTTGGGATGTGTTGGTCGATCCGGCACGAAAGATTAGAATTGGTAATAAACTATACTTTGGCGAGGACGAGAGTCTTGTGGCCGAGGTCATCGATAATACGACTTCTAGAGGCCGAACGCTACGCTTCTTATATGATGGGTCGTATGAGGAGTTTAGACATAAATTGACCGAATTGGGAGAAACACCACTTCCAAAATATATAAAGCGCGATGTTGAACCAGAAGACGAGGAGCGCTACCAAACTATTTATGCTAAGAACGAAGGTGCCGTTGCTGCTCCGACTGCGGGATTGCATTTCTCGAAGCATTTGCTGAAGCGCTTAGAGATCAAGGGTGTGGATCTTGCCGAGGTGACCTTACACGTAGGATTGGGAACATTCAACCCCGTTGAGGTGGAAGACCTTTCCAAGCATAAGATGGATTCTGAAGAGTTGGAGATCGATACCGCGGCGACCAATGTCGTAAACAATGCGATCCAACAAAAGAGAAGGGTATGTGCCGTTGGGACGACCGTGATGCGTGCGTTGGAGAGTTCGGTGTCCTCAGAGCATACCTTGAACGAGTTTAGAGGATGGACCAATAAGTTTATCTTCCCTCCCTACGAGTTTAGCATTGCCGATAGTATGATCACCAACTTTCATACGCCAAAATCGACCTTGTTGATGATGGTTTCTGCCTTTGCCGGCCACGATTTTATCATGAAGGCCTATGACGAGGCGATCAAGGAAGGCTATAAGTTCTATTCGTATGGCGATGCCATGTTGATCATCTAAGCATACGGTTTTATATTCAATATCTAAAACCCCAGCCCCGAAACTTCGGGGCTGGGGTTTTTTTGTGTGTTTTTATGATAAAGACCAATGGGTAGATACGTATTGGTAGTCTTAAAGAATTGAAACACGTCATTACGATGCCGAGACTTCGGCAGAAGTGATCTGTCTATCTTGAATTAGAATTGAGCGGATTCCTTGGCTTCGCTCGGAATGACGGTCAATAGGACACCCTCTTTTAATGCTCAAAGAATTGTATTCAGGTCTTGCCTGCCTATAATCGCCATGATTTCAACAATGTCGTTGTTTACCCTAAAGTAAATACTATCGGATCCACAAACGCAACGTCGATACCCTTTTCGTATAAAGTCTACCGATTCAAACGAGAAAGGGCTTGCCGCGATAAGGTCGAAATACTCAAAGAACGTATGGAAGTATTTGTCGGCCTGGCCCATTCCAAATTGCTGTACTCCGTATTGATGAATTCTGATCAGGTCTTCCTTGGCTTCATTACTCAATCGGTATTCAGCCATTAAGCAAAGACTTTGATTTGCTTAAGATCTGTTCTTTGCTGTCAGTCGTAAACCCGCTGTTCTCAGCTTTCTCCAATTTTGCTTGTATCCAATCGATTTGGACCTGTTGTTTTCTGGCCTGTCTTATCAGATCATTGACCAGCTCACTCTTGCTCGCGTATTCTTTATTGTCCACCTGCTCTTTTAGCCATTCATCGTTTGGCTTTGTGAAGGAAATACTTTGTCTTGCCATAGTTGTTGTATTTGGTGCGAATTTACACCAAAAATGAATCAATAGCAAATGTAAAGAATGTTGCTGGTATGTACGGTGATATCGAGACCGGCTTAATTACATTCTGCCTTATGGAATTCTAAAAGTTTGTCTATCAAAAGATGGATTTCTTTTTTCTCTTTGATTTTAAAATCAACAAAGATTATCAACCCAAAAAAAACAAAGATCATAGGAAGCATCCAACCACCTTTAACTAATAAGACCATTGATACCAAAATTCCGACAACTAATAAGATTTTAGCGGCAACGTTAATTGGATATTTAAAGACGAACTTTAGGTCGTAACTCCCGACATCATTTAAAACTCCGATCAATCTATGGTTATTTGGAAAACGATTGCGGGTCAATTCAAACTTTTCTGGGCTGACATAGCCATTGTAGCAGCCGCTCGTGATCAAATTATTGAGGATTTCTAAATTTTTATCATTTCGGCTGATCGTTTGCTTCATTGTCTCCTCTTTCTTTCACATGGTTTCGATCAGTTTGTCTGTCCATTCGATGATTCGGTCTTCGTCCTCAGTAATTTTTTCAATTAGGCTCGAAAAATCTTCGTCAAGCTCACCATTATCAAAAATCAGCTCTTCATTTAGATATTGCCACTTTCCTTTGTTCTTTTTCAGAAAGGCTACGATTGCTATCAAATTACTACTGTAATCAATATGGGCGTTAATAAAAGGTAAAAAGATTGGTTTTTGGACGGAATCCTTTTTCTTTATGCCTTTTATAACGCCTTGGAGTGCTTTATTGTCTTCAGGAATACCTTTATTAAGACCCTTGATGATCTCCATTCTTCTCTTAAAATGATCTTTATAGATTTCAGATTGACTCTGATAGCGTTTTAGCACTGCTATTTGATACTCGCACTCTGCTATATCATTTAAAACTGCATAATCCAAGATCCTTGGTTCCATTACCGAATCATAAGATCTTTCCCAGTTGACCATTACCGTATTGTTGATCGCAGCAAATTTTTGCAGATTTCTATAGACCTCCTGTTCGTTACCAGTTGTATTTTGAATAATTTTTGACAAGCTTTCATCTACATTCGCCATATGTTTTTCATACGCCGAATCTATATCTTCTTCGTTATTAATCTCGTCTTTATATGTCGAAAGGGATTCAGTCATCTTCTCAATATTATCGGTTCTTTCCTTGCTCATTGCCTCCATCTCTTTCATTATGCCATAGCACATAATGGCTAGTACAATATTAAAGGTATGGGTTCCGGCATATCTTTTTCGACCTCGAATCAGCCAAACAATCACTGAAAATAGCAATGGTATAAATCCGATGCCAATCCATGAACCTGTAAGATGCCCAAGGCTGGCTGCGTTGATTCCGTCACTTCTTAAAAAGACAAATGATGAAATCACAATTACGATCAGCACAAAGATCCAGTTAACTTTTGATAATCTGAAAGCATGTTTATTTTCTTTCATTTTTTTCTTTAAGTCTAATCAATTTTTCTTACCACCGATTTTCGACTAATACATTTAATTCGTAATCTGTGCGGTTACATGACTTATATACTGCCATTCCGCGCCAAGCAAGAAAAATAGTTTATTTTGAATGATAAATTGCAGAGACTGACCGTTGCGGGGAACATTAAGGTTAGCTGCTACTGTTTATTCACTTCTTTCTTTGAGTCTTTTTAATAGATTCACCATATGTTGTTCGGAGTGTACCCGCATTAAAAATTCGAAATGCCAAAGCGCATCATCCTCACTTGTATTCTCCATCCTCCATTTAACAGCTAACATGTCTTTTATGATATCAGCTAAATCGTCTAACTCATCTTCAATTCCAACTTCTACATTTGGCTCCATTTTATTCGAGTCCAAAACCGAACTGTACCAACCGAAATCAGGAAAGTTAGACTTCACATTTTTTAGAATCTCGTTATAATCAAAATCTGGCTCGTCGTCATAGTCCGATTCATCAAATTCAAAATTGACATTTAGGAATTCCAAGTAAATTTCGACCAAGAGTCTCTTCAAAACATTGGTTTTATCTTTTACCTCTACTTCCGGATTAACTCCAAATTCAGTGATCTTTTCTATAAGGACTTTTAATTCGCTCACGTATTTCTCAAATGTGTTTGGGGTACTAAATAAACAAAATTTTGTTTAATCCTCTTTATTTTGGTTGCTTCATGATCGATAATTAGATATCCATACATCGAGGTATTGGTTACGGCGACAACTAGGCGTTGCGAGAGATTTAATATCATGTTCTTAGGAATTCATTGCTCTGCTACCATTCAGCATTCTAATTCTAAAATATGATTTTTAGAACATCATATAAAAATGTCACAATTAATCCAGTTGTAATTGCGTAAAAAATCCCTCTATGCATTGATGACAAATCGTTTTTAGACTTATATTGAATCTTAGGGTATAACCACCTGAAATAGTGGAACAGAACCCTTAGTGTGAGCATACTCAAGAAAAAAACATAAATAAAAACTGCGCTTCTAAGAAAAGAATTGGAAAATAAGTTACTTATCTCGTTGCTAAGCTTATAACAAGACCAAAAACTCATCGGAATACCAAGAATCCAAACAATGAAGTCATAAAAACTGTTTTTGTGAATTCTCGGAAATGTGGACGAACGCCTATCGAAAAACTTGTCTATTTCGTTAAAAACACCATTTACCCAGGTATTGTCATATCCTTCAACAGTAAAAAAAGAATCATTAGGAGTACTTTCGCTTGGTAAAAATGAGAAATCTAAGACTCTGGGTTTTGTAAAATCTAGTAACACTCTAAATCGATTACGTGGTGGGTGATTGAATTTAAACTCATAAAGCAATTCACTACTTACATAAACTGATTTCACCTGTTCGGGGAAAGATACCGAATCAAAAATTTCATCTATCGAGCCAAAAAGCTCCTCTCCATCTGAACCGGTCAAAGTCAATTTAAGCAGAGCGCAACTTTTCAAGCTTTCTATGGATTGTTCCAACTTATCGACGGGAGGAACCATTGATGCAAGATGATTGCATTCAATTTCACAAGCTGAATCAGCTCTTTCCTGTAAAACTTTTAGAAACTTCAATAAGTCATCTTTGCCAATTGTCAGTGACTCAATCGGTTTATGAAATCTATTTTTTACTAATGTATCTGACATTTCAATGCAATTCAAAATTGAATTAGTCGCCCGGGATAGAGTATTTAAAGATAGGAAATTGGAGTCAATTTTTATATGTGTTGCTGCGTATCTGGCTTAAACCACCAGTCGCAGACTGGCGATAGCGGGGGTTGTCGAGTCTTGACAGTTATTCAAACACAATCGACGACGTCCTAAAAACCTCCCCATCCAATGCAACCGTCTTGGAGATGATCTTGGCGTTAAGGGTATCGGTGGTCCTAATTGTCGCGTCCTTAAAAACAGCCTTTAATACCAAAAAAGTGGTATCGGCAACGGTCTCTTGGCTAATGATCTGTAGTTCTTCCAAACTGGCATCAGCAGATAGGGTTTCAGTAAAAATTCTTTCCTTGAGCTTTACGCTAAAGTCGGGATGCTGGGCCTCGAGTCGGGCACGATCTAACTGGTCCTGGATCCGTTGCTTGGCCAGTTGCAGATAGGCGTCTTCGGTGGTCATGATAGAACCTTCCACGAGGTCGGCCTCTGCCTCGATCGCTGGGGCCATTTCCTTGCTGGTGTTGTTGGCACAAGACCACAACAGCATCAAACTTAGTATGTAGTACCATTTTCTCATGGCGTGATCTTAAATTTAAGTTTCGCGATCTTTCCATCGCTATAACGCGTTTCTACGATCTGCAACTTTTGTAAACTTTGGGTCGGCGTGGTCAGCTTGTCGATAAATTCTTGTTTCTCATAAATAGTGACGCCGAGTTGCTGTGGCAATAGCTCAAAGATCAAGGCATCATCGGCAATGAGCTTGTCCAATACTTCTCGTCGTTTTTGCCAATCTTTTACCTTACCATTGGTATAATAATGCAACATCAACGCATAGTCGTCTGTTTTTAGATAGACCTGATTCTTCCCGCTAGCAAGTGTTCTGTAGATCGTATCGTTCTTATGATAGGGCGATTGCGCCACCAATCGGATATGGTCCTTTTTGGTGGCCCAGTCAAAACAACCTAGGCTGTCCGTCTTTGCATGGGTGGGGGATTCGCCCTCGTTTAAAATGATAATGTCGATGGTAATATCTCGTATCGCCTCCTTCTTATCCGCATCCACAAAGCAAAAATGAAAGTGATGCGTCGTGGGAATCATCGAATAGGCGATGGCAACGATGATCAATGAAGCCAATACGATAGGGATCAATATTTTTTTATTGACCTTCTTTTCGCTACTGTCGACCTGGCGATGCTGTTCCTTAAAATGATTCCAGCTCTGGTAGTCTGCATAGGTAGACAACAAGTTGAGAATATCGATGCGCGGAAGTTTTTCTGGCGTGTTCTTCACATAGCTATAAAACCATTTCTCGCTGATACTTCCCTGAACCTTGGCTCTAAGATCCTCTTGAAATTGCACGATATCCTGGCCTTTCCAATCGGTCATATTAGCGGCAGAAGCCGAATTGTTTTTGAGAAACACGGCCGCCACTTCTTGTAAAAGCAGCTGGAAAAGGGCAATATCATCTTTAGGGTCAGCCATTAAAGCACACTCTTGTAAAACAGTTTACAGATCATTTACAAACGCTTTGCAAAAGATGCAAGGCATCTGTCGATAGGTTTGCTGCAACAATTTAAACTTTAAAATGATGAAGACAAAAAAATTAATGACGTTCCTAAGTTTAGGACTATTGATCGCCGCTTGTAGCCATGAGCCTTCTATGAAGTATTCTGAAAATGTCGACATGGAGACTGTAGCCGAAACCGCCGATGCCAACAGCATTTCTTCGGAAGAAGGCAGTTTGGCCCCAAAAACGAATACCGACCTCCTAAGCAACCTAAAGATCATCAAAAATGCCCAATGTCGTTTTAAGGTGGCGGATATCGACAGTGCCGTACAGAAGGCTAGAGCCATCGTCACACAGCACGGAGGCTATATTTCCGATATGCGCTATCAGCACACGAACTACCATTTGGAGAATCGTTTTACGGTTCGCGTACCTCAGGAAGATTTTGAGCCTGTGATGCAACAGCTAATAACCTTGGCGGAGTTTGTGGATTTCAATAATGTGACCACCAAAGATGTTTCGGAAGAATATATCGACCTGCAAACCCGTCTTAAGACGAAGCAAGAGGTAAAGGCACGCTATGACGAGATTCTGCGAAGCAAGGCCAAAACGGTGGAAGAAGTACTATTGACGGAAGAAAAACTACGGGTCTTACAAGAAGAGATCGAGGCGGCCCAAGGCCGATTGAAGTTTTTGAGCAATAAGGTAGCGTTGAGTACCATTCAGGTGGATCTCTATGCTGCGGTAGCACATAAAGCCGAACCAGAGGTTTACACACAGACCTACGGCTCCAAGATGAAAGAAAGCTTGAGCTTTGGTTGGGAGCTGCTATCCAATTTGTTTTTGGGATTACTTTATATCTGGCCATTTATTCTTTTGACGACTGGAATCATATTGTTTTTTAGATTCCGGAAGAAGTAATTGGAGGATTGCTGGCAATACCTAAAAACACGATTCAAAAAATCCTTCCCTTTTTATGGGAAGGGTTCTTCGTACATATAGTCAAGATTTCCCAACCACCCTCCTAGGACGAATGATAAATGATGATCAGCCTCGCAGAGGTTTCTCTCCCCTGGGAGAGACGGAAGGGAGGACCTCTAGTTAGAAAGCCAAGAGTGATTTTTCTGAACAGAGAGAAGAAAAATTGCCCGCCCGCCGGTTTACCCGCCTATGGAGGGCAGGCAGGTATCGAGAACGCCTATGTTCTGGCGCCCCAACAAACTGCCCGACAATATAAGTAGATAAACAAAGCTATTCCAAAGCCACTAAACTCATCAACTTATCAACTAATAGACACATCATAAAAACGCATCGATAACTAACCAATTTACCTTATTTTTATCCCGTGATTGAAGTGCTTTCCAAATACATTCCAGAGCGTGCTGTAGAACAGGCATTCTCGTTGATCAAAGAACATCAGGTGCATCTAAAGATCGTCAGCCAGCGCGTAACGCGTCATGGGGATTATCGTAAATTACCCAACGGCATGCATATGATCACCGTGAATGCAGGCCCCAATCCCTATCGTTTTTTGATCACCTTGATCCATGAGATCGCCCATTTGGTAGCGTTCAAAAGGTTTGGTAGGTTGATAAAACCACATGGGGTAGAGTGGAAGCAGACCTTTCAGCAATTGATGTTGCCCTTTATCAGACCCGAGATTTTTCCGCAACAATTATTACCGGTCATCGCCCATCACTTTCGCAATCCAAAGGCGAGTAGCGATACCGATGCCAAGCTTTCGATAGCCTTGAAACGCTTTGATCCTGCAAATGATAAAAACTATATCTTTGAGATACCGTTCGGAAGTATGTTCAGGATCCACAACGGAAAGATCTTTCAGCGGGGCAACAAACGAGTAAAGCGCTATGAGTGCGTGGAATTGAGCTCGGGAAGAGTGTATCTCTTTAGCCCCAATGCCGAGGTCGAACTATTACCTAACTAAAACAACCTAAATGAACAAGAACTATTATGCGATACTGATGGCAGGTGGGGTTGGATCTCGCTTTTGGCCGGTGAGCACCACTTCCTTCCCAAAACAATTCCATGATATGTTAGGTACGGGAGATACGCTGATCCAAAAGACCTTTAGCCGTCTTAGCAAATTGATCCCTGAAGAAAACATCTTTATCCTCACCAACGAGCGTTACAACGACCTCGTCTTAGAACAGCTACCGCAGATCACCCAACGACAAGTGGTACTGGAGCCGGCGATGCGCAATACCGCTCCCTGTATTTTATATGCTTCCCTAAAGATCCAAAAGGAAAACCCCGATGCGGTGATGATCGTTGCACCTAGTGATCATTGGATTGAAGATGAGAATGCTTTTGTACAGAATGTAGCGACGGCCTTTGAGGCTTGTGAGGATTCTAAAAAATTGATGACCTTGGGAATCTCCCCGACCTTTCCAAATACAGGATATGGCTATATCGAGTATGATCAAGGTAGTAAAGATGCGATAAAAAAGGTGCTTCAGTTTACGGAGAAACCCAATTATGAGAACGCCAAGAAATTCTTGGCACAAGGTAATTACCTCTGGAATGCTGGTATTTTTATATGGAGTGTCCACGCCATTGTAGCCGCCTTCGAAAATTTTCAACCAGCCCTCTTTCAACTATTTGAAAAAGGCATCAGTGTTTTTAATACCGATTTTGAGGACGATTTTATCAAAGAGAACTATCCAAAGGCGGAAGACATCTCTATCGATTATGCGATCCTCGAATTGTCCAGCGAGGTTTTCGTGCTTCCCGCGACCTTCGACTGGAACGATCTCGGAACTTGGGGATCGCTTTATGACAAATTGGAGAAAGACGATGCGCAAAACGCGGTAGTGAATTCGAAATTGCTGTCTCAAGATGCTGTTGGGAACATGGTGCGAACGAAAAAAGATAAAGTGGTGGTGATCGATGGACTTATTGACTATATTGTCGTAGATAAGGAAGATGTGTTGCTGATTTACCCAAAAGCAAAAGAACAGGATATTAAAAAAGTGCTGAAGCGTGTCAAAGACACCTTTGGAGAAGATTACGGATAATAGAAGGTTATGGAAGAAAGTAAATTCAACTTCAGTGACGAGCCACAACAGAATGAGGCTCAAAGCACTCAAGAGAACAAAGAGGCCGTTACAAAAGGGGCAAAAGGACTCTTTCAAACGTTTAGCATGTTCATCAAAGAACTGCTCAACTTTAGAAAGGATACCGATCGCGATACAACGATCGATGCCATCAAAGGAGATATTCCTTTCAAAGGAGCAACTGCCTGGATTTTGGTTTGTTCCATTTTTGTCGCCTCCTTTGGTCTGAACGCCAATTCCGAAGCGGTGGTTATCGGTGCCATGCTTATCTCTCCTTTAATGGGTCCTATCTTGGGGATAGGGATGTCTATCGCCATCAATGATATCGACACCTTACGACGTTCGCTGGTCAATTTTGCAGTGATGGTCGTCTTGAGTGTGGTCACGGCCTTCCTTTTTTTCTATCTTTTTCCTTTACGAGAGGAATCCTCACAATTGTTGGCACGTACGGCCCCGGATATTCGGGATGTGTTCATTGCCTTTTTTGGTGGCTTGGCCTTGGTGATCGCCCGAACTAAAAAAGGGACCATCGCCTCCGTGATCTTCGGTGTGGCCATTGCTACGGCGCTGATGCCGCCCTTATGTACCGTTGGTTTTGGTCTAGCGATTGGAAATTGGGCCTATGCCGGTGGTGCCATGTATCTCTTTACGATCAATACCGTTTTTATCGCCTTGGCGACATTCTTAGTATTGAAAATATTGCGTTTTCCAATGCTGAAGTATGCGAACTCTGCCAGACGTAAGCGAACTGCGAGAATCGCTTCCTTTATTGCGGTGCTTACGATGATCCCTGCGGGAATTACCTTTTATAATGTTTTTCAGCAGTCGATCTTTAGGAAGAATGTCAATGAATTCTTGAGAAACGAGGTAGCCTTGTTCGAACTACCCAAAGGAGGTCGTTATCTAGAGAACCTTACCGAAGTGAATTATGATGGTCCACAAGGGAAGACCATCGACCTGGTCTTTATGGGCGATAACATGATTCCTGAAAGTGTGGAGAATACTTGGAGAACCAAATTGCCATCATACGGTTTAGAGGAAACCATACTTAATATAACACAAGGCGGACAGGACGAGTCGGGGCAAATGCTCGAATATGTGAGTGAACTCTACGAATCCAAAAAGGCCGAGGTCGCAACCAAGGATCAGCGCATTGAGATGCTAGAAAAAGAGGTGAATCGACTGAGTAAATTGAGTGCTGGACAAATTCCTTTCAGTCAGATCAGTGATGAGGCGAAGGTCCTTTATGGCGAGTCCATAAGATCGATTGCATTCTCTAATGTCATACGTTCCGATTTTAATCGTATCGATACTATCCCGACCTTTGTTTTAACCTGGAAGGATAATTTACCTTCCGATACCACGAAAGAGCGAGAGAAGAAGAAGATCGAAGAATGGTTGAAATTGAAAGTAGGGGCGAAGAAGTTTTTGCTAGAGATAGAAAACTAAGGGCTATTGCTCCTCTTGATACATCTTTCGCACTTTTTTAAAGAGTTCCGACGAGTAGACAAAGTTGGTCACGGCCTCATTATCTGTTCTAAAGATCTCTTGGTTGGTTCCTTCCCAGGCTTTCACTCCATCTTTTAGGAAGACGATCTTTTCGCCTATCTCCATCACCGAATTCATATCGTGGGTGTTGATCACCGTGGTGATATTGAATTCCTTGGTGATCTCTTGAATCAGATTGTCGATCAGGATGGCGGTTCTGGGGTCAAGGCCAGAGTTTGGCTCGTCGCAGAACAGATATTTTGGATTCATCACAATGGCACGAGCGATGGCCACCCGCTTTTGCATACCACCGGAGATCTCTGAGGGGAATTTATCGTTTGCATTCTCTAAATTCACCCGGGCCAATACAGTATTTACACGATCTCTCATTTCTTCAGGGGTCTTCTTAGAGAACATTTCCATTGGAAATCGCACATTTTCTTCCACGGTCATCGAATCGAATAAAGCACTTCCTTGAAAGACCATTCCCATACTTTGTCGCAGTTCGGTACGCTGGTCCTCATCCATCTCAGAATAATTGGTGCCGCTGTAATTGATGGTGCCTTGTTCTGGCACAAAAAGCCCCAACAGGCATTTGAGAAAGACCGTTTTCCCAGAACCGCTTTGTCCGATGATCAGATTGGTCTTTCCTTGGTCGAAAACGGTAGAAATGCCTTTTAAGATCTTGGCGTCGCCAAAGGATTTGTGTATGTTATCTACGGTGATCATTATGTAAGTAGTAATTGAGTGATGAGGTAATTGACCAAGATGATGGCCACACTGGTCCAAACAAAGCTGGTGGTACTGGCTTTCCCAACTTCGAGGGCGCCACCTTTCATAAAATATCCATGAAACGATGGGATGGTCGCTAGTAAAAAGGCAAAGACCAACGTTTTTATAAAGGCGTAAGTTACATGAAAGGGATTAAAGTCGATCTGCAATCCTTGGACAAAATCGGCGCTACTGGAAAACCCACCATAAATAGAGGCCATA
Source organism: Sungkyunkwania multivorans (assembly GCF_042675645.1). NCBI lineage: Bacteria > Pseudomonadati > Bacteroidota > Flavobacteriia > Flavobacteriales > Flavobacteriaceae > Sungkyunkwania > Sungkyunkwania multivorans. The sequence goes on along the minus strand of NZ_JBHTJH010000010.1, from coordinate 197,381 downwards.
AGTCCCCCCAAAATACCTAAGAACATACTAATGGTAATGATGAACGGATATAACATTAGCGCGGCGATCTTTGGTAGGACCAGATAGTTCAAAGGATTGATACCCATCACTTCCAAGGCATCGATCTGTTCCGTGACGCGCATGGTACCAATACTCGAGGTAATAAAGGATCCTACTTTTCCCGCCATGATGATAGAGATAAAAGTAGGCGCGAATTCCAAGATCACCGACTGCCTAGTGGCAAAACCCACTAGATATTTTGGAATAAGCGGGTTGTCGATGTTCAATGCCGTTTGAATGGCCACAACGCCTCCAACAAAGAAAGAGATGAAGCATACGATTCCCAACGACCCAATGATTAGGTCGTCGATCTCCTTTAGGATAAGCTTCCAAAGCACATTTCTTTTGGTGTACCTGCTAAAAACATCTTTTAGCATCAAAAAGTATTTGCCAACGGCGGTGAGGTAATTCATGCAAATATTATATGGTTTCAAAAATAGGAAAATAATCCTAGTGCGATTTAACATTCATATGATATAAACCGTTTAAAAACACTTAATTTTGTATGTCTTAATTTTTACCATTCATGAAAAGAGTGTTTCTAATAGCATTGTCGCTGCTAATGTTTTGGCAGAGCCAATCCCAAAATAATTCATCTTCAATTGCAGATGATACACCTTTTAGCCGCCCCAAATTGGTGGTGGGCATCGTTGTTGACCAGATGCGATACGATTATCTCACCCGTTTTTGGCATCGTTACGGTGATGATGGATTCAAGCGAATGATCGACGAGGGCTACAACTTTAAAAACAATCATTACAATTATGTGCCCACCTATACCGGACCGGGGCACGCATCGGTCTTTACCGGTACTACGCCTGCCAACCATGGCATTATCTCCAATGATTGGTATTCTAAGGCCGAAGGCAAGATGGTCTATTGTTCTAGCGATCCCAATGTGATCCCGGTGGGAACGACCTCGAGTGCTGGGAAGATGTCACCGATGCGGATGAAGACCACAACGGTGGCAGATCAGAATAGATTGCATACCCAATTCAAAGGAAAGACCATTGGTATCGCAATAAAAGATAGAGGAGCCATCATGCCCGCTGGACATAGTGCCAATGCTGCCTATTGGTTTCATGGAAAAAATGAAGGCGTATTTATCAGTAGTTCTTTTTATATGGAAAAACTACCTGAATGGGTGCAAAAATTCAACGCTTCCAAGAAGATCGACACCTATATGAAACCTTGGGAAACTCTTTATGACATTTCTTCTTATGACGAAAGTGGTGCGGATGATAATTCTTATGAAGGTGTATTTAAGGGTGAAAAATCACCTGTTTTTCCCCACGACCTTCCAAAATACGCACCTTTTAATGGAAATTATGATATCATCAAAGCCACACCTTTTGGAAACAGCTTGACGACCGATTTTGCCTTGGCGGCGATCGATGGGGAGTCACTCGGCGCTGATGAGGTCACCGATTTTTTAACGCTCAGTTTCAGCAGCACGGATTATGTAGGGCATCAATATGGGGTCAATTCCAAAGAGGTTGAAGACACTTATCTACGATTGGACAAAGATCTAGAACGTCTCTTCAACTATTTGGATATCAAAGTTGGTAAAGATGCCTACACCGTATTTCTGACGGCAGATCATGGTGCGGTCCATGTTCCAGGCTATCTCCAGTCTAAAAGAATACCTAGCGGTTATGTCGGTGGTGGCATGAAGCAAAAGCTGAACAAGGCACTTCAAGATAAGTATGGAAAGAATGATTTTATCAGAAATATATCGAATAAGCAAATTTTCTTTGACAGGGCCAAATTGAAGTTGGCCAAGGTAGAAGTTGACGATGTCAGTGCCTTTGTCGCTTCACAGCTCGTTGATTTTCCGCAAGTAGACAAGGTCTTCACCTCTAAGCAGATGAGAGAAACACAATATGAGAACGGGATCGCCGCATTGGTGCAACGAGGGTATAATCAGAAGCGGTCGGGAGATGTTCTTATCGTATTCGATCCGGCTGTCATAAGCCATTCCAGAACAGGGTCTACCCATGGTTCGGGACTAAGGTACGATACGCATGTACCCTTGCTATTTTTTGGAAAGGGGATCAATCGAGGAAGTACAACTACCTATTCGGCTATTGAAGATATTGCTCCAACCATTGCTGCACTTATAGGTACGGCCTTTCCAAATGGAGCCACTGGTAAGGTACTCTCCAAGGTGATCGACTAGAGGATACCGTACATGATCTTCAACATGTTTAGGATGTTCTTACGGTTTCGTGAGGCAATGGTCACATTATGACCATTGGTCAGGTTAATGACACCGTCCTTGTTAAATCCCTTAACATGCTTTAAGTTGATCAGTATAGAACGGTGGATTCTACAAAAATTAGCTTCTTGTAATAGGCTTTCCACCTTCTTGAGATTATTGGACGATACGAATTGTTTGTTATCCGTGGTATGAAAGGCACAATAACTACCATTCGCCTCGCAAAAGATAATATTACGTACGTCTAGGACCTCATAACCCGAAGAGGTTGATAGGGTCAGATAATCATCCTTATTTTCCAGTTGTTTTTTAAAGGCCAGGTATTTTTCTAGGTCAAAGTTCGTCTTCTTCGAAATATATCTGTCGAGGACCTTCTTCAGCTCTTCCTCAACAAGAGGTTTATTCAAATAATAAAAGGCAAAATAATCCATGGCCTTTTCTTTGTAGTCCAAGAAGGAAGTGGTGAAAACAGTTTCAAACTTGATGGTGCTTCCAAAATGATCGAGCACATCAAAACCATTCCCAACCCTTAGTTGAATATCTAAAAAGACAAGTTCTGGATCGGTGTCTTCAATCAATTTGATGGCACCTTGTACATTGTCGGCATTCCCCAAAATGGTCATTTCTGGATAGTACTTTTCTAATAGCCTAGTCAGATGCTGCAGATGTCCAATTTCGTCTTCAACGATTACGACGCCTATCATAGGGGTTGTTAGCTTTATTTAACATGATTGGTTGAGTGAACAACGAATCTGTTACAAAATTTGTTGTATTCTTTCAAAAATGTGTATGTATCGTACCAAGTAGTACAAAGTTAAAATATAATTGCGGGAATCTTCAATGTGACCAGGCTTCCTGTCTTATTCCCAGGAAAATCAATGGAAGTTTTGATACAGAACATGTCTTCACTATCATTTGTATCGCTAATAAGTGCGAGTCGTTCCTTTATGTTTTGAACAGAGATGCCCGAGCTAGTGAAATCCGCATCGCTGGCCAAGCTGTCTTCATTCAAAATTCCTTTGTCGCAGATCTTGCAAGTAAGGGTGTCGTTGGTCAAGGTGAAAAGAATGTCTAAGTTGCCGTGCTCGTAATTTCTCAATCCATGAAGAATACTGTTTTCTATCAAAGGCTGCAGCAGCATTGGTGGTATGTGTATTTTTTTCAATAAACGCTCATCGATGTTTTCTGTGTGGATCTGGTAGTCGAATGAATTGCCCAGACGAATTTGTTGTAATTCGATATATAATCGTAAGGTGTCGATCTCTTCGTTCAAAGAGATGAGATTTGATCTTGTGGCCTTGAGTACCAAGTTGATAAGTTTGGAGAATTTATCCATACTTTCGGCGGCCTTGGTCCCATCACCCTGTTTCAACTGGGCATTGATATTGAAAAGCATGTTCTTTATGAAATGCGGATTCATTTGAGCCATCAAGGCCTGATACTTGAGACTGGCTATTTTTGCCTTGGCCCTCTCAATATTCTTTTGCCTTTGTATTCGCCTTGCTATAAATATGCCGAGCAAACTGATTAGCAGTATTAAGCACGTTATTACGAACCACGCTCTCTTGTAGAATGGTGGGGCTATCCTAAAGGCAATACATGCTGGCCTTGTACTCTCTACCTGGCCTTTTGCGATGGCCTTTACCTTAAATTTGTAATTTCCGGGTGGCAAGGATGAATATCTCACCACATTGCTAGTGGTACGAAGCCAGCTATTTTCTATCCCGTCCAGCTTATATTCATAGCTTATATTCCCCATACTTTTGAAGGAGATACCCGCGAATTTAAATTCCATATTCTTCTGGTCGTAACTAAAGGTATAGGTGCTATCGATATCTAACTTTTCATTGTTTAGATAAAACTCATTGATATGAACCTTTGGTGGAAGGATCTCGTGTTGCTCTTTGTTGAGATCTATGATATTCAGGCCACTCGAAGTGGCCACATAGCATTTGTTCTCAAAAACATAGCAAGAACGAACATCATTGGTATAGAGACCATCGGAAATTGTATAGGCAACGATGCTTTCTAGGGAGTTGTCTGCATTCAATTTTAAACGGTTAATACCTGTATTGGAGCATATCCAAATATGGTTATGGTCGTCAATATGTACAAATTTTATGTTGTTGCTCAGCAAACCATCTTGTCGATTATAGGACGTAAGGACGTTTTTATTGAGTATCCCCAATCCCAATGTATTGGAGCTAAAGACGAGATTGTTACCGTAAGAATCAATTTCTGTGATGGTTGTACGGTCAAAATCCGTTTCAGTGCTTAATTTCTTCACTGCATCATTGTCGTAATAGTGAAGGCCATTGGTGGTCCCGATCCATAGGGTGTCTTTGTTGGCGCGATGGAGATTTGTGCCTCGTTCGTTCCATATGACCTCTTGGCTAAGATCTTTCCGTTGAATTCTCAGTATCCCATACGAATTGGCGGTATACCAGAAGTCATTTTGAAAGTCGATGGACTTAAAAACGGAAAAGTCAATAAATGGTCGTAGCTCGTTTCTAGAAATTTCTTTTGGTTTTCGGTCCGAGTTAAGGGCTATGATCGAATTGTCACTGAGAAAATAAACGTTATTGGCGTGTGCTTTTATCTCATTAACAGCACCTATCTCTGATGTTTTAAATTGCGCTACTTTCTCTAATGATATTTTCTTTAAGATTTCGATAGTGCCGGTTTTACTTCCGGTATAGATAAAATCGTTATCTACATAAATACTTACAAGGTCATTGTCCGTACCGTTCTTATAGCCAGTAATATTTTGGTTAGGAAGAAATACAACACCGCTAGATAGACTTCCGATCCATACATTTTTCTCTCTATCTTCATAACTTCTAGACGACCGAATGTCTGGAAGTATCTTTTGGTAACGATCAAGTCCGGCAGATGGGTCGTAGATATTCACACCATTCTCACAATTGGTGACCCAGAAGGTACCGTTGCTGAATTTCGACATGATAAAATATGGGGGATTCGAGCCGTATTGCGGATTGTTCATGCGCTCATGATACGATACATTATACATTTCTTTAAGGTAGGAAGCATCATTAGGTCGAAGGGTGCTATTTTCGGAAATCCCCCACTGGTCATCCTTTTTAAAGTTAAGGGTATACAGCTTGTTTGTTTCGATATCATAATCCTCAAAGTCGTGCTTCTTTAGATCAGCAATATTTTGATGGGTCAAAATCACCTCCCCTTCTTTTTTCTCTGCGAATAAGATGCAGGTATATGGGCCTTTTTTTTCGTGAATTAGAGGGATTTTGTCAAATGAAGTAACGCTATTGTCATTTGCTAATGTCTTCACACCATCCTTGAATTGGTAAAACCAAATATTTCCGCGAGAGTCCTCATAGATATCGCTTACATATTGGCGAAATGTTAAGCTTCCCAGAAATTCAGTGTTGTCGGCATTGTGAAAGCGACCGTTATGGTAATATCCTATTTTCCCGTTGAAGGCGATGAGCCAAATTCGCTGTTTTGAATCTTTGAAAAAATACAGGATCTCATTGTCTGGAAGTCCATCTTCAAGGGCATAGTTCGAAAAGCTCTTGCCATCGAACTTGCTTACCCCATTGTCTGTAGCCAGCCATATGAAACCTTGTTCATCTTGAATAACATCGTAAACAGTATTGCTTGGCAGACCATTGTCAATGGTAAATTGTGTAAGCCCAGGAATCTGAGCCTGTACCGCCATTGTGGTAAATATCAGTATGAATATGAGGGTTTCTTTCATTAAGCAGCCATAACGGGAAGCATAGCACGTCTAGTCTATCGCCTAACGAAAATAATCAATTCGATCTACACTTCGTAAATTAAGGCATTGATATTCATACCTGCGCCGACACTTGCAAAGATGATCACATCCCCCTTATTTATGGCCTGTCGCTCTATCTGATCGTGCCGTACCATATCGAGCAATGTAGGGATGGTGGCGACCGAGCTGTTGCCGAGCTTGTGGATGTTCATCGGCATCACACCTTCGGGAACTTGTTTCTTATACAATCTAAAGAATCGCTTTGCGATGGCCTCATCCATCTTCTCATTGGCTTGGTGTAAAAAGATCTTTTTTACATCGTCGATCTTTTTTCCGCTCTTGTCTAGACACTCCTTCATCGCTGCAGGGACCTTGCTAAGTGCAAATTCATAGATCTTGCGCCCGTGCATCTTAATAAAGCGTGTTTTTTGACAGGCATCGGGATGATATGAGTTTCCAAAATAGAGGTAGCCGGCCTCCTCGGTCGTGTAAGAGGCGCTTTCGTGGGCTAAGATTCCATTTTTCTCATCGGTTGCTTCGATGATCGTGGCACCGGCACCATCTGAAAATATCATGGAGTCGCGGTCAAATTTATCCACTACACGTGATAAGGTTTCGGCTCCGATGACCATGCACCTCTTTGCAATACCAGATCTTATAAATGCATGAGCTTGTATCATTCCTTCTACCCAACCAGGACATCCAAAAATAAGGTCGTAGGCAATACACTTTGGATTCTTGATGCAGAGCAAATGTTTCACCCGCGATGCCAAACTGGGTAACATATCGCTCTGTACGGTTCCATGACGCACATCACCAAAATTATGGGCAACAATGATATAATCGATGGTTTCTGGATCGATATTGGCATTTGCAATAGCTTTTTCCGCGGCATAGAAAGCGAGGTCAGAGGCGTTAAGTTCTTTACTGGCATAGCGACGTTCGCCAATACCTGTGATAGCTTTAAACTTTTCAATGATAACGCCGGTCTCTTGAGCAAAAGGGGTTCCGTCTTCGTTCAAAAATTCTTGTTGAATGAAGTCTTCGTTCTTTTCTACTTCTGAAGGAAGGTAACTTCCTGTGCCGATGATCTTTATACCCATAATTTGTATCTGATGGTTGTAAACAAAGGTAGAAGAACCATTGTAAGTATATTATGCTAGCATAAAATATGCTACGATGCCCAAAAGGTAGATTTCACAATTTATCGATGGTCAAACACAGGGCGTCATACTTATGAATAGGTTTAAACTAACTTGCTATCAGTATTTTAAGTAATTATTGACTCGCTTATTCGAATAAGGTAAGGACCAGCCGATTTCGACAGAAATTACGATTGTCAAGAAACTTCGAGGCTGTTCTTACTCAATTCTTATGTCATAAAAATTCCAACAGCGTTCACTACAGTTCCCTTCCTTCAAATTAAAATTTTTCACGGTGGTGATGTCAATTTTTTCAAAAAACAGGATCACATAAGTGGACGCAAGGATCTTCTTTTGATATCCGAAGCCCATGGAACCGTCTCCATTCCAGCCATATTGGGCTAGCAGCTTGTATTCCTTGCCAGTGTTGTCAATTATCTTGTAAGCCTTCTCACCACCAGGAGGATGCAATGTGCCTCCAAGATCGGACTGATTAAATTTTAGTGTTAGCTCCGTCGTTTGGTCAGTGACCCGTAACTCATAAAGTTCTACAGTATTCGAGCCTTTCCCTCCAACAGGCACATCTCTTTTAATATAAATTGGAACCAATCGTGCAAATCCTTTAGCATTTTTTGTAAAGCAGTTCTCATTTTCGTCGAAACAATCTTGAGACTTGTTGTTATTCACCGAGCGTTTCCAAGAATATTCTAAGATGTAGGGATTGCCATGATAAAAGAAATTTCCAGTCTGGGTTTCCGTCCATGGACATCCATCACAGGTGTTGATCCAAGTATGGCTACTATTGTTGTTGTTGGTAAGGCTTGCCTCTTTGAAATTATATTTCGCCGTATTTTCATCATTTTTTGTCCATATGTCGTATCGTCCTTTATCTTTCATCAGACCTGCTCTATATATCATGCCATCTTGAAAGATATAAACGCCATTGGCGTTTCCATAGCTAAATGCACCCTCACCACCATACCAGATGCCGTTTGGAAGATTGCTCTGAGCAATAGTGATCGAAGAGAAAACGATAAAAAGGAATGTGATTCGAATCGGATGTTTCATGAAAGGGAGGTTTTATCTGCTATAAAATAGAAACTATTTTTGGTAATGACCATACTTGACGATGTGTTGCATTTTTTTTAGACGTGTTGCTATTTTAGTCGAATTATTTGCCAAACCAATTAGCTGTCCAATCGTTTCCATGCCCGCCTTAATTTTCGTAACTTTAAGAGAATCCCCTTTATCAATCCAAGATCCTTTTGTCTTTAATGAAACGAACCTAGCGCTTTTGGTTGGAACCTCATAAAATGGCTTTAACCAGCACTTTTACCGTCTGTTTTCTTATTCCTAATCATCAAACAAAATAGTATGAACCCTATAACAATTATCAGTGTCCTATTCGTTGTATTTCTATTGACAGGAATACGTGTCATATTTGAATACAAAAGAGCCTTAAAATTTAGATTTGGAAAATATGTAAAGATCCTTAAGCCTGGTTTTCGATGGATCATTCCGATCATTGAAACGATTCAAATAGTGGATATCCGAGTGATAACGATCAACATTGTTTCGCAAGAAGTGATGACAGAGGATAATGTTCCGTGTAGTATTGACGGTGTTGTCTTCTTTAAGATCAACGATCCAGAAAAAGCCGTTCTAGAGGTGGAAGAATATAGATTTGCGATCACACAGCTTTCTCAGGCCGCCTTGCGAGATGTATGCGGAAAGGTTGAGTTGGATACGATCTTATCTAAGCGCGAAGAAATGGGTAAGAACATCAAGGCTATTGTGGTTCAAGAGACCAGCGAATGGGGGATAGACATCATCGACGTGAAGATCAAGGATATTCAACTGCCAGAAAATATGAAACGTATGATGGCCAACCAGGCCGAAGCCGAGCGATCGCGCAGGGCACGTATCATTTTGGCATTGGCCGAGGAACAAGCCGCAGGGAAATTATTGGAAGCGGGTAAATTGATCGACCAATCGCCCTCGGCGATCAAGTTGCGACTTTATCAAACACTTTCTAATATCGCGGCCGAGAAGAATTCAACTATTCTTTTCCCGTTTCCAGAGGAAGTGTTGCCAAGAAAACCAAAAGATGATTAAGCATGCGTCAGTTTTGTGATGATGGCTTTGTGTTGAGGGAATTTTTCCACTAGCATTTGCCGCATTGGCAGGTCAAAATCTTGAAAATCAAATCCAGGTGATACCGTACAACCTACCAAACTGAAGGTGTTTTCTGTAGGCACTTCGGCAGCGAACCAATGGCCTCCTGGCACAATGAATTGTGGGACTTGAGCTTTTTCGAGCGCATTGCCGATAGTGATACTGCTGTAACGACCATTAGGTGCAATTAGGTGTAAGAGAATCGGAGCACCATCATAAAAGTGCCATATCTCGTCCTGGTTAATTCGATGAAAGGCAGAGAAGTTATCTGACGTCAGCAGAAAGTAGATGCAGGTGCAATAGTTCCGACTACCTTGGTAGCTTTCACCTAAATTCTCTTCGGTGATGACGCCTGCACTTCTGTAGGTCTCCCTAAAGTAGCCTCCTTCAGGATGTGGCTGCAACTGCAGTTTTTCAATAATATCCTTTGCCTTATTCATCAAAGAATGACTAAGCTTCCATATATTCTTCGATAGGCGCACAGGTGCATATCAAGTTACGGTCGCCATAGGCGTCATCTACACGGCGCACACTTGGCCAAAACTTATTATCTGATACAAAGTCTAATGGAAAAGCAGCTTTTTGCCTGCTGTAAGGAAGATCCCAAGTATCAGAAGTCAGCATTACCTGTGTATGCGGAGCGTTCTTCAACACATTGTTTCCGTCTTCTTTGCTCGCCTCTGCGATCTCCTTTCTTATAGAGATCATGGCATCACAAAAACGGTCCAATTCTGTAAGGCTCTCACTTTCCGTAGGTTCTATCATCATCGTACCTGCGACCGGAAAAGATACCGTAGGCGCGTGAAAACCATAGTCCATCAATCTCTTGGCGATGTCCACGACTTCGATACCGTGCTCTTTAAATGGACGGCAATCGATGATCATTTCGTGCGCAGCACGACCGCGTTCTCCTTTATAGAGAACTTCATAATGACCCTCTAAGCGGTCTTTGATGTAATTGGCATTTAAGATGGCATAAATGGTTGCCTTTTTCAATCCTTCTGCGCCTAGCATCGTAATATATCCGTACGAGATAAGGCATGCCAATGCGCTTCCCCAAGGAGCGGCTGAAATGGCTGTGATCGCTTGGTCGCCACCTGTGGTCACTACTGGGTTACTCGGTAAAAAGGGCACTAGATGTTCTGCGACACAGATCGGGCCAACACCCGGCCCACCACCACCATGTGGAATAGCAAATGTTTTGTGCAAATTAAGGTGACATACATCGGCACCAATGGTGGCCGGATTTGTAAGTCCTACCTGGGCATTCATATTGGCACCATCCATATATACCTGCCCTCCATTATCGTGAATGATCTTGGTGATCTCTTGAATCGAAGATTCAAATACGCCATGTGTGGACGGATATGTGACCATCAATGCTGCGAGATGATCTTTGTATTTCTCCGCTTTTTCACGAAGGTCATCAACATCGATGTTGCCATTCTCAGCGGTCTTGGTAACGACCACTTTCATACCGGCCATCACCGCCGATGCTGGGTTGGTGCCATGCGCCGATGCAGGAACCAAGCAAATATTTCTTTCAAGGTCGCCTCGAGAATGATGATACGCTCGTATCACCATCAACCCAGCAAACTCACCTTGAGCCCCAGAGTTTGGTTGTAACGAGGTGCCCGAAAATCCAGTGATCTCATTTAGTTGTTCCTCTAGGCGTTTTAGCATGCTCTGATAGCCTTCGACCTGAGAAAGTGGAGCAAAGGGATGAATATTGCCCCATTGCGGATTGCTCAATGAAAGCATTTCAGCCGCAGCATTCAGCTTCATTGTGCAAGAGCCTAAAGAGATCATGGAATGATTGAGCGAAAGGTCCTTTCTTTCTAGTTTTTTGATATAACGCATCAATTCGGTCTCGGAATGGTAGCGATTAAAGATCTCATTGGTCATAAAATCACTGCTCCTCGCTACCGAATCGATGATCGCATTTCCACCATTCAGGGATTCGATCAAAATAGGGTCTTTTCCAATGGCTTCGGCAAAAACCGAAACAATATCATTCAGATCCTTTAACGTGGTCGCCTCATTAATAGCAATCCCAACGGTCTCATCATCGATATACAGGAAATTGATGTCTTTGACCTCCGCTTTCAGCTTCACTGCTGCTGCATTGGTTTTGACCTGGATCGTATCAAAATAGGCCGTGTTGGCTTGATAAAATCCTAATTTTTCCAAAGCGTCTGTCAGGGCAGTGGCGCTCTGATGTACCTTTTTTGCGATGTACTTCAATCCTTCGGGACCGTGATATACAGCATACATTCCTGCCATCACTGCAAGCAACACTTGCGCGGTGCAGATATTGGAGGTTGCCTTATCACGTTTTATATGTTGCTCTCTTGTTTGAAGGGCCATTCGTAAGGCGCGATTGCCATCGGTATCTTTTGTAACTCCGATGATCCTCCCTGGTATATTTCGTTTGTACTCCTCCTTGGTTGCAAAGTATGCCGCGTGTGGACCACCGTAACCTAGTGGAATGCCAAAACGCTGAGTGGTTCCGACCACTACATCGGCACCCCATTTACCTGGAGCTTCAAGCAATACAAGGCTCAAAATATCCGCTGCGACGGCGACTTTGATATTTTTTTCCTTTGCTTTCCCCGCAAAATCTGCATAGTCAAATAGCTGTCCATATTTGCCAGGGTATTGTAGAATGGCGCCAAAAAACTCAGCTGAGAAATCAAAAGCTTGATGGTTCCCAACGACCAATTCGATGCCGAGGGGTATGGCTCTTGTCTTAAGAAGTGAGAGGGTTTGTGGGAGTATTTCTTCCGATACGAAGAATTTGACCGCTTCATTCTTTTTTTGCTCTCGCGAGCGCACCGAGAACAACATTCCCATTGCTTCTGCAGCTGCTGTGCTTTCATCCAAAAGCGAGGCATTGGCCAATTCCATTCCAGTAAGGTCGGTGATCATGGTTTGATAGTTGAGCAAAGCCTCTAAACGTCCTTGCGCTATCTCGGCCTGATAGGGCGTGTAGGCCGTGTACCACCCAGGGTTCTCTAGAATATTTCGTTGGATGACCGCAGGGGTGATCGCCTCATGATATCCAAGACCAATGTAGGATCTATTTACTTTATTCTTAAGGCTGAGCTGATAGATATGGCTCAAAAACTCATGCTCGCTCAATGCAGACGGCAAGTCCATTTCCTTTTTAAGTACAATGTTGTCTGGAACGGTTTCATAGATCAGTTGGTCTAAGGAGTCGACACCAATGGTCTTTAGCATATGTGGTAGATCTTTCTCTGTTGTCCCAATATGACGAAGTGCAAAAGAATCAGTTCTCATTATAGCAAATAAAGTTGTGTTTTAGCGTGTCAAAAATACGTATTTAAAATGTTATTAAAACGTTTTCGTAACGGTTGTGAAAGTTAAAGTTTTTAACGAAAATACAGGGTTATGAACACTTTGATATAACTTTGTTGAATGCGCTGGTTAAAGCAAATTTTTAACTTTTATTTGGACAGCAGTATCCATGTGGCCTTAGCGATATATGCCTTGGTCAGGATTACCTTAGAAAGCTTCAACATTTTGTATGGCGAGGCGTTGTGCTATTTTATATTTTATGGCAGCATTGTGAGCTATAACTTTATCAAGTATGGCAGTAATGCTAAGAAATTTTTTGTTGTAAGGACGACCTATGTTCGTTGGATACAGGTCTTGAGCTTTGTCGCCTTTGGACTCACAGTATTTTATGCGGTGCGTTTATCTATAGGCACTTTGCTATGGGCTGCTGGTATCGGCTTGATCAGTTTGCTGTACATCTTACCCTTTTTGCCAAGGTCTAAAAGTATGCGCATGCTATCGGGTTTAAAAATATACATTGTGGCTCTGTGCTGGGCAGCAACTACTGTATGGCTTCCTTTAGTGAATAGCGGAGTGGGTTTTACAGCTGATCTGATGATCGAACTCATACAGCGGTTTTTGTTCGTATTGGTGATCACGTTGCCATTTGAGATCAGGGACCTAAGTTTTGATAGTTTGGCCTTGGCGACGATCCCACAGCGGATCGGTGTTAGAAAAACAAAGATTTTAGGGATTAGCTTGCTATTCAGCTTCTACCTTTTAAGTTTTTTGAAGAATGACATATATGAGCGGGAAATGCTGGTGAATATGGTGATTGTATTGATATCTGCGCTCTTTTTGGTGTTTGCACGAAAAGAACAAACCACCTATTACAGTGGTTTTTTTGTCGAGAGCATTCCTGTCATTTGGATGCTCCTCTTGTTATATTTCAATTAATTACTTGGAAAGTTCTTCTTGTAACTTTTTTCTCATTCGGTCTTTACATTCTGGCTCTAGACTATCTAGATGGGCCTTGTTTACCAATTGTGTGAGCTTGGCATTGCGACGGCTGTAGGCGCGTGTAATTTTACACCAAGAAAGACGAATGTTCAGCTTCACTTTTTCCCAAACGGTAGCTTCGCCGTATTGGCTCTTATCGCAGATCTGCTTTGCTTCGTCGCAACTAATAAATAAAAAACTCTTTTTAGTACTCATCTTATCATTCAATCTTTGTTCTTTTTTAAAACCAACTTTCCTCTAAACAACCCATCAATGCGGTTCTGGCTCTATGTATAATGACCCAGAGGTTAGACGGGGTGATGTTCAATTCATTACAGATAACTTCGGTGTCGTACCCTTGTATGGTCTTCATCTTGAATATGGTCGATTGTTTTTCTGGTAACTTACCGATACAATCCTCAATTGCTAGGCCCAACTCCTCGTTTTGCATACTATCTTCGGCATTCAGATCAAATTTATCGGCAACACGTTCTTCGAGCCAATCTCCTTCTGACTCTGAATCGGAATTATAACTCATTCGGACTTCGGCCTGCCCTTTTTTCGAATTGATCTTGCGATAGTGGTCGATGATCTTTCGTTTCAAAATCGATATCAACCAAGTTCTTTCTGAGGCCTCTCCTTTAAAGTTCTCCATAGACTTGAGACCCGCCAAGAAGGTTTCCTGCACCAGATCTTCGGCGGTTTCCCTGTCTTTTACCCGTACAATAGTATAGTTAAATAGATAGTCGGCATAACGGTCTATCCAAGTATTAGGGTCTAACTGATGTTGTGGCATTGGGTTATAGCTGTTATTTTTTATTCAAAAGTAACGAAAAACTAACCATTTATCGTATCAACTGGGTTTTCAAACGCCGCTTGATGACTTTAATTCGATTATTTTGTAGTAGAGAAATTTGCTATAACCCTCTGGTCATTTTTCCCAAATTTATTTTTTCGGCTTTGGTAAAGGTCACTTCTCGCACATAGATCATATCGTCCCATAGATACTTATGACCTTTTAGGTCTTTGGTTCTGCGCACTCTTCGAGCGAGTGCCCTGATTTGAGCATCGGAGGCTTTCTTGAGCGCCCCGAGTTCGCCATACAACTTTAGTGCTGGATACTGTCTAAATCGTCCTTCGTACAGCGACCGTATCCATAACCATCGGTTGCTGTTGACGCCGAGGACGCATATCTTATTGTTGGTCGTTGCATTTACGGGCAGTTTTGTTACGAATTTTTCGAAATAGAATCCCGTTTGGTCGGCATTTAGGAAGAGTGAGCCCACAGGAGTAGTGGTCGGATTGTTCTCTGCATCTACCGAAGCGATCGCAACATGTAGGTTGCGCCTAAAGCTTTTACTGAAGTGGATGCGGATCTTTTCCCAATCGGCTAGAATATCCATAGTGTCTTTATTTAGTTTTTGGTAAGTGATCTTATCGCTAACTCCAAGTTTGGGTAAGAATGTTCAAATCCAGCTTCCTGTAGACGTCTTGGGATGACATTTCTACTTTTGAGGACAAGTTCTGGTTCTGTTCTAATGATACGGGCACCAATGTGAAGCAACCACTCGGGAGTAGGGATACCGATGGGCATTCCCAAGGATTTACGTAAGACTTTCATAAGCGTCTTATTATCGGTAGGTCTAGGAGCTACCAAATTGATGACACCTTCAATACTTTTCTTTTCAATGATGAATTCTATGGCACGGGCGAAGTCCAGCTCATGTAACCAACTTACTTTTTGGTGTCCATCACCTTGTTTGCCACCCAAACCGAACTGTGTGAGTTTTTTTATCGGCACAAATGCGCCTCCATCTTTTCCTAGTACAATTGATGTGCGAAGAGCCACTTTTCTTACTCCAGAATTTTCCGCCTCAAAGAAGGCTCGCTCCCAGGATTTGGCAACATTCATAGAGAAATCGTCACCGATCTCACCCTTGTATTCATCCATCTGCTTGTCCGTCGAATGTCTGTATATGGTAGCTGTGGAAGAATTAAGCCAAACTTTTGGTGGGCTCGTGCATTGGTCGATAGCCGTAGACAGAATACGAGTGCTATCGACTCTCGACGTTAAGATGTCCTTTTTGTTCTTCTCGTTGTAACGACAATCTACTGATTTTCCTGCGAGGTTGATCAGCGCATCTGCATCGTTCAAGGCATTTGACCAGTCACCAAGGGTCTTTGCGTCCCAATGTAGGAACTGTACGTTATCTCTCTTGACCGTTTTGCCTCTAGTGAGAATAATAATGGTCTCGACCTTATCCTTGAAGTAGGAGGTAAGGACCTTCCCTAAAAATCCGGTGCCAGCTGCGATGACTATGTTGTTCATAAGTCGATTATTTTGTCATTCCTGTCCCGAGTCCTCGGAGCGGGAATTCAATGATAGCTATCAAAATAGATTAAAATTAGAACTAAACATCTGTACAATACCCAGCTGATTGTTAACAGTGATGGTAATCCCAGTAGTTTCACCCTCCTAATATGTTCTATTAGCATGAGAGTGAAGACGATTCCAAACCAAAGCAATCCGATAAATGGTGTTAGAGAAATAAAGCTGTTGAATAGTAGATAGACGCTTAGCAGCAAAGACCCGCCAAGTGAGATAGTCGTCATGTTTCCTAAGTAGTTCACAATCGTTTTTCTACTAAAGGATTGTAAGATGAGTGCTTGGAAAGCAATTTGTCCTGAAGCAATCGACAACTCTCTCGATAATCCAGCCGTTGGAAGGAATGCTGCTAATACATTCCCATAGCTGTTCAAAATAAGACCTGTGAATATCGTAGCAACGATAATAAACAACCAGCGATAGGTATAGTTGAAGGTAGGGACACATTGTAATGTGTTATTAGGTCTTGGCATGTTAGGAATAATGACCTTCCTATTGTAAGAAATGAACTTGTATATTTTTTTCAATAGAAAATTGATCGGTCGCCAGTGTCCGACAATGGCCACTAAAGGGATGGCATTCCCTATGACCTTGAGCATGCTGTCTATACCGTAAAGTACATTTCCCGTAGTGCGGTCTACCAAAGCGATCTCATCAGCCGCCTTTTCAATACTTAAAACAGCTTGGGTCTGCGAACTCATTTCAGAAAATGCTTCCCGTCCGTTATTATCTAGCATACCGGTCTTTATAAATGCTGAGGTATAGCCGACGCACATAGGGCAGTCTTTGTCATAGATAAGGGTATGATCGGTTAGTGTTTTCATACTTTCAGAATAGGATTAGAAGACGATCAAGTAACTTTTCTAAATGCCCAGCATATCAATTTCATCGATCTGGTCTTCGATTGTTTTCGCTTTATATAATTTGTGGGTGATGTGTACAAAAAAGGTGGCGATCAACATGGGAAATACAAAGAGCGTCAACATAAATGGCAGATAGCTGTTTATTTCCATATTAGCAATAGTGGCAAAGGTCAGCCCATCCAACGCGACGGCCAAAAAGTAGATCCTAAGTTCGTTAAAGACCTTCTTTGGAAAACCTTTGAATTTATAAATGATGAAGGCCGCGGAAAGGACTTGAACGATTCCCAGAACGATCTGCGCCAACATGCCCAAAGAGAGGGTGAGATAAAGGCCTAAGGTGATAAAATAAAGTACTGCGTTGATTCTGAACAGGGTTTTCATGATTAAATGTTTTAAACTTTCAATAATTATTGAAATATATAATTAAAAAATATATCAAGACATTAACTTGAATATGGTCTTTGTGACCCAATTTTCTTTTTGTTCGGTGATCTTTTCCATCATATTGTCGGCTCTTGAGACAAAATCATAGAGTTCTGCGGTCTTATCTTTAAAGACTTTAGCTTCATAATTGTTCTCATCATCAATCTGCGAGACCTCCTTTAGCACTCTAATGGCTGGTTTTATCTCCCGCTTACTTCGCTCTCTCGCTATCTTTCTGGCCAATTCGTCTATATTCTTCTCAGCGGAAAAGAATTCTTTGCGTTCTCCAGGTTTGTACTCCTTGAAAACAATTCCCCAATCGATGAGTCCGCGAAGGTTCATGCTTGCATTTCCTCGAGAAATATGCAGTTCCTCCATAATGTCTTCCATGGAAAGCAGATCGTCCGATATCATCAACAATGCATGAATCTGTGCCATGGTCTTATTGATTCCCCATTGAGAGCCGAGGGCTCCCCATGTTTGTATGAATTTGTTCTTTGCGTCCTTGAATTCCATACAACAAATATAAGATAAATTTTAAACTTTCAAAAATTATTGAAAGTTTTATTTTGACTGATAGAATTTGTAACTTTAGGAAAAAGATGTTCTCATGAAACGCTCACTACTCATACTAGGGCTACTTTTGTTAAGTTGCAAGGCGCAATATCCTGTTGGGATCACCATGCTCGATGTTGAAAATTTTGCAAATAACACGACTAAAAATGTTACATTGGTCGATGTGAGAACCCCTGAAGAATATGCTGATGGGCACATCGCTGGTGCCGCTAACATCGATTATTTTAACGACGACTTCGCGAAGGATATTTCTACATATGACAAACAAACACCTATCTATATTTATTGCCGTTCGGGAAAAAGAAGTGCGAAAGCTGCCACTCAGATGGATTCTTTAGGCTTTCGATACATCATTAACCTAAAAGGAGGTCTTATGGCTTGGGAAGAAGCCAATAGGCCCATTGTAAAGGACCAATAATAGTACATTATTTTCTCTCTATTAGACCAGCACGTCTTAACAAGGCTTCGGGTTGAGGTGCTTTACCTCTAAAGCGTCTATAAAGTTCCATCGGGTTTTCTGTACCTCCTTTAGAGAGCACATTTTCTTTAAATTTGTTAGCCACGGTCTTATTGAAGATCCCTTCTTCCTTAAAAAATTCAAAAGCATCTGCATCCAGCACTTCTGCCCATTTGTAACTGTAGTACCCAGAAGAGTAGCCACCTTGGAAAATATGTGAAAAGGCAGTACTCATGCATGTCTGAGGCGTTTCAGGATACAGTTTGGTGCTAGAAAAAGCCGCTTGCTCGTATGCCTTTACATCCTTGATATTGGAAGGGTCCGTTCCATGCCAACTCATGTCTAGCAGTCCAAAGCTTATCTGACGCAGTGTTTGCATTCCTTCCATAAAGGTGGAGGACTCCTTTATTTTTTTAACATATTCCATTGGGATGACCTCGCCTGTCTCGTAGTGCTTGGCAAAAAGTTCTAGGGCCTCTTTTTCATAACACCAATTCTCCAATACTTGGCTCGGTAGTTCTACAAAGTCCCAATAAACGCTAGTGCCACTCAGGCTAGGGTAGGTGGTGTTTGCCAACATCCCATGCAAGGCATGACCGAATTCGTGAAATAAGGTCGTGACCTCGTTAAAGGTTAGCAAAGAAGGTTTGGTTTCGGTAGGTTTTGTGAAATTACAAACAATGGAAATGTGGGGACGCTCGTTTTGGCCATCTTTGATCATTTGTGGCTTGTAGCTCGTCATCCAAGCTCCGTTACGTTTTCCGGGTCTCGGATGAAAATCCGCATATAATATCGAAATGAATGCACCTTTCTCATCGGTCACCTTATAAGTTTTCACCTCTGGATGGTAGATGTCGATATCCGAGATCTCCTCGAAATTTAGGCCGAAGAGCTTTTTGGCAACTCCAAATACTCCATCGACGACATTTTCTAACTTAAAATAAGGTTTTAGTTTTTCATCATCCAGGTCAAATAATTTTTGTTTCAACCTTTCGGAATAATAGGCACCATCCCACTTTTGTAACTGGTCTATTCCGTCTAGTTCCTTGGCAAAGTTTTGAAGTTGTGCAAATTCGCGTTCTGCAGCTGGCTTTGCCTTTTTTAAAAGGTCATGCAAAAATGATGTTACTTTTTCTGGTGTCTCGGCCATGCGCTCTTCGAGTACAAAATGTGCGTGTGTTTCATAACCGAGAAGCTGAGCTCTTTGGTGGCGTAACGCTGCAATTCTCAGTACAATTTTCTGATTATCCAACGCATCCTCATGAAAACCTTTGCTTCCGAATGCCAAGGATAATTCTTCACGTAATTCCCGATTATCGGCGTAGGTCATAAATGGAATGTAACTGGGATAATCCAATGTAAAGACCCATCCTTCCTTTTCCTTGTTCTTTGCGAGGGCTGCAGCGGCTTCAATTGCGCCATCGGGCAAACCAGAAAGATCGCTTTCATCGGTGATATGAAGCTCGTACTTATTGGTCTCGGCAAGGACATTCTCACCAAATTGTAAGCTCAATTTTGACAATTCTTTATCAATTTCTCGTAGTTTTTGTTTCTTCTCTTCTGGTAAATTGGCACCATTTCTAGAAAAACTCTTGTACTTCTTGTCAAGCAAGGTCGCTTGTTCCTTGGTAAGATGTAAGGATGCTCTATGCTCATAAATCGCCTTAACTCTTTCAAACAATTTCTCGTTGAGCCTAATATCATTTGCAAACTCCGATAACATCGGCGATACCTCCTGTGCTATCTTTTGAATCTCCTCGTTTGTCTCAGCGCTGTTAAGATTAAAGAAAATACTGGTGATTCGATCTAACTGTTCACCCGAGAATTCGAGTGCTTCAATGGTGTTTTCGAACGAAGCTGGTGCTGTATTAGAGGTGATCTCTTCGATCTCGATCTTCGCCTTTGTAATTTCCGTTTTTATCGCGGGCAGGAAATCGGTTGTCTTTATTTTGGAAAATGGTGCAGTGCTAAAAGCGGTTTCAAATGGTGATGTTAAGACATTCATATAATATATTGCTGATAAAGAGGTTTTTGTACGTTTTTTTTAATAATTTTGTATCAAATGTATGTATTTAAACGAAGAGTCTCAACGTTTGATCGAACTTCCTACAAATAGACTTCCCCGACTTTCTCCCTATTGAACGCATTTATCCTTTTTAATAATTAATTGTAGTGGATATGAAGAAAGTACATTTACTCCTTATTTTTAGTTTGGGAATGTTGACGATTTACGCTCAACCATGTGGCATCGACTTCCATTTGAACGGTACGGATGATCATATCACCATTCCGAATACCGACGCTATAAATTTACAAAATACACGAAACAGAACGGTCGAATTTTGGTTCAAAGCCTCGGACATTACTACTCGGCAAGTGATATATGAAGAGGGGAGTCAACTTCATGCGTTATATTTCTACCTAGAGAATGATCAATTGTACTTAGGAGCGTATCGCAGCAATGCGGGTGCAGTTGGAAATAGAAGGCTATTTAGGTCTGGTATAGGAACATTAGCGGTAGATACTTGGCATCACGTTGCTTTGGTATTAAGTGACACTGGTACCGATGTCGACTTTCGGTGGTATTTGGATGGAGTACTTCAAGATGATCAAATAGGCACGCAGGTCAATAATCGGAGCGGTAACATCAGTATTGGACATAATGGGGGGAACCTTCGTTTTCCATCGGGAACGACCTGGACGGCCAGCTCGGTGGGAGGTTCGACTGCCGAAACCTATAATGGAACTTTCGGCGCCAGCGACGCCAATGCGTATAACTTCAACGGCGACCTTTCACTCTTCAGAATATGGAACACTCCTAGAACGCAAACAGAGATCGATAACAACAAAGAGTCCCTTTTGATTTCAGGGACTGACCTTGTTGCGTATTTAGATGCAGGAGATCTGACCTATGTTCCAAATGGTCTCACCACGCTGAGTGCTTCTGTTGAAGGTAATGGAAACAATGTAACCTACACCTGGTCGGGTGCTACAGGCACGGATTGGAATACAGGGAGCAATTGGGTAGGGGGCAGCGCACCACTATCTAATAAGTTGGAGAAGATTACTATTCCTCTTTCGGGAAACTATCCGGAAATCGCTTCTGAGATAAGGATAGGAGAGCTTACCGTTGTTACAGGGGTTCAATTGGAAATCAGTCCTGGAGGAACACTAAATGTGTACTATGATCTAACTAATAATGGTCTGATCACCGTTACCGACGATGGTTCCTTGTTGTACAACAACTGTGATGCCATTGCTGGAAGCGGAACCTTTTTTGTAGTTAGGGATTCTCCCAATTATCCAAGCGCTGACTTTTTCTCCATTTGGTCAACACCAGTTTTCTCGGCAGAAGCAACACTGGGTCAAGTCTTTGCAGGGCCGATTCGAGCATTTTCTTGGGATGCGAGTGCCAACCCAGGAGTTTATGTAGAGCGAGGCGGAAGCTACGCCATGATCCCAGGTGAGGGAATTTTTGTTCGGCCAGATGATATGGCCGGTACACAGACAAGGACCTTTGGAGGAAGATTGAATAATGGAATTATCGATTTGCCCATTTACTTTAATAGTCCAACCGATAATTTTAATCTTATAGGAAATCCCTACGCTTCGGCAATCGATTGGTTCAAGCTTTATGAAGACAATTCTGATGTAATTACTGGAACCATGTACTATTGGAACCAAACCGTCACAGGGGCCAACAATCAAGAATCTGATTATATCACCTTTAATAGCACAGGCTCGAATCCGCCAGGAGCCACCGAATTTATTTCAACTGCCCAAGGGGTATTTACCGAATCCCTTCAACCTGGCACTTTGACCTTTAAGAATACACACAGAGTGGTTTCCAATAACAGTCAGTTTTTCCGAAGTGATGATAGAACGTCCGATTTGGATGGACGAATTTGGCTAAAGTTGTCCAACGCAGATAGAACCAGCACCTTGTTGTTGGGTTTATTGGAGGAGGCTACCAATGGCTATGACGAAAAATACGATGGTCGCTATTTGGATGAGGGTTATCTGCTACAGTTTTACTCATTATTAGTTGACAGGAAATTAGCTATTCAGGCGAGGGCGGAACTCAATGGGGAGGATGTTTCCATCCCATTGGGATTTAAAACTGCGACCGCTGGAAATTTTACGATCGAGATCGACCTTCATTATCTAAATGAAGAAGTGGAGGTCATTCTTGAAGACAAAGAACTCGGTGTGTTCGCAGACCTTAGAGCGGGAGGTTATCTTTTTAATACATCGGTTCAAGAGAATAATGAAAGATTTGTGCTGAACTTTCAAGATACCAGCGTTTTGGGCGTAGAGGATGATATGTTCCAGAATGATAATCCACGAGTATCGGTATCCTTCGATGATCACTCACTTATCGTTGATACGGATATTGAAGATACAGGAGTATTGGAATTATATGACATATCAGGGAAAAAGGTCTTTCAAAATGTCTTCGAAGAGCGCCGGTACTTTGTTCCTGGATTATCGCGAGGCATATTTATTCTCAATCTGAAACTGGATAATGGTAAAACCATATTCAGAAAGCTCATCAAGTGATAAAAAATGACGATGAATCGTATTGTTTTCGCCTTGTTTGTAGGAGGGACTAGGGAGGATTTTTCAGATTTTCAAAATGTTGTGACGCTCTGATAAAAACATTAAGATTTACCTGTTATCGATATATTGATGACAATCACCGATAATTTATGCAGTTTGGCTCGTAGTTTAAAAAAGGATCCTATATTTGCATCAACTATAAGTGTAGCTGCTTTTTAGGTTTGGGGCAAATAATTACCGTATGGTAATACCTATCGCAGTTATTACGCCGCCTGGATCTTCTCCAGGCGGTTTTTTTTCCTCGCGAATCATAAAAATAAAGTTAATACGTTTGAATTATTGGCCTTATTTAATTAGTTTCATTCTTTAACCGTTAGTTGCCCCAAACATAGAATTATGTATTTTGCTTATTTTCTAGCCGGTTTCCTCGTATGTCTCATATCCTATCATGGTTTTAGGTTTATAGAGACCATATATGCGCGAAAAAGTGGGAGGCCATTCTTCATACACTTTTACCCTTTTAGGGCATCTATCAGTAATCAACAACGGTATATTCTAGAACAACGATTCCCATTTTTCACCAAATTGGATTTTAGGAACAAGGAATTTTTTGAACATCGGTTGGCTACTTTTTTAAATGAAAAAAGCTTCGAGGGCCGAGAAGGTTTAGAGATCACCGATGAGCTGAAGATCTTGATCTCTGCTACGGCGATCATGCTCACTTTTGGGATGCGGGAGTATATGTTGGACCTGGTCGAAAAGATCATCATTTATCCAACACGGTATTATTCGAGATTTAATGGCGAGTATCATATTGGAGAGTTCAATCCCAAGTTCAAGGCATTGGTTTTCTCTTGGGAAGATTTTAAAAAAGGATTTGATGTAGAAAATGACAATCGCAATTTGGGAATTCATGAGTTCGCGCATGCCATTCATCTAAGCAGTATAAAAAATAGAGACACAAGCTCCACGATTTTCTCTGACGGATTTAGAGAGTTAGAGTTGATGCTCTTAGACGAACAACTGCGAACTAAACTTCAAGGGAGCGATTATTTCAGAGATTACGCGTTTACCAACAAATTTGAATTTGTGGCGGTTGTGTTGGAAAATTTCATAGAAACACCGAATGAATTTAGAAGAGAATTCCCAGAGGTCTATGAAAAGGTGAAAAGAATGCTCAATTTCGATTATGCAGGATATTGATAGTTATCTATCTATCTACCTTCTCTAAAATGGCCTTGACGATGGTCGCTGCATGTACCCTAGAGTTTTCTATAAACCATAGGTGGGTATCCATCCCACCGCAGATTACACCTGCCAAATATAGCCCTTCGATATTGGTTTCCATGGTATTCTCATCGTATTGAGGATATAAGTTGTCATCGTCGGATAGATGAACCCCCAATTTTCTTAGAAACTCGAAGTTTGGCATATAGCCCGTGAGTGCTAAGACGTGGTCATTTTCAATCTTAATCATTCCTTCTTCGGTTTCTATGATCAATGCTTTGGGCAAGATCTCTTTTAAAGTACTGTTATAATATGCTTTGATACTGCCTTCCTCGATCCGATTCAAAATATCAGGGCGCACCCAATATTTGACCCGTTTGCCTATTTCTGGTCCGCGGATCACCATGGTAACCTCCGCACCCTTTCGGTAACATTCAAGGGCGGCATCCACTGCAGAATTGCTGGCGCCGATCACCGCTAATTTTTGTTTTGCAAAATAATGAGGGTCTTTGTAATAGTGGGATACTTTGGGGAGTTCCTCACCTGGTACATTTATAAGATTTGGCAGATCGTAAAATCCGGTGGCGATAACAATGTTCTTTGCCTTGTATTCACTCTTGGAAGTGACGACCTCGAATGTGTCGAGGACTTTGGTGATCGCTTCCACCTTTTCGAATAAGTGAATGTTCAGCTCGTTGGAGGTGACGATCCTGCGGTAATACTCTAAGGCTTCATTCCGCTTTGGTTTGGCCTCTTTACTGATAAATGGGATATCATCGATCTCCAGTTTCTCCGAAGTGGAGAAGAACTGCATATTCAATGGATAATTATATAGTGAATTGGCGATACAGCCTTTTTCGATGATCAAATGTGACAATCCCTTTTTCTTGGCTTCTAATGCACAGGCAATTCCGATTGGACCGCCGCCAACGATGATCAGGTCAAAAGGGTTCATCAGTTCACCTTTTGTTTTAGATCTTTGATGGTCGCCAGAGGATCTGCACTACCAAAAACAAAACTTCCCGCGACCAGGACATCAGCACCAGCATTAACCAGTGCTTCGGCATTGTCGGCATTGACGCCACCATCTATCTCAATTTTTGTAGTGGCATTGTGCTTTACGATGATCTCTTTGAGCTTTGCAACTTTGTCATAGGTATTTTGAATGAATTTTTGCCCGCCAAACCCTGGGTTTACGCTCATGATACAAACCAGGTCGATATCTTTGATCACGTCTTCCAATAGCGACACATTGGTATGAGGATTTAAGGCAACACCCGCTTCCATCCCTGCGGCCTTGATCGTTTGCAGGGTTCTATGCAAATGCGTGCAGGCCTCGTAATGAACGGTGAGCACATTGGCTCCAAGATCGGCAAAGGTTTGAATATATCGATCGGGGTCTGCGATCATCAGGTGTACATCGATGGTCTTTTTGGCGTGTTTAGAAATGGCCTTTAAAACTGGCATCCCAAAGGAAATATTAGGCACGAAAACACCATCCATGATGTCGATATGAAACCAATCGGCCTCACTTTGATTTACCATTTCGATGTCGCGTTGAAGATTGGCGAAGTCTGCCGCCAGAATGGAAGGAGCAATCAATTTTGTCATTGTCGTTGTGTTGTTAAGCGACAAAAATACAGCAAATTTATGAGTTGCATTAGGCATTTTGAACCTACATTTCAATGGCTTGCGATCTTATGCCTTTTTGGTGATGGAAAATGTGAATGGAACTAAAGGGAGATTTCTGTCCCTAATCGCCGACAGGCGGGTTCACAGGAATGAAAGCAAAAGTTTCTATTAAAAAAGAACCCCGGTAATCAGCCGAGGTTCCATTCATCAATCAAAAAACGAACAGTTATGATAAACTGTTGTTGCTGTAATATTTTCTATGCACAATATACAAATTCGAAATGAATTTATATAAAATGCCGTGTGATTACCCTAAATAGGTCTTCAAGATCTTGCTTCGAGAGGTATGCTTTAATCTGCGAATCGCTTTCTCTTTTATTTGACGAACACGCTCGCGAGTAAGATCAAAAGTTTCTCCAATTTCCTCCAATGTCATTGGATGTTGATTGCCAAGACCAAAATACAGGCGGATCACATCAGCTTCTCTAGGAGTCAATGTTTCTAAAGCGCGCTCTATCTCTGTACGAAGTGATTCGTGTAACAGGTCCTTATCTGGGTTCGGTGATTCACCAGAACGCAATACGTCGTACAGGTTAGAATCCTCACCTTCTACCAATGGGGCATCCATCGATACGTGACGACCAGAATTCTTCATGGATTGTTTCACATCAGAAACGGTCATATCCAACTCTTTCGCGATCTCTTCGGCACTTGGTGTACGTTCGTGAGCTTGCTCTAGGAAGGCGAAGGTCTTGTTGATCTTATTGATAGAACCGATCTTGTTCAATGGTAGGCGAACGATACGAGACTGCTCAGCCAATGCTTGAAGGATCGATTGACGGATCCACCATACTGCGTACGAGATAAATTTGAAACCACGCGTTTCGTCAAAACGTTGTGCTGCTTTGATCAAACCTAAGTTTCCTTCGTTGATCAAATCGGGAAGTGTCAACCCTTGATTTTGATATTGCTTAGCAACAGATACCACAAAACGAAGGTTGGCCTTGGTCAATTTCTCCAATGCACGTTGGTCGCCAGCTTTGATCCGCTGCGCCAATTCCACCTCTTCATCGGCGGTGATCAGGTCAACTTTTCCAATTTCTTGCAAATATTTGTCTAGCGATGCAGTCTCCCTATTGGTTACCTGCTTCGTAATTTTTAGCTGTCTCATCTAATTTTTCTCCTGATTTTTGTTACGTGAATACTTTTTAATTCTCATAGCGTATGTGGTTATACGTATAAGTCGAAGAAAATGTTACAAGAAGTTCACTTTTTTATTTTTTTATATGGTCGGTCGGGTTTTGGATGTCGCATCAAATGACCCTAGATTTATTAAAATGATGTGCGGTTTTACTGCGCAAGGTTGATTTAGAATTCTTAAAACCTTATACTTGTTATTTGGTTGTGATTATTTTAGTACATCGGTGCAATAATAGAAGAGATGGTGATCGATAGATATAAGCGTTTTTCTTTGGTTGTCCCATCTAAGCGGTAAGAGCACTATTTATGATTAATTCTTAAGGATGACCTCTTTTTTTAATTTTCTTCTTATTGCAGGAGCCCTTCAGGGTTTTGTTTTTATCATAGCCACTTTCTTCTCTCGAAAAAAAGTTGAGAAGCCGATCATCTTCCTCAATTTGATCGTCTTGTTTTTATCGTTGAACAATCTACAGGCCTGGTTGATAGACAAAGGCCATATGGAATCGTTTTATTTTACCAAGCATTTGATGTTACCTTGGTACCTGCCGATCTTTCCACTTTTCCACGTGTTTGTGTTGTATTATTTTCAAATTGAAGAGAAGTTAAAGACGTACTTGAAGTTTTCCTTTGTGCTCTTTGGGGTAGAGATCATAATACATTCGGGCATCATCTGGTATATGTATCACTTTCAAGAGGATATCAACGATGCACATTTGATCAAAGCATACGACAGTTTCGAAGAGATGGTTAATTCGGTGTATTGCGTCTTTATTTTCGTCAATACCTTTTTGGTGCTCTTCAAACATGAAAAGCTTCACAAGTTCATATTGGGATATGATGATATTCTTTGGATCAAACGATTTATGAGCATTGGGGCGATCGTTGTTGCCTGCTGGTTAATTGCCATAGTGATCAACAACGCCACCGATTTTATTAAGTATCCTTATTCGTACTACCCAATGCGACTTACAAGTTCGATATTGCTATACTGGATATCCTATCAAGGGTTCTTTAGATATATGGTGGTAAGCGATCGCATATTACTACGAAAAAGCTTGGGGGAGACAGATGGGCCAAAACTGCGAGTCACCTCTAAAAAAGAAAGCGACGACATCATTCAGCGAACCTGTAAGAGTGATAAGCAAGAGCAAACCTTTCTTGCCATAAACATGCACGTGGTTAGCGAACAAAAGTATCTCGACCCCAATCTAAATCTTGAGTCATTGGCTGAAGAATTGAATATGAGTGCTGGACAGCTATCCGCGCATATCAATAGTTGCAGTTCCTATAACTTTTCGGACTATATCAATAATTTTCGAGTAGAGCAGGCCAAGCGTTTCTTGGGAGACGAAGAATTTGAACAATATACTATTGTCGCCATTGGATTGGAGTGTGGTTTCAACTCGAAATCCGCCTTTTACGCGGCTTTTAAGAAATTCACGGGTGAGACTCCTACGGATTACAGAAAGGCCCACACCTGAAAATGATGTCCTGATTCTTAGTCATATGAAGATTCAGGACATCCAAAACAACTGGGGAACTACTTTAGCGGGGTCTAATAAAATAAAATATTATGAAACCAACATTTAGATGTGTCATCCTAGGCACTATGTTCTTGCTCACGGCGCAAGCTTTTTCACAAGATATTTCATCAAATAATTCTCTTCAGTTTCGAGGGGTGAAAGTGGGGCTTGGTTTTTGGCAGGCACTTCTTAGCAGTGAAAGTGATGACAATCAAGCTGGGTTATTTTTTAATCCTGAATTCGAGGGAATCCATTTGAACGCTAGTGTAAGTGTGATACGCAATAAAGATATTTTTTCCCTATCCTATCTGTACGGTGAAGGTGACTGGAATGATCAAGGTTTTAAGGAGCTCTCAGTTTTATGGGGCAGGGAAGTAGGAACTGACAAGGTGAGTTTAGAGTATCAACTCGGTCTTGCCTATGTCGATATCCGAGAGCAAATACGCAAAGATGGTGAAAGCAGCTTTGACTTTACAAAGACCATTGGGCTACCTTTGAAGGCCAAGATTCATCTGATAAAGCTAAGAAAGCTCACTTTATTGGGAGTGGAAGGCGGATTTATATTTACACCCGAAAACATCTTTTTTAATGGAGGGATTTTCTTAGAGTATAATTTTCAACGTTCAAAGGGAAGACAGAAATAAATGTGGCCTCGATGGATAAACGCCTTATCCAGTATAGCAAAGAAACGCTCAATGAACCATTGAGCGTTTTGCTTTTCAAACGAAAATCTATCCGATGGAAGTTCATCATAGTTTAAAGAATTCATCTTTTTAAAAATCCTATTTTTATGGTGTAATAGCCAACTATGACCTCTTTCTTTAATTTTCTTTTGCTCGCTGGAGTTATACAAGGGTTTATATTTAATATTGCAACTTTTTTCTCCAAGAAGAAAGTTGATGTTACCATCGTTTATCTCAATTTTGTGGTCTTCTTCTTATCACTGAACAATCTTCAGGCTTGGTTGATCGAAAGCGGTCATATTTTTTCGTTTTTCTATTTGAAACATCTGCTTGTACCGTGGTACATGCTTATATTTCCTATGTTCTATGGTTTTTTGATCAATTATCTTAAGATTCAAGAGCGTTTTAACGACTTCATTAAAATTTCGTTGAGCATCTTCATCATAGAAATAATGGCCCGCACCGGTATCATTGTTTATTCCTACTATAATCAGGGTCAAAATACCAAGTATATAGCTATCTACAACAATATTGAGGAGATCGCAAATGCCGTGTATTGTATTTTCATTTTCGTGAAGGCCTTTATAATTCTTTTTAGGTACCAGCAGACCTACAAGTTTATATTGCAATACGATAATATTGCATGGATAAAACGCTTCATGTATTTGGGGTTGGTGGTGGTAGCTTTCTGGATAGGGGCCATTTTACTGAACAATTTTGTCAAGGCCATTCCTCAGCCATACACCTACTATCCATTACGACTTAGTAGTTCGATTTTGCTTTACTGGATTGGTTATCAGGGTTTCTTTCGATATCATATGGTCAAGGACAGAATCTCTTTACGAAGTCATTTGGCAGGTTTAAATGCAAATAATTCGAAAGAAGGGAAAAAAGATCTTACAGAAATGACAAGGTCAGCATCGAGTTCCGATAAAAGCCTGCTCTTCAAAAGAGTGGATGCGTATGTTTTGAATGAAAAGAGATATTTGGACCCATCTTTGAGTTTGGAGATGTTGGCCAACGAACTTAAGATAAGTGCCAGCAATCTGTCGCTACAGATAAATAGCCACAGCAACTATAACTTTTCAGACTATATAAATCACTACAGAGTGGAAAAGGCAAAAAGACTATTGGCCGATCTAGCGTTTGCTCAATACACGAATGTGGCCATCGGTCTTGAGTGTGGATTCAATTCACGATCAACCTTTTACGCCTCGTTTAAGAAATTTACTGGAGAAACTCCCTCTTCCTTTAGAGAAAAGCAGTCCTGAATATTCTTAAAGCGTCCAGATTTCAATAGATCGGATAATCTCGGACATTCCTTTCAAAGATATGAGGTAGCTTTAAATTGACTTTTTTGAGGTACATGCCCATAAAAGATCAACCAACCTATTGAATAACATAAACCAACCAATTATGAAAAAATTATTATCATTCAGCTTGCTGCTTTGCTGTTTCGCGATTTCATTTTCCCAAATAGAAATAGAGGATAGGTCGTTAGGCAATATCGACGAGATGATAGAGAATCTTGACAAGTCGCGTTTAAACTCTGGAATTCTATTGAATAGGTCCGGTAATTTTTCTAGTTTGGAAAGATTCAATTCGGAGATAAAGGATGACCCTGTCACTTATGATTATTTTAAACAGGCGCTATTGGATCTTCATATCGCCTCGAATAGGAGCCAATTTATTTCAGCCAAAATGTTGAAAGACGATCTGAGCAGAAACACATCTGCCGATGATATTGTTGACTTTGGAATCATTAGTGCCGACTATGAGGTACTGAATTATAACCCTGAAGACGAACAGGCAGGAGGACTCCGATTGAAGAAGGGTAAATTTGAACAATCTAAGGATAAGCCTCCGTTTTTAAGTCATACAAGCCTTATTGTTTCACCGTTAAAGGAAGCAGCTAAAGGGAGTGTGATAACCTTTCGTTTCTCAGCGAGATTTTGGTTCAATAATTCGATGAAAGAAGTCAAAAGCTTCTCGGCCGATTTTGGAGATGGTATTCCCCATAGCATCATTGAAAATGGTAAAATCGTTAAGAGTGAAGTCAAACAAAAGTATGATCAGACGGGCGAAAAAATTATTAGACTTTCGGCAATACTCTCTGATGGGTCTCAAAGACATTTCAATACAAAGATCTATGTGATTTCAGAAAGCGATGCGTCTCTAATGTCAGATTCCAGAGTCACAGGAAAAATTGAAAACGGATTCAAGGTCGCAGACCCTAACCAAGCTTTTCAAGGATATGAGGACTCCCAAGAAACCAATGCAATACGAGGAAGGATAGACTACAGAATTCATTTTAGAACCAACCAGGGCATTGATCCAAAATTGAGAAAGCCTGTCATTATCATCGACGGTTTCGATCCAGAAGACAAAAGGCGCATAGAGGATAGTGACTGTGAGAACGACCCGGATTGTGCCCAGCACTATGTAAATTGTGGGACGTATAGGCCCGAGCGCCACAGATCGATCAGAGAATTGATGCAGCCTACAGATGGAGGTCAAAATTTGATTCCGAGGTTGCGTGGACTTGGATATGATGTTGTGATAGTGAATCACCCAAAATATCAATCGGGAGGTAGAACTATCGATGGAGGAGCAGATTTTATAGAACGCAATGCGCTCGCACTTACAAGGCTTATTCGCGATTTAAATGTGCGTGTTCAGGCAAATGGCTATAATGAAGAGTTGGTCATCGTAGGGCCTAGCATGGGAGGGCAGATCTCTAGATATGCACTGGCATATATGGAAAAGAAATATCAACAAACCGGACAGTCCCAGTGGCAACACAAGACACGTTTATGGATAAGTGTGGACAGTCCTCATCTCGGAGCGAATATCCCATTAGGGCTACAGGCTGTCATCAATCAAATGTACAGCAGTGGGGTGGAAGCTGCCGAAGATTTTGTTGAGAAACAATTGGGGTCGCCTGCCGCCAAACAACAATTGATCGAGCAATATCACACCTTGCCCATAGGGCCTTTCAATACCCCGTTGCCCGTCGATACTCATTTAAATGCTCGTACGGTGTCCCAAGGATATTCGTATTCTAGAGGCGCGCCATCATTTATCAGGTTTTACAACAATCTCTTCAATAATGGCCTTAGCGGGTCCAAGGGATATCCGCAGAATTTAAGAAAGATAGCGTTGGTCAATGGGGCGATGAACAACTCGAAAAGATTTTCGAATCCATATACTGGTTATGTAAATGATAAATATGCTTATAATGGTGAAAAGACATTGGAGCTTAAAGCGTTTCAAAATCCTTTCAATACGCATATTGGAAGCATAGAAACTTACTTTTTACCCGGTACGGGGAATCGAAGTAAGATCTCCAGATTCAAAAAAGCGTTCAATGATAAAAGTATCTATATGACCAACAACAACTCTCGCGGAAATATGGACAATGTTTCTGGTGGATGGTTCAACGGGCAGGAGGAATTGCATTATGGCGCAGCATGTACATATCCGCCAAATGCGCAAGGAAGTTTTTGGACAAGCTTTTCGGATGCTTTTGATAATATTATCGAGGGAATCTTAACACTTCTAGGAGGGGCTGATTGGGAGACTAGAAAACTTAAAGAGACCCATTCTTTTATTTCATCATTTTCCGCAATAGGCCATTCGAGCCCGGATAGAAGTTGGGATCAGGCATTGAATAGAAATTTGGTCTGTAGTAATCTAACGCCATTTGATTCTTATTTTGGTCACGAAAAGAACACTCAGCACACTAGTTTTAATGCTCAGAGTGTCAACTGGTTATTGGCCGAGTTGGCAGGTAATGAACAAGAACCGTATTTTCCTGTAGACCCCAATGTTTTAGAGGGACCAGAATTATTATGTAGTTACAGCACCACGACCTACAGCGTTGATATGGGTACCAATGGTTGTGCATTGCCGGGAGCGGTCAGCTCTTGGAGAGCATCATATAACTTACAAGTTATCGGTTCAACTGGAAATTCTATCAGCGTAAAGCGACGTGCAACTGGTCATGGCGAGGGCTGGATCAAAGGTACTTTTTCTAATGGAGCGACTTTCACAAAGAAATTTTGGGTTGGCCATGCTACCGTGGATCAAATGGTATTTGAAAATGGATTCGATGGGGAATATTATTTTTGTACAAGTCATAATGGAAACAGGTATGAGTTTTTCCCAAAACTTCCCGATAGTAGATATCAGTTCAGGTTAAGAAAGTATCCAAATTTGAACGTGGTTTACACCTCCCCCTATTATAATGGGAATCTCGGAACTTTGAGTTATACTCCATCGCCAGGATGGTATCTTTTTGAAGTTAGAAGAACCAACTCTTGTGGCACTTCCCAATGGTATGGTGAGGAGGTTGAATTTGTTGATTGCTCTAATGGCAATGGTGGGGGCGAAGGTGAGGGGTCCGATACCGGCGAAATGAAGAGTGACATGAAAGAGTATTCGGTGCATCCAAATCCTAGTTCCGGACATTTCACTATAACTAAAAACAATGCGAAGGACACTGGTGACATTTCAACTTATGTTCTTTATGATATGTATCAAAAAGTAGTGCTAGAGGGAAGTGTTGAAAGTATGACCAATGTAAGGACGTCCAAGCTTGTCAAAGGAATATACATTCTAAAGATAGTCTCTGACCGTAGAGAAGAAACTCATAAAATTGTACTTAATTAAATATAGATAAGAGTTTCTTAAAAACTAAGGCGGGCGTTTGATTTTCAAACGCCCGCCTTTACAATTACAAGAAAGATCTAATCCTCCTTATTTTCTCCCTTTGGTCTGCGATCATCACGACGGTTGTCACGCCCGCGATTGTCACGTCCCTTATTGTCGCGTCCGCGATTATTGTCTCTGCGTGGTCTATCTTGATAGCCCTCAGGTTTTGGCAACAATGCCTTGCGCGATACCTTATCCTTGCGTGTCTTAGGGTCGATTCCGAAGTATTTCACCTCGAAGACATCACCCATATTCACCACATCGGTCACCTCGTTGGTCCGTTCCCATGCCAATTCGGAGATATGAAGCAACACTTCATTCCCAGGAGCTTGCGTATATTCTACGACCGCACCAAATTCAAGGATCTTGATCACCTTCACTTCGTACGTTTCACCGCGTTCTGGTTTGAATAGCAATGAATCGATCTTCGCCAATACCGCATCGATACCATCCTGACCGGTTCCTAAGATTTCCACAACACCTTCTTCGGTAACTGGGTCCTCATTGATAACGATCGTCGTCGCTGTTTCTTTCTGAAGTTCTTGAATGACCTTTCCACCAGGACCGATCAAGGCTCCAATGAACTCATTTGGAATACGACGGGTGATCATTTTAGGAGCGTGGCTCTTCACATCTTCGTTCGGCTCAGCAATGGTATCAGTTAGTTTCTCCAAAATATGAAGACGTCCATCTCTAGCCTGTTTAAGTGCATTCACAAGAATTTCGTACGACAATCCTTTTACCTTGATATCCATCTGACAAGCCGTAATACCATCGGCAGTACCAGTAACTTTAAAGTCCATATCGCCTAAGTGGTCCTCATCACCAAGAATATCAGAGAGTACTGCATATTTTCCAGACTCTGTATCAGAGATCAACCCCATGGCAATACCAGAAACAGGTTTTTTCAATTGTACACCGGCGTCCATCAACGCCATGGTACCAGAACAAACGGTCGCCATAGAAGAGGATCCGTTGCTTTCGAGTACCTCGGACACCACTCTTACGGTGTAAGGACAATCTTCAGGGACCATGCCTTTTAAAGCGCGTTGCGCTAAATTACCATGTCCTACTTCACGACGTGATGTTCCACGAATTGGTCGCGCTTCACCAGTAGAAAAAGGAGGGAAGTTATAGTGCAAGTAGAAACGCTCTTCACCTTCAAACGATGGCATATCTATTTGATTCGCCTCTCTCGAAGTTCCTAGGGTAACTGTAGCCAATGCTTGAGTTTCCCCACGGGTAAATATCGAAGAACCATGAGTGGATGGCAAATAATCTACCTCACACCAAATGGGTCTAATTTCGTCGGTTTTACGACCATCCAAACGCAAACCTTCATTCAATGTCAGATCACGAATCGCAGCTTTTTCGGCTTTTGCGTAATATTTGGAGACCAAACCTCCGATGTCTTCTAGTTCTTCTTCGGTAAAGGTGGCTAGGATCTCTTCTTTGATCTCAGCAAACGCCATACCGCGCTCTTTTTTTGAAGAACCTGCTTTGGCCACAGCATATACCTTGTCATATGCCATTTCATGAATCTTCTTTGCTAACTCCTCATCTTCTCTTTCACCTTCATACTCACGTACCTCTTTCTTGCCTACGGCTTCTGCTAATTTTACTTGAGCGGCACATTGTACCTTGATGGCTTCATGGGCAAACTTAATAGCTTCGGTCATTTCCTCCTCAGAGATCTCATTCATTTCCCCTTCTACCATCATCACTGAATCAGCAGAAGCACCGATCATCATATCGATATCGGATTCTTCTAATTGACTCCGTGTTGGGTTAATGATAAACTCCCCATTGATACGACCAACTCTTGCTTCAGAGATCGGGCACTCAAAAGGGAAATCTGACAATTGGATCGCAGCGGAAGCTGCCAATCCAGCCATCGCATCTGGCATCACATCATCATCATGAGACATTAACTGAATCATCACCTGTGTCTCTGAATGGTAATCTTTTGGAAATAATGGACGCAATACGCGATCCACTAAGCGCATCGTGAGTATTTCGCCATCACTCGGTCTCGCTTCTCTTTTAAAGAATCCACCAGGATAACGCCCGGCAGCAGCAAATTTTTCACGATAATCAACCGTTAAAGGTAAAAAATCGACATCTGATTGTTTGTAATTGGAAACTACTGTACATAATAACATACACTTTCCGGATTGCACCACAACACTACCATGAGCCTGTTTTGCTAATTTTCCAGTTTCGATAGAGATTTCTCTACCGTCACCTAGGTCTATGACCTCTCTAAAAACTTGTGGAATCATAAATTTCTTTTGATTAATTAAACAAAGGGCGTTGTGTTGTTGTGTGTAGTTGTTGTGTACCCAATGAAAAACTAATAAAATTGCTTTTTTTCATATGACCTGACCCTTGTCTTTGCATGAATCAGGTTCAATTTTTTTAGTGAAGGACTTCTGCTAGAACAATTCTATTCTAGTTGATGTCCTTAAAAAATCTATTTATAAAAATAAAAAAGGGGCGTGAAGCCCCTTAAAAAGTTATTTTCTTAATCCTAGTTCCTTAACAATTGCACGATATCTCTCAATATCTTTGTGCTTCAAGTAATCTAGTAAGCTACGACGCTTACCTACCATTTTTACTAGCGAGCGCTCGGTAGCGAAATCTTTGCGATTTCTTTTCAAGTGCTCGGTTAAGTGATTAATTCTGTGCGTAAACAACGCGATCTGACCTTCTGCCGACCCAGTGTCTTTCTCAGACTTCCCGTGCTTTTTGAAGATTCCCTCTTTAACTTCTTTAGTTAAATACATGCCAATATTATTTAAATGATTTTTATGTATCTGATAGGCTTTCTATCAAGGCGCAAATATAGAACTTTTTTTACAAAGGAAATTATTTTGAACATGGAGATTTTTTTTGAAACATTTTAAACCTTTTGTAACAATAGTTGTCATAGAACCATAACATTAAAAACCATGAGTTATGAAGACAAGTTTCAAAAAGCAAAGGTCTATTTTTTTGACTTTAATGGCCATCGTTGCACTTTATAGTTGTAGCAACGAAGAAGTGGCGATGGAAGATCCAACAGCGGCAACTTTGGATCAAGAGCTTACCGCACGTGATGCACAGATCGATATTGCTACCGATGAGGTGAACAGTATCGTAGAAACCGTGTATTTCAATGATGAATTAGAAAGTACCGATCCTGCTTCGAGATCGGGGATGTCTCCTTCTAATTTTCTTCCAGATTGCGTGACCATAACAACGGTGGTAACTGCTACCACTAGAGAAAAGACCATCGACTTCGGCGATGGGTGCGAATTGCCAAACGGTAATGTGCTTAGCGGAATCATTTATATGAGCTATGCAAAGGATATGGAGGCTGCGACCAAGACGATCAGTGTTTCTTTTGAAAATTTCTTTGTTAACGAGATCAATATCGCTGGAAGCATGAGCCGTTTGAGACAGCGTGCTAATGATGCCAATAATCCCCAGTCTACCATCAATGTAGATATCACAGTCACCTGGCCAGACCAGAGTTTTGCAAGTCGTTTGGGGACAAAGGTACGCGAATGGGTCGCGGGTGTAGGCAGCGGAACTTGGGGAGACAACGTTTATTTGATCACGGGTAGCTGGACCTCGACCTTTAGAAATGGAACCGTCCATTCGGGAGAGGTGGTCGAGCCATTGCGAAGAGAATTGGCTTGCTTGTTTCTTGTGAGTGGTACGATCGACCTTCAAAGAAACGATGCCACGGCTACCTTGGATTTTGGAGATGGCAGTTGCGATAACACGGCTAGCTTGACACTTTCCAATGGTGAGGTACTAGAGATCACGCTATGATAGAAGTGTAAACAAATGAAAAACGCCCTTCATTTTTTGAAGGGCGTTTTTTTATTATGCTCTCAATGGCCTATTTAAGATAAGATCGAGATAGAGATTTATTTTGTTCTTCAGATGCTTTCGGTGTGATATAAAATCCAAGAACCCATGTTCCAAGACAAATTCTGAAGTTTGGAAACCATCGGGCAGATCTTTACCTGTAGTGTCCTTTACAACACGAGGTCCCGCAAAGCCGATCAACGCTCCTGGCTCTGCGATATTGATATCGCCAAGCATGGCAAAAGAAGCTGTGGTGCCACCAGTGGTAGGATCGGTACACAAAGAGATATAAGGAATCTTAGCATCGGCAAGCTGCGCTAACTTGGCGGAGGTCTTGGCCAGCTGCATCAGCGATAAGGCAGCCTCCATCATACGAGCACCTCCAGATTTTGAGATGATCATAAAAGGCAACTTATTCTTCAAGGCATAATCGGCGGCACGGGAGATCTTTTCTCCAACCACCGAGCCCATCGATCCGCCAATAAAGGCAAAGTCCATCGCTGCGATCACAATTTTTTCGCCTTTAGAATTACCCACTGCCGTGCGAACAGCATCTTTCAGTCCTGTTTTTTCCTGTGCGGCCTTCAAGCGATCAGGATATTTCTTCGTATCCTCAAATTTCAAAGGGTCTTTTGAGCTTAGACCCTTATCCAATTCTTCAAATTCATTATTGTCAAATAGGATCTCGAAATATTCTTTGCTGCCTATTCTAACATGATAGTCATCCTCTGGGCTTACAAAATAGTTTTTGGCGAGTTCTTCAGAATCAACAATTTTTCCAGTAGGAGACTTGTACCACAGTCCTTTAGGAGTGTCTTTTTTCTCCTCGGTTGCCGTCTGAATGCCTTTTTCTTTTCTTTTGAACCAAGCCATATGATCTTCAATTAAGAACTAAAAGCAACTTTTAGCTCAGGGGTTTGTTATAAGGTGTTTACATTGTTCAAATCTTCAAAAGCTTGCTTTAGCCTTGCTCTGAAAGTATCTTCTCCCAAACGTAACCATTTGCGAGGGTCGTAATATTTCTTGTTGGGTTGGTCATCGCCTTCCGGATTTCCTATCTGTGAGCCAAGATAGGCTTCTTTCTCCTTCATGTAGTCCCTAATACCGGTCATAAAAGCATATTGAAGATCCGTATCAATATTCATTTTGATGACACCATAACCGATCGCCTCTCTGATCTCTTCAAGTGTAGAACCAGAGCCACCATGAAAGACAAAGTCGATGGTATTATGCGGAACGTTGTATTTTTTAGAGACGTATTCCTGTGAGTTTTTGAGAATTTTTGGAGTCAATTTTACGTTACCTGGCTTATACACGCCATGCACATTTCCGAAGGCAGCAGCGATAGTAAATTTTGGACTTACCTTCATCAATTCCTCGTAGGCATAGGCTACTTCCTCGGGTTGTGTGTATAATTTAGAATCATCTACATCGGTGTTATCTACGCCGTCCTCTTCGCCACCGGTAATTCCTAACTCTATTTCTAAGGTCATGCCCATCTTGCTCATGCGCTCAAGATATTCTTTGCAAATCGCGATGTTCTCTTCGATGGGTTCCTCAGAAAGGTCGATCATATGCGAGCTGAATAGCGGTTTTCCAGTTTCGGCAAAATGCTTTTCACTGGCCGCTAGCATACCATCGATCCATGGTAATAACTTTTTTGCACAATGGTCGGTATGAAGTATTACAGGCACGCCGTAGGCTTCTGCTAAAAGGTGCACATGCTTGGCCCCTGCCACGGCACCGGCAATGGCAGCCTTTTGTCCTTCATTGGAAAGTCCTTTTCCAGCGTTGAATTGTGCACCTCCATTCGAAAATTGAATGATCACCGGAGCATTTAACGCTGCCGCAGTTTCAAGAACACCATTGATGCTATTAGAGCCGATGACATTGACAGCAGGAAGAGCAAACCCTTTTTCTTTTGCTAATTTGAAGATCGCTTGTACTTCATCACCTGTGGCTACGCCTGGCTTAATGTTGTGATTCATAGTTTGAGTAGTTTCGTTGTTTGTTAGGCAACAAAAGTAATAAATTTATGATTGTTGGATAGCGTTTTGTTAAGTTGTTTATGAAGAGAACTTTGGGGTGGTCTTTACGGTCAAGAGAATTCTAAAAGGGATAGTTGATTCCAATATTTAGTGTGGAATTCCCAAAATTATAATCCCTAAACCATCGATTTCCAGACGGTAAGGCGGGGTCGTACGTCCTAAAGCCGAGATCGAATCTTAGAACAAAGAAGTCAACGTCGTATCGCAAACCGAAACCAGAGCCCAATGCGAGTTCATCCAAGTCAGGGAGACCGTCGAATTTGGAAGCGCTGTCTTCGACATTATCAAAGATATTCCAGATATTGCCAGCATCGGCAAATAATGCGCCTTTTAGATTTCCGGCGATATCGAATCGATATTCTAAGTTCATCGCCAATTTAAAATTGGCCTCGTTAAATTCATCGGGAGCACCGCTACTTCCGGGGCCAAGTGAATAGGGTTCCCAGCCGCGGTTATCATTAGAACCGCCGGCAAAGTAACTGCGATTGAAAGGAATACTGCTAGAGTTTCCGTAAGGGATCGCGATGCCTGCAAAGGATCTAAAAGCCAAAACCTGATCTTGAGACAAACGAAAATGCTTGATGTAATCTAACTCTGTCTTCACATATTGTGTAAAGGCCACATCAAAAATCTGTTTGTTGCCATCACGGTTCTCTTCAAATTTGAAGAGGTCCGAAGTTGCAGAAAGTAGGTTCCCTGCCAGTTCTAGCTTTGCTCTGAACTGTGAAAATTCTTTATCCAGTATGTTTTCTCTATTGTTTCGTATGAACGTATAATTGGACGCAAAAATGAGATTGTTCTCTGTCAATCGCGTCTTACGTTCGTCGATGACCCTGGCAACTTGAATGTCATCTGCGGTGAGCTCTGGATACACTCCATTGATGGCATCCTCCAAGAATGTATTCGCCTGACCGGGAATTTCTAGTCGTCCATCTGGGCCAAGGTCAATAGTGGTCAATACGGCCAGGTCGTTAAGTCGATCAAAAGAATTGAGGTAAATGTTAAAGTAGTTGTCAGGATTTTTATTGTTGATGAATTCTATATTGATCAATTCTAGATTGTTGTTGATCCATTTCGAAGGCGACCACTTATAGCTGAGAAGGCCTGTAAAGCTCTGTTTGTCAAGACCGATGTTTTCCTGAATGCTCGTTCCCAAAGCAATACTGGTAGTCGGCGACATATATTTTGGAATCAACTTCTCTGTATTGAAGGGAAAGAAGAAACGAGGAAAATTAAGTCGTATGTCACCTCCAACCTCTGATAGGTTAAAGAAACGGGAGTCGTCTGCAGCAACATTTCTAGACGAGCCCAATGTTCCACGTAGTGACACTTCCAAGGTTTCTGCACCTCTAAAGATATTTCTACTCACCATCGAAGTGATAAAGGATACTCCGATGTCTTGAATATTAGAATGGCTGAGGTCAAAATCAAAACCTAGAGAAAACCGTTTCCTAGGTGTCAAAAGAATATTCGCAATGAGCTCGTTGTTGGTGCTATCGGCGTACTGATAGTTGATATTTGGATATTTGAAAGTGCGAAGGTTACTAAATTGTTTATAGGTCAAACTTCGGTCAACGTCGCTATATACATCGCCAGGATTAATAAAGACGGCATCTGTAAGCGCTTTGGGTCTATAACGAAGCTTACCCTTGGAATAAATATTGAACTTGTTATAGGTGGTCGAGTCGGTAAAGCTGCCTTGTTCGTTGATGAACGAGTCGTCTGTGTATATATTTACTTCTTTTATCTTGTGAATGGTATAAGGTATTTCCTCAGTGCTTCCGTCCAAACTACGCTTTTGAATATTGCTGATGATCAAGTCTACAGGCATTTTGTTATTGCTCGCGGTAGAATCTATCTCATACCGAATAGAGCTTGGCTGAAAATTATAGACACCCGAATTCCTGAAAACGTTACTGAGCCTTCTACGCTCCCCCTCAAAATTTGACCAGTCAAATTGATCACCGGGACGCAGCAAAGTCCCTCTTTTTCGAGCCTTGTACAAGGAGTCTATTGCCGGGGACACGATCAAACTAGTAATGCTATCGATAAAATAAGGTTCGCCCGTAGTTATGTTGTAGTCGATACTTGCTCTTTGAGGCCGCTTACTGGGAATGATCTCATATTCAGCTTCCGCATTGAAGAAACCTCGGTTAAAATAATAAGCCTCGAGACGCTTCAAAGTCTTTTGCGCTTTGGCCTCATCGATAATGGTCGGGGCTTCGCCAATTTCTTTCAACCATTGGTGTTTGCCATAAAACCAAAATGACTTGCCCAATCTCTTCACCTGTTTTTCGGAAAGAAACTTGTTCCACCGTTCTTCGCGCTTCGGTTTCCTATGAAGCCATGCGGCAAAACTGGAATCTGGATTTGGTCTGGCCAAATTATAGAGATTCAACCTAAATGGATATCCTAGAATAGTGGTGTTGGGTTTTTGGGCGATTTGGCTCTTAACGGCTTCACTATTGATTCGTTCCCCATTTTCGAAAATACGATTTTTGGTGAGGAGGCGTTCGTCTTCTGCAACTCTTTTGACAGCGTTACAGGATACTAAAAGTGATAAAAGAATAAATAATGATATTTTTGTGAGCGGAGTCCTCAAATACTGTTAGGTTTAGATTTCAAAAATACAACTTCATTTTAATGGTGAGCAAAAACGAAATAAAGATTATAACAAGTCTCCAGCAAAAAAAGTACCGATCTTTACACGGTCTTTTCGTCGCCGAAGGTCCAAAGGTGATAACCGAACTCCTTCAGGCTAATTTTACACCAGAAAAAATATACGCTACAGCGACCGACTTGTTTGCAAACCATCTCGATCTACTGCAAATCATTACTGATACCCAATTAAAAAAGATCAGTAGCTTAAAAACGCCAAATAGATGCTTGGCATTGTTCCGAATACCAGAAATGATCCCACAGGAAGATGAGGGGCTTACTGTGGTGTTGGATGATGTCAGAGATCCAGGGAATCTCGGGACTATCATCCGATTATGCGATTGGTTTGGGGTGCATCAATTGGTCTGTTCAGTCAATACCGTAGATTGTTACAACCCCAAGGTAGTTCAAGCTACGATGGGTTCATTGGCGAGGGTTGCTGTGATCTACAGCGAGCTCTCGACTTATTTAGAGCGAACCAAGCGACCTGTTTTTGGGGCTTTCATGGATGGTGATAATGTTTATCGAACGACATTGCCGACAGCGGCAAATCTCGTTATGGGAAATGAAGCCAACGGGATCTCCACTAAAATTGCTGCGTTGATCGATAAACGCATCGCTATTCCTAGATTTGGATCTGTTCAGAAAACGGAAAGCCTCAATGTGGCAACCGCTACAGGGATTCTTCTAAGCGAGTTTCGAAGGTCTAATTAGCAACTATTCGAAGGTGAAGTTCACAAATATCCCTCTCGTGTATAGAGCGTCGATACCGCTGGTCCAAGGACTGTTAGGGTCGTTATCCCTAACCAATTCATCGTTAATTGCGAAAACACCACGGACCGATGGAGTGAACTTAAAGTAGTGTGTATAAAAATCGATGCCTATTCCGACTTCGTAGTAATAGGTGTTCTTTTTCATACGGAAGGTACCGCTATCATTGTCCTCGGGATTATCTTGATTACTAGAAAGATTGAGCGAGGTCGAAACCCCACCTACCAAAAAAGGTTTCCAGTTATAATATCGCTTTGCGCTGACCTTTAATAAAAGCGGAACGTGAATATAGGTTGATTTCACTTCGCGAATTTGATCTCTTTCACTTGAAAATAATGGGTTGAATGGAAATCCAATGGTCCTTGTAGTAAAATAGAGGCCAGGCTCTAGTCGCAAGTCAAAATGCTCGTGAAGTCGCACTTCTCCCACAAGTCCTACATTGAAACCTGAGGTCTTTGCGGTTTGAAAAGAATCTGTCGTGTTATTCTCTATCTTGAAATCATATTGATTGAACCCTAGAAAGTAACCCCAACTAAGCGGTTTCTTGTCGATATTCTCTAAATTGATGATGCGGTCCCTTCGTTGTGAAAAGGCCACTGTGCACATGGTAAATAGGAGGGCAAAAGCAAAAGTCTGTTTCATCTGTTCTTCTTTATTTTTTAGTTGTCAGATGGAATTCGACATTGAACATTATGTAGGATATTGACTTCATTGTTATGCTCATTTCATAATTATTTAGATGCGGTATAGATTGTGGCAACCCCAAAAGTTTGGGGCCTATTCTCAACATTAATAAACCCAATTTTTTGTAAAATATTGTTGAAACGTTCGCCATAAGGAAATGTTGCGGCAGATTCCGACAAATAACCATAGGCATCACGGTCCTTTGAGAACAATTTGCCGATAGCTGGTAGAATGAATTTGGTATAGAAAGCATACCCCTGTTTATAAGGGGTTTTAGTGGGGACCGAGGTTTCCAATACGATAAAGATACCTCCTGGATTAAGCACCCTATATATTTCTGACAATCCTTTTTCGAGCGTCTCAAAATTCCTGACGCCAAAGGCTACGGTGATTGCGTCAAAGCTATCGTCATCGAAAGGAAGTGCCTCACTATCGCCGATGATCATATCTACAAGGTCCGTAAGACCCTTTTCTTCTACCTTTTTTTTGCCAACTTTCAGCATTCCAGGAGAGATGTCGAGACCAACGATTTTCTCTGCTCCTGTTTTTGCTAGATTTATTGCTAAGTCGCCTGTGCCTGTAGCGATGTCCAATATCGTTTTTGGCCGGGTACGTTCTACAAGTTTCACCACTTTT
Source organism: Sungkyunkwania multivorans (assembly GCF_042675645.1). NCBI lineage: Bacteria > Pseudomonadati > Bacteroidota > Flavobacteriia > Flavobacteriales > Flavobacteriaceae > Sungkyunkwania > Sungkyunkwania multivorans. The sequence continues at coordinate 152,832 of NZ_JBHTJH010000010.1, read as the reverse complement.
TTTCGCCACTTAATGTCAATGCCAAAAGAAATAACTCTGTTAAGGCCGTCGTATTTGTCCGAAATAGTGTCGAACATCTTCTGCACCTGTTCTTTCTTGCCTAGCTCTGAATCCTTGTAGGGTGTAACTTGTTTGGGCATTATTTTTTCTTTTTTCGACAAACCTTTTTTGTATGGATGACGCTGCAAACTTACATAAGAAAGATGATTAATTGGCATGGGGAGTCGACGAAATAGAAATTTGGAAGCCTATTTTCGTGTGAAGCGCAATTTTGGCATGTATTAGCACTTCTTTCTGAAGATTCCTGAAAAATAAGATCTTTATATAGGACTTTGGTTTTTGCTGTATATTTGCACTGCGGTTTCTTAAACCATTTTATATGAAGATCATCATTGCGGGCGCCGGGGAGGTAGGCTTTCATCTTGCGAAACTTCTCTCTTTTGAGTCGCAAGATATTACCCTGATAGATACGGATAAGGAAAGCCTTGCCTATGCTGACACTCATTTGGACATTCGCGTATTAAAAGGAGATGCAACTTCAATTGCGGTGCTCAAAGATGCACGTGTCTCAACCAGTGAGCTCGTGATCGCAGTTACGGCCTCAGAAACGACGAACATTACCGTTTGCGCCTTGGCAAAACAATTAGGCGCACAACGTACCATAGCTAGAATTTCCAATACAGAATTCATTGATGCAAGTGTTGAGGTGGATTTCAGTGGATTTGGAATCGACGAGTTGATCTCGCCAGAAAAGTTGGCCGCGGAAGAAATCCAGCAATTACTGGATCGCTCGGCATTTAGCGACACCTACGAGTTCGAAGGAGGTGCCTTGACCATGGTGGGAACCACACTTTCTCGCACGGCTCCATTTGTTGGGAAGTCTGTAAAAGAAGCGGCGGCCATCTTTCCAGGGTTGCATTTTGTTCCGATAGCGATTCAGCGATTTGCCACTCAGTATACGTTGATTCCAAGAGGTGACACCTTGTTTAAAGAAGGTGATCAGGCCTATTTTATCACGTCGAGAGAAGGTGTTGAGGAATTATATAAACTTACAGGGAAGGAGAAAGAGGAGATTAAGAATGTCATGATCCTTGGCGGAAGTAAGATAGGATTTAAGGCTGCACGAGACCTTTGCTCCAACAAATTCAACGTGAAACTTATAGAAAAGGATAAGACCAAGGCCTTTGACCTTGCCGATGATCTGCCCAATGCCTTGGTGATCAATGGGGATGGTCGAAATGTAGAATTGCTCGAAGAGGAGGATATTGGAGAGATGGATGCCTTTATTTCTGTTACTGGCAATTCAGAGACCAACATTATGTCTTGCTTGGTTGCAAAATCAAAAAATGTGAAGAAGGCGATCGCCTTGGTCGAGAATATGGATTATTTTCAATTGTCACACTCCATAGGAATCGATACGTTGATCAACAAGAAATTATTGGCGGCCAATAATATCTTCAGATATATAAGAAAAGGAGAGGTAGTAGACCTTACGAAGCTGAACAATATGAATGCGGAAATACTTGAATTTATTGTAAAGCCGAATTCTAAAGTTACCGATAAGATCATAAGAGACCTCGAATTTCCCCGTTCGGCCATCATCGGTGGTGTTATCCGCAACGATGAGGGTTTGATAGCGCTCGGCGACTTCGAGATCCGAGAAGGGGATAGGGTTTTGGTGTGTTGTTTGCCCAGATCGATAAAGAAGGTAGAAAAGCTATTCTTATAAGCAGTTGCTATTGCCATGAAAAAGTTAAATCACAAAATTATTTTTCACTTCATGGGGCTGCTTTTGTTATGCAATGGCGGTTTTATGTTGTTGGCGGCACTCGTTAGCGGACTATATGAAGATAATGTCACCGTTGAGATCTCGCTGGCGGGCTTCGTTACGCTTTTAGTGGGAGGGCTGTTGATGTTTACCACCAAGGACCATCAAAAGGAAATCAAAAAACGAGAAGGATACGTCATCGTCACCTTCGGTTGGTTGTTTATGTCCCTTTCGGGAACACTACCATATATTTTTTCTGGGGCAATGGGCACCTTTACAGATGCCTTTTTCGAAACGATGTCCGGGTACACTACGACAGGGGCAACCATATTGACAGATATCGAAAGCTTACCAAAAGGAATATTATTTTGGCGAAGTATGACCCATTGGATAGGTGGGATGGGAATCATTGTGCTTGCCATCGCAATTCTTCCATTATTGGGTATCGGAGGAATGCAACTTTTTGCTGCCGAGGCACCAGGACCAAGTGCCGATAAATTACACCCGAGGATCACAGATACTGCTAAAAGACTTTGGTTGATATATTTTGGCTATACCATGGCCGAGACGGTCTTGCTAAAGCTAGCTGGGATGAGTTTCTTCGATGCCATAAACCATGCGCTCTGCACCTTATCTACAGGCGGTTTTTCTACTAAGAATGCCAGTATTGCACACTGGAACGGTCAGCCGTTGATACAATATATTATCATTGTATTCATGTTTCTGGCTGGAAGTAACTTTGTACTGAGCTATTTTGCTTTCAAGGGAAGGTTCCAAAAGATACTTCAAGATGAAGAGTTCAAATTCTATGCTCTAGGGATCCTTACTTTTACGGTCGTTGCCACGCTCATCATTTTCTTTCAGGCAGATATATCAAAATCTAGTGTGAACCATCCTATGGTACTGGGTGAAGCAGAGAGTTCTTTCAGACATGCGCTTTTTCAAGTGATAGCGGTAGTCACGACCACGGGTTTTGTCACTGCAGACTTTACCATGTGGACTCCTTTTCTCACTGTGATGTTCTTTGGACTGATGTTTATGGGCGGATCGGCTGGCAGTACCGCTGGCGGAGTAAAAGTGGTAAGGCACCTGATGATGATAAAGAACGGGCTGTTAGAATTTAAGAGAACGCTTCATCCAAGCGCAATAATTCCTGTTAGGTATAATAATAAAACGGTCACAGAGCATATCGTTTATAACATTTTGGGATTCTTTATCCTGTACATGCTTGCCTTCATTATCGGAGCCTTAGTCCTTGGTGCTTTAGGGTTGGACTTTGAGTCTGCAGTAGGAACCGCCGCGTCTTCACTTGGGAATGTCGGTCCTGCGTTGGGGGATCTTGGGCCAGTAGATAATTATAGCATATTGCCTACCAAAGCAAAATGGTGGTGTACATTCCTAATGTTGTTAGGGAGGTTAGAATTATTCACTGTACTTATTTTGCTCACCCCTTTCTTCTGGAAAAAAATGTAAGAAATAACTTGCAATTTTCACTATTTGAAGTGAGACAAAAAATACCTATTTAAGCGATTGACTGGCTTGCTTTTTTATAGGACTTTTAAGCCATATAAATTATCTATTTGTATGGCCATGTTCAAATATTCTAGAGCAGCAGAAATTCTATGGCTGTTGTTTGTTTTTTTATTGACCACCATCATCGTAGTTTGGCTAGGACTTAGTTTCGATAAAAAGGCGGGTTCGCAGTTATTCGGATTATCGATACCGGTGTGCGTCTTTGTCTTCTTTTCGTTAAATACCTTCGTGTTCTTTGGAGTAAAAGAGTTCTTTAGAAAATATACGCAGCGTTTGCCTAATGTCATCATCATCGTCAGCGGTATCTTGGTAGTATGTTCGCTGGTCTATCTCAACATGATCTAGTCCGATATCACGGTCAAACTAAAAGAGCATCATTTGGATCCAAATAATGCTCTTTCGTTATAAAGTATGAATCAGTATTTTATTGTAAGGCGCTCTTTATTCGTTCGATTGCCTCTTGCAGCTCCGCTACCGAAGCAGCATACGATATACGAATACAATTGGGTTGGCCAAATGCATCGCCTGTAACCGTTGCAACATGGGCCTCTTCCAATAGATACATCGCAAAGTCTGAAGCATTCTCAATGGTAGTGTTTCCAAGGGTCCTTCCGAAATAACTGGAGACATCTGGAAAGATATAAAAGGCGCCATCTGGTACATTCAAAGTGAGGCCCTCTATTTCGCTCAGTAAATTCAGTACCATATCCCTACGTTCCTTGAATTCGTCCACCATATATTTGATCTTGCTTACCGGAGCGTCAAGAGCTGCGATCGTTGCACGCTGCGCGATACAATTGGCGCCGCTGGTGATCTGTCCTTGCATTTTGGTACAAGCCTTCGCGATCCAAGCGGGAGCACCGATATAGCCAATTCGCCATCCTGTCATTGCAAATGCCTTGGCCACTCCATTCACCGTGATGGTCCGGTCATACATTTCTTCGATGGCAGCAAAACTAAAAGGTGTTTTGCCGTAATTGATATGTTCATATATTTCATCCGAAAGGATAAAGATGTCCGGATATTTTTCAAGCACTTTTGCCAATGCCCGATACTCTTCTTCAGAATAAATGGTGCCGCTAGGATTGTTGGGCGAATTAAAGAAGATCATCTTGGTCTTTGGGGTGATGGCCGCTTCGAGTTGTTGAGGAGTGATCTTAAAATCACTCTTGATATCTGAAGGAATTTCTTTGTAAGTCGCTTCACATAATATAGCGATGGCCGAATAGCTTACCCAGTAAGGTGCTGGAAGCAATACTTCATCTCCTGGATTCAGCAATACCTGCGCGACATTTGCAATGGATTGTTTGGCCCCCGTAGACACAACTACCTGATCGGGCCGGTATGTTAATCCGTTATCTCTTTTGAATTTCCTGCAGATAGCCTCTTTCAGGTCTGCATAACCATCAACTGGTGTGTACGAATTATAATTGTCATTGATGGCCTGTATTGCGGCCTCCTTGACAAAATCGGGCGTGTTAAAGTCGGGCTCGCCTAGGCTTAATCCAATGATGTCTTTTCCCTCTCCTCTTAATTCTCTGGCTTTTGCGGCCATTGCCAACGTTTGCGAAACCGGCAAACTGTTGATACGGTCCGATAGTGGGTTCATTTGTTAATTTAGTTGCTTGATTGTTGTTTGGTTAATTAGAAAGCTGGTTTGGCTCCCATTGACTTGAGATATCTAAAATGCGAGGCAATTGCCATTCTTGTGCTTTTGTATTCGTTATAAGGTAGTTGAAATTCCTTTGCTGTCTCCTTAACTATTTGAGCGATCTTCGGATAATGAATATGGCTGATATTTGGAAACATATGATGCTCTATCTGAAAATTGAGACCGCCAGTGAACCAATTTACAATTCGGTTCTTTGTCGAGAAATTCACTGTTGTGAAAAGCTGATGAATGGCCCAAGTATTTTTCATACTGCCATCTTTTTCAGGCAAAGGCATCTCGGTATCCTCTACAACGTGTGCCAATTGGAAGACAATGCTAAGGATAAGCCCTGCGGTATAATGCATTACGAAGAAACCGATAAGCACTTTCCACCAAGCAATGTCTGATATAAGGATGGGTAGCAATATCCAAATGCTTGCGTAAATAAGCTTGGTGATTATCAAAAGACTCCACTGGCCAGCAGGATTTGGGAATTTCCCATATGAAAGCTTTTGCTTCATATAACGCTTCATCTGTATAAAATCGGTGGTGATCGCCCAATTGATGGTTAGTAGCCCATACAGGAATACCGAATAGTAATGCTGAAAACGATGGAAACGATGCCATTTGGCATGTTTTGAGAACCTCATGATCCGCCCCGCTTCTAGATCTTCATCATGGCCGTGTATATTCGTATAGGTATGATGCAACACATTGTGCTGTACTTTCCAATTGTAAACATTGCCAGCAAGAATATAGATGCTGCTGCCCATAAGCGTATTCACCCATTTCTTGGAGGAGTAAGAGCCATGATTACCATCATGCATTACATTCATCCCCACACCTGCCATGCCCACTCCGATGACCACAGTTAATAGTAACTGTACCCAATGGTTCATGTCCAGTGTTAAAATTAGGAAATACGGCGTGAGAAAAATGGAGAACATGACAATGGTCTTTAAATGGAGTTTCCAATTTCCAGTTCTCTTGATCTTATTTTCGTTAAAATATTCATTGACCCGCTTGTTCAATGTTTTAAAAAAGCGCTTTGAGTCGGTTCGGGAGAACCTTAATTGTGGGGTATTCATAGTTTCCTTTTCATTAATGAACGACAGGTTGCGTTAATTTTGTACACCTACCGTGCTTTTTTTCAAAAATAACCAAAAATAAGTTGTGGCTACCCATCAAGGAGATGAAAAAAATCTTAATCAAAAGCCTATTTTTGTTAAAAATTTGGCAAGAGATGGAGATCATCGAAAAATACTTCCCGGAAATAACCGAAAAACAGCGACAACAATTTGGGATGTTACAAGCGCTTTATGAGGATTGGAATGCAAAGATCAACGTAATTTCAAGGAAGGATCTAGATGAATTATATCTCAGGCATGTGTTACACTCATTGGGGATAGCCAAGGTGCTCACCTTTAAACCAGGTGCAGCTATTTTGGACGTCGGAACAGGAGGCGGATTCCCAGGAATTCCCTTGGCGATTCTTTTTCCGGAGACAACATTTTATCTCGTCGATTCTATCGGGAAAAAGATCAAGGTGGTCAAAGCGATCTCCGAAGCCATTGGCTTGGATAATGTGGAAGCGCATCAACTTAGGGCCGAGAATGTGCAAGGTGCGTTCGACTTTGTGATAAGCAGGGCCGTGACCAAGATGCCCGATTTTGTAAAATGGATAAAGGGAAAAGTACATAATGATCAAAAACACTCCTTGGCGAACGGTGTTCTCTATCTCAAAGGAGGAGACCTCTCAGAGGAACTTAGCACCTATGAAAAGGCAACTCTCTATCCGTTGTCGCATCACTTCGAAGAGGCCTTTTTTGAAACCAAAAAAGTGGTTCATCTTCCAATTAAAAAAAGGGCTGGTAAAAATACTTGAACCTATCAGAGTCGTAACAAACTTTGATGGGTGTTCTTGCATTTAAGACAATATAGTCTTACCGAATGACTAAATTTTTGAAATAGGTGTGTCCTGGCTGTAGATTTCTTCTGACCAATGGACTCTTCAATAGCTCTCATCTTTGCTTTCACCCGTTCTTTTTTCGTTCTCAAGTAAGGGAATTCGAGGTCTGCAATGTCTTTTTTCTGTAGTGTTCTCATAATTTGAGGGGGTCTTTAATAACGCTAATGTAACAATTAATTAACAATAAAGCAATTATCACGTAACATTAATTTAACATTGGAATTATTCACATATTTAAAAACCGCTATCATACACCTTGATAGCGGCCTCCATATATATTCTTGTAGATGTTTGGGAGAGGGATGTGATCGAATTATTTCACCACAATTTTCTTCATCGTACTACCTGCTTCGGTGGTCAATTTCAGTAAATAAATTCCAGATGCGGTATTTAATGGTATGATATTTCTAACTGCTGGATCATCTATGGTGTTTTTTTGAATCTCTTTTCCCATAACGTCATAGATATTAACAGACAATTGTTCGAAGGTCTTGCCGGATAAAATCACCAATTGCTCTTTGATAGGGTTATTTTCAACAATTAAGAGATCGTCCAAAATAAAGGTTTCATTACTTAATAAGGAAGGTGCGATTTCCGATAGGGCAAAATTCGCATGATCTTCAGTGACCAATACATGTTCCTCGTTTGTAGGAGGCATATACCAGGCATCAAATATGGTCTCGTTTGCCGTATCTCCATTATTTGGGTTGGGTGTTGCATACCAATCTGGTTGATTGGTAAGTGCCATTCCGCTTGTGGTTGGTATAAAAGAAAAGAAGTCTGTTTGAAGTGCATCGAAAAATGCGGTGATCAATGGGTCGGTACCTCCAAAACTGTCGGCAAGCGCGGTCATATTGAACAACCCTCCAGGAGCGGCATCCACACCATCGGTAGCGGCCGGTGATTCTGAATCGGCATCAGCTCTTAGGTCACAGAAGCACAAGAAAGGCGCATCTATAAACAAGTCGCTGACCTCTAGCGTCTGGCTAGCGCTAGGAGTAAATCTTGCGATAAGAGTGGCGTCGGTAGAAGGACCAACATCCTCGATCGTTGTATTTAACACCTCTCTACCCGGAACTATGTCAACGCCCATCTTGTCTTGAAACGCAGCACTTAGACCACTACCATTGATCATTGATATATTCCTTGTATTCTCTGGAAAACCAGAAGTAGTGAGCGCATTGACAGCATTGAAAAAGGTGATGAAATACGGATGCGGTTCGGGCAGTAACTTGGCAGGGTCGAAATCTACATCACTCCCAGCCAGTAAATGAGCTTCCAAATGATCGACCAACAATTGTCTGGAGGCGGGTGATTTTATAAGACTATCGATCAGCGGCTGCAAGATAACAATACTCTGATCACCCCCAAGTCCACCTAGGTCCAAACCGAAAGCCAGGTAATTGAACAGGTGTTGAAAACCGATAGGTAAATTAGAACCTAAATGCGGGGCGTCGAACGACAACCACAAACGGGAGTCATGGTCCATGGTCATATTCTCCATATAGTTCAACGCATAGCGAGAGATAAGTCCGCCCATACTAGGACCGATGATCACGTTTTCTTCGGTTCCTACTTTCTGTGCGTTGATCGTATTTAATAGTTCGATAAAGATCATCGCATTGCGCTCCATAAAGTCTGCGCCTCCATCTACCAGCACGCTGCCCGCAGGATAATCATTCTCGTCTATGATCATATCACCGTTGGTGTCAGTGACATTATCGATATTCAGCAAAGAATTATCGGCAAGTCTCAAATACTGAGGGAGATTAAGGATCACCAGATCAAAGCCCCCATTGTTCCTAGCTATATCGGCGAGATTTTGGGTGGCTCCGCCACTATCGGTATAACTAAATAGGTCATAGACGTCGGCAACGGTTCTCGTATCACCAGGATCATAGCCATCGATGACCAACACGGGTTTGTCCAAAACACCATCTGCTCCTAGAAAGATCTCATATTCTCCCAAGCCGGCGAAATTGACCGCTCCAGAATAAGCGGAAAGATCGGCTACCCCTGTGGATATGATATCCTGTGGCGCTCTGCCAAAAAGTTGCATCGTATCATGCCTAGAATGACTGATGTTGAGCGTTGCAGAACTACTAAATTCCTCTCCGTTCTCAAAAAGCAATTTGAAGGTCAATTCCTTTTTTCCCTTCGATACATAATGCACATCGATAGGAGTATCAAAACGAATATCTATAAAACCTTGACCATTATCGAAATCGGCTGAGATACTTGAAAGTTGCTTATCTGTTGTATTGACGAAAAAGGAGCTTTTAAAATAAAAACTAGTTTGTAGCCCTCGTTTGTTCACCGTTAAAGGAACGATGATCGTTTTTTGGTGTTTCTCAAAAATCGGTTCTTCGCTCGTTCTTATCGCATTTCCAGCTTCATCAATAATGACACGATTCTCTGAGAAAGCTTCATTGCTTATAGTTTCGAAGGCCGAATGAAGCCCGGCGATCATCACTGTTTCGTTGTTGGTGTTTAACCTTGACGCTGACACTATAGCTTCCAATTGTTCAAATCTATTTTGCGAATCGGCGATCGAAAGTTCTTTATAAGATTGTTGAAAGCTGAACATTCCATAGTGATCATGGTCCGCCTTCAGTACAGAAAATGGAGCCACATTCTTCAATAAAATAGTCGTTTCTAGGTCAGACTTATCTAATTGATCATAACTGACTTGTGCAGTGGTAGTGACAGAAAAAATTCCGATCAGGAAAAATAGGAGGTAATGTTGTTTCATGATGGATTGATATAGGTTGGTTTATACTCAAATATACAGTTTTAAGGTTGTTTCTATGCATAGCTTATCGGTCAATGGCAATTTTTGGAGACAAAATGCAAAAAAAAAGGCTGCCGATTCGGTAGCCTTTTTATAAAATTTATAAGGGCGCTAACCCAAAAAAGGATATCTATAGTCAGATGGAGATACAAAGGTTTCTTTTATCAATCGCGGGGACACCCAACGTAACAGATTTTGTGCAGAACCAGCCTTGTCGTTGGTTCCTGAAGCTCTGGCGCCTCCAAATGGTTGTTGACCCACCACGGCTCCTGTAGGCTTATCATTGATGTAAAAGTTGCCGGCGGCATTTTCTAAAGCCTTTGTAGCTTCGTCAATGGCATATCGGTCGGTGGAAATAACAGCACCCGTCAAGGCATATTCCGAGGTTTCATCGACCAATTTCAAGGTTTCGGACCATTTGGCATCTTCATATATATATACAGTGACCACAGGACCAAATAGCTCGGTTTCCATGGTCTCATATTGAGGATTGGTCGTCAAGATCACGGTCGGTTCGATAAAGTAGCCCTTAGATTTATCGTACCCTCCTCCTGCAAAGATCTCTGCGTCCTTGTCCGCCTTGGCCTTGTCGATGTAACTGGCTAGTTTATCAAAAGATCCTTCGTGAATCACCGCAGTGATAAAGTTGCTCATATCGGCAGGGGATCCAGGCTTGTTGAAGGATTTGATATCTTCTTTCACAAAACTCAAAATATCGTTGGCCAATGATTTTGGTAAGTATACCCGAGATGCAGCACTACATTTCTGGCCTTGAAATTCAAAGGCTCCTCTTGTTATGGCGGTGGCCACTTGTTTTGTATTGGCGCTTGGATGGGCAATGATAAAATCTTTACCTCCAGTTTCACCAACGATACGAGGATAGGTTTTATAACGATGGATATTTTCACCGATCTTCTTCCAAATTCCCTTAAAGACGTCGGTAGAGCCTGTGAAGTGAATCCCAGCAAAATCTGGACTTGCAAGTACAGTATCGGTGATCATCACCGGGTCGCCATAGATCATATTGATAACACCGTCTGGTAGCCCAGCTTCTTTAAATACATCCATGATGACTTTAGCTGAAAAAACTTGACTGTCACTTGGCTTCCAAACAACTACATTTCCCATCATGGCTGCACTCGCTGGTAAATTTCCGGCGATGGCTGTGAAGTTAAATGGGGTGATGGCATAGACGAATCCCTCCAACGGACGATACTCCACACGATTCCATATCCCTTCGGCAGAATCGGGTTGCTCGTTGTAGATCTGTGACATATATTCCACATTGAAACGTAAAAAATCGATCAATTCACAAGCTGCATCAATTTCGGCTTGGTGGATGGTCTTTGATTGAGCGATCATGGTGGCAGCATTGATCTTTGCACGGTATGGGCCTGCAAGCAATTCTGCCGCTCTCAAAAATATAGCTGCGCGCTGTTCCCATGTCAATTCGGCCCATTTTTTTCTGGCATCTAAGGCAGTCGAGATCGCTTTTTCGGCATGACTTTTATCGCCAATATGGTAGTGTCCAACTTTGTGTTGGTGATCATGCGGTGGTGACATGCTACGGGTATTTCCTGTACGAATCTCTTCCCCATTGATGTACATTGGCACGTCCTCGTTGCCATTAAAGTAGTGCTCGTATTGTTTTAGAACTTCTTCTCTTTCAGTGGACCCCGGGGCATACGACTTTACAACTTCGTTTACCGCAATTGGGACTTGAAAAAACCCTTTTCCCATGATGATGATTTTATTAGAATTTTAGTGATTTGTTTAAAGAGCCTCAAAGGTAATGATTTTGAAAGGCTTTTTTTTAAGGATTTCATAAAAAGAGCAGTGGCATTTATGATTATTTTGTAAGTTGAAGCCTTATTTGCAGACTTACAACGCCATGTGTACAGTAACATTTATTCCAACCAAGAAGAACGACTTTATCTTAACCTCAAATAGAGATGAATCACCCATGCGCACCAGTCTGCCGCCCGACTTTTATAAGATCGAGGATGTGGAGGTGCTTTTCCCTAAGGATGAACTCTCTGGTGGAAGTTGGATAGGCATTACAGAATTAAATCGAATGGTCTGCTTGCTCAATGGTGCTAATAAAGATCACAAAAGAAAACTCCCTTACCGCATGAGCCGAGGAGAAGTGGTGAAGTCGGCGTTGACCTCAAACGATATTGAGCGTCATCTAGAAGATCTTGACCTTTCAGGGATCGAGCCTTTTACGTTGATCGTTCTAGATTGGAATAAAGAATTGACGCTATCAGAATTGGTTTGGGATGCGAATCATCGCCATCTGTCGCGATTACCTTTGTCGCCTCGAATATGGAGTTCTTCCACGCTCTATACGGATGAAATGAAGGTTATGCGGAAGCAGTGGTTCGAAGCGTTCAAATTTAAGAATATCCTCAGTGCAGAGAATATATGGCGCTTTCATCATGAGGCAGGGATAGGGGACAAGAATACGGATGTGGTTTTGGATAGAGGCTTTGTGAAGACGACGAGTATCACTCAAGTAGAGAAGAAAGATCGGGCTGTGCAGATGACATTTGAAGATGTTAGGACGAATGCTATCACATCAAAGACCTTTGAATTGGAGAACGTTTGAGATATACAGGCAAAATAATCATCTTGGCGTATCCAGATACCTATGTAAGGATCTCGGATGATTGGATATGTAAGATATTGCCTTATGTTGGTATTGGAACTAGACAGTATCTTAAAGCGGGTCATGCTGCGCTGGTCCTTATCGAAAATGCTACGGGTCTTGCCAAATATTATGACTTTGGTCGATATATCACCCCAAATGGGAAGGGCAGAGTCCGAAGTGCCGTGACCGATATAGAGCTTCAATTACCATTTTCCGCGACCATCGACAGGTCCCATCGGCTTTCCAACCTTGAGCAATTTTTACTTTGGCTGGAGGCCAATCCTAAAAAGACACATGGCGATGGCCGTTTGATAGCTTCCGTTTGCGAATTCATCGACCATGAAAAGGCAGAGAAGTTCATCTTGGAATTGCAAGGTCGTGGAAGTGTTCGATATTCTGCATTTAAGGACGGGAGCAATTGTTCACGTTTTGTGACCGACACGATTCTACAGGCTACAGACAATTCGAGAATTATATCGGCCTTGAAAAGAAATAAGCGCTTTACTCCCAGTACCGTCGGTAATGTTGAAAAGGCGGCCACGGGGCAGATATTTATGGTTCAAAATGGGCAAATAGAATATTACAATGGAAGTGCATTCAAAGAGAACATAACCAATTATTTTCATAGAAGACCAAACAGGCGGGTACAAATTAGACCGATATGGACAGCAGATAAAAGGCCCAAATTACATTTCCTATCGGGAATCGGAAGCAGCGCCTATTTTTCAGTAGAATTGCTTGAAGAAGACCATGGAATTTTTAGTATCAAGCGTTATGACGAGGAGAGGATACAGGATTTTGAAGGTTGTTTTAAGGTGGATGACAACTCATTTAATATTCATGCCTCTCATCAATTTGTGTATGATAGCAACTGTCAATATTGTCATATCGAGCAAAATAATAAAGTTTACCGATTTGATAAAATTGAAGAAAATACAAGCAAGATGGCTAGTTTAAAGCGAAGGGTGCGTTTAGCCTAAAGACCGGAATGTATACTTGAAAATTTCGGGTAGTGGTAAAATTTACCATGTCATAGTAACCGCACATGGCACCGATGGGTGATGTAAGCAAACAACCCGAATTGTAGGTGTGAGATTCTCCAGGTCTTAGGACGGGTTTTTTACCGATGACGCCTTCACCATCGACGACTTCCGTATTATTCAATGCGTCGAATACTTTCCAATGGCGCGCAGTTAGTTGCACCGAATCCTTGCTCTGGTTTTCAATGGTGATCTGGTAGCCAAAAGCATAATGGAGCTTATAGTTTTTGAAGAAAGTGCCTTCAAAACTGGTCTCTACAGAGATCTTTATGCCTTTTGTAACCTGTTGGATCATCTTCGGATGCGTGAGAAACTTTGGTTTATACTGCTTCGCAGCTGCCGTTATTGGTTGCAGCTAGTTCAAAAATACGAATTTAACCACAGCTACTGCACAAAATTCGACCAACTGCGCCTTAAGAGTGGAAAAAATCGTTTTACCACTCAAAAAGATCGTTAATTGGTTAGTGTCGAGGAGTTTCCACTGCCAATTCCAATGAGTGTATCATATAGTGCACCAAACTTTCTGAAATAAACCAGAACAAGATAGTTATTCTCTGTAGGTAAAAAATTTCCGCAGATCGCATTCTCGTCAATGGTACCCTTCTTGTCTACAACAACATATTTATAATTATAGAATCCTTGTTTTAATAGGAGTTTAGCGTGATAAAGTCCTGTTTCATCATCATATTCCATTCTCGTACTATCGTCAACAGCATAATTATTGAATTTCCCATAGATATGAACACTCTTGGAATTCGGGACTTTTGGGTAATCTAAGGAGAAATAGATAAACGCATAGTCAGCTTCGATAAACGGGTCTCTATTAAGAACCGTGATCAAAAAATCGCCATTGATATCTGGAAAATAGGTATATGGTTCATCTTTTCTGCTTTCGTTGGTGTACAGGTAGTTGTGATATATCGCGTCGATCTTCACGCTAGCTATGTTTACTGTAGCGCCTCTTATGTCCTTGTTCTCAAAATTGAAAAATTCGTTACCTGCCCAAAAACTTGAGGCCTTATCGTACCGATATGTCAATTGATTGCCTAAGACAAATTGAGGTTTCAGGTCCGTGATGGCCGAGTCCCAATGATAATTCTTGAGCACGGCGACCTTTACCTCTTGATTTGGATTTCGCAATTGAAGATCACCAGCATTGATTATGAATTGCACAGATTGCTTCTCGTTAAAGACACTTAGGTCTCTTGGTCTGGCAATAGATACACCTACAGTGGCTAAATCTTCATAAACGACAAATCGGCGGGAGAACATCAGCTCCTGTTGATTGTCAAAAACTTTTAATATATAGTTGCCGGAAAGCAAGATGCCAGTTTGGTTATTTGGTATTTGTAAACGAAAATTGGAGTACGGCTGTAGGGTGTTGAACGAATTTTGGTAGTTCAATATTCTTACATTGTCCACACCTCTTAGGTATTGTTGCTTCACAAGGTTGGATGGGGTCCAATCGTAATTGCAATGTGTAAGGGTGTAATAGTAATCTGGTTCGGTCGCAGTAAGGTCGTCAAAATTCAGCGTGACAGGCTCTCCAAGCTTGATAATTGGAAATTGATCTCCTTCTAGCGGACCTTTAAAAACAATGCTTTTAATATATTCAGGAGGATTTACCTCATGCTGAACTTGTGCAAATAAGATGAAGCTTACGAGGAAGAAAAACAGAAAATGTTGAACGTTTTTTCGCATTTCGGTTGATATAAGTGACAAACACTAAACAAAATGTATGCCTTTTTTATTGTGTGATCTCAAAACTATGGAAAATAAGGGTTCGAAACCTTATTTAGAATGATTATTAATAATTTTTCATCGTTGAAACACCTTTTACAAACGTACTTTAATTAGTAAATTTGCACGAATTTTTTGTTAATCAAAAGTCTATTATATATGTCAAGCGACATTAGAATTAAGAAAGGCTTAAATGTTAACTTGGTTGGTGAGGCAGAGAAAGTGACTTCAAAAGCTGTCCCAAGCAATGTATACGGCATCAAGCTTTCTAACTTTCACGGCGTCACTCCTAAGATGCTGGTCAAAGTGGGCGCAGAGGTAAAAGCTGGGGAACCACTCTTCTTTAACAAGGCTAACGAATCCATGAAATTTGTATCTCCCGTAAGTGGAGAGTTGGTGGAGATAGAACGAGGAGAGCGACGAAGAATCCTTACGCTGAAGATCTTAGCCGACAAAGAGCAAGAATATCTTGATCATGGTAGTTTTGATACTTCTAAGGCTGATGCGGATGAGGTCAAACAACATTTGCTAAAAGCAGGTCTCTGGCCTTTTATTAAACAACGTCCGTACGACGTGATCGCCGACCCTAATAAGTCACCCAAAGCGATATTCGTTTCTGGTTATGCGACTGCACCTTTGGCAGCGAACTATGAATACGTCTTGGGGGGAAAGGAAAAAGAGATGCAAGCGGCAATCGATGCATTGGTGAAACTCACCCAAGGTGGTATCCATGTGTCAATTCCTAAAAAGAAAGATTCTCCACTTGCAGCTTTAACGGGAGTCTCGTTGTATAGTGTTTCTGGGCCGCACCCGGCGGGCAATGTTGGAACACTCATCAACAAGATCGACCCGGTAAATAAGGGCGAGGTGGTATGGACATTGACACCACATGACTTAATCGTAATTGGCGAGCTGCTCCTTACAGGGAAATTCAACGCTGAGCGCACGGTCGCTCTGGCCGGGTCGTCTGTAAAATCTCCAAAATATTATTCTACCAAGATCGGAGCAGAGGTTTCTACCTTTTTGTACGATGCGGGAGTGAAAGAAAAGAATATTCGTGTGATCAGTGGCAATGTGCTAACAGGAGACAAAGTAAATCCTGATGGCTATTTAGGATATTATGATAATACAGTGACAGTGATCCCAGAAGGAAATGATTATGAATTCTTCGGTTGGAATAAACCTGTTTTTGATAAAATATCGACCTCTAGAGCCCTCACATTCTCGTGGCTGTTTCCCAATAAAAAATATGACCTCGACACCAACACTAATGGGGAACATCGAGGTTTCGTGGTCACAGGAAGTTACGAGGAAGTATTTCCCTTAGATATTTATCCATTACAGATCCTTAAAGCGTGCTTAGTGGAGGACTTGGACGAAATGGAACAGCTCGGGATGTATGAAGTGGCACCAGAAGATTTTGCGTTAACAGAGTTTATCTGTGTATCAAAGCAACCTCATCAGCAGATCATCAGAGACGGTTTGGACTTAATGTTAAAAGAAATAGGATAATCCATGGGCTTAAAAAGTAAACTACATAATCTAAAGGAAAAGTACAGCGGCAGCAAATGGGCGCCAGCGTTTAATGCTATTCATACGTTTTTGTACTTACCAAATGAAACAACGCATTCCGGTGCGCACGTCAGAGCGGCGGACGACCTGAAGCGAACTATGAATATCGTCATATTGGCGATGGTTCCCTGTTTGATCTTTGGGATGTTCAATGCTGGATATCAGCACTATTTGGCATTAGGCGAAATCGAAAAAGCCTCCAATGGCTTCTTCAGCTCGGTTTTTTGGAGCTTCGATAACTTGGTCATCGGCTTGTGGAAAGTATTGCCGCTGGTAGCGGTTTCCTATGGTGTCGGATTGGCCATCGAATTTATGTTCGCTGTCATCAAAAAGCACGAAGTAGAAGAGGGCTATTTGGTAACAGGGATGTTAGTGCCATTGATCGTTCCTATCGACATCCCATTGTGGATGCTAGCGGTAGCAGTTGCCTTTGGGGTTGTCATCGGAAAAGAGGTTTTTGGTGGAACTGGAATGAACATCTTGAATATTGCGTTGACCATCAGAGCCTTTTTATTCTTTGCTTATCCAACTTGGATGAGTGGAGACAAGGTATGGGTACACGGTGCAGTAGAACGCGATAGAATGATCGCTAACGGTGCCGAATTAGATGCCATATCAGGCGAAACCATCTTAGGCGCGTACGCTCAAAACAAAACTATAGACTTCGATTACATGGACATGTTCCTTGGGTTCATCCCGGGTTCGGTGGGGGAGACCTCTAAACTGCTGATCATTTTTGGTGCACTATTTTTGATATTCACCAAAGTTGGAAGTTGGAGGATCATCTTCAGTGTACTCGTCGGTGCCTTGACGATGGGACTTATATTCAACGGAGTTGTTGATGCAGGTTGGATAACCGAGAGCAGTAAGTTCTATGGCTTGATGGGCGTGCCTTTCTGGCAGCACCTCATAATAGGCAGTATCCTTTTCGGAGCCGTGTACATGGCTACCGATCCCGTAACCGCCTCGCAGACCAATAAGGGAAAATGGATCTATGGATTCTTGATTGGATTTATTTCCATATTGATCAGGGTTTTCAACCCGGCATATCCAGAAGGTGTCTTTTTGGCCATCTTGTTGATGAATGTGTTCGCGCCAACCATCGATCACTATGTGATACAAGCTAACGTCAAGAAAAGAATGAAGCGTTTAAAACTAAAAACGGCATAATCATGGCTTTGAATACAGATAAAAATTCATATACCGTAATATTCGCCATCGCAATGGTGGTTGTTGTGGGAGCCATTTTGGCTTCGATGGCTGGTGGGCTCAAACCCATGATCAAGGAAAATGAGCGTCTAGAAAAGCAACAGAATATCCTGTATGCTATGGGCGTCAATGATAATGGGGATGATAAAGGGGCGATCAACTTTGTTCCTACAGAAGAAGTTGCAGAAGTATTTGCAAAGTACATCACGAAGCAATTGGTAATTGTAAATGGGGAGGTCGTTCATGCGGTAGAAGGGGACGAGATCGTTAAGAACAGTGAAGAAGATGGCCTCAAAGGATTAAAGGACATTTACTTGATAGATATAAAGAAAGAGGCCGATAAGGCAAAAGACCCTTCCTATTCTAGAAAACTGCCGTTATTCGTTGGTGAAAAGGACGGTAAGACCTTGTACGTGGTACCGATGCGTGGTAAAGGACTCTGGGATGCCATTTGGGGGTATGCAGCTTTGGATAAGGACATGGTCGTTCAAGGAGTGTTTTTTGACCACAAGGGAGAAACACCGGGTCTTGGAGCAAACATCAAGGCACGTTTCTTTATGGATGACTTTAAAGGGGAGGCGCTTTATGCAGGCAATGCCTTTAATGGTATTACAGTAGCCAAAGGTAATGCTGATCCTTTGAATAAGATAAAAGATGACAATGAGGTAGATGCCTTAGCAGGTGCAACTATAACAGGAGATGGTGTAACTGCGATGATCAAAAAAGATCTTTCCATGTACCTATCTTACTTTGAAAACTTAAAATAAATTTAAATGGCAGAAGTAGCAGAACAAGAAGAAGTAAAAGTTGTCGCACCTAGCGAGCCGCTTTTTTCGAAGAAAAATAGAAAATTAGTTACCGATCCATTAACAGATAATAACCCGATCACCATTCAAGTATTGGGAATTTGTTCGGCATTGGCAATTACTGCTGAATTGAAGGCATCTATCGTAATGACCATCTCGGTACTGTTCGTAATGGGCGTCGGTAACGTGGTGATCTCGCTGATGCGAAACATTATTCCTTCAAAGATTCGGATCATCGTGCAGTTGGTCGTCGTGGCAACCCTAGTGATCATTGTAGATCAAGTGCTGAAGGCCTTCGCCTACGAACTGAGTAAAACACTTTCGGTTTTTGTCGGGTTGATCATTACCAACTGTATCATTATGGGACGTTTTGAAGCATTCGCATTAGGAAACGGACCTTGGAAATCATTCCTCGATGGTATTGGGAATGCTTTGGGATATGGAGTTATCCTCATCATCGTTGGTGTGTTCAGAGAGCTTTTAGGTTCAGGTACCTTATTAGGAATCAATGTCCTCGGTGATCCTATTGCAAAAACAGGACTTTATGCGATTGGGTATGAAAACAATGGTTTTATGTTGTTGTCTCCAATGGCCTTGATCACTGTTGGAATCATCATTTGGGTGCAGCGTAGTAGAAATAGAGCATTAATCGAAGAGAATTAAATTAGTCAACAGTATGCAGTCGCAGTAGGCAGTACTAACTGTTAACTGCTACAGCAAACTGAAAACTTAAAGAAAATATGGAACATATAGAATTATTTTTCAAATCGATCTTTATAGACAATATGGTATTTGCCACCTTCTTAGGAATGTGCTCATATCTGGCGGTCTCTAAGAAAGTTTCAACGGCGGTTGGTCTTGGTGCTGCTGTAATTTTTGTAATGGCCATCACCGTACCATTAAACTGGCTGTTAGACCAATATATTCTGAAAGAAGGTGCCTTAGCTTGGTTGGGAGCAGAATATGCGAGTTATGATCTTAGCTTCCTATCATTCATCATGTTTATCGCTACCATTGCGACCATGGTACAGTTGGTAGAGATCGTCGTGGAGAAGTTCTCGCCTGCACTTTATAATTCACTTGGGATCTTTCTTCCATTGATAGCAGTGAACTGCGCTATTCTTGGAGGGTCGCTATTTATGCAATCCAGAGAAATTGCAAGCTTCGGGCTAGCATTGAATTACGGAGTGAGTTCGGGAATCGGATGGTTCTTGGCCATTTTGGCCATTGCCGCTATCCGTGAAAAGATTCGCTATTCCAATGTTCCTGCTCCACTGCGTGGATTAGGGATCACCTTTATCATCACAGGTCTTATGGCTATTGGATTTATGTCCTTTGGTGGAATGTTGACCGGAGGTGATGATGCCCCAAAAAAAGAGAAAGAGACCGCACAGACAGAGCAAGTTGTTCCAGCGGAGGAGAATGCATTAGTGGAAAATACGAAAGAAATAAACGAGTAATATGGAATTAGGACCAATCATAGCAACGATAGTAGCTTTCCTACTGATCACTTTAGCGTTAGTGGGTCTTTTATTGTTTGTAAAACAAAAATTGTCACCTTCAGGACCGGTAAAAATTACCATCAATGGTGAAAAGGAAATAGAAGTTCCTTCTGGGAGCTCATTATTGGCGACCTTAGGAGGACAAAAGATTTTCTTACCATCTGCATGTGGTGGTGGTGGAACCTGTATCCAATGCGAATGTCATGTACTTGAAGGAGGAGGAGAGGCTTTGCCTACAGAGACACCTCACTTTACGCGAAAGGAATTACAACATGGTGCGCGTCTAGCTTGCCAAGTTAAGGTCAAGCAAGACATGGATATCACCATTCCAGAAGAGGTATTTGGTATCAAAAAATGGGAGGCGACCGTTGTCCGTAATTACAACGTGGCATCGTTCATCAAAGAATTTGTGGTAGAGATCCCAGAAGATATGAATTATAAGGCAGGAGGGTATATTCAAATTGAAATCCCACCTTGCGAGATCAAATATTCTGATATGGATATCACCGCGCATCCTGAGGAGCACGAGACCCCAGATAAATTTCAGGTCGAGTGGGATAAATTCGGGCTTTGGCCGTTGGTGATGAAGAATACCGAAACGGTAGAGCGTGCCTACTCTATGGCTTCTTATCCCGCAGAAGGAAGGGAGATCATGCTTAATGTGCGTATCGCAACCCCACCGTGGGATCGTTCAAAAAATGGTTGGATGGATGTAAATCCAGGCATCGCCTCATCCTACATCTTTTCTAGAAAACCGGGAGATAAGGTGACCATATCAGGTCCTTATGGTGAGTTCTTCATCAATGAATCCGATGCGGAAATGCTCTATGTAGGAGGTGGTGCAGGGATGGCCCCAATGCGAAGCCATTTGTATCATCTTTTTAAAACCTTGAAAACAGGCAGAAAAGTAACATACTGGTATGGGGGTCGTTCAAAAAGAGAGTTGTTCTATCTAGATCACTTCTATCAATTGGAGAAAGATTTTCCTAATTTCAGTTTCTACTTGGCACTCTCAGAACCGCTTCCCGAAGATAATTGGAAAGTGAAAGAGGACCTCGATGCGGAAGGAGATGGGTTTGTTGGGTTTGTGCACCAATGTGTGATAGATCATTATTTGAGTAAGCACGAAGCTCCAGAAGATATCGAACTCTATTTTTGTGGCCCTCCTTTGATGAACAAAGCCGTGCAACGAATGGGTGAAGACTTTGGTATTCCTGACGAGAACATCAGATTTGATGATTTTGGAGGATAACCCAAATAGTTATAATGAAGAAACCGATGCGAGGCATCGGTTTTTTTATGCTGTGAATTTTGACAACAACATGAGGTTTTTTAATCTTTAATTTTTACACTTTGTCTATTTTGTTTTCAAATTGATCGGGTGACCTATAGCTTTACGATGCTATTGATCGATAATTAGAAGAATCGGTCTTCAAGCAAAAGGTATTTCGATACTTTTCACAAAGAATAGCAGATTTGTTTTTCTAAATTGGTGACCATATATTTCAAATTGTATCTTTACGCGTTATCAAATGTGTAGATGATTTATGCTCAGTGAACGGGAAATACATTATTTGGCCATGAACTTGGTTGGGAAAGAATTGGAGAAAGAAGGGTTTGAGTTTCTTTCCGTAAATAGTAAATTGAAAAAGAACCCTCAATTTGTTTGCCTTAGGGAAAAGAAGCTTCATTTCGTTCTAGTACGAGCTATTTTACATCCTAACGACCCAAATGATTATGACGTTGTCTTTATGCAAACAATGAAAGAGCACGCAGAAAAATTTGAAGCTAAAATGTATTATGCGGGCGTCGGCCTAGTGAATGCCAATGACAAGACAAGGCCTTTAGTTAATGGCGAACCTTATATTATTGATTATAATGGACTTAAAGAGATCGTTTGATTTTTTTGGTTTCTTGCTGGCCTGTGTGGTTATTTTCGCCTGTAAAGAGAAGACCAACCAGATCACAATAAAACAAAACCAAGGTTATGCCATTGGAACTAGCTATAATGTCCAATATGAAGTGGACAGTGACGACACTGACTATCAACAACAGATCGATAGTGTTTTTCAAATTCTCAACAGGTCGCTATCCACATACATCCCTACATCAGATATTAGCAAAATAAATAAAGGCGACACCACGGTGGTGGTAGATGAGATCTTCCGAGAAGTTTTTCTTTCCAGCAAAAAGATATGGGCTGAGACCGACGGAATTTTCGATCCTACAGTAGGCGCATTGGTAAATGCATGGGGTTTTGGCCCGGAAAAGCCGTTAAAACAACTTTCAAAGCAAAAAATAGATAGCATCTTAGAATTCACCGGTTTGGACAAAGTTCGTCTCAATATGGATGGCACTGTGGTTAAAAAACATCCTAACCTGTATATCGATTTTAACGCCTTAGGGAAGGGGTATGCCATCGATCTCATAGGCAGGGTGCTCGACAAACGAAATGTTAAAAATTATCTGATCGAGGTTGGAGGCGAGGTACTGGCAAAGGGCGTTAAACCTACTACCAAGAAGCCTTGGGTCGTTGGAATAGACAGCCCATTTCAGGTAACAGAAGAACGTATTATCCTTAAAGCTATCAAAATTTCAGATGCTGCGATGGCGACATCCGGAAATTATAGAAAATTTCGTGTGGATCCGCAAACGGGCGAACGCTACGTGCATACCATCAACCCTAAAACGGGTTATTCCGCCAAGTCAAATGTCTTGAGCGTGTCTGTCCTTGCAAAAACATGTATGGAAGCAGATGCCTATGCCACCGCTTTTATGGCGATGCCATTCGAAAAGACGAAATCCTTGCTGTCGGCTTCAAAAGATCTAGATGCGCTGATCATGTATCTTGATGACGAGGATATCCTTCAGTATCACATTACTGATGGCTTTCAAGAAAAGTTATTGGACTAGACTAGAAGCAACCCTTATTCCAACACAAGCGCCTCACGTCTAAATGCGACCTCTTCATCGCTAGTGATGCCCAAGGCTTCATAGATGTAAGCAAATGTAGATAGCAGTTCTGGTTTTCCATCGACTATGGCAACATTATGTTCGAAATGAGCACTTGGCTTTCCATCCGCTGTTAGGATGGTCCATCCGTCTCTTAGTTGTTTAATGCGGTGTGTTCCCATATTGATCATCGGTTCGATGGCGACTACCATTCCTTCTACAAACTTCTTGCCACGACCGCGCTTTCCATAGTTGGGCATTTCCGGATCTTCATGCATTTTTCTGCCCAGACCATGTCCTACCAATTCCCTAACAACACCATAGCCATGACTCTCGGTGTACTGCTGTATGGCGTAACCGACATCTCCAACTCTCTTGCCAATTCGGAACTCGCTGATCCCAATGTATAAAGATTCTTTTGTAACCTGAAGTAACTTTTTAACTTCTGAGGTCACCTCACCAACTTCGAAAGTATAGGCATGATCGCCATAAAAGCCGTTTTTATAGGCACCACAATCAATAGAGATGATATCACCCTCTTGAAGCGGCTTATCATTGGGGATGCCGTGGACAACTTGCGCATTGGGGCTCATGCAAAGGCTATTTGGAAAATCATAGAGCCCAAGGAAAGCTGGTTCTGCTCCATGATCGCGGATAAAGGTTTCTGCAAGAGCGTCTAATTGAAGGGTAGTTACACCAGGCCTAACTTCTTTGGCCAGCATTCCCAAGGTTTTGGATACGATCAATGCGCTGTGGCGCATCAATTCTATTTCCTCTTTGGTCTTAATGTGTATCATCACTTATTTCTTTAAGAATGAAAAGATCCCCTTTTTCTTTTTTTCATCCGAGCTCATTTTGGGAGCTGACTCTTTTGTCAACCCTTGGTATATCTGTCCCCAACCTGGAAACCCACCATAATTCCGGTCATCGATAAAGATATCTGCATTGATCTTACGGCTTTGCCCTTCCATAATTTCGCCTTCATAGCTGCAGTTGATGGCATAAAACTCAACCCCATTCTTTTTGCAAAAATCAACCGCCTCGTCCAATTTTTTTCCTGCGCGATAGGTCCATAAAATAAGACGATGACCGTCATCCTGTAATCGCTTTAAAGTCTCAAAGGCAAATAGCTTGGCTTCTCCGATCGAAGGATAGGCATCTTCCACAATAGTGCCGTCAAAATCTACGGCAATAATCAAGGATTCATGTTGCATGGCGTAAAAGTAGCTATATTTTTTGAGATGTAATCGTTCGCATCATGTCTTCAGAAAACGTTTTTTTATCATCCCTCCTTGGGTATCAAAAATACTATTCATCACCACAAAGGCCTTGGGGTCCAATTTGGCGATCTCCGTGGTCAATTTTCGGATCTCTAAACGGGTGATCACAGTAAATAGCACCTGAATATCCCTTTGCTCACCTTTTTTACCGTAGCCGCCTTGGCCATTGTAGATCGTAAGGCCTCTGCCCATCTTATCGATGATCAAAGAACGGATGTCTTCATGAAATTCTGAAATGATGGTCACCCCGGTATATTCTTCGATACCATCAACAACAAAATCGAGTGTCTTTGAGGCTGCAAGGTAGGTCAACATCGAATAGAGTGCTTGTTCTATCGATAAGAGGTAGGCCGCCGCTCCAAAAATTATAACGTTGATAATGATGATGATGTCGCCGATCTTCAGTTTCAATTTCCGACTTAGAAATATTGCCAGCACCTCAGTTCCATCCAGAACACCACCTCCACGAATAGAGAGCCCTATTCCCGCACCCAAAAAGAATCCTCCAAAGACTGCGACCAAGAGCTTATCATTTGTTAGCTCTGGGAAATCAATGAATGCCAGGACCAAGGCCAATCCAAAAATGGCCAGTGTGGCCTTTATGGCAAACTGTTTTCCGATAACGCGATAGCCAAGTAGCATGAAAGGAAAGTTCACTACGATTATCAACAACCAAAGCGGCCAACCGCTAGACTCTGCGATAAGTAATGAGATTCCGGTGACCCCACCATCGATGAAAAGGTTTGGAAGTAAGAAGCTTTCTAAGCCAAATGCTGCAGCGAAAATTCCGCAGACAATCAAGAAAATGTCCTTTGCCAGATTCAATCTGGTCAACTTGGTAATACGTCGTTGGTTCTGATCTAATGTTTTCTCCATCTACAGATTTTCAGGATTGATAGCAAGACTATTGAAGAGCGCCACTTTGGCCATGAAGTATTTGTTCATGGTGCCCACTTGTTTAAGTTTCATATCAATGAGTTTAAGTTCGCGCGAATTGATCAGAAAAAGGGAGCTCTCACCAAAGCTGAATTTGCGCTCCTCTGCGCGAAGCATCGTTTCATAATTGGACACCATGTCGACGATCAATGTATTTTGCCTTTCAAGGGAGCTGATCTCTTGATAAATTGCAGATGTTTTGTTCTTAATGGCCAGCTCGGTAGAAAGTATTTCAAAATCGGTATCACGGATCTTGAATTTGGCCAATTTGAGATCTCCTCTTTCCTTTCTGAGAAAGAGCGGAAATCTAAACGTTATACCTCCTTTATAGTTTTCTGTTTGGAAAGTGTTGAGCCTATCGGCAGATTCGGTCAAAAAGTTATATTCGACATCCAGCTTTGGCAATAGATTTCTGACCTTTAATCTCCTTTCTACCTCCAGACGCTGCAACTTAAAATTCAAGGATCGGATCTTTGGGTGGTCTTCGATTTCAAATTGTTCGAAAACGGCTCCTTCAATACTTAGCGTTTCATCGATCTCATCGACGATCATCGTATTGGGAACTACATTTGGTTGTAGCTCAACCGGGATGTTATCATTTAGCCATAAGAAATTGGACAGCTCTAAAGATGCCTTCATATATCTCACTTTAGCCTGCTCTAAATTCAAGGCTCTGTCCTGTACCACGATCTTTGCCTCTACGCTATCTATAGAGGCCTTGTCGCCCGCAAGGACACTGCTTTTTATACCTTGAAATCTGGTTTCGGCGTTGGACAAAAACGATTCATAGATCTTGGTCTCGTTGTAGGTCCTTAGCCATGTCAAATAGGCATTGGAGGCTTCAAACAATATCTCATTGACAAGAATGTCTCTATCCGCTTTGGTCTGTTCTCTAAAAAGTTTTGCCTTTTTCAGAGTCGCAACTCTGTCATTGATAAGAATTCCAAATGCATCCAATGAAATTCCCGCGTTATATAGTCCGTCAGTTGGAACATTGGCTTCGGGATTGAGAAATACACCTTCGTTTTGTTCGAAACCGGCTTTGAATTCCAGACCGAACCAGGTAGGCACTTTAAAAGTGGCATTCAACTTATCATAGTATTCAGACCCTTTAAAGTTTTTCTTATCATAATCTGCTTCAATTTTCGGGTCGAACGCTCCTCTGGCCTTCATAAGATTGGCCTGCCCCAAGCCTATGGTCAATTCGGCCTGCTTGGCAATAGGATGGTACTTCTTTACATAGCCCAAATACTCATTAAAGCTAAGCACATTATTGTCTTGTGCCAACCCTGATCTTGAAATAAGAAACAAAATGATTACAACGGCCGTTCTCATTATTTCTTTGCGGTTTTAGTGGTAGAGGCATTATCGGGGTTATAAAAATCAGGAGGGAAACCATTAAGCTTTCGCCATAGCTCGTACCATATCGGTACGTCGTTGAGTAAAGCAAAGGTATTGACGCCAGTGCCTATACGCAAAGCGTCAGGCCAAGGCTCCTCTTCGGGGTCTGGGGAAACGAGGACCCTATACCTACCATTATCGCTGATAAAGGTCTCAACGGCCACTACTTTTCCACCATAAGTTCCAGTGCTTGCATTGGGCCAACCACTAAAGATGATGGCTGGCCACCCATCGAATCGCAAACGGACCGATTCACCAATATTTATCAATGGGAGATCTATGGGCTCTATAAAGGTCTCAACGGCCATATCATAATTTGAAGGCATGATATTGATAAGTTGCTCACCCTCTTTAAAGGTTTCACCAACACCAGCTTTGATAGCCTTATTTAGATAACCGCTCTGTGGTGCTCTAATATAGTACATGCCCGTACGAATACTATAATTGGTGTAATCGTTTTCAAGTTTTGTCACTTGTGCTTCAGTATCGAACTGATTCGATTGTGCTGTGAATTTGTCGCTCTGTGCTTTAGAGATCTTATTTGCATATTCATTATGGATCCTGCTTAGTTCGACTTGGGCATTGATAACCTCATTCTTAGAGGCCAATAGTTTATTCTCTTGCGAGATGAGCTTAGCTTGCGTTTCCTGTAATTTAAGACGTTTTTCTTCCACATCGGTAACAGCTTTCAGTCCTTCGCTCTCCAATTGAGTGGTTCGGTCGAACTGACGCTGTGCGATCTTAATGTTCGTTTTGGCAGCCTCTAGGTCGATGGAGTCGCTTTGAACCTTAAGCTTCGACTGTAATAGCTTGTTTTTGGCTTGTTGGATCTTAAGCTGCCGCTCATTTGCCAATGCCTGTACCTGATTGTTCAGCGCTTTTACTTTTTCTTTATACGATGTAACGGCTGAGGATTTTGCTACGATCTGCTGATTGGTTCTTGACAATAGATCAGGGTCAAAATATTCATTCTTTACCTCCGAAATACGCAAAATGGTATCTCCTTTCGCAACAGAATCGCCTTCTCTCACATACCACTCTTCTATTTTACCAGGAATCGGAGATTGAATGGTCTGCGGACGCTGTTCGGGAGTCAGTGTTGTTAAATAACCTCTACCAGTGATATTTTGAGTCCATGGTAAAAAAAGCGAAACAAAGGCGGTTACCCCAAACACCTTGAGAAAACGATTGAAGTGTTTGTAATGCTTTTTATTGTAGACCTTTGTAATAGCCTTATAGTTAGAAAGGTCAATTTTTTTATTGAGTTTATTTGGAGAAATATTTAGCATTTCGGTTATCTTTCGTTGATGATTCTACCTTCCTCTATCGTTATGATCCTTCCACAGCGTTTTGCCCATTGTTGATTTTGACTTACAACGACCAGCGCCCAAGGATTTTCTGGAGCTGTTAAGAAATCCATAACTCTTAAGGCCTCTTGTTCTTCAAACTGGTCCAATGGATCTTTAAGGATCAACAGTCTTGGTCTACGGACGATACTTCTAGCAAGGACGATCTTTTTAGAGATCGTGTATGGAATTTGTTTTCCTTCTGGATATAAGATGGTTTGTAATCCCTCGTCTTGTTCCTTAACAAATTTGGTAAGCCCTGTTTTTTCTAATGCCCAGTACACATCTTCGCGTGGGACGTTCTTATCACCAAAGGTGATATTATCGAGGATAGATCCTTCAAAAGGAGATTCTTCCGTGAGCGATTGCCCCACATGAGAACGGTAGTAGTTAAGGTTTATACCTTTGAGCGAAACATCATTGACATAGATATTGCCTCCGGTCGGTTCTAGGATTCCTGCAATAAGTCTTAACAATGTTGTTTTGCCAGAGCTATTAGGTCCTTGAATAAGAATGGTACAGCTTGGGGTAATGGTCAGACTAAGATTTTGAATGATCTTCTTAGAACTTTCAGGGACGTGATACGTGATGTCATCCAGTTCTACTACAAATCCTTCGTTTTCCTTGAATGGTTTTTCACCCTCTTGAGGTTCTAGATCTTTATCTACCACTTGACCCAATTTTTCTAGCGAGGTCAGTACATCATAGAAGGATTCTAGCCCTGTGATAAGTTTTTCCACAGATGAAAGTACCAAAAGTATGATGATCTCTGCGGCGACAAATTGGCCAATGTTCATTTCCTCTTGAAGTACCAGTAGACCGCCAATGACCAATAATCCGGCCGTAACGAGCACTTTAAAACCGATCATTTGAATGAATTGAAGCACCAATACTTTGAAATGGCTTTCTCGTGAAGACAAATAATCGAACACTAACTGGTCGTTTTTCGTCAATGCATGTGAGGTCCTTCCAGAAAGTTTAAAGCTTACGATAGAACGAGCGATCTCTTGTAACCAATGGGCCACCTTGTATTTATTCTTTGATTCGTTAAGGCTGGTTTCCATCCCTCTCTGAGCAGTATATTTAAACACGACGTATATCAATATCAGCAACAGTAGCCCATATATGATGAAGAAAGGATGGTAAAAGGACAGCAGTAATAGTCCAAAGATTATCTGCAGTAGGGCCGCAGGAAAGTCGATCAGTATCTTCGACAACCCTTTTTGAATGGTAAGCGTATCAAAGAAGCGATTGGCCAACTCCGGCGGATAATAGTTGCGAAGTTCGCTCATTTTGATCTTAGGAAATCGATAGGCAAACTCAAAAGAGGAACGTGTGAAGATCTTTTGTTGAATGTTTTCGATGATGCGCATCTGCATCAATTGCAGGCTCCCAACAAAGGCCACGCCCAATGTTACTATAACGACCAAGATGATCCATGAGGTGCTTATCTGCGCTCCTTGGATCAGGTTGATAATGGCCTGTATACCCAGTGGTAATGATAGATTCACTAGCCCAGCAAAAGCTGCGTAGTAAAAAACTTGAAAAATATCTCTTCGGTCTAGTGCTAAAAGACCTATGAATCGCTGCCAAGCGGTGAGTATAGTTTTAGACATGATGGTTGGTTAAAACATTTTGGACTAGGTTCGAAAAATAATCGGATGGTGTAATGCTGCCATTGCAATCCGTGATCGACTGGAAATGGTCTTTGATGAAATGTTGATGCAAGGCACCTTCTAAAATGGTACTGGCCAGACAGGCGGGATAAGGATATGATGGATTTACATCCTCTATCATTTCTCGAAGTCGATTGACCAGGCGCTTGTAAATAGAAAAGTATCCTTCTTTGTTTTCGATGTCTACCTCTTTTGTCAAGAAGGATTTAGAATATTCATTGATAATTATATTATTGAGCACTTTTTCATTGATATGCGAAAATGATCCGTCCAACTCGGGAGCACTGGTTACAATATCAATGGCAACCTGTAATTTGATCTTGGCATTGGAAATACTATTGGTAGCAAATACCAACCGATACTCTAACCACCCCCAATACCAGGATGCCAGATAGAGGAGTAATTTATGCTTGTTCTCAAAATAACGGTAAATAGAACTTTCATTAGAACCAATTTTTTCTCCGAGTTTCTTGAAAGTAAACCTGTCAAAACCGATTTCATCGATCAATAGGATGCTATGTTCTATGATCTTTTTACCAAGGTCGGAAGATTCCGGGTCCTTGATATAGATCTTGTCATTGATGACAACCTTTATATTATGAAGTAGTCGTTCCATTTCAAAATATTTGCACACAAAAATAATAGTATTACTATCATATATTAAAAGTTTAACTTTTGATTAACAAATACAAAAAAACCTTCAACAAAATGAAGGTTTTATAAATTATTATTTATCAAAGTAGTAGTCTATTCTGCATAGGTGTGCTTGTATTCCTCGCCTTTGAGAATGGCTAGCATATCTTTTTCTAAAGTTTCTATGGGTGCCTCTACTATTCTATTCAATTCTTCACCGTCTTTATAGAAAATAAAGGTGGGAACATTGGTAATATTCAACCCTTCTTCGAAATTTGCGATGGTGGTCTTATCTTCTGTCATGGCGATAAGTGTTAATTTGCTTTCGTCAAATCCCACTTTGTCCATGATCTTAAAGAAGGCTGGGACTTGCATCTGGCTATCACTGCACCAAGTACCCATAAAGACTTTTATCTCTACGTCTTTTAAGAATTCTGATAAGGCAGAGGCCGTAGTCTCATCCAAAGGATGCAACTCATAATTATCATTGAACCATGCTTCTCCGTATGGGGAAGCTTCTATGTTCTTTCTTTCATATTTTCCTACAATAATTTGGAGTTCTTCTTGGGTCGTGTCACTTTTAGTATCGACAATTTTCTCTTCTGTTGAAGTGTTTTTCTCCTTGTTTTCTTCCTTTTTTTCACCGCAAGCGAAAAAGCTAATCGCCAGCATGAGTAATACTATTTTTTTCATCTGTTTGTGATTTTCAATTCAAATGATTGCATCGGAATTCGTTAGTTTATACTAGCGATCTTTGTGTCATCAATGCCGGTTGTTCAATGCCCATCAGTTTCAAGGTGGTCGGAGCGACGTCCCCCAAGATACCATCTTTAATTTCGGTGATATCAGGATCTACCAAGATCACAGGGACTGGATTCGTTGTATGGGCTGTGTTAGGCGTTCCATCGGCATTGATCATCGTGTCACAATTGCCATGGTCTGCGATGATAATGCTGGTGTAGCCATTCTCTAAAGCAGCAGTGACAACATCGTTGGTGCATTGATCAACCACTTCGCACGCTTTTATTGCGGC
This sequence comes from Sungkyunkwania multivorans, assembly GCF_042675645.1. NCBI lineage: Bacteria > Pseudomonadati > Bacteroidota > Flavobacteriia > Flavobacteriales > Flavobacteriaceae > Sungkyunkwania > Sungkyunkwania multivorans. Next base: position 121,344 of record NZ_JBHTJH010000010.1, on the reverse strand, counting down.
TTCCATAACACCCGTATGTCCAACCATATCTGGATTTGCAAAATTTAGACAGACATAATCGACTTCTCCCTTTCTTAATTCAGGGATAATGGCGTCCCTGATCTCATAGGCGCTCATTTCTGGTTTGAGGTCGTATGTAGCGACCTTCGGAGAAGGGCAGAGGATACGTTCTTCTCCTTCGAAAGGCTCTTCACGTCCGCCGTTATAAAAGAAGGTGACGTGTGGATATTTCTCAGTTTCTGCTATTCTGATCTGTTTCTTGCCCGCACGCGCCAAAACCTCACCTAAGGTATCTTCTATATTGTCTTTATCATATACAACTTCAATGCCTTCGAAAGTGTCATCATAGTTGGTCATGGTCACGTAATGCAACTTCAACTTGTGCATATTTTGTTCGTGAAAGTCTTCCTGTGAAAGCACTTGGGTCAGTTGTCTTCCACGGTCGGTACGGAAGTTGAAAAATATTACGACATCATCGTCTTTAATGGTGGCTATAGGTTTTTGACGATCATCTACAATTAGGATCGGTTTGATAAACTCGTCTGTGATACCGTCTTGGTAGCTCTCCTGAATGGCCATGGTGGCGTTATCTGCGGCCTTTCCTACGCCATTTACAAGTAGGTCATAAGCAAGTTTCACGCGTTCCCACCGTTTATCTCTATCCATTGCATAATAACGTCCAACGATAGAGGCCAATCGGCCTCCTTTTTGTTCTAGATATTTCTCAATATCAGCGACGAAGTTGATACCGGATTTTGGGTCTACATCCCTACCATCCGTAAATGCATGGAGAAAGACCTGGTCCAGACCTTCGGCATGGGTAGCATTAAGCAGCCCCTTTATATGATTGATATGCGAATGCACACCGCCATCTGAGAGCAGTCCAAGCAGATGAATTGCTTTTTTATTATCCTTGGCATACTTGAATGCTTCTTTCAGTGTTTTCTCATCTTTCAAGGTATCATTTTCTACGGCTAGATTGATCTTGGCGAGATCCTGATAAACGATGCGTCCAGCCCCAAGATTCATGTGTCCTACTTCGCTATTGCCCATCTGACCCTCTGGGAGGCCAACATTCATTCCATCTGTGCGCAAGGTCGCGTTCGGATATTTGGTGTATAGGGAGTCTATAAAGGGTGTATTTGCCTGTGCGATGGCAGAAACATCTGGATTGGGAGATTTTCCCCAGCCATCTAATATCAAAAGAATTACCTTTTTGTTCATTTCGTGTTTTTAAAACTGCTTTTTTCTACATCAAAGATAGCTAGATTGTAAAAGAAATGAACCGATGAAAATCACAAAAATTGCTTGATTTGAATGAGGATTACGCATTTGACCGCATAAAACATCGTCTGGCGAGAGAATAAGATGCTATCCATTGTATTGGCAATTTATACAAAACGTTAACGCCACCTTAACAGAAAACGCGATAGGACGTTAAACTTAGGTTAAGCTGTCAAAATTTTGAAACAAACACCTAGGTTGTAGCGTCTTTTATACATAGTACAATCATTAATCTTTAAACGAACTAATTATGAAAAAACTTGTAGTAATGCTCGTAGCTTTCGCTGCGTTCACCACCGTCGGTATGTATGCAAACGATACCACTAGCGACATTGAGACAAACGCTGCCATTTTTGCTCCTAAGGTAAATTCATTCTGTATGGCCATTGCCAAAGGAGATGTAGCAACAGTAAAAAAGATGATCGAACTTGGCGAAGATGTGAATCGACGCTCAAATGGGATGACTCCCTCAATGTATGCGGCGAGGTATAATCACGTCGATATCTTAGAATTGCTTATCGCAAACGGCGCCAATCTGAAAACAAAATGTTCTCGAGGACATACAGCGTTGAAGTATGCGCAGCTTTCCAATGCCGAAAATGCTGCTGAGGTGATAAAAAAGGAGCTGGCCAAAAAGAAGAAAAGATAGGAATAAATTTTCCTATAAAGAAAGCCCATTGCTATTCGCGCAATGGGCTTTTTTGTGTCCATTTAAGATTTGCTCGCATTCTTAAGTGATGCGAGGAAGGTGCTCATATAACAAGTGCTTAGTCCTATTGGAAAGCAAATCCAGTGAGCAATCTATAAATAAAGGCATAGATGACTACTCCTATCAAGATGAAGCAGAACCAGCTAAAGGCCTTTAAGAAAGTTGCCGTGAGGTCATTTCCTAGATTTTTGAAAGCGCTTGTGTAAATCTTTTTAAATTGTAAAAATATCGTCATACTACAGTGGTTTTGGTTAAAGTGTAACTAAAAATTAAGTAAATAGCTGTAGGACAATGTGTAGATAAGAATATTGGGCAAATTCTTCTTGTATTACAAAATTAGTGTAATGTGATTGTAAATCACGTATAAGATGGATGAATGACCAAAATTCTAGATGAATGACCTACAAGGTCACTAGATTTAGTGAGCCAAAAAAAGGAGAACAACGTGTAAAATTATGAAGTGCGCTTCTTTCTTTTATATTTCTCAATGGCTTCTTTGATCTTTTGAATCCTATTGTCGGGGTCTGGATGCGAACTTTGAAATTCAGGCACTCGATTTGGCCCAGCGGCAGCCTTTAAAATTTCCATTACGCCGATCATCTCCTCAGGATTGTACCCAGCGCGAATCATAAACAATACTCCGAGTTCATCGCTTTCTAATTCATCGCCGCGCCCGTTTTTAAGCAGCACATTCTGACCAACACTATTCACGATATTACCCGCATCGGCACCGACAGATGCACCCATCGAAATGGTCTTCCAGAAGTTGCTTTCTGCGATACGTTCGGCTGAATGTCTTCCTAGAACATGACCGATCTCATGTCCTAGAACACCTGCCAATTGGTCTTCATTCTCTAACTGAGAGAACAAGGCGTAGGTAATGAAGATCTGTCCTCCTGGCAATGCAAAAGCATTGATGGTACGATCATCGGCCAAAAGATGAAACTCATATTTATAAGGGGTGTCTCGTGCGATGCTGTTTTCGACCAACTTTTTGCCAACCGCATCTACAAAAGCCTGATAGCGTGCATTGGGGTGTTGCCCGCCATGCTGTTGTATCATTTGGGGTGCGCTGCTCAGACCAATGACGATCTCATCTTTTGTGGTCATGTCGATGTTCTGAACACGACCCGTATATGGGTTTTCCTGTTGATTGTTACATTTCTTAAAGAAAGCAAAAGCGACGATCGCCAAGCCCAAAAGGATTCTTATCTTCCAACTTCCTCTTCTCATGATCTTTGATTTGTTTGCTGTTTCATAAAATTACGAAAATTATTGAAGCGTCATGTTTAGCGTTACTCGTCATTATCACCTTTTCGATGTTTGACGAAATACCCTTTTAAGACGCATCGCCGATCGTTTTTAAGAGTTCGTTGTCAACGGCTTCAATAGAAGTGTTCACTTCAGATCATAGCAAGGCCGGATTGATGTCTAAGATATTCTCTGCGATATATCTGCTGATGAATTCTTCTGTAAAATGGTCACTTCCCATCAGTTTTTCTTTTTGAAGCATCGACTTGAGATCTAACTTCGTATATGCTTTTAGCATAGGTATCGAGATGGGGGCGTAGCTGTAATGCCAAGGTTCGTATTTAAAGCCTTTACGATTTGCGACATCGGTATACACAAGTTTAAAACCGAAACTTTCGGCATAGGTGTTCATCCATTCTTTCAATTTGCAATATGGTCCGTTTCCATGGAATTTTTTAGCAACCAATACATCTCCATTTTCACCACCATTCGCATCTATGATGTCTATATCTGTCCCCCAATGATGTCGAGAAGTACCTGGGATGGTCGAGTATTCTACTATTTTTTCGATTGCCTGTGCTGGGTTGAGGCCTTGCTGCGTAAATCGGTTGTATTTGCGCTCCCATATATTGTTTTGATGCGTATAACTGCGATAACTTGAAACGACCTTGATACTGATTCCTTCCTTCGCGGCGTCATGTTTCATTCTAACGAAAGCTTCATAGGCTTCCTTTTGAAGTGAGAACCCCTCTCCATAAAGGTCTGGATCTCCTTTGCCGATCAAAATATCACTAGGAAAATCTTGGGTGTTGAATGCCATCATAGGTATTGTTGCAAAAGTCGCTGCGGCTGTAGCTGTGGTTCGTATAAAGTGACGCCTATTCACGTTTAAGAGTTTGAAGAATTGATTGGAAAGGTACATAATATACCCTAGAAACACCATTTGCTGGCTGATTCATTACGCTTTTAAGTGCGTCCATCGATAAGGCATCATAGTGATCCCTTATTTCGCTTTTCTCACTTGTAAAGAACAGATATTTGCCATCACTTGTTACAAAAGGACAATAATCGAGTTGTGGTGAATTTATCATTTCTCCCAAATTGATTCCTTCTTGCCAAATTCCATCTTTAAAAAAACTGATATAGAGATCACCTTTTCCGAATCCTCCTTGTCGTCCATAGGCTCCGTAAATGGCATAGGAGCCATCTGGTGAGACAAAGGCATTATACTCGTAGTGATGTGTGTTAAGTTTTCCACCTACACTTTGGGCTGTTTGGTAGTCGCCATCTTCAAATTTGCTAACATAAATATCCTCCTTACCCTTTGTATCCATTCTAGTGGCGGTAAAATACAGTCTTCCATCCAATGTTACCGAAGGATAGTATTCGTTGTCGTTGCTGTTGATATTTTCATTCAGTCGAATGGGTTCGGTCCATTGGTCGGCCAATTTTTTAGTCACAAAAATGTCATAGTCCTTTTTTGGCTCATCGCCTTTGGCAGGTCTTCTTGAGGCGAAAAAAAGTTGACTGCCATCTGAAGAGAATGCAGGTTCGATATCGTGATAGCTGCCCGAAAAACTTGCCACCTCAAAGGGTTGCCATGCTCCATCTATTTTTTTGCTGGTCAAAATGGTTCGAAACGCATATTTTGGTCCGTCCAAGGTAAAGAAGATCTCATTGTAATTGGGAGAGATCGCCATGTCCCGGATATTTATGTTCTTGAAATCTGGCAGATCGACGAAAACTTTAGGTATTTCAAAATTTTCATCAAATGTAATTTTCGGTGCTTGTGCCTGTAATATTGATGACGTACAGAAGGCCAGTAGGATTATTTTTTTCATGTTATATTTTTTTGGTCATCTGAAAGTGGGGGCCGAAAATAGGGACTTCGAATTCTTTGCTGCAAATAACATAGTCGAGACGTTTGTAAAAGGCAGTGGCATTTTTTCGCGCGTTCAACCAAATCCTGGTGACGCCTCTCTTATTTAACACTGTTTCGCCATGAGACACTAAATGTTCTCCGATTCTTTTGTTCCTATACGCTTCTAAAACGGCCATTCCTCTCAGTTGAAATTGCAGTGTTTCTTTAAATAAAGGATGTGAATTTTCAGTGAATGTTACAACACCAACGAGATCATTCTTAAAATACATGCCCATGTGAAGCGTGGATATGTCCCTGTCTTCATCAAATTTGCATGCTTCTATCGGCTTTCCTTTTCGCAGTACAGGATGCCTAACCTTATATGCCTCTTGCGCGTCGATCTCTTTTAAGGAATAATGGGGGTTGGTGATGTGATAGAGTTTTGCAGGCTTACCGTCGTAAACGAAATCTTTGACGAATGATAGGCCAGCCTTTTGGGCTACCCTATGAGATGCTTTATTTGCTACATGAACATGTGCGTAAATAACTTTTAGCCTTAGTTTCTCAAAGCCATATTTTATGGCTGCTTTGGCCGCTTCGGTAGCATATCCCTTACCCCAATATTTTTGATATAAACGATAACCGACCTCAACAATTCTTTCCTCTTTATGATATTTTAGCCCACACCAACCCAAAAAGGTATCATCCTCGTTATGGATCATCGCCCATCTTCCCATATTGTGTTTGGTATAGAAATCATAGTCCTGAATAAAATGCGCCGCTGCTTCTTCACTCCTAAACGGCTCATCACCGGTATAATGAAGGACTTCCGGGTCGCTATTCATCTTATAAAGATGAAATGCATCGTCCATGACGAATTCGCGCAAATAGAGACGGTCGGTTTTGATGATCTTTTTCATTGGATGAGCAAAAGATTACCATAAAAATACAAATCTCATCATGTTCTTTCTTCAACGGTAGCTGTTTGCTGAAGTTTTTAAAAAAGTTGTAAATTTAATTTTGAAATAAAAGGAAGGTTGATTTATATTTGCCGACCGAAATGCGGGAGTAGCTCAGTTGGTACCCGCCCGTACCGAACGGTACGTTCGGGCGGGGAGCGTCAGAAGCTCGAGAGCATATGTCAATAGAAGAGATATTGACAAAGAAGATTGAAATGTATGCGGGAGTAGCTCAGTTGGTAGAGCGTCAGCCTTCCAAGCTGAATGTCGCCGGTTCGAACCCGGTCTCCCGCTCACAGGCCTCGTCACAAAGACGGGGCTTTTTGCTTTTGGTCAAGTCCTGTTCCATGATTGCAGCTGCTAGCTTCAAAGGTGCAGGGTCGCCCGCTATATTGGCCTTGTCAGAAAGGCGTTTTTTTATTCAAAGGAGATAAGCTCCCCACTTTCTATCTCATAGGGCGGGATATCTTGTTCGAAAATTCGGGCACGAAGATTTCCTTTCAACATAATTTCATCCCCTTTTACTGCAAGCCAACTTCCTTCGCGGAGTCCGACGACAGGAAGATTGTTGAACTTGTGAAATTCCTTTATACGCGTTTCTCTGGTTTCGCCCATATGCTTGCTATTGGGGTCTGGGTCCAAATAATGAGGGTTTATATTAAAAGGAATCACTCCTAAGGTTTTAAAACTTGGCGGATAGACAATGGGCATATCGTTCGTTGTCTGCATAGTGACACCGCAAATATTACTACCTGCGCTGGTACCTAAGTAAGGAACCCCATTAAAGATAGCTTCCCTCAATACATGAAGCAGCTCGTACTTATAGAGTTGTTGCACTAGCAGGAATGTATTACCGCCACCCGTAAATAGGCCGCCAGCTCTCTCGATGGCTTTCTTTTTATCTTCATATTCATGGAGGCCCTTTACCTTCTTGTCAATTTTCTTGAAGCTTGTCGCTACTTTTTCCGTATATCCTTTGTGTGTAATGCCGCTAGGTCGGGCAAAGGGGATAAAAAGTATCTCTTTAGTGTCCGAAAAATGTTCTTCAAGGGTAGGTAACAGATATTCTAAATACGCTGCATTGTGAATAGTAGAAGTGCTAGCAACAATTATGTTCTTCATAAGAAAGTTTTATGTAAAAATAAGTAATGCGTTTGGCTTTCTTTATACTTAATATGTATCTTTAAAAGAAAATCGAGTGAAAATGAGACCCTATTTCATATTTATTTTATTATTTATTTCCATCGCTACTTTGCAGGCGCAAGAACGAACGCTTTTAAGGGGGCAGGTGCTTTACAGGAATGGTTTTGTGGCCAATGAGAATGTGGTGAATGTCACTGCTCAAAAGGCTACTATAACCAATGATAATGGTGAGTTTGCCATCGATGTGAAAATAGGGGATGAACTTGTTTTTTCTGCGCTCCAATTTCGGTTGAAGACCGTTTTTATTACGCCCGAGATCTTAAGAAACAATCGTTTGGTGGTTGAAGTGAATGAGAAGATCACGGAATTGAGTGAGGTGGTCGTCAGTCCTGAAAACGTAGATAAGTTTGTAGAGGTCAAAGAAGAGGAGTTCAAAGGGTTTGATTACGAGCGCGATAAGGCCACTCCCGTCAACAACGTCGCAATGGACGAAAATATTCTTACCTATGGTGTGAATTTTGTCAATATATATAAAGCGCTTTTCAAGCGAAAGAAAGAGACCGAGCCATCTGTACAATTAAATATGAGCGAAGTGATCCGAGAATTGTACGAAGATGATTTTTTTGTGGTCAATTTAAAGATCCCTCAAGACGAGATCAATAAATTCCTTTATTACTGTGATGCGCAAATGCCATCTAATTCATTGCTTAAAAAGGATAACGAGTTTCAGCTTATTGATTTTTTGGTCACTCAGAGCAACAACTATCGTTCGGGGAAGTGATTCATTTAACATAAAATTATAGACGGCTTAAGTTTTTTGTAAGAAAAGGTGTTGTTTCTTTAGCTTCTACGAAACCACCTGTATGAAAAACAACTATTTTCTTCTATTTCTTCTATTTCCGTTTTTGGTCAACGCGCAATTCTTTAAAGAATTGAGAGGTAAGGTATTGCATAACAGGAACAGCATAGTGGGAATTCACGTCTTGAATACCACAACGGGAGCCACCACAATCACTGATGAGGAAGGTTTTTTCGAGATCGGGGTAAGGCTGAATGATACCCTTTTCTTTTCCGCAGTTCAATATAACCATCAAACCCTGGTTATAAGCGCCGAAATACTTCAACAGAAAGTTGTAAATATTTATTTGGAAGAACGGATCACGGAGCTCGAAGAAGTAGTCGTAAGACCCCATAATCTCGAGGGAGACCTCACAAAAGATATTAAGAATAGCGGTGTAAAGCCAGCAATAAATTTTGATGATGTAGGAATACCGGGATATAAAGGAGTAAGGCAAGAGCCAATAATTTCTACCTGGCAAGCTTTCAACTATGGAATTCCATTGGGGTCCATAAATATCGAGGCGATCTATAAAAACTGGTCTGGTTATTACGAGGGACTAAAAAAAAGACGAAAGTGGGACGCTGAAAATGAGGCGATCGTTCAGATAATTTCTTTCTACGGAGTAAAATTTTTTATCGAAACCTACGCCCTTAATGAAGACGAGGTATATCCGTTTGTTTTAGGGTGTGTCGCTGACAGCGATGTTGAAGTGGACTTCAAAAATGGCAATCACAATTTGGTCGTGCAGTTGTTTGATCAAAGGCATCGCGAAAACAGGGACAGGGAATAATTGGAATGCTTTTTGTTCCATTGATATAGAATTGAATACTTTTACCCAAAATATGAGTTTTCTTATGCGACGCAAACTGCTGTTTTTGTTTTTAGTTCCATTATTGGCTTTCACATCGCTTCATAAGTATTATGTGAGCACCACCCAAATTAAACATTCTGAGAAGGATGAGGCATTACAGGTGATCACAAGAGTTTTCATCGATGACATGGAACGACTTCTGGAAATGCGTTATGACATCAAAGCAAAACTTGCTACAGAGGATGAGTCTCCCATGGCTGACAACTACCTTAAAAAGTACTTCTTGCAAAAAATGAGCTTCAAGATTAATGGCAAGGAAGCAAGTATCGATTTCTTAGGAAAAGAATATGAGGATGATATGATAAAATGCTATATCGAAGTTCCAAATGTCAAGGGAATCAAGTCCATCGAGGTGGTCAATGAAATTCTGTTCGACGCCTTTGAGGAGCAACAAAATATCGTTCATTTCAAACTTCAAGGGAAACGAAAAAGTTTTATCCTAATAAAGGACAATGATAAAGCTTTGTTAAACTTTTAACGTTTCTTTACCTTTTGTCATAGTTTCTTTAATTTCCCCTCGCTAAAAATAAATTCAACATTAATGAGAACAATAAAATATGCTTTTCTATCGATGCTTTTTGTGTCCTTCGGTCTAAGTTTTGCTCAAGACCAAGAGCAGCCAACTGAAGAAGAAAAGAAGCCTAAAGGCCATATCAACAACAACAAATTCAGGCAACTATATCAAGAAATGGCCACGCCAAATCAATATCGTACTGCCGCTGGGGCGCCTGGTGTTGCTTATTATCAACAACAGGCAGACTACAAGATGGATATCGAGTTGGATGATAAGACCCAAAAGATCTATGGTGTAGAGACCATTACCTACCATAACAATTCACCTGATGACTTGGAATATCTTTGGGTACAGTTGGATCAGAATGTTCGTTCGGCAGACTCGCCAGCGCCACTTAGAAATGGCGGGGGAGTACCCATCGCCGAACAACCTGGTGGATTTACGGCGAAACACCTTGGAGCTGCCTTCGATGGAGGTTTCAAGATAGACTATGTGCATGACGCCAACGGAAAACCGTTGTCGCATACCATCAATCAGACCATGATGCGAATCAACTTGGCACGCCCGCTAAAGAGTGGTGAGAAGTTTTCCTTTTCTATGAAATGGTGGTACAACATCCCAGACCATACGGTAAACAGAGCGCGCTCTGGGTTCGAACACTTTCCAAAAGATGGAAACAACGCTTATGTGATCGCTCAATTTTTCCCAAGAATGTGTGTTTATAACGACGTAGAAGGTTGGCAGAACTACCAATTTTGGGGCAGCGGAGAGTTTGCATTGCCCTTTGGAGATTACGAAGTGAATATCACCGTGCCTGCGGATCATGTAGTAGATGCTACTGGTGTTCTTCAAAATAGAAAAGAGGTCTTCAGCAAAGAAATGATGAAGCGTTATGAAAAAGCTAGAAGAACCTATGACAAGCCAGTTCTTATTGTAACTCAAGAAGAAGCTGTAGCAAAGGAAAGCTCGTTTTCTGAAAAGAAAAAGACTTGGGAGTTCAAAGCCAAAAATGTTCGTGACTTCGGTTTTGCCAGTTCGCGCAAGTTCATTTGGGATATGATGGCCGTAAAAATCGGAAATAAAGATGTGATGGCCGTTTCACTGTATCCAAAGGAAGGAAATCCACTTTGGGAAGAATACTCAACCATGGCTGTGGCACAGACCTTAAAAACATATTCAAAGCACACCTTCGATTATCCTTATCACAAGGCTATTTCGGTTCATGCTAAGAATCAAGGGATGGAATATCCAATGATATGTTGGAACTACGGTCGCCCAGATGAAGAAGGCAACTACAGCGACCGTACAAAGTTTGGAATGATCTCTGTGATCATTCACGAAGTAGGACACAATTTCTTCCCGATGATCGTAAATAGTGACGAGCGTCAATGGGGATGGATGGATGAAGGTTTGGATACCTTTATGCAATATCTCACAGAACAGGAGTTTGGTAAGGAACACCCTGAAGCCATCAAGCCTAACGAGAACTACCCATCTCGTCGTGGAGCGGCGTCGAAGATCGTTCCATATATGTCTGGTGACCAAGAGTTCATCTCGCCGATCATGTCCAATCCAGAAAATGTATATCAATTAGGGCCAAATGCCTATGGCAAACCTGCCACCGCCTTGAATATTCTTAGGGAAACTGTGATGGGGAAAGAATTGTTCGATTACGCGTTCAAGACCTACGCACAGCGCTGGAAATTCAAGCATCCAACTCCAGAAGATTTCTTCCGAACCATGGAAGATGCCTCCGCCGTGGACTTAGATTGGTTTTGGAGAGGATGGTTCTATACAACAGATTATGTTGATATCGGAGTCAAAGGAGTAAAGAAATATTATGTGACCAGCAAGCCAACAAAAGCGATAAGAGAGATCATGGCGCAGCGTGGCATGAAGGCGGAAGATCTTCCACCACTGGTATTTTTGGCCGAAGAGGGAAGTGAGGACTATGACGAAAGTTTGAAGGGAAAAGATGTTTTGGAAGCTTCTCAAACACTTAAAGAGTATGTGATGGACAACCTTACACCCGCGGAGCGTGCTAAGATGAAATCACCAAAATATTTTTACGAAGTTACTTTTGACAAGCCAGGAGGAATTCCAATGCCATTGATCGTTGAGTATACCTACGAAGACGGCAGCAAGGAGACCATCAAGTATCCGGTTCAGGTATGGAGAAAGAATGATGCCGAGTGCAAAAAGGTGATCGCCTCAGAGAAAGAGATCGTTGGTATTACGGTCGATCCAAATATGGAAACGGCAGACATCGATACAACAAATAACTCATGGCCCCAGAAGCAAGAAGATAATGACTTTGACAAGTTCAAAAGTAAGGTAAAGGGGTAATTCCTTATATATTTGAATAGACCATAGGTCAGAAAAATTGAGGGGGCTGCTGTTAAAGCGGCCCTCTTTATATCCTAACTTCCGTATATTTGCATGATGTTAGTTAATATGCCATTATTTATTAGTTGGACGGAGATCGTCTTTATTATGTTTATCGTCCTGATCGTCTTTGGTGCAGATAAGATACCGGAGATCGCAAGGGGACTTGGTAAAGGTATGCGTCAACTGAAAGATGCTACCAACGAGATAAAACACGAAATATCTAAGAGTGCCGAAAAGCATGGTGTCGATACCGATATTACGAAAGAGGTCACTAAAGAGATCAATAAGGTAAAGGATGATTTTGACGATCTAACGGGTCCCATCAAACGTCAACTTTAACTATGGAAAAACTCTCGGAGCTAGATGTTGAGTTGTTGGTGTTTCTTAACGGACTAGGTTCTGAGTCCTATGATAGCTTTTGGCGTATAGCCACTAACACCATCTATTGGATTCCGGTTTTTTTGATCGTCTTTATACTTCTGCTTAAAACCTCATCTAAAAAAGAGATATTGCTTACCCTTTCGAGTATTCTTTTATTAGCACTAAGTACTGGACTGGTTGTTTTTCTTTTCAAGGAAAATGTGATGCGACTTCGGCCAAACAATGATGAAACAGTTAGTCAAATGCTACGTTTGGTGATCCGCCCGGTCAGCTATAGCTTTATTTCTGGCCATGCAGCGAATTCTATAGCCGTCACCTCTTTTGTAGTGATGGTCTTTAGAGAAAAGACCAAATGGATATATCTCTTTTGGCTATGGCCTATGTTGTTCATCTACAGTCGACTCTATTTTGGAGTCCATTATCCGTCAGATATTATTTCAGGAGTTGTAATCGGATTCTTACTTTCCTTTGCATTTTATCGATTTCATAATTTTTTAGGTGTAAAATTTAGAATTTATTAATAGATTCGGCCGAATTTTAACTAAAACCAAACTAATTATGAGATTAACCACAAAAGCGCTGCTGCTTATGGCTGCAGTGGTTGTCGTATCTTGTTCTAGAGAAGAACAAAACTCCGCTCAGGAAGAATTGCTAAGCAATGAGCTTATTGAAACTCCAAAGGATCCCTTAACCCCCCAAGAGATCAACAGAGAAATTACACAAACCATTGAATCTTCAGGCACCTTTAGTTGGTCCGATGCAAGTGACCACTTGCTATGGAGTGCCGTAATTCATGGCGATAATGTCTTAACCATTGGTTTCGGAGCCAAAGGTGAAAGTTATCGAACCTTAGGACAAAAGGACGTCGCTGGCTACAAGCAAGCGATGATCTCCGCAGCCTCCGAAATTGAGAACAGCGGTAAGAAACAGACGGAGAAGATCCTCATTAACGAGAATGAAGTGCTGAATGTTTTCGATATCAAGGTAGAAAAGATAGCGACCATCCAAGCTTTGAGAAAGATGGAAGGACTTCGCTATATCGAGGCTAGTGGATACCGCTACGTAGACATCGAAAGACAAACGGCTTCGGGGTCTGGATGTGACACTTCTGGCGCTACTTTAGATTCTCAAGACTATAGAACGATCGCGCCAAATGCACGTGTGCCATGGACCTTTGACCAGCACAATATCACGCAAGCATGGGATTATAGTACTGGTAGTGGTATCGGGATTGCCGTAATCGATACTGGACTCTCATCAAATCAGCCATTACTGAACAGTAGTGGTATCAATGATGGCTATTCTACAGGAAGAACAGTGAAGAAATTTGGTGTTTATGTAGATTCTTGGTGGCCTTGGTCCAATAATACAGATGGACCTAACGATAAATGCGGGCACGGTACTAGCATGTCTGCTGCGGCGGCGGCTCCCAGAAATGATGATAATCTCCCGGTTGGTGTTGCCTATAATGCTAATTTGATCTCCTATCGCGCTACTAGCGATGTAGTACTAGATGGTTATCAAGAACAAAGAGGGGTAGCCAGAGCTTTAAGAGAAGCGGGCGATAGAAGCGATGTAAAGATCATTTCCATGTCTATCGGATACCCGTTCTCGATAGGGAGAATCAAAGATGCCGTGCGATATGCTTATGGAAAAGGGAAGTTGATATTCGCTGCAGGAGGTACTTCGACTAGCTTTACAAGCTTTGTTGGTGTCATTTTCCCAGCCAATATGAGCGAGGCAATCGCCGTCACTGGAATTAGAGATGATGGCTATAACACATGCGATATTTGCCACGACGGTAGTAAGATCGAATTTACCGTTGTCATGGAGCGTCGAAATACTGGAAAGAAAATGCCAGTACTTGGATTTAACAGCGGTCAGAATGACTATGTTGGTGGATCCTCGGTAGCTACAGCGACCACGGCAGGTATTGCTGCATTGGTTTGGGCTAAGAATCCAGGATGGAGTCGTTCTCAGGTGCTTAACAAACTAAGGCAATCTGCGGATTTCTATCCAAATAAAGATTCAGACCACGGCTATGGGAATATCGATGCTTTAAAAGCTGTTCAATAAATAAAATTCCCCAACCTAACCAGTATTCCAATTGTAATTGGGAAATTGGTAAACCCCAACTTGATTTAGTCTCGTTGGGGTTTATTTTTTTAACAACTGTAAATAGTGGTCTCTCGACAATTCCCATCGGTTTACCTCCTGCTCAAAATTAATGTTCCCAGGGATGGTGACGTATTTCCTAGCAAATGTAAATCCAAGTCGCTCCAATGTTCTATTAGGTGCTGGATTTAACGCATAGGGCTCACAATAGAGTTTCGCTAACCGATACGTTTCGAAGAAAAAAGGCAATGCCAGTTTTATAAGCTTGGTTCCAGCTCCTTTTTTTCGATGGGTGCCATCCCATAGATGAAGATGCATGGATGCAGCCTTGTCAAATTCGATCTTATTGATGTTATTATGACCTGCCGGTCTGCCATCGATCTCCCAAATAAGGCAGTAGGATTGTTTATCACCAATCGGAAAAGAAGCTTGTTGGCTCAAATAGGTCGCGAACTGTTCCTTGCTAGGCATTTTTTTCAAGTCAACACCCATACCTATAAGATGCTCGTCAGTAGCGCTAAACCAATAGTCGACTATTAAAGGGACATCACTCTGCTTTATTTCTCTTACGGAAAACATTGTTATTGATTAGATCACGACTCTACTAATGGTTAGGCCATCACGTATTGGTAGTAAGACAGTTTCCACTCGAGGGTCATTTTTTAGCAATCGATTGTAGTCTATAAGGGCAAGGGTCGATTCATCATCACTTTTCACCTTCTCGATCACCTTCCCGCTCCACAGCACATTGTCCGATAGTATGACGCCTCCCTTATTCATTTTGGGCATCACGAGCTCAAAATACTTGGCATAATTGGGCTTGTCGGCATCAACAAAAACCAGGTCAAATTTTTGGTCTAAAGTTGGAATGATCTCGGTGGCATCTCCCAAATGTTGTATGATCTGGCTTCCCCAGGGTGAACGATCGAAATATTTACGTTGAAAATCAACCAATTCCTCATTCACGTCGATTGTGTGGAGGGAGCCATTTTTTTGCAGGCCTTCGGCTAGGCATAGTGCAGAATATCCCGTGTAGGTGCCAATTTCGAGAATATTCGTAGGAGCGACCAATTTAGAGATCATGCCAAGGATCCTTCCTTGATAGGGGCCGCTTAACATTCTTGGCTGTAAGATCTTCTGGTATGTTTCTCTGGTCAATTGTTGAAGTAATGGCGGTTCTTCTTCAGAATGTGCCATCACATATTCGTCCAATGCCTCTGGTATAAAATGCACGAGCTATCTATTTATTTTTCGTAAAGATAGGACTCATAGACCAATTCTGCTTTGGGGTGGCAATGGCTTTTCTTATTTTTACGTAAAAAGCCACTGCATGCAATTTGAAAATACATTGGAGTTCGCCAGAAAGCTAGATGCCGAAGATAACTTGAAGAAGTATAGAGAGGAATTCCACTTTCCAAAAGTAAATGATGAACAGGTCATCTATTTCACGGGAAATTCGCTAGGGCTCCAGCCCAAAAGAACAAAAAAATATATCGATGAGGTGATGACCGACTGGAAAGAATTGGCAGTAGAAGGTCATTTTTATGCCGAAAAGCCGTGGTGGGACTATCACGAGCGACTAGCGGCACCTTTGGCCAAGATCGTCGGGGCGAAGACGAATGAGGTCACCGTGATGAACACGCTTACCGTAAATCTCCATTTGTTATTGGTCTCGTTCTATCAGCCTAAAGGGGAACGATTTAAAATACTCTGCGAAGAGAAGGCCTTTCCCAGCGATCAGTACATGCTACGGAGTCAGGTGCGCTTTCATGGCTTTGACCCGACCGAGGCCATCGTTGAGGTGAATAAGCGCAAAGGAGAACATTTTTGGCGTACGGAGGATATCGTGAAGAAGATAGAAGAGGTAGGGGATGAATTGGCCTTAGTACTTATCGGAGGTGTCAATTATTACAATGGTCAGGTTTTCGATATGGAGACGATAACCAAAGCAGGACATGAAGTAGGAGCAAAAGTGGGGTGGGACCTAGCACACGCAGTGGGCAATATAGCACTTCAACTACATGACTGGAAGGTGGATTTCGCTGCGTGGTGCAGCTATAAATACATGAATTCTGGACCAGGAAATGCCTCAGGCGTGTTTATTAATGAAAAATATCTTGGAAAAAAAGGGATTCAGCGTTTCGAGGGTTGGTGGGGAACAAAAAAAGAAACGCGTTTTTTGATGAAGCCCGAATTTGAACCTATGGAAAATGCAGATGCATGGCAGCTTAGCAACGCGCCGGTACTTTCTGTTGCACCCTACCTGGCTTCTTTGTCCATGTTTGATGAGGTAGGGATGGAGGCCTTGATAGAAAAACGGAACAAGATCGTTGCCTATTTAGAATTCATTCTACACGAAATTGACAAAGAGGTCGATACGACCTTCGAGATCATCACACCCAAAGAACGCGGCACACAATTATCGGTATTCCTACATGGGGAAGGACGCAGTATCTTTGATTATCTTATGAAAAATGGTGTCATTACCGATTGGCGCGAACCTAATGTGATTCGCTTGGCACCAGCACCCTTTTATTGTTCCTATGAAGACATGTATCGATTTGGGCAGATCTTGAAGAATGGAATTTTAAAGAAATAAAAGGCCACATGTTTGCTATGTAGCCTTAATTTTAAGAGATGTTACTGGATTGACATAGGGACTTCCATTAAGAGCAGCTTGGTGTCAGTATTGGCCTTGATATGCAGTTGCTCTACCTCCCATATTCCCAAACCATCCCTAGGTTCCAACAATTCATCATTGATAGAAACGGCTCCTTCAATGACAAAGGCGTAGACACCTGTATTTTTTCCTTTCAGATCATATTGAAGCTCTTTTGATCTCTCCAACGCCCCAATATGAAACCATGCATCTTGATTGATGTGCATACTTTCGTTCTCTCCATTCGGCGAAATAAGTTGAAGAAGCTTATTGCTGTATTCTTCTGGTTGTAAAGAGATTTGATCGTAACGAGGTTCGACATTGCGTTTTTTGGGCATGATCCAGATCTGCAAAAACTTTACCTCTTTATCCGTGTTTTTGTTGTATTCGCTGTGAAATACACCTGTTCCGGCGGTCATCACTTGAACGTCTCCCTCTTTGATCACTGTTTTATTGCCCATACTATCTTCATGTTCCAAATCGCCATACAGCGGAATGGAGATGATCTCCATATTGCTGTGTGGGTGTTTTCCAAATCCCATCCCAGCAGATACGGTATCATCATTGAGTACGCGCAACACTCCAAAATTCATCCGCTTCGGATCGTGATAATTGGCAAAACTAAAGGTGTGATAACTGTTTAACCAACCATGATTTGCATGACCCCTAGTGGCCGCTTTGTGCAACACTTTTTTCATCTTAATATCCTTTCTTAAAAAAAATAATTGAATCAACCCCGACGAAGGGCGGGATCTCCCTTTTTTACTTGATCAATTTGTCGTAAAAAAGGCTCTTTTCTTACAGCTATAGCTTCTAGTTCTCCGCCAAATATTTATGTACAAGACTGATGCTCATGGCACCCTCGCCAACAGCTGAGGCCACTCTATTCATCGCACCACTTCGTACGTCGCCGGCGGCAAAAATACCGGGAATGCTGCTCTCCAAGAGAAGTGGCTCGTGTGATACCTTCCAGGTCTGAGGGCCTTTTTCATGGTCCAAGACCTTCCGACCCGTAACAAGGAATCCTTTGGTATCTTTCAATAGCTGTTTCCCTGTCCATTCGGTATAAGGCTTGGCACCAATAAAGATGAAAAGTGCTGTGGCAGATCTTTCTTGCTCGGTGTTGGTTTTGTTGTTTTTAAGGACGATGCTCTCCAGGTGATCCTTGCCTTTGGCCTCGATAATTTCCGAATGTATGACCACCTCGATATTTTGTGTATTGTCTATCTGGTCGATCAAATACTGACTCATCGTGGAAATAAGTGAGTCTCTCCGAACAACGATATAGACATTCTTGGCAAATTTGGAAAGATACATTGCGCCTTGTCCAGCGCTGTTACCACCACCTACTATGTAGACTTCTCCATCCTTACAGGTATGTGCCTCGGTGGTAGCGGCACCATAGTAGATGCCGGCTCCAGATAGCGCTTCCATTCCCTTGTTATTTAGCCTACGATAGTCAACACCAGTGGCGATGACCACAGCTTTGGTCTTTATCTCGTTTCCATCAGAAAGTTGAAGTATTTTGTATTTATCTCTGGTGTCAATGCCTTGTACTTCTAGAGGAGAGAGAAATTCTATGCCAAATCGCGAAGCTTGGGTGATAGCTCTTCTGGCCAAATCCGAGCCGCTAAGTCCATTTGGGAATCCAAGATAATTTTCGATACGCGAACTCGTTCCGGCTTGCCCACCTGGAGCCTTGCGGTCGATGAGCAACGTTTTCAATCCCTCGCTTCCTCCATATACGGCTGCTGCAAGACCAGCAGGTCCAGCCCCGATGATGGCGACGTCATATAATTCTTCGCGCGCCTTTACATTCAACCCTAATTTTTCTGCAATGTCCTTGAGCTCAGGATTTTTTAAAAAACTTCCATCTTCGAAGAACACTGTTGGAAGATCCTTTGGTTCGACCTCATTGGTCTCTATCAACTCTTTGGCGGTCTCGTTGTTTTCGATATTCAAAAATTGGTAAGGAAAAAGATTGCCTGCCAAGAAATCCTTGATATTGTGTGTCTGTGGCGAAAACTGATAGCCAACAATTCTAAGCCCTACGAAAGGAGGAGAGAAATTGGCGAGCCAATCTTGCAACACGTCATCAATCACAGGAAATAACTTCTCTTCCGGGGGATTCCAAGGTTTTAGCAAATAATAATCCAGTTGAACATCATTGATGGCTTTGATCGCCGCATCGGTGTCCGAGTAGGCAGTGAGCAGTACTCTCTTGGCCTTTGGAAACACTTGTAAGGCCTTTTCGAGAAATTCTACGCCAAGCATCTCGGGCATCCGCTGGTCGGATAGGAAGAGTGCAATTTCCTCACCCTTATTCTTTAGTTGTTTGACGGCCTCAATAGCTTCATTGGCTGAGTCTGTAGCAATAATTCGATAATCGCTGCGATATCTCGATCGAAGGTCCGATTTGATGACCGTAAGTACCTGCGGGTCGTCATCGATGGCAAGGATTATTGGTTTTTTCATGCTTTCTTTTTCCGTGGTTGATAGTTAGCAATTTTATTTAATGGGAAGACAAACTTCAAAGGTGGTTTCGCCAGGTTCGGAATTTACTTTGATTTCGCCTTTGTGCTGTTTTACGATCTTCAGCACAATATCTAGACCTAAACCGGTGCCTTGTCCCATTTCCTTCGTAGTGTAGAAGGGTTCAAAGATGCGATTCACAATGTCCTCTGGGATGCCATGGCCATTATCGGTCACATAGACGCTTACAAAGTTGTTGGTCTTCTCCGTGGTAATATTCAATAGGCCTCCTTCATCGGGAAGCGCGTCGATAGCATTATCTATAAGGTTGGTCCATATTTGGTTAAGCTCTCCTGGCAGTCCTTTGATCTTAGGGACATCATTGGAAAAGTTGGTGGTCACCTCATGACCGACTTTGATAAGCTTGTGATTTAGCACGTTCAGCGTATTCTGGATTCCTTCGTGAATGTCCAACAATTGGAAATCCAAATTTCGATCCATGTAGGAATAGGATTTCACTGATTTGATCAATGTTTCAATGCGGTCTGAGGCCTCTCTGATCTCGTCAACCGTTTTTTGAGTGGTCATGTTTTGGATGATCCATTTTAAAACGGGATTGAAATCTTCCTCCCTAAGCAAGTCCTTTACGCGAAGCAGGTCGTCTGTATCAAATTGATAATCGACTAACAGCGGAATAAGGTCATATTTATCGTCAAGACTACATTCAGAGAACCAATCGTATAGCTCGTCTTCGAGCTCCGATCGTTCAAGGATCGAGAGGTTGGATGGTTTCTGCGAGAGTTTTTGGAACATAAAGTCATTGATCTCATCGATCACCTTATCGTCGGTTTTGATCTTAATCACCTTCTTAAAATCTGCTGGTAAAGACGTAAGATGTTGTTGCAACAAGGAGGCACTTCTCACAATGGCTGATGCAGGATTATTCAACTCATGGGCTAGGCCCGCCGACAATTTCCCTAAAGCGATAAGTTTTTCATTTTGAACCTCCATATGTGTGGTGTTCCTGATCCGGTTGTTCATCTCATGGACAAGCACTTCGGTAAGCTCGTGGTTTCCGGTGATGAGCGAGGTCATTTTATCTCTAGGTAGTTTCGCTATTTTAGAGGGTGTAAGGGCCACCCCAGAGGCGGTTGCCGTCTTGGCTCGAGAATACGGAAGCAGTCCGGTGATGTCATGTTTTTTAAAGGTGCCGAAGGTTTTTTTGTTATTTCCATTCTGAAAATAGACCTCGAACTCGCCTTCAAGAATAAGAATCATATGATCCACAGGATTGCCTTTTTCAAAAAGAAAATCGCCTGACTTTAGCTCATCGATCTCTACATGTTCGCATAACCACTCCAACTGCGCTGTTGGAATATTTTCTAGAAGAGGAAACGCCTCAAGCTCGGAGCGTTGTAAGGTTGGCATAGCGGATTTTTTTGATAGTTAAAGTTACATAAATGCCAGGTTGGGACAAAATGCTAGATTGATGATGTATTGGTACTTAGGTAATCGATATCCATGCGATCTTTTCTAGCGATCAGATTTCAGGTCTTTTAAAAAAGTTCAAAATAATCATTAGATAGTCGCCTTTGATCAAATAGTGCTATCTTAGAATGCTGAAAACCAATCAGCTTGAACTCGTTACACCTAATTCTTTCT
Organism: Sungkyunkwania multivorans; assembly: GCF_042675645.1. Taxonomy (NCBI): domain Bacteria; kingdom Pseudomonadati; phylum Bacteroidota; class Flavobacteriia; order Flavobacteriales; family Flavobacteriaceae; genus Sungkyunkwania; species Sungkyunkwania multivorans. The sequence continues at coordinate 100,234 of NZ_JBHTJH010000010.1, read as the reverse complement.
AATTTACGATACTTTGCACCTGCATGGGTATTCGCATCCCTCAATATCATGGTTGGTACTTGGGTGCTCTACATTCCATATGTAAAAGACAAATTGTCCATTGATGATTCACAATTGGGTATCGCATTACTCTGTTTTGGTATGGGTACCTTGACCATGATTCCGATTTCTTCCAAAATCATCAGTCTCATCGGTCTTGGGAAGACCACTCTTTTTGGAATAACGTTATTTTCGGTCTTATTTCTTGCGCCAATAGTTGCTTCTAGCTATGTGTTGCTTTGTATAACGCTTTATCTCGTAGGATTAATGGCTTGCCTTACAGATGTTGCAATGAATGCGCTAGTCTCTGAGATCGAACAAGAAGATAGGGTTCATATCATGTCGGCATCCCATGGGTTCTTCAGTTTAGGGGGAGTGCTTGGCGCGGGAATCGGTAGTGTGGTCATCACCTATTTTGAAGTTCCGCTGACACATATGCTATTGGCGATGTCCGGGGTGGTGGTCACCAATCTTTTAATTGCCAAATCGTATCTTAACATCAAAGGAAAAAAGGCAGAGCGAGCAGCCAATTCCTTCAATTTAAAGTTGCTGAGACCGCTTTTGGGTTTAACGATCATCGCCTTTTTGATCATGGGAAGTGAAGGGGCCATAGAGCATTGGAGTAAGTTGTATCTGCAGGATGTGGTCAATGTGTTATCTGAAAGCACTGCCGGTTTGGGTTTTGTCGCTTTTTCAGCAACGATGACCTTGGGACGATTCTTCGGTGATGCGGTGAGTAAGCGCTTTGGTCCTTTGGCCATTATCATTGGAGGATGTTTGATCAGTGTGGCTGGTTTTTTAGCGGTACTTACCACAGGATTAGTTGCCAGTATTTTTGGGTTTGGATTGATCGGGCTAGGTTTTTCAGTGATCATCCCAGAATTGTTCCGCTTGGCAGGAAAGACCGAAGGCATCTCTGCTGCAGAGGGAATTTCCTTCGTTGCCGGATTCGGTTACGTCGGTTTTCTGGTTAGCCCCGCATTCCTAGGATTTCTATCCGATATAGGAACTTTGACCTTGAGTTTTACCGCGCTCTTGATCACGACGAGCGTGGCTATGTTAACCACCTTATTTTTAAAGAGAAGGAGTGTTTAAAGCTACTTTACGGAAATGTTGCTGAAACTCAGCGTCCAATTCCCTTCATCTTTTTTATGCGTCTTGGCGATCTTTAGCCCTTTGAAATCCTCGTAATTTTCCCACGAAGTCACAAGTGAAGGTGCTTCCGTATTCGCTTTTCTGAAGACCCACTCTCTGATGATCAGATCATCGCCAAAATAGAGATCATAGGCATCGCCAGGTGTATAACCGCCCTTGTCGCCATATACAATAGTAAGTTTTTGCATTGCTGTTTTGCTTATAGGAGCAGTAGCTTTTTCTTCATGTGTATATTCAAAGCTTTCACAATCCCAAACAAGATTAAATGGCGCCAACAGCCAGTATTTGTCATTGATAAAGCCACCATCGGTTTTTATCAGCGTAGAATCGATGATGCCTATTCGTGTATACCTTATCGTATCTTTACCCATAACCACAGAAACGTCATTCGTTTTCGGTTTCCAGGTCCAATGACGCTCAAAATGGTTTCCATCCCTGTCCACATTAAAAGTGTATTGAATTTCGTTAACGTTCTTCCAGTTTTCAAGACCGTGTGCGTTGGCTACTTTTTCTAGAAGCGTGAGTTCTTTTTGAACAACAGTTTCTTTTTTGCTGATAGGAGCCCGTGCCTTTTCTTCAGGCTTGCACGATATCATAGATAAAAGTGCAAGGGATAAGATGGTGATTTTTAGTTCCATGGTTTCTGGTTTTCGATAAAATTAGTAATTTAAACATCAAAAGACCAACCGCTATGGAATTACAGAAAGAATATCACAATGGCGACCTTACCATTGTGTGGAAACCCGAGAGATGTCAGCATGCAGGCATTTGTGTAAAAATGCTACCTGAGGTATACAATCCAAAGGAAAAGCCTTGGATAAAGGCCGAGAATGCAAGTGTAGAAGCGCTTAAAGATCAAATTAGTAAATGTCCTTCTGGGGCGCTGACCTATTATATGAAAGACGACACTAAAACATCTACTGCGACCGTTCAAGTTGTGGATAATGAAGAAAAAAAGCGTTTTGAAGCAGAGGTAAAAGGGAAGATCGCTTTTATAGAATACATTCGTGCCAAGGGAAGTATTTATCTTACCCACACCGAAGTGCCGATCGAACTCGAAGGGAATGGCGTTGGGTCGGCATTGGTAAGAGAGGTATTGACACGTATAGATAGATCCGGCGAGAAATTGGCACCACTTTGTCCTTTTGTAGCTGCGTACATGAAGCGTCATCCCGAATGGAAGAAGCTGTTGGCCGAAGGATATAATGTATGAAATGAAAATTTGTCAGGATGCATTTGATCGTCAGAGTTTTGGTATTTTTTTTGTGGTGAAGATGTAGAGCACTTTTGTTGATAATATTAATTTTAAACTAATTTGTTATGAAACAGCCGATTAATTTAAAGTTATTAGGAGTAAAAGGTGACCGCTTTTTGTTGCAATATCCTAACCTTTCCGTACCAATTGAAGTTAGCAAGGAACTACTACTCAAGTTAAAGCACAGCAAAGACTACCGGATTGTCGATTCTCACTTTACACATTTGAAACAGCGCGATGATCAACGACATTTAGCTATGAGCGTAATGAAGACAAAAGAAGCCTCGACCTATTGAGGCTTTTATTTTGTCCGATGTTTTTTGAAGTGACTCAATTAATAGCGACGAACAAATGCCCCGGGTCAACAGAATATACGAAACGCTATGAATTGATCAACGAGGAGCGCTTCGATATGATCATCATTGATATTGGACTTCCGGGAATGGACGGTCTTTCACTCATGAAAAAAGTGAAGAGGCTTAGACCAAATTTACCCATATTGATATTAAGCATGTATTTGGGGAGAGCGCTCGCCAAAAAGATACTTTCGGCAGCGGCAGATGGCCATCTTTCCAAGAAAGCAAATAAGAAGGAGTTATTTAAGGCCATAGAAAAATTTGCAACTGGAGGAACCTGCTATGGAAATGAGATAACCTCTATCATGGCCGATTTGATCAATTGCAAAACATCCCATACATCTGTAGCAAAGAAGGAGTTCACCAAAAGAGAACGGGAGGTCTTAAGGCTCATCTGTCAAGAATACTCGAGTAAGGAAATAGCCGATAGACTATGCATAGGGGTAACTACCGTGGAAACGCACAGAAGAAGTATGTTACAAAAGACAAACTCCAAGAATGTCATTGGCCTTATTCGCTTCGCCGTACAAAATGAACTTGCACTTTGGCATTAGCATCAAAAGTGAAGATCGACTTTCTCCGACAAGATACTTGTGCATACATTAAAATTAGTGATAATGGTATTGGAATGAATGCGCATAGGATGGACACCTGTAAAGGAATTGGCTGTAAGAATCTCTTTTCAAGGGTAGCACTTCTCTGGGGAAAGATAGACTTGAGATCGGTGTACACCAAAGGTGCTACTATAGTGGGTCAACTCTCAATATAGCTTCCCAAAAGTATCATTTTTTCTCTTGGTTTATTCACGTGAAGAAAACTAGCAATTGCCGTGAACGAGGATTCGGATTCGTCAATAATACCATGGTTTTCAAGTAGATAGAATCGTTGTTTGCAAGGATTTTATCACATCTCCTCTTGGTATACATTTGTTATATACGATTTGTTACAAATGTAGCTGGGATGCATACCGCTGATTTGTTGTCAAAAATGAATCGATTCTGATGGGCGAAAACCGAAAAGCCTTTTGAATAGAGTAGGTACACTAACAAAACCAATGATCATGAAAAATCGCAAATTAAAATTTATTCTTGTTAGCATTCTCACTTTTGCAATGCTATCGATGTTTGTCACTTCTTGTAGCAAAGATGATAATCAAAATGACCTAGAGACTAATGAGGTCATTCAAACCGATAATGATATTCTCGCTAAAGCCCTGCAAACCGAAGAAGTGCTAAATTTTCAGAGTACCATTCACGGTGGGGAATTGGCTCTAGACCAAGCGACCTACGAAGAAGTTGCAGACGAAAATGGCGACAAGGATGGTGCCTTTATCACCATACCCATCAGGTCGTATGTCGCCAATCAATCGAAAGGCCTTTACATTCATTATGATTTTTTGACCAAAGAATTCAAACACGAGGTCATCGCTGTTACTTTCGGTCAATCATTCGTAGATCAGGTAAAGGGGTCAAGATTGGATTCGATCGATCATTTATCAGATTCAGAGGTGGAAAATTTGGGGCTTAGCTATTCAGCGACGTATGAGTTCTTTGCTTTAGATGGTGTATTGTCGGGCCGATTGACCTATGAAGACAATATATTGATCGAAGACTATGAGAACAGTTCAAGAGTGAGCTACTGGTGTTTGTTTAAATGTATGGTTGGCAAATTAAGCTGGAGAGAGCGAATCAGCTGTGGCTGGGCCGCGATATCTTGTATATCTGGAAATTGGGTCTCTTGTGTATGGAACATCTATCGATGTGCCAAAAATGGTCCTCGATATTACAGAGATTGTAGACGAAGATGTTAAAACCAGCATACCTTGAGTTAAAGTAATTATTGATAACTAAAGCTCGTCTTGACCATATACTTATGTCTAAGTCGATACGCTGAAAAGAATGTGGTGTTGACAGAAATGGATAAGTAAAGACCACAATCTGAAGAGGTGCAGACCGAAGGTGGTTAAGACGAGTTTTAAATGTTTACAAGTGGCTGTTTGCCATTTTCAAGTATGCCAAAGCCCAGTATTTCAATATATCGGGTTTGGCTTTTTAAAAATTAAAATTGACAAAATGAAAACTACCAATCGCCAATCTATCCTCTTTTTGATCATCATTTTCTTTTTTTTCTTGAATACGAATATCCTTTCTGCCCAATGGCGATATCAATCGAGCAGCATCACCAATAGCATATTTCGATATGGAAATGTTGGCATCGGAGGTTATCCATATTACAAACTCGATGTTAAAGGTTCCTTTAGGTGCTATTCCCTTAGCACAACATCCGATAAAAGATTCAAAAAGGATATAAAGGATATTGCTTCTGCTTTAACTATGATCAATGAATTACAAGGTGTGACGTATATGTTTGATAGGTCCCAGCAAAGAGAAGGAGAGTCCTTTCCTGAAGGACTCAATATCGGCTTGATTGCGCAGGATGTTAAGAAAGTGCTTCCCGAATTGGTGTTCGAAGATGGACAAGGAATTTACTCGGTCAATTATATCGGAATCATACCTATTCTTATCGAAGCAACGAAAGAACTAAACGAACAGCTATTAGAGAAAGAGGCACAACTCGCAGAAGTCGAAGAAAGAGTACGAAGGCTGGAAGAGCAGATCATCGCTTTAGGTAAAACCAACACGATCGAAGCAACTGAGGGTTATTTTTTGGAGCAGAACAGGCCGAATCCTGCTGAAAATAGTACGAAGATCCAGTATAGAACTCCTTTGGAAGCCAAAAATATCGCTTTAAAAGTTTTCAACGCAAATGGAACGCTGATATGGCAAAGGATAGTACATCCATCTTTTGAAGGGGAAGTCGATATCCCTACGAATACCTTTAAAGCAGGCGTGTACATCTATGCGCTGACAATAGGAGATAGGATAATGACCTCCAAAAAACTGATCGTTAAATAATTGGAGACTATTCAATCGGATAGATTTTTAATAGGAAATGAAAGGGGATGCTCGTTTTTATGAGCATCCCCTTTCAAAGTAGTGAGAATTAGGTAGGGGATATGATCATATCTCCCTCAACTAGATCTATTTTACGGTCAAGGTATTGTCTGTCGATGTTGGATTTAACGGACAGAAGTATACGTATTCTCCTTTTATCAATTTTGTGGGTTGCGAAGCCTGCGTGCTTCCTGTAGCAACTGCTTTGGTCACATAAGCCGTTTTGATGTGGTTCGCAGGATTGCTTATATCCTGCCCTTTTTTTACCAAGACAAATCCGACATCATGTCCAACCCCGTTATTAGAGATCTCGAAGACATACGTGCCTTCTTTTACGGTGAGTTGCTTTTGGGTGAATTCACCTTTTGTCTGCTCCAATGCAATAGTATTGGTTGCCTTTTCTTTAGTCATTTCTTGGGCATTTCCTGTAAATACCATTCCGATGACCAATGCTAATAATGTGATTATATTTTTCATAAGTTCTTTTTGTGATTAACTCCGTTGAATCTTCGATTTACTGCGCCCGCTTACCGGACATGCAGAGAAACTGGAGTCTATTGTTATTATTTATAAGGATTTTACTAAAGACCCATCAGATTTCAAAACCCGACAGGTCTGGATTGAAAATTATACTAATTCAGCTTCCAAAGGCTGCGCCACTGGAAAGTCTACAGGAACTTGTGTTGTGCTATGAATATAATTAGAGATGGTCTTATCTCCGACCAAGGCGATGGTATCGATCAAATTCTCTTTAGTGTATCCCGCAGCGAAGAAGTTGTCTAAGACATCCGCCTCAGTACGCCCTCTGTTTTCAGTGATGTTCTTTGATAGACGTGCCAACGCATCCAATTTATGGTCAAAAGAGGCGTTTCCTGACCTTAGCTCTAAGATCTCCGCATCACTAAAACCGTTCATCTTTCCTATGGCGGTGTGCGCGGACAAACAATAGATACAATTGTTCACTTGGCTTACGGCTAGATTTACTACTTCCTTTTCTTTGGCTGAAAGCGAAGTTTTGGCGCCCGAAAATGTAAGGTAGTTGCTCAAGGCGTTGTCCGAATAGGCATATGTTGCATATAAGTTAGGTACGAAACCTAATTTACTTTGAAGGTTGTCAAATATCGCTTGATTGTTTGTGCTCACTTCTTTTCTGGTTGGTACTTTGAATGTGCTCATAATTTTGTTTTTTGTTTCAATGTCATCCCGAGCTTGTCGAGAGATATGAAAGGTTTATAATGATTAAAAAATGTTGATTAAAATTTCAGGTACAAATATCCGTGGTACTTGTAAAGGAATCCATGATGAATCTTCCTTTATTATTGTCAATTTTTCCTAAATTGATTTACTGCTTGTTACAAAGGGCTTCTCTACGTCACAATAGAAGTCATGGTGAGCCTTTTGCTCACAATGGCTTTCAGTGTTAAGGGTGGTCATTACCCTTTGCTTTCCTCTTCGGAAGATGTCTATTAAATTGAAAATTGATTTGTTCATCTCGTACTTGTTTAAATTTGATGGTACAAAGATGCGGCATAGAAGGGCGCTCTAAAAGGTGAAGAATTCCCGAGAACTTGTCAATTTTTCCTTAAATAAATGATTTAGGTCTAATACTCGGTAGAAGGTGTGAGTGAAGGTGATGGATTATTGACTGAACAATAATATCAGTTGAAGCGCTTTGCTATATGGATATGTATAGGTTAGAAAAGGTAGGTCGAATGAAAAGACGTAAAGAATGAGCATACGGATACACTCGGCCCATTTGAAAATGATGAGGTCAATTCTTACCGAAAAAATAAAAAACAGGCATCATTTTCACTTCGTTATATCGAAGTGATCATAAATAACTATATCCGATTATCAATTTCCTCGAGAATTACGAGGATTATAGAAAACGTTTCCAAAACCACGTGCAGAGATCATCCTGAACAGTGCCTGGCTAGATCGGTATAGTCGATTTGACCTTATAAAAGAAGTAAGAAGGTCGGATATGGCTATTCCTGGTCCTTTTTCATTCGTTCGATCTTCTCCTTTTCGCGTTCTTTACGTTCTTTTTTGGCCAGTAAGTTTTCGGTGAAATGTACACCATCGTCGTGCATATCGGCCAAGGTGACATCTTTGTTGGGTTCTTTTTTATGCATTTTTATTTTCAAATTAAAAAAAGTTGTATTGATAGCACGTTAAGGTCCTGTTAATTAATGAAATCCTGGGAAAATTAATTGATTCGTAGTCCTTTTAAACATCGATGAGCTTCTCAAGATGGAAGATTTTCATTTTTCTATTCATAGCTTTTCTAAGAACAACAGAGGCTTTCTGGTTAGAAAGCCTCAACTAATTTAAATATCTTATGATGTTCCGTATCTTCTTTAACTGGCCGCCAAACGCTTCCCCAGGATAGGGATATCGGCCCGGTAGAACCAAAGAATAATGGCGCTCAATGTAAAAGTAACAATCGCAGTGGCAAACAAGACGCCACCATCACCTCTTACCTCAATGCCCAATTGGGTAAGGTGCATCATAATGGCCCCGCCTATAATCCCTAAGGTCAAGGTGGCTCCAAGCCATGCCGTTCGAGGAATCAAAATTAGGATACCCGCGATCAACTCGGCAATACCAATACCAATACGGCCAATAGGTTCGAGACCGACCGTCTCAAAAATGTAAATACTATCAGGGTGTGCGGTAAATTTGAATCGTAAGGTCTGGATCAGGATCACCGCTACGGCGATACGTAAGATCAATGGAAGGTATTTTTTCATAAGGTTGGTTTTGATTTACTTAAAAGTAGCATTTTGTGTCACTTCCTTACAAAAAGTGCTATTTAAGCAATTTGATGTATGCTTACGAACTATTTCTTTAATTGTGGTGGCTTTGGCAATGCAACATAGGTTGCATCACCTGCTACCTTAGGCCAATCCCATGCCTCCCATTTTCTCTTGGCAGTTTCGATCTGTTCTTTTGAAGTGGCGACAAAATTCCAGAAGATGTGGCGTTCCTCGGGAAAAGCTTCTCCACCAAAGAGTAAAAGATGGGTGTTGGGCTGTATTGTGATGTTGCAGATATCTTCAGCCTTGCTTACCAGCATATTTCCTTCGGTGATGGTCTCGTCACAGGCGTCGATACTTCCGCTTACAATACAGATCCCTATTTCGCCTTTCAAATATCCTTCTGCTTTGAAATCATATGCGGATGAGGTAGTGACCTCCACCATAAACAATTCAGAATGTACTGGGACCGGCGATTCTTTGCCAAAGCCTTTTCCAGCGATCAACGCAAATGAGGCATCTCCGTCGTTCCAGCGCGGCAAGGCATCCGCATCGATATGGTGAAATTCTGGGTTGGTGTCTTCTAGCGCCTTAGGCAAGGCCACCCAGATCTGGTAACCATGCATGGTCATCGTGCGTCCATCTCGCAGGTGTTGTGGAGTACGTTCGGTATGGGCACAACCTTTACCTGCAACCATCCAATTAACAGAACCAGGGGTGATGTTCTGCTTGGTGCCTAGACTATCTTCGTGCATGATCTCTCCTTCCAAGAGATAGGTAAGCGTGGCCAAGCCAATGTGAGGATGCTGGTCAACATCAAGATAATGTCCTGGACCGATCTCAGAGGGTCCCATATGGTCGATAAAGATGAAAGGCCCGACCATGCGCTTCTTTCTGAACGGTATTAATCTTCCAACTAAAAAATCGCCGATATCACGGCTGCGCTCTTCAATAATGAGATCTGTATTGGACATCGCTTTTTTCTTTTAAAAATACGAAGATGTCGTATGTTCTAAAAAAGTCTAACCGATTATTTTGAAGCTCGAAATTGTGAAGGTGACTGCCCTGTCTGTTTCTTAAATAACCTGCTCAAGTGGGAAGCGTCATCGAAACCCAGTTCGTAGGCGATCTCCTTTGCGGTTTTATTGGTGTAATGAAGCAAACGCTTCGCTTCAAGTGTTATTCGTTGGTGAATGACTTGCAAAGGGGTAGTGTTGTAGCTGGCGAAACTGTTAGATAAGGTCTTAGGAGATTTGAATAGCTTTTCGGCATAGAAATTTACAGAATGATTCTCTTTGAAATGACTTTCGACCAAAAGATTAAAACTTCGGTAAAGGTCCAGCTTCCTATGCTGTTTTTCTTCTATCCCCGTAGAAGTCTTGAGAATTCTGGTCGTCTTGATTATGAATCGTGCCAAAAGCATGCGAAGCATTTCTGCCTGAATCGTATCTTTGGTATCGATCTCCTCTAAAAAGATCTGATGCAACATCTCAAACTTTCGCTGTTCGTCTTTATCAAGGTCAATGATAGGATTCGTATGATTGCCAAAGAATAAAAGTCCGACACAGCCAACTTCTTGATCATGATCTTTGATACAATAGAATTCTCTGTTGAACTGATATACGATAGCCCTTTCCCCTTCAAGAAATTGAAACTGTTGCAGCGGTGTCAACGAAATGATCTGATTCGGTCTTATCGTCATAGGAACACTATCCACCACCATGGTTATCGGATCGTCTTTTACCCAGATAAAGGTGTAAAGACCTAAAGGTTTGGATGTGGAGTGATTTTCTAAGATCGATTCTGTAGAAAGCAGCAGCAGTGCGCCGGTAGAAAATTCAGAGAATTTTTTTGTCATCAGTTAACTTTGATCAAAAATATGAAGAAAAAACCCTTTGTAACTACACAAAGGGCCGAGTAAAATATATATGGACGCGTAAAGCGGGATTATAATAATTACGAGATACTAGTGGCGACCAGATGACATTACTTACACGATTGAGCAAAACTTAGCTTATATTTAACATTTCTCATCAAACTATGGAAGAAATAAACGATTTTTTTGAGACCAATAGAGAGACTTGGAATGAAAAAGTTTCTCATCATGCAGCGAGCGAGATGTACGATCTGGATGCATTCAAACAGGGAAGGTCCTCATTAAAAAAGTATGAGTTAGACGCCCTTGGAGAGGTAAATGGAAAATCATTATTACACTTGCAATGTCATTTTGGGCAGGATACGCTAAGCTTCTCAAGAATGGGAGCGAGGTGCACAGGAATTGACATTTCTGATAAGGCGATAAAACTTGCCCAACAGCTAAATGACGAATTGGCGTTGGATGCTCATTTTATTTGCTGCAATACCTATGATGTGAACAAGCATATTTCCGAAGCTTTTGATATTGTATTTACCAGCTATGGGGTTATTGGATGGCTGCCCGATTTGAAGCCGTGGGGCAAGATCATCGCATCGCGATTAAAGCCAGGCGGCACATTTTTCATGGCTGAATTTCATCCCATTGTTTGGATGTTCGATTATTTGGAAGAACCTCCAAAATTGAAATATGGCTATCACCAAAAAGAGGTGATCTATGAAGAATATGAGGGCACCTATGCCGACGAACGAGCTCCGATGACCAGTAAAGAGTACGGTTGGAATCATGGCCTAGGCGAAGTCGTTACGGCCTTGACCGAGGCTGGCCTGGAAATCGAATATTTGAAGGAGCACGAAGCTTCGCCTTACGATGTTTTGCCAAATCTCGTGGCCACCGAAAATGAACTCTTTGTAACAAAGGATAAATTGTATCCGTTGATATTCACGATAAAGGCCACCAAGCCTTAAAATAGTCCAAAATTTTGGTATTTTAGCCGAATAGTCAAGACATGCAAGCATCTAAAAATATTGCTATCGTCGGGAGCGGACTCGTAGGGTCGCTTTTGGCGATCTATCTTCGCAAATCGGGTCACAAAGTTTCAGTGTTTGACCGTCGTCCGGATATCAGAAATATAGAATTTAGCGGACGCTCGATCAACTTAGCGATGTCTGACCGTGGTTGGAAGGCCATGCGGAATGCCGGTATCGAGAATGAAGTTCGAAAAATAGCCATTCCAATGGAGAAGCGTGCCATACACCTGGTAGGTCAGCCTGTGTATTTCCAATATTATGGCGATGAAGGAGAGGCCATCTATTCGATCTCGCGTGGTATTCTTAATCGAAAAATGATCGATCTTGCAGAGGCACAGGGTGCCCAGTTTTATTTTGAAGAAAAAGTATGGGATGTCTCCCTTCCCGAGGCAACTATTTTTACTGGGGAGACCGAAAGGGGAGCGTGGAAAGAATATAAGTTTGACATGGTCTTTGGTGCGGATGGTGCCTTCTCTAGGATACGGCATAAGATGCAGCGCCGTAGCCGTTTCGACTATTCTCAGGATTTTCTAGATACCGGCTACAAAGAATTGCACATCCCGCCAAATGAAGATGGTACGCACAAGCTGAACAAAAATTCATTACATATTTGGCCAAGAGGAAAATTCATGCTCATTGCCCTTCCCAATTTAGATGGAAGTTTCACATGCACTTTATTTATGCCTTTTGAGGGAGATCACTCTTTCGAAAAACTAATCACCGATGAACAGGTCAAAGCATTCTTTAAAGAATATTTTCCAAGTGCAGTGCCCGTGATGCCGACCTTGTTAGAAGATTTTAAGAACAACCCCATGAGTGCCTTGGTCACCATGAAGTGTTATCCATGGACCTATTGGGATAAAGTTGCGCTCGTGGGAGATGCAGCTCATGCTGTGGTGCCTTTTTATGGCCAAGGGATGAACGCAGGCTTTGAAGATATCACCCAACTGGATGAACTGATGAAACAGCATAATGATGATTGGGAAACGATTTTTTCTGAGTATCAGCGGTTGCGAAAGCCTAATGCAGATGCCATTGCAGAATTAAGTTATCGCAATTTTGTTGAGATGAGTGCGAAGACCGCAGATCCAAAGTTTTTGTTGCAAAAGAAGATCGAAAAGCATTTTGCAAGTAAGTATCCTGACAAATGGGAGCCTTTGTATGAGCGGGTCACCTTCTCTCATCGACCCTATGCTGAGGCTTTGGCGGTTGGAGATATGCAAAACAAGATCATGGAAGAAATCATGGCAATGACAAACATAGAAGACATTTGGCATGAAGTAGAGGTGGAAGATCGCATCCTAGAATTATTGTCTGAAGTTGAAATAGATAAGGAATAAAAAAACCTCGTCTGTGAAGACGAGGGTGCCATATATTTTAAGTCTAAGTTCCTAAAGGGAGCCGAATAGTTTTTCCATTTTTTCCTTTTCTTCGTTCGCCAGGGCTGGGTCTATTAGGATACGACCGCTATGCTCATCGGTGATGATCTTCTTTCTAGAAGCGATCTCCATCTGCACTTGAGGAGGAATGGTGAAAAATGAACCGCCAGAAGCACCGCGTTCTACGGCTACTACGGCTAAGCCATTCTTAACATTGTCTCGAATGCGTTTGTAAGCCATCACCAAGCGGTCCTCGATCTGCTTTTCAAACTCTTCAGATTTTTTGATCAACGCTTTCTCTTCTTTTTCAGTTTCGGCCAAGATAGCGTCTAGCTCATCTTTTTTGTGCTTCAAGTGTGCTTCGCGCTCAGCAAGACGCTCTTTGGATTGTGCGATCACCTCTTTTTTCTGTTCGATCTGAGCCTTAAATTCTTTGATGTGCTTTTCAGCTAATTGAATCTCTAGCTCTTGGAACTCTACTTCTTTGGTGATGGAATTGTATTCTCTGTTGTTACGAACGTTCTTCTGTTGTTCGCTGTATTTTTTTATCAAAGCTTTTGCCTCTTCGATGAGGTTCTTTTTGCTTTTGATATCGTCGTCGATCTGTTGTAATTCGGCTGTTAATTTTTCTAATCGCGTGTTCAGGCCTGTGACTTCATCTTCCAGGTCTTCCACTTCCAAGGGAAGTTCTCCGCGTACATTTTTAATTTCGTCAATTCTAGAGTCTATAAGTTGTAGGTCGTACAGCGCACGTAACCTTTCTTCAACTGTAGCTTCTTTCTTCTTTGCCATGCTATGAATACTTGATCGGATTTGTATTTACTTCAGATAAAATGATTGCAAAATTATGAATTTTTTTGCTAAGATGCTCTACTAATAAGTTTTTTGTGAACTGTTCGCTTTCATAATGTCCGATATCGGCGATGACCAGTTGTCCCTCTGCCTGATAGAATTGATGATATTTCATATCGGCCGTCACAAAAACATCGGCACCTGCTCTTTTGGCATTTTCAATGGCAAAACTCCCAGAACCTCCTAACACTGCTACATTTTTTATCGGTTTCCCGAGCAAAACGGAATGTTTGATTACACTTACATTCATTTTTTGCTTCAATAATTCAAGGAACGCTTTTTCTGGCATGGCCACTGGCAATTCACCGATCATTCCCATACCCAGATGTTGGTAGGTGTTATCTAAACTAACCACTTCATAGGCTACTTCCTCATAAGGATGAGCCTTTAAAAGCGCATTGATCACTTGTCCTTCTATATGCTTTGGAAAGGTGACACCAAGTTGAGTCTCCGCTTCAAAATGGGTAATTCCTTTTTGGCCAATAACAGGTTTGCTTTCATCGTTGCCCTTAAAGGTGCCTGTGCCTTCAACCGTAAAACTACATTCGTCATAGTTTCCGATGTTGCCGGCCCCAGCCTTGAAGAGAGCAGTGCGCACTTCGTCTAGATCTTTTGTCGGCACATAGGTAGTGAGTTTTTTGATGACTCCTTTTTTAGGAATCAATATTTTCCTGTTTTCCAGTCCCAATTGTTGACATATACGATCATTGACTCCATTGATCGAATTGTCCAATGCCGTATGCATCGCATAAATGGCGATATCATTTTTAATAGCTTTCATCACTACCTTTTCGACATAGTTGTTGCCATTAAACCGCTTTAGTCCCGAGAAGACAATCGGATGAAAGCTAATGATAAGATTGCAATCCTTTTCAATGGCTTCGTCGACGATGCTCTCTAAAGTATCTAAAGTGACCAATACATTGGTCACTTTTGTATCATGATTTCCTACCAACAGGCCTACATTATCAAAATCTTCAGCATAGGCAAGTGGCGCTATTTCCTCAATGACATTAATGACATCTTTAATATTCATGCCCTGTATTTTAATTCAAATATAAATATTATACTTTCGTTGTGTGAGATCGTTGAGAAAAATACTCTGGCCATTTTCAATCATCTATGATTTGGTCACTTGGTTGCGAAATCTCCTGTATGACTGGGGAATTTTTAAGAGCACTGCTTTTGACCTGCCGATCATCTGTGTGGGCAATCTTAGCGTTGGCGGCACAGGAAAGACACCCATGATAGAATATCTTATCGCCTTATTGGATACGGACTATCACATTGCTACCTTGAGCAGGGGATACGGTCGGAAGACAAAGGGATATCGATTGGCGACTGAAGAAGATGATGCCACCACAGTCGGAGATGAGCCGTTACAGTTCTTTAAAAAGTTTAAAGAAATCGATGTGGCTGTTGCAGAGAACAGGGTGATCGGCATAAAAAAATTGATTGATAAAGAAACACCACCACAAGTGATATTGCTAGATGATGCCTTTCAGCATCGCAGGGTCAAAGCAGGCTTGAACATGATGCTTACGGCCTATGATGATATTTTTTATAAGGATCTTGTTCTTCCTGCCGGTAGTTTAAGAGAAAGCAAGCGCGGCGCTAGACGCGCAGATGTGATCGTGGTCACCAAATGTCCTGAGAACCTCTCTAACACGAAGCAGTTATTGGTAGCTTCCAAAATTGGTCTAAAAACGGACCAAAAACTTTTTTTTAGCACGATTGCATATAGTGATGATGTTTTGGGTATCGACACCAAAAAAAAGCTTTCCACTCTAAAGAAAAAAGCCGTATTGCTCATTACAGGTATCGCAAAACCAGCCCCATTATTGACCCATTTGGAAAAAGAAGGCATCTCATTTAAGCATTTGGCATTCTCAGACCATCACAATTTTTCAGAAGCTGAGATCGAAAAAATACGACAGTTGTCAAAGGGGAAAGAGATCCTTACCACAGAAAAAGACTTTTTACGACTTCATAAAAAGCTAAAGGGCGTATCGATGTACTATCTACCAATTTCGGTCAGCTTTTTAGGAGATACCGCAGGTTTTGAATCGCTGATTCTAGAGTATGTGGATACCAACAAGAAAAAGGCTTGACCTCCGTCAAGCCCTTTGCTAACTAACCAAACTAACTCAATCTAATTTATGAAGTGAAAACAATACTAACCAAACTTTGCTTTCATTCTAATAATATCAAACCTCGTGCCAAACTTTAAAAAAGATGGTGTCATGATTCAATACTGATATTGCAATTGTCTGTAATTAAGCGTTTTGAAGGCTCGCCACAATATTTTTTGAGATCTTCTTATAGAATACTTCTGGCTTAAACGGCTTGGTGATAATATCGTCACAGCCTGCTTTGTAGAAATCATCCGTGTTCTCGTCCAGAGAAATGGCGGTCAATGCCACGATGGGAACTTTGGTATTGAATTTTCTTATTTCTTGTGTGGTCTGCAGTCCGCTGATGCCTGGCATATGAATATCCATTAGAATAATATCGTACGCTTGCTCCATGGCCAGGTCGATAGCCTTGTAACCATCGCTTGCGATATCGCAGGTCATGCCTTTCTTTTCGATCATTTTCTTTGTGATGACCTGATTGATCTTGTTGTCCTCTACGAGCAACACATGAAGTCCTTCTAAAAAATTATCTTTTTTATCGATCAGTAGGATATCCTCGGCATCTTTGACCTTATCAGACTTATTGAAAGTGATATCAAAGCCAAAGGTAGAACCTTTGCCCAGTTCACTAGATAATTTTATCTCACTGTCGAGCAGTTCTAACAGACTTCTAACGATCGTTAATCCAAGACCAGTACCTCCATATTTACGGTTGATCTGCACAGAGCCTTGAGCAAAACTCTCAAAGATCTTATGCTGCATTTCTTTGGAAATCCCAATCCCGTTATCTTTCACTTTAAAACTAAGGTCGATCGTTTTATCATCTTTACCAATAACATCTACAATGATCCATACATCACCATTCTCTGTAAACTTTAGGGCGTTGCCCACCAGATTGATAAAAATTTGAGAGAGCTTTAACGAATCACCGATGACAAAAGGTGGAATTTTTTCGTCGAAGACCAAATGGATCTTATTGTTATTCTCTTTGGCCGTGGCATTCAGGGAACTTATCACATCATTCAAGATCTTGTGAAGACTAAAATCGTCCTTCTTTACATTCAGCTTTTTTGCTTCAATCTTATTGATCTGAAGGATGTCGTTGATAAAGGCAAGCAGATATTCCCCGGAAAATTTCAATGATTTTAAGTGTTCCTCCTGATGTTTGCTTGGATTGTCCTCTAGCAATAGGTGTGTAAGTCCTGTAACCGCATACAAGGGTGTTCGCAATTCATGGCTCACCGTTGACAAGAATTGAGCCTTGGTGTTCATCGCTTTCTCCGCCTTGTCCTTGGCCAACTGCAGTTCGTTATTTTTCTTTACCAACAATTGGTTGGTTTTTATCTTGATTTGGTTGTTACGATAAAGCGATATGGTAAGTAAAGAAATGATAATAAGGAGCGCAGAGCTCAAAATCGAAGTGAGTTTTGCCGTTTTCACGGTTTGTCCAAAATCCGCATTTTCATTTTCCAATTCGCCGATCATCCTATCTTTGATCTCCGCATCCGTTTCGGCCAAGGCGCTTAATTCCGAGGCGAGTCTTTCGGACGAAAGAATGGAATCTTCTAGGGTGTGGTATTTCTTTAAATAAGAAACAGCATCCTGATAGGCTTCTGTCTTTTCACTGATTTCGCTTAAGAGTTTATAGGTGTCAATGCTTATCAAAGGAAAGTTAAATGCCTTTGCGATGTTGTTGGCTTCAAGAGCATGTTCTTTGGCTTGGGCATAATCCTCATTATTTTCATTGATACGAGCCAATAAAAGCATTGTTTTCCCTCTAAGATAGTTGTCTTCCAATGGGTCTTTTACAGGAAGCGCGCTCTTCAGGTTTTCTTCGGCCTTGATCAGGTTGTTCTTTCCGAGATAAACTATGCCCAGGCTAATGTTGATCCTGCTCATCAACCGATTGATATTGTATCTTTTGGCAATCGTCTTTGCTTCCTGAAGATATTGTAAGGCCGTTTGAAAATTTTCTTTCTTTGCTTCTGCGAGGCCTTTATGGGTCAATGTAATGATCAGCCCTTCGAAGTCGCGAATGTTCTTTTGAATATTCTCCGCTTTGAATGAGTATTCTAAGGAGTGGTCATACTTCTCCTTTTCAAGATTGATGCTGGCCACAATATTGTAGCATGCCGCAACTTTCTCGTCCACTTCCAAGACATCGGCGATCTTTAAGGCTTCTTGCGTTTTTTGGAGAGCTTCGTCGTAGCGCGCGTTGTGTTTTAATCTATAAGCCCTGTGAAGATGCTCATCTATCTTTTCTACACTATAGTTTTTTACCTCTTGTGCCTTAAGAAAAGACACGTGGAGGAGCATAGCAATCAATAGGTATTTTACAATCCGGGCGTTCACGTTAGTGATGGGTTAATACCAGTAAATATAACTATTTATTTAAAAACACATGAATTAGGTCTATTAATCTGCTTGCATAGCCCACCTCATTGTCGTACCATCCCACCACTTTCACCATCTTTCCGATCACAGAAGTCATCAATGCGTCGAAGGTGCACGAGTGCGGGTCGTTGATTATATCTACAGATACTATTGGGTCTTCTGTGTAGCATAAAATACCGTTTAAGCCATTGTTAGAAGCTTTTTTGAATGCATTGTTGATAGCTTCTATAGAGGTATCTTTCCTTACATTGAAGGTAATGTCTGTTAAGGATCCGTCCGGCACAGGGACTCTGATACCGCAGCCTCCGATAACATCTTTTAATTCAGGAAAAATTTTTGTCAGTGCCTTTGCTGCGCCTGTTGTCGTTGGCACAATGCTTTGGCTTGCGGCGCGGGCTCTTCTCAGATCTCTATGTGGTTGGTCGTGCAGACTTTGATCTGTGGTATACGAATGAATTGTAGTGATGTAGGCTTGTTCAATACCGCAAAGCTCGTCGATTATCTTTATCATTGGAGCAGCGTTGTTTGTAGTACATGAAGCATTAGAGACGATCTTCTCATCTCCTGTTAAAATGTGCTCGTTAACCCCTAAGACCACCATTTTGATGTCCTCATCCTCCGGAGGAACGGTAAGGATCACTTTTTTTGCTCCATTTTTTATATGATTTTCAAGAAGCTCCTTTGTCTTGTACTTTCCCGTAGCCTCTATAACAACATCAACGTTGTAGGGTTGCCAGTGTACGTTTTTGATGTTTCCTTCCTGTGAGAGTGGTATTTTATTTCCGTCGATAACGATGTTGCCCTCGTCATGTGTTATTTCATTTTTTAGAACTCCATGTATGCTGTCGTACTTTAATAGGTGTGCTAATGTCCTTGCATTGGCCAGGTCATTTATTGCAACTACCTGCAAGTTTGGATGGTTTAGAGAAAGCCTAAAGAAGGTTCTGCCAATTCTGCC
The DNA here is from genome assembly GCF_042675645.1 of Sungkyunkwania multivorans. NCBI lineage: Bacteria > Pseudomonadati > Bacteroidota > Flavobacteriia > Flavobacteriales > Flavobacteriaceae > Sungkyunkwania > Sungkyunkwania multivorans. The sequence continues at coordinate 81,094 of NZ_JBHTJH010000010.1, read as the reverse complement.
AAAACCATTGATAGCGATGTTTATCTTATTGTTCATATAAAAAGTAATCCCGCCTAGGTCTATCGATCAAGATAAACGAAGTGCAGGAATAAAAGTATTCAAAATAAACCTGAAAAAAGGCTGTTAGTTGATATGTTTATGCGCTTTATATGAAGAACGCACCAAGGCACCGCTCTCCACATGTCTAAATCCTAATTCCTTGCCTATTTCTTCATATTTGTTGAATTGATCAGGAGTAATGAATTGCTTGACGGGTAAATGTTTCTTCGAAGGTTGAAGATATTGACCGATGGTTACAACATCCACATTTGCATTTCTTAGGTCGTGCAATGTCTCGATGACTTCCTCTTCTGTTTCACCAAGTCCCAACATGATTCCCGATTTGGTTCTACGTGCTCCCTGTTCTTTCATATAGCGCAATACTTCCAAGCTCCGCTCATATTTGGCTTGGATGCGAACTTCGCGAGTGAGTCTCTTCACCGTTTCCATATTGTGTGAGATAACTTCGGGAGCGACGGCCACGATGCGGTCAATATTTCTGGTCACTCCTTGAAAGTCTGGGATCAAGGTCTCTAGCGTTGTAGATGGATTCATCCTTCTTACGGCTTTCACCGTCTCTGCCCAAATGATCGACCCCATGTCTTTAAGGTCATCTCTGTCTACAGAGGTGAGCACCGCATGCTTTATGTTCATTATCTTTATGGAACGCGCTACTTTTTCAGGCTCATCCCAATCCACAGATTCGGGTCTTCCAGTCTTTACTCCACAAAACCCGCATGAACGGGTACATATATTTCCAAGAATCATAAAAGTGGCAGTACCCTCTCCCCAGCATTCACCCATGTTTGGGCAACTCCCTGAAGTGCAGATGGTGTTTAGCTTATATTTGTCTACCAATCCTCTGAGCTCGGTGTATTTTTTACCAGTGGGGAGTTTGACCCTAAGCCACTTTGGTTTCCCTTTTGGGGGTAATACATTAACTGCGGCATCTGTACTCATAGTGCAATTTTTTCGAATACAAAGATACAAACTATGTTTTCAAAGGCAATACTTAGTATAGTTATAATGTGAGCAGGTACCATGCACTGAAACCTATTAGAAATACGATACCCATCCAACTCAATATTTTCATGTAAATAGAGGGGTGCCATTCTTTTGGGGTGTGTTTGCTGTTGATCAACAAATAGTTCAACAGTGCATAGAATGGTGCAGTGATGAAGGACAGAATAGTGGCTATTTTCACCAATAATGCCATTTCGGACAAGAAGAAACCTAGAATAATAAGGGTACCCGTTACTAGAACGCCCATCCAAAAGATATAACTGTGCTTTATAAGGTTTCCAGCTAGCAGCTTGGTCGTTTTTGCCATCGCCCTTGGCGATGCGTCAAGAGTTGTTAGCGTAGTGCTGAACATGGTGGTAAATGCTGCCAGCGCAATGATAACATAGGCCCAATCACCCAAGTTGGTCGTGTATAATGAGATAAGTTGCGAGGAAAAGCCAGAGGCGCTTGGACTGAAGGTCTCGCCACTTTTGAACATGACCAAAGCGCCGAGCGACACAAAGCAAACTCCCAGAATAATGGTTGTTAAGTAGCCGATATTAAAGTCCAAGAGCCCCCCTTTCGTATCAAAGGATTTCTCTTCTTTTTTCTTTTCGATGGCCCAAAGTGAATGCCAAATTGAAATGTCCATCGGTGCTGGCATCCAGCCCATGAAGGCAATCAGAAATGCGATACCGACACTATTTTCTGGCAGAATTTGTACCAAGGACATGCTTTTAGGGTCATTGTTCAAAGCTATGACAACTGCTATAATGGTGCTTATGGTCAGTGCAACGATGATGATTTTCATCAGATTGTCCAAGAGCTTGTACCTTCCGATGACGAGGATCAAAAGACAGATCACCGTGATGATGATACTCCATAGCACAACATCATCGGTGACTCCAAAAAGATTTACTGCCAAACCGGCCGTTACGATGGTTACGGCTGTTTGAATGGTGAACATGGTTGCAAGGTTGAGGATGAAGTAGGCTATTAGTGCACCGCGGCCAAGCTTCTTATAACCATCTAGCAAGCTTTCGCCAGTAGCTAGCGCATATCGTGGTCCAAATTGAAAAAAAGGATATTTGAAAAGATTTACAAGCAGCAGTGCCCAGATAAGACCAAAACCAAAATCGGCACCCGCTCTGGTCGATTGTACCAAGTGAGAAACGCCGATCGCTGCTCCGGCGAACAACAACCCAGGACCTAGCTTCCTTAGAATGGCGATGCTCATGATTTTCTCTGAATGATTTCTGCCAATAGCTTCTTCGCTCGCAGTAGTTTTACTTTCACGTTATTCATCGGTTCCTTGAGATGTTCGGAAATTTCCTTGTAACTGAGTTCTTGAAAATATCTTAGATTGATCACCTCTTGATAATGTGGTTTTAGTTGTTTGATGTCTCTAAGCAATTTAGAAAGGTTCTGTTCAGTGATCAGCTTATCTTCTGGTGTTGGCGCATCATCTGGTATTCGGTATACTTTTCTTTCTTCTTCGTCCGTTGTCTCTGCATGAAGCGAGGAACGCTGTTTTCTGACCAGGTCTACATGTAGGTTCTTAGAAATAGTGATCAGCCAGGTCTTGAACTTGTAGCGGTCATCATACGTTTTGATCTTGTCAAAGGCTCGAGAAAATGTTTGGATGGTGATATCCTCAGCATCGTTTTCATTTTGGATGCGTTTTAGTTGAAAGCCGTAAACATCATTCCAAAAGGAATCTAGAAGAAAATTGAAAGCCTTTTGGTCGCCTTCCTTTGCTTTTGCAATTTGTATGGCCAATAAATCTGGGTCTATTTCCAATGGGTGGGTGTTGAAATCCTATTCACAATAAATATAGTAAAATGAAATATAATAAGCGTCACTTCTAAAACAGGTACTAGCCACCATATATCCGTTTCCTTTAGTTTTTTCGCACCATAACCGATTACGAGATACTGAATGATCATTCTTAACAGAAACGCCATGGCAACCCAAGGCCATAGTTTAGAGATCATGACCAGCGCAATTCCCAGCCCCCAAAAGAGCAATGTGCTCAGAAAGAAAAGCGCGAGCAGTATGCGATGTTCCAATCTATAATGGTAAGCCGTAGAGATATGCCTTCTCTTCTGTCGGAACCAAGCCCTCCAACTTTTTTTAGCTAAGGATACAGTAAAACTGTTATGTTGGTATTGAAGTGCTACATTTTGCTTGCTTGCGACCTGATTTATAAAAAGATCATCGTCTCCCGACATAATTTCCATATGTTCTTCGAAGCCATTGGCGTGATAAAAAAGTTCTTTTTTATAGGCGAGATTTCTTCCTACTCCCATATAGGGAAGTCCGATCTTCGCGTAAGAGAAGTATTGAATTGCAGAAAGGACAGTTTCGTACCGAATAAGTTTGTTTAAAAAAGAGCCTTTTATCTTTTCATAGGCGCCGTAGCCCAGAACAATATCCTTACTTTCAGAAAAGCCACTGGCCATACAAGAAAGCCAATTTTGGGAAATCGGCCTGCAGTCTGCATCTGTAAATACCAGGTATGAATGTTGAGCCGTTCTTATGCCCAATGTGAGCGCATATTTCTTGTTTCCTCGAAAGGTTGGACCCTCTTCCACGTTCACCACCTTCACCTTTTCGGGAAACTTGGTTTGGAAATCTTCCATTACTGAAAGGGAATCATCAGATGAATGATCGTTTACCAGTAGCAACTCAAAGTTGGAATACGCTTGTTGAAGGATCAGGGGGATAAATTCTCTTAAATTTTCTGATTCATTCTTGGCGCAGATCATAACAGAAATAGGTAGATCGGAATCATTTTTGGGCGCTTGGTCTTTGGAGAAGGAGAATCTAGCAAATATGAATAGATAGTAGATGAGTTGAATTCCAACGCATAAGAGAAAAGTGTAAAGCAGAACGTTCAGCATTTGATACCGCAGTAGTTACTGCTGCTGGAGCTCTGGGTTCTTGCAGTCTTGTTCGTCGGGCATTTTACCACAAAGACCACATGCTTCACCATCCTTATTGAGAAAAGGACTTTGACTTGCGCAGGTTCCGGCAAACTTTCCATCTTTTTTCGCCCATATCTTGATGGCGATTCCAGCAAAGGCCAATGCCAAAAGGCCTAGCGTTAAGAGTAACAGTTTCATCTGTTCGAATTTTATTGCATAATAGAGGTCAGACCTGCCTGCTGCAGACAGGTGCAATTCGCCAATAAACATTTCGGAAGAAACAACCGTTATGTTTTTGTGGCTCATTTCATATAAAAAAATAAGGCTACAAAGGTACAAATTTTACCTTGTGTAGCCTAAACTTAAGATATGTCAATGGTTATTGGAATTCTACGTTCGCGACCAAATTCTCTACCGTAGCATGATTATTCCCTCCTTTTCTCTCGATAGTGATATTGTAGCTGGTCGCATTTTCATTATATGGGATTCGAAGCAATTTGTTTTCTGCTTTTTCAAGCACTCCTAGGCTCACCATTTTACCATCGATATCGGCCCACATTTGAAATACTTGGTCCTCTGGAAGGTTCGGCAGGTCAACTACGTTGATCAAAGAGATCTTCTCTATTGGATTTACATAGGCTACCGTTTTCAGGTTCTTTGCTCTCTGATTGCCTCGCAGCACATATTTCTGTGTTTCCGGATTTCTAAGTCTTGAAAGCTCTTCATAGGCACTGGCAAGCAATGTGCCCGATGAACTAAGTTCGTTTTGTAAGGATGCTATCTCTTTCATAGCATCTGTATTTTCTGCCTTCAGGAGTCGTCCTTCTTGATAGAAATAGAATGTGGAAGCTGCAAATAGAACAGCTGCGGCACTCGCAACAATGGTGAACCATGATGGGTACCTTTTGGTAACAGCGCGTGAAGATCTCACTTCATCAATGACCACCTCTCTTATGTGGGCAGGAGCTTTCACCGCATGTGCTCTCGCATAGCGCTCCAGGTCTTCCTGCATCGCTACGTATCTTTTATTAACTTCAGGATATTTTTCAATATAAGACTCTGCCTTTTGAGTTTCTAACGTATCCGTGTCGCCTAAAAGGTATCGTTCTAATAAGTCAGACTGAAGAAATATGTCTAAATTTTCTTTCATAATAAATTCACAATTACCAATATTAATAAAGTCGTCACATCATAGACTTTTCTTAATTCTCTTAATCCAATTTTTAATCTTGACTTTATCGTTCCTAACGGAATGTCTAAAGCTTCGCTAGCTTCCTGTTGCGTCATTCCCTGAAAAAAAAGTGCATCCAATACTACTTGGTACTTTTCCTCGAGAGAATTCATGTGGTCCTTGACGTCTAAATGTTCTGGTTGGTAATCCGTATTGCCTAATCTAAATACGTTTGATACTTCTATTTGGATTTCTTTATCAGCTTTATTATTGACACTTCTAAGTTTATCGATGGCAGTGTTCCGTGTAATTCTGAAGAGCCAAGTAAAAAGTTTCGCTTTGGATGCGTCATAGCTCTCTGATTTTTTCCAAACCTTTACTAGGCTCTCCTGTAAAACATCTTGTGCAAGCGCTTCGTCTTTTACGACCTTTAGCGCAACACCGTATAAGGTGTCCGCATAGTTGTCGTACAAGAGGGATATGGCCTTGTCATCGCGTTCCTTTAAGAGTTGTATAATGTGTTTTTCTAATAGCTGCCCCATTCTGTTATTGGTAGTTTTAACGTTTTTTTGACATGCCATTGAAGTCCAATTAGCAAAAGCATGCCGTATCTATAAACGAGTGCACTTCAAAATTATTAATTAAAAACATTAAAAATCATGAAAATGGGAAAATTTTTTGCAGTGCTTGTTTTGTTAACATTTGGTTTTCAAGGAAGTGCACAATGTGATGATGCTAAAAAGAACACGAAAGAGCTTGCTTACAACGATGTTGAAATGGCACAAGCGGATATAGTGGATGTGGCAGCAAGTTTAGAAGATTTTAGCACATTGGTGACAGCCGTTAAAGCTGCTGGTCTGGTCGAAACATTAAAAAGCGATGGCCCTTTTACCGTATTTGCACCTACAAACAAAGCATTTTCTAAACTTCCAGCAGGTACCTTGGACGGACTTTTAAAACCAGAAAGCAAAGGTACCTTGTCAAATATTCTGACCTATCATGTTGTTTCCGGTAGAGTGATGGCTAGCGATGTGGTCAGTGCAATAAAAAGTAACAAAGGAGAGTTTACTATAAAAACCGTGAGCGGAGGCAAACTTACCGCCTCCTTAGACGGGGATAGTGTAATTCTTACAGACGAATCAGGTGGTATTTCTACCATCACCAAAACAGACGTGGGTGCCAGCAATGGTATCATTCATGTCATCGATACAGTTGTTCTTCCTGAATAATTGTTTTAGGTTAGTTTAGTTGGGGAAAAGCCCGTGCTGGGGAGCACGGGCTTTTATTTATCTACTGGATGACATTTACTTCGGCCTCTATGGCGATGCCAAATCTGGCCAATACGCATTGCTGAATCTTTTGTGCAAGGCCCCACAACTCTGACCCTGTGGCATTACCATGATTTACGAGAACCAAAGCTTGATTCTTATGAACTCCTGCATCTCCAAAACGTTTTCCTTTAAATCCAGCTTCTTCAATAAGCCAGCCCGCAGGAACCTTGATCTCATCATTTGAAACCACATAGTGAGGGATGTCTGGATATTTTTGCTGAAGCACTGCGAACGCTTCCTTTTTGATGATCGGATTCTTAAAAAAACTACCGCTATTTCCTAAAATGGCAGGATCAGGTAGCTTACGCTGTCTAATCGCTATGACCGCATTAGAGATATCCTTGATCTTCGGCACATCGATGCCCATCTCTGCTAATTCGGTCTCAATGGCGCCGTAAGAGGTGTTCAGTTTGTGGTTGTTCTTGGTCAGTCTAAAGGTTACCGAGGTGATGATATATTTACCTTTTGCTTCATTTTTAAAGATAGAATTGCGATATCCAAACTTGCAATCTTCCCTATCAAAGGTCTTCAAGGTGTTAGAGCTGATCTCTATCGCTTCACAGGACTGGAAAACGTCCTTCAGTTCAATGCCATAGGCTCCGATATTTTGAATTGGGGCTGTACCTACATTGCCTGGAATTAACGACATATTCTCCAGCCCTCCGTAATCTTGCTCCAAGCACCACAAAACGAATTGATGCCAATTTTCACCTGCTTTGGCGGTGATGATGACTTCGCTAGCTGTTTCGGAGACCTTTTCGATTCCCTTAATATTGACGTGCACCACCAAAGTATCGATATCCTTTGCCATCAACATATTGCTGCCACCTCCGAGGATAAATTTCTCTGGATAGGAATGATCGTCCAACAACTGCTGCAATTCTTTCACCGAATTGATCGATACAAAGTGCTTGGCCATCGAATCGATTCCGAAAGTATTGTATGGTTTTAGAGATATGTTATGCTGAATTTTCAATTTAGCTTTTGTATGCTTCTAGTGCCGACTTTAGTATTTCGACCGAACGCACGAGGTCTTCTTTTTTCAGTACATAGGCGATACGCACTTGATCGAGCCCTATTCCCTTGGTGGAGTAAAATCCTGCTGCGGGGGCTACCATGATCGTTTCACCATTCAGATGAAATTCTTCTAAGAGCCAACGTGCGAAATCATCTGCGTCGGCAACGGGAAGTTCTGCGATGCAATAAAAGGCGCCTTTTGGTTTGGCAACACGCACCCCATCAATTTTTTCTAATTCAGCGACCAATGTATTTCTTCGCTCTACATATTCTTCAATGACGGCGTCAAAATAACTTTGTGGGGTATCTAAAGCTGCTTCGCTTGCCATCTGAGCAAAGGTTGGCGGACTTAGTCTAGCTTGTGCAAATTTTAATGCCGTACCAATAACTTCTTTGTTTTTGGATACGATGCAACCTATTCTAGCACCACACATGCTATATCGCTTTGATACGGAATCGATCATAATGGCGTACTGCTCAAGTCCGGGCTCCTGCATCACCGAATAATGGTCTTCACCATCATAAGCGAATTCTCGATAAACCTCATCGGCGATCAAGAAAAGATCGTGTTTTTTAACGATTGCAGCCAATTTCTTGATCTCGTCCTTAGAATATAGATATCCAGTGGGATTCCCAGGATTGCAAATGAGAATGGCCTTGGTCTTTGGAGAGATCAACTTTTCAAATTCCTCGATAGGGGGAAGTGCAAAATTGTTTTCGATTTTCGACACCACAGGAACCACTGTAACTCCCGACGCTGTTGCGAAACCATTGTAATTGGCGTAGAACGGTTCTGGGATGATCACCTCGTCTCCCGGATCGGTGATACTTCCTATTGCAAAGAGCAGGGCCTCGCTACCACCAGTGGTAACTATAATGTCATCATATTTGACCTGAATATCATTCCTATGATAATAAGCGGCGATTTTGGTACGATATTCTTCAGAGCCCTCCGATCTGCTATATGCTAAAACCTCTAAAGTATTGTTCTTAATGGCATCTAGTGCCACTTGGGGCGTATGAATATCTGGCTGGCCGATATTCAAATGATACACTTTATGCCCTCTTTTTTTGGCATCTTCGGCAAACGGAACCAATTTTCTTATCGGTGATTCCGGCATATTTTTTCCCTTGAGAGAAATTGCTGGCATGGTCTATAATTTAATGGCGCAAAGTTGCGAAATATATTTGAAAAACTCGCACATGCTACAAGCTTCATGCCCAGTTAAATAATGTTAAATAATTGTTATTTGGTCTTGCTATTCCATAACTTAGTAAATACCCTCAAAACAAAATAAGATTGATTTTATTTAAAAAATATCTTGTCCTATTATGTTTTTTGTCATTTTCGCTTTCGCTTGCTCAAAGTAGTTTTAGCTTTATAGACAAAGATGACGACCAGAGTTCTTTGCGCTTTAAATTGGTGAGCAATTTAATCGTTTTGCCAGTGGAGATCAATGGTGTGGAGCTTACTTTTCTTCTAGATACGGGTGTTAACAAACCAATCCTCTTCAACTTAACAGAAAATGACTCGTTACAAATAAATAATGTTCGCAAGATCATGATACGCGGTTTGGGCTCTGGAGCACCGGTGGAGGCCTTACTCTCAAAAAACAATACGATGAAGATCGGCGGCGTCGTAAGCACCGATCAGGAAATGTATGTGGTGTTAGACGAGAATCTCAACTTTTCAACGCGATTAGGAATTCCGATACATGGGATCATAGGACATGATCTCTTAAAGGATTTTATCGTCGAGCTAAAATATTCGACAAAACGTCTAAAATTCTATGATCCAGATAACTATCAATATAAGAATTGCAAAAAGTGTGAGACCTTTCCGCTAAATTTCAATGGGAAAAAGCCATATTTGGACGCGATGGTCACGGTTGATGATAATGAGGAAATTCCTGTAAAGCTACTGATAGACTCTGGAGGTAGTGATGCCGTATGGCTTTTTGAGAATGTAGAGAAAGGAATCAGGGTGCCAGAACGAAATTTTAGAGACTTTTTGGGTAGAGGCCTTGGCGGAAGTATTTATGGGGAGCGCAGTAGATTGCAGACATTCAAAGTTGGTTCTTTTGAGTTAAAAGATGCCAAAGTGGCCTTTCCGGACTCCTTGGATATCGAGTTGGCCTATGCCTATCAAGAGCGAAATGGTAGTATTGGTGGGGATATCTTGAAACGCTTCGACTTGGTCCTTGATTATCCAAATCAGCAGTTGACCTTAAAGAAAAATGGGCTTTTTAAAAAACCTTTTGAGTATAATATGAGTGGTATCGAACTGCAGCATAACGGGACTCGCATGGTAAAGAAACTAGACGCCCAATATGGCGGCGTCAAAAGAAAGGACGACTCTTCCATAGAGATCGTGCTTAGTGATATCTACAAGATGGCACTGGTGCCGGCTTTCGAGATCGCTGAGGTGCGAGAAGGATCTCCAGCCGAAGCTTCTGGGCTAAAAAAAGGAGATATTTTGGTGAGTATCAATGGCAAGGGAGTGGATAGTTATGAGCTTCAAGAAGTCATAGGAATGTTGTCCAATAGGGATGGAAAGAATATTAGGTTAATCGTGGAACGCAATGGGAAAGAACTCCGATTTGACTTTAAACTACGGAAGTTACTTTAATTTCACGGATGTTTTTTTATCCCGCTCATACTTTCTCAAATAAAAATTTTTAACGCACCATTCCAATTCTTAATTCTTAGAAATAATAAAAAAACCGCCTCTTACGAAGCGGTTTCAATATCCTTTAAAAGGTTCCTAGTTATTTGTAGGGCCTTTTTTCTGTTTCATCATCACGCTTTGCTCCGGATCCGCATCGACCACTTTGCCCTTGATCCTTAAGGCAACCGTAGGCGTTTCAGCATTAGAATAGACCGTGATGGTCTTACTGATCGGGCCAACTCGCTTCGTATCATATTTTACTTGAATCTCTCCAGTGGCGCCAGGAGCGATCGGTTCTTCAGGTTTTTTAGGGATGGTACAACCGCAGCTAGAATAAACTCTCGAGATGATCAATGGGGCGTCTCCTGTGTTAGTGAACTCAAACGTGCGCACACCGTCGCTACCTTTCTCGATCGTGCCGTAGTCTACCTTGTTCGTCTTAAATTCGATCTTTGCTACTTTTTCTTGGGCATTAACAGCAAAACCGATAAAAGCTACAACTAAAAGTGTAATAATTTTTTTCATCACTTTTCTATTTTGTTAGAATGTAAATTTAGGTACTTTTTGATCAACCGCAAAATAAATGAATTCCTTTCATAATCGTGCAGAGTTGAGTACTTTTGCACATCTATTTTCAAAAATCGGACCAAAATCATGAATATTCCGGCAAAGTTTGATGCAAAGCAGGTAGAAGACAAGTGGTATGACTACTGGATGAGGCATAAATATTTTCACTCCACACCAGATGAAAGACCGCCTTATACCATCGTAATCCCACCACCGAATGTCACGGGTGTCCTTCATATGGGGCACATGCTCAACAACACCATTCAGGATGTATTGATACGTCGTGCGCGCTTACAGGGAAAAAATGCGTGTTGGGTACCTGGTACAGATCACGCTTCGATAGCCACAGAAGCTAAAGTAGTTGCCAAACTTAAAGAGCAAGGAATCAACAAAAGTGATTTGACGCGTGAAGAGTTCTTGAAACATGCATGGGAATGGAAAGAAGAATATGGAGGGGTCATTCTAGAGCAATTAAAAAAACTTGGGGCATCCTGTGATTGGGACCGGACCAAGTTTACGCTAGACCCAGAGATGTCCGAGGCGGTGATCAAGGTCTTCGTTGATCTCTATAATAAAGGTCTCATATATCGCGGCTACCGTATGGTGAATTGGGATCCAGAAGCAAAGACAACGCTTTCTGATGAAGAAGTGGTCTATGAAGAAAGACAAGGAAACCTCTATTATTTATCCTATGAGATCGAAGGCAGCGATGAAAAACTGATCATTGCCACCACACGACCTGAAACCATTTTGGGCGACACTGCTATCTGTATCAACCCTAACGATGAGCGTCATACACATCTCAAAGGGAAGAAGGCCATTGTTCCTATTTGTGGAAGAGTGATCCCAATAATTGAAGATGAATATGTAGATATCGAATTTGGTACAGGATGCCTTAAAGTGACGCCTGCACACGATGAGAATGACAAGGTGCTTGGTGATAAGCATCATTTAGAGGTCATCGATATCTTTAATGAGGATGCCACGCTAAATTCTTTTGGATTGCACTATGAGGGAAAAGACCGTTTTGTTGTTCGAAAAGAGATCTCTAAAGAACTCGAAGAAAAAGGGCATCTCGTTAAAATAGAGCCATATACCAACAAAGTTGGGACTTCCGAGCGTACCAAGGCGATAATTGAACCTCGCTTGTCCGATCAATGGTTCTTAAAAATGGATCAATTGGTAAAGCCAGCCATAAAAGCGGTCTTAGAGACAGGAGAAGTGAAGCTTTTCCCTAAGAAGTTCAACAATACCTACCGTCATTGGATGGAAAATATCCGCGATTGGAACATTTCTCGCCAACTTTGGTGGGGGCAACAAATTCCAGCCTATTATTATGGTGATGGGAAAGAGGATTTTGTAGTTGCAGAGACGATTGAAGCAGCCCTAAAACTTGCAAAAGAGAATTCTGGCAATGATCAACTTGAGATAGGTGATCTAACGCAGGATCCCGATGCCTTGGATACATGGTTCTCTTCATGGCTATGGCCGATGAGCGTTTTTGATGGGATTCGCAACCCGGAGAATAAAGAGATACAATATTACTACCCGACCAACGACCTGGTGACCGGCCCAGACATCCTTTTCTTTTGGGTGGCTCGGATGATCATTGCCGGTTATGAGTACAAAGGAGAGCGACCCTTCAACAATGTATACCTCACTGGACTGGTGCGTGACAAACAACGCCGAAAGATGTCAAAATCCTTAGGAAACTCTCCCGATGCTTTGAAACTCATCGATGAGTACGGCGCAGACGGCGTGCGTGTAGGGTTGCTATTGAGTTCCGCTGCTGGTAATGACCTAATGTTCGACTTCGATCAAGTTGATGAACAAGGAAATGTGCTGACCAAAGAGGAAATTTTTAAAAGGAAAGAGCTTGGCAAGCCCGAATTATATGTTTCACCGCTTTGTCAACAGGGAAAGAACTTTGCCAATAAGATATGGAATGCCTTCCGATTGATCCAAGGGTGGGAGGTAAGTGATAGTATTGCACAACCCGAACATTCAAGGATAGGATTGGAATGGTATGAGGCGAAGTTACAGAAGACCTTGACCGAGATTGAAGACCATTTTGGTAAATATCGTATTTCGGATGCTCTGATGGCTATCTATAAATTGGTGTGGGACGATTTCTGTTCTTGGTTATTAGAAATTTCCAAACCGGCATATCAACAGCCTATCGATAAGGTTACCTACGACAAGATCATCGAGCTTTTAGAGGCCAATCTGAAGTTGTTGCATCCCTTTATGCCTTTCCTTACGGAAGAAATATGGCAACATATCGCTAATAGGACATCCGAGGAGGCGTTGATCATAGCTTCATACCCAAAGAAGACATCTTTTGATGAGCACTTGATCGCTCGCTTCGAAATAGCCCAGGAGGTTGTATCTGGGGTGCGGACCATTAGAAAAGAAAAAAATATCGCCTTTAAAGATGCAGTGACACTTTCTGTATTGAATAGTGAGGGCTGGACCACGGACATGGATGCCATCATTGCCAAACTAGGTAACATATCTTCTATCGATCATGTGGAAGAGAAAGTTGGTGGCGCACTTTCATTTAGGGTAAAATCTAATGAATATTTCATTCCGTTGGTTGGAGCCATCGATATTGACGCTGAGATTGAAAAACTCAATGCAGAATTAACAAAGGCTGAAGGATTCTTAAAATCGGTTCAAAAGAAGCTCTCTAATGAACGCTTTGTGTCTAACGCTCCAGAACAGGTAGTGGCTTTGGAAAAAAAGAAAGAGGCGGATGCTTTAGCGAAGATCGCAACCATAGAGGAGAGTCTAGCGACGTTGAGCAAATAAGACTAAAGGGCTTTATTGTTTGTCAAAATAGTCATTCACCAACTGGATATACGCTTCCTTCGCTTCAGAGGGTGAAATGTTTTGTGATTGAAACAAGGCGTTGGCCTTGAATGCATTGATCAATGGTATTCGGCTGCTTGGCGTCTCTCGATTGAGTGTTGCTCGTTTGTAATAGGCGTAAAGACGCAACAAGAAATCTGCGGGAAAGGGTTCTTTATGTTGGTTGATTCGTTCTACCGCATTGTTAAAGGCTATATCTAACGCTTCTTCCGTCATTGTCTTTCGGCAATAATATCGATTCCTCCCTTTACTTTTTGATTCAGTGAAACATTGACCTTTGCATCAAGTGGCAAGAAGATATCTACTCTAGAACCAAACTTGATAAAACCAGCATCCGTTCCTTGCACCACCTGCATCCCTTCCTTGGCGTAATTTACGATACGCTTGGCCAGAGCTCCTGCTATCTGGCGATATAGTACTTCGCCGAAGGATTCGTTGTCAATGACGATCGTGGTGCGCTCGTTCTCTTCCGAGGCTTTAGGGTGCCAAGCTACCAGATATTTTCCAGGATGATATTTGCTATATTTGATCAAACCGCCAAGGGCGTATCTTGTTACATGCACATTGATGGGAGACATAAAGATGGAGATCTGCATCCGTTGGTCCTTAAAATATTCTTTCTCGTAAACTTCCTCAATAACGACCACCTTTCCATCAACTGGCGCAACAACATGATCATTGTTTAGAATCGCTTTTCTAATAGGGTTTCTAAAAAATTGCAGGATCAACAACAAAAAGATCAAGGCGGCGATCTGAACCAACAACTGAAGCCAAAAAATTCCGATGAATTGATCGGCAAGGATGACTATGATGGCGGCGATCAAAAATGAAATACTAATTATTTTATATCCTTCTTTATGAAACATGTTTAAATATTTGAATGGTAAAGTATATGAATGGGGCAGCAAATACCAGACTGTCCAATCGGTCCAATAATCCACCATGCCCTGGCAAGATCGCACCGCTATCCTTGACTTTTCCGACCCGTTTGAATTTAGATTCTACCAGATCACCAAAGGTGCCTGCTATGACCACAACAGCACCCAATGTCAACCAATGTACCGTCGAAAGTGCCTCACTGTCATCATATCGAGACAAGAGATATGCAGCGATCAATGCGAACACTACTCCGCCAAGAAAGCCTTCGATGGTCTTTTTGGGGGATATACGTTCAAAAAGCTTATGTCTACCAAAGGTGCGGCCTACCAAATAGGCAAAACTATCATTTACCCATATCAATATAAAAATACCAATAATTAACAGCTTGTCAAAGCGATTTTCTCCATAAGGGATCATGGTAAGAAAAATGAAGCCACCTCCAATATAGAACAGACCTATAAGGAAGAGGTTGGTGGTATTCCATTTCTTAGGTTCGTGCTCATAGAGATTTGCGAGTAGATTCAGATTGATCAGGATACAGGGAATCAAGAGTCCCCAAATAGCATTGGGTGATTTGATCACATATATGAATAACCACCAGAGTATCAAGAACGCGATAAAGATATAGGGGCCTTTTAATTTTACGATTCGTCGAAATTCGTAGATACATACGAGTCCAAAGACAAGAAAGAGAAAATCAAAGGCGTTTTCGTCCAAAAAAACGGCTCCCAGCAACAAAACGACATACAGAAAGCCCGTTAAGGCACGCTTCAAAAGTTCCTTCATGCTATAAGTCTTCGAGAAGCAACAAATATAGGTTTTTTGAACTACTGCCGTATGAAAGAAAGTCTTTTTCCTCTGCAGCTGGCTCAAAGTGTTTTATGGTGGTGATATTGCTTGGAATCTTGCTGCGGTCTTTGTTTTTTATCCCTCTGAGGCCTTCTCCCAAGGTTTCGACAAGTTGACTTGTCGTGGCAAATACCACAAAGTTATCTGGAAGGTCATTCAATTTCTTTTCAGCGATCTGTCTGGAAGACACGAGGATGGCACCATTGTTACCAACCAAATATTCACAGGTAGAGAAGAAGAATTTTGCATTGTGATTGGTCTTTGAGAAAAAGATATTGAAATCTGAAAATCTGTCTGCAAGTTGCTCATCTAAGCATATCGCTTCTTTGGCTAGCCAATCGTTTTCCTTTAAAATATTGCCGAAGGCTTCGTTTATTTCGTCGGTGGAGTCGCAATAAAGAAATTTTCCACCATTCTTTTTGAAGTTGATCGTGAACATTTCATCTACAGGAAGTCTTAATTCTGGCATGTATTTACTACGCTCTTGCGCAGTTTCATCCTGCGAAGTAGCTTTAGATTTAGGGCCAAAGATCTTCTTAAACAAACTCATTAGTATTAGCCAGATTTTGAGGGCTTACAAATGTTCAGTAAACGTAAAGATAGAAAATCCTGATGTTTCCATATGGATACACCAAGATTTTTTCTATATCTGTCGATGTTTATTTTTTCTAGCTCGCTTTCGACTCCCCGCCATCTTCTTTTTCCAGAATGGACTCGGGCGTTTCTTTTTGCTCCTCTTTCTTCTCAAAAGGACGACTTCCAAATATTTTTTCAAGGTCATCTTTAAAGATCACTTCTTTCTCTAGCAGGCGGTCCGCCAAAGTGGTCAATTTGTCCTTATGTTTTTCTAGAAGCGCTATTGCTCTTTCGTATTGCTCTTCGATGATGGCCGAGATCTCTTTGTCGATCACTTGTGCCGTCTCTTCGCTATATGGTTTAGAGAAGTTGTAATCCGACTGCCCGGTAGAATCGTAATAAGTAAGATTTCCAATCTTGTTGTTCAATCCATAGACAGTGACCATCGCACGAGCTTGTTTCATCACCTTTTCAAGGTCGCTCAAAGCACCAGTAGAGATCTTGTTAAAGATCACTTTCTCAGCGGCTCGCCCACCTAAAGTGGCACACATCTCATCTAACATTTGTTCTGTTCTTACGATCAAGCGCTCTTCTGGCAAATACCAAGCTGCACCTAAGGATTGACCGCGAGGTACGATAGTGACCTTTACAAGGGGTGCTGCATGCTCTAACATCCAACTAACTGTTGCGTGGCCTGCTTCGTGATAGGCGATCGTCTTTTTCTCTTCGGGAGTGATGATCTTGTTTTTCTTCTCCAATCCTCCAACGATTCGGTCTACTGCATCGAGGAAATCTTGTTTGTCAACGCCTTTTTTACCATTTCTTGCAGCAATAAGGGCGGCTTCGTTACATACATTGGCTATATCTGCTCCAGAGAAACCTGGAGTTTGCTTGGCCAAGAAATCCGTATCTAGAGATTCTGAGGTCTTGATAGGTTTTAGATGCACTTCAAAGATCTCTTTACGTTCTCTAAGATCTGGAAGGTCTACATATATTTGTCGGTCAAAACGACCAGCACGCATCAAGGCCTTATCTAATACATCTGCACGGTTGGTCGCCGCCAAGATGATCACATTCTCTTTAGATCCAAAACCATCCATTTCCGTGAGAAGTTGGTTCAATGTATTCTCACGTTCGTCATTCGAGCCTGTGAAATTACTCTTACCTCTCGCTCTACCGATGGCATCTATCTCGTCGATAAAGATGATCGATGGTGATTTGTCTTTTGCCTGTTTAAAGAGGTCCCGTACTCTAGACGCTCCCACACCCACGAACATTTCAACAAAATCTGAACCTGACAGTGAGAAGAAAGGTACTTTGGCCTCTCCGGCGACGGCTTTGGCCAATAATGTTTTACCGGTACCAGGAGGTCCAACGAGGAGTGCTCCCTTTGGGATCTTTCCTCCCAATGAGGTGTATTTGTCCGGATTCTTTAGAAAATCCACAATTTCTTGAACTTCCTCTTTTGCACCTTCGAGACCAGCAACATCTTTGAAAGATACCTTCGTATCGGTCTTCTCGTCAAAAAGTTTGGCTCTGGATTTTCCTATATTAAAGATCTGTCCGCCACCGCCAGCAGCTCCGCCACCGCTCATTCTTCTCATCAAGAAGATCCAAATACCTATAAAAAGTACCAGTGGCAGTAGGATTCCTATATAATCGGTCCAAATGTTATGTTTGGTCTTGAAGTCGTAATCAAATTGAATTCCTTTGGCTTTAGCTTCTTGGAGTCTTTCCTGAAAAAGGGTAAGGTCGCCTATTTCAAATTCATAGTGAGGCCCTGTATTGGCCTGCTTTAAAAAGGTCGTCTTGGGTATCTTTTTGTGGGCATCTTTTGCCAAGGCCTCTTGGTCGAGGTAAACAAGGGCTCTTTGTTTGTTGATCACCACGACCTTTTTCACATCTCCATCGTTCAGATATCTTTCAAAATCTGAAACATTGGTTCTAGGCGCGTCCTGCCATTGGCTGTCACTGTTAAAAACAGTCATACTCAGCAGAACAGCTATTAGAATCGCATAGATCCAGTATGCATTGAACTTGGGTTTCTTATTTGGTGTTTTCTCGTCTGCCATGAAGCATTTTTTAGTAATTGGTAGCTATAGAAGTCACTTTGGCATCGCCCCATAAGCCTTCTATATCGTAATATTCTCTTATATGTTTTTGAAAAATGTGTACCACAACGTTCACATAATCCATTAAAACCCATTCGGCATTGTCAGTTCCTTCTACATGCCATGGTTTGTCTTTTATTTGTTTGCTAACTGTTTTTTGAATGGAGTTAACGATCGCATTAACTTGTGTATTGGAAGTACCATTGCAAATGATAAAATAGTCGCAGACCGTATTTTCTATCTCACGAAGGTCCAAAATGTCTATATCTGAACCCTTTACCTCCTCAATTCCCTCTATAATAACTGATATAAGCTGGTCGGCGCCGCTATTCGTTTTTACCATTAATTTTTTGTTATTTTATGCAAAGTTATTACTTTTTTAAATTCTCAAAGCTCTTATTTAACATAAGATTCCAATTATTATTTTATGAATATCATCAAACTTGATGCCATTGGTTCGACAAATGATTACCTAAAAGAGATATACACCAAAAGAAATTTGGAGGATTATACCGTTGTGTCTGCGTTGGAGCAGATCAAAGGACGAGGGCAGATCGGGACTTCATGGGCCTCGGAAAAAGGTAAAAACCTAACAATAAGTGTGTTAAAGAAGATTGTTTGTTTGGATCATAGTGAACAGTTCAGTATAAGCATGGGGGTGTCGCTGGCAATCGTAAAGGCCTTAAATTACTTCGCAGTCCCTCAGCTCAAAATAAAATGGCCGAACGACATTTTGTCAGCAAATAAGAAAATATGTGGCATTCTTATAGAGAATATTATTAAGAATGGACAAATGAATGCTGCTGTCATTGGTATTGGACTTAATGTGAATCAGACCTATTTTGACCATTTACAAAGTGCATCATCCCTAAAATTGATCAATGGCATCACGTATTCTTTGGATGAGGTGTTGCATCAGGTGATGAAACAGTTAAAGGAATATGCGCCATTGATAGAAGATAGAGCCTTTGACCAGTTAAAAAAAGAATACGAGGAAAATCTCTTTAGAAAAGACAAGCCTTCAACATTTAAAAATTTAGATGGAGAACTGTTTATGGGATTTATTCAAGGAGTGACCGATACCGGAAAACTCTTGGTGAAGCTTGAAGATAACCGCATAGAGGAATTTGACCTTAAACAGATAAAGCTTCTATATTGATAGAGATAGGCGGGTGTAGTAGACAGTTAGCGGTTTGTAAAAAAAACTTACCGCAACTGCCAACTTCAATCGTACACTATTTTAAAGCTTCCCCATATTTTCAGATAGGGTGCCGATGAACTTAGTGATAGGTGCCTTGATCATCATGGACATCATTGGATTGAATTCTCCCTCGAAGGTCAATTGCGCTTCACTTTTGTTGGCTTCGACCTCTTTGATATCTGCGGTAAGGGTGAAGGGAAGTTTGTCACTCGCCGCTCCCAAAACAACCTTGTTAGGCGGCGTAGATTCTTTTAACTTCAATATAAGCTCGGGCATACCTTTTAACTGGAAAAGGAATTTGCCTTCTTCCAGAACCTCAAACTTATTGATACTCTCTGGCATAAGCTTCTCGAAATTTTCGACCTTCATCAGAGATTCGAAAAGTTCTTGTGGTGACTTGTCTACTGTTACTTTAGGACTTTGTAAGTTCATGTGAAATATGAAATGAATTATTAATTAGTATGGCCTATATCAATTAGCGTTCCATTCTGAAGGATGATCTCTCCAAGATCGTAAGGCAGCCAACTCTTTTTCTGTGATGTAATTGGTTTCCAGTGCTTGAGAAAGCAAGTTTTCGTAGTTGCTCAGGGTATATAGGTCAACAGCTGCTTTTTCAAAATTCTTTTCAGCAATGTCAAAACCGTATGAAAAGATCGCGATCATCCCTTTAACAACGGCACCGGCCTCTTTCAATGCGGTCACGGCATTGAGGCTGCTCTTTCCAGTGCTGATGAGATCCTCGATGACCATGACGCTTTGTCCAGATTCCAAGAAGCCCTCTATTTGGTTCTCACGGCCATGTTTCTTTGGCTCTGGCCTTACATAGACAAAAGGAAGTCCCATATATTCGGCAACAAGCATTCCAATACCTATGGCGCCTGTCGCAACCCCTGCAATGACATCTGGTTTGCCAAAACGTTCTTCGATCTGTTTGCTCATTTCCTCTCGCAAATAATTCCTGATAAGAGGAAAGGATAGCGTGATTCTATTATCGCAGTAGATAGGAGATTTCCATCCAGAGGCCCATGTAAAAGGATTTTTAGGACTCAATTTAATTGCATTAATTTGTAGTAGAAGTTCAGCTGTCTTCTTGGCGGTTTCCTTATCCAAAATCATGCTGCAAATGTATAAAGTTTTTGTGAATGAAAAACCTATTGTATTAACAAATACGATTACAAAAGAAACGGATTTTAAGCTCTTTTTGTTAGAAAGTGCTGATATTTATGAGGTCATCCGTCAGCTGCAAAAAAATAAGATCGCTGAAGCACGATTATACCATCCAAATAAACATCTATTGCTCGATCTCTTTAAAGAAAAATTGCCAGTCGTCATTGCTGGTGGAGGATTGGTAAAGAATTCAAAAGGAGAAGTGCTCTTTATTCGCAGAAATGATAAATGGGATCTTCCAAAGGGTAAAATAGAAAAAGGCGAGAGTGTAGAAGAGGCGGCGGTCCGAGAAGTAGAGGAGGAGACGGGTGTTGAGAACGTAGCGATCGATCACCAATTGATGGATACGTATCATTTATTCAGAAGAAATGGTATTTATAAGTTGAAGCTGACACATTGGTACGCTATGAACACCGATTACATCGGGCCTACGACCCCCCAGCTAGATGAAGATATCACTGAGGTAGCATGGAAAAACGATGTGCAGACAAAGGAAGCATTGACGGACTCCTATGAAAACATTAAGCTGCTATTTGAGAATGGAGTTTAGGGATCGAGACTATTTAATTTTCAGGAGCAAGGAGCAAGGAGCAAGGAGCAAGATAAGATGGATGAGCTTACAGGTAGAGGAGTTTAGCTTAAATGTTTAGGTACAAGTAGCAGAACATTTCTCAACACTAAACTTATAAACTTCAAACTTTCAACTTAAAGACCATCACCCGTCATCTAACATCGAGAGACAAGAGACAAGAATTAACGACTCACTCTGTATACCGGATATCTCATATGCGCCTTCTCGTAATGCTCAGATCGTTTATAGATCCAATCTAATTGCGCATACCAATTGCTTGAAAAGGCCTCATCATCCCGCTTTTTCTTTTCGAATTCAGCCCTTAGTTCATCATTCTTGGATAGTAACTCCAATGCTTTATCTTCCCAAACATAAGGAGAGAATCCTTCCTTCTGTTGCAAGATCGTGTCGAAAAAATTCCAATTGAAAAATGAATCGGGCGCTTCAGGTTCTAAGGTTTCAAGAAGGTAACGAAAGGCGGGCTGGTCAGTTTTGATGATCAAAAATTTGTCGCTCGGAAATGTGACCATCTCTTTGTTCATTCTTACCTTGGTGTTATAATGTGGATAGTGCCCTTCGTAAGCCGACTTTCGAGTTTCATAAGAGTCAATGTGATATACCTCGACCTCCATCGTAGTTTCATCTTCGATATATTCCATTTCCACCTTGTTGTTCTCAAGGCGTTCAATAATTCTAGACCAGGCCCTAGAAATAATGTAGGCTTTAGGAACGGTAACCTCTTTCGACGGCTTAAAACGGTTTTGATAGGCTACTTCAACTTCAAAAGGTTTGCTCTGATCGTATTTTAATCGCTCTGCTTCTGTGACCTTGCTAGGAATCATTTTACCTTCGTATCCCTTAAAATCAATTTTTGTCGATTTGCTTTCATCCAAGCTCCATTCGATAGCATAGGTATCCCGTTTGGCAAAATCATCTCGTGCTCGTTGGCGTAGCTGCTTTATTTTCTCATGATCTCTTTCGACGATCGCTATCATGCTTTTCATCAACTCATACGTGCCTTCCACGCGCAGATTATAAGGTTTCAACATATGCGTCTCTACCATCATACCCAAAGTGTTCCACAGGCTTGTATAGCCGGTAGAATATCTCGGAAGATCTAAAAATTGCGAAAAACCCTTTTCGGGCGTGGTTCCCCAAACGTTCACATAAGGGGTGATATCCCATTTTTTCGCTGCCAGCGTTCTTTCTAGTGTTGGCATCATTTCTGTATGGAGATAATTACCTAGCTCGCCACCTAATTTGTCGTGTTGGGTAAAAAGATGGGTCAATACATACTGATAATCTGCTCCGTTACTTACATGGTTGTCGATAAAGACATCTGGCTTTATCGTATGAAAGATCTTGGCAAAGGCACTGGCATTCCTGGTATCTGCTTTGATAAAATCCCTGTTCAGGTCGTAGTTGCGAGCATTTCCCCTGAAACCATATTCTTTGGGTCCATTTTGATTGGCCCTAGTGGAAGCATTGCGGTTCAGGGCTCCGCCGATATTGTATATCGGAATCGTCGCTAAAACAGTATTTTCTGGCATGGGGATCTTCCCTTGGGCGATATCTCGAAAGAGCATCATAGTGGCGTCGATGCCATCACTTTCGCCTGGGTGGATGCCGTTGTTGATCAAAATAACCCGTTTCTCTTCCCCGATATTGTTGAAATTGGTTTCTGGACTCGGGTTTATAATTACCAATTGAAGTCTTTCGCCACTATCTGTTCTGCCACCAGTACGAAGTTTCACCGACCGATAGGTCAAAGCCAGGTTCTCATAAAAAGAGACCACTTGATCATAGGTTGCTGTTTCGGTACCTCCTGATGCTTCAAAAGGTGTAATGAAATCAAAGGTTGAGGCATCTTTTTCGATCTTACAAGAGACCAAGATCAGTAGAAGTAGCACGTATTTTTTCATGGATAGTTTATTGCGAAAGGTAAAGCATCAGCCAGGTCATTCCTTCGACTGTATTTAGCGCATTATAGGTTTGTCTTAGTTCTTCTGCATTTTCTTTGGCTGCCGTGCCGATGATCTCGATGGTTTGCCCTGTTTTCCTTATGGTAAATTTGCATCCTTCTTCAACGATTGTGGCTACAACACCCGAACAGGCTATGTCTTGTCCACAATTATGTGCGGCAAAAGCTACTTTACAGGCCAAGGCATTGGCAGAGGACATACAACCAAAAAAGGCACCCGCCTCTACTGCAGGCAGCGAGATCTCTCCTACAATTTTGCAGGCCTCATCTTGAGCGAAGGACAGGGATGTGGTCATCGAGACAAGCAATACAATGATGATCTTTTTCATGATATTTAAGTTTATTTTGTTCTTACTACTTTAACGTCAAAACTTATTTCGAACAGTTCCTTGTTTCCATTAAGTGTCGTTTCTTGCTGACCGAGGCTAGCGGTATTCCCATAGATAGGGTGTATGTCGGGTTGTTGGTCATTCAATTTGGTCAACGTCTCTATCGAGTAGCTTTTCTCGGGATTTTGAAGATTTCCAAACCCAAAGCTAGATCCGATTCCCATGGGTGGCCCACCCAACATGCCTGTTGACCAAGGCGCCGTATTGCCTGTTCGTGTATCTAAGGTGATCGATAATCTCATCGCATGCCTGCCTGTGCTCAGCGATCGATAGGTCGCGCTCGTGGGCAGATTATTTTTGGCAGACGATAGAAAGCTATAATATCGGTTTCGTGCCATCGAGCTCTTCCAAACATTGCTCGATGCGCTGATATTCTTTGGCACCTTGTAATGGATGGTCTTAGCATTTTTGATGGAATCTCTTATTTTTTCGAGCCCGTTCTCGGATGTGAGGTAGCTGATCATGGTGGCCAGCTCGGGAGAGTTGTTATTTCCATTGATCGTTACATGTCCACCACCTTTGACGAGGCCAAAATTAGCGGGTTTTGCAATCTTTAGCTCTGGGTCGAAGGCATTGTAGATATGTCTAACAATGAGGCTCTCTATAAACGTTTGTTGCGCTTCTTTAGAGACTTGTCCTATCATGTTATCAATTGACGGATTGCCCTTGAACCACCTTAAAAAAACAAAATCTTCTGGCTTGAAAAACTCTTGTCGAACAACCTGAGTTGGTCTAAACCAATAAAACTTTAGATTTTGGCCGTTAGTGTTATTGAAATTAAAACTAAAGGGCTGTCCTGTTGCCGGTACCGTATATACCGATTCCATACTCCTCTGTTGGTCAAGGAACATTTGTGCCTCTGTCTTCCTTATAGGAAGCCCAGCCACTAAAGGATCATTAGCTGCGATCTGAACGGGGGCGATGGCATACTTGACTTTATCGGTATAGAGCTTTCTGAGTTTAACATTGTCAATTACCAATTCGTCATCTTTTTTCAGGTCGACATTAAGCTGAAACTGGCCATCCGCGGTGAAAACAATACCTTTTTTTTCATAGATCACTGGTCGATAGTGAACACCCATAAGGTCCTTGGCAGCGAAATATGACAAGGAGATCTTATAGCCAGGTTGTAGCCTGTCTGAAACACTAAACGGGATGATCACATTATTTTGATCATATACAGTGACCACCCATTTACGCCAATCAATAAGTTCTTGCCCACTGATCTGATTCAGTTTCTTATCGCTTTGGACATTTTCATTCACGCTGATTTTTTTAATGGCATCAACAATACTGGTATCGTCTTCTACTGGGTAGAATTCGAGTTGTTGTTCTTTTAAATAATCCTTTATCAACTCGGCAGCGGTAGGACGTGCATCTCCGATGAGTGCAAAGAATTCTTTGGTGTCCTGTCCGTTGTAATATTTAACACGCACCCCATTGTCTTCATGTGATTCCTCAAGTTCGCCGGCAAAATAACTTTGACCACTGACTTCAACTTCGAGATTATTTAAGTTTACCTCGATCTCTTCAGAATTCAAATAGTTAGAGAACAATCGTTGTACATCCAGATTTTCAACATTTACCTCAAAATCTTTGTAGTTCTTCGCTGGCAGCCAATGCACTTGTCCATCGCCGGCAGTAGCGTTTTGAAAGGAGATGATCTCCCTACTTCCATTAGGCATCAGAAAGTAAAGGACAAACTGCGGATTTTTGATGCGAATGCCTTTCTGGGCATCGTTGAAGATCCTTAAGCTGAATCTGATAAAGCCAGCATTCGCATCAACGGTAGATTCTTGAGTGATCTGCTGCACGAGTTGATTTTTTACGTCCGTGCTAGAGGTGTTAGTCGTGGTATTGGTCCTTTCAAATTTTTCGGTGGTCTTGTAGGTCGAAGTCTCGTAGACCCTATATTTTGGGGTCATCATATGATCCAATACATTTCCGCCAAAGTCTAGCAGGCCAGAAGGATCGCCCGAAAATGCTTTGGCGATTCCCCCTAAAAGTGAGCTTGGTTTGGGTCTGCTTTTATAGTAATCTTCATTGGTCTTTCTCTGTCGTTCCTTGGTAACATCTCTGATATAGCTATTGCTAAAAGTATTGGTGTTGCTACTCGAAAAGTTCTGATTGTTTTCGATCTTGTAATTGAGATAGGTCTTTGTCTGGCCCTGTGTCTTTACACCTACTTGGATATTACTGCTAATTTCTATCAATAGTTTTGGTGGGTAGTAGGTTTCTTGAGCGGTGGTGAGATAAAAGGAAATGAGGAATGGAATGAAAAAATAAAATTTCATGGGTCGTATAGTTGGTTTGCCCCTAATTTACAAAAAGTTGAAATTAATTTGCAAACCATCGGGCTATTGCTAGAATCGAGTAGTTGAATAACCAGAATTTAATCTGGCTTCCTTTTGTCCAGCGTTTAGATTCCTATATCTTTGCGGGCTTAAATCGATAGCGATGAATGCATTTGTACGTAAGCGCGTTGCCAACGCCAAGGATGATATTTTAAGCGGATTGACGGTGGCCTTGGCCTTAGTTCCGGAAGCAGTTGCCTTTGCCTTTGTGGCAGGGGTAGACCCCTTAGTTGGATTGTACGCTGCGTTCATGATCGGTTTGATCACCGCTATCTTCGGAGGAAGGCCTGGAATGATCTCCGGTGCTACCGGAGCTTTGGCCGTGGTGATGGTGCATTTGGTCGCCGAAGGAAATGCCATGGGCGCCGAGGGCGAGAACCTTGGTCTATACTATCTTTTTGCCACAGTAATCCTTATGGGAATCATTCAAATGCTCGCGGGTGTCTTTAAACTTGGAAAATTTGTCCGACTTATCCCGCATCCCGTAATGATGGGCTTCGTAAACGGACTGGCCATTGTGATCTTCCTTTCGCAGTTAGGAATGTTCAAAGAGATGGTCAATGGTGAGTTGACTTGGATGTCTGGGAACAAACTATGGATGATGCTCGGTTTGGTGGCGCTAACCATGGGGATCATGTTTGGATTGCCAAAGATCACCAAGAAATTACCAGAGGCATTGATCGCCATCCTTGTTGTTTCGGCTATCGTGATCTTAGGCAACTTAGATGTGGCTACCGTTGGTTCTTTTATTCGCGAAGGTGGCGGCGAAGGCCTAAAAGGTGGATTGCCAACCTTCCAAATGGACATCTTCAATAAAGTTCCCTTCACCCTAGAAACATTAAGATTTATAGCGCCCTATGCTTTTATTTTGGCGGCTATCGGACTCATCGAATCCTTGATGACCTTGAATTTGATCGATGAATTGACAGAGACCCGCGGAAATGCCAATAGAGAGTGCTTGGCCCAAGGTGGCGCCAATATTGTTACTGGTCTATTCGGCGGAATGGGTGGTTGCGCGATGATCGGGCAATCGATCATCAACATCAAATCTGGCGGCCGAACACGACTCTCGGGAATCGTTGCTGCTGTTACTTTGTTAGCTTTTATACTATTCGCCAGCGGCCTGATCGAGCAAGTGCCGATCGCAGCCTTGGTAGGCGTAATGTTCATGGTCGTTATCGGCACCTTTGCATGGAGTAGCTTTAGAATCCTTAGGAAGATTCCGTTGACGGATGCCTTTGTACTGATCGCAGTATCACTGATTACCGTCTTTAAAGATCTCGCAGTTGCCGTGATCGTCGGAGTGATCATCTCAGCCTTGGTCTTTGCCTGGGAAAATGCCAAACGCATCCGCGCTAGAAAGCGCATGAAAGAGGATGGTACGAAGATCTATGAGATCTGGGGCCCGTTGTTCTTTGGAAGTATATCGGCCTTCAACAATAAGTTCGATGTGAAGAATGACCCAGAAAAGGTGGAGATCGATTTTGTGGAGTCGCGTGTAAGCGATCATTCGGCTTTGGAGGCCATCTTCAATTTGGTGGAAAAATATCAAGCTGCAGGAAAGCAGGTGAAGTTGAAACATTTAAGCGAAGACTGCAAAGAACTTTTATACAAGGCGAGTCCTAAGTTCCATGAGGTGATCGAAGAGGACGTGGACGATCCAAGGTATCATTTGGCGGCCAATCCAGAGAAATTCACCAAGAGTTTGTCTGAGTATAAATTATAGGGTTTGCTGTGTCATTCCTGCGTAGGCAGGAATCCATTATTCATACCGATAAAAGGGTAAATCACTCCAATTGGGATTCTCTTCTTCTTCTTTCCCATCAGTCTTATGTATCATTTAACCCTTACACTATCTGGAACCAAAACGGTATAATCTCCACCATTTCGTATGACATCGCGGACAATAGAAGATGAGATATAGCTCTTTCCAGAAGAAGTGAGCAAGAACACGGTCTCTATCTCGGAAAGCTTACGATTGGTATGGGCAATGGCCTTCTCAAACTCAAAATCGGCCGGGTTGCGCAAGCCACGCAAAATGTACTGTGCGTCCACTTCTTTGGCAAAGTCAACAGTGAGTCCTTTATAAGTTACCACTTTGACCTTCGGTTGGTCCTTAAAGGCGTCTTCGATAAACTTTACACGTTCTTTTAAGGAAAACATATATTTCTTGTCGGCATTGATACCTATGGCGATGATCAATTCATCAAACAGCGTAATTCCCCGTTCGATGATGTCGTAATGGCCTAAAGTGATAGGGTCGAAAGACCCAGGAAAAACTGCTCTTCTCATGAGTCCTTCTTTACCTTTCCAAAGGGGTGAAATGATTTTATTTCGTAAATATAATAAACCATATGTTACTTTATATATTAGTTTACCCCCTTCTCTCTTTGGGAGAGGGGTTGGGGGTGAGGGCTTCCTCAATGGCATTTCCGAAAAGCTCGGGCAGGCTAATGCCAGCTGCCTGCGCCTGCTGCGGCAGGATGCTCTCTGCAGTAAATCCTGGGATGGTATTCATCTCTAACATATACGGTTCACCCCCTTGAAAGATGAATTCACTTCGGCTAAAACCACTCATCTTTAGAACGTCATAGGCCTTCTTTGCAACAGCCGAAGCCTTTTTGGTCATTTCCTCTGAAATTCTGGCTGGGGTGATCTCTTGTGACTTGCCTAAATATTTTGCCTCATAATCGAAGAAATCGTTTTCTGAAACGATCTCGGTAATGGGCAATACTTTGGTCTCTCCTTTATAGCTGATCACGCCAATCGATACTTCGGTACCGTCTAAAAATGCCTCTATAATGATCTCATCATCTTCTTTGAAAGCGATATCGATCGCATCTTGAAGATGCTCTTTTTTGTGCACTTTGGTCACACCAAAGCTGCTTCCCGCTTTATTGGCCTTAACAAAACAGGGCAGGCCTACCTTAGAGATTATAGCGTTCTCATCAATCGCATCTCCAAGATTTAGATAATAGGATTCTGCGGTTTTAATTCCGTAGGGCTTTAAGACCGAGAGACAGTCGCGTTTGTTGAATGTTAGTGCTGCCTGATACATTCCGCAGCTGGTATGTGGAATATGAAGTAATTCAAAATAGGCCTGCATATGACCATCTTCGCCAGGGGTGCCGTGAATCGCATTGAAGACACAATCAAAGGTGATTTTCTCATCATCGATAATTACTGAAAAATCATTTCGGTCTATGGGGGTCTCCTGGTTTTGAGCATCGACGTAGACCCACCTGTCCTTGAAGATGTGCACGCGATAGCGATCATATTTGTCAGCATCGAGATACTGATAGACCACATTTCCGCTCTTAAGCGAGATCTTATACTCAGAAGAATATCCACCCATAATGATGGCAATCTTTTTTTTCATCTAGTTCCCTTGAAAAATTAACAAATACTAAAACAAAAATATCATTTAATTTGAAGCGTTATGTAAAGCAATGGGTTTTTATATCTTTGCTTACATATAAACAGAATTGAATGAGTCTACTCAAATTTATTTTCAGTAAATCTTTTTTAAAGCAGATAGGGTTGGCGATCGTCGCCTTTATCGTGATTGTATTCTTGCTGTTGCAATGGTTAAAGAGTTCTACGAACCATAACGAATTTGTACAAGTTCCCGATGTGTCAAACCTTACCTTTATAGAGGCGAAGTCCAAACTAGAAGAGAATAGTTTGAATGTAGAGATCATGGATACGGCCAATTTTAATCCAAAATATCCAAAATTTGCAGTGATCGAACAATTGCCATTGGCAGGAGAGCAGGTAAAGGAAGGTAGAAGGGTCTATCTAACGATCAATCCTTCGGGCTACCGAAAGGTGACGGTCCCTAATATCATTCAGATCACCAGAAGAAGCGCCGAGGCTACCTTGAGAGCGGTAGGTCTGGAAGTGGGAAAGGTCGAATATATCGATCAGATCGGCAGGGATATGGTCTATTATATCAAGTATGATGGCAAGCAGATACGCCCGGGAGAAATGGTGACCAAAACCTCTAAGATCGACCTCGTTCTTGGAAATGGAAGACGCTCAAATTAAAAAGATGGCAACAGTGGAGGAGGAGTTGGACATCAATGGTGAAGAACAAGGTCTTTATGAGCATTACGCCTTTACTGCCGATAAGGGGCAACAGCCGTTTAGGGTAGATAAGTTCTTAATGGGCAGAATAGAGAATGCTACGCGAAATAAAATACAGCAAGCAGCCAAGAATGGTAATATCTTCGTAAATGGTCAGACTGTAAAACAGAATTATAAAGTAAAGGCGGGCGATGAGGTCAAAGTCTTATTTGAGCATCCTCCGCACGAATATCTACTTACACCAGAGGATATTCCCCTAGACATCGTGTACGAAGACGACACCTTGTTGGTTGTGAACAAACCTGCGGGAATGGTTGTGCATCCGGGTCATGGGAATTATTCGGGCACCTTGATCAACGCCTTGATCCATCATTTCGAGAATTTACCAGAAAATAGCAGCGGAAGACCTGGGTTGGTACATCGCATAGATAAAGACACTACTGGGCTTTTGGTAGTTGCCAAGACCGAAGAGGCCATGAATCACTTGAGCAATCAATTTGCCGAAAAGACTTCCGAAAGGGAATATGTGGCATTGGTATGGGGCAATGTCGAAGAAGATGAAGGCACCATTGAAGGGCATTTGGCCCGACACCCGAAGAATCGTTTACAGATGACTGTCTTTCCAGAAGGGGATCAGGGGAAAGAGGCGGTCACACATTACAAGGTCTTGGAGCGATTAGGGTATGTCACGTTGGTCTCGTGCCGACTGGAAACAGGTCGTACCCACCAGATCCGTGCACATATGAAGCATATTGGGCATACGCTTTTTAACGACGAGCGCTATGGGGGTGAAAAGATCCTAAAAGGCACCACTTTCACCAAATACAAACAATTTGTAGAGAATTGCTTTAAAGTACTTCCACGAACGGCGCTTCACGCAAAGACATTAGGCTTTGTACATCCCAAAACTGGGCAGATGATGCGTTTTGATTCTGAGATTCCACAAGACTTGCAGGATTGTATCGAACGTTGGCGGAATTACTCCAAGCATAGTAAAGAGTAAAATCAGAACGAAAGATTGATTTAGTTTATAACGGTATCAGCTGTTTTTTGTTCATCTAGTTTCTTCTACTATTTTCAAGTTGTATTTTTGAAAGAGCACTGTTTGGATCAAGCCTGAACGTGTAAAATAGATTCTCACTGTCGTGGGAATGACCACAAAATGTCATTATCTTATGAAAATTGTAATATCACCCGCAAAGTCACTTGATTTTGATTCAGCATTACCAACGAAAAGACATTCGGAAGCCGCATTCTTATCGGAGGCAGAACGACTGAACAAGCTTTTAAGAAAGAAATCCGCCAGAAGCTTATCAAAACTGATGAGCATTTCACCTGCTTTGGGCGAACTCAATTGGGAGCGTAACCAATCTTGGGCCTTACCTTTCAACCAGAAAAATGCACGACCCGCAGTATATGCCTTCAGTGGGGATGTGTATCGTGGATTGGATATAAGAACCTTACCCGAAGATAAATTGGACGACCTCCAAGATAAATTGCGAATCATATCTGGGCTTTATGGAATTCTCAAACCTTTAGACCTGATGCAGCCCTACCGTCTGGAGATGGGAACCAAACTTCCTGTCGGTGCCAAAAAGAACCTATACGAATTCTGGAGGAAGAAAGTGACCGATAAACTGAATGAAGAGTTAGAAGAAGGCGAGTTGTTTGTGAATCTTGCTAGTAACGAATATTTTAAAGCGATCGATACCAAAGCGCTCAAAGTCCCTGTTGTCACCCCAGTTTTTAAGGATTTTAAAAATGGCGAGTACAAGACGATCATGACCTTTGCCAAGCTTGCACGAGGTTATATGACCCGATATATTATTGATACTGATGCACACACCATCGATGATCTGAAAGGCTTTGACTATGAGGGGTATCGATACAGCAAAGAGCTCTCCACGAAAGAAGATGAGTTGGTCTTTGTTCGCTAACCGATGAGATTTATCATTTCTTTACGATCTGTGCGCCGATGATTACACTATATTTGTCGGCATTCTTAAAAACATTTCATATTGTATTACTATCTTATTTTAGGCTTTCAAGCATTCTGCGTTTATCATTGTTATAAGAATAGAAACGATAGGGTCTGGTATTTTTTGATCATCTTTTTGCCACTTATCGGGTGCGTCGTTTACCTTTTCACTCAGGTATATTCAAAAAAAGGTGTTGAAAAGGTACAAGAGAAATTGACAGAGACCATCAACCCGTCTAAAAAAGTGCTCGATCTTGAAAAGAAGGTACAATTTGCAGATACCTTTGAAAATCGGGTAGCGCTAGGGGATGCTTATCTTTCCAGTGAGATGTATGAGAAGGCGGCAACCACTTATTTATCTGTTTTGAAAGGGACATTTGAGAATGATTTTTATGTGGTGGAACAGTTGATAAGTGCCTACTATTTGCAAGAAAAGGACCAGGAGGTGATCCAAATGGCTTCACGTGTCAAGGAACATAAGGAGTTTAGAAAATCTAACGCCCAGTTTCTTTACGGTTTGTCTTTGGCAAGAGTGGGTAACTTGGACGAAGCCTTTGAGGCATTAGAAGGTCTTAATGTGCGGTATAGCAATTATGAAGAACGGGTGGCCTTGGCGATGCTCTATGAAGAGCATGGAAGAAATGATGAGGCCAAGGAAATTTACCAAGAGATCGTATCCGAGTCAGAAAATATGCAACGTCCCGGTTATAGGACAAACAAGAAATGGATCGAAAAAGCAAAAGAGCAGCTATAAACTGCTCTTTTTTTATCTTTATTCTTCTTTTTTTTCTTCAGTTGGCTCTCCTTTCGGTGGTTCCTCTTTGGCTTTGGCTTTCGGTTTGGCAGCTGCCTTGGGTTTTGTTGTTTTTTTAGCTGCAGGTTTTGCTTTTGGCTTTGGTTTGGGTTTTTCAACACTAGCGACCGCTAATTTTTTCTTCTTTCTAGGTCGGCGTACACCGTAGGTTCCATTGATGATCTTACCTCTTCGAGATTTTTTGTCTCCTTTTCCCATGCTGCTTGGCTTTTGGTGGTTTTAAATGTTAGTATGCTAATTGATCAAAGGTGTTTTTGGGTAGTGGGGCTCCCAAAAGTGAAGTTACTTTTTGGTATCGATGCGTATCTTTTCTTCAGGAAGTTGACGCTTTTTTATCTTTTTCAGCCTCCGCACGCCATGGGTTCCTCTTTGAATCTTTCCTCTTTTCGTTTTTCTGTCTCCTTTACCCATAATTTTCGTTTTGGTTGAAGCTTAAAGTTACTTATTTTCGAATGGAAATTCAAATTTTGAAAAAATCAACAACAGTTGTTCTACCATTTCCATCCTTACGAACCCTTTATTCCTGTTAATGCGACCAAGCTCATCGTTGGGACTTTACCACCTCCAAGATTTTGTACCAAAGATCTTAAAACAGGGGATGTCGATTTTTGTTATGGTAGCATCGATGGACAACTTTGGCCAATTTTAGATAGCATCTTTAAGTTGAATTTAAAGTTCGAGACCACCGACGAAGCTATCCATCAAAGAAAGGTCTTTTTAGAATCGCGTGGCATTGGTATTTGTGATATCGTCGCTTCTGCCGAGCGCAATAAGATCGATGCCTCGGATCTGGGCATGCAAAATGTGAAACTTCGTGATCTTATAGGATATCTTCACAGGCACCCTAAGATCGATACACTGCTGTTCACTGGAGGTAATAGCAAGAATGGTCCCGAGTATTTCTTCAGAAGGCATTTAAAGGAATACGGATTGACGTTGGAAGTGATATCGGATGAAGTTCCGCGCATCCACCAATTCGTCATTGCCATGCCGAGACCTCGGCAGAAGCAATCTGCCAAAGAAGAACGCATCATCAAAACGGTCTCGCTTACGGCGCCATCTGGTGCAGCCAACCGTGCTGTGGGTAGTTTACCACTTTACAAAAAGCTCAAAGATGCGGATCCCCGTTTCAATACGATCGATTTTAGAGTGATGCAGTATCGTGAGTTTTTTTAAATGAAGCGAGCGTTTATTCAATAGGTGTACTCAATATTCCGTAAAATGCTTTAAGGCCATATTTGACATTCGCAATCCTAAGATTCTCATCGGGACTATGCTGATTGTTATCAGGGTTCACCATAGGAACGATGATGGCGGGGACGTTTAAG
The DNA here is from genome assembly GCF_042675645.1 of Sungkyunkwania multivorans. NCBI lineage: Bacteria > Pseudomonadati > Bacteroidota > Flavobacteriia > Flavobacteriales > Flavobacteriaceae > Sungkyunkwania > Sungkyunkwania multivorans. Next base: position 47,217 of record NZ_JBHTJH010000010.1, on the reverse strand, counting down.
GCATTGATAAAGGGTGCGATGGGCACCGTACCACCCATAATACGAATGTGAACGAGCTCCTCGTCAAAGTTTGCGTTCATCACCTTTGTGAGCCATTGCGCATGGCGATGATTCATATCGGTCCTAAAGGCTTTTGTAAAGGAGCCTTCTTCAAAAGTTACGATCTTGTCATAGGTTATACGTTCTTCAAGAGATGGTTCTTTCTGGGTCACATAAAAACCTTGGGATTCGATATGCGCTTTCACCAATTTCTTTAGGCGGTCACCGTCACTTTCGGGGACCAAGCGCATGTCTATAGCTGCTGTAGCTTTGTCGGGTACGATGGTTCTAGCCTGAGCACCGACCCAACCTGAAGATAATCCACGAACATTTAGAGAGGGAAATTGTAGCGATTCTTGGTAGTTATCGCCTACTTTTTCTGGGGTTTTTATTGCCAAACGAGCCAGCAGCTGTCCTTTGTCATCGGGTACGGCGGCCAAAATGGTCTTGATGTCATCATTCAATTCGATGCCGTCATAATAGCCTTTGATCGTAACCCGCCCTTGGGCATCTTTCATGCTGGCGAGCAATTGCGCCAACTGCATACCTGGATTTGGCGCATAATTGCCAAAATGTCCGCTATGTTGAGGTTTTATAGGACCATAGGTGGTAAGGTTCACGGTGGTAATTCCGCGACAGCCATACACCAGCGTAGGTTGCCCCGAAGGATGTACCGGACCATCTGTGATGATCATCAGATCGGCTTCTAACAGATCCTTGTATTGTTTAACAGCATCGGGTAGGGGTTTGCTACCGCGTTCTTCTTCGCTATCCAAGATAACTTTAACGTTATATGGGATTTTCTGTTTGTTCGACTTTAAAAGGTCAAGCGCATGAAGCATCATAATGATGGGGCCTTTGTCGTCCGAGACAGAACGCCCGAAAATACGCCACTCCATATCGATATCTCCTTTGAGATTTTCCCAAGGCACCGTTTTCCATTGACCTTCCTTTTGTTCTTTAAGGACGACGCCATAGGGATCTTCCTGACTCCATTTCGAGGCATCGACAGGCTGTCCATCAAAGTGCATGTAGAATAATACTGTTGGACGGTCATCTTCCATGGGTAAGGAGCCAAAGAACAACGGTTCGCCACTGGTCGATAAGGTTGTGGTGTTAAAACCACGTTGTTTGAACTGGTTCGTCAACCAAGAGATATTTCTATAGATATCCACTGAGTTAATGGAATTGTTAGGGATGGCTACAAAGGTCTTGATATCTTGGACAGTACTGGAGAGTGCTCCCTTTATCTGTTCATCTAGATCTTGGGCACTGACCATTGCCGTTAGGAATAGTGTACTTACTAATAGCAATCGTTTCATACTTTGGTGATTGATTTTATATAAAGATACGTAAAGTGCGGTGGTCGTTGGAGGAAAAGAAATATGGTCGGTGTTTTGAGTATATTTTCTATGCCTCTCGTAAGATCTTCTCCATCTTGCGGCCTTTAGACAATTCGTCCACCAATTTGTCCAAATATCGTACTTGCCGTGTCAAGGGGGTTTCGATCTCTTCGATGCGATAACCACAGATAACGCCTTTGATGAGATGGGCGTTGGGATTTAGTGAAGCTTCTTTAAAAAAGGTCTCGAAGGTCACTTTCCTGTCGACGAGGTCCTGCAGTTTTTCATCATCGTAACCCGTTAGCCATTCGATCACTTGATGTAATTCTTCTTTGGTTCTTCCTTTTTTCTCCACTTTGGTAACATAATGTGGGTAGACCCCAGCAAAGGTGAGTTTTGCAACTCGCGCATCGTGTTCAGGTGTTGTTGTACTCATATTGATGTTTTGGTTTTACGGGTCTATTTTAATTCTTCTTTGGCTCGACTACCCATGAATCATCGTTTTTAAAGATAATTAATTTCAGTGAAGTCTTGCCCATAGATCACGACCACTAAAATGCCATATTCAACATTTGTTCTATTCATCGTTAGGCATTAAATGCAAAGGAACATGGACTTGCGGTTAGAAAAAGGATTACTCAGGAAGTCTGTTCTTCACCAATGAAATTTGCCCCATGTGATTCGCCGAATGTTCCAAAATATGGAACCATGCCCAATGGTTGTTCACGTTTTCATCCACATTTGCCGCAAACCAAATATCATCTTTGGCTTTGAGACCTTTAAGTGTTTTGCTCCGAACTTCATCCCAAAGGTCCAAATAATATGATATGGGTTTTCCTTGTAACTCTTTTCGTTGCTTTTCACCTAAGCCAGTAGCTATCCCCCAGAATTCCGATTCCTCTTCGGTCCATTGGCGATTTTCCAAGGTTTCAACCTGATAATATGATTCTGTCGCGGCCAGATGCATGATCAAGGCCCCAATGCTATTGGCCTTGTCGTCGAATAGGAAATCCGTTTCCTCTTGACTCAGATCGTGCGTCATTTCTGTAATTCTACTCTTTAGATCTTCAAGCATATTTACCATGACGCCTATCTGCGGAGTATAGCCTTCTACTGGTTTAATTTCATACTGTGCATTTACTCCTAACACGGAAAAGCAAAAAACGAAAAGAAAGACGATTCTTTTTAAGGAAGTCATACGATGAGTTTTAAAGGTTGTCGATTCTAAAATTATTAAAACATTCTAGAACAGACCCTTAAATATTTATTAATACTGGCGGCGTGTTGGTCTTTATTTCGAGTAAATCATCTTTATGGACTTCTTGTAAAATGCTAGAAGCACCATTCCTACGCATCAATTTTCTATGATTAAAAGACTTCTGATGTGCTTGTTTTATTCTATTTCACCCATTTTGTTGAGACCTCAAATAAAGGCTACGCTCCACCAATGATTTGCATCTTCTGTCGCTCCAGTTGCTGTTCAATCGATATTCATCGAGTTAAATTCTGAGAATACCTGTTGGGCCTCTTCGACCATTCCGATTGGAATATATTCGCAGACCTCGGCATATTTCTTCCACATCTTGAGAACTTCGGGGTCGGCATGGGCCTTTTCCATGGCCATTTTTGATTTCCACCCAAAGACTTCGACGATGGTGCCGCCTTCAGCTTCCATTACGATAGGTTTTCGATGGGTAACAAGCCCCAGGTCATGTAAGCTGTTCCAATGGGATTTGGCCAATTGTTTTAATTCTTCCTCTTTTCCCTTTAGAGGTTTGTATCCTACGATGACGATTCTTTCCATTTTTAAAGTTTTTGATATGGACCCTTTGCGTTTTCTGCAGAACGCGTTATGACTCCATGCTTTATATTACAACTATTTTCCAGATTCATCAATAACATACCTGAAATCACAATAAGGCGCCCCTTCTGCAATGACTTGACTTCGCTTAAAAACAATGCCTTTGGGTAAATATTTTTGGATATAGAGGTCTGCCTTGCACATATAGGGTGCCAACTCTTCAGCGTTCATCTTTTTTAGAAAATGGACATGACCACATCTAAGCACGTTGACGCCGTAAAATAAGTTCCCAGTGGGTTTTAAATATTCAAATTGCTGTCCTTCTGGGTCATTTGCCTTATTGGTTCGAGCAAACCACCAACGTCTATAAATTCTATGCAGAAATCGATTTCTATAAATTTTTCTTGCGATCCAGTTGTCAAATTGTCCGTCCATCCATCTGTTTACAAAGGGCAGGATCATTTTTAGGGCATCATCTTTTTCCAATTCGGTTCGCAACGCCCTGTAGAAAGCTAGACTATCTACAGATATCTGTAGGAGCATCCGATTAAAGGACGACTTAAACACTGGTATGTCTTTCTGGATCTCTTTGTAGTTAGAAGCTATCGAAGCCATGATACTATGGCATTGTTCCGCAGGATATTTCTGTGCTAGCACCTCTTTTGCGAATTTCGTGACTCTTGCTATTCGTTTGTCTGTGGTCATTAGCGAAATGATTATCCAGAATATGATGATGTTTCTTTAAAAATGAAGACAGATCTTCTTCGATCGGCAGCGTTCTGATGTCTCCCTTCTTTTGTTGTCTACCCGATCTTATCTTTTCACAAAGACCTTGTATGCCCAAGCGTCCAATGTTATTTCGAAGTTATCCTTCAAGGCCACGTCCTCTTTTGTAAAGTAATCGACATAGTCACCATGATAAAGTGCTTCTTTAAAGTTGACCTTTTGGGTTTTATCTGAAAAATTGAAGATCGCAAAAACTTTGTCCTTTTCGTTTTCCCTAACAAAACTGAGAATGTCATTTTCTGAGGAATTCGGAACTTTGATCATGGTGGCGCCCCATTTGGCATGCCAAAGGGCGGTATTTTCCTTCAATAGCGCGAAAAGCTCTTTGTATAGATCGCCGATGTAGTGTTTTTGCCAAACGATGGGGTCTTTCTCAAAAAATGCCAAACGCCTAGTATTCCCCGCTTCTTGTCCGTTATAAATAAGCGGTAACCCTTCTCCCACAACAGAAAGTACGATCGCCGCATTTAGCCCATCGCCAAATTGTTCCCACATAGTACCCTCCCACGCATTTTTGTCATGATTGCTCACAAATGTCATTCGCATGGCATTTTTGGGGAATGCGCTTTCATTCCAAGAATAGTAGATGTATAGGCCATTCACATTGGCCCGACCCATACAGATATTATGTACGGTTTCATTCCAGCTCCAAGCGTAGGTCATGTCGAAGGCTTCGGCATGAAGATCACGCGACTCCCATTCGGCCAGCATAAAGACAGGTTTTATGGCATCTAACTCTTTACGGACATGGGTCCAAAAATCAACAGGCACAAAACCAGCCACATCACATCGGTACCCATCGATGTCAGCTTCTTTCACCCAATATTTAAGGGCAGCTGTCATATACTGGCGAACGCCAGAGTTATTGAAGTCCAGATCGATGATATCTGACCAATCCCACCAAGGCGTCGGTCTAAAGTCGCCCTTATAATCTCTATCATACCATTCTGGATGCTCTTTCACCAGGACATTGTCCCAAGCGGTATGGTTGGCCACCCAGTCTAGGATAACATACATTCCTTGGCCATGAGCCGCTTTTACAAAGCCCTTAAGGTCTTCCAAGCTGCCTAATTCGGGATTCACACTGTAGTAATCTTTGACGGAGTAGGGGCTTCCCAACGTGCCTTTTCTGTTTTTTATACCGATCTCGTGAATTGGCATCAACCAAATAATGTCCACACCAAGCTCCTTTAAACGCGGCAGATGGTCCTGCGCGGCCTTGAAGGTTCCTTCTTCTGTAAACTGTCTTGTATTCAATTGGTAGATCGTTGCATTCTTGCTCCACTCGGGATGCGTGATCTTTACATATGCCTCCGGACTGTATGCATTTGACGAAGAAGTAGGTTCATTTTGTTCTTTGGTATGATCTTGGCACCCCAGTAGGATGAGGCTCATTCCGAAGAATAGGCATTGTTTGATTTTTTTCATGATCTCTTTTGTATTACTCGCTACTTATCAAAAATTGGTAATGACGAAGAAGTAGAAAGGTTTTGACACTGGGTTACTGCAAAATGGTTCGTATGTGGCATTCTGACATCACTATAAATTTAGCAAAAAGGCTTGAGATTCAGGGGTAAAACGTCAAACGCCATTCAAGTTATGGACTAGAATCACTATCTTTCTGTAGTTTGGAATCACAAATAAAAAACAAATGATAAAAGGTCTGGTTATAATGATAGTCGCCGCGCTACCCTTGTTTGTACATGCTCAAAACGAGGAGTACGCCCTAAGTTCCTATTTGAGTGAAGGCGTAAAAGCCCCCAATACACATCATCTTGGTGATGCTTGGTTAAATTTTCTGGTAAAGGCAGATGATGATTTTGACAAGAACATCACGCAGGCAACTTTTGGTCCCAACGCAACCTTGGATTGGCACAAACATGTTACGAATCAGGTGATCATCGTGGTCGCAGGTGAGGGTTATTACCAAGAAAGAGGGAAGGAGCCCATTGTGATCAAAAAGGGAGATGTGATCCATTGTATGAAGGACACAGAACACTGGCATACCTCCTCGGCGGACAGTTCGGTCTCCTATATCGCGATTTATGGGAAGCAACCCACCATCTGGACGGAAAAGCTTACTCGAGCATACTATGACAGCGTGGCCCAAAAACTAAAGGGGAAATAGAGATAGGGGGTTGGGTTGTAGATAATTGAAGCTGCGTTGTAGTTTCGGTGATGGTTTCGTTTTGGAATGCATCGTCGGAATGATCATCGACCTCCGTACTTATGACATTACAATTTTTCGGCATGTTATTTTCTGTCTTTATATAATTCGATCGCTTGTAAAAGTTTCATTCCACCATCCGCTGTCAGGTCGTTGATAGATCCATTTAATTCAGGATGATTTTTGTCAATCCAGCTCAAAAGTCTATTTTTATTTTTTTCCCATGTTGGAAAATCAAAATTCACGTAATCTATTTCTACACTGATTATTTTATCTTTTTGAAACCTGAGAGTTTGATTTGTTATGAATGGTTTTTCGTGAAGAAAAGAAATTCGCTTGTCCGTCTTTGAAATTCTTGCTTTGACCATTCCGTCCTTTTGTTCAATTTCGAGTATCTCATAGTCAGGGTCAAAAACAAAATCCCATTTTAAAAACTCCAAATATTCGGTCTTGGAGTATACGCTTTTATGTTCTCCTTCTATCGTTTTCAGGCTATCTGCAAACCAGTCCGACATTTTAGCGTAGTCCGAATTGTCAAGAACCTCAAAGTACTGTTTAGCGATTTCAACTTTGTCAATTTCCTTTTCAGCGTTGTTGCAGGATATGGATACGACTGCAAATAGCAGCAATGATATTATAGTTTTGCCCATTTGTTTTTGGTTTGATCTAAGATGCTAGAAGGGTTCTGTGTAGGCGTCATTTATAGGTTAATGAGTGTTAATTTAGGATTTGGTACTAACAATAGCAAATCAAAGATTTAACGAAGCTAATTCCGAGTGCCTGCCTGCCTGCGAAGGTAGGGATTCGGACGTAATTGCGGTTGTGTGTTGTTGACAACAGTGTTTTTTTTCACTTTTCATTCCGAAATTACCGGTGCATGTCCAATGAGCTCATCCCTTTTCAGGGCATCGACCATAAATTTTGCGACATTTTTACGGCTGATCGTCAGATTTGGTTTGGGCTCGTTGTCATAGCTCTCAATTCTATTCTTTTCCTTTTTAAAGTTGGTCAGTCCGGTTGGTCGTACGATCGTCCATTTTAAATTCGACCTTTTTAATAGATTTTCCTGTCGTTCATGGTCTTTATAGGCAGCTCCGATATTACTATTTTTTATAAACCATTTAAACCAAAATGGGATTTCCTTTTCGGTTTCGGCAACGCCCCAAGCCGAACAGACCACAATTCTTCTAATTTCTTTCTCTTTTGAAAGCGAAATTATATTTTTCATCACGTCAGAAAGGAACGTTGGTGGTGTTCTTAGCCTGGACCAAGGGAAATCCGATTTTCGAGATATATTTAGAGCGCTAATGATTCCATCACAACCGTCAATTGCATTTTCCAGATTGGACATCCGTTCGGGCGAACCTTGGAAAACACGTAATTTTTTAGAATTTTCCTTGATTTTTTTCGGTTCTCGAACCAAACAATGCACTTCATAACCTTGATATAGGGCTTCTTCTAGAATTAATTTTCCAGTTCTTCCAGTTGCACCTAATATCAATATTTTCATTTGCAAGTTGTTGGTTTTATTGTTGTGAACGAATAGGGTATGAAACGTTGTGGAAAACATCCGCAGACTTTAACACCGTAGCGCTAAATTAATAAATAAGCGAGGATTTCCGTTTAGGAAAACCGCCCGTAATGGATTATTCGTATTGTTGGCATTTTATTTTTTACTTGTCCCACTCACTGGACTCCATCCATTTTTTCTTCCATTCTTTTGGAAATGATCTGTGGTTCCTGGTCTTCATAGACAATTTTGTATAAAATATTTCCTGAACTTGTCCATTCCTTTTTTTTAGGTACACAAAATTTTGATTTGCAGGTTTAATCAGACTATCTCCAACTTCTGCAGAATCGACTATTTTCTGATATGGAGAAATTTCAAAAAATCCCGTTGCTGTTTTTATTTTTAAATGAGTTGGTTTTGTCTTTCGAACCGAGAATTTGTCAAAAATAATACCCTCATATCCTGTTGCAATCTCGTCTATTTTCATTTGAACACCACTGGGCATGGAAAGTCTAGTTTCTATGATATAGATAAAAAGAAAGAAAAGGATAATTATTGAGATAGAAATGAGAACTTTTTTCAAATAATTTAATTTTTAAAATGAATGCTAACTTGTATATAAACACTATAGCGTTTATTCTCATCATGTTGATTCGATCATACCATTTATACCTCTATTTTGGGCGACTCAAGTCCAGGTCGATTCATTATTAGTCCAAAATAAGAAGTTTTTAGGAGAAATGGTTACGGATTTTCCGTAGTTGGGGAGTTAAAGCACTTTTGACCTAGCTTTCAGAATTATCGGCGATCTTTGATTTTCGTTGAAGCGCTAAACTAATATTATTTATGAATAAATATGGGCATCCGTTAAAAGCTAATCAATGTAGCGGATTGATTTCTATAATTTCTTGTTTTCCTAAGTTCGTTTTTTCAGTTCATATGGCCAAAAGATTCTTCGTTTGAACGTGGCTAAGAAATCTTCAAAATCGTTATTAACGAAAGAATTTCGGGGTAGAACTATCTTCCCCGAATGTTGGTAGTGGATTACAATATAGTCCGCTGCCACTTGATGTTCAGCAATGTTTTCCCAGTTAACCTCCAATACATCTTTGTCTTGTATAAGGCAGACGCTCTTATTGTTTAATTTGAGCTTGTGTTCTTTATAACTGTGGTTAAGTTGGTAGAAATCTTCTATCCACTTGCGACTTTTTTTTAGTGATTCGGAATGGCTTTTAAAATCTAAGGTAGCCATTAGAAGTCCAAGACAGAGGAAAAAAATAAAGAACCATTCTGAAGTGCTTTTTGGGCCATAGATAAATCCGACGATGATCGGGACAAGGAAAATAAAAACGATAATTTTAGCATCAGCTTTTCTTCTCTTTCGTCTTTTCAGGTCATAAACGTCTTCGAATACTTCCTTGAAATGCGATTCTTGATAAGACAATCTAAATTCAATTTCATGAAGCTTATCTGTCATCGAATGGTCTTTACGAATTTTCCAATCCCTCCCACACCCTCTTTGGTCAAATGTTTTATAAAGGCCGAGCCAATGATGGCACCTTTGGCCTGTTTGGTGGCCTGGTCAAAGGTCTCGGCGTTGCTGATCCCAAAACCGACGATCTGCGGGTTGTTTAGCTCCATCTTGGCGATACGGTCAAAATAATCGCTTTGCGCATTCCCAAAGGTGTTCTTTGCGCCGGTCACACTGGCAGAGCTTACCATATAGATAAAACCGTTACTCACGCTATCGATAAACCGAATACGCTCCTCACTGGTCTGCGGGGTGATCAAGAACACATTGATCAAGCCATATTTTTCAAAGGTGGCCTGGTATTCCTCGTGATACACATCTACCGGCAGATCGGGGATGATCAAACCGTCGATGCCCAACGCTTGGCATTTAGCACAAAAGGCCTCTACGCCATATTGCATCATAGGATTAAAGTAGCCCATAGCGATCAACGGGATCTGCACCTCTTTGCGAATGTCTTTAAGCTGTTGAAAGAGTTTCTCGGTGGTCATGCCATTTTTTAGCGCGGCAGTAGAGCTGTCTTGTATAGTGGGTCCGTCTGCCAAAGGATCACTAAAGGGCAAACCGATCTCTATCATATCCACCCCGTTCTTTTCTAATTCTTTGATGATAGTGGCGGTGTCCTCCAGAGAAGGGTATCCCGCTGTGAAGTATATGGATAGGAGTTTTTTATTCTCTTGTAGTTTTTTGTTTATTCTGTTCATTTAAATTAATTTTTTTTCATTCCCGCGCCTGCCTGCTATACAAACAGAAAGGCTCAATTATTTTCGTTTCATCCTTGAATTGTCATTAACGCTGTTGAATCTGCGATTTCCTACCTATTATTTTTGACCTGTCATTCCTGCCCGTCCGGTAGGCGGGCGCGGAAGTGAAAGTTTTTATTTTAATTTAAAATAATCGATATATGTATCCAAATCCTTATCACCTCTTCCTGAAAGACTGATCACTACGATATCGTCCTTCTTAAATTTCTTATGGTCAAAAATGGCCAATGCATGACTCGTTTCGATCGCTGGAATGATACCTTCCAATTGTGAGAGCTCCAATCCTGCGGTCATCGCCTCATCATCGGTCACCGAGTAGAACTCCCCACGACCCGATTTGTACAAATGCGAGTGCATGGGTCCTACACCGGGATAATCCAGTCCGGCCGAGATGGAATAAGGCTCGGTGATTTGCCCATCGGGCGTTTGCATCAGGAGCGTCTTACAGCCATGGATGATGCCCTCACTTCCCAATTTGGAGGTGGCAGCGCTTTCACCCGAGTCGATGCCCTTTCCGGCTGCTTCCACGGCGATGATGCCCACCTCCTCATTTTCTAAAAAGTGGTAGTAGGTGCCTGCAGCATTACTTCCACCACCGATGCATGCCACAACATAATCGGGATTTTCACGACCTTCCTTTTCTTTTAATTGCCACTTGATCTCTTCCGAGATCACCGATTGAAATCTTGTGACCATATCCGGATAGGGATGTGGTCCGATGGCCGATCCGATAATGTAATGCGTATCCACAGGGTTGTTGATCCAATCCCGGATCGCTTCGTTGGTCGCATCTTTTAAAGTGCGACTGCCAGAAAGTGCTGGCCTAACTTCAGCACCGAGCATTTTCATCCGTGCCACATTGGGGGCTTGGCGGGCGATGTCGATCTCGCCCATATACACGATACATTTGATGCCCATCAAAGCGCAGACAGTAGCGGTGGCCACACCATGTTGTCCGGCACCTGTTTCGGCAATAATTCGGTTCTTACCCAATTTCTTGGCCATGAGGATCTGCCCGATGGTGTTGTTCACCTTGTGTGCGCCAGTATGGTTGAGGTCTTCACGTTTAAGATATACCTTGGTGTTATACTTCTCCGAAAGGCGCTTGGCAAAGTAGAGCGGCGATGGACGTCCCACATAATCTTTCAGCAATTGGTTGAATTCCTTCTGAAAGGAATCTTCGTACATCACTTCCAAATATTTCTGGCGCAATTCTTCTACATTAGGATAGAGCATTTCGGGAATATAGGCGCCACCGAATTCTCCGTAATATCCTTTTTTATTGACGTTGTATTTCATGGCATACTATTTTGTCATTCCTGCGCAGGCAGGGATCCATTCTTTTTTAATGTGTTTTCAAATTCTTTTAATTTCTTCTCATCCTTCAATCCAGCTTTGATCTCAAATCTGCTGTTTACATCGATGGCGTGACAGTAATTTGATTCCTGCCTGCGCAGGAATGACAAAACATTGTCCACTTCTTCCAACCCAATGCCACCACTTAAGAAAAAAGGTTTTTTCGAAGGATAATTTTCTAATACAGTCCAATCAAAGGCATAGCCGTTTCCACCGGGCAATTTTCCTTTGGTATCGAAAAGGAAATAATCGCATACTCCTTCAAAATCCCTTAATACCGAAAAGTCAAAATCATCCTTTATCGAAAAGACTTTGATGATTTCAATAGATTCCGCATCGCCGCCTGATTGTCGGGCAGGAAGTGAGGAATGACAAAGTGATCGAAACTTTCTACAATAGGCTGCATCTTCTTTCCCATGCAACTGCACGACTTGAAGATCGTGTTTTTCAACTGTTGAGATAACTTCTTCGACAGGAGCATCAACAAAGACACCCACTTTTTTGATATGCTTGGGTAACTGCGGAATATCACCTTTGAAATATCTTGAGGATGGTTCCCAAAATATAAAGCCCAGGTAATCGGGTTGCAAGGCTGCAACCGACTGGATATTATCTTGGTATTTCATTCCGCAAACTTTTAGTTTCATATTTCTTTGTCATTAACGCTGTTGAATCTGCGATTTCCTGCGTACCTGCCTGTCGGCAGACAGGGGCAGGAATCTATTTTTATTTGACCTAATTTCATGGAGGTCAGACCCCTCCGCCCGCTATCGCGGACACCTTCCCTTCATCAAGGGGAGGAGCTCTATTTAAGTTTTCTTATAAACTCCATTGCACTGCCTCCCGGATCGTCGGTCTTCATAAAATTCTCTCCGATCAAAAAGCCGCTGTAACCGTATGGACGTAATTCCTTAATGGCTTCCATATTGCTGATTCCGCTTTCGGATACTTTTACAAAGTTGTCAGGGATCAATTCTGAAAGCGATTTGCTCGTCTCGAGTGAAACTTCGAAGGTCTTTAAATTTCGATTGTTCACCCCCAACATATCCAAACTTGGCATGATCGATCGGTGCAATTCCTCTTCATTATGAACTTCTAAGAGCACATCAAGACCCAAGCTTTTAGCAAAGGTTGAAAGACTTTTAATCTCATCCTTGGTCAAACATGCGGCTATCAGCAAGCAAACATCGGCTCCATGCGCCTTGGCTTCTAACAACTGATATTCGTCGATGATGAATTCTTTGCGAAGCAGCGGCATCTCTACCGCTGCTCTTGCCAATAAAAGATCGTCCAACGACCCTCCAAAATATTTACCATCGGTGAGAACAGACATCCCACAAGCGCCAGCTTTTTCATAGCCCGTTGCAACATCTTGTACACTCACCTTTTGATTGATGACCGCTTTGGAGGGCGAACGTCGTTTGTGCTCGGCGATGATCCCTGTGTTGCTATTTCTTAAAGTATTCGTCAATGAAATCGTTTCTCTTTCAAAAAGCACCGTGGCTTCCAATTGAGAAACGGGAACGATGCTTTTTTTAAGAGCGACCTCTTTGTGTTTATCGGCTATTATTTTGTCTAGTATGTTCATAGGTCTCCTCACCCTAACCCTCTCCTCAAGGAGAGGGAGTAAAGGTGATTTATTATTTACTCAATTCTTGTAACTTTTTTAGTGTTTCCAATGCCTTTCCACCCATTAGGGATTCTTTTGCTAATTCAAACCCTTCTCTAGGCTGTAGACCTTTGACGGTGGCGATGGCCATTCCGGCATTGGCACAGACCACATTGTTTTGGGCTGCCGTGCCTTTTCCGCTGATAACATTCATAAATATCTCGGCCGAAGACTCCACCGTATCACCGCCGTAGATATCTCTTTGTGAGTGCGCCGAAACCCCAAAATCTTCAGGCTTGAGCATGCCATCTGCATTATTGGAGATGGTCTTTGTATTTCCGGTCAGTGAGATTTCGTCATAGCCGTCCAAGGCATATAAAATGGTGAATCTTTTATCGGTATTTTGATATAGATAGCCATACATTCTGGCTAATTCTAAGTTAAAGACACCGACCATTTGATTCTTTGGAAAAGCAGGATTTACCATCGGCCCCAACATATTGAAGAATGTCTTTACAGCAAGCTCTCGTCTAATGGGAGCCACATTTTTCATCGCTGGATGGAACAGCGGAGCATGCAGTACGCAGATACCGGTCTTGTCGATCGACTTTTCAAGAAAATCTCTGTCATTGCTAAACTTGATTCCTAGATATTCCATAACGTTGCTGCTTCCGCAGGAAGAGGAGACCCCATAGTTACCATGTTTGGCCACTTTAATACCTGCTCCTGCTGTAACAAATGATGAAAGTGTGGAAATGTTGAAAGTATCCTTGCCATCGCCACCGGTACCGCATAGGTCCACTGGGTCATAGGCCGACAGGTCGACTGCCAAACAAAGCTCTAACAGCGCATCTCTGAAGCCTTCCAATTCTTTGATAGTGATGCTACGCATCATATATACAGTTAAAAAAGCAGCGATCTGACTGTGGTTATAATCGCCCTTTGCAATGTTGACCAAGACCTGCTTAGCTTCATCCTTGCTAAGGACTTCGTGATTGATCAATCGATTTAATATTGTTTTCATTTTCCCCTCACCCCAACCCTCTCCCCAAGGAGAGGGAGTCTAGGTCGTTTTAATTATTGTTTAATTCATTTTTCATCACTGATCAACTGTTCAGCCAATTTTCTAAAATTTTCTTTCCATTTGGGGTCAATACAGATTCTGGGTGATATTGAACTCCACAAACGTCATATTCTTTATGGCGAAGCGACATGATCTGTCCGTTTTCGTCAAAGGAGGTGGCTTCCAGACTATCGGGCAAATTAGTATCCACCACCCAAGAATGATATCTACCTACCTCAAATTCTTTTGGCAAACCTTCAAAAAGTTTGTCGTCTTTGGTGATGGTTATTTTTGTGGCGACGCCATGATATACTTCATCTAGATTGACCAATCGTCCTCCAAAGACCTCTCCGATGGCCTGCTGACCAAGACATACACCAAAAATACTTTTGGTAGCTGCATATTTTTCTATGATGGCTTTGAGCAGTCCCGCCTCATTAGGGATTCCAGGCCCAGGAGAAAGCACTATTTTATCAAAGGCTTCAACGTCGTCTAGGTGCAATTGGTCATTGCGCTTTACCACAACTTCACAGCCAAGATCCTCTAAATAGTGAACCAGGTTGTACACAAAGCTGTCGTAATTATCGATCATTAATATCTTCTTCATCTTCTTTACTTTATGCGTTCGGCAATTTCCAATGCTTTGTTCAAAGCCCCAAGTTTATTGTAAGTCTCTTGCAATTCGTCTTCAGCATCTGATCTGTTGACGAGTCCGGCACCTGCTTGAAAATGCAGCTGATGATTCTTACTCAAAAAAGTACGAATCATGATGGCATGATTAAAATTACCTTCAAAATCCATAAAACCGATGGCCCCACCATAATAGCCACGACCGGTCTTTTCATATTTCTCTATGAGCTGCAATGCCATTGGTTTTGGCGCACCACTGAGCGTACCGGCGGGAAAGGTATCTGCAACCACTTGCATGGTAGAGATTTCGGGTTTCTTTTGTCCGGTGACCTTCGAGACCAGATGGATGACATGTGAAAAGAACTGTACCTCGCGATAGGTCTCCACTTGCACGTGATTGCCATTTCTGCTTAGATCGTTTCTCGCTAGATCCACAAGCATCACATGTTCTGCATTCTCTTTATCATCTACGGCCAGTTTCTTTGCCAACTCGGCATCTTGTTCGTCGTTTCCAGTTCGTTTGAAGGTACCTGCAATGGGATGGATCTCGGTCTTGCCATTGCTCACCACCAACTGTGCCTCGGGAGAGCTTCCGAAGATCTTAAAATCACCATAATCAAAGTAGAACAAGTAGGGGGAAGGATTGATGCTTCGCAACGCGCGATATACATTAAACTCATCCCCTTTAAAACCTTGTGAAAATCTTCGCGAAAGTACCAACTGGAAGACATCGCCTCGAGCACAATGCTTCTTGGCGAGAGCCACGTGCTCTTTGTATTCTTCGTCCTTTAAATTGGAAGTGCCTTCACCATCCTTATGAAAGGTGAAGGAGGCAAAATTCTTTACACGGAGCAATTGCTCAATGTCATCGACATTACTTTCAGTTTTGTAGCAATGCGCAAAGATGTACGCCTCATTGTTAAAATGGTTGATGGCAATGACGTTTTGATAAACGGCATAATGGATATCTGGAATGGCAACGCTATTGTCCTTCTTTGCGATGGTTACGTCTTCAAAATATCGGACGGCGTCGTAAGCAATATAACCAAACAGCCCACCATTGATGAATTTGAAGCCATTCTTTTCTACTTGGAATTGATTGGCAAATTGTTCGATTTCGGAGGGCACATCGATATCGTCGGTGATAGGTTTGGTCTGGGTCGTTCCATCAGGAAACTTTGTGCTTATCGCTTCATCCTCAACGTTTATAGATGCAATAGGATTGAAACAGATGTAGGAGAAGCTGTTGTCATTAGCGTGATAATCACTACTTTCTAACAGTATACTGTTGGGAAAGCGGTCTCGCACTTTGAGATAGACACTAACCGGAGTTATGGTGTCCGAGAGGATTTTGGTATACGTTGTCTTTAATGGATACATTATTCTTTCTAAATAAAAAAAGCCTGTCGTGACGACAGGCTGTTGATATGATTTTGTACAATAGCTTAGGTCACGAAATTTAGATTTCGATTGACCACCACCATGTATTTGTAATTCTCGTTTTCATTTGTTGGTTCAAATATAGGAATGTAATTTTTAATTTCAAACGAAAATTGGCGGGCTTTTTTTCGCAAATTAAAAATCCAAACAAAAAAATCCCGACCTGTGTTGAAATCAACATAAGTGTCGGGATGGGGGAACCTTGAATTACGTCATTTAAAACTGAAGGTCGACCACTAGATCGAATTCGTCATAGATGGTCTTATCCCCTAAATTGTCAAAAAAGCTTCCCGATCCATACTTAAGACCAAATTTTGTCCTATCTAATTTAAGCGTAGCAGTTGCTTTACTTCCATAGACGGAAAGATCAAAATTTATAGGCTCGGTGGTGCCTTTGATCGTGATATCACCCTTTACAGAATAGGAGTTTTTACCAGTTGCCTCTGCGTTATCAATGGTCAAAGTGGCAGTTGGGTGATTGGATACGCCAAAGAAATCATCAGACTTAAGGTGTCCATTGAGTTTTTGCTGATATTCACCTTCGAGGTCGGTAGCCGTTAGCGAAGTCATGTCTACTGTAAATGATCCTCCTACCAATTTATCTCCGTCAAACTTCAGCGTTCCATTTTTTAGGTTAACAGTTCCTTCGTGAGACCCAGTTACTTTGTAACCCTTCCAGGTGACCGTACTAACATCGGTCTTTACAGTTTTTTCTTGAGCCAAGGTAGCTCCTACGACAAGGGTAAATGCAAATAATGTTGTGAAAATTCTCTTTTTCATTTTGAATAGTGTTAATGGATTATTGTTTTAGTTTATCGAGTAATGTATTCAGCGTTTCCATCTCTTCTCTTGAAAGATCTGTCAACATCTGTTTATTAAGTCCTTCTATAATTTCTAAGGTATTCAACAATTCGAGGCCGTTCTTGGTAATGGTGATCTCTACTTTACGGCGGTTGGTCGGACAAGTGATGCGATTTACTAATTTCTTAGCGATCAACTTGTCTACCAATCGTGTGGTGTTGCTCATTCTATTTACCATTCGCTCCTGAATCGTCGAGAGGTTGGCCGGTTTTCCCCTTTGGCCCCTTAAAATCCTGAGTACATTGTATTGTTGCATACTAAGGTCATATTCTTTAAGTACTTCGGTGATCTTGTCCACCACGAAATTGGACGTATACATCAAATTAATGATGGTTTTCGTGTGAATGTCCATGGGTTTGGTCGCCTTGATCGCTTCTTCAATAGTCATAATTGTATGAACAATATTTGTATATACAAATGTATGATTATGTTTTGAACTGCAGTCGTTAGGAATGATAAAATTTTGTTAAAAACGTTTTCTAGATGGTTTATTTTATCTTCACTATTAAACCATTTCTGTTTTCAAAGGTCAATATACCATGAGTAAAAAGATGACTTCCAAAGAGATCAAGCACCTTTATTGGAGAGCGGGATTTGGGTCGAATGTATCAATCGTAAGATCGCTCGATGGCATTGAACGCGAGAAACTAGTTGACGAGCTCTTTACGCAGGCTTCAAATTTTGAGAGACTTACCGTTCCAACACCCGAGATCGATAAGGCTTTGAAGGATAAGAATCTCTTGGCAAAGAAAGACGAGATTCGTGCACTAATCAAACAAAGCAAGGATAGAGTAGGTGACTTGAACAGCGAGTGGATCAAACGTATTTGCACCACCGAAGAACCTTTGCGAGAGCGAATGACACTGTTCTGGGCCAATCATTTTGTGTGTCGGGACCTTAACATCCTTCATATTCAACAGTACAACAATACCTTAAGGAAATATGCCTTGGGAAACTTTAGAGATTTTGTAAAAGCCATTTCTAGAGAAGCCTCCATGATCAAATATTTGAATAACAAACAAAATAGAAAGGATCAGCCCAATGAGAATTTTGCCAGAGAATTGATGGAGTTGTTCACTTTGGGAAGGGGGCAGTATTCTGAGACCGATATCAAAGAGGCGGCACGCGCCTTTACCGGTTGGAATCATGATTTTAGAGGAGCCTTTCGATTTGTGATGCGGCAGCACGATTACGAGGAGAAGACCTTCTTTGGAAAGACCGGCAACTTTGATGGAGAAGATATTATCGACCTGATCTTGGAGAAACGTGAATGTGCAGCATTCATATGTAGAAAGATCTATGCCTATTTTGTCAACGATAATGTAAGTGAAGATCATTTACGAGCGATGACGGATGTTTTCTACGCAGATTATGATATCGAAAAACTAATGCGTTATGTCTTTAATTCCGATTGGTTCTATGACAACAAAAATATTGGGGGCAAGATCAAATCTCCAATGGACCTCCTAGCTGGAATGTATAGAACAGTTCCCTTCAAATTCAATGAAGTGAAGCAGCTGAGATATATACAAAACCTCTTAGGGCAAATATTGCTGTATCCTCCCAATGTCGCAGGATGGGAAGGCGGTAGAGGTTGGATCAATGCCAATACGATGATGGTACGGATGAGGCTATCCTCGATACTGCTGAATAATGGTTTCATCGCCTTTGATGAAAAAGGGGCATTTGAGGATAGTTTTAAAAAACGCTATGCCAAGCGAAGTAATCTGAAACGAAGGCTAAATATCACCGCAGATTGGGAATATGCAGACAGACATTATGGTGCACTGACTCATCATGAGCTTCGAGATATAATTCTCAATGGGCGTTTGACCGATACCACAAGGTCATTTCTGAATACAAAAAGCGATGTACCAAAAAAGGAGTTTCTTATTCAGC
Organism: Sungkyunkwania multivorans; assembly: GCF_042675645.1. Lineage (NCBI taxonomy): Bacteria > Pseudomonadati > Bacteroidota > Flavobacteriia > Flavobacteriales > Flavobacteriaceae > Sungkyunkwania > Sungkyunkwania multivorans. Next base: position 28,418 of record NZ_JBHTJH010000010.1, on the reverse strand, counting down.
TAATGTCATTGCCAGAATATCAACTTTGTTAATACTGCAACTATGAAGAGAAGAGATTTTATAAAACGAAGTTCACTCGCCAGTGGCGCTCTATTGGTACCGAGTTTTTTGCAGGCTTTCGATAAGATAGGCATGTCAATATTTCAGGGAAAGCGATTGGTAGTAATTCAACTAACTGGCGGAAATGATGGGCTTAATACCGTTGTACCATTCCAAAACGATATCTATTATAAAAATCGGAGAGGAATCGCTCTTCCTCCCCGGGAGATAATAAAATTGAATGATGAGGTTGGTTTGCATGCTGGTTTGAAGGAATTAAAAGAACTTTATGACCAAGGATATTTGTCGGTCATAAACAATGTAGGCTACCCCAACCCCGACCGTTCGCATTTTCGGTCATCAGATATTTGGCACACAGCTAGTAGTAGCAGCGAATATTTACAGACGGGCTGGTTTGGAAGATATCTGGACAACCATGCCGAAAGACCCTATCAAGGTATCGAGATAGACGATACGATGTCGCTGATCATGAAAGGAGAAAAGATCAATGGCATCGCCACAAAAAATGCCAAGGTGCTCTATGAGACTTCGCGGAATCCGTACTTCAATGAATTGAGTCGCCATCAGCAAGATGCTCATTTAAGCGAACACAACCTCGGATATTTATATAAGACCTTTAATGAGGCCAAATCTTCTGCCAGGTATATTTACGAAACGTCAAAAACCTTTACAACCAAGGTTACCTATCCTCAAAATGCCTTTGGAAAGCAATTGAAGACCGTTTCAGAGTTCATCAACTCGGGCTTAGATACCAGCGTATATTATGTTTCTCTCGGCGGATTTGATACGCATGCGAATCAGCTGGGCCAGCAAGGGCGATTGCTCAAAATATATGCCGAAGGGATCAAAACTTTTGTCGAGGACCTGAAAGCCAATGGCACCCTGAACGACACCTTGATCTTCACCTTCTCGGAGTTTGGACGTAGACTGAAGCAAAATGCCGCCGGCGGTACCGATCATGGTGCTGCAAACAATATTTTTATCATCGGAAATAAATTGAAGAAGCAAGGAATTTTCAATGCAATGCCAGATCTAAGTGATCTGGATGCCAATGGGGATATCAAGTTCAACATAGATTTTAGGGATCTTTACGCGACCATGCTCGAAAAATGGTTGCAAGTGGATTCTGAGCGAGTGTTGCTCGGGAATTTTAGGCCGTTAAATATCCTATAAATTTTTGTTAAACGCGACGGCAGCCATGGATATCTTGGTTAATTTTAATCCAAATATTCAAGTCCAATGCGCTATTCTTACTTGTTATTGACATTAGTGCTCCTTATTGCTTCATGTGCAAAAAAGGCTGATGAAAAATCGACTGAAGCAACTCAAAATGTCGAAAAGAACGAAGCGACCATTACGGCTTCCCATAGCATACCAAGGTACACTTTCGAAGAATTCTCACCGCTTCTGCATAAGGATGATGACAAAACCTATGTAGTCAATTTTTGGGCTACATGGTGCGCCCCTTGCGTCAAGGAATTGCCCTATTTTGAAGAATTGTATTCGAAATATAAAGAACAGGGTGTAGAGCTGATCTTGGTGAGCTTGGATTTTCCTTCCAAGATCGAATCGCAATTGGTTCCTTTTGTCAAAAAACACGATCTTAAAGGCACGGTGATCTTTTTAGACGACCCCGACCAAAATAGTTGGATACCGAAGGTGAATAAGGAATGGTCCGGAGCCATACCTGCCACCTTAATATATAATAGGGATAAGCGTGATTTTTTTGAGCGTTCATTTACCTATGAAGAACTGGAAACTGAATTAAAGCAATATTTAAACTAGATGATATGAAAAAACTAACCGGAATTTTAGCACTAGCCACCGTTTTTGTACTCACTGCCTTTACGGTAAACCTAGAAGATGGCTATGAGATCGGAGATTATGCAGATGATTTTAAGTTAAAGAACGTGGATGGAAAGATGGTCTCCATGGCAGACTACGACAACGCGAAAGGATTTATCATCACCTTTACCTGTAACACATGCCCTTATTCGGTGGCTTACGAAGATCGATTGATCGCGTTGGATAAGAAATACAAGAAAAAAGGCTATCCAGTGATTGCCATCAACCCGAATAACCCGGCCGTGAAGTCTGGCGACAGTTTCGAGGCGATGAAAGTGAGGGCAGAGGAGAAAGGATTTACGTTTCCTTATTTGTTTGACGATGGTCAAAAGGTTTATCCAAAGTTTGGCGCCTCAAGAACACCGCACATGTATGTGCTTCAAAAGACACCAAAAGGAATGCAAGTAAAGTATATCGGAGCTGTTGATAATAACTATGGAAACGCGGATGCGGTATCTAAAAGATATGTCGAAGATGCGGTAGATGCGCTTTTAAATGGAAATGAAGTGCCTATAAAAACGACAAAGGCCATCGGTTGCTCCATCAAAGTTTAAGATGCGACCCCTTTTTAAAAAAATGATCCGAGGTCTGAAAGGTCTCGGATTTTTCATTCGGAATAATCTTGCTAAAAATAGTATTTTTGGAGCCAAAAGAAATATTATGGCAGATCTATCACAACAAGAATGGACCGATCGATTGAACAACGATGACAATGCAGTAATATTGGATGTCCGTACGGATCAAGAGGTCGAAGAAGGATATATTCCCCATGCCAAGCATATCGATATCTATCTTGGGCAGGGCTTTATCGATGAGGTTGAAAAGCTGGACAAAGACAAGAACTATTATGTCTATTGTCGCTCTGGAAACCGCAGCGGTCAAGCATGTGCCATCATGAATCAACTTGGGTTTGAAAACGCCTACAATCTAAAGGGTGGTTTTATGGAATGGGAAGGCGAAGTTGTACAGTAATCGCGAAAAACGAATCCAAATCAATAATACATCCCGTCTTTCGACGGGATTTTTTGTTCCAAGAAAAAGCGATTTCAGCTTTTGATAATTCGAACAATATATTTTGTACTTTCATAGGTCGAATATGAAAGAAGACTTCCTACATTATATATGGAAATATAAAAAATTCAATACTTTGAATTTAAAGACCAATACGGAAGAAACCGTGGAGGTCCTCTCTGTGGGTGATCATAATCATAACTCTGGTCCAGATTTCTTTAATGCAAAAGTGAGGATAGCCGACCAGCTCTGGGCCGGCAATGTGGAGATCCATTTAAGGTCTTCCGACTGGTACTCCCATAAACATCAGAAAGACACAAGCTACGACAATGTCATTCTTCACGTCGTTTGGGAGCATGATGCAGAGGTCTTCAGAAAAAATAACGAGCGTATACCTGTACTAGAATTAAGGGAAGTGATCGATAAAGGCACTTTGGATAATTATCATATGCTGTTTGCAAATATGCAGCGCTGGATTCCCTGTGAAAATGATCTTAGTGTAGTTGACGATTTTGTTTGGGATCATTGGCTCGAACGTCTTTATATAGAACGTTTGGAACAGAAATCACAACCTATTTTACAACTGCTAGAAAGCTCGAATAACGATTGGGAGGCGGTTCTTTTCAAGATGATGGCCAAGAGCTTCGGACTCAAAGTGAACGGGGAAGCATTCTTTGCGATGTCTAGATCTTTCGACTTTTCTTTATTGCGAAGACTTCAACAGGATCTATCACAACTTGAGGCCTTGTTGTTGGGACAGGCTGGATTGCTAGAAAATAGTGTTGAAGACGCCTATTTTCAGAGATTGAAAAAAGACTATGAATATCTGGTGCGCAAATTCCATTTAGCGAATGCGACTGTGCCAGTTCCACAATTCTTCCGGCTGCGTCCCAACAACTTTCCCACGATCAGATTGGCACAACTGGCCAATTTGTACCATACGAAGAAAGGAATTTTCTCTACACTTATGCGTTTGGAGTCTAGAAAGGAATTCTATGATGAACTAAGAACTGGGGTTTCGGAATATTGGGAGCGTCATTACGGATTTGGAATTCAATCAAAGAAGAGAGCAAGATCATTGTCGAAAGATTTCATCGATCTACTGCTTCTAAATACCATCATCCCGATCAAGTTTTGTTATATGCAACAACAAGGGAAAAGTGATGTTGACGGGATCTTAAAACTTGCGCAAGACATTAAACCTGAAGACAATGCGATCGTGAGAAAATTCAATTCTTTGACAAAAGTGACCGAGAGCGCTGTGGAAACGCAGGCGTTGCTTCAGCTCAAATCTTTTTATTGTGAAAAGCACCAATGCCTGCGATGTGCTATAGGTAACGAATTATTAGGTAGAAATTAGTATTTTGCAAAAGATATGAGAAAGCTTTTTTATAACGTCTTGCACTTCTCCCAAAAACGTGGATTTTATGTTTGTCAGCGTATAGCAGATAAACTTGGGATGAGGGCCAGAGTAGTGAGAACCTCCTTTATTTACCTCACCTTTGTAACGCTTGGCTTTGGCTTTGCGCTATACTTGTTTCTGGCCTTTTGGATGCGAATAAAAGACCTGATCTACACTAAGAGAACTTCAGTTTTTGACCTTTAGCCTATGTTCAAACTCTTTCGATCAAAGTTTTATATTGCCTTAGCACTGTTGACCCTCGTTTTTTTGATGGGAGTGATAGGATACGTGGTGATCGGTAATTACTCCTTGGTAGATGCTGCGTATATGACCATTATTACCGTTACGACCGTCGGATATAAGGAAGTGCATCCATCAGATGTGCCAACGAAGATATTTACGATCATTTTGATAATCACCAGTGTCTTTGTCTTTGCCTATTCGGTTACAGTCATCACCGAATATATCTTGGGAAAGAATACATCGGAACAACTTAAAACCAAAAAACGCATGAAAAAGATAAGCGAACTCAACGATCACATCATTATCTGCGGTTATGGGAGAAATGGAAAACAAGCCGCCGAAAAGCTCAAAATATATCAAAGGCCTTTTTTGGTCATTGAAAAGGATCGAGACATCATAGAGCGTTTTGAAGAACATATACTGTTTGTAGAAGGAAATGCCAATGAGGATGAAGTTTTGGAGAATGCTCGTATTGATAAGGCAAACACCTTGATCACCGCTTTGCCTAATGATGCCGACAATTTGTTTATCGTGCTAACGGCACGTCAGATGAATCCAAAGATCAGGATCATCAGTCGAGCATCAGAAGAAACCTCTGTTCGCAAACTAAAGTTAGCCGGTGCCAACAATGTGATCATGCCAGATAAGACCGGTGGAGACCATATGGCCTCCTTGGTGGTCGTGCCCGATCTGGTAGAGTTTTTGGATTCATTGTCGTTGGAAGAGGACAACAGTGCCAATCTCGAAGAAGTGGCTATCGAGGACTTGTCCAAGGACTATGTGAACAAATCACTATATGAGCTGGATATAAGAAAAAAAACCGGCTGTACGGTCATCGGCTATAAGAGTGCCGACGGAAAGTATATGGTCAATCCAGAGACCGATCTTCCACTTGCCGCCAAATCGAAATTGATCGTGTTGGGAAGGCCCGAACAGATTCAAAAACTGAATCGACTCTTTAACATCTAAACCTACCATATTTAACGGCCAAAACTTGATTTGACAGTATATTTTTAGGATATTGCCCCGTTTTTTGACTGAAAACAGACAATAATTTAACGCTAACTAAACATAATCATGAAGAAATTACTTCTTTCAATTTTCACATTATTATTTCCATTATTCATATTTGCTCAAGAAACGGCTGAGCAAAGCATTGACGATATCATAAACGAAAAGTTTGGTTGGCTTACCGGTTGGTTCGTCGAAGGTATATTCTATGCCATACCCATAAAGGAGGGTGTGGGTATTCCATGGGTTGTGGTATATCTCCTAGGATTCGCGACCTTCTTCACCATCTATTTCAAGTTTATCAATATTGGTGGGTTCGCTAAAGCGATCAACACAGTTCGCGGAAAGTATGATGATATCGACCATCATGAGGTCGATCCGATGTATGGGGACCCGACTCCCGGAGGGGATTCGATAGAAACGATCAAAGTAGAAGGAAAAGAAGGTGAAGTTTCGCACTTTCAGGCATTGACGGCCGCACTTTCGGGAACGGTAGGACTTGGTAATATTGCAGGGGTGGCGATCGCGATTACCATCGGTGGTCCAGGCGCAACCTTTTGGATGATCGTTGCGGGGCTCTTGGGAATGACATCAAAGTTTGCGGAGTGTACATTGGGGGTAAAATATAGAGATGTAGGTGAAGATGGTACCGTCTACGGTGGGCCAATGTACTATTTGAAGAAAGGTCTCAACGAAAAAGGGCTAGGCACATTAGGTAAAATATTGGCCGCGCTTTTTGCAATATTTTGTATCGGAGGATCTTTTGGAGGTGGAAATATGTTCCAGGCCAATCAAGCAGCCCAGATCTTTAACGATGTTGCTGGGTTTTCGGGCGGTGCCTCCGGACTGATCTTTGGAGTAATTATGGCCGTATTTGTTGGCATCGTAATTATAGGTGGGGTCAAACGTATCGCATCGGTCACAGAGAAAGTGGTACCTTTTATGGTTGGAGTATATGTATTGGCGGCTTTAGTGATTCTTGGTGTCAACTTCACAAGCATACCAGATGCTTTCAGTAAGATATTTGAAGGGGCTTTTGCGCCTATGGGAGTCGTCGGAGGTTTCTTCGGAGTGCTCGTCCAAGGATTTAGGAGAGCAGCATTTTCCAATGAAGCCGGAGTTGGGTCTGCAGCTATTGCGCATTCAGCGGTGAAGACAAAATATCCTGCAAGTGAGGGAATCGTTGCATTGTTAGAACCGTTTATCGATACAGTGGTAGTCTGTACGATCACCGCCTTGGTAATCGTGATTACTGGTAACTATGTAGATGTTGGAGGCGCCTCAGGGGTACAGTTAACATCTAATGCGTTCGCATCTGTGCTGCCTTGGTTCCCATACGTGCTTACGGTAGCCGTGATCCTATTTGCTTTTTCAACGATGATCTCATGGTCATACTACGGCCTACAATCATGGTTGTTCCTCTTTGGAAAGACCAATAGAAACGTCGTCACTTACAAGGTCCTTTTCTGTATTTTTACAATTATTGGAGCATCGATCAGCTTGGGAGCAGTAACAGATTTCTCGGACGCGATGATCTTTGCCATGGCAGTTCCGAATCTTGTGGGAGTTTCCATTTTATTGCCTCGTGTAAGGGATGAGCTCGCAAAATACGTTTCGGCCATTAAAGCCAACAAATAGTCTATTTTCGAACATAGAATAGAACAATAAGGCCAACTTCGAATCAGTTGGCCTTTTTTACAAAAAATTGTTTTTCAGCCATTTAAGGTCAATAGGATTTATAAATTTAATACATTTATCCTATGAAGTTTGAATGGGGTATTTCTGGAAGTCAAAAGAAAGGGGTGGTAGTTTTACTGCTTCTCATCGTCATGCTGCAGTTGTTTTACCACTTCTTCGATTTCAGATCTTCAAATTATAATTTTGAAAATAGTGATGCCATCGCTCAATTTCAAAAGACCATAGATTCGCTAAAAATTCTACAGCTCGAGAAGCAAAAGCCAAAGATATTCCCCTTCAATCCCAATTACCTCACCGATTATAAAGGCTACACGCTTGGCATGTCCGTTGAGGAGATCGATCGACTTCGTCAGTTTCGTGATAAGAACAAATTCATAAACTCGGCCAAAGAATTTCAACAGGTGACAAAAATATCTGATTCCTTGCTCAAGGAGATCAGTCCTTTCTTCAAGTTTCCGGATTGGGTCGTGAAAAAAAGGTCTAGAAAAAACGCTTTCAATTCCAACAATGGTAAAATGAAACGGGAGGTCATTGAAAAAAAGGATTTGAATGGGGTCACTGCAGAGGAGTTAAAAAGGATCAAAGGTATCGGTGAGAAGCTTTCTGAAAGGATCATTAAATATCGCGACATACTTGGAGGGTTCTTAGTAGACGAGCAACTTTTTGAAGTGTATTATTTAGATTCTTTGGTAGCCAAACGCGCCTTGGAATATTTTACGGTAAAGACCGTACCATCCATTACTAAGCTCGATATCAATATGGCCACCATGTCCGAACTTGCCTCAACGCCCTATATCAACTATAAGTTGGCTAAGAAGATAGTAACCTACCGCTCTTCGGTAGGCATGATCTCTTCGTTTGATGAATTAACAAAAATTGAAGATTTTCCTGCTGAAAAAATTAACAGAATAGCGTTATATTTGACAATAAAATAAAATTGCTGTGTTATACTGCGGAGGAGTGGTCCTCCGCTTGATATTTATTAAGATATGGAGAGTACATTGACCAAAAGTAGGAATAGGTATTTTACGGAAGAGCACGAGGCTTTTAGACAAAGTTTCAAGGATTTTTTGAAGAAGGAAGTCGTACCTCATATTGACAGATGGGAGGAAACAGGAGACATCGACCGCTTTATATGGGAAAAGTTCGGAGAAATGGGCTATTTCGGATTGGTGTATCCAGAGGAGTATGGGGGGTTAGGTTTAGATACATTCTATACGGTGATCTTTCTTGAGGAATTACAGAAAATTAATTCTGGAGGTTTTGCTGCTGCCATGTGGGCCCATGTTTATTTGGCCATGACCCATCTTAATGCTGAAGGTAGTGCAGCTATAAAACAGCGATATCTAGTACCAAGTATCGAAGGTAAGAAAATCGGTTGTCTATGTATCACGGAACCTTTTGGAGGTTCGGATGTTGCAGGAATGCGAACCACTGCAGTGAAAAAAGGTGATACATATATTATCAATGGATCAAAGACATTTATTACCAATGGGGTCTACTCCGATTATTTGATCGTGGCTGCTAAAACTACTCCAGATCTTGGTAATAAGGGAATGAGCATTTTTGTAATTGATAGAGATACCCCAGGTATTTCGGCGACCAAATTAGATAAGCTCGGATGGAGAGCGAGTGATACAGGTGAAATAGCTTTTGACAATGTTGAGATTCCAGAGGGTCATTTAATGGGAGAGGAGAATAAAGGCTTTCAATACATCATGCAACACTTCGCGCTAGAGCGATTGATCATGGGGGTCAATGCACATGCCAGAGCTGAGTATGCCTTAGACTATGCAATTCAGTATATGTCCGAACGCACCGCTTTTGGGAAATCGCTAGATAAGTTTCAAGCCCTAAGGCATTCAGTCGCAGACATGGCCAGCGAAGTAGAAATGTGTAAGGAGTTTAACTATGCCATCGCCAGCAGATTGGACAAAGGCGAATATGTTGTGAAAGAGGCAAGCATGTCCAAACTGTTGTCCACGAAAATTGCCGACCAAGTAATATATCAATGCCTACAATTATTAGGCGGGTATGGTTATATGGAAGAATATCCTATGGCACGTCTCTTACGCGATAGTAGATTGGGTCCAATTGGAGGTGGCACATCGGAGATACTCAGAGAGATCATAGCAAAGATGGTCATCGATAAGAAGGAGTATAAACCCGCGACTTAATAATTATTCATTTTTAATTGGTAATTATCAATTAGTTCATATATTTGCCGTCCAAACGAAAGGAGGTGATGACACTATGTTAATAATACCTATAAAAGAAGGAGAAAATATCGACAGAGCGCTAAAGCGTTTCAAGAGAAAATTCGACCGTACAGGAACAATGCGTCAGCTACGTGCACGTCAACATTTCACTAAACCATCAGTAGCGCGCAGAGCACAGATTCAAAAAGCGGAGTATATCCAGCACTTAAGAGAGCAGGAAGAGATCTAGTATTTCGTTTTATACTATAAATTTGAACCGTTAGTGGCCAAAGTTTTTAACTTTGCTATCTAACGGTTTTTTTATGTCATTTACCTCTTTCATCGATTATCTTCAATTGGAAAAGAACTATTCCGTCCATACGGTGAAAGCTTACAGACGAGACTTAGAAGTTTTCGCATCCTTCTGCGAACAAGAATTCGAGGTCTCTGACATCAAGGAGGTCAACTATAGTTTCATAAGAAGTTGGATAGTCGCAATGGTCGAACAAGGCATAGGAAACAGGACCATCAACCGCAAGGTATCTTCGCTAAAGAGTTATTATAAATTTCTGCTGAAAGTGGGGGATATTGATATAAGTCCGCTCGCCAAGCACAAGGCGTTGAAGACGCCCAAAAAAATACAAATTCCATTTTCTGAGAGCGAGGTTGAAAATGTTTTCGTCAAGATCGCTTTCCAAGATTCTTTTGAAGGAATGCGAAACATGTTGATGATCGAGCTATTATATACCACAGGGATGCGTAGGGCCGAGTTGATAGGCCTAAAGCTTCAGGATGTCGATCTTTCCGAAAAAATGATAAAGGTTCTTGGTAAGAGAAATAAAGAACGCTTCATACCCTTGGTGGACTCCGTGGTAAGAAATATAAGGGCTTATATAGCCTGTAGAAATGAACAATTTTCAGAAGTTGAAAACGACCATTTGTTCCTTACTTCAAAGGGAAATAAAATATATGAAACGTTTGTTTACCGAGTTATAAATGATTATTTTAGTAGGGCATCCAGTAAGGTGAAAAAGAGTCCCCATGTACTTCGACATACTTTTGCGACTCATCTCCTAAACAATGGTGCAGACCTAAATACGGTCAAAGAATTGTTAGGCCACGCAAGTCTAGCATCCACTCAGGTGTACACTCATAATAGCATGGCAAAGCTAAAGGATGCCTATGCAAACGCACACCCGCGGGCCGACAACGATTCTTAAGGCGATAATAATTGTTTAACCACTAAAAAAGATTGAAGATGAAAGTAAACACTCAGTCGGTAAACTTCGCCGTCGATGGTAAATTGATCGATTTCATCCAAAGACGATTAGACAAGCTTGAAAATTATTATGACAAGGTCATCGATTCAGATGTCTATTTGAAAGTACAAAAGACCAGCGCGAAAGAAAACAAAATTGCTGAGGTCAAAGTCAATGTTCCAGGAGACGAATTCATAGTAAAAAAACAATGCAAAACCTTTGAGGAAGCGGTTGATTCCGCTGCGAGTTCACTTGAACGTGTATTACTGAGAAGAAAGGAAAAAATTAGGGCACATCTATAAATAAAAATTTAGTAGAATTTGTTTTGTTTAAAAAAATAAATCTATACATTTGCAGTCCGTTAGAAATAGCGGACTTTTTTTATGGTCATAAGCCGATGTAGCTCAGCTGGCTAGAGCAGCTGATTTGTAATCAGCAGGTCGTGGGTTCGAGTCCCTCCATCGGCTCTGAAAAACAAGAGATTAGCTCGTGTTTTTGTTCTTTGAAATAGGAAAAATAATTGGGGAGATACTCAAGCGGCCAACGAGGGTCCCGAGTGCTCGGGATAAATCTGTGACATCGTGTGATGTGACCTATTCGCTTCTGTATCTCTCCAAGGAATATTGGGGAGATACTCAAGCGGCCAACGAGGACAGACTGTAAATCTGTTGGTTTTTACCTTCGCAGGTTCGAATCCTGCTCTCCCCACATAAAATTTCTGAGGAACTGCTGTCAAAAGCTTGCTTTTGTAAAGCAATGACGAAGAAATTTTATGTTCGGGGCCACCCGAACGGTATGCGCGAGCGAAGGTGAGCGAATCCAAGGATGTCGGGGCCACCCGAACGGGATGCGCGATCCCGAGGACTCGGGAGTGTATTTTTAAGGTGAATAAATCTGAATTCGAAAATTAAAATTCGTAATTCAAAAACGCGGGAGTAGCTCAGTTGGTAGAGCGTCAGCCTTCCAAGCTGAATGTCGCCGGTTCGAACCCGGTCTCCCGCTCAAAGGTAAGTTGGAGCTGAAAATCATCATGACTCGGTCGTGATTTCAGTGAGGGTAAAATTTACACCAATGAGTATTCTTGTTGTGGCCTAATGTGGGCTGACAAGGGCACAGGAAACTCTTCCTATTTTTATATAGTAAGAGTGGTTTAAACACTTTATGCCGACGTAGCTCAGGGGTAGAGCGTTTCCTTGGTAAGGAAGAGGCCACGGGTTCAAATCCCGTCGTTGGCTCATTTTTCATATAAATTGAACACTAATATATAACTAAGATTAAATTCATTAAATCATGGCAAAGGAAACTTTTGATCGTTCCAAACCCCACTTGAATATTGGTACTATTGGACACGTAGATCACGGTAAAACAACTTTGACAGCTGCTATCACTAAAGTTTTAGCAGAGAAAGGTCTTTCTGAGGCTAGAGACTTCGATACGATCGATAACGCTCCAGAAGAGAAAGAAAGAGGTATTACTATCAACACTTCTCACGTAGAGTATCAAACAGCTAACCGTCACTATGCGCACGTTGACTGTCCAGGTCACGCGGATTACGTAAAGAACATGGTTACTGGTGCTGCTCAGATGGATGGAGCGATTCTTGTAGTTGCGGCTACAGATGGTCCTATGCCACAAACTCGTGAGCACATCCTTCTTGGTCGTCAGGTAGGTGTTCCAAGAATCGTTGTATTCTTGAACAAGTGTGATATGGTGGATGATGAAGAGCTTTTAGAACTTGTTGATATGGAAGTAAGAGATTTGCTTTCTTTCTACGAGTATGACGGAGACAACGGTCCTGTTATCCAAGGTTCTGCGCTTGGTGCACTAAACGGTGAAGCGAAGTGGGTTGACTCTGTGATGGAGTTGATGGATGCGGTTGATAGCTGGATCGAACTTCCTCAGCGTGATGTCGACAAGGATTTCTTGATGCCGATAGAGGATGTATTCTCTATTACTGGTCGTGGTACAGTTGCAACAGGACGTATCGAAACTGGTGTTGCTAACACTGGTGACCCAGTAGAGATCATCGGTATGGGTGCAGAGAAATTGACTTCTACGATCACAGGAGTAGAGATGTTCCGTAAGATCCTCGACAGAGGTGAAGCTGGTGATAACGTAGGTATCCTACTTAGAGGTATCGAGAAAACCGATATCAAAAGAGGAATGGTTATCTGTAAGCCAGGTTCTGTAACTCCTCACGCTAAATTCAAAGCTGAGGTATATATCCTTAAGAAAGAAGAAGGTGGTCGTCACACACCATTCCATAATAACTACCGTCCACAGTTCTACGTTCGTACGACTGACGTAACAGGAAACATCAATCTTCCTGATGGAGTTGAAATGGTAATGCCAGGTGATAACCTTACTATTACAGTAGACTTGATTCAGCCTATCGCACTTAACCTAGGTCTTCGTTTTGCTATCCGTGAAGGAGGTAGAACAGTAGGAGCAGGTCAGGTAACTGAAATCCTAGACTAAGGTCAATAGTTTATCAAATAAATATGGAACAAGGTGTCCCGATTTTCGGGACGCCTTTTCTAACAATTACGGGTGTAGTTCAAGGGTAGAATAGCGGTCTCCAAAACCGTTGATGGGAGTTCGAATCTCTCCACCCGTGCAAAAAATAAAATAAAATGGCAGGAGTAGTAACATATATAAGAGAATCTTTTGAAGAATTGAAAAACAACGTGACCTGGACACCTTGGCCAGAGGCGCAAAGGCTTACGGTCGTTGTTGCTATTTTTTCAATCATATTCTCACTTGCTATTTGGGGGGTCGACTCTGTATTTTCCAGAGCTATGAAAGAGATCTTTAAGTTATTTTAATCTTAACACGTAGAATGCTATGGCAGATACAATGGTAAAAAAGTGGTACGTGGTAAGGGCTGTCAGTGGTCAAGAGAATAAGATCAAAGGATACATTGAGAGCGAGATAGAGCGTCATGGTCTATCGGATTTTGTGGAAGAGGTCCTGGTACCTACAGAAAAGGTGATCCAGATCAGAAATGGTAAGAAGATAAATAAGGAACGCGTTTATTTTCCAGGATATATAATGATAAAGGCGAATCTTGGAGGTGAAGTACCGCACATCATAAAGTCGATAACAAACGTCATAGGTTTCTTGGGAGAGACCAAAGGAGGCGACCCTGTGCCACTTCGTCAAGCCGAGGTCAACAGGATGCTAGGTAAAGTGGATGAGCTCGCTGTAAAAGATGACAATGTGGCGATTCCCTATGTTGTTGGAGAAACAATAAAAGTGATCGATGGTCCTTTCAATGGTTTCAATGGTACTGTTGAAAAAGTGAATGAAGAAAAGCGTAAGCTAGAGGTAATGGTGAAAATTTTCGGAAGAAAGACCCCATTAGAGCTAAGCTATATGCAAGTAGAGAAAGTATAATTGTTACATATTATATATAGAGGTATTTCTTTAAAGCTTCCAACTGTAAAGAATATTTCGAAATTTTAAATTAATCGCAAAATGGCTAAAGAAGTAAGTAAAGTAGTTAAACTACAAGTTAGGGGAGGTGCCGCGAATCCATCGCCACCGGTAGGACCCGCTTTAGGTGCCGCAGGGGTTAATATCATGGAGTTCTGTAAGCAATTCAATGCTAGAACTCAGGATAAGCCAGGTAAAGTATTACCTGTTGTGATCACTGTGTACAAGGATAAGTCGTTCGACTTTGTTGTAAAGACACCTCCAGCGGCGGTTCAGTTGATGGAAGCAGCTAAGATCAAAAAAGGATCTGGTGAACCTAACAGAAAGAAGGTGGCGAGCGTTACTTGGGATCAAGTAAAGCAGATCGCTGAAGACAAAATGCAAGATCTTAACGCATTTACCGTTGAATCTGCCATGAGCATGGTGGCTGGTACTGCAAGATCTATGGGATTAACGGTGTCAGGTAACAGACCTTTTTAAATCTTAAAAAGAAATGGCAAAATTAACAAAAAAGCAAAAAGAGGCGAGAGCTAAAGTGGATAGAAATAAGTTGTACTCGGTAGAGGAAGCTTCCGCTTTGGTAAAAGAGATCACAAACGTGAAATTTGATGCCTCCGTAGACATTGCCGTGAGATTGGGTGTAGATCCTCGAAAGGCCAACCAAATGGTCAGAGGGGTGGTAACACTTCCGCACGGAACAGGTAAAGATGTTAAAGTATTGGCGTTGGTTACACCAGACAAAGAAGCTGAAGCAAAAGAGGCTGGAGCTGATTTTGTAGGACTAGACGAGTACCTTGACAAGATCAAAGGTGGTTGGACAGATGTCGATGTAATCATCACAATGCCTAGCGTAATGGGTAAATTGGGACCATTAGGACGTGTATTAGGGCCTAGAGGTTTAATGCCAAACCCAAAGACCGGTACGGTAACTATGGATGTTGCCAAAGCGGTGAGCGAAGTAAAAGCTGGTAAGATCGATTTTAAAGTTGATAAGACGGGCATCGTTCATGCAGCTATTGGAAAAGCATCATTTAGTGCTGAGAAAATCGCTGGTAACGCAAACGAATTGATTCAAACATTAGTAAAGTTGAAACCAACTGCTGCTAAAGGAACTTATATCAAGAGCATTGCTATGTCAAGTACAATGAGTCCTAGTGTTCCCATAGATACAAAAGTAGGTTAATAAGACAGTTTAAATTTTAGATCATGACTAGAGAAGAAAAAGCACAAGTTATAGAAGATTTAACTGCTCAGTTAGCTGAAAACAATAACATCTACTTAGCAGATATTTCTGGATTGGATGCCGAATCTACTTCTAATTTGCGTCGTGCTTGTTTTAAAGCCGGAGTGAAGCTAGCAGTTATCAAAAATACATTGCTTGCGAAGGCAATGGAAGCATCTGACAAGGATTTTGGAGAACTTCCTGAAGTATTGAAAGGAAACTCTGCAATGATGATCGCCGAGACGGGGAATGCCCCAGCGAAAGTGATCAAGGATTTCCGAAAGAAATCAGAACGACCAGTTTTAAAGGGAGCTTTTATCGAAGAAGCGATTTACTTAGGTGACGACCAATTGGAGGCACTTGTAAATATCAAATCGAGAGAAGAGCTTATCGGAGATATCATTGCCTTGTTGCAGTCACCTGCCAAGAATGTGGTCTCTGCCCTTCAGTCTGGAGGAGGAAAATTATCTGGTATCCTTAAAACATTATCCGAGAAACAAGGATAATACAACAAAGAACGCACTTTATAACACTAATATTTTTAATTACAATTTTTTAAAACGATAGAAAATGGCAGATTTGAAAGATTTTGCAGAACAATTGGTTAACCTTACAGTAAAAGAAGTAAACGAGTTAGCTGATATCCTTAAAGAAGAATATGGTATCGAGCCTGCAGCTGCAGCTGTAGCTGTTGCTGGTCCTGCTGGCGGTGCTGGTGGTGATGCTGCTGAAGAGAAAACTGAGTTTGATGTTATCCTTAAAGCAGCCGGTGCATCTAAGCTAGCAGTCGTTAAGCTTGTAAAAGAGCTTACAGGTGCTGGGCTTAAAGATGCCAAAGAACTAGTAGATAGCGCACCTGCTCCAATTAAAGAAGGTGTTTCTAAAGATGAGGCTGAAGGGCTTAAAGCATCTCTAGAAGAAGCCGGAGCAGAGGTTGAGCTTAAGTAAGCTTACCAAGCTTTGAAAACTTGGTTTAGGTCTTTCCCACATAGTGGGATAGGCCTAAACCCTTTTGCGTATATAAACGTACGCTTACCAATAGCCTACGTTTTTCCTTTTATTTTAAACCTAATATCGTCCATTGATGATCACGACTCAGACTGAAAGAATCAATTTCGCTTCGGCAAAGAATACCCCTGAGTATCCAGACTTCCTAGATATTCAGATCAAATCTTTCCAAGATTTCTTCCAACTGGAAACAAAATCAGAAGAGCGAGGTAACGAAGGTCTTTACAATACCTTCATGGAGAATTTCCCAATAACGGATACTCGCAATCAATTTGTACTAGAATTCCTCGACTATTTCATAGATCCACCACGATACAGCATCCAAGAATGTATCGAAAGAGGATTAACTTATAGCGTGCCTCTAAAGGCAAGATTAAAGCTATATTGTACCGACCCAGAACACGAAGACTTTGAGACCATCGTACAAGATGTGTACCTAGGTACTATCCCGTACATGACTCCCAGCGGTACCTTCGTGATCAATGGGGCAGAACGAGTAGTAGTTTCTCAGTTGCACCGTTCGCCAGGGGTTTTCTTCGGTCAATCCTTCCATGCTAATGGAACCAAATTATATTCGGCAAGAGTAATTCCATTCAAAGGTTCTTGGATAGAATTTGCCACAGACATCAATAGCGTCATGTACGCTTACATCGATAGGAAAAAGAAGTTGCCCGTAACAACACTCTTCCGTGCTATCGGTTTTGAAAGAGATAAGGACATCTTGGAGATCTTTGACCTTGCAGAAGAGGTGAAAGTTTCAAAAACTGGACTTAAGAAAATATTAGGTCGTAAACTTGCTGCACGTGTTCTAAAAACATGGCACGAGGATTTTGTAGATGAAGATACAGGTGAGGTTGTTTCTATCGAGCGAAACGAGATCATCCTTGATCGTGATACCGTTCTAGAAAAGGAACACGTTGATGAGATCTTGGAGGCAGATGCTAAGACGATTCTTCTTCATAAAGAAGACAATCTTCAGGCGGACTATGCTATTATCCACAATACATTACAAAAAGACCCGACCAACTCCGAAAAGGAAGCGGTAGAACATATTTATCGTCAGCTGCGTAATGCCGAACCACCCGATGAAGAAACGGCACGTGGCATCATCGATAAACTGTTCTTCTCGGACCAGCGCTATAATTTAGGCGAAGTAGGTCGTTACAGAATGAATAAGAAGTTGGGACTTGATATCGCAATGGACAAGCAGGTCTTAACTAAGGAAGATATCATTACCATCATTAAATACTTGATCGAATTGATCAACTCTAAAGCAGAGATTGATGATATCGATCACCTTTCTAACCGTCGTGTAAGAACTGTTGGAGAACAACTTTCTGCGCAGTTCGGTGTTGGATTGGCACGTATGGCCCGTACCATCCGTGAACGAATGAATGTTAGAGATAACGAAGTCTTTACACCGATCGATCTTATCAACGCAAAGACCTTGTCTTCAGTGATCAACTCATTCTTTGGTACGAATCAGCTTTCTCAGTTCATGGACCAAACAAATCCATTGGCCGAGATCACACACAAACGTAGATTGTCTGCCCTAGGGCCAGGAGGTCTTTCAAGAGAGCGAGCAGGTTTTGAAGTACGTGATGTTCATTATACCCACTACGGCCGACTATGTCCTATAGAAACGCCCGAAGGTCCAAACATTGGTCTAATATCCTCATTGGGTGTTTTTGCCAAGGTCAACCAAATGGGATTCTTGGAAACTCCATACCGAAAGGTGGAGAATGGAAAGGTAGATATAAGCAAATTTAGTTTCCTGAGTGCTGAAGAAGAAGAAGGAATGAAAATAGCACAAGCTAACATTCCAATTAAGGATGATGGAACCATTACGGCAGAGAGAGTCATTGCAAGAGAAGAGGGTGATTTCCCAGTGGTCGCACCATCGGAAGTTCAATATACCGATGTCGCACCAAATCAGATCGCTTCGATATCTGCATCTTTGATTCCTTTCTTAGAGCACGATGATGCAAACCGTGCCTTGATGGGGTCTAACATGATGCGCCAGGCAGTCCCATTGTTAAGACCAGATTCACCAATCGTGGGTACTGGCTTAGAACGTCAAGTGGCATCAGATTCTCGAGTTTTGATCAATGCTGAAGGAAATGGAGAGGTCGTTAGTGTAGATGCTCAAAAAATCACCATCAAATATGAAATGAGCGAGCGCGATGCGTTGGTGAGTTTCGATGGTGATACAAAAACATATGACCTTATCAAGTTTAGAAAGACCAATCAAGGGACTTCCATCAACTTGAAACCTATCGTTCGTAAAGGAGATAAAGTTGCCAAAGGTCAAGTTTTATGTGAAGGGTATGCTACCCAAGCTGGAGAACTTGCCCTAGGTAGAAATATGAAGGTTGCCTTCATGCCTTGGAAAGGATATAACTTTGAGGATGCTATCGTAATATCGGAGAAAGTGGTAAGAGATGATATCTTTACCTCTATTCATATAGACGAGTACGCCTTGGAAGTTCGTGATACGAAATTAGGTACCGAAGAACTTACCAACGACATCCCTAATGTCAGTGAGGAAGCGACCAAAGAACTCGATGAGAATGGAATGATCCGTATCGGAGCTGAGGTCAATCCTGGCGATATCCTTATAGGTAAGATCACTCCAAAAGGAGAATCAGACCCTACACCAGAGGAAAAACTTTTGAGAGCGATCTTTGGTGATAAAGCAGGAGACGTTAAGGACGCCTCCCTCAAAGCCTCACCATCCTTAAGAGGGGTCGTGATAGACAAGAAATTGTTTGCAAGAGCCATTAAGGATAAACGCAGAAGAGCAAAGGACAAAGAAGATGTTGCTGCTTTAGAGATGGAATACACCGCGAAGTTCCAAGAACTTCAGGATGTATTGATCGAGAAGCTCTTCACCTTGGTCAATGGTAAAACTTGTCAAGGTGTTCAAAACGACCTAGGAGAAGAAGTACTTCCAAAAGGGAAAAAGTTCACCTTAAAGATGCTAAACTCTGTTGACGACTTCACGCATTTGGTAGGTGGAACATGGACTACAGATGATGAGACCAATGCAGCGGTTAAGGATCTTTTACACAATTATAAGATCAAGGAGAATGACCTTCAAGGATCTTTGCGTAGAGATAAGTTTACCATTTCTGTCGGAGACGAACTTCCTGCCGGAATCATCAAACTTGCAAAAGTGTATATCGCCAAGAAACGTAAGCTAAAGGTAGGTGATAAGATGGCTGGACGTCACGGTAACAAAGGTATCGTCGCACGTATTGTTCGCGAAGAGGATATGCCATTCTTAGAGGATGGAACTCCAGTAGACATCGTTCTTAACCCACTTGGGGTACCTTCTCGTATGAACATCGGTCAGATTTATGAGACCGTTCTTGGTTGGGCAGGACTAAAACTTGGTAAGAAGTTCGCTACACCGATCTTCGATGGGGCTACATTGGACGAGATCAATGAGCTTACAGACGAAGCCGGTGTTCCAAGGTTTGGCCATACCTATTTGTACGATGGTGGAACCGGAGAACGTTTCGACCAGGCAGCTACAGTTGGTGTTATCTATATGCTGAAGCTAGGCCACATGGTAGATGATAAGATGCACGCGCGTTCTATTGGACCATACTCATTGATCACGCAGCAGCCTCTAGGTGGTAAGGCCCAGTTTGGAGGTCAGCGTTTTGGTGAGATGGAAGTTTGGGCATTGGAAGCCTACGGAGCCTCGAGCACGCTTAGAGAGATTTTGACCGTTAAATCTGATGATGTAATTGGTAGAGCAAAAACGTATGAGGCCATCGTAAAAGGTGAGCCGATGCCAGAACCAGGGCTACCTGAGTCTTTCAACGTACTAATGCACGAATTGAAAGGCCTTGGGCTAGATATCAGATTAGAGGAGTAATTGATAAAGAAATGTCGCGCTGAGCGCATTCGAAGCGCGACATCGCTGTTTTTTCATAAGATTTAAATTCATTATCACCATTGTATCATGGCTAGAAATAAGGATAAGAATACAATTAAAAGATTTAATAAAATTTCGATAGGTTTAGCCTCGCCAGAAGCAATTTTGGCAGAGTCTAGAGGGGAGGTGCTAAAGCCAGAGACCATTAACTATCGTACCCATAAACCAGAACGCGATGGACTTTTTTGCGAGCGTATCTTCGGTCCTGTGAAGGATTACGAATGCGCCTGTGGGAAATACAAGCGAATTCGCTACAAAGGAATCGTTTGTGACCGCTGTGGTGTAGAAGTGACCGAAAAGAAAGTACGTAGAGATCGCGTAGGCCATATCAATCTTGTGGTACCTGTGGCGCATATCTGGTACTTCCGCTCGTTGCCAAATAAGATCGGTTATCTGCTAGGATTGCCATCCAAGAAATTGGACATGATCATATACTACGAACGTTATGTTGTCATTCAGCCAGGTATCGCTAAGAATGAACAGGGAGAGCCTCTGGAAAAGATGGATTTCCTTACTGAAGAAGAATATTTGAATATCCTCGATACCCTTCCACAAGAAAATATGTATCTAGAGGATTCAGATCCAAATAAATTCATCGCTAAGATGGGTGCTGAATGTTTGATCGAATTGTTGTCGAGGATCGATCTAGATGCGCTTTCATATGAATTGAGGCATAAGGCCAATAACGAAACGTCAAAACAACGTAAGACTGAGGCTTTAAAACGTCTACAGGTCGTAGAGGCCTTGCGTGAGGCAAATGAGAATAGAGAGAACAAACCAGAGTGGATGATCATGAAGGTGGTGCCCGTAATTCCTCCAGAATTACGTCCATTGGTGCCGTTGGATGGAGGTCGTTTTGCGACTTCAGACTTAAATGATCTATACCGCCGTGTCATCATTCGTAACAATCGTCTTAAGCGATTGGTAGAGATCAAGGCTCCTGAAGTGATCTTGCGTAACGAGAAACGTATGCTGCAAGAATCGGTAGACTCGCTATTCGACAATACCAGAAAAGCATCAGCTGTAAAGACAGATTCCAACAGACCGCTCAAGTCACTTTCGGATTCCTTGAAAGGAAAACAAGGACGTTTCCGTCAGAACCTTCTCGGAAAACGAGTGGACTATTCTGCACGTTCCGTGATCGTCGTCGGTCCAGAATTGAAACTATATGAGTGTGGTCTTCCAAAAGACATGGCAGCAGAACTATACAAGCCATTCGTTATCAGAAAACTGATAGAGCGAGGCATTGTAAAAACGGTGAAGTCAGCTAAAAAGATCATCGATAGAAAAGAACCAGTTGTTTGGGATATTTTAGAGAATGTCCTAAAAGGGCATCCAGTACTGCTTAACCGTGCCCCTACATTACACCGTTTAGGGATACAGGCGTTTCAGCCAAAGTTGATCGAGGGTAAAGCGATTCAGTTGCACCCATTGGTATGTACGGCATTCAACGCAGACTTTGATGGTGACCAGATGGCAGTTCACCTACCATTGGGCCCAGAGGCGATCTTAGAGGCGCAGTTGCTAATGTTAGCATCTCATAATATCTTGAATCCAGCCAATGGTTCGCCGATCACAGTACCTTCTCAAGACATGGTACTTGGTCTGTATTATATGACCAAAGCTCGTAAGAATACCAAAGAAGTGCCGATCAAAGGAGAAGGCTTAACATTTTACTCTGCGGAAGAAGTAAATATCGCTTACAACGAGAAGCGTGTGGATATCAACGCAGTGATCAAAGTAAGAGCAAAAGATTTCAATGAAAAAGGCGAGTTGGTTCCTCAGATAATCGAAACTACTGTGGGTAGGGTGTTGTTCAATGAAGTAGTGCCTGAAGCAGCTGGTTATGTCAACGAGGTATTGACCAAGAAATCATTGAGAGACATTATCGGTAGAATCTTAAAGGCTACCGACGTGCCTACCACGGCCGAATTCCTTGATAGTATTAAGGACATGGGGTATGGCTTTGCATTCCGCGGAGGTCTTTCTTTTAGTTTAGGAGATATTATCATTCCTGAGCAAAAGCATAGCATGATCGACGATGCCAATAAGCAGGTTGAAGGAATTATGATGAACTATAATATGGGTCTCATCACCAACAACGAGCGCTATAATCAGGTAATCGATATCTGGACATCTACCAATGCTAGCCTTACCGAATTGGCCATGAAGAACATTAGAGAGGATCAACAAGGATTCAACTCTGTGTATATGATGCTAGATTCGGGAGCTCGTGGATCTAAAGAACAGATTCGTCAGTTAACAGGTATGCGTGGTCTGATGGCTAAACCAAAAAAATCGAACGCTGGTGGAGGAGAGATCATCGAAAACCCGATTCTGTCTAACTTTAAGGAAGGTCTTTCGATCTTAGAATATTTTATCTCTACACACGGTGCCCGTAAAGGACTTGCAGATACCGCTTTGAAAACGGCAGATGCGGGATACCTTACGCGTCGATTGGTCGATGTTTCCCAAGATGTGATCATCAATGTTCACGATTGTGATACCTTAAGAGGCGTAGAGGTTTCGGCACTTAAGAAGAACGAAGAAGTTGTAGAATCCCTTGGAGAAAGAATTCTTGGACGAGTATCGCTTCAAGATGTTTATGACCCACTGAAGGAAGAATTGTTAGTGGCTGCGGGAGAAGAGATTACCGAAGCCGTAGTTGCTGCCATAGAAGATTCACCAGTAGACAAGGTAGAGGTACGTTCTCCTTTGACTTGTGAGGCTAAAAAAGGTATTTGTGCCAAATGTTACGGACGTAACCTCTCTACCAATAAAATGGTCCAAAGAGGCGAGGCCGTCGGTGTTGTTGCAGCGCAGTCCATTGGAGAGCCAGGTACTCAGCTTACATTGCGTACTTTCCACGTAGGTGGTGTTGCCGGAGGTGTTTCTGAGATCAATAACCTGCAAGCAAAGTTCGACGGAGTTGCAGAGATCGAGGAACTCAAAACAGTGAAAGGTGAAGATGCCGATGGAAAAACACAAGAAATTGTGATTTCTCGAACCACTGAGATCAAATTGGTGGACAAGAAAAGCGGAATCGTACTTAGCACAAACAATATTCCTTATGGTTCCTCCATCTTTGTGAAGGATGGAGACGCTGTGAAGAAAGGTGAGATTATCTGCCAATGGGATCCATATAACGGTGTTATCGTCTCGGAATTCTCGGGTAAGATCGCTTATGAAAACATCGAACAAGGAGTTACATACCAGTTGGATATCGATGAACAAACTGGTTTTGAAGAAAAGGTAATTACCGAATCTAGAGATAAGAAAAAAATTCCGACACTATTGATTCAAGATAGTAAAGGAAATACACAGCGGTCTTATAACTTACCCGTTGGAGCCCATATTATGGTAGACAACGGTGAGAAGATCAAAGAAGGAAAGATCTTGGTTAAGATCCCACGTAAATCTGCTAAAGCAGGTGATATTACGGGTGGTCTTCCGCGTGTAACAGAATTGTTCGAAGCGCGTAATCCTTCCAATCCTGCTGTAGTTTCAGAAATAGATGGTGTTGTCTCTTTTGGAAAGATCAAGCGTGGTAATCGTGAGATCATCGTTGAATCTAAGATAGGGGAGATCAAGAAGTACTTGGTAAAACTTTCGAATCAGATTCTCGTACAAGAAAACGACTTTGTCAGAGCAGGAATGCCATTGTCAGACGGAGCAGTGACTCCAGAAGACATCCTAATGATCAAAGGTCCATCTGCTGTTCAGCAGTATCTGGTCAATGAGATTCAAGAGGTATATCGTTTACAAGGAGTGAAGATCAACGATAAGCATTTCGAGGTGGTGGTACGTCAGATGATGCGTAAGGTGAAGATCCAAGATCCAGGAGA
This sequence comes from Sungkyunkwania multivorans, assembly GCF_042675645.1. NCBI lineage: Bacteria > Pseudomonadati > Bacteroidota > Flavobacteriia > Flavobacteriales > Flavobacteriaceae > Sungkyunkwania > Sungkyunkwania multivorans. Next base: position 4,235 of record NZ_JBHTJH010000010.1, on the reverse strand, counting down.
TACTATCTTCTTAGAAGGGCAACTCGCTCACAAAGATGATTTCATTATTGAAAATGATGAGATCTTCGGTAAGAAAGTTGTTGAAGAAGCTGGTGACTCAGAAAATCTGAAAGCTGGTCAGATCATCACACCAAGAGAGTTGAGAGATGAAAATTCCCTACTAAAACGAGCGGATAAGAATTTGGTCGTAGCAAGGGATGTAGTACCTGCTACTGCAACACCGATTCTGCAGGGTATTACGAGAGCGTCACTACAGACCAAATCATTTATCTCGGCAGCCTCTTTCCAAGAGACCACAAAAGTATTGAACGAAGCTGCGGTAAGCGGTAAAGTAGACAGCTTAGAAGGTCTTAAGGAAAATGTGATTGTAGGTCATAAGATTCCTGCAGGTACTGGTATGAGAGATTATGACAATATCATCGTAGGAAGTAAAGAAGAATATGATGAGATCATCGCTCATAAAGAGGAAATGAACTTCTAATATTTGTATTTGTCATTCCTGCGTCCGAATGCCGCTGAAGCTTTAGCGGAGGCGCAAGACAGGAATCAATGAATATCAAAGACCATCATTTGTCATTCCTGCGAAGGCAGGAATCCAAACTTTTTAACATAGATTGAATTTATTTAAAACAGAGCCTCACGGGATTGATCATCCTTGTGAGGCTTTTTTATCTCATCAAGGAAAGAAGAAGAAGGAAACTCTATAATTCCCCTCCTTTGGAGGGGCTAGGGGAGGACGGTATAACTCACAAGGCATTTATCAGATATCACACTCAATTTCGAGGCCTTCGTTCATCTAAATGACTACATTTAGGACATACAGTCATAAATTATTAAATCTCGATTATGATGCAAAACTTAGAAAGGCAACCCTAAATATGGGTAAACCAAATCATATTGATTACCTTCACATAAACATTTGTCCGTCCAAGAGCTCTAGCTAAGACGGACATAACACACAAACACATTGCCATGAGCGACCAAAACAAAAAAGACCCTCAAATAAATATAGAGCTAGATGAGAAAGTAGCGGAAGGGACCTATTCCAATCTGGCGATCATCAACCACTCAGTTTCCGAGTTTGTCATAGACTTCATTAGCATGATGCCTGGAACTCCCAAAGCCAAAGTGAAGTCCAGAATTATTCTCACCCCGCAGCATGCCAAGCGTTTTCTTAAAGCGCTCAATGATAACGTGCATCGCTTCGAAAAGGCACATGGAGAAATAAAGGATTATGAGCAACCGCCAATCCCTCTTAATTTTGGTCCTACAGGTGAAGCCTGATCTACTACAAGATTGGATTTTGATTGCTTCAGAACTCTCGGACATTCGACTGTAGTATTGTTCCAAACTTGACGAATATTAACTTAAATCGATACTTTATTTGCATTTTTGCTTGAAAATGAAGTTTGACCATATTTTTTTTATGGCTTTACATCATCAATTCATATCTTTATAAAAAAGTAGTTCCCCTTTCCTAATAAGCTATATATCAATTACATATAAAAAAAGCGATTAAAAACTATTATAAGTCTTAGTCGCAACTGTTTTATAACCAAGCTATTAGAAAGAAAAATATGAAATCACTTACCCTACTCCCCCTTTCGGAGGATTTTTTTGTTATGTTCTTCTTATTTATAATTCGTAAGATTACCTCTTCTACCATCGGCAATCTGCAACACTTGGTAGAAATTTTTAAAGCCAACCACTACCACGGGTCAAAAAATAAAGTTTTAGAAATCTTCAGGATAGAGATGTTCGATAGAATGCTTTTTAAAGACATCCTGTACGCACACAAAGGAACATTTTTTCTTAACCGAAGGCCCTTAATTTAAGCTAGGTATTCTATAGGAGTACCATTTCTGATCAAAAAATACTCAAGCATATATAACTTTACCCATCAACAAAATGAAAATCCCTATTCGATTCTTGCTAAAAGGAATATTCCTTTTTCTATTGGCAGCAACATTCTCGTTGAATATACAAATCAGTTGGGCGCAAACCATATCTGCAACAAATGGAGGCTCTCCTTGCTCCAATTGTGTTCCTCCAGGTTGGGTTGACACCGGCGGGACCCCTGATATTTCAAATAATACGACTGCAGCAGCTGCTGGAACTGGAGGCGGTGGAGCCCAATGGGTCGATAGCCCGGGGAGCACCACTAATATTGTTTTATCCAATCCTCCGAATAATCATTTTGATTGGCTATCACTTAGAGATTTGGGTTCTGGCGGTATAGAAGAATCCGTCACCACATCTGTTGCAGGTTTGACAGTTGGATTAGAATATGAGATCATCGCCTATTCACTTACCGCTGTTACAGAAACAGTTGCCAGTGGGGTTGGACCTATTCCTTATGCTGGAACGTATAATGATTCATATACATTTGAGATTGCAGGGAGTGGAATCACTACTGTATCACCAATATCACAAAATACATGGGAGACAGATAGACTTCGTTTCGTTGCGACGGCGACAAGTGAGACTTTAATCTTAAGACCTGGCAACAATGCTGCTGCCACTGGAACAACCCAAGCCGATTTCGATCTATTCGAAACGGTACAGGTTTCCATTACGGTAAATGCCGTAAATGCTGTGCCCATAGCTGACGATAATGAAGCGTTCACCGACGAAGATATGCCGGTAACCTTTGATGTGGTCAGCACAGATATGGACCCGGATGGAAATGTGGTAGTCTCAACGGTTGATTTGGACCCTTCTACTCCTGGGATACAAAACTCTATATCCACGGCCCAAGGCACATGGACGGTAGATGCAAGTGGCAATGTTACCTTTACTCCTAATGCAGGATTTACTGGTGAGGCAACATTGGATTATACCATACAAGATGATTATGTGCAGGATGGAACCCCAGTTCCTGCTACTTCCAATCCAGCAACATTAACTGTGACAATTATCCCTGATAGTGACGGAGACGGTGTTGATGATACAGTAGATCTGGATGATGATAATGATGGTATTTTAGACACAGACGAACTTAACTGTTCTCCAGGATTTGTGGCTTTAGGTCAAACATTTGCAAGTACCGCTAATCCATTTACAGTTAATAATATATATCCTTACGCAGGTGTTGATGTAGATGCAACATTCCAGTTACAAGGTACAACTACTTGGGCATCTGGTGTCAATAGTCAGACCTCTGGAGGTGTAACAGGAGCATACATTAATACACAACCTAACAATACAAACTTTCCAAATGGAAATGTAGCTGTTTATACCTACACATTCTCAGAACCTGTTTATGATGTAGATTTCAAATTTGGTGGATTAGATAATGCAGATAGAGTTGATTTTATTGCTGAAAATGGAGGTGTTCAAACTCCTGTGTTTCTATCAGATATAAATTTAGGGGCCAATGTCACAATCACCGGTCAAACAGCAATAAGTTCGGCTGGAGGAGCAAATGCCCCAGCCAATAGTATAGCGGTCTCCATTCCTGGTCCTGTTACAACCATCACACTTACTGTTGGCAAACAAAATGGAAACGCAGGGAATGTGACCATGCAATTCTACGAATTAGATTATTGTGTAGCCATTGATACCGATAATGATGGTACACCAGATTTACTTGAAGTGGACGCTGATAATGATGGGTGCCCGGATGCATTGGAAGGTGCTGGAGCATTTACGACTGGCGATTTAACCTCAAGTAATAACCTAGCGGATGATGATGAAGGTGCAGTGAATGGTGTAGGGGTGCCTACCAACGCTGGAAGCCCTCAAGCCACTACTACAGAAGTTACAACTGCAACACAAGTAAATGTAGATGCTACTGGATTGGTAGACCAAACAATACTAGCCCCTAACGGGACCTCTTTCGCTATTGTTGCTACCGCAGACGAAGCGACAAGCTATACCGCTGGAACACCAGACTATGGAACTCCTGGGAATGCCAATGCAGGAATTAATTATCAATGGTTTATAGGAGATCCGACATCTGGTGGAACAGCAATAACAAACGGAGGTGTATACACAGGGGCTACCACAGCAACCTTAAACATAAGCGATGTGTCAGGGCTCGATGGTACTCAATACTGTGTGTTGATATCTCATGATGATAATGTGTGTGTTAATGAGGTGAATTGCGCTATTCTAACCGTAACGACTCCAGCGCCTGGCATGGAGCTGATCAAGAGCGTGACGGGCGTGACGGCGGCGGGAGCCGCGGGCGCGTTGGACGACGTGATCGAGTACACCTTCACGGTGGAGAACAC
>NZ_JBHTJH010000009.1:0-3323 GCF_042675645.1 Sungkyunkwania multivorans | reverse complement strand
TGGCCTGTCACTTTTCTGAAAATTCCAGCGGAATTTTCACAGGTTCGCGATTGTTTGCTAAATTGGGTGCCAAACAACGCAACGGATCATACACCCGGCCGTTGGGCTTCATTAAAAATAACGAATGACAGAATGGTTTAACAATTTAGATGTAAAACTACAAGTAATAATAATTTCTAGCATTACTTCCTTGACAGTATTTATGCTCGGATGGTTCTTCAAGGTTGTTTACGACAGGTTCTCCTTGACGCACAAAATGAAAAAGGAATTTGAGTTCGAACAACGAAAAAAACTCAAAGAAGAAATTGCTAAAAACAAAACCCACTTTCTGAATTCAATTGAGTCTCTGAATCATAGAATGTGGAATTTCAGCCAAAATGTCGACAAAAATTGGCATAAAATATCGAAAGAAAAGTGGTTTGAAACAGATGACCAATACTACATAAACAGCTTTGTTTACCGATTCTTATGCTTTTTACATTGGACTTTAAAAACTGAAAAAGACACTATATCAGTTGACACCACGATTGCCGACAAAGAAGATGTTCTCTATTTGAAGTGGGTTAAAACGTTCAAAGACATTTTTACAGATGCTGACTTACTGCAAGAACTCAATTATGATAACACGAAGAACACGAACCATTTCTACAAGAATGATTTAATCGGGTACAGTAAATGGGTAGTCTTCAACCATGCAGTAATCGATTTTGACGAGTTTGAAACAAAACTTCAATACAATTACGAACCGCTTGAAAAAGTAATTGAATACTTCACTCAAATAGAAGGAACTAATGATGACAAGAATTTAAATGTTCTCAGATGCTATCACCTTTTGGCTATTCAATTTTTGAACGATTATGGACATGATTACCAAAAGACAGATGATAAGAAAATCAAACGAATAACTGACCTGTACAAAGGTAAAATCAAGATTAAGACAGGATTTGAAGAATTCGTTAAGAAGAGTAAGCTCGAAGATGAGATGAAAAAACCGATTAGAAAAATAAAGTAACGAAAGCCCAACAACACCTATACGCAATGCGGCGAAAGTGCTGATATGAAAGTAATTGCATTAAATAAACTAACTGCTAAACGGAAAGTGAAGTGCCTTGAAATCCCGCACTACGCATAGCCGAGACCGTTGTGCGCAAGCTTGAAAAACATTGTGACTGAATGAAAAACACCACGATTGACATAAATGAATTAACTATAAAAACGTTTGTTGAATCATTACGTCCAGAAGATATAGAAATACGAAAGCAACTTGATATTGGTTATTCCTATGACGGAAAAACAATAACACTATTCGAAATTAGACCTGTCTGGAACAATCCAAGCGAAATACAAAATATTGAGTTTGCCAAAATTAGATTTTATAAGTCAAGACGAGAATGGAATCTTTATTGGATGCGTGCAAGCGGAAAGTGGGAACTTTATGAACCATTTCCAAAATCGACCTATTTAGACAAAATAATAGAAGTAATTAAAGAAGATAAATACGGATGCTTTTTTGGATAATACTGAACTAAATATAATTAAAAGAATTGCGCAGGAATTGGATTGCGGATTTGAATGTTTCTATAACATCAGAACCAGCGAAATAATAACGGTTCCAAATTTTGGGCAAATGATGGACGAAGATGATTTTCGTGATGCTTTTGATGATGAATTGAAAAAGGTAAATCAAAGCAAAACGGATTTTATCAAATTTGAGGTTTTGGAGAGCTTTGAGTCGTTTAAAATTATGGAACGATTTGTTGCGGAATTAACTGATAAAAATCTTCAGTTAGAATTGAAAAGCGTTTTAGCGAATAAAAAACCTTTTCAGAATTTTAAGCATATAATTGACCATTCAAATTTTAGACAAAGCTGGTTTGATTTTAAACAAAAAGAACTTGAAAAAAGAGTGGAAACGCAATTAGAACGTGAAAAGCCAGCGCACAACAATGTATAAAAATAATAGCGGTTTTATTGCTAAAACGAAAGTAAGTAAATATAAAAAAGGTCTGTGTTTAAACGAAAAGCTAGTGTTTGTAAATCCGCTACTATTCTTATACTAGACCGTTGGCAACAAGCTGAAAAAAATGAGTGAATACAAATACGGAGACAGAACTTATAAATTAACAAACGGGAATTACGATGTTGACTTACCCGATGATATTAAAATACCAGAATCAGTATTTAAATACTATGGAAAAACAAGTTATAGTATAGATGCAATAATTAACAACTATCTATTCTGTAGCCATCCTTACCATTTGAATGATTCAATTGATAGTTCTAGTCTTCTGTGGGACTTTTCAAACTTATCAAAAGGAATATTCGAAAAATTCTATAAACAATTTGGATTTGATAAGGTAATGGATATAAACTATGAGAAAGAAAAAGAGAATGGTTTTGTTCCTATAAAACAAAGATTTTTTGAAATGGCTTCCAAAAATGCTGGAGTTATTTCTTTAACCACAAACGCTTTACAAACTCTAATGTGGGCTCATTATTCGACAGAAAGTGGATTTATGATTGAATTAGACTGGAAGGAGATTAAAGACAATTTAAAAGCGTTAAACCCAAAACTGAACAACTACGCTTTTTTTCCAATACAATATGTTGACAAATTAGAGAGTATTGATTTTTTTGGTAATGGTTTTAATTCACCTGATATCCCTTACCTATATTCAACTGCGGTAAAAAGAAAGGATTGGAAATATGAAGATGAATGGAGATTAATGACTTATACTATGGATTATGGTGTTCCAAATTCTATAAGAGGTCCTTTTCCTGATATACCAAGTCAACACGAAAGAAAGTTATATTATCCTAAAAAAGCTATAAAATCAATTGTTTTAGGAAAACACTTTTTCAATGCTTCAAATCTAAAAAAAGTGATTGATGATAAAACCTATCAACTCAAAACTAATTCCGATTTAGATTTTGTCAACTTTCTAGAACAAAATTATAATGACCGAATTTATTTCTGTGGAGAATATCAGAATGGAACCGAATTTAAAAGAAGTGCCGAAAAAGTACATTTTGAAAAAGTAGATTGGAATACAATTCAAATGATTAGAGAAAATAAAGTTTATGTATAATAAAAGCCAGTTGCCAACAATGGCTATAAGTAATTGCTTGTTCTCGCCTACTTCTGAAAATCCTCACGGATTTTCAGTTCGATGTTTACTTGCAAAGTTAAGTCCTAAACCACGCAACTACTCATAGCCGAGACCGTTGTGGTGCATTGCGAATGAATAGAAAGATTAAAATATGTGATGAATGCGAAAGTGAATACTATTCTGACACTTCCAAAATGACAAAAATGTGTCCGG
>NZ_JBHTJH010000008.1:0-48415 GCF_042675645.1 Sungkyunkwania multivorans | reverse complement strand
AAACAAAATATAAAAATTCGGCTCTGTGTTAACCTGCCTGACCGCAGGCAGGTCCGAAAAATTAGTGTCTTTTTGCACGCTACGTTTCATACACAAGTCCGTTGCCATTAATTTGAATGAACTACACAAACGAAAAGATAATTGAACGAATTGAATCAGGAGAAAATCTGAAATATCTTCTATTTTGGGGACATCAAAAGTCTGACCGAATTACAAAATCTTGTTTCAGCCAATGGTACGAATCTGAATTTGAGGTAAATGGAATTAAATTCTTAACAGCCGAACATTATATGATGGCTGAGAAAGCTCTTTTATTTGGAGATAAAGAAATTTATCAGGAAATAATAGAGTCAGAAAAAGCAGGAAAAGTAAAGGAACTTGGACGAAAAGTAAAAAACTTTAACCAAAGGATTTGGGAAGAAAATCGATTTGAAATAGTAGTTAGAGGTAATTTCCATAAGTTTAGTCAAAACACGGAGTTATCTGATTTTTTGAAAAGCACAAATGACCGAATTTTAGTTGAGGCAAGTCCTGTAGATAAAATTTGGGGAATCGGACTTGCTCAAAATGATGAAAATGCTGAAATCCCATATTTTTGGAACGGATTGAATTTACTTGGCTATGCTCTAATGGAAACGAGAGATATTCTAAACAAAATTGGAGAGTTTAAACCACTTAAAAATTCTGTTTTACCACCTTGGTTGGCTCATCCTGAAATAGACAGATATAGTATTGGTTGGAGAATGGGATATGGAGAAGAACACATTGACAACTTATTTGCGTATTTAGACAAAATAACTGATACTGAAAGAATAATTTACGAACTGACCTATCCTGAAAATGAGGAATGGAAAGATTGGTATAAAAACGGATAAAAAACTAATGGCAACAATGGCTATAAGTAATTGCTTGTTCTCGCCTACTTCTGAAAATCCTCGCGGATTTTCAGTTTGGTGTGTACTTGCAAAGTTAAGTGCTAACCCACGCAACTACTCATAGCCGAGACCGTTGTAGTGCATTTAAGCAATATCCGTAGTTGGCAACAAGTTTGAAAAATATGAAAAAGGCTATTCTTATCTTAGTACTAATAACTTTCTCTAGTTGCTATTTTGGAGCAAATGAATACAGTGGAAAAATTACTAGAGACTTTTATTTAATAGCTTGGGACGAGAAATTTTGGCAAATATCCCGTTCAAATAATAGTAGTGAATTTAATACTGAAAATATAATAATCAGACATGATGTTTTTGGAGTTGGACATAATAAGGATTTCATAATTGCAATTCAGCATCCATGTGAAAGTGACAAACCTCATTTGACTGATTATTTAGATGATTATAAAGTAAACAAGGAGATTACTAACTATTATATTATTGAATTACTGAAAAATGAAAAATACAGAATCAATAAGTTTGATAGTAAAACTAAATACTTAAAAGCGAGAGTTGAACTTGGAGTACCAGAAAATTTAGAATATATATTCTATAAGGAAACTTTGGAATAAAAACCAGTTGCCAACAACGTATATAATTCATGGCGGAGCCAGTGCTTAATCGAATGAAAGTTCTTACAATTCACTAAATTGTCATCGGAAAAATACACCGAGGCGGCTCCGAACGCACGGCTGAATCGCACGCGTTGCAACGCAACGCTTCCCACATTTGCTCCGCAAATTGACTCGCGCCGATTCAGCCGCTCAAAGACCGCCACAAATCATATACAAAACCGTTTAAAAAAATATGAACTTGAATTTGAAAAAATTAAGAATACCAAAAACGGAATTAAGGTCTTTTATCTTAACGCTGATTGCAACTTTGGCAGGCGTGTTTATCGCAATATCATTAACGAATTCAGGAATACGAAAGAAGGAAAAAGAAGACACAATTAAACTTCTGAATACCTCAAAATTAATATTAATTAACACAAAGGCATACAGTCAAGGGTTGAAAAGAACAGTAGAAAAACGCGAAAAAGACACTACGAGCAGCATTGAAATAATCTCTCAAATGAAAAAAGATAATCCAATTCCTTTTCCCCATTTGTTAGAAACCGTCGTAACAAACGAAATAGTATCTAAAAATATATCTAGGTATTCCCATAGCCAAATTTATGCAGGATTACTAAACCTGAAAAAACTAGCGGATTACCGAACGGCTGAAACATATGACCAAGCATTAACCGAATTAATATTCTTGATGGATTTGGAAATACAATACCAAAAAGGAAAATTAGATGTAGATGAAATTGAAAATGAAATGAATGCAAAACGTGAGGAACTTAAAAAATTAAAAACTAATAAGAATATTCTGGAAATTAGTTCGGAATAAAAACGCACTACAACAACGGCTATAATCTAGCGCTACGTTCGAACACCAAATAGTATTTTCCTACAATTCACTAAATTAGAACTCAAATCAAAAAAACAAACTCGGCACTCGCCTTTTACGGCGGATAAGGCCCTCGCGCGGCTCATGCCCTATCCGCGCCAAGATCATAGCCGAGACCGTTGTATGCCATGTAAAAACGATACTGCAAAATGATAAAGTTTGGAATTTTAATATTGACTCTCGTTACAATTTATTCGTGTAATAGTTCGACTGAGAATAATAATAAGCAGACTGAGACACCAATTCAAAAAGAGAAACGTTCTGATTCCTTGACAAAGATTGTTGCGCAACTTGATACTGAAGAAACTATCGAAAATATTGAGATATCGGAAGCTTTTGCAAAAGCAGTTGAGTGTTTTCCAAATGATAGTGCTTCACTATATAGATTCTATTTTAAATGGAACTCTACGACTGACCAAGAAAAAATTGACAAGCAGATAAAGCGACTTGAGAAATTGACATCAAAAGAGTCGGTTGAGAGATACAGAAGCATTGAAAATAATTTAAAGCCATTAATGACAAGGATTGTAAATTCAAAAACGATTAGTCAACCGCAGTCTGATAGCTTGGTGACACTGTATTCTGATTATGATTACTTTTCAGGAGAATCATTGTTTTCAAGATTACTGACGAATAATGAGAATTATGATTTAGTTTGGGAGTCATTCCGGATTATGGTAAAGGAGAGCAAAACTGATACTTGTTTTATATCTGGATTGATACAACTTGATAAGAATATTAGGACAAATGCGGAATTAGGACAGGCGATGCAAGATTTTACCGTACAAGCCGTTCGAAACAATCCGATTGGATTTCTTGAAATGTACGAGCAGAGAAATGTTGAGCAACGAACTGACTTTGCAAATTATATTGCAATTTGGGATTCACCTGATAAAGAACTGATTGAGAAATATTCGGAAATTTCAGAGAATTCGACAAATGAGAATTATAAGAAATTAGCAACCGAATTGATTGGGAAATTTAAGGATTGATAAAACACGGCATACAACAATGTATATACAAAATAGGCGAAATAGTAGTAAATTCAACGCTTGTAGCCCGCTCCAACTTCCCAACGGTTTAATAAGTTTGGAGCCCGCAATCGCCAACTTTGCATATACTGAACGTTGTAGCCAATTAGAGAAAATGAAAAAATTCCGACTGACATTAATGACTGAAAACCAAAATTCTCTTGAAAAAGGAAAAAAGTTTGCGGAATTGATTGGTAAAACTCTGAATTGCCAAAGCGGATATGAAATTTCAAAATATGAAAAGCTTGAAAACTCATATCGAATTGAATTTATTGGACAATTAACGAGCGGAAAAGACTCTGTTACAGAATCAATCGAGTTGACTGACCGAATATGCTCACCTTGGATTGTGACTTATGAGCGAACCGAAAATAATGTGGAATTGATGTTTAATAAATCGGACATATCTAACTTTCGGAGAAACGAATTTAATGTGCTAAACTGGGCGGAATTTAGAATTGAAAATGAATAAAACTTTAGGAACACCTTGGGATTTTGCAAATGAATACATTTCACCAAACGGGCAATTATCATTGGAATTTGGTTATGTTGGAGAAGTTGCTATGGGAGCACCATTATCAGGAGAATGTTTCTTAAAAATAGCAAAATCAAAAGTTAAACTAGATGGAATGTTTGGTGGTCCAATTGTTTGGAGTGAAAATTCAGATAAAGTAGCGGTTCCATATTGGACTAGAAATAGATTTCAAAAATTAGCCATTATTGATATTAATGAAATGAAAATTCTGATTTCTAAAAGAGATTTCAGAGTAATCGAATTATCAAAGTTTGAGAATGGATTGGTTTATGGAATTGATAGCCCAATTTATCGAACTGAAAAAATTGAATTTAACGTGGGAATTGAAAAATTCTCAAATGAAATAAAAATAAAAACTGGCTACAACAATGGCTATAAGTAATTGCTCGTTCTCGCCTACTTCTGAAAATCCTCGCGGATTTTCAGTTTGGTGTGTACTTGTAAAGTTAAGTGCAAACCCACGCAACTACTCATAGCCGAGACCGTTACCAGCAATAAATCAAATTGACTAAACCGATAACAAAATATAAATTTAAAAAGCTCGCGGCGGAATCATTAAAAAATGGTCTACGCTTACATTTTGACTCTATATTACTTTATCGCAGTAAATCTTACCCATCTGCACTTCAATTATCCATTTTGGCATTAGAAGAGATAAGTAAGTCATATTGGATTGAGCATTACTATGATAGTTCGATAACAAATACAGGTTTTCCAGATGTAGAATTTGAGCAAAAATGGTTAAAACTACTATATTTTCACACAAAAAAACATAGCGCGTTTGTAGGTTGGGGATGGTCTGAACAATATAAAGATTCATTTGTTGAATCTTTACGAAATGGAGATATTGACAGATTAAAACAAACAGCAACTTATGTCGGTCTGGAAAGAATAAATAAAAAAATTGACACAAAAGGCAGAATATCAACTCCTGAAAAAATTAAGGCTAAAGACGCTAGAAAAATGATTTCTGTTCTAAATGATCACTTACTTGATAGATGCGAAATGAAGTCATTTTATGGAAATGCATATCAAATTCAAGAAAAGGACAATATTTTAACAGAGGAAATCTCAATAAGATTAAATAATTGGGGACATAATAGCGGATTAAGAAAAGAACCTCTTTTCAAAACTAGAATTAAAAAAAGGAATTAAGTCTAAACAATGGATTCCAAAAGCATAAATAAAAAGATAACTACTTTGAGTGAAAAGATTATTAAAAATGGAGATGATTCGTTCAGATTATGGCTAGAATTTGAAGAATCAAGTCCCTGGAATAATATTGAAAATGATTTTGCAAATATTGGAGTTAGCACATTGGACGGAAGAAGATATGGAATCAATGTTTGGACATTTAAATTTCTTGAATCGGCAATTAAACTGGATGAGGAAAACGGAGAAAATTTGAATGGACTTTATCTAACACCTCCTGATTTGTTTGTGAAAGAATTATCCAGAGATTGTATCGAGAAATCAATAGCTGATTTGCTTGAAAAAGGAAATTTAGAAGATTCTCTAAATAATTCAATATTCGAATTAGAATTTCTTGAACCATATTGGGATGCAATTGAAATGGAAGAAAAGAGTATTCAAACTTTAACTAATGAACTCAAACTTGAATTGCCAGACAATCACCTACTACGGAATGAGAATTTTGAATTGATTGCACGAAAAACGAATAATGACGATATTGTCTTGGAACTTGAAGACGAACGAATTGTCGTTGTTCATTTAACCTGGAAATCAAAAAAGGAAATTGATGGATATCCGATAACGAGAATCTATAAGAACAAAATAGATTTTTGGAGGAAAGAAATGAAACAAGACGTTATTGAATTTAAAGAATAAAAAGCTGGTAACACTGTATATGAAATCATAGCACCCTTCGGGATACTACGCTTCATATACTAAACGTTGTACAACATATGAAAAAGACTCTAGTAACATTTTTAATTTTATTCTATTCTCTTGTCATAAATGCGCAAGAAAATATACTCTTGACTGAATTAAATAAAATCGATGCTGGAGATAATCAGGTGTTCCACATAATCAAAAATCCTATTTCGAATTTAGAGGAAAATGATTTAATACAGAATTTAAAAAAGAAACTTAAATCTGAATTAAATACCATATATTCCTGTATGGATTCATATGCTAACAGCAAAGAATTAAAATTGAATGAAAATGAAACATCTGAACTGAAAAGACGCATTGAACACATATCATCTGAGTTCTATAAATCAAAAAAATACGCTTTAGTAAAAACATCAGGCGGAATTGCACCTATATATGGAGTTGGAATGGATACAATTTTGAATAAAAAAGTTGCAATCGTCTATTTGGGAGGAGATTGTAGTATGACCGAAATTGATATCCGGTGGGATGAAATTACTTCAATCTTTAATGAAAAAATGAAATCCTTGTTAAGTAAATAAACGTTGTACAACACTATATATGTGATCATAGCAGTTAAGTGATGAATCGAATGGTTCTTGTATATTTGGTAAGGCGCAATGATTGCAGAATGGAAAAGTTAGCAACCAATGCGCAGAAAGATCGAAAAGCAAGGTAACAATTTGCCCTGCTACGACACATATATTAAACGTTACCTACCATTTAACAAAATGAAGTACTTTACATTTCACATCGACGATTCTGGAGCAATTGAGGACATTGATTATAAAAAAGTAAATGGACAAAATATTACGATTTGTAAAATGTATGACGACGATGAATTCAACAAGCTGAATGACATTTTACATTCTATTAATGAGTTCATACTGAATGAAAAAGTATTGAACATTTTGAAGGACAGTAAAACGATACAGTATGATTTGAGAAAAGCAAAAATGCTTCGAAAAGAAAAACTGTTCGGAATTTTAAAAAAGAATAAATCCTACGATTATTTTGACTTGACTTTTCCTGACAAATACGTAGACGAATGTTATAATTGGATTGACTTTGAGAAAAGCGAAATATTTGCGAGTGACGAAACTGGAAATGTCATTAAAATCTTATCTCATCAACAAGAATTGGAATTGATTGCGGAAAATAAATCTGACTCTCAAAAAAAATATTCTTTTGAGACTAAAAAAGTGGTTTTTGGAAAAAACTTCGATTATGATTTTGACTTGTTTAAAATCCCTCATTATTCGTGGGGAATTTATGTTTCGGAGAGATTAAAAAACAAATTGGAAAGTGCTAAAATAACTGGGATTGGATTTGCAGAAAGTAAAGAGAAACTTGGAAAAATGTGGAAACCGCATTTCCCAATAATAGAATTTGAAAGAATAAAAACGGTAGGTAACAATGTATAACCGCAATTACGGCGGATTCGACTACGTCCGAATCCACTCGGAATTGCTAAGGTCAGTACCAAACCGAAAATTAACGCATATTAACCCGTAACTGACGGTTATACGAGACCGTTAGGGTACATTTACAGAAACCAAGTAAACATCAATGAGATCAACAATTTTAATAGCTACTTTCCTTCTATCGCAACTAACCTTTTCACAGTCAATAGCAAGTTATAACAGCAATGCTACCAAATACGAAAAGAATGCAAATTTTGCTCAAATTATTGAAAAAACGAGTTTTTATAATTCAGACGGAATTAAAACGGAAATTGAGCATAAGGATTTCAATAAGTCAATGCAATTGACAAGCCTAAAAAGGTTCGATGATAAAAATAAATTGATTTGGCTAAATATGTATAAGTATGACAGTTTGCAAAGACGAGTGAGACTTGACAACAAAAGATGGATAAACATAATTGGATATCAAACAAAACACACTGACTATAAATATGATTCAATTGGCAATTTTGTTCAGATAGATTATAATTCTCAAAAACAAATTTCGAATATCGCTCAATACTTCTTGGACAAAGAAAAACACTTAATTAGACTTGAAAACTTTAATGGAAATGGTAGTTTAATTGGTTATGAAACTGCAAATTACGATTTAGAAAATAACGTCGTCGTCATTAATCAATATAATAATAAAAACGAGCTGGTTAATTCTAATAATAGAGCTATAAGTCATTCTGGAGAGAAAAAACAAAAGACTTCGAATAAATATAATGAACAAGGAGATTTAATATTTTACAAAAGAAATTGGAACGACAATGATAATGTTTGTTACACAATTGAATATAAGTATGACAAAAAAGGAAATTGGATTTCAAAAAAAAGATATAGCCATATTCAAACTGAAAGCGGAAAGTTGAAAAAGAAAAAAACAAAGATGGTTAAGACGAGAAAAATAAAATATAGAGAATAAAAAACGTACCCTAACAAAGTCTATAGCTTCACCGTGTATACTAATCTTAATCCTCTCTTTTGTTCTTTCTAGTTAATAACTCTAAAATTAAGAGATTGTAAACTTAAGACGTATATAAAAAATAGCGGTTTTGGTGCTTAAACAAAAGACAAATAATAAAATTAAGGTCAGTGATAAACCGAAAAATTAGTGCTTAAAAATCCGCTACTTTTCATATACAAGACCGTATGGCATTTGAAAAAACGAAATAGATCATGATAAAAGGACTTTATGAAACACATTTGTACGTTGAGAATTTGGAAAACTCAATCGAATTTTATTCTAAAGTTCTTGGGCTAAAACAGTGTCGCTTTGAAGCGCAACGGAGGACCGCCTTCTTCTGGATAGGAAAAGATAAACAAGCAATGCTCGGATTATGGGAAAAACCGAAAGAAGAAATTGATTTACGACATTTCGCTTTCGAATGTGACCCTGAATGGATAATAAATGAATCGGTTGACTTTTTAAAATCTCACAACTTAAACTATTGGAATTTTCTGCAAGACAATAATGAAAAGCCAATGGTTTTCTGTTGGATGCCAGCTGTATCCATATATTTCAGCGACCCAGACGGACATTATCTTGAATTCATCGGTATTTTACCTGGAAAGACAAAAGGGAATGACGAAAAGCAAGTCGTTACCTATGAACAATGGCTTAAAATAAAAGATGAATAAAAACGCCATACAACACCGGTAACCGTTGCACAAGCCTCTAATTTTGGAGATATTGATTGAAAATGCGCCCGTTCAAGGGCGTTCTCTATGCCATCAGACTATATGACAGCTCATTTTTGCATGGCTTAAAATGAAGTTGACGACCTTCGATATGGTAGTTTTTCCTAACTTGTGCAACAGGTACAACGTATATAATTCATGGCGTAGTTGGTTAAGCGAATTCAGATTCCTACACAAAATTAACTACCTTTCCATCTGAAAAATATGTCGAGGCGCCTCCGAACGCATGGCTGAATCGCACGCGTTGCTTTGCAACGCTTCCCACATTTGCTCCGCAAATTGTCTCATGCCGATTCAGCCGCCCAAAGGCCGCCACAAACCATAGCCAAAACCGTTCTGCAACATATAAAACTGAATGAGAATATTAATTTGCTTCATAATAACTCTGACGATCAATCAGTCTTTTTCTCAAAAAACATTGAATTATTTAGAAATTCGAACAGAATTAGAAAATTCTTCTAGATCTTTAAATACGATAATTCTTTTGCCGAATTCTGATTTTTATGTCGGAACAACCATGGAGGCAAGAGTAGAAAATCCTGAACTAAATCCATGCATTGAAATCCAATCTGACAACCAAAAGAATGCAGGTGTTATCAGAATTTTAGCTGAATACAGTCTATTAGACAAGTTATTTGTGGAAATTAATGACGAATATGTCGATTTAAGTTCGGAAGAAGTTTTCAAACCAAAAGAGACTGAATTGTATTTAGAACTGTTTTTTAAAACTAGAGATTTTGGATTTATAAGTTGTTTTGTTCCTGTTTTAAAGAAAAGTAGGGCAAAGAAATTGATCAATGATTTATCCAACATATTTGAAAGTAAACATTGCTTCAATAAACTTAAACGGAAAATATAAAAACGCCGCACAATACTATATATATGATCATAGCTACTTAGTAATAGATCTAATGGTTATTGTATATTTTGTAAGACACAATGCTTGAAAAAAGGAAAAGTTAGCAATCGATGCGCAGACCTGCCTGCCGGCGAGGCAGGAAAACCCAAAAGCAGGGTAACATTTTGCCTTGCTACGACACGTTTATCAAACATTAGCTACAAGTAGAGATGAATATAGATGAACTCGCAAAAAAGGAGTTGGAACTCCACTGCAAAGTTGAACAACTTAATGGAACCATTGAAGAAAAGGCTGACCAAGTCGTCTATTTTGGAATTACAAGAGAGTACCGATCAATTCATCAGGAATATTCTCGATTATCTAAAAACAACCTCGAAGCGCTTAAGAGAGGATTATTTATCATTTGGTATGCATCAAGTGAACCGACTTGGTTAACAGGAATTGGCGAACTTGATTCTGATGCTGAAGAGAGAATAATTAAGACTCTTGACAGAAGACTGAAACAAGGTATCACTGATTATGAATTAAATTGGATGCTCGATTATTTTTCCACTTGGGACTACGTATTTGAGCGATTCAAGGGCTTTAATAATTTCCAAAATAGACTAAAATGTGAATCGAAAACTGCATTGCCAGATAAGATTGATAGAAAAGAAATGGAGAAAAGAGGACAGATGGGACACTATTGGAATTCTCTGACTATATTTAATAAAGAAACCAGTAGCTAACAATTTATAAATGGCATTAAAATGACCTTTTATGCTAAACGCTGGCATTAATTAAAAAAACTGAATTGAAAATTATAGAAACACATAGAGGTGATTATACCATTTCAACTGACAAGGATAAATTAGATATTTTGAGTATTCACAAATTCCTTTCAAACGAAACTGATTGGGCTTACGGAATTCCAATCAATACTTTGAAAACATCAATTGAAAACTCTTTGAATTTTGGACTTTATTACCAAAACAAGCAAATCGGTTTTGCTAGAATAATTTCAGACTATTCAACTATTGCATATTTAGGAGATGTCTATGTTTTAAAGGAATATAGAGGAAAGGGATTGAGTAAATGGCTTATGAATGAAATAATGGGCCACCCAAATCTTAAAGGATTAAGACGCTGGATTTTATTAACTAATACAGCTGAATGGCTTTATAAAAAGTTTGGGTTTACGGAAATACCTAATCCCGAATTTTATATGGAGAAACATAACCCAAATGTATATAACGAAATAGAAAACACATTGCAGAACAAAGAACTAAGCTAAAAAACAACTGCTTGTGCTCGCCTACTCCTGCATCCCGATAGCTATTGGGATGCGGGTCTTTAGTTTCAACGCTACTTGTAAAGTCAAGTGCTTATTTATATTTACTAAGACCACCCATTTTTAATTTACGACTTCGCACCTTATTTTCTATTTTGGTCGTCATCGTCCTGCGGTGGGCTTTTAAAACGAAAAGACCTAAAAACAAAATTTAAAATTCGTCTCTGTGTTGATCCAAAAAGTTAGTACCTTTTTACGCGCTAAGTTTCAACCCCGAGACCGTCAGCCATAAATATAAAAACATTGCGCGCGAATGAATAAATTACTTCTTTCACTACTTCTTTTTCTACCATTAAACACTATTCTAGGGCAAAAGAAAATTGATAAAGAATTATTGATAAAAGACCTGGATGTTCTAAAAGCTAACCTCGAAGCATATCATACAGGGCTATATACATATACTACAAAGGCGGCATTTGAGCAATGGTATTCGGAAACCAAGGTGAATCTGAGCGATGCCTCATCCTTGGAATTTTATAAAAAGCTCAGTGAGCTTAATACCTTTATAAAAAATGGCCACACCTGGTTTCACATAAATCCAGAACAGATAGGCACAGATGGCCTAATGCCTTCTTTCAAAATTTATAAGGATAACGAGAAGTTCTATATAAAAGAGGCTACAAACCAAGAAATCATCGGAAAAGAAATAGTGTCCATTGATGAAGTAGCCATTGGTGAAGTTTTTGATCAGCTGTTGAGATATAAAGAAAGGGATGGTAATAATCGGACGCAACCGACCGAAGAATTGATCTATAATTTTGGCAGAACATATGCCCTGCATTATGGAAGCCGACCCCAAACGCAGCTCGTAATTTTAGAGGGTACGACACGAAAAGAAATCACGCTGAAGAACATCCCCTTTGGGAAATTCAGTCATAAAACAGATGAACTCTTCGACCACGGAGGCTTAGAATTTTCAATTGAGAATTCTATAGCTACATTAAAGGTAGAAACATTCAATTTATATCCCCTAAAAAAAGCCAAATACTCATCAAAGCTTAAAAGGTTATTCAAAGAGATCAAGAAACAAAATATCAACCACCTGATCATTGATATCAGGAATAATGGAGGCGGCCATACAGCATCCGTTGAAGAGCTTATTTCCTATATCTACGGAGAAGAGTTTATATTTTATGATGATGTTTATAGATCACACAAAGACTGGGACCCTTCGATAATTCCCGAAATAAGTCAATATCAGAAGAACATATCAAGTTGGGCGTTCAAGAAAGGTGATGATGGATATTATCGGGCAATAACTGGTTCCGATGGTATGAAAAGAAAGAAGCCCAAAAAGAATTATTTTCAAGGCGAATTATATATTTTAACTAATGGAAGTACGTTATCGGCAGCAGCTGAGTTTTCCTCATTTGTCAAACAATACAGAAAAGCCACTTTTATAGGCGATGAAACTGGAGGGAACAAAGTGCAGAACACAAGTGGAGATTGGTTGGTCATAGGTCTGCCCAATTCCAAGGTATATGCTTTTATACCCTACGCACTTTGGAAAATGAATGTAAGATTTAAAAATGATGGACACGGCATCAAACCCGATCACTTTGTGCAAAATTCAATTGAACAAGAACTAAACAATGAAGACAGGGTCGTAACCTTCACTTATGAAATGATAAAAAGATCTATGGCGAACAATGGCTACAAGTGACCAGCCCGATAGCGTCGTTCTGGCAGGTTGCTTGCCTGCCTGTCGGCAAACAGGTCCTCGCCTATCCTTCGACTGCGCTCAGGACAGGTTTCTAAAAATTGCTGGTGCCAGTTCGATTCGCTCGCGTCTCGCAGATACTCCGCCTATTCACTTAGCATTTTATAGGAAGACGAACCGAAGCGCAATATGAGATCCTTGAATATCATTTAAAAACAAACAAATGAAAATCATGAAGTTATATATATCGATAGTTGCCCTGATGATCATAACCCATTTATCATTTTCTCAGGTCGGCACTTTAGACACTGCTTTCGATATCGGAAGTGGAGCTAGTTCGAATGTGGAATCGATCGCCATCCAACCCGATGGCAAAATTATCATTGCCGGGAGTTTCACTTCCTATAATGGCACTAGCATAAATAGATTGGCACGTCTTCATCCAGATGGAAGTTTGGACAACAGCTTCAATATAGGATCTGGGCCTTCGGGAATTGTATATAAAGTAAAAGTACTTCCTAATGGGAAAATTTTTATTGCAGGTTCCATTTCTAGATACAATGATCAAGATTGTGATTTTATTGTAAAACTAAACAGCGATGGCTCAAGAGACACTTCATTTACTGTAGTTCATAACTCTAATCAGAGTAGCCCTGCGTATGATTTTCATGTATTACCAGATGGAAAAGTTTTGTTGGCGGGGATTTTGAATGATTTCGCAGAAAGTGGTACAAGAACCTTGGTACGTTTAAATGCTGACGGCAGCCATGACACCACGTTCAATTTGGGAGGCGCTGGATTTGAAGCAAACATTGCTGGCGTAACTCCTTATATTAAAACGATAGACGTCCAATCGGATGGTAAAATTCTGGTTGGTGGCTTTTTTTTCAGGTACAACGGAGTTAATTCTCGATACATCGCTCGTATAGATCAAGATGGAAGTTTAGATACGACCTTTCAAAATGGTAATACGACATTCTCTGGGCCGAGCAACGAAATTACTGCGATAACCGTACTCGATAATGATAAAATATTAGTAGGGGGTGAAAATAGTAGCTATAATGGAGATAGTGTAAAGAATTTGATGCGGCTAAATGCAGATGGCACGCTCGACAACGCTTTTAGTGTATTAGATGCCTATAACAATTATGCCGTAGGAATTAGCTCGCCAAGTCAAATAGCCGTTGCCAGTAATGGTAATATTGTGGTGGTCGGTTCTCGAACCTCTATTAACGGTAATCCTGCAAAAAGCATTGTTCTATACGACGCAAACGGATCATTGAACACCGACTTCAACGCCGGAATGGGCTTAGGCCCAAATTCAAAACTAGAAACGTGCGCTATTCAAGAGGATGGTAAAATTCTTATCGGAGGAATTTTTCAATTCAACATGTACGATACGACACCCACAAATAGACTTGCGAGAATAAATACCGGAGGCATATTGGGAGTACATGAACTGGATCTAACAACAGATACTTCGATCATATACCCGAATCCTTCCGATCATACTTTGTTTATTTCCTCTAAGAATAGCTTTATCAAGTACTCCATTTATTCTCAAATAGGACAAAAAATAGAATCCAATCGATTCATGAGTTCTATGAAGATTCCTATAGACCATTTGAATACAGGAATTTACTATTTAGAGTTAATTGGAAGTGATCGTAGTGGATTTACGAAGTTCATAAAAAAATAGAACCTCAAATACAATGTGTTGCAAAGTATAAGATGAATTGCTGGCACAAGCCTGCTTATGAAAGTCGAGACGCCAGCTCGGCACGCTTGTCGAAGGCAAGTCGCAACTACTTATAGCCCGAACGCTAAACATAAGCTTGAAAAAACAAAACGACAGATTGAAATTTTCAATGAGATCAACAATTAGCTCTTTTAAAGAATATATCAGCTTTTCAAATTTTTGGTTTAGAAACGGCTTCATAATCATAATTCTTTCTATTTTATCCAATCATCTTTTTGAGCCAAAAAACTTCCCGTTCAATAAAGATTACAAATTTCCTTTATTGCCAATTGTAGTTTCGATCATTTCAGGATTTGTAGTAATTCTTATAGCTCGTTTTAATTTCAAATATTTTAAAAAGAGATACTTTACCAAAGCTATCAATGTAGAAACACTATTGCGTTTTCTGTTGTCGACGTTAGGTTATATCACGGTACTTTACCTTTTCTTATATTTTGGTTTAAACGGTTTGATCAATGGACCTGAAGTATACAGTATTTATCATCTGCTAAAGGGGCTTTCAGTGACCTTACTAATTTGTGCGCTCACCATTGCTCTTTTATTTTCAATTGATATTTATAAACTTCACAAACTTAGTTCAAAAGAAGGCACACTTAAGGTGCAACAAGGCGGTAAAATAACTCTAGTAAAGTATGCTGAGATTGCCTTTATATATAGTGAAAACAAAATAGTATATATCGTAAAAACTGATGGTACTACAATTAGTACAGATTTTACTTTAAATGAAGTTGAAAGTAAGATCAGCGAGCTAAATTTTTACAGAGCCAATAGACAAACTATACTTCATCCTCGTTCCATTGAACAAGTGCGGTCTATAGAAAATGGAAAACTATCCGTAGTACTTAAACCAATGATCTCTAGCGAAAAACCTTTTCAAATAAATATTAGTCGGTATAAGAAACAAGAATTTATGCACTGGCTTAAGAACAAGCTATAAAAACAATGATTATTCAGCCATTATTTTGCTACCATTCAGTAAAAATCAGCCGTAAACCCCTGCATATCTAGCGTTATCGTTTTTACTTCGCTTTAAACTAAAAACGATAAAAAAATGAACAAAACCCTTTTAACTACGAAATTAATACCAGCAATTGCTATTATTTCTTGCTGTATCCTCTACTTAACAGATTATTATCAAGTAATCTTAGGTCCTTTAGTGGTGTTAGTGGCAAGCGCTATAGAGTATAAAAAAGATTGTTTCAGATCTTTAGGCTTTCAACGTAAAAGATTGAAAGCAAAAAGCCTACTGATCTTAGCACCAATTTTTGGCACAGCGCTCTTTTTGTTTTATTTCTATATAATGATTCCGATCATTACGAATCTTACGGGACAACCCATGGACTTTTCTGTATTTGAACCTTACAAAGGGAACCTGCCTGCAATTTTAGGTCTATTAGTTTTTGTTTGGGTATCGGCCGCTTTTGGAGAAGAAATTGTCTTCAGAGGATATTTGATGAGGCAGTTTACCAAGTTTTTTGGCTCTAGCAAAATAAGTCTTGTTATTAACATTCTACTATTCGGTCTCATTTTTGGGTTCAGTCACGCCTATCAAGGTGTAAGTGGACAAATAATAACAGGCATTCTCGGTGTGCTCTACGCGATCATCTTTCATCTTCGTAAGAATGATTTGTGGTTCAATATTTTTGCTCACGGATTTTTTGATACTGCAGCCCTTGTATTTATCTATTACGGAGTGGAACTCTAAGAGTCTAAAATGCATAAAGCCCGTTTACAATAAAACACCAAGTAAGAAAACAAGCGCTCGCAAGTTAGTTTAGAAACAAAGTGCTAGCCATGAGGCAACACCTGCGACCCATTTGAAGACCTTCATCTAAGATCCAATCTTAAACGCCGAATGAAAAAATAGTGACACACTAAAAACTGTTAACAAATCTTTACAGCCCTGTCAGATTATAAAAACCTGACAGGGCTACTTTTTAGGCATCCACCAACAAATTCAGGGTCACATCGATATTGTCTCTGGTCGCGCGGCTGTAAGGACAGATCTCATGAGCATCATTGATCAGATTTTCACCAGCCTCCTTATCTAAGGTTGGCAGATAGCAATCCAAAGTAGCCTCGATGATCACCCCATCCTCATCGATCACAAAACCAATGGTGGCGGTGACGCTAAAATCGCCTAGATCGCCCAAGTCTTGCTCTTTGGCAACATGCTCCAGTGCACCACCAAAGCAGGTCGA
Source organism: Sungkyunkwania multivorans (assembly GCF_042675645.1). NCBI lineage: Bacteria > Pseudomonadati > Bacteroidota > Flavobacteriia > Flavobacteriales > Flavobacteriaceae > Sungkyunkwania > Sungkyunkwania multivorans. The sequence continues at coordinate 31,593 of NZ_JBHTJH010000008.1, read as the reverse complement.
ATAGGCCGCAGCAAACAATTCCTCTGGGTTGGTGTGGGTATCGCTTTTGTCTTTATTGCTTTTGGGCATCTTACAGTCCAGATCGATCAATCCCGATTCGCTGGTCACATGTCCGTTTCTTCCTCCTTTATTCGTTGCAGAACTTTCAAATACAGTTGTCATAGCTTTCTTCTTTAATTTTCACTATGAAGATAAACAAGAAAATTGAATGCCGCTCAAAAGGAATCTTTAAATTTGTGTGAAGACACCTATAACTTTTGAATAAAAAAACTACACATACCTCAGCACTCTCCGAAAAGGATGGCATCCCGTCCCCAGAGATCACCAGCGCTGATGCCATCGCTAAAATCCAGCAGAAACGAAAAAAGCAACCTACTGTTTCAGCATTGGTAAAGGGAATCCTTGCGAATGACAAAACAGCGCTGAGTCGCGCCATCACCTTGGTAGAGAGCACCAATTCCAAACATACCGAAAAGGCAAATACCATCATCAACCAATGTTTACCGCATGCCAATAAGTCGGTACGAATCGGCATCACCGGAGTTCCAGGTGTTGGAAAAAGTACTTTTATCGAGACGTTCGGATCCTTTTTGACCACCAAAGGAAAAAAGGTAGCGGTCTTGGCTGTGGATCCCAGCAGTTCGTTGACGAAGGGAAGCATCTTAGGCGATAAGACCCGGATGGAAGCCTTGGTGAAAGATGAGAATGCCTTTATACGGCCATCGCCTTCGGGAGAATCCTTAGGTGGGGTCGCTCGTAAAACTCGAGAAAGCATCATTCTCTGTGAGGCGGCCGGATTTGATACGATCTTAATAGAGACGGTGGGCGTGGGACAATCCGAGACCGCCGTACATAGTATGGTAGATTTCTTCCTATTGTTGAAGTTGGCCGGCGCTGGAGACCAGTTGCAAGGAATCAAGAGGGGTATCATCGAAATGGCCGATGCCATCGTGATCAACAAGGCAGATGGAGATAATCTAAAGGCTGCCAAGATCGCGCGTACCGAATTCAAAAGGGCACTTCACCTCTACCCGACCAAGGAATCGGGTTGGCAGCCCGAAGTCACCACCTGCTCGGCGATCAACAATGAAGGCATTCCGGAAATTTGGGAAATGATCTCGAATTATATGGAAATCACTTCCGATAATGGTCATTTTCAGAAGAAAAGAAAGGAACAGAACAAATTTTGGTTATTACAGACCATCGATGAACGTTTGAAAGCCGATTTCTACCAAGACAAAAAAATAAAGAAGGAATTGGAAGCACAACTACAACTCATCGAAAAGGACAAGACCACGCCTTTTGCTGCGGCGCAGTATCTGTTAGCGCTAAAATCGTAATGTCATTTCGAGTGAACTTTGTGATTGAAAAGAACATAATTAGTATCGAGAAGTACTCTTTAGAAATGGACTTTTTTGCCGGCGACCAGTTCTCGATATGATCCCGAGGACTCGGGATCACTCCCCTCCCGCCCGCCTGAATGACATTGTCGGGCAGGTACCGAACGACACGTTCGGGCGGGGAACGGTCAATTTAGGATGAAAACCAATCTGCTTTTCTTTCAATAACGCTTTTCAACTTGAAGAATCCCCAACCCAAAAGCATTCCGAAGCTCATACCGGTTACGATGTCCAATGGAAAATGGACCCCGATATAGATTCGGCTGTAGGCCACGGTCAAGGCCCAAAAGAGTAAAAAAAGTGGAAACCATTGCATCTTTTCCTTCAACAACAATGCAAAAAAGGTGGCAGCGGCGAAAGCGTTGGCTGCATGCGCAGAGAAATATCCGAATTTTCCTCCGCAGTACGACTTTACCAAACGCATTTGGTGAAGAATTTCATCATCATGGCAGGGACGCAGCCGCTCAAAACTGCCTTTGAATAGATTGGCCAATTGGTCTGTTGCAGTGATCATCAACGCCACACTCAACATGATCAGCAAGGTCATCTTCCAACCAAAATAACGAAAGGATAAGATCAACAAAAGCAGGTACAAAGGGATCGAGCCCCATTTGTTGGTGATAAACATCCAAAAGCCATCCCAGGATTCGCTTCCCAATCCATTGAGGAACAGAAATAGCTCTTTATCATATTTTATGAGTTCTTCAAACATTATCCGTCTTCGTACCTGGCCATTTCACGATCATAGAACTCGGTTGCGGCACTCACCATATTCTCGGTCTCTGCAGCCAATTCCTTTTCATCTTCTCGATCAAATTCTTCAAACCATTCGATCTCATCATTTTTAAGGTTGATGATAAATCTAGGAAATTCAGTGTGTATGATAAAGATATCATCGGGATGATCGGTGTTATCGCCTAATAAGAATTTTGGTACTTCCATCTAACAGTATTGAAATGTTTAGTTATTGAACTTGAACCTTTGAGGCAATCAGTTTTTTGGTCAAAATATCGAATCGAATATACAACATTATGGCCGAAGCGGTGAGTCCTGCCAAGAGTCCGACCCAAATTCCAGTGCTCTTCCATTCGGTAAAAAGGCCCAGATACAAACTCAGTGGAAAGCCGATGAGCCAATAGGCCACGAAGCAGATCCATGTAGGGATCTTCACATCTTGTAATCCACGAAGCGCGCCCAAGACCACCACTTGTATTCCATCGGATATCTGAAACAAGGCAGCGACGATCAATAACTTGGCCGCGATGCCGATCACTTCGGTATTATCTGCAAAATTCTTGGCGTCATCGAGATCTACATAGATCTTTGGCAACTGCTGGTTGAACACCATAAAAAAGATCGCGAAGACCACTTCGATCAGAATGGCCAAAAAGAAGACCGAAAAGGCGATACGCCTTAATTCCTTAAAATTCCTCAGCCCTTTCTGATTTCCAACACGGACCATGGCAGCGACACTTAAGCCTGTTGCCACCATGAAGGTCATGGAAGCTAGATTCAGTGCGATCTGGTTCGCCGCCTGAGGATTCTTGCCCAAGATGCCAGATAACCAGATCGCCGCGGTGAAAATGGCTACCTCAAAGAACATCTGCAATGCCGAAGGAAAACCTAGATTGATGATCTTCTTTAGGATGTTGCTCTTAATGATGCGAAAATTCAACTGCTTCACAAAGGGATGAAATTTCTTTTTACGCTGAAATATAAGCCATAGAAAAATGAGCATGATCACTCTTGAGGCCAAGGTTCCCAAAGCAGCCCCTACGATGCCCAGCTGTGGAAAGCCAAACTTTCCGAAGATCAACAAATAATTGAGTGTTACATTCACCACATTGGCCAACAGCGTGGCGTACATGGGATACTTGGTTTCCGAAAGTCCATCGGCAAACTGCTTCAATGCTTGAAACATGATCAGTGGTACCATAGAAAGCGCCACCAGATCCAAATAGGGCTTCGCAAAGGCTACCACCTCTTCGGGCTGGTCCATAAAGTACATTAAGGGCTTCGCAAAATAGACCAATGCGAAGAGTAAAACTCCCAGTACGGTACACAAGAATAAGCCATGTTTAAAGGCCTGCTTTCCTTTTTCGGTATGTCCTTCCCCATCGGCTTCGGCAACCAAGGGTGTGATGGCGGTAGAAAAACCGATACCGATACTCATCGCGATAAAAAGGAAGCTGTTGCCGAGAGACACTGCTGCCAATTCTGCTGTTCCAAGTTGCCCTACCATGATATTGTCAAAGAATTGCACCAGTGTATGACCAATCATTCCGGCCATTACTGGAAAGGCCAGTTTTAGATTATACTTGAATTCTTTGGTGTAATCGGAAAGTGACAACATGGATCGGTCAATTCAGTTGGCAAAGATAGGATATTGAATGATGAATGTTCAAATATGAATTATGAATGTTCTATAAGACGTAAGATGGGTAGAACAGGTGCGCTGCTCCTTTGGAATTTAATATATTTGAAGACAAACCAACCCAGTATGCCAACCATTACGATTAACGACTGTCAGTACTATTACGAAATTCAGGGTCGCGGTGAGGAAACCATTATGCTTTCTCATGGCCTTCTTTGGAGCGGAAAGATGTTTCACAAACAGGTAGAACACTTCAAAGTGAATTATAGAGTGATCACCTATGATCATCGTGGACAAGGAAGGACCGAGGTTACAAAAAATGGCTATGATATGGATCAACTCTATGAGGATACCGTGATGCTGATAGAGAGGTTGAACGTTGGACCTGTACATTTCGGAGGACTATCGATGGGTGGATTTGTTGCGATGCGCCTAGCGGCCAGACGACCCGACCTAGTGAAATCCTTGATCCTTATGGAAACCTCGGCCCAACCAGAACCCTTTACCTTTAAGTACAACTTGCTGAAAACGATGGTGAAGTTCTTCGGAGTGAAAAGTGTGGAAAAACCAGTAATGAAGATCATGTTTGGGGAAACCTTCTTAAATGACCCCGATAGAGACGATGAAATGAGCGAATGGGCCACAGCGCTTACCAATAACAAAAAAAGCATTACCAAAGCAGTCACGGGTGTCATCGAACGCAAAGGTGTGGAATCCGAACTCGGCAATATCTCCTGCCCTACTTTGATCCTTGTAGGGAATGAAGACAAGGCCACAGTACCGGCAAAGGCAGAGTTTATCCACCAAAACATTATGGGTGCTACACTTGTCTATATAGAAAATGCAGGCCATACCGCATGTATCGAAGAACCTGAACAGTACAATGCTGCCATTGCCAACTTTTTAGAAGGGGTCACTCGACCTTAAAAGACACTTTGTAGCATGAAATGCCTTTAACCACAACGAAAAACTAAAAATTTCGTTAAATAACTATTTTTATAGTTGTATAACTATTTTTTTCGTTGTATGTTTGACCCATCGAATATGATCGCTAGTCTATCTCTATGGAAAAACTCACCAATAAAGAAGAAGAGGTAATGAACATCCTCTGGAAATTGGAAAAAGCATTTGTAAAGGAAGTGCTATCAGAGTATGAAGGTGAAAAACCACACTACAACACCCTTTCCACCATTGTCAGGAATCTTGAAGATAAGGGTTTTGTGGGACACGAAGCTTTTGGAAAAACGCATCGCTATTATCCCAAGGTCACTCGTGAAGAATACAGAAAGCCTTTTATGAGCAAAGCGATAGACACCTATTTCAATAGCAATTACAAGAATGTCGTATCCTTCTTTGCCAAAGAAGAAAAGATAAGTGTGGACGAACTCAAGGAAATTATCAAACTAATCGAAAACAGAGACTAATGGAGGCATTTTTTATTTATTTGCTAAAAACTGTAGGTGTCTTGGCCATCTTTTATTTCTCCTATCAGTTGTTCTTGAGAAAAGAGACCTTCTTTACTCAAAACCGGCATTTTCTGATTATTGGGCTGGCCTCCTCATTAGTGCTACCATTAATTGTTTTCACCCAATATGTTTACATTGAGAGTGAACCTATCGTTCCATTCGCAACTGCACATGATGAAATCATCGAAGCAACTGCGAGTGGCGAGCAAACGTTAGAAACAAGTACATCAATTAGTTGGTGGACCGTATTGTTCTCTATTTATCTCTCGGGGGTCTTTATTGTTTTTTTCCGCATGCTTTTTCAATTCGCAGCATTATGGAAACTATTAAGAAAACAGCGAGCATTCACAAAAGAAGGATTCATCTTTGTAGAGATCAAAGAACAACTATCTCCCTTCTCCTTTTTCAATCGTATCATATACAATCCTGCCTCCTACAGCGAGGAGGAACTTCGTGCCATCATTGCTCACGAAAAGATACATTGCAAGCAATGGCATAGCATTGATATGATCTTGTCGGAGCTGTTTTTAGCATTTCAGTGGTTCAATCCACTTGCCTGGTTATATAAGAAAAGTATTCAACAGAATTTAGAGTTCATCGCCGATAGCGAGGCTGCCTCATCAATGGCCTCACTAAAGAGCTATCAGCATACCATGTTAAAGGTGTCACTGAATAATTACTGTACGGTGGTCACCAACAATTTTTTCAATTCATTAATCAAAAAACGAATCGTTATGATCAATCAACAAGCGTCTAAAAGACAACATCAATGGAAATTTGCGATCGTGCTACCCTTACTGGCATTTTTCTTGGCAAGTTTCAACACTAGAGAGGTTACAAAATTCATAGCACCGACACTAGACCCTATTACGGCTCCCGTCGTTAATACGGCAGCAACGCCCGACCCTATTTTTATTAGTCCCATAAAAGCATCGGAGATCAAAAGAGTGTCAGCCGGCTACGGAAAGATGAAGAGTCCTTTTACCAAGAAGATAGAATTACATCGAGGTATCGACCTTGTTGCGAGCAAAGGTATTCCTGTAATGGCAAGTGCCAATGGTTCAGTATCTATTGCAACCCATGAGAAACAAAACGGGAATTTTGTGGTGATCACCCACCAGAATGGTTTTAGTACCAAATACCTTCATCTCGAGGATTATACGGTTAGCCCTGGTCAAAAAATCGATGCAGGAACCGTTATAGGTCATGTAGGAACATCGGGGATGTCTACAGGGCCCCATCTTCATTTTGAGATCCTGAAGGAAAACAGTGCCATCGACCCTTCTGGCTACATCCACTTCAAAACTAAAAATTCTAAGAAGAACTATAAGAATGGTGGACAGTCCACATCATCAGAGGTCAAAAAACTAAAGACCGACTTCAAGGGTATCAGCAAGCATTTGGACCCAGTTCTTGTGGCAAATAAAATTATTAAAATTACGATAACGAAGAAAACGACCAAACCAGAATTAGAAAGAATAAAAAAGGAATTGAAGGAAAAGGGAGTGATGTTCAAGTATAGTAAACTTCGCTACGACAAGAACGATGAGATCAACAGGATTACTGTAGAAACGAAATATAAAAGTGATGGCAGTAGCTCTAACGCTATAGTTTCTGTTGATGATGATGCTCCGATTGACCCCATCTATATCACTTTCGATGCAGAGGCGCAAAAAGTAAATATCAGTAGCGGCAAATCACACAAGCATAAAGAGCATCAACATAAGAAGCATAAGAAAAAAATCCATATCGATGTTGACGATGATGTTAAAAAAATAAAGGTCATTAGCGAGAATGGTGAAGAGAAGGTTTACATGAACGGTAAAGAAGTGGACGAGGATGCGCTAGAAGACATGGACATCAAAGTGATCCGAAAAAAAGGAGGCGATGGAAAGATTGAGGTCATCAAAGTTATAAAGGATGAAATTAACGATGTCATCATCGAGGAAGAGGAGGAGAATGAAGAGGAAGAAGAAAATGAGGAAGATGACGAAAAAATAATCATTAAAAGAAGTGGAACTTGGCTCTTCAAAACAAATGGATTAAACAATAAGAATGACAACATCTTTGTTCAAATTGATGGCGAGCCATCTTCCTTAGAAAAACTTCGCAAACTAGACCCTGAGACCATTGATGAGTTAAATATCTACAAAGGCGAAAAGGCAGTAACGCTATTTGGAGAAAAAGCTGAAGATGGCGCTCTCATTGTGACTACCAAGAAAGAAAGCTTGTTAAAGAAGAAAAGTTAAGCCTCATATTTAACTTAGTCCGAAGAACTCGCCTTGTTTGGCGAGTTTTTTTATTCGATTATCTTTGTTTGAACAATCTAGCAAAATGAAAAAATCGTGGTTCACATTTTTGGCTAAGCTGAACAAGCTCTTGCTACCATCATTTACCAAAAGAAGATTGGACTTGAGTAAAGCAAAGAAATGGCAATTGGCCATTGTCGGTTGGCGCTATTATGTTACCACCAATGCCTTGGACTGAGGTAAGCAGATAAAAATTACATTTTTTGGCGCGAGCGCTTTGCTCTTATTTTAAAAACAAATATATTTGCACCCGCCTACGCAAAAACGCGAAGGCATTTCGCTTCGGCGGGCTCGCCCGCAGAAGATTATTGAATCGGCCTCGTGGCGCAACTGAATAGCGCATCTGATTACGGCTCAGAAGGTTGCAGGTTTGAATCCTGCCGAGGTCACTAGAGTAAAAACCCCTGTAAATAAAGGATTTACAGGGGTTTTTTGTTGCATAGAACCAAATATTTTGATCGTAAAAATTGATGATTATCGTTAAATATTGCTTACTTTACGTTAAGTTTTGTACGATAATTGTACGATAATTTACGATGAAAGCCAGCATCAAGCTCTACAAATCCGATGGTGAAATCGATGGCCGCTACCCCATCAAGTTGGTGGTGACCCACAAGGGAAAGACGAAACGTGAGACCATCGGCAAATCCAATGAAAAGGATTGGGACCAGCTCAAATCGATTCCACTTCCCTCCCACTTTGATTACGAATATCTGTACGTTAAGATCATGGACCTGAAAACTCGTGCCGGCATGCAAAGCTTTATAGAGTTGGATGATGTACATATCGGCATCAAAAAATTACTCAATAAAAGGGCACCAGGAGGCAGTAATATGTTCAAGGTTGCTGAAGACCTCGTACGTAGACTGGAAGATCAGAACAGAGATTCGTACGCCTTCTGGATCTCCAACTGCATGATACAGTGGAGAAACTTTTCCGAGGACATCGATGCTGCGCATGTAACCCCTCAATTCCTAGCAAAGTTTTCCCAGGCCAGAAAGGCCATGGGGAACAAGAACAAGACGATCAGAAACTACATCGCTGCGCTGAGCGTAATATATTCTCATGCGATGATAATGAACGCCGATCTGGCGGACAACAAACCTTTTCATGGAGCCTTTAAGAACCTTCCCATACCGAGAAGACGAGTGCGGAACCTGTATCTATCAAAAGAGGGTATCCGGAAGTTGGAAGAAGCTAAGCTGCCCTATCATGTGATGCAGCGTTATGTTGACCTATTGTTGCTTCAGTTCTATTTGGGTGGCCAGAATCTCAAAGACATCTATCATCTAAAATCGTCACAATATGTGAATGGCCGCATGTATCTTCGGCGAAGTAAGCTCGGAGCTCGTGCATATGACTTTGATGTATTGGTCTGTGATAAGGCCAAGGTTTTGATCGATAAATATAGGGAACCAGGAGAATATCTTTTTCCCTGGCGAAAGGACGATCTTGGATACCGGACCTTTAGACGCAGCATGAACCGATCGATCGAGCTCGCACAGAAAAGGCTTGGTATCGAGGTGGAGCCAAAAGGTGGAGTATTGACGGTAAATGTGATGCGACACACCTTTGCGACATTGGCAAAATTTGAGCGTATCGATGTTGATATTATCCGCGAGCTGATGGGGCATGAAAGGAGTGATATTGACACAGTGTACAAAGATAAGTTTAGCGAAAAGGAAAGGGATGAATCGCTAATTAAAGTAATCACATAATCAAGAAGTCATTAATCATTTATCAAATCTCTTATAATACAAGCCGACTCATAATCTTCGGATTCGACTATCATTTTTAGGAGAACTTGCAAGTCGTTTTTGTCCGTAGGTAACAGATGAAAAATAAGAATCAACTCAGTACAATAAAAATAATAGTAATTTATTGTAAGACAATGAAGTTTCATCAAGAGATTACAGACATTTTAAAATCCATTGTTGATGTCTAATAATAATAAAATTCATGTTATAAAGCCCAAACTGCATAGGCTCCTTGAAGAATTACGATACCCAAACAAATAAGTCCTAAAAAGTATAAGATAAAAATGGCAATCTTTATTCGGTTAAAATGAAAATTTGCATACTTGTGCAATTCCCAAAAAACCAACTTAACATCCTGTTCCGTATAAGATTCTGTTCTACTCATTAGCCATTGAATTTGATTGAATATCACGATCTTTGGTTGTTCTATAAACGGTAACTTATGAAATGTTTCTAAAAATGGATGGTTTTTAATAAATGAAAGCGCAAGTCGGGAGTTAAATTCTTCTATGTGCTGGTGATAATCTTTTAGCCCTTTTCGCTCAAAATAAAATTTATAATCTATACCAACATTTTCCCCATAACTTTCTAAATGGGAGGCATCTTTGCCGCTGTCACGAAAATCAGAAAAGGATACATTTTCTTTAATAATTTGTGGGCAAAATAAATTGAACAAAATAGAACCTGCAGTGAATAACAAGGCGCAAAGAAAAAAGAGTTTCCAGCTAAACGGAAGTTCAATTACTAGAACAAATAAGTAGTCATTTAAGGCGATTTTCAATGGTGATTCTATTTGAGATAAAAATTTCGCAATAGCTGGAACCAAAAAAAGATAAATGTATGTTCGATTAATTATTTTGTTTTTCCCTAAAAAAGCTAATGTGGACCACGGTAAAGAAGTTGAATATTGTGCAGTCAAAATCTCATTGATATCTTTACTCATCAAAAAAGTCCTTTTGAAAGTTCCGGATACTCTAACCTTTCCACGCTCTTGGCAGTGTTGGAATGAACCCTGCTATTCGTGACATTCTTGGTCACGGTGTACGCCTCCAGCTCCTGGTTGGTATCAGTAAATAATACCTCCCTGATTTGCTGATCGCTCAATGAGCTTTCCAGGTATCTTTGCCAATTGTCGGGATGTAGCATCACCGGTTGTCGCTTCTTGCTGTTGTGAATCTCTTCCATCAAAGGATTGGCCGGTGCCGTTAGGATCTTGCAGGTGAAGAACCCGGTATCGTACTCATTGTAAATACCCGCCAGTGCCAAATAAGGAAAATCCTTAGGGCCAATATGGTAAGGATATTTGTTCTTCCCGACATGCCGCGACTCATAGAACCCCGTGACGGGGATGATACATCTTCGGTGACGGATGGCCTCCGCAGTGACGTAGTAATCGAATACACGCTCCGCTTGTCCGTTCAGCGAGTAGCCTCCTTTCTTTCTCCAGTATCCCTCGATATCTTCCACTTCTTCGATACGATGATCATAATAGGCGTCATTCGCAGCTTGCATCTCTACGAACCCCCATCGCATTGGTTCAATTAAACTGGCATCTTCTTGGATGATTCCATACAGATAACCGTGTTCAAATCCGCTCATATGGAAAAATGGCTGATAGACTCCTGGATCTTCAAAGCGCGCATCGAAAGCGTCCTCCATCTCTCGGGCACTCCTCTTGTTAGATACGTGGTAACACATTGCTCAATTCAGTTAGGTTTATTTATGAGACAAGTTAACCATTTCTTTCAAAAGTGAGTCCGGGTCCTGGTTCTGGGTTAGATCTGTTAACTGGCGTTGAGCTTTAAATAAATCCATATTCAGCCGATCATGGTATTCTGTGTTCTTATATCGCTCCTTTACGGTGGCCATGGCTTCGATCTTTCCTTCCAAGTAGACAATGTTCATAAATCGTCTGAACTGAAACGGAGAAACCCGATTCCCTCCCCCAAGGTCGATGAACTCTCCGAAAATATTAGTGTATTTGCGTCTCATGCTACAAATCTAAATGTCATTGACCGAAAGAGTCCTTGATCCTCACCAAAGTTTCGGTAGTTGCATTAGAAGGGTTATGATGCTTACCAATGGATAGATACTTGTAGTTAATGCGGTGGCTGCATGTCTTTCACAAAAAACGAATTTTAGTGTACTTTTATACTAATTATGAAGAAAAAATTATACTTCGAACCTAAACGTAAAACACATCTAAATGAGTATGTGGTAATTAAGCTAGGTAAAATAAGGTCTGTTCACTATTTGGATATACCAGACGAAAGAACGAATGCGATTCTGAAATCAATAAAAATGAAACCTAAAAAACCCGAATATAAAGTATTCAAGGAATTTAATTTTAAACCTGATCTTATCAAGATTGATAGCTATACAAGAAAGACCAAAAACCTCGAATATACTCATGAGATAAAACTACCCAACCTAAATATTTATGAAGAATCGACAATTAAAGTGCATCCTGAATCAACACAATTCAGAATGCCTGAAGAAATGCTATTAAAAATGTTTTTCAAGGAGCATAGATTGTTTATCAAGCTAAATCTTTTTGAAAGAATGAGCTTTAATTATCATTCTTTTTCTTGGTCTTCACTTGACACCAACCAGAAGATTAAAATCGTAACATGGATACTGGGAATTACAATAACTATTGCTTTCAGTATTTTGAAATTAATGTCTTAGTGATAAATTATTGCCGCGACTGTAATGCCACTACCTAGTCAAATTACTCGCTCAGAACAAGGTCATTTAGCGTCGTTCTTAGGCCAACTTACTTCAAAAATAATAGGGTCAAAACCTTAGAAGAATTATGGTTTTTCCATAATGCATTTTGATCATTATTGACTAACTTCAAAGGCCCCAACCATTTTTCCCAAGCAAGATCAAATAATTGATAAATAGATAGTTACAATACATAGATTGTAGGGTTTATGAAGTAAATTAGAGGTGTAAAAACCTTAAAATTATCTCAAATGAAGACGAAAACAATCCTAATCGCTTTCGTAGCTGTTGTCTCTCTTATCGCACTTCAATCATGCACAGAAACCAATGAAGATGATCAAGAAATTTTTGAGCTATACAATGTCGATAGAACAAAGGTCGAAAGACCCGGTGAGCAGGGAGGCGACTAGCGCCTTTGCCTCCCTAATAATTGCCTTGTCCGGTGCGATTCTGTTCCTGGACAAGGTCTTTTATTTCGAGTTCGACAACAATTTCGGATTCAAGGACACCCAAACCTTCATTTGGGTCTTTACACAGAGTGTATCTCCGATGCTTTTGACGCTCGGGGCGTTGTTGAGGGCACACAAGCTCTCATACTGCATCCCTGTCTATTTCTACGCCATACAGATGATATGGGTCTTTGACCCTACCATAAAGTTGGACGATGCCCTACTACATGTCTATGCAATTGGCTGTGTCTTTATATTCTTCTGCCTCATGATATTCATCCAATTTGCTTTTCGCCTTGCGTTCAAAAGGCGCAATAGCCAGATAGCGTTTTTGGAAGAGTTCGGTGATCTGGCCATAAAGGCCGGTATTAACAAAAAAGAAGCCAAACAATGAACTTCGATCAGCTATTGGAAAAGGTCCGTAACCTGAAGGACAAGTTCGATAGCGGTCAACTTTCCGACAGTCAGACTATGCGGCAATTAGAGGCGTTGCAGCACGCCTATTTGGAGAACGAGGACGAGAATAGTGATATAGGTGAAAGAGAGTTGCTCAAGCGCCTAAGGCGCAAGATACGTAAGCAAAATGAAGTGGTGAAAAAACTTGAGATTGATAATTTCGTCCTAAAATTGAACTTGGACATAGATTTCAGTGGCTAATTGCTTTCCTCCTTTTTGTTTTTATGTTCTAGTAGGCGTTCGCGCTCCTTTTTCAGCTCCTGGATCCTCCATTCGTTTATCTCCGATTCTACGAACAGCTTATAGACAGGATCCTCTTTGAATCGGTCCAGGTTCTTCACTATAAAGTTCATTATCTGCGAGGTGGAATAGGAATCAAGGCCAGGTACCTTAACGGCCGTGGCCATTGACTTCTCTGCATTCTGTTGTTCAGACAGGTCTACCTCAATTATATAAGGTTCTCTCCTTAAGTCCTTCAACAAAAGATCATTGGGGGAAATTCCGAAGCGCTCACAAAACGCCAATATATATTCAATAGGGGGTTTTGGATTGCCCTTTTCGTATTTTCCTACTTGACTTTGTGAAGTATTCAAATCCTTTGCTAATTCAGTCTGTGTGACTCCTATGCGCTTTCTAACATAAGATAGATTTATCAAAAGGTAATCTTTCATAAATAAAAAATATATAAGGACAAAGCCGCGTATTTACCAGAATATGAGATAAAATATTCTTATTAAGATTTATTTAGTTCGTTTTAATTTTTTTTATTATGATTTCAACTATATATTTGTACTTGTCGATTTAGTGAGAAACAATGTACGGCATTGTTCCAAACCAGAACAATTGAACCATAAAAAAAATTAGGTTTTGCATTTTTTCTGGTAAACCGAGGCAACGTTTAAATCGACAATTTAAAGCGCGTTGCCTTTTTTTTTGAAACGTTCTTTAACAGTTGCAGCAATGTTGCTTTCGTTCCATCATTGAAACGGGCACGGAGCAAAAATGTTGCACCACCGCACCTCACCGATAAAATGGTGCATCCTTTTAGACCACAACGCCATTGCCAGGCCATTACAAAAAAACGGTAGGAAGCGACCAAGCTCCCTACCTTCCTTTTAAAACCACAATTATCATGCAGAAAGCATAATAACTGAAGTATGACAAAAATAGCCAAAAATACCATCATTTCAAATCGCGAGGTAGCGCAGTTGGCAGCTTGTTGGGCCCATTGCCCAAAGGTCGTGGGTTCAAGTCCCGTCCTCGCCACCAACCGGTCAAGTACATAGCTGATGGGAGCCATCACCGCAAATACCGTGCATGAGATCTACTCACTTCTGGACAAGGACCAGAAGGCGGTATTTGCACAGATGGTGCAAGCAACATCCACAAGCAACCACCATGCAACGACCAATGGTGTCGGTCACCGAACGAACTTCCGAAACTTCACACCACCACCAACGACCCTAGATCACTTTCATAATGAACATGTGCGTCTGGAGCGCCTACAAAAGGGACTGTTGAGAAAGAAGGCATTGACGGTAAGTGAGATCGTGAAGGGGCAACTATGGGGCAATATACAGCGGGTTCAGGTCAACAACATCATAAAGCAAAAAGTGGACGATATGCAGAAGATCATGGTCTCAGGCAAATACAAGATCATGCGGGGAGAAGTGAGACGCATCGCCATCGAAAGAGGCGAGCTATGGACATACCATTGACAAGAACGCACCAAGATGATCGATGACAGCAGTTATTGATTGATAGCATGATCGCAAGGGGACGCAACGTCCCCGGCGGTCATCAAAGAAGTAAAACGAGAGGCCAGGTGAATGCCGCGAAGGCAGTTTGGTTGGTTATTTGGCCTGGTCTCTCAAAAATATCCTTTTAGACCACAGCTCATGCACAACAAAGCACAACCATCCAAGACCGATGTTCCCTTTTCATACGATCAAACGTTGAACAAAACCACTAGCTCATGAATCCACAGGAAAACTACATCGTGAACCCGATCCCCAGTACGATGCAATCTAGCAACGGACCCACAACGGTCTCCAAACGTGGCCCGGATGTCGTTAGTCTGCCAAGCATACCTCGTAGGGAACGGTCCCTCACCCTTCAGAACTATAGGGTGTTCGCAGATGCCTACAATGCCGAGCGGCACAAAAAGAACGCCAAGGTGGCGGAATACAACGAAAAGGTGACCACGTACATCGTCGAGAATGAATTGGAGCACTTGGCCGCCCAGGCACTAGAGAGGTTGAGAAAGGACCTTGGCAAGGACAAGATCTCGCTGCTGGAATACAATCAGATCGTGGAGCAACGGAACGGCAACGGTCCGCATCCGTTGTTGCGCAAGAGAAGGTATCAAAAGCTAACGGACGGCCACAAGGCAGCCTTCAACGCCTTGATCCTAATATACCACGAGCAACTCACTAGAAAGAACTGCAAGTTGTTGAGCCATGGCCAACCCACCATTAGACCCGTGCAAGAGATCAGCTTCAACACAAGGTACCAAGCATCCAGGCGTCTCAACAATGCCAGACTGTTCATCGTCTGCCCCAGGACCGTCAGCAGCTACATCTATAGACTGGCCGAGACCGGGGCGATCGTCAACTATCAGAATCATGGAAGTAGGAGCCCATTGACATTCCAAATCAACCCCATGCTCCTGGTCATCAACGACACCAAGGATCTCTCCTCTATTAATATCATGCAAAGTTTGCATGATAAAGATAGTGTACAAGTACCTTTTAAAGGTAATAATGAAATAAAAGGCAATGTTGATAACCATTGCCTTGATAAGGAGTCGCCCTTGGCTCCAATTCTCTCGGTCGCCGTTGGCAACATTTACAAGAACACCAAGAAGATCGAGGATCCAAAAAAGGCAAACCAGGGGGCGGCGCCGAGATCCGGCCACAGAATGAGGCTGTCCGAGAATCTGCGTGCCAGGATCGTTGACCGAAACGAGCTGGTGTCAGAACTATTCGAGGGAAGGCACGACAACCACCTTCGTGATCTCAGCCAGGCGATGTTGAGGACAGAGGTCAACATCGGCGTACTGAGCAAGGAGATGTTCAAGGTGCTGCTGGTGCAGGAGGTACTGAGGATCTGTGCATCGCTATTCGCCGGACGTACCATCTACACCGGTTGCTGGTTCAATACCTACGACATCCTCATGGACGATTATTTCAGGACGAACAATGGCAGCATCCCCAACAAGCAGGACCTTCTAAGGGAGTTCATCAACATTGCATACAGACTCAGTAGGGCCAAGAAAACGATACGGAACGGCGATTTCGTCCTCAGGTCCAACCCCCAAACGTACTTCAACAAGCACAATACTGCACATAATGCCTTTGCCCATACCAAACAATGGCTAAGGCAATTACAACAGAATGACAAGCGAAAGGCCGAGCGGAAGAAGAGACAGGACCACAACGCCCAATTCCATAATAGACGGATCAAGGAACAGAACCAGGTATTTGCCAAGATCGTGCAATATATGAAGGGAACGATCAGTTTTGACCAGCTCTTCAATTTCATAGACAAGAAGAAGCTGTTGTCCGAGGCATTCAAGGGTCAGATCGGGAACTATATAACCGAGGCGGCGGCGCGATATTCCTCCGAAGCAATTTAAACAGATATCAACTGCTCAAGATGAATAAAAAGATAACATTGAAGTTCAACACGAAGCTGGCTGCAAAGAAATGTATGGAGAATAACCGTCGAATATAGAACTCTACTATTCTTCTTTGTTGAATAATTTTTTCAATGCCGAAAGTGAGTTTAAAATTAAGAACACAGAAATACAGAGCAAAACACCATTAATAACGAATCCGGAGACTGAATCAAAATCAGAGGATTTATAGCTGAATATCTGATAGGCCCAATATACAATAATCAAAAGTAAAATTAGTATGAGGGTGAATTTCTTTAGCATATAACGAATATAAGAATAATAGCATTAACCAATAACCGTAGAAATAATGAAACCCGAAGAAGCAATTGGTCACATCGAATCACTTTATCCAGCGGATAGCGAATATGAAGATACTGCGGAGATCGGTATACGACTTTTAACCAAGGCAAAACGAGAAACTATGGCAAGTTGGCGAGATCTGCCAACAAACACATTGATCAGGTATGCCCAACTCTGCATTCAAAAGGAAGATCAACATTAACGTGACTGTTCGATCTCAGAAAATATAGCAAGTGAGGAAGTAAGCAACTACTTAAACGGTACACTTTGAAAGTTTCTTTTTAGAAGCATGCCGGGTTGCTTGATCGGATGGCTGCCACCGAGTTAATAACAGCCAAGACTTTGGCCGGGCGTTGAAAGGAACCCCACCTGGTCATACGAGTAAGGGTTATAGCTAAACAATGAAGTGGAAGCCCTGGAAGCGCTCTTGCACAGGCCTCGAGCAGTGTTCATTTCGCGGTAGGATCGTTACCTGCTACTCGACCAATTTGATCAACAATTACAATGACAATATGAGATGTAAATGCCCAAAGACCTTCAGGAAAGGGAGCTTCTGTTTGAACTGCAGCAGGATCAGGATCGCCTTCAACCTCAGGTCGGAGTACAAGGGAGTGGTGGTCCACGGGGTCATCCCGTACAATACCGTCTACAGTTTTCTCAAGAACGACCGGAATCCTAAGTTCTTTGACGATGAAAGCTACATAGCCCATTTCGAGCGACAAGGCTGGTACATCGAGAAGGCCAGAATGTGCAACTGTGTGGACTTCTATGACAACCAGTCTGGGCAGCTCATAAGGCGAATACACAAGAATTGAACTAACATAAAATCAAGCTATATGATGATCTTCACAGACACAGAACGAATGGCGAGTGCCCACGTAGAAAGCCTCCATAGGCTGGCAAAGGACATCGGGCTCAACAAGAGCGGCTACGACCCTGACACGTACTCCTATGACCTGCTCAGTGAGGCCATGAGCACCGCCGCCATGGAACTTGGGGCCATACGGGTGACGACCACCGACCTCGATGACATCATCAGGTCCATCCTTGAGACCGGACAACAGTCGGTGCCCAAAATGGTCATCAATGAAATGATCACGGTCGATGCCGAGGTGTTGAGCGAGGGACCGAATTGAATCAAGCCCAACACAGGACCTTTTAAACCACAACATCATGAAACAAGAGAACAACAACAAGGAATTTACCGCGCTTTACATCATTTGTTACGTTTGCGTGCTGCTGTTCATAGTTGCAATGGCATCATTCTTGCAAGCCATTAGATTGAACGACCATTGCGCGCAGCTGCGCAATGAGAACGACCGGCTCAAAAGTGAGCTGGTCCTTCTGAATCAGGCGGAACCGGATGAGGGTATCGGAAATGAACCAAATCTAAAATGAAAGCCATGAAAGATCTATCTTACACTGAAATGACGACAGACGAGCTCTATGAGGCCTACCTAAGGTCAAACGACCGTGAGGAACACCTGATCGAGCTGGAGATCCTTCGCAGGGTCGAAGAAGTGGAGCATAAACTGGTAAGGTCCAAAGTGCATCCCGCTTGGGCCTGGGTGGCCATCATATCACTAATGGCCTTGATGCTAACAATAATTCTGACATTGGTATGGAAATGATAACATTGGTATTCAAGATAATCAAAAGGGAAAAGATGGCCTTGGACATACCGTTGGACAAGATCCGACAGTTCCCGCTGCATGAGCAGCACCTGTATCAGAACGAATATGTGACCTTGGAATACAAATTCAAACCGACAAGCAACCTGGATGTCCAAGAATACATGGAGTATCTCAAGGGTCACTTCAAGCGGAAATACGATGCGTATTCAATTGAGGTTGGAATACTCCAGCAACAGCTGGGCAACAATGATGGAAAAGGGTCGTAAAGCTAATTAACCGCCCACTTCCTATCATTTTCTCCCTATAGGATCTCATCCTCAGGACCGATCACACTCAACTTGACGAGCAACTCCTTGATCTCCAGCTTCCTTACCTCGCGCACATGCTCTGCCTGTCTCTGAGTGATCCCCTCGGCCTTTCGGCTTTTCAATACGATGCCTGGCAGCACCTTCTTGATGGTATTCTCTGATATCGGATGTAGAAAGGCGTAGAGCACCTGTTTTCTGACCGAATCGGGAATGGGCTTCCCGTGTTCCAGTTTTCTCATGATCATTGTGGTTTAAAAGGTTCTTCAAAATTAATAAATAATATCTATTAGATCAAGTGTCGAAATAGTTTTTAACTACAGTAGATCACGTTATTCTCTACTATCCTTCGAAAATCCCAAACAGGTCCGTAAAATCTTCTTCAATCCCAATTAGCCACTGACCATATCATATTTGAGTCCAATATTTACACTCAGAAGCAACATCGAAACAACGAAGGAGCAATGACAAAGTTCTTTGGAACATCAGAGCAAGTATGGACAGCCTGGCAATAAATAGCAGCCTGTATCGCGAGATCCTGGACGGACGAAATTTTGACCGCCACTTCGAGCGTAACAGCTGTCCCGTCAAGAATGCGGGTAGAGGAAGAACAGACTTCGGTCTGAAGGCCATGGCCAAGGCCGCAAGGATATATCAGCAACAGGCAAGCAACATCGCACCGGTCCTGGACCAGGGAAATCTGGCAGACACCATCGAGGAGATCCATTGGTTCCTCTACAACCACATCCAGTACAGCATCGACCCCGCAAGGCAACAGCTAAGGTCACCGGCCTGCAGCTGGGCAGAGAGAAGGAAAGGCATCGATTGCAAGAGCTACAGCATATTCGCCAGCACAATACTTCTCAATCTCGGCATCAAGCACTATCTGAGGCGAGTGAGACAACCGGACCTCCACGAGGACGCGTTCACGCATGTCTACGTGTTGGTCCCCTTGGACCAGAAGAGCGGGTCATTGACGAGATATTACATCATTGACGGCACAGTGGAAGAGAACAATGAAGTTCCCTACCTGGAAAAAGACGATATTTTTATGGAACCGACACTAAGCTATGTTTACATGGGATCACCGGCACCAGGTTGCACCTGTACAGGGCAGCACGGTCACGGTGCGATAGACCTCGTGGGAGGGCGTACGCTCGCGGCCCCAACGGCACAGATACAGAAGGCCCTCATGGACTTCGAAAATTTCTTGGAAATGCTGCGACAGTTCGCCCCTTCCCCATTGGCGTTGCAACAGTTGCGCAACATCGTACTGGATAAACTCGAAACGGGCAGGGACCCACTCATACGGATCACAAAGAGGGGAATAAGTGTGGATGACACCTTCGTGAATCTTTCGACCACCTTCAAGAACCTCAGGTCTCAGGTCGGCCCAGCAATGGGTGCAACCGGAGACATATTGGGCATCGTCCCCGGTCTGGACATCCTGGGGAATGTACTGGACCTTGGCTTTGCGGACAACACCTTGGGTGCGGTCCTTGCCAATGGCTTCAACTTCTCATGTTGGGGCGCAT
Source organism: Sungkyunkwania multivorans (assembly GCF_042675645.1). Classification (NCBI taxonomy): domain Bacteria; kingdom Pseudomonadati; phylum Bacteroidota; class Flavobacteriia; order Flavobacteriales; family Flavobacteriaceae; genus Sungkyunkwania; species Sungkyunkwania multivorans. The sequence goes on along the minus strand of NZ_JBHTJH010000008.1, from coordinate 11,202 downwards.
CATGGAATCCGGAATCTGCCAAGGCATCGGCTAAATGGGCCATCGGGGAAATGCAAAAGGACCTGAACACCTTCATCAACTCACGACCGCAGCAGCTCATTCGGGCATTCAACGACTTCCTTGTCGAAAAGGCTTATAAGATACACAGCGCACAGCGGCATTGGTTGATGACCACGGCGAAGGACTGTACCAAGGACGGGCTGACCATCCTGGTGGAGACCGAGAACAAGGCCATACAGGCATTCACACAGGCGGTGAGGAATCGATTGCAGTCACAGGGCTATGCCATGAGGATCGCCACTCCAACAAGGAAATTCTATCCAGACCCATGGGAAAAGGGACATGACCTCACCATGGACGTCGAGCAATATTCCATTACAAGGACCACGGGGGGAACGGACCTTGACTTTGGAGGTGGTGACAACGACATCCTCGCGGACGGCCTGTCCGACACCTTCGTGGACGGCGATGGGAACATCCAGACCACGGGGAACGGCCCGAGACCGCAGCAGGCAGGAATGGGCGGAGGGCTGGTGGTCCTCCTGATAGCTGGAGCAGCGGTCGCAACGATCGCCTATGGTAGGAGCGTATTTGGTAAGACGAAATAGAAGACATCAACATTAACAATTAACAATTTTCGCTATGAAACTTAAAACTCAACAATCAGTCACTAAAGTGGTGGAGGCCGCTGGTGCCTATGGACTCGGTGGCATGACCAGCAAGGGAGCGGCCATGCTGCTGATCAGATCGTTCGGTCTGAACAAGATGGTGGCTCAGGCCATCGTCGCATTGCTCGGGGTCACCGGGGCCGTATTCCTGAAGAACAACTTCGCCCAGAACACGTTTGCCGGAATGACGGCATGGCAGTTGGCCGAATTCGTCAGCGACAAGGTCGCACCGGCACTACCGGAGAACGATGGTTCCACCGTCAAGCAGTTCTTCCATGACGTGGTCGGTGGCGGGACCACCCCGGTCGCCATCGCCGCAAGGAAAAGGCGAGGTCGCCGGCGCGGTATGGCAAGGGCGGTGACGAACGGCATTCCCTTCCTGGCAAGCGACCAGACCATGCGCACCCAGCCCATGAAGACCGGCATATCAATGGCCTGACAGGCTACGCGATAGCATAACAATCAAAATCGAACAGAGAACATTCATCAATCATTAAAAAATCAAGATCATGTCAAGATTAACAAAATTCGAGATCGCAAAGGCCTACTTCGAGGACGCCGCAGAAAAACAGCAGCTCGATGCGATAACAAACGCCAACATCGCTGCCGGTAAGATTCAGCTGAAGGAGCACGCCATCGTGGTCGCGGCCCAAGTGGCCTCGCCGGGAGGGACCGTCTCGCTCTTCCAGGCCAATCAGAACGAGCTCGTGGGAAACTCCTCGATCAACAACCAGAAGTTGCCTTCGGGCCAGAATCACCTGTCCTTCAGTTTGGAGGTACTGTATGGAGTCGGTCTGATCGCAGCAGATGCAGGTAATGTCGATTACAGTTCCGCTTTGCCGGCCGACCTGAAGAACGCGGACCTCCTGGTACTGGAGGCCGAGACCGAGAAGTTGCGGATCCCCATCGAGGTTATCAACGGAGCCAAGAACTCAGACAGCTATTTCACGGAGATCCATCAGGTACTGTTACGTGCCGAAAAGAAGATCGACTTCAAGATCGAATTCCCTGCCGCAGGTGCAGACTTCGCACCAGGAGCCGGTAATGCGGGCTTCGTAAAGGTGATCAGCCGTGGTATGGTGACCAATGACCGAAGCTAGACCAGGTCCGCAAATATATTCATCAACCAAAGCCTTTGGCCAAACATCATAGGCTGGAGGCTTTTCAAATATCAAGCCATGTCAGTAATAGGTAAGACAAAAGAAGAATTGCGATCCATGGCCATGCCATTGGGGATCGACCCCGCCCTGCCATATAAGGAGCTTCAGAGCGCCATTGCAAAGGCGACCAATGACGACAGACCTGCAAAGGCGGAAATCATCGGAAACAGGAAGAAGCTGTTCGTCAAGCACCGCGATAGGAATCCATTGATCAGAAACCGTAAATGTCATTAGGCCATGAAAAGAACGAAATACAACACCATCCCGCTCAACCTAGCGAGTGCGGCATTGCAGAACACTGAGATCGGCACCCCGGACAGGGGACGATGCATTGGGATCGCCGTGGTCAATGGGAGCGCCGATACCATTACGGGAATATTGAACATCGGGATAACGGCCTCCAATGGGGAGGCCATCGTGCAGCCGGTGGATCACAGGATCCTCAAGAGAGGTGAGATCGGAGGCTACAACGGATTCATTCCGGTGAACTTCGAGACCAACGGAAAGGTCAAGGTGAACATCAGCAGGTCCTCGGCCCTTGCGCAGACGTTCATAGGACAGCTCGTCCTAGTGATAGAGATAAACGATGAGCTATGAGGGCAGGTGTCATTGAACCGATATTGATCAGTGATAACAAGGTCGTCAACTTCAAGGACCTCTACGGAAAGGGCGTCTATGACGTCTCGGTGAGGAACATTGGGGAGAAGGACGTCCGCATCATGGGAGTCGACATCATCAAGACCGATGACATATTCCGAGCATCGACCGACATGCTGCTGCTCAACGAGAACTTCTCGGTGGAGTTCATTGACGACCCGCTGACCCCCGGAGCCACCCAAGGTGCGGTCCTATGGTATGGGATCGTCCAATGTGAATGATAAAACAATGTACCATGAAAGAATCGAACAGCCCATTACAGCCCATACTGAATCACCTTCAGCGACTACCGACAAATTCGATCACGGTCGTGAATGGCAAGGTGAAGAAGCAACGTGACGGTGTCTTCAAGGACAGATACTGCTTCACCATGGAGGACATACGCAAGGAGTTGGAGAACCCAAAGTTTACGAATATCTACGAAGGTAAGGCGACTGGGACCGATATCGAGGCACTGACCACATTCATCATGGCCCTGCCGAACTTCGGACTTGGTACCGGCAGTACGGTCAATCTCAAGATGAGGAATGGAACGACCCAGAAGATCGTCAACCGGGACCCCATAGAGCTAAAATTCAGGTCCCAGGAGCAAGGAACGACATCAATTGAAAAACAGACAGATATGTCCACATTAGAGAACAAGGTCCACGAGGCCGTACCGGTGTCACCCACGGAATCGCAACTCATTGGGATGGCCGCTCGGTTCAGGGCGGAGTCCAAGTTGGAGTCCATACAGGAACGCTATACCGACAAGGTGGAACAGAACGCGAGCCTGAAGGAGGACCTTGGCGATGCAAGGTCCAGGATACGCAAGCTGGAGGAGGAAAATCTGGGTCTGAGGTCGAAACTATCGATCGCCGAGGCGGAGAAAGGTCTGGCCATCAAGACCATCGAATCAGAGAAGAGGTCGGTGTTGGACAGCGATGTAGCGGTCAAGCTGGTAGAGAACCTACCGAGCCTCGCATCCGCCCTGGTCAACTTGGCAGGCAAGAACAACGGTGCTGCCGTGTCGGGAATGGGAGCGTCCGACCCGATAAGTGAGAACAAGCGGTATTTCATAGATCAGATCATGGACCCGGAGATCCTGGATGACGACCTCAAGTTCCTTTATGAGGTACTTCAGGCACACTTGCAGAATCCTGATTTCATGGGCCAAGTGAGACAACTGTTGACATCCATGATCAAACCAATAGCGAACCATGGCACTGACGGTTAGGATCTCAGGCTCGGACACGATGGACACATCACAGCGCAAGGACGCCATGGATGCCATCAATGAGCTGCCTACAAAGGTGCTCTTGAGGTTGAAGAAGGTGTCCAGGTCGCCCAAAGCGGTCGAATACTTTGAGAACGACGGCAAATATCGAACGGTACGGATGTTCTTGAATATCTAAAACGGACAAGATGAAGGCAGCAACGATAAAGAAACGAAAAGGCAACAGCAACATCCAGAAGGTAAAGGGCACTGCTGCAAAGGCAGTGAGGTCCATCGGCGACACCGTGGTCACCAACTCCCTCCCCACCCTGTACATCGTTGGTGGGATCGTCGGGGCCATTTTGATCGTCAGTCTTGTACGTACCGCCTCCAAAAGGGTGACCGGCATCCTAACGGGGGACCCCGATATAGACGACCAGGTAGAGGGAACCGGTGGAAGCACGGTGGGTGCGACCATATCCAACCAGACGGCCATCAACTTTGCACAGCAGCTATTGGACGCGATGAACGCCAAACAGCCCTTTTGGGGCACCGATGAGGACGTCATCCTGGCCGTCTTCAGACGCATCGACAATGGCCAGGACTTCCTGAAGGTATTCGATGCATTTGGCAACAAGGACTATAATGGCCACAATTCGCCACCGGAAGGATTCTTCAGCAACCTTGACAGCTATGAACCTCGAAATCTCGTGTACTGGCTTCAAAGTGAACTGGGTCCCGGGGATGGCGAGGTCTATGACCTGGTAAAGGAAAGAGTGAATCAAGCGGGCTTCTCGTTCGCATAAAACAAAAATTGCTATGGAATTGAACTTAGTAAAAGCACCACAACCGATCATCGAGATGGATCTTGGATTCGATCCCGATGGACTTCCATTCGGTGACCCACGAGAATGGGCGCAGGACCCGTTAGAACCTAATTGCGCAACGAAAGGTTGCTTACAGAACACGGTCGCCGCGACCATCGACATCACCTCGCAGGTGGTGGACACCAACGGAACACCACTGATCGGCGCACACGTGGTGGCCGAAATCCCTGGCGGTCCACTGGTGACGACCATCACCAGCGCAAGAGGGCTGTTCTTTCTGGACGTGCCCGCCAATGGCATGGTGAGCATATCGCATCTCGGAAAGGAAACGGTGAGCATTCCTGCAAGTCGCATCCCCTCTCAGATCGTATTGGAGGACGAGACCACACAGCTGGAGGACGTCGTCGTTACGGCGAACACACCACCGAGCGATCTGAGGATCCCACTATGGATGTGGGCATTGCTCGTCTATGGTGGGTACAGGCTGCTAAGGCCAAGCAAAACGATAAAGGCCTCCATCTGATGAATAGGTGGCAGTACATACTCGCTGCCATTGGAGCGATAGCCATATTAGGAATCACAAACAAGGACCTTATCATGGACACATGGGACAGATTTACCAACAGACGCATCAGGAACCTCCACCCGATCATTAGGGATAAGGTCTCCGGAGCGATAAATAGGCTGGACAGGATGGGTATCAAGGTGAGGATCACCAAGGATGGCCATTTCCGCAGCTTCGAGCTACAGGATGAACTATATGCCATCGGAAGGACGAAGGACCTCCATCTTCCGAAGGTCACGAACGCACGCGCTGGTGAAAGCTGGCACAACTATGCGCTCGCTGTCGATGTGGTAGAAATAAAAAACGGTAAAGCACTATGGAGCAATCCACGATGGGAGATCATCGCACGAGAATTTGAAAGAGAAGGGTTTGAATGGGGAGGTCGATGGACAAGGAAGGACAGGCCACACTTCCAGTTCAGGAACGGGCTTTCGATATCACAGGCCAAGAACATATACCTGAATGGTCAGAGGGATGCAAGAGGATTTATCCTGGTATAGAATAACGAAAAAAAACGAACACGTAATGATAGGAGTCATATCAAAGAGCAGACCGGTCATCCCACCTGCCAAGACGTTCGAGAACGGTCTGACCGATACGCTTGACATTGTTAGACTGGAGGGCGACCTGACAAAGCTCACCGCGATCGATGTCCTCACATTCGAGTTCATCGTTCGAAGTGGGATATTTGGAGGGTCCATATCAAATGCTGGTGGAGCGGTCCTGCTTAACAGTGGGCTGACCGGTTCATTGAGGATGCAGGGAAGGTCCGGGGCAGAGTTCGAGGTCGGTTCTGGAGTGATCCTGAAGCCAAGTACCGACAATAGCACGAACTCACAGGCCGGGTGGCTGTTGAAGGACAACACCGGAAACGGTCAGTTGTTGTTTGAGGACCCCAACGAGAACGTATTCCTCAAGAACGCCTTGCTATCCGTAAAGACCAACAGGGAGACCATCACAGCGGCGAAGACGTTGGATGCCAACTCCCCATCGATACAGAATATCGAGAATACGACCGCCGGGGCGTTGAACGTGAACCTTCCGACCGTGGCCGTCAAGGATCGATATTTTCGGATCATGAATAGGTCGACCTCATTGAACAACATCGTGACGAATACCGTAGCGATCGCACCTGGGAGTCAATATGAGGTGGTCTATGATGGCACTGCATGGATAGCACTTTAGAAGAAACACCAAAAACGAATACAATGAATTACGCACATATCACCATCAGGAAGTTATTGGACATCGCATCCGAGAATGGGATAGAGAAACCAGAGGAACTTACCCTAGAAGATCTCATAGTTGAAATAGATAAAAGAAAGAGGGTATCGCTGGCCTTGGAAACCACCAAGAAACCTGAGCTATAGAACTTTAAAAAAGGACCTACTATGAATGAGATCATCACAATACTCATCCCCTACGTCTTTGGGGGTGTTTCGATACTCGGCTACCTGTTCGAGCGAAGGAAGCGCCTGGCGGAAGTGAAGAGTACCGAGACCGATGTGATGTCGAAGATACAGAAGGTATATGCCGAATATGTCGAGGAGGACAAGCGGCGATATGACGAACTGGCCAATGAACATAAGAAGGTACTTACCAAGTTGGCCGAGCTCGAGAAGCAGATAAACCAGTTCAAGAAGAAGTGTACCAACAATTGTGCAGCATGACAAAACATTCAAGCAACATGAGAACAACATTATACATACTCCTTCCCTTTCTTCTCATAGGATGTCTAGGCACAAAGAAGACAACGGAACGGTCCAATGTCACCAGGCAGACCGAAAAGAGTGAGATGCTAAGGGACAGTTCAAGGACCAAATCGATCAACAGGGCGATCGACAACGAGTACATGATCCCTTTGAAGAGCACGGACAGTTTGGTGAACGAGCTGGTGAGGGAGGCCTTCTCAAATTTCAGCGCCGGGGCCAGAAGTGGGAGCAACAGTACCAGGATCGTCTTCGATGAAGATGCACTGGCCTTCAAGATAGCCTCGATCGTCGGTGAGACCAGCGACATCGAGACCACCACAACGACCGAGACCAAGATGGAAAGATCATTCGAGCAGATCCTCATAGAGAATACCAAGAAGGTGATAAGGATGATACCGATGTGGGTCTGGGTGGCATTGCTTTTATGGTTCGCACCACAGATAATGAGTAGGATCAGACTGCTTGTGAATCCATTGATCGGTATCTTAAAGAAAAGTAACAAGAGATGAATTTGAAGGAAACTATCATAACGTCCATAGTGACCGCAACGGTCTTCTACTTCGTCTACAGGGGTCTGGAGAGGCTAACTATAACAAAAGGGAAGAATGAAAGTGTTGCTTAGCATATTGGCTTTAGGAGCGGGGGCGCTGTTCCTGTTCGGGAGAAGTAAGGCAACGGACCTCCAACAGATAATGGACAATATCAAGGTCCGTATAACAAGGATCTCCGACATTGACATATCCAAGGGAAAGCTCTTATTTACTGCAGACGTCTCGTTGGTCAATCCAACGATGGCCAGCTTCGGTTTCAACACCTTCAAGAATGCCAGCCTGAGACAGCTCAGGTTCTTCGATGACAATGGGAACTTCCTGGGAACCGCAGACACGAATTTCTTCGAACTCGACATCCCTCCTAACTCCTCGACCGCCCTCCCTTCGGTAAGGGTACGTGCCAATATCGGCCAGGTGGCCACAAGCCTACTGTTCGGTCAATTGGACGACCTGCAGGTAGCGGCAGACCTGGAAGTGCTGGGAAGGACCTACACCATAGATCAACAGCGATGAAATGTATAGAGAGATACAATGCCCTCAACGGGCGAAGGACAAAGAGAGAGGAGCTTGTCGAAATCGAGAAGGTCGCGAGATCTGAGGAACAGCTGCATGTCTCCAAGAAACTGGCTGGACTGCTTGCAGCATATCCAAAGGCCAGGCATTTCAAACTGGACGTGGGACATCAGGAAGAGGTAGTTCCGGTCTCGATGTTGGGCACTCTCTTCCACGAGGACCAACGTCCTTATAGAGGGATGGGCAAACCGGTCACGCCCTCTGAGATATACAAGTATGTGACTGACCTGATGGTCAACACCATCAAAAAAGTAGGCAATCTACCTTGGCAACGGGAATGGGAACGAACCACCCTCTACAACGGTCTGCAAGCAGTGAACTATGAGAGCAAGAAAGGCTACAGGGGCATCAACTACTTCCTGTTGAACTTCGAGGTCAAGTCGATCGATGGCGAGCACATCCTCGCACCCAAGGTATGGAAGAACCCCTTTTTCCTCACCTTCAACCAGATCAAGAAATTCAAGGGGAAACTGAAGAAGGGAAGCAATGGACATCGTGTTGTTTATTTCACCAGGCTCTATACCCATACCGAAGCGGACAACAATCAAATCTCCTTCTCATCTTATAGCAAGGTCAAATTCAAGAATTGGGTATTGAAGAACAAGGACAATATCAATATCCTCCAGAACACCGCATGGACCGTGGACAGGTTCGTGGATGGCAGCTTCATACCCATACTGAAATATTACAATGTCTTCAATGGCGGAGATGTGATCGGGATCGACTTTGGTGAGGTCCCAAAGAATGACAATGTCGAAAGACCGATAAGGGAACGCATCGAAATTGGCGAGCGCATTGTAGGGGCCATGCCCAATGCGCCAAAGATCATTTTCAAGGGTGATCAGCCCTCCTATAGACCGAGTACCGATACGGTGATGATGACCCCCATAGATGCATTCAACAATGAACAGGCATATTACAGCACCCTATTCCATGAGCTGGTGCACAGCACAGGACATCACAAGCGTCTGGACCGGGACCTGACAGGAAGCAGGGGAAATCAGGCCTATGCATTCGAAGAATTGATAGCAGAGCTCGGGGGGGTGTTCCTCTGCTCGGAATCTGGTATCCTGTTCTCCACTATCGAGAACAGTGCCAAGTATCTGAAGGGATGGAGCAAACGACTTGTCAACAGCATGGAGAAGGACGACAAGTTCTTCTTCAGGGTTGCAAGCAAGGCACAGGCTGCCGCCGACCATATCCTGGACAGGAACAAGGACGGGTTACCAAGCTACCGTATGGGAATCCAGGAACCCAAGGCGAAGACATCAAAGTCGGAGAAAAATAAAGGGAGGTCAAAGGCCAAAGATATGGCCTCACCGAGACGCAAGGGAATTGCCAAGATCGGTCTTTCGGCTTCAGGTAAGTTGAAGAAGGGATTCATGTACCTCAAAGGAGGAAAGATCGTGAAGGTCGAGAACGATAAAAACAATAGGAAAACGGTCATAGTCTTGGACGAGGAGCACGTGCCGAAACCAACTACGAACATGAAAAATGGAAAACAAGGGAGGCCATTACCCTCCGAGCTAGTGGTCGAGGAACAGCGACCAGCTCCAGTTTCCAACGAGGTCATTGTTCCGGTTAAAGAAGCGCTTACCGTTGCCGGCAATGACCTCACGGAAGGGGCTAGCGATCATCCTATAAATAGGAAAGTCATCACAGACCCAAAGATATCGAAGCTAGGATTCATCGCCGCGTCAAAGGCCCCTAGACGTGCCAATGGTATTTTTATGCTACCTGGGGAGATAGGTCAGTTCCTACAGCAGTTGCAGCCACACAAGGCTTTGATTCTGATCAAGGGTGACAAGCACAGCAGCAAGTCTCAGTTGGCCATGCAGATAGCGAACGCATTCGGTGAGATGAATCAGCCGGTGGGCTACATCGACTATGAACAAGGAGGGATCCATAGCAAGGACACGCAGAACTCCCTGAAGTGGAACACCACTGCGAAGGGAAGAGGCAATATCGCGATCAAGGGCGAGGTGGAGGATCCATTGAAAGAGATCGAGGAAATGTGCAAGTACTTCAAGGTCATCGTGGCCGACAGCGCAACGGACCTCGGACTTACGGCCGATGAGTTGAGCTATCTTAGAAACAAGTACCCCTCGGTGATCTGGGTGTTCATCATACAGGTGAAGGAGAACGGGAAGATGTATGGGGGCAACAAGATGGCACATAACCCAACGGTGATCATTCATTGCTACACGAGCACCCATCCACAGGACCGCTACGCCTCGCTCGAGAAGAACCGCGGCAATGACTTGAATCGCTTTTACAACATGTTTCACAAGCGATTGATCCCTGATCCTGGTCTCGGAGAGGAATTGCCCAACGAGATATTGATGTGATAGGGACAACTTCCAAATTCAATCGTTTTAAGTATTTTGTCCTGCTTTTTGGTGAGCACTATCATTTCTTTCAGAAACTTATCTGCAGGCAAATGGCCAAATCTTCAAGAACAAAACAGCTTTGTTGAAACTGCGGATAATTAGGAGGTATCGGTTTATGATCCTATCTTTTTGGTAGTAATTTTTTTTACGGGAAAACCGTAGCAGCAACTACAGGAAACTTCTTATTTTTACTTATACATCCAGTCCAGTGGCTTTTAGCCAACCAATATGGAGGAATAAACTGCATGATCATTTAAAATATATAGGAAATAAACGCCATTGCGTTTATATACAAGTTACGTGCAATGCATTAACTTATAATTCTTTCGGGCAGGCCCATTGTGCATTTTCAATGATCTTCTCTCCTACCCGCCCCAATTTTGTGGGCCTCTTTGCCGTCCCTCGCCCTGGGCCATTTTTTTGGGTCGCAGCTCGCAAAAAATGTATCAATGACCTTTTATTACCTGCAAGGCCTTACCCTTACGGCGAGCAGCCTGGCGCATAGGGCTCGGTTACTCTCTAACCTTCTTCGGGCGTCATTTTTTGGTCGCCGCAACATGGTCGCTGTCCATCTTGCTATCTTTTGGACGAAGCCTTTCACTGCCCTCAGCGATGAAAAAAATGGCTGGAATCTTGGTCCATGCCAACTTGCAAGGCCTAGGTCTGCACAGCACGTAACAATGTGTATGATCCATGGCTATGGCCTGTCACTTTTCTGAAAATTCCAGCGGAATTTTCACAGGTTCGCGATTGTTTGCTAAATTGGGTGCCAAACAACGCAACGGATCATACACCCGGCCGTTACGTGCAATGCCTTAACTTATAATTCTTTCGGGCAGGCCCATTGTGCATTTTCAATGATCTTCTCTCCTACCCGCCCCAATTTTGTGGGCCTCTTTGCCGT
>NZ_JBHTJH010000007.1:0-2080 GCF_042675645.1 Sungkyunkwania multivorans | reverse complement strand
GAAATCAGATTACATTTATCTTTAGACTATAGAACACCAAATATGGTATATTTAAAAACAGCGTAAATCAATTTTAACCTGTAGCCATATTTCAGGACAAGACAAATTTGCACCTAACGGTCTCGGCTATGAGTAGTTGCGTGGGTTAGCACGAAATTTTGCAAGTATGCACCAAACTGAAAATCCGCGAGGATTTTCAGAAGTAGGCGAGAACAAGCAATTACTTATAGCCATTGTTAGGCACTGGTTTTTTTATTCTTCTTTTAATACACCTCTAAATTTATCAATAAATAATTCCGTTGGTAAATTATATGGAATATTTCTATATGTTATTGGTGTAATTTTGTCTGTCAAACGTTTATTTGCTATTTCCAAACCATATTCATAATTCGGTGTATTAATCTTAAATTTTGAGTTTAATTTGTTCAGATGACTGTCTAAAATATCTTTGAATCTTTTATCCTTTTCTTTTAAATAAGGCGACCAAAGTATAATTGTATCAATATCTATTACTGTTAAACTCTTAATGTTTGATAAATTAAATTTGTCACTTAATCTTTCTTCTAAACTTTCTAGATACCAACTATTCAATCTGTAGTTAATTCCTAAAGTCTGAAATATCCTATCGTGAACTAATAGAATAGGGTAAATCTTTAAATTATTCTTTGAATTAACATGAGAATCAAAACGGAATTTCTTTTCGAGAATTTCCTCAATTGTATTAATTAATTGACCTATTCCAACTTTATGGTTTTCATCTCCTAAAAATTTAATTTTTAGAGTTTCATTAATTTTTTCAATATCAGCAGATGCTTTTACAGCTTTTGCTATTAAAACGTCTTTGTTTTCGAATACGAATATGTTATTGTTGTGTCTTAAGTAATAATCAGGTTCACCTGGAAGTTCTGTGTCCGATTCGGTTTTTTTAATAAAATATGGTTTATGGAAGATTTCATCCAAGACTTTTTTCATTAGAAAATTTTCAGAAAACTCTTTATTAAAAAAGTTAAAGAAGTTACCATATTTTGACTTTAACGCAGAATCAGATTCATAGATTTCTTTTATTTTAAATTTAGAACTACGGTAGAATTTATCGATTACATAGAAATAATTAACAATTGAGTAGGTATGCTCTTCTATTTTATATATCGGATTAATTTTGATATATGTAAAATCTTCGTCAGTCAATATATCATCAGACGTCATTGAGGTCAGGAATTTCTCCGAATTTTCATCCTCTACTTTAAATATATAATTGTTGCTTGTTTTTAACTCTAATAATTTACCAAAGAGATATTTCATTTCTTTGAAAAAATCTTCTTCGTTGTCAGTATTAAAAGATGCAATCAAGTGTACCTTTAAATTTTCAAATTCAGGTTCCGAGTTTAAAAAATCAAATAGAAATTCTACTTTAACCAGAGTCGTATATATTAGTTTTAAAAATTCTAAATCGTCATTTTCAAAAATTGCCAAATCGGATAGTGGAAAATTGAAAATTACACTAAAATCAACCAATTTTTCCAAATTGGAATCTGATGTACTTTCCAAATTTTGATTCTTATTGATTTCTCTATTTACAACCAAGAATGCCTTGAATAGATTTATTTCGTCTTCATCGATAGAAGAGTTTTCATTGTCTTCTAAAAGTTCTTTTCTATTGGATAATATAAGTTCAGATAATTTTAAACTTGCGTGTTTAGAAACAGTTTCTGGTTTGTTTTTGATATTATTCTTTTTGCTGTAGTCAACAACCCTATCATAAATATCTTTCGCAATTTCTGGGTTAGAGAAAAAATTATCAAAATTCGGTAAGTTATTCGTATTGAAAAAGCCTATGCTTTTTAGAAGTGTTTCTCTGGAAATCTTTTTAAGGTAAAATAAAACTTCTTGTTTTTCTTCTTCAGGAAACACATCCTCAAATTCGAGTCTTTGTATAATTTTTATCATAGATTTTTCGGTGTGCTTGGAAACTTGTGCCTAACGGCCGCGTGTATGATCCTGTTGCGGCGATTCGGCATTCAATTTAGCAAACAATCGTGAACCTGTGAAAATTCCGAAGGAATTTTCAGGAAAGGAACAG
>NZ_JBHTJH010000006.1:2706-4061 GCF_042675645.1 Sungkyunkwania multivorans | reverse complement strand
CTCAACTTAGCACACACTTGGGGACCTTAGCCGATGGTCCGGGTTCTTTCCCTCTCGGACATGGACCTTAGCACCCATGCCCTCACTGCATATGAACATTGTGTAGCATTCGGAGTTTGTCAGGAATTGGTAGGCGGTGAAGCCCCCGCATCCAATCAGTAGCTCTACCTCTACACAACTACATATACGCTGCACCTAAATGCATTTCGGGGAGTACGAGCTATTTCCGAGTTTGATTGGCCTTTCACCCCTACCCACAGGTCATCCCAAGACTTTTCAACGTCAACGGGTTCGGGCCTCCACTGTGTGTTACCACAGCTTCACCCTGCCCATGGGTAGATCACACGGTTTCGCGTCTGCCACTGCCGACTGAACGCCCTGTTCAGACTCGCCTTCGCTACGGCTCACGCACCTGAAGTGCTTAACCTCGCCGGCAACGGCAACTCGTAGGCTCATTATGCAAAAGGCACGCCGTCACCCCTAAGGGCTCCGACCGCTTGTAGGCGTATGGTTTCAGGGTCTGTTTCACTCCCCTGTTCGGGGTTCTTTTCACCTTTCCCTCACGGTACTGGTCCACTATCGGTCTCTCAGGAGTATTTAGCCTTGGCGGATGGTCCCGCCGGATTCACACAGGGTTTCACGTGCCCCGCGCTACTCAGGATACCACTATCTCGACGTTCCTTGCTCGTACCGGGCCGTCACCGTCTATGGCCGCGCTTTCCAACGCGTTCCGATTCGTCCCGTCTCGAATGTCGTGGTCCTACAACCCCGGCCATGCCTAGACATGGCCGGTTTGGGCTGCTCCGATTTCGCTCGCCGCTACTCTCGGAATCACTCTTGTTTTCTCTTCCTCCGGCTACTTAGATGTTTCAGTTCACCGGGTTCGCCCCCCTTGCGGGGTACCGCGCCTTCAACGCGGTGGGTTGCCCCATTCGGACACCCGCGGATCAATGGTCATGTGCACCTCCCCGCGGATTTTCGCAGCTTATCGCGTCCTTCGTCGCCTCTGAGAGCCTAGGCATCCCCCATACGCCCTTTCGTAACTTGTTCCAGGTTGCCACACTCGCGTGTGGCGCTCGATGGGACCCCCACTCTCACGTGGGGGCCTAAACTTAATATAGCTCTCGCTATTTGCTTTGTTTCTCGTATTTCTCTCTCAAAATGTCAATGAACTCTTCACGCCAAAAAAAACGGCGCATCGTGGAGAATATCGGAGTCGAACCGATGACCTCCTGCGTGCAAGGCAGGCGCTCTAGCCAGCTGAGCTAATTCCCCTCTTCCAGTAGTCGGCGATCAGTTAACAGTTATCGGTTAAATGATGACACCTATACGTCAACCTGGGACACCCAACTTCC
>NZ_JBHTJH010000006.1:2316-2696 GCF_042675645.1 Sungkyunkwania multivorans | reverse complement strand
CAAGGCAGGCGCTCTAGCCAGCTGAGCTAATTCCCCTCTTCCAGTAGTCGGCGATCAGTTAACAGTTATCGGTTAAATGATGACACCTATACGTCAACCTGGGATACCCAACTTCCAAAATTTCCAATCAATATATCGCAATGAACTTGCCAATCGTAGTCACGGGCAGACTCGAACTGCCGACCTCTACATTATCAGTGTAGCGCTCTAACCAGCTGAGCTACGCGACTCTGTGAGTGCGCTGCGCCCAACAATGCTGAGCCCCGCCTACGTCCCCGAGTACTCGGGACTGCGTCGGGCAGGCACGCGACCCTCCACGCGGCGCCAAAAGCGCACGCGAAAAAATATCCCATATTCATAATGACAGGAGAAGAGCACCA
>NZ_JBHTJH010000006.1:0-2244 GCF_042675645.1 Sungkyunkwania multivorans | reverse complement strand
GTCGCCTCTGAGAGCCTAGGCATCCCCCATACGCCCTTTCGTAACTTGTTCCAGGTTGCCACACTCGCGTGTGGCGCTCGATGGGACCCCCACTCTCACGTGGGAGCCTAAACTTAATATAGCTCTCGCTATTTGCTTTGTTTCTCGTATTTCTCTCTCAAAATGTCAATGAACTCTTCACGCCAAAAAAAAAACGGCGCATCGTGGAGAATATCGGAGTCGAACCGATGACCTCCTGCGTGCAAGGCAGGCGCTCTAGCCAGCTGAGCTAATTCCCCTCTTCCGGTAGTCGGCGATCAGTTAACAGTTATCAGTTAAATGATGACACCTATACGTCAACCTGGGACACCCAACTCCTAAAATTTCCAATCAATATATCGCAATGAACTTGCCAACCGTAGTCACGGGCAGACTCGAACTGCCGACCTCTACATTATCAGTGTAGCGCTCTAACCAGCTGAGCTACGCGACTCTGTGAGTGCGCTGCGCCCAGCAATGCTGAGCCCCGCCTACGTCCCCGAGTACTCGGGACTGCGTCGGGCAGGTACGCGACCCTCCACGCGGCGCGAAAAGCGCACGCGAAAAAATGCCTCATATTCATAATGACAGGAGAAGAGGACCCCATCCCCGATGGGACGCGCATCGAAGGCCGACACCGGACTTCTCTAGAAAGGAGGTGTTCCAGCCGCACCTTCCGGTACGGCTACCTTGTTACGACTTAGCCCCAGTTACCGGTCTTACCCTAGGCGGCTCCTCGCGGCGACCGACTTCAGGTACCCCCAGCTTCCATGGCTTGACGGGCGGTGTGTACAAGGCCCGGGAACGTATTCACCGGATCATGGCTGATATCCGATTACTAGCGATTCCAGCTTCACGCAGTCGAGTTGCAGACTGCGATCCGAACTGTGACCGGCTTTGTAGATTCGCTCCTGCTCGCGCAGTGGCTGCTCGCTGTACCGGCCATTGTAGCACGTGTGTGGCCCAGGACGTAAGGGCCGTGATGATTTGACGTCGTCCCCACCTTCCTCGCGGTTTGCACCGGCAGTCCCACTAGAGTCCCCATCTTTACATGCTGGCAACTAGTGGCAGGGGTTGCGCTCGTTATAGGACTTAACCTGACACCTCACGGCACGAGCTGACGACAACCATGCAGCACCTTGCAATCTGCCCGAAGGAGGCTCTATCTCTAAAGCTGTCAGACTGCATTCAAGCCCTGGTAAGGTTCCTCGCGTATCATCGAATTAAACCACATGCTCCACCGCTTGTGCGGGCCCCCGTCAATTCCTTTGAGTTTCACTCTTGCGAGCGTACTCCCCAGGTGGGTCACTTATCACTTTCGCTTGGCCGCCCAGCCCAAGGGCCGGACAGCTAGTGACCATCGTTTACGGCGTGGACTACCAGGGTATCTAATCCTGTTCGCTCCCCACGCTTTCGTCCCTCAGCGTCAGTCGACGGTTGGTGATCTGCCTTCGCGATCGGTGTTCTATGTGATATCTATGCATTTCACCGCTACACCACATGTTCCAACCACCCCACCGTGACTCAAGGCCGCCAGTATCAAAGGCAGTTCCACGGTTGAGCCGTGGGATTTCACCTCTGACTTAGCGGCCCGCCTGCGGACCCTTTAAACCCAATGATTCCGGATAACGCTCGGACCCTCCGTATTACCGCGGCTGCTGGCACGGAGTTAGCCGGTCCTTATTCGCACGGTACCGTCAGCCACCTACACGTAGGTGGGTTTCTTCCCGTACAAAAGCAGTTTACAACCCATAGGGCAGTCTTCCTGCACGCGGCATGGCTGGATCAGGGTTGCCCCCATTGTCCAATATTCCTCACTGCTGCCTCCCGTAGGAGTCTGGTCCGTGTCTCAGTACCAGTGTGGGGGACCCCCCTCTCAGGGCCCCTACCCATCGTCGCCTTGGTGTGCCGTTACCACACCAACCAGCTAATGGGACGCATGCCCATCCCATACCGTGACCTTTAATCCCAACGCGATGCCGCGTAGGGATGCCATGGGGTCTTAATCTCCGTTTCCAGAGGCTATCCCCCAGTATGGGGCAGGTTGCATACGCGTTACGCACCCGTGCGCCGGTCGTCATCTGGTGCAAGCACCAATGCTACCCCTCGACTTGCATGTGTTAGGCCTGCCGCTAGCGTTCATCCTGAGCCAGGATCAAACTCTTCATGGTTTGAATCTTTGTAACTCTGTCCCGATGCCGACCTCTCAGCCGATACCCGTCCATT
>NZ_JBHTJH010000005.1:0-188595 GCF_042675645.1 Sungkyunkwania multivorans | reverse complement strand
ACATCGCAAAACTTTTTTCAAAAAATGTCGCAACGCCCTGAGAACACTAGACTTGCGCAACGAAAAAAAATCAAGGGACATCATGACGGGCCACTCAATCTTCAAATGAGTAATATCATTATACATTAATCTTCTTCCTAAAAAAGTTAGAGAATGCCCCAAAAAATAAAAACGGAAGATAAAGTTATTGAAAACTAATGAGATACACAACTAGTTGTTATCCGAAGTTTCATTGACCCATTTATTGGTGAGTTCTATATAATCGAAATCTAATGCACTTGGTTGCCTTTCTAGCTTGTTCTTAGCAAAAGCACGTTGCAAGATATCTTCTATAAGATAGTCCTCTTGCACACTTTCGGGATGATACTCTCTTTTGAGGGAGATCTCGAACATACTGGCAGTGGTGTTATACCAGAAAGCACGCCATCCGCTTCGCAATCTCCTAACCAACTCAAAGGCGGTATCGCCGGTTTGCCGGTGAATCAGTTTCACAAGGATCTGTCCTTCAGTACGCGTAAACTTCTTTAATTCTTCGGTAAACTCTTCTTCAATGTACTTTTGAACTCGTTTGGTATATTTTCTTTTTTGCCTTTTTGATTTGATATTGTTCAAACGTTCGTTTAAGGTCGTGAGTCTTTCGGCTGCCAGTTTTGCATAAGGATAGACCTTTAGCGTTTTTCTTTTCAATATATAATAACGAATCTTATCATCACGAGAATTGAACTTTAGTTGATCAAAAATGATCACTTCTTGAAGATCGATCGCCGCTCGCGGAATGGAGTCTCCTTCAATAATAATGTATTGTGGCTCCTCATAATGAATAGTATCACTCTTTACAGGCTCCTGCGCACTAACGAGTAAAGAGCAGAACATACAGATCATATAGATAAAGGGCTTTTTCATCATAAGAAGCTTATCATCAAATTTCTGAACTCAAAAATACTAATTATACCATGACAACTATTATATACGTATGAATATTGTTATTTTCGTCAGAAAAATAATCGAAGATGGCAAAAAAGGCTTTATTGAATAAAAAGTCGATGACTTTTTTAGAGAAATATTTAAACAATGCGTCCCCAACAGGATATGAGTGGGAGGGCCAAAAGCTTTGGATGAATTACCTTAAACCTTATGTTGATACTTTTATCACGGATACATACGGGACGGCCGTAGGAATTATAAATCCAAAAGCTCCTTATAAAGTAGTGATCGAGGGACACAGCGACGAGATCTCTTGGTATGTCAATTACATCACTGATAATGGTTTGATCTATGTTATAAGAAATGGTGGCAGCGATCATCAGATCGCCCCATCGAAATGCGTTAACATCCATACCAAGAAAGGAATAGTAAAAGGTGTATTTGGATGGCCGGCCATACACACCAGAAAATCAGAAAAGGAAGAAGCACCGAAGCTAGACAACATATTTATTGACATTGGTGCGAAAGATAAAGATGAAGTTGAAAAAATGGGTGTACATGTAGGATGCGTGATCACGTATCCTGATGAATTCCATATAATGAATAAAGACAAGTTTGTCTGTAGAGCCATTGATAACAGAGCTGGCGGATTTATGATCGCTGAAGTTGCTCGTCTATTGCATGAAAATAAGGTCGACCTACCCTTTGGGCTATATATCACAAACTCCGTACAGGAAGAGATCGGTTTAAGAGGGGCTCAAATGATCACCGAAACGATCAAGCCAAATGTGGCCATCGTTACCGATGTTTGCCACGACACCACGACTCCTATGATCGAGAAGAAGAAACAAGGCCACACTGAAATCGGAAAAGGCCCAGTGATCTCCTATGCGCCAGCAGTGCAGAACAGACTAAGGGAGTTGATCATCGGAACCGCCGAGGAAAAAAGGATTCCCTTTCAACGCATGGCCTCATCGAGATTCACAGGAACGGATACCGATGCCTTTGCCTACAGTAACGGAGGGGTACCATCTGCACTGATCTCCTTACCATTGCGGTACATGCACACCACAGTAGAAATGGTACATAAAAATGATGTGGAGAATGTGATCAGATTGATCTATGAAACACTATTGAAAATCAAACCGGGTGACACTTTTAGTTATTTCGACTAATTAGAGTACAAAATAACACTATATGATCAATGGACGAGCTTGTCGACATCTTGAATCCGGATGGAAGCTATAGTGGTAGACACTGTCTAAAGAGTGAGGCGCATCGTTTAGGTCATCTTCACCCTACGGTGCACGCTTGGCTGTATTGCAATGCTCGCGGTATATTGATGCAGAAAAGAAGTGAGAATAAGAATACTTTTCCCAATTTGTGGGATGTCTCCGTCGCAGGACATGTTGGGAGCGGTGAAGATATAACTACGGCTGCGCTTAGGGAAGTGAAGGAAGAGGTAGGTTTGGAGCTCCGTGTCGCAGATTTGGAGCGAATCGGAACGCACTTGGAACGTCACATTCATTCAGAAGATTTCATCGATAATGAACTTCATCATATTTTCTTAACTGCAATATCACCGTCATTTACGCCTAGCGAACTTCAATTAGAAGAAGTAACAGCGGTAAAATTTCTTTCTCCAAAAGTATTGAAGAGCGCTCTTGAGAACAAAAAAGAGGCCAAGCGCTTTGTACCACATGCCAAAGCATATTATGATTGGGTGATTACTGTGATCGAAGATCGAATAAAGAGCTAAACAATGATGAAGAACACCATCGCAGAAAGAATCTCAGATTTTTTAAAGGACTTCCCTCCTTTTGACTCCCTTAGTAGAAAAGACCTATACCCAATTGCCAAGGAAGTTCAGGTTATTTATGTAGAAAAAGGTCAAACCATATTTAGCGAAGGCGATGCGCCACATGATATGTTCTACGTGGTTCATAAAGGTGCAGTGGTACTAAAAAAAACAACTGGAGAAGATACCAATGCCATTGATAAATGTGATGAAGGCGATATCTTTGGACTAAGACCTTTAGTGGCCAAAGAACATTATATGATGCATTCAATGGCAGAGGAAGAAAGCATCTTGTACGGAATTCCGATAGCTACTTTTAGGCCCTTGGCCGAAAAAAACATTGCTGTCGGCTATTTTTTGGTTGAGAGTTTCGCTTCCAACACCAGAAATCCATATTCGAAGGAGCATCGAGGGAAACTCTATTCCGATGAGCTCTCTGCCACAGATAGTTATTCTGACCTATTTGAGATACAGCCTGCCAGATATGTAAAGAATCCTGTGACCTGCAGCGAGGGGACAACCATAAAAGAGGCCGCCATCATAATGCGAAACAGGCAGTTGGGATCGATCGTCGTTGTAGCGCAAAACCGGCCCATTGGAATTGTTACCGATAAAGATCTTCGAGCCAAAGTAGCTACGGGAGAAGTTCCCATAACCGATTCGGTCTCGGAGATAATGAGCGCTCCAGTAATTTGCTATAAGAAGGGCATTACCATAGCCCAAGCGCAAATGGCGATGATGAAGCACAAGATAAGACGTCTTTGTATTACTAAAGATGGAACACCTCATTCGAAACTTATAGGTATCCTAAGTGACCACGACATTCTAGTGGCGAAGGGAAGTAATCCTGCTGCACTACTTAAAGCAGTAATGTGGGCCAAAAGCACCAAAGAGTTGAAAAAAGTAAGAGGTAAAATTATGGTCTTACTTAAAGGCTACATGGAGCAAAATATTCCGCTGGTCCATGTTTCCAGAATTATCACCGAACTCAACGATGCTACCATAAAGAGCGTTGTAGCACTTTCGCTGAACAAGATGCCATCTGACCCACCGGTGAACTTCGCATGGATATCATTGGGCAGTCAGGGTCGGAAAGAGCAGTTATTGCATACCGACCAAGACAATGCAATCGTTTTTGGAGATGTGGATGAAGAGCAGCTAGCGACCACCAAGGCTTATTTTGAAAGTCTCGCCCAAAAGATCAACAGGCGCCTCCATAAGATCGGTTTTGAGTATTGCCCTGCCGAAATGATGGCGAGTAACCCAAAATGGTGTTTACCCTTATCCGATTGGAAAGCGCAATTTTCTCAATGGATCTCAAAACCCGGAGATGAAGGGATCTTATTATCATCAATTTTCTTCGATTTTGATATCTCGTACGGCGATATCACTTTAACTAGACAGCTTGGCAACGTCATTCATGAGCAGATCAAGAAACATCCTATCTTTTTAAAGATGTTGGCGAAAAGTGCTTTGCGAAACCCTTCGCCTCTCGGCTTCTTTAGACAATTCCTGTTAGAGCCAGATGGTGAATATAAAGACACTTTCGACCTCAAGGCCAGAGCTTTGATGCCCATAACAGATGCCGGTAGAGTGTTGATCCTATCTCACGATGTTGAACATATAAATAACACCGCCGAACGTTTTGAAAAACTAGCTGCTTTAGAGCCCGAAAACAAAGAAACATATCTCAACTGTTCATATGCGGCAAAGGCGCTCTTGAAGTTTAGAACAAAGCAAGGACTTCAAAATAACAATTCTGGTCGTTACATCAATTTGGAATCTTTAGGGAAGGAAGAAAAGATAAAATTGAAACGTTGTTTTAAAGCCATCAAGGAAGTACAACAGATCATCTACGTGCGATACCATCTAGCCAATAGTCTCTAATATGTTTACACTTAGAAAAAGAAAACGATCGGAACTGCCAGATTTTTGGCTTGCCTATGAGTCGCATTTCGCAGATAAAAAACATGCATCCATCGATGAGACACGCTTTGTGGTTTTAGACACAGAAACCACTGGCTTTGACTTTACCAAAGATCGTATCTTAAGCATTGGGGCTGTCTCGGTAAGAAAACAAACTATCGCTGTTGCAGATGTTTTTGAAGTCTATATTTTACAAGATCATTTTAATCCTAAGACCGTTGAGATCCACGGCATCCTAAAAGAAGAAAAATTAAACAAAGTAGAGGAATTAGATGCGTTGAAAATGTTCTTGGATTATGTAAAAGGTGCCATTATCGTCGCACATCATGCCTATTTTGACATTACCATGATCAATAGAGCCCTGAAACGACATCATTTGCCTTCATTGAAAAATTTGGTGATGGATACGAACGACCTTTATAAAAGGACCCGGATCGCCACCAACCTAATCGACCGTGATAAAAACTACAGCTTGGATGAGATCTGTGATGCCCTTCTCGTACCTCTCAAGGATCGGCACACAGCGGCTGGGGATGCTTATCTCACTGCAATCGCATTTCTTAAGATCATTTCCAAACTCAAAAAAGGAAATCGCAAGCTCAGCCTG
This sequence comes from Sungkyunkwania multivorans, assembly GCF_042675645.1. Classification (NCBI taxonomy): domain Bacteria; kingdom Pseudomonadati; phylum Bacteroidota; class Flavobacteriia; order Flavobacteriales; family Flavobacteriaceae; genus Sungkyunkwania; species Sungkyunkwania multivorans. The sequence continues at coordinate 183,340 of NZ_JBHTJH010000005.1, read as the reverse complement.
AAAAAGTTACTTAAAAAGTGAGAAAGGCCATTAACGGCTTTGCCGCAATGTTCTGAGGCTTTCGACAATAACAGCGACGATGATCATCGCACCTCCCAACAAGGTGGTTATGGCAGGAAACTCGCTTAGGAACAGCATTCCCAATATAATACCGTAAACGGGCTGTATGCTGCTGATGATGCTCGCGGTAGTGATAGAAAAGTGCCTAAAACTCATGAGGAATAAGGTATGCCCCATAGTGGTGGTGATCAATGCCAACATGATGAGCGAGATTCCATACGAAACGACATCCTCTTCTGGATAAAGAAACAAAGCGGGCAAGGTCATCAGCGCAATGGCTATGAGTTGATACAACATAAGGACCGAGCCGTTATATATTTTTACGTGTGGCTTCATAAAGAGGTTACGCAGCGCATAGCAAAACGCCGAAGCGATGCCACAAAGTACAGCGATCGTATATCGATTCTCAAAGCTAAAATCGGGAACCAAGAAATAGATTCCCAGAAGCACCAAAATTGCTAGTAAAATATGGATGCTCTGGAATTTAGTTTTAAGGATAATAGGCTCTAAAAATGCCGTGATCACCGGATATGTGAAAATAGACAACATCCCTATGGCCACGTTGGAGAGCTGCAAAGCATAAAAATAGAGCACCCAATGCCCACCCATCAAAAAACCATTGAATAAGATCTTGATGGTATCGCTTGGGGAATTCAGTTTGAGTTTGTATCTCTTGAACTTGCAAAATAGATAAAGAAAAAAAACGGCCAGTAAGGCTCGGCAAAGGATCGTGAGCATCGGAGGTAGGGCGATGTATTTCCCCAACGGACCAGAGGTGGAAATTAACAGTGTGGCAAGGTTCAATTCTAAAACCCTGATCAGGTATTGCTTCTTTGTCGTCAAATGAAAGGTCGATTATATATTTGGCAGCATCATCGCATTAATTGCTTTGCCTTCTCTCTTATGATGTCTCCAACAGGTCGATTCTCTACTTTGCTCTCTAACCACGAGATGATGTCCAAATATAGGAATGCCCGTTTTTCGTAAGGGTCATCCTCAAATCTTTTCAATACTTTGAGTAGCTTCTTGAATTCCTTCTTCAGTTCATGTGGGTAAATGTCCCCCAGCCTCCTCAAAAACTTGATCATCTCCTTTTGCACCTCATGAAGGTCATTCATCTTTATCAAAAATTTGTACGTGCTCTTCAACTGCACGTCCAGATGATAGTCCATTCCCGCCTCGTAATGGGCTACCAAACTCAATACTCGGGCAAAGCACATAAGGTCCTCACGCATCTTTAAACTCTTGTTATCGATGATCTTCGTTAAGTATTCTATACATTTTCGATTATCCCCCATCCCAAAATACAAACAGGCGATCTTATAATAGAACACCATAAAATGATGCGCATCTATTCTATTCTTATGTTCTTTGAGACCTTTATTGATCTCTTCTATAAGATATTCCCCTTCTTGAAAACTACCTTCCAAAAAATGAAGATTCAACCTATTGTTGTAGAGATATAAAAAAGCTAAAGAAACCACATTGTCATTCTTTGGAAACTTACCCCAATGAAGGATCTCGTCCAATTGTTCTAGCGTTTCTTTGAATTTGGTCCGGTGCTTTAAAAAGTATAAGGATTCCAGTAGGTAATGGTTCCCTTTTAGATAGAACACTGGATTTAAAGCGATCATCGCTTCGTTCTCGTGAAACAGCTGCACCCAACGACTAGCATATTTAAAGCACGATAAGAAATCGTGCACCAAAAAACTATACCACAGATGAGCTTTATTTGACCAAAGCTTTTCTCTGAAATTTAATTCTTCATAGTTATATTCTGGCAACCCTGCGTAAAAGTATTGTGTGATTCTGCGATACTCCTCATCGTCTTTCACATAACCAGATTTCAGCATGATGCCGTATAATTGTAGCGATAGGTTCGATAATTTACTGGCCAACACATTTTGTCTGCTCAACTCCTTTGCCTGAGTCGACAATTCTTCGGCTCGTGTAGATATACTTCTGGTAATATATTGTGTCTCTATGATCTTTTCGAGCTCGACGATCTCATAGGCCATATTTTTCTCCTGATTTTCAATGGCCATATTCTTTGCCTTGTCCAACAGCTTTAAACTTTGCTTATAAAGTCCTTTGTGATAGAGGATCGTTGCAAAATCTAGTTGTTCTCTTATTTGAAAACGAATATTGTGATGTGTAGGATTTAAACGCAGGCTAACCAACAACTGCTTATACAAATGTGCTTTGAGATTTGAAAGTTGCTGTTTTTTAACGATACCGCTCTTCAGAATGACTTCCTCATCATATTCGGTCATCTTGTCAAATAAATTGAAAAGCGATAAAAATTTTGCATCGGTATTACCGCCCAAACGCCCCACATATAGTTTAAACTGTCTCTTCTCAGATTTGGATAGGGATTTCACCAAGATAAATAGAGGATCGTTCTGGCCGTTAGTCATTGTAGTTATTTGAAATTTAAATAATTGGTTATCAGTGAATTAAGTTGAAAAATTGACTTTTAAACATTGTAAAGGAGTCGGACTTTTCTGAACCTTTCATCTATCCAAAATATAAATTCGTAATAGAAAAAGAAAATTACATCAATAAAGAATTTATGAATAACGAAAAAGTACAGATTTTCGATACCACATTAAGGGATGGAGAACAGGTGCCGGGTTGCAAATTGAACACCGAACAGAAGTTGGTGATCGCAGCACGGCTAGACCTACTGGGTGTGGACGTCATCGAGGCCGGATTTCCCATTTCAAGTCCTGGCGATTTCAAATCGGTACAGGAAATTGCGAAGATCGTCGAGAATGCGACGGTTTGTGGTCTTACCCGATCGGTCAAAAAAGATATCGAAGTAGCTGCTGAGGCGCTGAAATATGCCAAAAAACCTAGGATTCATACTGGTATTGGCACTTCTGATTCCCATATAAAATATAAATTCAATAGTACAAGAGAACAGATCATTGAAAGAGCGGTGGCCGCCGTAAAGTATGCAAAATCCTTTGTAGAGGATGTTGAATTCTATGCAGAAGATGCCGGACGTACAGATAATGAGTTCTTGGCAAGGGTCTGTGAAGCGGTGATCAAAGCTGGGGCCACGGTCCTGAATATTCCGGACACCACAGGTTATTGCTTACCAGAACAATACGGTGCGAAGATGAAATTTTTAAAGGAAAATGTGCGTGGAATAGACAAGGCCATTCTCTCGTGTCATTGCCACAATGATCTTGGTCTAGCAACAGCGAATTCTATAGCCGGGGTCATCAACGGTGCCCGCCAAATAGAGTGCACGATCAATGGTCTTGGTGAAAGAGCCGGAAACACTTCTTTAGAGGAAGTAGTGATGATCCTGCGCCAACATCCAGACTTAAAACTCGATACGAATATAGACACTACGTTGCTTTACAGCACAAGTCTGCTGGTTTCCGATAGTATGAGTATGCCAGTACAGCCAAACAAGGCGATCGTTGGAGCGAATGCCTTTGCCCATAGCTCGGGCATTCATCAAGATGGGGTGATCAAGAATCGTGAGACTTATGAGATCATCGACCCAAAAGAAGTTGGGGTCACGGAATCTGCAATCGTTCTTACCGCGAGAAGCGGAAGAGCTGCATTGGCCTACCGAGCTAAGAATGTTGGATACGAACTCACCAAGCTTCAATTGGATGAGGTGTACCAAGAGTTTCTAAAATTTGCCGACACCAGAAAAGAAGTTAAGGATGATGACATACATACCATCTTAAAAAGATGTAGTGTATATAAAGAGATCGTTGCATAATGGGAAAGACCTTATTTGACAAAGTGTGGGACAGTCATGTCGTAGACACCATTAAAGATGGCCCACAGATCTTGTATATCGACAAACATTTGATCCACGAAGTTACAAGTCCGCAAGCATTTGCAGAACTAGAACAACGCAATATCCCAATTTTTAGAAAGGAGCAGATCGTTGCCACAGCAGATCATAATGTGCCTACAAAGGATCAACATCTACCCATTCAGGATGTGCTCTCTCGCAAGCAAGTTGCCCAATTGACAAAGAATTGTACGAAGCATGGAATTACACTCTACGGACTTGGTCATCAGTATCAAGGTATTGTGCATGTGATCGCACCAGAATTGGGAATTACGCAACCTGGAATGACGATGGTCTGTGGAGATAGTCACACCTCTACTCATGGTGCATTTGGAACCATTGCCTTCGGAATTGGGACAAGTCAAGTGGCTCAGGTCTTCGCAAGCCAATGTTTGCTTTTAACAAAACCCAAGAGCATGCGCATTACGGTAGATGGTACTTTGAAAGAAGGAGTACTACCCAAAGACGTGATCTTGTATATCATCGCCAAACTCGGCACCAACTCTGGTACCGGCTATTTCGTTGAATATGCTGGTGATGTGTTTGAGAACATGACTATGGAAGGTCGTATGACAGTTTGTAATATGAGTATTGAGATGGGCGCTCGTGGCGGTATGATCGCTCCGGACGAGACCACCTTCAGTTATATAAAAGGAAAAGAATTTGCCCCGAGCGGAAGAGACTATGAAGAAAAAGTAGCCTATTGGAAAACATTGCCCACGGATGCAGACGCATCCTTTGATAAAGAATACCATTTTGATGCTTCAGACATTGAGCCTATGCTTACATATGGAACCAATCCTGGCATGGGAATCAAGGTGTCTGAGCACATACCTGAACTCGACAATGCGTCCTTTGAAAAATCGCTCGAATACATGGGATTTGAAAAAGGGGAATCATTGCTCGGGAAGCAGATCAACTATGTATTTATAGGAAGCTGTACCAATTCTAGGATCGAAGATTTTAGAGTTGCAGCAAATTATATCAAAGGGAAGCAAAAAGCACCCAATGTCAATGCATTAATCGTTCCTGGCTCACAACAAGTAGCGCAGCAAATTATCCAAGAAGGTCTCGCATCAGTATTTGAAGAAGCAGGATTTGAATTACGTCAACCAGGCTGTTCTGCTTGTTTGGCCATGAACGACGATAAAATACCTCCGGGTGAATACTGCGTCTCCACCTCCAACAGAAATTTCGAAGGGAGACAAGGACAAGGCGCCCGTACTATCTTGGCCAGTCCATTGATGGCCGCTGCGACGGCCGTCGAAGGAAAGATTGTCGATTTCACGAAGAAAAGTGAGCTTGTTCATTAAATACAAGGCATTCTTAGCGACCACAAAAAAAGACATCCCATGGAAAAATTCATAAAATTGGTTTCATCTGCCGTTCCACTGCAGATCAAAAATATAGATACTGATCAAATTATTCCAGCTCGTTTCCTCAAAGCTACCGACCGAAAGGGTTTTGGAGATAATTTATTCAGAGATTGGCGATATGACCGCGAAGGTCAGTTAAAGAAAGATTTTGTCCTCAATGACCCCACATACAAAGGGTCCATCCTTGTGGCTGAAGATAATTTTGGGTGTGGAAGTAGTAGAGAGCATGCGGCATGGGCGTTAAAAGACTATGGCTTTAAGGCCGTAGTCTCGAGCTATTTCGCTGATATCTTTAAAGGAAACGCGTTGAACAATGGATTGCTACCAGTACAGATCTCTGAAGCTTTTTTAAAAGATATCTTTAAAGAAATATCCAAAGACGCAACTGCAGAGATCGAGATCGATCTCGAGGCCCAGACCATCACTATCCTAGCATCTGGAAAACAGGAGCGCTTTGATATCAATGCCTACAAGAAGACCTGTATGCAAAATGGCTATGATGATATCGACTTTTTGGTAAACAATAAACATCTCATAGAGGCTTATGAGGCTTCAAGATGATGTTGCTCATTCAAATCCCTATTTTACGATAAGGGGTTTAATTGTTTCGCCTGGGACAGAAATTGAAACGAAGATACGCTGATATAAAGAACACTAATTACATCATTCATCAATGAAATTAAAAATTGCAGTTTTAGCGGGAGATGGCATTGGGCCTGAGGTAACGGCACAAGCTATAAAGACACTTGAAGCCATAGCCGAAGTCTACGACCACGAATTTGAATTTGAGAGTGCTCCGGTCGGAGCGGTCGCTATCGATGAGACTGGAAACCCGCTTCCAGAAGAAACACTAGACCTTTGCGAAGCCAGTGATGCGGTATTGTTTGGGGCCATCGGTGACCCTAAATATGACAACGACCCTTCGGCCAAAGTACGCCCAGAACAGGGGCTATTGAGGCTAAGGAAGGGCTTGGGGCTTTTTACCAATATTCGTCCTATTAAAGCGTATGAGACCTTGATCGATAAATCTCCCTTGAAAAGAGAAATTATTGAAGGTACCGACTTCACGATCTATCGCGAATTAACGGGGGGCATCTACTTCGGAGAAAAGCAATTGTCCAAAGATGGGAAAGAAGCTTCCGATCTTTGCTCCTATTCCGAGAAGGAGATCGAGCGTATTGCCCATTTGGCATTTAAAGCCGCTAGAAACAGAAAAAAGAAATTAACATTGGTGGACAAGGCCAATGTTCTTGAGACCTCTCGACTATGGCGAAAAGTTGTTACGGCAATCGGTAAAAGTTATAAGGATGTTTCGTTGGATTTCTTATTTGTAGACAATGCGGCCATGCAGATCATTTTGAATCCGAGCCAATTTGATGTGATCCTCACGGAGAACATGTTTGGCGACATCATCTCGGACGAAGGTAGTGTCATTGGAGGTTCTATTGGACTTTTGGCCTCTGCCTCCGTGGGAGATAAGAGTGCTTTGTTTGAGCCGATCCATGGATCCTATCCGCAAGCAAAGGGTAAGGACATCGCCAATCCGATCGCCTCTATCCTATCGGCTGCGATGCTCTTAGAACACTTCGGACTTCACGATGAGGCCGACTTGATCGATCAAGCGGTAGAGCGCGCCTTGGAAATTGGAATGGTCACTCAGGACCTTGACAAGGATAGTACTTATGGCACCCGTAAAGTGGGTGAATTCATTGCTGATTATATCCTTACCTTCGATGGGGAGTTGTTCATCAATAAAGATAATATAGATATGGGGCAATCGACGATCATTTAAATTATTCTAATATGACGATGTTACGACTCAGATTTCAACTGATGAAATCTTGTCAATACGTTCTAGTTGTTTGAAAGTTCGGATGTTTACACATTCGATTTATCTTTAAAAAGATATCGACTAAGTAATAAGTAAATTATTAATGCTCCTGCAACAACTAAGAGTACTGTCGTTCCAATACCCAAGGCAGTATTTGTTTCATTATGATAGTTTTCACTTATGCGGCTACTTAGATAACTGAACGACCTCATTGGAATTACCGCCAAGGCAACGAGGATGGCCAGATACTTAGGATTGGCATATTTTGTAAGAACTGAGTAAAGTAAAGGAGCTGTATGAATTTCTGCTATACTGAATACTACAATGGAACCAAAATAAATGGGCACATGCTCACTAGAAGGAATAGCAGGAATCATAAAGAGTATTCCAAAAGATAGAGCACCCAGAAGAAAGCCAAGAATCATTTTTACTAATTGTCGACTATAAAAATATGACCATATAATTGCAAAGATAAGGGCAAAGAGGATTGTCACACTTGAGCCGAGAGCGCTCCAAACACTTCGAGAAATACCAAATACTTCTGTTTCGCCAAATTGCATGAGTATGTCAAAAGACCGTATATTGGCCATTTCATAGGCGGCCCAAAATATAGCGACCAAGATAGGCGTAAATAGAATGTTCAGCACCCGTAAATTGATGGGCGCTTTTATTTTAACTGGCTTATCTGATTGCGATTTAAAAAAGTATATCAAAAAGACCGAAATCAGCATTAGAATACCTGCTACTATAAATCCTAGCATCATGAATCTTTCACCAATATACCCTAAGAGCATCATTCCTAAAAAAGTTCCAATACTTACCATCAGGTATAAAATCATAAACCCTGCATCGAGTAATTTCGTCTTATCTAAATATGATTTTCCAAATGATGCAATTAGATTGGGAGAATATAATCCATTACCAAGAGCTATTAGGCCTAATCCCATATATAGTGCTATTGATGACGGAACACAAAGCGCAAAGGCTCCTGCCGCTTGAATCGTTCCGCCGATTATCATCGCCCACCTACCGCCAATCAGAAGATCGCCTAAAAGTGCCCCTAAAATCTGTGAAAAAACGATAGCCGCTGTAAACCATCCATATATCAAGAGCGCCTCCGTTATTGACATTTTTAATGTTTCACCAACCATGTAAACAACTATGAGCGAACGCAAACCATAATACGATGCTCTCTCAAAAAGTCGCGAAAATCCATATATGAATGTCTCATTGTTATGAGAACGATTTAGAGTCTTTTCCAAATAATTTGAGTATTCTTATTAATGATTCTGACCTGATCACCATGATACCTCCAAATTTGAGGGTAGCTATAATCTTCGTGATCATTTTTTTGACCACTTGCTCAATTGCCCAGCATCTAGTCTTAAAATACTATCATTACAATCAACCAAGAGCAAATCATATTTCGCCTTAGACACCTTGATCAGCGCACCTAAATATGAAAAATCACATTGAATAAGCAGTACTACCTCAACACCATATGCTTATGGTACTCCATCAATCCATCGATCGGACGACGTCTCACCAGCCCAAGTTTTAATCCATTGGCCGCCAAGACCTCTTCCAACTCATCTTTTAGATAATATGAAATACTGCCTACAAAGTGAATATTTACCTCTTCGGCCTGTTCGTATTGCCTTATATAGTTGTCGATAAAGAGCTGCATTCCTTTTTTAATGAGTTTTTGGCTATATTCCTCTTCTTTATTCTGAATTAGAAACTTGGCAAACTTCGCCAAATAGGTATTTGGGTTTGGCTCTTTGTACAATTTGTTCTTAATGGCGTCGGCATCCAAATTGAATTCCGCAGAGAATTTTGTCGCCAACATATGTGGCATCTTATGAAAGTAATAGTCTCGTAGCATTTGTCTTCCAAAGTAGTTGCCGCTGCAATCGTCCATAAGGATATATCCCAACGACTGTACTTTTTGAAACAATTCGTAACCATCAAAATAGCTGCAGTTACTTCCCGTGCCCAAGATGCAGACGATGGCCTGTTCCATGGGTTTGGTGGTCGCATAGATGGCAGCATAGGTATCCTCCTTTACCACGATGGTCTGCGCTTCTGGAAAATACTCCTCGAAAATACGCTTGAGATATTTGCGCATGCGCTGTGTTCCGCAACCTGCACCATAAAAATAAAGCTGTGACACCTCTCTTCGATGCTTGTAGAGCTCAAAGTTGTTTACCAAACGCTCGTTGATGATCTCTCTTGTCAGTACCTCCGGACTCAATCCAAGCGTTTGTGTAAAGAACAACTGTTCGCCAGAATCATCTAATGCTATCCAATCTGCCTTTGTCGCACCGCTGTCTACAATCAGTATCATGGCATCTATTTTTTAAAAGAAGAAATTCCCAAACTTCCTTGCTATTTTCAAGATGCTTGGGAACCTTCTGTTTTTATCGATTAATTTTATAGTCCGTGTACATGTAAGGCCAAGTCGATCAATTTGCTCGAGTAACCAGCCTCATTATCATACCACGAGATCACCTTGTAGAATTTACTATTCAATTCGATCCCTGCTTCAGCATCGAAAATACTTGTTCTGGCATCACCTACAAAATCTTGAGAAACGACCATCTCATCGGTGTATCCGAGAATACCTTTCAGCTCGCCTTCAGAAGCCTCTTTCATAGCCTTTTTAATTCCATCGTACGAGGTGTCTTTAGCCAATTTCACAGTAAGATCAACAACGGACACATCCGCAGTTGGTACTCTAAAAGCCATTCCTGTGAGTTTTCCAACCAAAGAAGGGATTACTTTGGTCACTGCTTTGGCAGCTCCTGTAGTCGCAGGAATAATATTGAGCATCGCGCTCCTACCAAGACGATAGTTCTTTCTACTTGGACCATCAACGGTGAGTTGCGTTGCTGTAGCAGCATGAACGGTGGTCATCAAAGCCTCCTCGATCCCAAAATTATCGTTGAGTACTTTGGCTATCGGTGCCAAACAGTTGGTCGTACAAGAAGCATTGGATACTATCTTCTGATCTGCGGTTAACTCCTTATGATTAACACCCATGACATACATCGGTGCGTCTTTGGAGGGTGCAGAGATCACTACTTTTTTAGCGCCACCTTGAATATGATAATCAGCCGTTTCCAGGGTGGTGAAGATTCCAGTACACTCGGCAACGATATCGGTACCAACTTCATCCCATTTTAGATTTTTGGGGTCACGCTCTGCAGTAACTCTGACCGTTTTTCCATCAACGATCAGGTTGCCATCCTTTATTTTAATATCTCCGTCATAGCGACCGTGCACTGAGTCATATTCCAATAGGTATGCAAGATGCTCAACATCCAAAAGGTCATTGATGGCCACCACCTCTACATTGTCCCTCTTTAGCGTTGCGCGAAAGACCAATCTCCCGATTCGGCCAAAGCCATTGATTCCTAATTTTAAAGTTGACATAAAAAATGTTTTAAATATTTAGTTGTTTTTGATGTAATTCAATTTTTCTAAGTTATCAGGTAGTCATGATATCTGACACTCTAAGCAATTCTTGGTCGATCTCCGATTTTCCCTTTACAGCCTTATCGAGTGGGGTAAGAATGATTTCGTCGTTTTTGACGCCGACCATAAAGTTCGACTTTCCGTCCAACAACGATTCTACCGCCTTCACTCCCATACGACTTGCTAGTACCCTATCATAACATGATGGGGATCCGCCGCGTTGCATATGTCCTAAGACAGAAACGCGCACCTCATAATCGGGTAAGTTCTCTTCGACATATTCTGCTAGCTCAAAAACATTCTTTCCTGTCTTATCACCTTCCGCTACCACGACAATGCTAGAGGCTTTTCCAGATTTCTTACTTCTTTTCAAAGAATCCAAGAGACGTTCCAAGCCCATATCTTCCTCAGGGATGAGGATTTCCTCTGCTCCTGCTCCGACTCCCGCATTTAAAGCGATGTCACCCGCATCTCTTCCCATCACCTCGACAAAAAATAGACGATCATGTGAGCTCGCCGTATCTCTGATTTTGTCAATGGCCTCGACCACAGTATTTAAGGCCGTATCATAACCTAAAGTAAAGGTAGTGCCATAAATGTCATTATCGATCGTACCCGGAATTCCTATGATAGGAAACTTGTATTCTTCATTAAAGACCAGACCTCCCGTGAACGTTCCATCACCACCGATAAGCACCAAGGCATCGATACCGTAATCTAGCAATTGGTCAAAAGCTTTCTTCCTTCCTTCCTTCGTTCTAAACTCTTTGGATCTTGCCGATTTTAAAATGGTCCCTCCCTTGTTGACGATGTTGTTAACACTACGTGCATTCATCGGTTTAAAATCGCCCTCGATCATGCCTTGGTATCCTCGATAAATACCAACACAATCGATGCTGTGATAAGCACACGTTCTCACCACCGCGCGTATCGCCGCATTCATCCCTGGAGCGTCCCCTCCAGAAGTCATAACTCCTATTTTTGTTATGCTTTTAGCCATTCAATTTTTGGTTTGAAAAGTAAAGCTACCAAACTTATTTTAATAAATTGATAGGCCATTAGCCTTTTTTATATACTTTTAAAATTTCAATCGTTTTCGTTAATAAATTCTTATTTACATGGGGCTTAACACCATTGATTATGCACTAATCATTGCCTTTTTCGCAATCTCTCTACTTATCGGAATCTATGTTTCGAAATCCTCTGGAAAGAACACAAAATCCTTCTTTTTGTCGGGTAGAAATATGCCATGGTGGATCCTTGGAGTTTCGATGGTTGCTACCACCTTCGCTGCCGATACCCCAGGACTCGTAACCGAGCTCGTAAGAGACAATAGTGGAGTATCTGGCAATTGGGTCTGGTGGGCACAACTCCTTACAGGGATGGTCACCGTTTTCTTCTATGCGAGACTCTGGAGAAAATCTGGCATCACCACCGACCTAGAATTTTACGAAATGCGATACAGTGGAAAGGCCGCCGCCTTCTTAAGAGGATTTAGAGCGGTCTATCTAGGTGTCATCTTTAATGTGGTGACCATGGCTGGAGTTTGCTTGGCAGCAGCTAAGATAGCCAATGTCATGTTGGGATTGACCCAAGGCGAAACCCTCCTGATCTCATCTATCGTGGTGGTTATCTATGCTTCACTTGGAGGGCTGAGAGGTGTCTTGATCACCGACTTTATACAGTTCATCATCGCTATGATAGGCAGTATTTGGGCTACGATCTACATTCTTAATTTAAAGGAAGTAGGTGGTTTGGAAAACCTTCTTGCTCACCCCAATGTTAGTGGAAGGCTAAACCTGCTACCAGACTTTACCGATACGACCAGTCTCATCCCACTATTTATCATCCCACTTGCCGTACAATGGTGGAGCACTTGGTATCCTGGGGCTGAGCCTGGAGGCGGTGGTTATATCGCTCAGCGCATGCTCGCTGCCAAAGACGAGAAGCATGCGACCAAAGCGGTGCTTTTTTTCAACTTTGCGCATTACGCCTTGCGTCCTTGGCCCTGGATACTAGTAGGGTTGGCCTCTTTGGTGGTCTTCCCCGACCTCGCTTCTTTGAGCACTGCGTTTCCCGGACTGGAGGACAATATCAAAGGACATGATGTGGCATATCCCGCTATGCTTACCTATTTACCAGCTGGACTGCTAGGGCTTGTACTTACTTCATTGATCGCAGCATTTATGAGCACCATTTCTACCCAACTCAATTGGGGGGCCTCCTATGTTGTGAATGATTTCTACAAACGCTTTATTAATAAAGCCTCGACGGATAAACAGGACGTGGCCATTGGACGAATCGCAACGGTCGTATTGATGATATTGGCCGCAGGACTTTCTTTTTTCATTCAATCTGCCAAAGACATTTTTGACCTATTGCTGCAAATAGGTGCCGGAACGGGGCTTCTCTTTATTTTAAGATGGTTCTGGAATCGCATCAATCCATATAGTGAAATCGCGGCGATGGCCATTTCCTTTATCATTGCCATTGTATTCTTCATCAACGGGAAAATGCAGCAACCATTTCTTCAACTTGAGGGATGGCAACAATTGGTATGGGGAATTGCAGTTACCACCATTGGTTGGATCGCCGTAACCTTGCTCACAAAACCAACAGATAAGGAAACGCTACTAAAGTTTGAGGCCTTGATCTTTGGTGCTTCGTCAAAATTTGAAAATTTTAGGTATAAAATACTCGGTTTTTTTGCCGGGACCATTGGTATCTACGCGACACTATTTGGTACCGGTTATTTCATCTATGGAAAGTACATCTTGGGGTGTTCGATGATCGCCCTTTTGACGATCGCCTTGATCGCCATTCGATTTAGCTGGAAAAAGATCTTTTAGTTCTTTTTCTTTTTTTCACTCTTGAAAGAAAGTCCTGGAAGTGTTGGCCGATCGTCTTCTGAAGATTTTGCATCTTGCTCTTTCTTCTTGCGCTCGCGTTCCTCCATTTTCTTCTTGCTTCGCTTGAAGATCTTACCTAGTAATTCTTTGAAGTTGTCAAAATCCACTTGATATGAGAGACCGACACCTTGCGTGTAGCCAAGCTCGTCGGTGACATACTGGAAGTCATTCTCCCTATTAAAAACTTTAGCTCTAAGGGTTCCGTCCTCGTTGAGCAGCAGGTCTACCTGAACATCACCGATGACAGCGGTCTCAGTAATTCCGCCGACCGGAACCCCAATTCTGCCATTGACCAAGATCCGATCGGTTATTTGTGTGGTCACCGTGAGTCCCAACCGGTCATCGGTTTCTATACCATTGACACCACTTCGATCTCCAGGCGCGTAATTGACCCCAATATTTACTTTACTGTCTCCTTGGTTGAACAAGCTATCGAAAAGTCCGGAGGCAGTCTCTAAGAAATTATTGGCCAATGCCTGTTGGGAGATGGAAACATCATTCATAAATACACCCTGCGACAAGAGTGAAATCGCCTGTAGTTGTTCTCTTTCTTCATTGGCCAATCGATATTCCAATTCAGAGACCACTACCCCGCTGGCATTGGGGAATCTAATATCAAATTTCGGATCATCGGGACGCATCAATTCCCCTTCCAATCGAATTCGCACCTCGGTGGGAATCTTTCGGTTAAAATTGGGGTTGTCCAGCAAAATTGCGGGATTTGCACCATTTGGTACGGTGTACGCGGCTTCGATGTTCACTTGAGCTTGCAGCGGATCTCCTTCCCAGATAATAGTTCCTTCTGGCAATACCACAAACCTTTTATCGAATAATCCACCATATTTGAAATTATAGATACCTTCATATGTGATCAAGTCACCCCACATGTTGAACTTTCCATTCGTATCGATCTCCATGCGTAAACTCCCAGCTCCCTTTCCTCTCAAAGTACTTCCAGAGCGCTTGTCCAGGACGATCTCTACTTCAGCATCCGGCGTCACGTCCAGATCAAAATTTAGCGTGAGTCCTTTAAACTCTTCCAAGGCCATTTGTTGTGACCCGTTGCCATTGGCATCGCTCTTGTCCACAAATCGTATGAAAGAGCTGTCACCGATCGTCACCACATCGCTTATTGGAATTTTAATCGAGGTTCCCTTTTCTGTCAAGGCCTCTACATCGATGATCAATCGGTCTGTTGGACCATAGATATGCGCTTTACCATCCATGAAGGCAGTTCCGTAATAGAGCTCGTCTTCATCTTCTTTTGTGTTGAGTACCAAAAGGCGATTCGTATTCAGCATAAGGTCTAATTCCCAATCCGAAAAACGACTGTGCCTTATATCGCCGTCTAGTATCCCTTTGGTCTTGAACGCGGTATCAACAATATTGACCTTGTCAAAATGGAAGGTCTGGTCATAGAGCTGTACCTTGGCGGTATTTGCAAAATCAAAATCGACATTTAAATATGGAATGGCTATTCCTGCCTGTTCGAGTTGAAGTTGTCCGTTGATCGAAGGGTTTTCCAATGCTCCTAACACCTTTGCCTTCCCAGAGACAAAACCACGCATATTGGCGATCACTCCTTCTCCCAAAGGGTCAAAAGGCCGTAGGTCGAGTTCTTTGAGCTCGGTATCTACATCGATAAAATTTCCGCTCTCCCTTACTTGAATATCTCCTTTTGCAAATAGCGATCGTATATCGCCCCTTACCAAACTTGCGTCGACCGTATAATCTGTAAGATCTTCGTTTCCTGCGACTTTTACATCGAGATCACCCAACACAAATTCATTCACGGCCAGGTTGGCTATGTCTAGCGAGGAAGTGGTAAGATAACTTCTATTCTTTTGAAAAACATTAAGGCTTCCGTTGACGGTCCCGTCCAATTTTAGGCTATCTATTCTAGGAGTGATTTTTTTAAGATCTACATCGGTGAAGCGTAATTTTACGTCCTTGTACGTGGAATCTATTAGTTTTCCCTCGATATCGATCTTTTCATCTTCGTACGTTAAGACCATTTTATCGATGTCTATCGTATCGAGTCTTTTGCTAAAGATGACCTTGTTCTGCTTGTTATTTTCGGCATTTATAAGCCATTCATTTCCTTTGAAATTTAGGCGAGATCTTTTCACACCAACCACAGAACGTTGATTGGTATCGATGGTATGATAAAAGCTAAGGTCATAGTTGTCCCTGTTTTCCTCACCTCCATTGAACTCAGTTTTAAAGAATAAGGTATCATTCAAGGTTACGTTGACCAGATTGAAATCGTTGGCGTTGTAATATCTAGTATTGATATCAGCAACTTCCACAATAGTGTTGAACAGGGGGTTCTTATTATCTATCTGTATATTCACATCATCGAAGACATTCTCAAAAAAGTCGATACTGGGTGACTTGAAATTGAGTTTGAATTCTGAGTCGTTTGCCGCAATATTCCCTCTAATGAAGGTATTTGGACCTAAAGAAACCTCTGGAAAGAACACATCGATGATCTTGTTCTTGATATTGAAGTTAAAGTCGACAAATTGACCTTCCGTAACCACATAGGGGCTATAGTTTGCATAAATACTTCCGATGGCATTCTGGGCCAAGTAACCAAGTTCCATCATCTTGAATTTGCCTTCCAAGGAACCTGTGACGATGTCGGAAGAATTTATCGTTATGGTTCTGATGCTATCATTAAAACTACTGACCACCTCAAAGTCCTTGAAAAAATATTCTTGGTTCTGATTCTTGTAGTACGTCTTCTCAAAACGGATCTCTCCATCGAGATCGTCTAAATTTGTCCCCACCATATTCATCGCAAGGTCACCTCTAAAAACAGAGATACTATCTCTTTGGACAAAATTCAATCTCCTTAGGTCAGCATGGTCTATAGATGCCTTAAAGTTAAAGTCGTTCTTTTCACCAGAAAAATCAGCCAACCCTTCAAAGGTTAGTTTTGCATTTTGATCTCTAGAAACAAGGCGGCCATCAAATAGCTGATCTTTTAATATTCCAGATACCGAAAGGTTTTTATAACTATAATTCTTGTATCCGAGCTTAAATACTCTTCCTCTCACCTCCGTGTTCAGATTTTCTTTTGTAAAACCTTGCCCATCAACAACAAGGTCAAACGAGGCTATACCAAATTCATCATCCTCCAACAAGACCCCTAAGTCTAAATTTTCTGCGATGATCGTCCCAGAGTATAGTGCATTGTCAATGTTATTGATCTTCGAAAGCACCAGATCCGATACCAAAACCCCGATATTGGTCTCAATGACCACATCTGCATCGATTGCTTTTTCGGTGATGTTGGTGTAACCGGCGATATTGAACTGCCCAAAACGTTGAAATGAGGAGGGCAAAGAACGGCCCAATATGTTCGGCAACAAACTTTGTAGCTGAAAATAATTTGAGGATAATCGTTCAAAATCTCCATCGAGTTCGAATCCTCTTTTAGAATCAAAGAGATTCTTAAACTGGATGTTACCATCGATGCGGGTCGAGCTCGAAGCCAATTTAAAATCGTTCGCGGTAAAATCATTCAGCACCCCTTCTAGCTTTGTAGAAAAATCTGCGGTTATAAAACTTCCGAATTCATTATAAAAGAGATTCACTTCGTCAAAAGAAATTGTGGCTTCCGAGAATTCTGCGGAAACCTTCACTTTATCAAAAAAGTCTTGGAAGTCTTTGCGCTCATAATTGAACACAATTTCACCGGCCACTTTGGATAAGGGTGTTTTGATGAGCAGGTCGTCAAAGCGCATTTGGGATAGCGTATAGGTAAAGCTAGTGGCCAGGCTTTTTACCCTTAGATTTCGATCATCCAAAAAACTAAGTTCATTGACCTTAAGAGATACATTTGGCCCTTCGACCACCAGATCCTGTCCTTCAATGGACAAATCGGTAAAAACAAGCACATCCGAAGATGTCTTATTTTCATCGACCAACAGGAATCTACTGTTTTCGATATCGATATCGCCAGTGCTTAGAAAAAATGACGAAGGTTCAGTCTTTGGAATGGTATCATATTGTTCCAATTTTGCTACAAAAACATCTAAACTCGTATCTTTTTCATCCTTATACGTCTTAAGCTTAAAAGTTAGGGCATCGATATCGATATCACCAAACTCCAATTTCCCATCAGCTGCATTCTTTGCACTTAGCAAGGAGGTATTGAGTTTTCCAACAAAAAATAGGGTGTCTTTGTGATGATCCTTGATAAATATTTCTTTGAGTGAGACATCCAGATTCCATTTAAGCCCGACACGCCCAATATGGATGTCCGTGCCGTATTTTTGGTTGATATCATCGGTAAGCCTTTTCGCTAACGATGTCTGTACCGCGGGAATAGAAAAGAAACCAATCAGAAGGACCAGCAACAACAGTATAGCCAACACTGTTCTAAGAAGTATTTTACGCAGTTTTTTGATAGCCCCTAATGTTTTAACTTTGCCAAATTACAACAACTTTTGTGCCTTTCTATTAATGAGATCTGAAAACATTTATATCCTTGGTATAGAATCATCATGTGATGACACTGCCGCTGCTATCATTCACAACGGAAAAAAATTGTCTAATGTTGTCGCCAACCAACAAATTCACAAAGAATATGGTGGTGTGGTTCCCGAGTTGGCCTCGCGGGCGCATCAACAAAATATTGTCCCTGTTGTACAGCAAGCCATTGCCAAAGCAAATATCGACAAAAAACAGCTATCGGCCATAGCATTCACACGCGGTCCTGGATTGATGGGTTCCTTGTTGGTAGGCACCTCATTTGCAAAGTCTTTGTCTTTGGGGTTGGGAATTCCGTTGATCGAAGTAAATCATATGCAAGCACATATTTTGGCCCATTTTATTGACGAAGAAGGCTATTCCCAGCCTAACTTTCCATTCCTGGCAATGACCATTAGCGGCGGACATACGCAGATCGTAAAGGTCAATGATCATTTTGATATGGAGGTCATTGGGGAGACCATCGATGATGCCGTTGGTGAAGCCTATGACAAAAGTGGGAAAATATTAGGCTTGCCTTATCCAGCGGGACCTTTTATAGATAAACTTGCTCAGAAAGGAAACCCAAAGGCCTTTCCATTTCCCAAACCGCAAGTTAAAGGACTTGACTTTAGTTTTAGCGGTCTAAAGACTGCTATTCTATATTTTGTTCAGAAAAATGAAAAGGAAAACCCTAACTTTATAAAAGAAAATCTTGAAGATATCTGTGCCTCTATTCAGCATACCATCGTAAATATTTTAATGGATAAGTTGAAAAAGGCCTCGAAGAAAACAGGTATCAAAGAAATTGCAATTGGAGGGGGCGTATCGGCAAATTCTGGTATTAGAAAAGCACTAATGGAAGGTGAAAAGAAATACGGCTGGACAGCGTATATCCCAAAATTCGAATACACCACAGACAATGCGGCAATGATCGCCATTGTAGGCTACTTGAAATATCTGAATGATGACTTTGCCGATCACGATATCGCGGCAAATGCCCGAGTAAAAATATAGTTAAATAGACAGCTAAAAGTTGAAATGGCGTGCAACGAAACATTGGCCAACGGAATACGTGAAATAATTCGTTCTTTTTCTGAAGAGTTCACTGAAAAAAAGATGTTTGGAGGACTTTCGTTCTTGTATAAAGGAAAAATGACCGTGGGTATCATTAAAGAGGAGCTGGTTGTTAGGATAGTTTCTGAAAAGGAGCAAGCAATGCTCGACTTTCCGTATGTAAGACCAATGGATTTTACAAAGCGTCCTATGAAAGAATTCATCTATGTTAGCGAAGAAGGACTAAAAACCGAAGAGCAATTGGTACAATGGATAACATTAGGACTCGAACACGCCAAAAGTAAATTAAAATAGTCGCCATAGAACGGCTATAAGACCTATTGAAAAAGAATCTTAACAATCATTGAAAGATAAGAGAGAAGGGAGAAGAAATGGGTTTGAGGATGTAGAAGTTGATCTTAAATGTTTAATGTGATTGGCAAGGTATCTCCAATACTGAACTTATAAACTTTTAACTCAAAAACCAGAACCCAGCAAGCAATACACAAGAGACAAAAGATAAGCGAGTTTATACCTGAAAACTGAATCCAGTATGCAACTATTCTATGAACCATCATTAACTGAAGACACCAAGCAATTTTCCTTTGACAAAGAGGAAAGTAAACATATCCACAAGGTTTTAAGAAAGAAAGAGAATGACATTTTACATATCACCAATGGGAGGGGCTGGATATTTGAAGCGAAGATCGTGATCGCTGATCAAAAGAATTGTGTCGCAGACATCATAAAGGCCCGCGAACAGCCAGAACGAAACTATTATCTTCATCTAGCTGTTGCCCCAACAAAAATGAACGACCGTTACGAATGGTTTTTAGAGAAAGCGACCGAAATTGGTGTTCATGAGATCACTCCGATCATATGTGAGCATTCCGAAAGAAAGATCATCAAAACAGAGCGTTTTGAAAAGATACTTCAATCAGCCATGAAACAGTCATTACAATATCATCTTCCCAAATTGAATCCCGCCATTTCATTCAAGGAGTTCATAAAACACAAATTCAAAGGGCAGCTATTCATTGCCCATTGTGAAGATACATATCGATATTCTATAAAACGGAAGGTAGCCGCCGATCATAAGGTAACCATACTCATTGGTCCCGAAGGCGACTTTTCTGTAGAGGAAATAGAATTGGCCAAAGAGGCAGGCTTTACGCCGATCAGTTTAGGAAGTACTAGACTAAGAACGGAGACGGCAGCTGTGGTCGCTTGTCAAACGGTGTCACTTATCAACGAATAAAAGGTCATTTCCGGTTTTGAAAAGCCGCTATTCCTAGATCGTGAATTAACTTTTCTTCACATATCTGGTGAGAATCACAATCCGTTGACCGCTTATTCGGCCTTCAATGTGCTCAGGATTATCATGTACCAATGTGATATTTCTAACGGCGGTACCCCGCTTTGCTGTAAAGTTGGCTCCTTTTACTTCTAGATCTTTGATCAGCACCACGCTATCGCCAGCAGAAAGAACAGCACCATTACTATCCTTATGCAATGAACCCTCATCGATTTCCACACCGTCACCAGATGCCTTGGCCCAATTTAATGTATCATCGTCCAAGTACATCATTTCTAGCAGATCTGCTGGCCAACCCTCGACCTTTAAACGATGCAACATTCGCCAAGCCATCACTTGCACAGCGGGTACTGGACTCCACATACTATCATTGAGGCACCGCCAATGGTTAGCGTCTGTTGTCTCTGGATTTTCTATTTGCTCCTTGCAGGTATTGCTTATTAGAATATGCGCATCTATTCCAGTTTCCGATGCGTATGGCACTTGGTAAACGACCAGATCTTCATTGCTTCCACTTAATTCGCATCTAGATCCGCTGCGTTTGTGCAGCTCCCGTTCTATACTCATAATTACCGCTTGTATATCAGACTCTGACGATCTTGGCACCAATCGCTCTCAAACGCTCGTCGATACGTTCATATCCGCGATCTATTTGCTCTATATTATGAATGGTGGACGTTCCTTTTGCCGATAAGGCAGCGATAAGAAGCGAGATTCCCGCCCGAATATCGGGCGAAACCATGGTGGTCGCTTTCAATTGCGATTGAAAGTCATGTCCAATGACCGTGGCCCTGTGTGGGTCGCAGAGAATGATCTTGGCCCCCATATCGATCAATTTGTCAACGAAGAACAATCGGCTCTCAAACATCTTTTGATGTACCAAAACACTTCCTCGAGCTTGAGTGGCAACGACGAGAACAATACTTAATAGGTCTGGTGTGAATCCTGGCCAAGGCGCATCGGCAATGGTTAAAATAGAACCATCGATATAGCTTTGTATCTCATAACCATCTTTATGGGCTGGCACATGAATGTCATCTCCCTTTTTTTCTACGGTAATTCCTAATTTTCTGAACACATCTGGAATTTGCCCTAGGTCGTTCCAACTTACATTTTTGATGGTGAGTTCACTTTTGGTCATTGCTGCAAGGCCGATCCAAGAACCGATCTCGATCATATCAGGTAACATTTTATGGTCGGTACCTCCTAAACGCTCAACACCCTCTATGACCAAAAGATTAGAGCCCACGCCGCTGATCTTTGCTCCCATTCGATTCAACATCTTACAAAGTTGTTGCAAATACGGTTCGCAGGCGGCGTTGTAAATGGTCGTGGTTCCCTCGGCCAATACTGCTGCCATAACGATGTTGGCAGTTCCAGTTACAGAAGCCTCGTCCAAAAGCATGTAGCTTCCTTTTAGTTTTTCGGCCTCTACACCATAGAAATAATCTTCACGATTGTAACGAAACTTTGCACCTAATTTTATAAAACCCTCGAAATGGGTATCTAGACGTCGCCGACCTATTTTATCACCTCCAGGTTTTGGAATGTATCCTTTTCCAAAACGCGCCAGCAGTGGACCTACGATCATGATAGAACCGCGAAGCCCACGTCCTTCTTCCTTGAATTTTTCGGATTCTAGGTAGTCCAAGTGAATGTCATCGGACTGAAAGGTATAAGAGCCAGGCTTATTTTTTTGAATCTTGACGCCCAAGTTGCTCAGCAGAAGAATGAGCTTATTTACGTCTCTGATATCGGGAATATTGTCAATCGTGACTTTCTCTGAGGTTAGCAATACGGCGCATAGAATTTGCAATGCCTCGTTTTTGGCTCCCTGTGGTTGAATCTCGCCTTTTAGCTGATGTCCACCTTCAATCTTAAAAGTTCCCATAAAAAAGGTTCGTGGGTATTTTAATTTAATATCTTTTTTTTCCGCGGCCGCCCTTGTGCTTGCCATTTCCACTCTTCTTGCTCTGTGGGCGTTGACGAATCAAGTCGCTAGACTCTGAAAGCTCTTCGTCCTCCGAGGTCAAACTTATTTTACCATCGGATAATTCATACAAGTGTTTGAATATCACCTTGTCTTCAACGGTATCCTTGTTCCAATTGAGAAAGCATTTTTTCATATGATTCGCGATGGTATAGACCAATGCCTCTTTCATCTCACCTTCTTCCCAGCTATTGGCCACATCGATCATTCGCTTGATATTGTTTCCATAGAAACGATACTTAGGATGATTCTGAGGATAACTTAGACGCTCTGGTGGTTGCGCTAGCAATTCTTCAGAAGGTTTAGGAAAGGGTGAGTCCACATCTAATTTGAAATCTGAAATAATAAATAACTGATCCCAAAGTTTATGCTGAAAATCTGGAACATCTCTCAAATGAGGATTTAGGTTTCCCATGACACCGATGATGGCGCTAGCTACCTTATTTCGTTCCTCTCTGTCTTCGATGGAAATCGCATGGTCTACCATTTTCTGGATATGGCGCCCATATTCGGGTATGATGAGCTTGTTGCGCTCGCTGTTGTATTCTAAACTATTTATCAAAATAAAATGTATGTATTATTGTCTGTCCGAAGTAAAAATCGTAAAGAGAAGTTTGCACTAGCCCGCAAAGTACTAATTTTTTCTAAATCACAAGGAGATCACACCCTCTACTTTTGACACTTCTTTATATTTAATGATGACCTCGTCAGGGTTTTTCATCCGCACATTGATAGATATACTGGTATATTTTCCATTAGAAGATTGCTTGGTAGTGATCACAGCACCTAAGTTATCAAAAATCTCCTCAATGGTGTTTATTTTTTCTTTGGAGGTGGGCACTATGAATTTATAAAGATATTCTGAAGGCCATAGGGTACTATTGGTCAACTCATCTTTCAACCTTAGGTAAAATGCGTCTTTTTCTTCTGGAGACATTAATGAGGGTATAAAAATTCATCTGCAAAGATACTAATAAAGTCCCATTTTTTTCTTTAGAGACAATTTCCTTATTTTGCCTCAAATAATATTCGATTTGACTACCAAAAGAATAGTGATAACCGGCGGGCCTGGCACTGGAAAAACCTCCATAATAAACGAACTCGTGAAGCGCGGCCACCGCTGCCTGGAGGAGGTCTCGAGGCAAGTGACGCTGGAAGCCAGGGAAAACGGCGTTGAGCAACTCTTCTTGACAGATCCTATTTTATTCAGCAAAAAACTGCTCGATGGTAGAATAGCACAATTTGAAGAAGCGAGCAGCATGGACGCCGCCATCACTTTCTTGGACAGAGGCATTCCCGACGTAGTCGCCTATATGGATTTTATCGGTGACCCCTATCCAGAAGAATTCACGATAGCCTGTAGAGAACATGCCTATGATATGGTATTTGTGCTTAAACCCTGGGAAGATATATTCGTCAGCGACTCCGAACGATACGAGAATTTTGAACAGGCACAGGCAATTCATCATCACCTAGTAGACACCTATAGCAACTACGGCTACGCATTAGTAGATGTTCCCTTTGGTACTGTTGAAGAACGCACTAACTTTGTAGTAAATGTCGTCAACAGCCTTTAATGTCATCATTAGAACAGATACTTAAATCTTTTTGGGGATATGATGGCTTTCGACCTTCGCAAAAAGCCATCATCCAAAGCATCTATAGCGGAAAGGATGCTATAGCCCTTCTTCCTACTGGTGGAGGTAAATCGATATGTTTTCAGGTGCCGGCTATGGCGCTCGAGGGTATCTGTATTGTGGTGTCACCACTTGTGGCATTGATGAAAGATCAGGTGAGAACACTACAAAGTAGAGGCATTAAAGCCTTATCACTGCATAGTGGAATTTCGTACGAGGAGTTGGACGCGCTCTTGGACAACTGTATCTATGGAAATTATAAATTCTTATATCTTTCTCCCGAAAGACTTCAGCAAGAGATCGTAAGGGAGCGCATCCGTCAAATGAATGTCAACTTCATTGCGGTCGATGAAGCTCATTGCATATCGCAATGGGGCCATGATTTTAGACCCGCTTATCTTCAAATTTCGGACTTACAAAAGCTACAACCGAACATTCCCGTTATAGCGCTGACCGCCACTGCCACAACCAAAGTGGTAGATGATATCATTCAAAAATTAGAATTGAGGGACCCTGCCATATTCAAGAACTCCCTCTACCGGCCTAATCTGGCTTATATGGTATACCGCACAGAAGACAAATTCTATAAGATGAAACAAATATTAGGTCGTAAAGCAGCCCCATCGATCGTATATGTGCGAAGCAGGCGTGCTGCGGCCGAGACGAGCAAGTATTTGTTAAATAGTGGTGTTTCTAGCACCTTTTATCACGGCGGACTTCCTGCGGAAGAAAAAGACAAACGTTTACACCTTTGGCAAAAGGAAGAGGTACAGGTCATGGTCGCAACAAATGCGTTTGGAATGGGTATTGACAAGGCCAATGTGCACACAGTGATACACACCCAATTGCCCGAAAGTATCGAAAGCTATTTTCAAGAAGCTGGAAGAGCCGGAAGGAATGGAGAAAAGGCATTTTCTATCATCCTAACCAGCAAACGTGATAAAGAACAGCTTACAAAACAATTTCTTGGAAATTTACCAAACACAAAGATCGTAAAGTACATCTACAAGAAATTGTGCAATTACTTTCAGATATCGTATGGTGAAGGAGAACAGGTCTCCTATAGTTTCAACTTTCAGGATTTTTGTAATACTTACAAATTAAAATCGGCCACAGCTTACAATGCCCTTAAGGTTTTGGACACTCATAACATCATCAGGTTGGTCCAAGATTTTAAGCGTAAAACCACCTTAAAGTGTTTGGTGAGCAGCAACAGGCTATTGAATTATCTTGAATCTAACCCAAATATTTCATTGGTGATGAGAGCGATCTTAAGAACCTATGGAGGAGCGTTTGAAGACCATGTGACCATTGACCTTAAGCGTATTGCCAATAAAACCCTGACTAGTGAAAAAGAGATCATCGCGATCTTCGGCCAGTTGGAAAAAGATAATATGATCGCATACACCACAGCTGACACCGATGCTGAAATTGTTTTCTTGGTCCCTAGAGAGGATGACACGACCATCAATCCTATCGCAAAATTCATTCAACAGCAAAATGAGCGCAAGGTAGCATTGGTCAACGCTATGGTATCTTATATTGAGAATGATGAACGCTGTAAGAGTATCCAATTATTGAAATATTTTGGAGAAGAAGTCAGTGAATCCTGTGGAATTTGTACTGTTTGTATTTCGAACGAGAAAAATTTGCCTAACGAAGCATCCGCCATAAAGATCAAAAACGACATCATCGATCTAATATCTAAGCACCCGGCAAGCTCTAGAGCAATACATGATGCGCTTCCCTACGAGGAGGTGGCTCTTTTGGATGCTTTAAGAGAATTGATCGCCACCAAAAAAATTATCATTAACGACTATAATCAATATGAGATAAGCGTCTAGATCATTGCTAGCGTTTGTTACAATGACAAAATAATATGAGAGAGTTAAGAATTGTATTTATGGGCACACCGCACTTTGCTGTGGCTACACTTGAGACGCTGATAGAGGCCAACTATAATATCGTCGGAGTGATCACGGCCCCAGATAAACCCGCTGGAAGGGGCAAGAAACTAAGGCAGTCTGCGGTAAAGGAATTTGCACTGGCGCATGGCTTAAAGGTATTACAACCCACAAATTTAAAAGACAAATCATTCATTGAGGAATTGAGAGCGCTGAGACCAAATTTACAAGTGGTCGTGGCCTTTAGAATGCTTCCAGAAGTGGTATGGAAGTTACCAAAATATGGGACCTTCAACCTTCACGCTTCTTTGTTGCCCGATTATCGAGGAGCTGCCCCGATCAATTGGGCGCTTATCAATGGGGATACAAAAACCGGAGTGACGACCTTCTTTATAGATGAAAAGATAGATACAGGAGAAATGATATTTCAAAAAGAAGTTGACATTTTCCATGAGGATGATGCGGGTGCGCTTCACGATCGATTGATGATGGAAGGAAGTGAGCTTGTCCTAAAAACGGTAAAGGCCATTGAAGAAGGGAATGTTACAACCACTCCGCAACCTAGAGATGTGGAAACTCGTGATGCGTTCAAGATACATAAGGACACCTGTAAGATAAACTGGAACGAGCGTGCGGAGAATATCTATAATAAGGTAAGAGGATTGAGCCCATATCCCACAGCGTGGTCCATTTTACATAACGAAGATCGAGAGATGAACGTGAAGATATATAAAGTACGACCCATTGTGGAGGCCCATAAAAAGGAGGTTGGCAGTGTGATCGTTTCAAAGGATCAGATCAAAGTCGCTGTTATAGATGGCTTTATAGAACTGATGGAACTACAACTTCCAGGAAAGAAAAGAATGGACAGTGCTTCGTTGTTGAACGGATATCATTTTTCAGAAAATGCGTACATGCGCTAAGCCCTTACAAACATTGGGCTGGGGGATTTTATCGATTAACGGTCAGGTTTATCAACAATCGCTCCAAGTTATCAACAAAATCACCGATTTCCCTTGCTATTACTTGCATGAACCGATTATCCATATAAATTTGTACAGGTAAAATCAATGTTTAACCAACAATTTTTAATTTTTTAAAAAGAAGATTATGAACAAAACAGAATTAATCGATGCAATGGCGGCTGATGCTGGAATTTCAAAAGCAGCAGCAAAAAAAGCTTTAGAGTCTTTCTTAGGTAATGTAGAAAAAACCTTGAAAAAAGGCGGAAGAGTTTCATTGGTAGGTTTTGGTTCTTGGTCAGTTTCTAAGAGAGCTGCGAGAGAAGGTAGAAACCCACAAACAGGAAAGACTATCAAGATCGCTGCAAAGAACGTAGTAAAGTTCAAAGCTGGAGCGGATCTAGGAAAAGCAGTAAACTAAACAGACCTGTTAAAATATTGACCAAAGGCGCTCCCAAAAGGGAGCGCTTTTATTTTGTAATACACCCACTTCATCTAAAAATTTGCAAGTTTCAGAAAAAATTCTAAATTTATAATAGAAAATTGGCACTTACATGATAGCACTTCAACCCAAAAAAGGCGTTCTCCTCGTTGCAGAACCATCAATCATTGGTGATGTTTCCTTTAACAGGTCTATCGTGTTGCTCGCCGATCACAACCAACAGGGATCCATCGGATTCATTCTCAATAAACCACTAGAGTATACCATCGATGAGCTTATTCCAGAGATCAATGAGAATTTTAGTGTATATAACGGTGGCCCTGTAGAACAAGATAATCTTTACTTCATCCACCGGATTCCCGACCTTGTTCCAAATAGCATAGAAATTTCAAATGGTATCTACTGGGGTGGAGATTTTGACACCTTACTTCGATTGATCAACGAAGGTGTCGCAAAGGAAAATGACGTAAAATTTTTCTTGGGCTATTCAGGATGGGAGGCCAATCAGTTGGAAGATGAATTAGGCTCTAACTCTTGGGTCATCGTAGAGAATACGTACAAAAGTAATATTATCGAAAAACCGTATAGCTCCTTCTGGAAAGAAAAGATGCTCGAGTTTGGAGGTGAATATGTAATTTGGGCAAATGCCCCAGAAAATCCTAGCTTCAACTAAGCTATCCCAATCTAACCTTGGTGTTTAATCTAGGTAAAAGCTGCTTCGCTAATTCATGCCCATAGCTCTTCTTTCTGTATTTTGTGATGGGTAAAATACCTCCGATAACGTTCGTCAAAAAGAGTTCATCTGCTTTTTGAAGCTCAAAAGGCGATATCGAAGTCTCTTCAACATCATACGCTTCGACCGTCGCTAACAAGTCCAGGACTTGCTTCCTAAGAACCCCTTTTATCGGCCCATCGGACAAGGGAGGTGTCTTTACCAGCTTTCCCTTACGCAGAAACAAGTTGCCACTTAAACCCTCCACAACATGTTTGTCGGTATTCAGAAGCAAACAACCCTGCAGCGCATTCTCCTCGGCATATATGCTACCCAATACATTGACCAAACGATTGTTGGTCTTACAATTAGATAAAAGGCCTGGCGCCAAGAAATGATCTTTATACAGGTCTACCTCATAGGGCTTTTCCGAAAGAATATAAAATGGCTCATCGAGAGGTTGAACTGAAATTAAAAAAGAGATGTCATTGGTCGTTGGCTTATACAGACCTCCAGCCTTTCTGAATACCGTTAATCTAACTCTGGCAGATCGGTCTAACAGGTCATTGCCGGTTAATGCCCTGGTAATCTCTGCTTCTAAAAATTCCATGGTGAAGCTCATCGGAATCTCCATCCGCAGGATACGCATGGATGACATAAGTCTAAAATAGTGGTCTTCCCAAAAAATGATCTTCCCGTTGACCACCTTTATCGTCTCAAACAGGGCATCCCCATAATATAACCCTCGATTATCAAAAGAAATACCTTTGGTGTCATCTATCAGAATACCGTCGTGATTGGTCATAAAAAAGCCCGAATATCTTTAAATAATATCGAGCAAATATAAGCTTTTAAAGATAATATTTTCCTAGGTCGAACCAATGACATGCTTAAGGTCTGAAACTTGATTTTCCCATAACATTTTGGCCTCTTCCACCTCATCTTCGTCCGAGAAGTCCGATACGATGAGCGAGACATCTTTTGTGATCTCATCGACGACGATCTTCATCTCAAAATAATAATTATTGTCCTCTTCTTCGTCTGTAGCCCATCTAAATTTTATGCGTTCACCGCTCTTCTTTGTGATGAGTTTTGCGATCTCTTCACTGCCATCCCATATAAATGTAAATTTTTCGCCTCTAGAATTTACATTATCAGCAAACCACTCAGATAAACCAGAAGGGGTTGATATATATTGATAAAGCAATGACGGAGAAGATTGTATAGGGAATTCTATTTCAAATTTAACCTTTTCGCTCATAGAGAGAGTATTTGTTTCTGGCAATATATATATTAAATGTTGAGTTTGAAAGAAATAAAAAAATTATTTTTTTTACTAGCTATTTGTGTTCAATCAATTTGTTCATATATTTGCACCCGCCTAGTAAAATTGGCAGTTCTACAACTGTCGGCAAAACGATGAAGGCGAGATAGCTCGGTTGGTTACCTGCCCGTACCGAAAGGTACGTTCGGGCGGGGAGCGTCGGATTCATAACCCGAAAATTTGACCAAGAAAAAAATGGCGAGATAGCTCAGTTGGTTAGAGCGTCGGATTCATAACCCGGAGGTCCCGAGTTCAAATCTCGGTCTCGCTACAAGTAAAGGCCCAACACGAAAGTGTCGGGCTTTTTTTATGGGGCACACCGAAGTTGCAGGTTCGAGGTGAACAATAATACAGTCTTATACATGGAGCTTTTATTTGAAGTAAGATTCACGACCATATGATTCTCTAGCTTGTTGCATGGCCGATCGACAAGCTGAGGAACACCTCCTCTCCATAAAAAGACAAATATGATCGACCATCAAATCTCACCCAATTACCTTTAAAAAAACACTATTCTTAAAGCTCAAATAGGTAAAAAATCATTCAAAAAAGGTGTAACGATAGTACCAGAATCTTTGTTTTTATTCTTAAAATCAACATCTTACAACATTAACTTCAATCTATTATCATTAATTCAATGAAATTGATGTTTTGCTAATAATTTGATAGGGAAAGTTGCTAATTATTGAATTTTAGGTATTTCCATTAATTTACTTAATCTATTATATATTATGCGTGAATAACACTTTTAACTTGTTTTTTTTACATTTTATCGAATATTTTAATGAAATTTCGATAAAAATGACCGGATAATTTGGAAATTACGATATATTAGTAACTAATTCTAGAACAAAAGTTTAAGAGTTAGTCCCAATCTTATGAAAAAAATTATCCTACTAGGCAGGCTAGCAGTTGCCCTACTGTTCATTGCCACAGCAAGCAGTTTTGACCTCCAAGCGCAGGTCACTATTCAGAATCAAGGGTTTGACGGCACAGGCGTCGATACTTGGGGTTATACCCAAAATCCAGGCTCTGGTACCATCTTCCTAACAAGTTTCTACACAGAACCTACTTCTCCTAATGCATTATCGTTACGAGGAGGTCCAGGAGACCAAACAAATCCAAACGTTGTGTTCAACAATGTCAATATCGCTGGTTATACCGGGGTCACCTTATCTGTAGACTATGCACAATATCGTGTAGAAAGTACAGATGATCTAGATATGTCGGTATCCTATGACAATGGAGCCACCTGGCCAACGACGGTTACCATTACGGATGGTAATTTCGGAGGTGCTGACCGATCATTCGATTTTGGTGCAGAAGGTGGTGGATATGTTCCATACCCCTATGTTTTTAATGTGCCTGCCGCCGCCACACAAATAATGGTGAGATTTCAGTTTACTGAGACAGCTGCATTTAGCAATACGTCTGATTATTTTTTCATTGATGATGTGCGATTAGAAGGGTTTCTTCCTTCACCAGAAATGGACGTCATAGGTAATGGCGTAGATATCGCCGATGGCGATACCACTCCTAGTGTTACAGATGACACTCATTTTGGTAGCTCTTTGGTAGGTGTTCCTGTGGTACATACCTTTACCATTGAGAACGACGCAACAGGATCTGCAGCACTTAATCTAACTGGCGCCCCAAGAGTAGCTCTTACAGGTAGTGCCGACTTTGCTGTAACGGTACAACCGCTGCTTGGGACTGTGGCCGTTGGAAATACCACTACCTTTCAAGTGACCTTTACCCCTACTGCAGGTGGGCCGCAAACGGCAGAGGTCTCTATTGCGAACAATGATAATGACGAGAACCCCTATAATTTTACGATACAAGGAATTGGAATATCGCCGACGCGAGAAATCTCCGTTTCGGGTAATGGTGTCGAGATCGTAGATGGTGATAATACTCCTTCCCTATTGGATCATACCGATTTTGGAACAGTAATAGGAGGTACGATAGTAAGGACATTCACAGTTACCAATTATGGGAACACCAATTTAAGTCTAACTGGGGTTCCTGTGGCTGTGATCACAGGTTCGGGAGCACCTGACTTTTCTGTTACTGTGCAGCCACCGAATACAGTTACACCGACAAGCTCTGCCACTTTTGAGGTGACCTATACTTCATCAGGAATTGGTGTGAGCACGGCTACGGTACGAATTCAAAATAATGATATGGGTGAGAATCCTTATAATTTTGTTATCACCGCAGAGACCGTTGGCACTGATGTTTCTGTATATTGTGAAGACTTCACAGGCTCTAGCGGCTGGACAGCAACTTCTACTACCAATGGAGATTGGTCAGAAGGAACAGAGGGTACCATGTCTGCCGGTGCTACCGGAAGATATGCGTACTCTGATCGTTTTTCTGGACAATATCAAAACAATACATTTATAGAATATGAGAGTCCTTCGTATGACCTTACTGGTTACGAGCATTTGAGACTCCAATTGGATTATAATATCGATATTGAGGCCAATGACGACGTCCTTAATATTTATTTCTCAAATGACGGCGGTACCAACTGGTATCGACTCGGATATTCAGATCCGGGAGAAGGAACTAACTGGTATAACACCTATAATGGTACGACCTATGGCTGGACAGGAGACTCTGGCGGATGGACCGCTGCCGAGATCGATCTAGAATCTATGGGCTTCGACAATCAATCCGATGTAAGATTTAGAGTGCGTTTTGATTCTGATGGTGGTACCACCGATGTGGGCGTCGCATTCGATAATTTCTGTATCGTTGGCGATCCCATCGTTACCCGTAGCTATCTAGCTTGTGGCCCTGGTGGTGTTGGAGATGACCTAGAACTTTGGTTAAAAGCAGATTCTATGGTTGGGTCCGTGGCAGATGGCACGGTGATCGACACTTGGGTAGACCAAGCCTTTGGTACACAATGGACCAATGGAACCGCGAGCGGAGCAGAAAGACCTACTTTCTATGATAATGCTACGAACAACGTTAACTTTAACCCTGTAGTACATTTTGACGGAAGCAATGCCATGTATGGTAAGAAAGGATTCTTCAATCATGAAATATACGTGGTGATCAACCCAGGAAATCCGATCTCTAGTACGCTGGGAACAGAGGATGTCTTCTTAGGAGATGACTACTTGGAGATTCCTGCAGCGCAGGATGTTACCGGAATATCGATTGGTAATACCTCGGCACGATTTGTAGATGACCTCGTAGCCTATAATCAGGGAGCTGAGACCAATTATGGAAAAGGAATCATCAGTAACACTTTAAGTTACGATCGACCTGTGATCTTTAGTACAAGTATCAATAGTACCGGAGACGGAATGGACCTTTATCTAGATGGTATCAATCTAGACCTTTTAGGAGCTAGTCAAGAGGTTAATTTGGCCACTTACAAAGACATTTTAGACACCAGATGGTGGTTGGGTAGAAGTGAGTTCTTCGGGCCGAGTTTTCAAGGTGATATGCTCGAGGTGATTGTCTTCTCTTCCACAAAATCGGCTACTGATAAAATAATGATCGAGTCTTATCTCGCCATGAAGTACGGAATTACCATGGGACTATACCCAGATGCGACAGCAGGTATTCCACACGTTCCTAAGGCATTATACGATTCAAGCTTGACCCCTATTTGGGATACTACCATCAATGCCGGTTATACTTATAATGTGGCCGCAGTTGGTCGTGATGATTGTGCGGGTCTATATCAAAAACAAGCTAAAAGTATTGACCCAGGAAGTGTCTTAACTATTGGTCTGGGTGACATATATGCCACCAATTCCGCCAACCCTAATACCTTCGATGATGACTTCGACTTCTTGGTATGGGGTACCAATGGTGGAGATATGAATAACAGTGGTACACCTATTAACGTAAATCTTGGACCAACCACGGTTACAACCGTGACAGATGTACCAAATAGGGTCTGGAAAATAACAGAACGCGCTACCGGTGACATCGGAACGGCAAAGATATCCGTTGCTACAGCAGATCTAGCAAGCTTACCAGCCTTATCTGGTAACGATGCCTATGTAATGATCCTCGCTGATGATAGTGGCTTCACCACGGGGGTAGAAACGGTCTTCTTAGATACCGTTGGACCTAACCAAGAGGCATACTATGACTTTGATGGTACAAAATTCTTTACCATCGGTGTAGCCCATGAAACACTGGCAGATCGTCACATGGAGTTTGACGGGACCAACGATTTTGCCCAAATAGGGGATCGCGTGGACATTACAGGTGCTTTTTCTATATCTGCATGGATATATAACGATGGCTCTAATGATGCCAATGGGGATAAGACCATTATCTCTAAGAGAGGTGCGGCTGCCGACGGATATCATTTCTTGGTAACAGACAGCAACAATGTGGTGATGCGATTTAATGGTACGCCGAGTAATATCCTCACCTCTAATACTAGCCTACCTGACGGCCAATGGCGTCATGTGGCCTTTACCTTCGATGGCACAGCCGGAAGGCTCTATATCGATGGAGTCTTAGATAACAGCAGAAATATGTCCAACCCGACAGCGAATAGCAATTACCTGTCTATTGGAGCACGTTATCTGGACAAGTTTACTGAAGCAGACTATTTCAAAGGAAATCTGGAAGAGATCCGAATTTGGAATAGTGCCCTTACAGTAGACCAGATCCGTTACATCATGAACCAAGAAATTGAAAACGACGGTAGCGGTAATGTAGATGGGGAAATTCTTCCGTTGACCGTCACCAAAAATGAAATTAATAGTATTCCTTGGAATAACCTCCTTGCATACTATAATATGAACTCCTTTATCGGAACGCACGTGAATGATGTTTCTGGTAATGGTAACCGAGGAAGCTTGGTGGTGCCAGATAATTTTACACTCCGCGACCAAACAGCTCCACTCCCCTACGTTTCTGTGGGAACGGGCAACGGTGACTGGGATAACGATTCTAACTGGGCCAACGGAACTATTGCCTATGTGCCCAATGAAGAATTAACGATCAACGGCACACCGACGAGAATCGACTGGAATATTGTAAGCGTCGGACATAATATCGCTGCGGACCG
This sequence comes from Sungkyunkwania multivorans, assembly GCF_042675645.1. Classification (NCBI taxonomy): domain Bacteria; kingdom Pseudomonadati; phylum Bacteroidota; class Flavobacteriia; order Flavobacteriales; family Flavobacteriaceae; genus Sungkyunkwania; species Sungkyunkwania multivorans. Next base: position 148,990 of record NZ_JBHTJH010000005.1, on the reverse strand, counting down.
CGATGTGACCGTACTTGGTCTAATGTCTACAGCGAACGAATTATCCATTCAAAATGATTCTGGTCTGACGGTTACGCATTATCTAAGTCTTGACGGCATTATCGATCTCGAGGATGAAAGTCAATTAGTACAAGATACAGACTCTGACCTTGCGGTTACGAGTGCCGGTTATATAGAACGTGACCAACAAGGTACGGCAGATAGCTACACCTACAATTATTGGTCGTCTCCTGTTGGTGCTATCAACACCACTGCGAACAATCAAAGTATTCAGCTGGCAACAGCACTTATGGATGGTACTACAGCAGCAGCTCCCGTCGGAGTGAATTACCAAGCCGCATACAATGCAGCAGATGGAGGCCCAACGTCTCCGATCACCATAAGTTCGTATTGGATCTATAAGTTTGTTAATGGTCCTGCAGATGATATCAATGCATGGATTGGAACCGGCGCAGGCGGTAACATCGCGGCAGGTGAAGGTTTCACTATGAAAGGAGCCGGCACAGGAGGTGTTTTTACAGACCAGAACTATGTATTCACTGGAAAACCTAATAACGGTGACATCTCAGTATCGCTATCAGCTGGCAATGAGTACTTGGTAGGTAATCCCTATCCATCGGCCTTAGATGCCAATGAGTTTATCACTGACAACCCCACTACGACCGGATCATTATACTTCTGGCAACATTGGGGTGGTGGAAGCCATATTCTTGGAGATTACCAAGGAGGTTATGCCATTTACAACTTATCTGGAGGTGTTGCAGCAGCGTCACACCCAAGTGTTAACCAAAGTGGAAGCGGTACGAAGACACCAGAAAGATATGTCCCAGTGGCACAAGGCTTCTATGTAGTTGGTGCGGCAAATGGCACTGTCAACTTTGAGAATGACCAGCGAATTTTTGTAACTGAAGGCTCTGGAAACTCGATTTATATCAGAGGGGAAGCTTCGTCAAGAACCGACAATAGAGTCGTAGAAGAAGACACGAGAACTAAAGTTCGCTTAAAAGTGACCACTCCAGGAGAGATCACAAGAGAGCTGCTACTCGCTATCGACCAAAATACTACAAACGGTATAGATTGGGCCTATGATGCCAAACTTACCGAATCGCAGTATGATGATGCGTATTGGATGATCGAAGATATTGCACACGTCATTCAGGCCATCCCAGATAGTCAAGAGGACAAGCAATTACAACTTGGCGTGAAAGCGGCCAGTGCGGGCAACGTTACTTTTGAAATTGCGGGAATAGAAAATGACGACGCTAATATGGGTCTTTATATAAAAGATAAGGATACTGATGAAATTTATGACCTAAGACTTGCTGCGGCAGAGATCAATTTAGAGGCTGCCGGAGAATTCAATGACCGTTTTGAACTACTATTCAGCGATCCTTTTGCATTGAGCGTTGAAGAAAGCCTGTTGGATAAGGTCAAAGCGAATTATCTAAGTGACAGGAAGATCATCAGAATTGAAAATGGAAACAATAGCAATCTTAATACTGCCTCCATCTATAATATGATGGGACAACGGGTGAACACGTGGAACCTTAATGCTGAGAGCATTCAAGAAATTCCTGTAGCTAACCTTAAAAATGGAGGCTATATTCTAAAAGTCGAGACCGATAATGAGGAAATCACAAAGAAATTCATTGTGAACTAAGGGCCCATTTTCATCCCTAGACTTAAATCGATTGCAAAAACATCGGCCCCATAAGGCCGATGTTTTTATTTATCTAATTATCAAAAAGTTACGATAAATACTCAATTAATTATGCTAGCATAACGCATTAACGAAAATTTGATGTCATTGAACGAATTAAGAACCCAAAAAACATCCAAAACACGACCTTAAACGTTAATAATCAGGACATTCACCTTAATTGGTCGCTCGTATTTACTATAATTAACGTACAGATTTTACCCAAATCGCCTACCGATGAAAACCAACCGTTCGTATAGGTCGTATGCTGCACTTGCCAGCCTTCTCTTTTGTGTTTATACAGTTTCATTTTCACAGACCACTATCGCCAAGCATAGTTTTGAATCATCCGGTGATACTTGGACCCCTCTAACGTTATCACAACCTGCATGTACCTCAGGTAATTCTGTTTGGGATTATGTTACGACTCTGAGTGCGATTACCCCAAATGACGGATTGCAATTTTGGGGAATCAGAGATCTTAGAGGGCCATGTAATGGCAATGCTAACCAATTTGAAAGTATCGCTCTGCCAAACGTGGATGTTTCGGCCTTTGCCAACGTTACTGTTTCATTTGACTTTTATACCATCGGCTTTGATAATCAAGATGACATTCGATATCAAGTCTTCTTTGATGGCGTAGGCCAAGGAAATGTGCTTTTGGTAGATGGGGGAACCACCAACAGTAGCACTGGTGGATGGCTTACCGAAACTATTAGCGTCCCTCCTACTGTGACCAACGTAAGAATAGTCATAAGAGTTAGGCAAAATGGCACTAGCGATTATGCCGGAATCGATAATATTAGATTGGAGGGGTTTGACCCCCCAGAAATGGATGTTATGGGTAATGGCAATACCATCTTAGATGGGGCTTCCTCTGGATCAACGGCCAATGATACCGACTTTGGATCGATCACTGCTGGATCTACAATAACGAAGACCTTCACTATAGAGAACAACGGCACAGGAGACCTGGACCTTACAGGTATCCCCACGGTACAACTTTCTGGAAGTACCGACTTTACCGTCACCTCTTTTCCATCGACTCCGGTAGCCGCTGGAAGCAGCACCACCTTTGAAGTTACATATAGCCCGCTCACATCGGGTTCGGACACGGCCATCGTTACGATCAATAACAACGATAGCGATGAATCAATTTACGACTTTGTGATTCAGGCAAACGCGACGCCTACAGGTGGAGGCCCTGAAATAGACGTCCAAGGAAACGACCTTTCTATCTTTGATGGTGATACGACGCCGTCTGTGGATGATTTTACCGATTTTGGTATCACCGATCTCACCACTCCTATCGCCATTCCCTTCTTCGTTTACAACTTTGGAACAAGTACGCTACAGGTCACTAACATTTTCCTAACAGGAAGTGCTGATTTCTCTGTGACCGTGCCGACCTTCCCAGAGAATGTTGGAACTGGCGGAGACGTGGAAGATTTTGTGGTCACCTTCACACCAAGTGCCTTTGGCACATTCTCCACTACGGTCACTATCGTAAGTAACGATTCTGATGAAGGCACCTATACATTTATCATTAACGCAGAAGTTCAAAATCTTACGACGCCTCCAGATGGCCCTGGCGGTGTAACCAGCAATCTGAGACTTTGGCTAAAGGCCGATAGCGAATCTGGGAGCCTCTCCGATAGTGACCCCATAGTCAATTGGGGCGATCAAGCATATGGAAGCACCAGAGATGCAAACGCAAAGGCGACCGAAGAACCGACATTCTTGAACAATCCTACTGACAATATCAATTTTAATCCAATTGTATATTTCGACGGTACCAAATCTATGTATGGCGGGCAAGGTTTTTACAATCACGACCTGTATATAGTTCTAAAACCCGATGTAATCATCAACAGTTCTACCAGCCCCAAAGATGTCTTCTGCGGAGACGATATTGCTACCAATCCAGGTTCGCAAGACGTCACCGGCTTTGAGTTGGGAAATTCTTCTGCAAGATACTCTGGTGAATCCGTAGCATATAATCAAGGGTCCGAAAGTAGTTATGGTGCAGCCGAAATAGGAGCGGTATACACAGGTGTTCAAATGTTCAACGTTCGAAGGCAAAGTGGCGGCGGTGGCGTTGACCTTTATAACAATGGGACTTTACTCGCAACCACCGAAGCAAATACCTCTACCTATAAGGATATTGCGAATTCCAGATATTGGATCGGTCGAAGTGAGCCTTTTGGCGCTAGTTACAACGGCAGCATTTTAGAGATCATCACTTACGATACCACAAAGGCCGTCGGCGATAGAAATAAAATAGAATCCTATCTAGCCATAAAGTACGGTGTTACATTAGGTGTCAACGGTACAGGCTTGGATTACGTGGACTCTAATGGTGACGTCATCTGGGATGCCTCGGCAAATGCTGGCTTTAATTATGACATTGCCGGAATCGGACGCGATGATGATTCGGCATTGAATCAAAAACAGTCCAAGAGTGAAAATACGACTAGCGAGGTAACGATAGGATTAAGGAGCATAGAAAGCACCAATTCAGCAAACACCAATAGTTTTACCGATGATAGAGATTATCTGATCTGGGGGCATAATGGAAGTGATCTGGACTTCACCTCAAAAACGGTGAATGTTACCATTGGTCCAGAAACCATTACTACGAACACAGATGTAGCAGATAGAACATGGAAAATAATCGAGATTGCCACGACAGATGTTCCAGCAGTTAGAGTATCGGTACCTACAGCATCTTTTATTTCTGGATTACCTCCTTTGACCGGTAATGATGCATACGTATTGCTAGTAGCAGACGACGCGGCCTTGACGGTCAACCAAGAAACGGTTTTCTTGGAAGCGAATGGTGCCAACCAGGAAGTGATGTATGATTTTAACGGTACAAAATTCTTCACTTTTGGGGTAGCACATGAGGTTGTGGCTTCTAGACGTATGGAGTTTGACGGAAACGATGATTATATCCAAGTTGGAGATCGCGTAGACATCAACGCTGCCTTTACCATTTCTTCGTGGGTACGAACCACTGGTTCGAATGCAGACAACAACGAAAAGGCAATTGTATCTAAAGATGGTGCCAGTGGTGGTTACAAATTTAGTCTAAGAAACAATGATCGGGTTCGTTTTGAGAATGGACTTGGTGATAATATTACATCCAATACGAGCATTGATCCAAATATTTGGCATCATATCGCCATTACGCACGATGGTACGACTGCGAATCTTTACATAGACGGCGTGTTAGACAATTCTACCGCGATGGCCTTACCGTCGGCCAATAGCAATACCTTTGCCATTGGAGCAGAATACAGAGACTCAACAGATATTAGAAACGAATTTATGGGTGATATAGATGAAGTTCGTATTTGGGATGGTGCCTTGAGCGTTGATCAGATCCGCTTTATCATGAATCAAGAAATTGAAGAATTTGGAACTGGTGTCAAAGGCACCGTGTTACCTATTTCCGTTACCAAAAACGATATCAATACGCTTAACTGGTCGGATCTAAGAGCCTACTATTCTATGAACACCTATATCGGTACGCATTTGAATGATGCTTCCGGAAATGGTAATCGTGGCAACTTGAAAAATCCTGGCAACTACGATGTCGAAGCGCAGACGGCACCAATACCTTATGTTTCTACAGCGAACGCTACTTGGGAAACCACGGTGGCATGGGAAAATGGTTCTGGTATGTATACTCCAGGGGCATCCGTGACCATTAATGGAACTCCCACCACGATCGATTGGAACATCGTTCAGGTAAGTCACAATATCGATATGAATAGCAACACAAAGGTATTGGCACTTATCTCAGATTCTAACGAAGTTACCGTACAAAATGATTCTGGCCTCACTATTTCCCATTACTTAGAACTCGAAGGTCAGATCGACCTGGAAGGAGAGTCTCAACTAATTCAAGAAGACAATAGCGATCTCGTCGTCACCTCGGCCGGTAGTATAGAACGCGATCAGCAAGGTACGGCCGACAACTTCACATACAATTATTGGTCGTCGCCTGTAGGAGCGATCAACACCACGGCTAACAATCAAAACATTCAACTTGCCAATGTACTAATGGATGGTACAAATGCGGCAAGTCCACAAAGTATCAACTTTCAACCTTCGATCAATGCAGCAGATGGCGCACCGACTTCTCCAATCACCATAAGTACGGGATGGATATATAAATTCGTGAATGGTGCCGCCAACGATTATTATGCCTGGATACCTACGGGGAGTGCAGGTGCTATATCGGCCGGAGAAGGATTTACGATGAAAGGTGCTGGTACCGGTGGCGCCAATGCCGAACAGAACTATGTGTTTGTCGGAAAACCGAACAATGGGGATATCTCTCTAGCATTAACAGCTGGAAATGAGTATTTGGTGGGTAACCCATACCCTTCAGCCATAGATGCCGACGCTTTCATTTTAGATAATACATCAACGACAGGCACCTTATATTTTTGGCAACATTGGGGTGGAAATTCCCATGTCCTTGGCGATTACCAAGGTGGATATGCCTTATACAATCTCGCTGGTGGTGTTGAGGCAGCATCTCATCCCGACGTAAATCAGGCAGGTACAGGAACTAAAACTCCCGAAAGATATATTCCGGTTGCACAAGGTTTTTATGTTGTAGGAAATACTTCTGGTACCGTAAACTTTGAAAATGATCAGCGAACCTTTATCACCGAAGGCTCAGGAAACTCAGTTTACATTCGCGGAAATGGCCATGTCTCTACTAGAACGTCACTAACAGACGCGAGAACAAAAGTGAATCTTAAAGTGACCACACCAGGGGGTATCGTTAGGCGCCTATTGCTTACGCTAGATGAAAATACCACTTATGGGATCGATTGGGCTTACGATGCAAAACTTACAGAATCACAGTATGATGATGCCTACTGGCTCATTGAAGACCAGCCACACCTTATACAGGCAATCCCGAATTTCGATGCAGATAAGTCTTTGTCGCTAGGAATGAATTTGACCAATAGCGGTACCATAAGATACGAACTTGAACATATTGAAAATGATGATGCCTCATTGGAATTATATCTGCTTGATAAGCTTACTTATCAGATCTACGATCTGCAAACCACCGCAGTAGAAGTTACTGTAAATTCTGGAATGAACAATGATCGGTTTGAGGTCGTGTTTAACAATTCATCGCTTTCAGTGGATGATCAGCAGTTGGTTGACGAAAGTGGCATTTCGTTCGAATACATACAAAATTTAGAGGCAATCCGAGTGGCTAGTAACAATAGTTCTCTTGGGATTGAAAAACTGCTGCTCTTTAATATATTTGGGCAACAACTTTTAGAATGGAATATTGATCGCGATATGAGTGAGATAAAAGTGAATTCGCTAGCTACTGGTTCTTATATCATGAAACTAGTCACAAGTAAAGGCGAAATAGCAAAAAAGTTCGTTAAAAAGTAACATAAATTGGTTGATTGACAACAAAAACCCAAATTATTGAATTTTTTTTGTGTTTTTTTCAACTGTTCAATCACTTAAAAATCAATCATTTATAATGCATGCATAACAAATAGCAGTTTATGCTTCACAACATTTAGTTTGTGAAAGCGGGATATAGTTATAATTTTAAGCCGATTTTTTAACCCAAAATCTTAACATACTATATCCCAATCAGCTATGAAAAAAACTACTTTTAAGCGTAGATTTTTTACTTTATTTTTCGGATTTTTCACATCCTTTTTAACTTTTGGACAGGTTACAATTGCAAACCAAGGCTTCGACAGCACCGCCGCTGACACCTGGGGTGTCAATGCTGTTAATGCAGGGTCTGGGACCATTGCCTTATCCACCTTTTACACTGAGCCATCTGCGCCATATTCTGTACTTTTGAGAGGAGGCCCAGGAGATCAGACCAATCCAAATCTTATTTTGAATAACGTAAGTATTGTTGGATATTCCGGAGTTACGTTAAGTGTAGATTTTGCTCAGTTCAGAGTAGAAAATACCGACGATTTTGACATGCTGGTATCTTATGATGGAGGTGCTACCTACCCCACTGTGATCACCCTTACCGATGGAAGCTTTGGTGATGCCACAAGATCTTTTGATTTTGGTGGAAGTACAGGATATGTAGGTGCAAATCCCTATTCCTTCAATATACCAGCTGCTGCGACACAAGTTATGGTAATGTTCCGTTTTACGGAAACATCTACTTCTAGTAATACCTCAGACTACTTCTTTATAGATAATGTACGCCTAGAGGGTTTCGTCGGTGGCCCAGAGATGAATGTGACCGGAAATGGCACTACCATTGCTGATGGTGATACTACACCAACAACTATCGACGATACCGATTTTGGTAATGTAGGTATTGGAACTCCTGTCGCTCATACCTTTACTATTGAAAATACAGGGGGTGCAAATCTTAACTTGACAGGCGCACCGAATATCACTGTTTCTGGAAGCACAGATTTTATGGTAAGCGCTCAACCAGCCCTATCATCTGTAGCCTCGGGCGGTTCTACCACCTTTGTTGTCACCTATACCCCATCTGCTCTTGGAGCTTCCACGGCAGATATTTCCATAGCGAATGATGATAGTGACGAAAATCCATATAATTTTAGGATTCGAGGAACTGGTGTCACTCCAACTCCAGAGATCGACATACAAGGTAATGGAAATTCTATCGTTGATGGCGATACAACTCCAAGTACCACTGATCATACGGACTTTGGAACGGTGAACATCAGCTCTAGCAACACACGCACTTTCACCATAGAAAACCTAGGGTCAGGAGATCTAACGCTCACTGGTGCTCCCTATGTCACCCTTTCTGGAAGTGGCAACTTTGCAGTGACGGCACAACCACCTTCCAATACAGTAGGTGCTTCCAACACCACCACTTTTGAGATCACCTATACCCCACTCGCTGTTCTTACTGAAATAGCTACGGTTACCGTGACAAGTGATGATTCTGATGAAAATCCGTATACCTTTAGAATACAAGGTACTGGTTCCATACTTCCGCCAGTGGCTTATTGTGAGGATTTCGAATTGTCCGATGGCGGATGGGACCTCAACCAAACAGCGACCAATGGTAACTGGAGACACGGCGTTGATGGGACACTTCCTTCCAATGGAACCGTTCGTTATCTTTACTCGAGTCAGTCGAGCAACCAATATCAAAACAATGCCTTGAACGTCGCCGAATCACCGGTGATCGACCTCTCTGGCTATGAGAACCTAGTGCTAAACTTGGACGTATATCACGAGACAGAATCGAATTTTGATCGTCTCCACATCGAATTCTCCAATGATGGTGGAACTACATGGTATACTTTAGGAAACAGTCAGCCCGGTGAAGGAACAAACTGGTACAATACAGATTATGACGATGGGTCTTTTGAGTATCATTCCTGGTCTGGAGATAGTGGTAACTGGTTCAATGCAGAGATCGATCTAGAATCTCAAGCCTTCGACAATATGTCTGATGTTCGCTTTAGACTATCATTTACCTCTGATGGAAGTACTAGGGACGTTGGTGTAGCCATCGACAACTTCTGTATCTCTGGTGAGCCGATCAATACAGCGAACACTACCGTTTGTGGACCTGCAGGTATCAATTCGGACCTTGAACTTTGGCTAAAAGCAGATGCCCTTGCCCTAACCGATGGTGCTTCAGTCTCTACATGGGCCGACCTCGCCTTTGGAACTAGCTGGACCAATGCAACTTCATCAGTGGCAAGCGAACAGCCTACCTATCGCGACAATATAACCGACAATGTCAACGGAAATCCTGTGGTGAGCTTTGATGGTAATGACGCCATGTATGGTAAAAAAGGTTTTTACAATGACGATATCTATATCGTAATTAAACCAGGAGGGACGATTTCCAATACGTTAGCTACCCAAGACGTATTTATGGGTGATGACTATCAGGAAGGATTAGGAACGCAGGATGTAACAGGAATCTCTATCGGTGATACTTCTGCAAGATACACCAATGACATCGTTGCCTATAACCAAGGACCGCAAACCGATTACGGCAAAGCGATCGTAAGTACAGCATTGACCTATGATCTTCCTGTTATTTTTAATGTGCGGAAGAAAGCCGATGGCACAGGAGTTGACCTCTATCTCGATGGTGTTGACCTTTCGCTACTTGGCGCAACTCAAGAGGTATTTGTTTCCTCGTTCAAAGACATTGTTAACAGTAGATATTGGTTAGGAAAGAGTGAATACTTCGACGGTAGTTTCGATGGTGATATTCTTGAAATAATCACCTACTCTAGCAGAAGATCAGACTTTGATAAATTGCGAATCGAATCGTATTTGGCAATAAAATACGGGATCAACCTGGGTCTCTATGGTATTCCTGCGTTGGGCATTCCACATATTCCAGTGCCTTTCTATGACTCAAATGGTCTACCACTATGGGATTCTGCCGCCAATGCGGGTTATACTTACAATGTTTCTGGTATTGGCCGAGATGATTGTATGGCTCTCAACCAAAAAGAATCGAAGAGTATCGATCCAAATGCGGCTATCACCATTGGGCTTGGAAATATCTATGGTACACAACGTCTCAACCCCAACACCTTTAGAGACGATATGGATTTCTTGATGTGGGGAAGTAATGATCAAGATCTCACAGCGAATCCTACTCCTTTGAATATCAACCTAGGGCCATCTACGGTGACCACACTGACGGATGTCTCCAACAGAATCTGGAAAGTAACAGAAAGAGCTACTACAGAAATAGATTCTGTAAAGATCTCTATCCCAACTGCTGAGCTGATCAACTTACCTGCACTTGCCGGAAATGATGCCTATGTGATGATCGTGGCTGATGATGATGCCTTCACCACCAATATCGAAACGGTGTTCCTAGAGACCGAAGGAGCAAATCAAGTAGCTTACTTTGACTTTGATGGAACGAAGTTCTTCGCTTTTGGTGTTGCACATGAAGTCTTGGCGGAGCGTCATCTCGCCTTCGACGGAACCAACGATTATACCAATGTAGGAGATAGAGGCGACTTAACAGGTCCTTTCACCATAGACGCTTGGGTCTACTCTACTGGAAGCAATACAGCAAACGATGATAAGACCATCGTATCGAAACGCGGAAGCGGGGCCGATGGGTATCAATTCTATCTCACTAACGGAAATCAGGTGGCCATGCGTCTAAGCGCTGGCGATATTATTACCTCGAATACGGTCTTGCCAAACAATCAATGGCGTCATGTAGCATTTATTTTTGATGGCACCACTGGTCGCCTTTATATCGATGGGGTACTCGATAACTCAGCAGCCATGGCATCGCCAGTAGATAATCCACACACTTTTACAATCGGTGGTCGTTATATCGATAAGAACACTCAGAATAGTTTCTTTGCTGGAAATATCGACGAGATCAGAATGTGGAATACCGCATTGACTGTAAATCAGCTTCGTTATGTGATGAACCAAGAGATCATCCAGGATGGTAGTAGCAATGTGGATGGAGAGATCTTGCCACTTGCCACGACCAAAAATGATATCAACAGTGTACCATGGTCAACATTGATATCGTACTACAATATGGACTCGTATTTAGGAACACATTTAAATGATGTTTCTGGAAATGGCAATAGAGCCCGATTAGTAGTGCCTGATAACTTCAATATCGAGACCCAAACCGCGCCACTACCCTACACCTCTACTGCCGATGGTGCTTGGAATGCAAATGCAACTTGGGCAAATGGCACAGAGATGTATACTCCAAATAGCACTTTGACGATCAATGGTACTGCCACCACTATCGATTGGAACATTGTACAGGTTGGTCACAATGTTGTCGCATCTAGTGATGCAACCGTGCTTGGACTGATCTCAACCGCCAATGAGCTCTCGATTCAAGGTGACTCTGGATTGACCATTTCCCATTACCTAAGTCTCGATGGAACGATCGACCTTGAAGGGGAATCACAACTCATACAAGAGACCGACAGTGACTTGGCGGTAACTAGTTCGGGTAATATTGAAAGAGACCAACAAGGTACAGCTGATAGCTATACATACAACTATTGGGGATCTCCAGTTGGAGCGATCAATACGACAAGTAACAATGCAGATTTCCAATTGAATAGCGTATTCAGAGACGGTACGAATCCTGCGGCACCCGTAGCCATAAATTTCCAAGGCTCTCTTACTGCGGCTGATGGCGGCGCTACCAGCCCAATAACCGTAAGTACCGGATGGGTCTATAAGTTTACCAACGGGCTTGCAGATGATTATAATGCATGGGTATATACCGGAAACACTGGGAATATAACGCCTGGTGAAGGATTCACTATGAAAGGCGCCGGAACTGGCGGTGTAGGCACGGAGCAAAATTATGTGTTCAATGGAAAACCGAACAATGGTGACATCACGCTTGCTATTGGGGCGGGAAGAGAATACTTGGTAGGTAACCCTTACCCTTCTGCCATAGATGCACACGAATTCATCGATGATAACTTATCAACTACGGGGACGCTTTACTTCTGGCAACACTGGGGAGGTGGCAGTCATAACCTTGGAGCTTATCAAGGAGGTTACGCGTTGAGAACCAAAGCAGGTGGAACACCAGCAGCCTCACATCCCGATGTAAATCAAGCAGGTTCTGGTACGATCACTCCAGGGCGTTATGTGCCAGTTGCACAGGGATTCTTCGTCGTAGGTAGCACTGGTGGAGCGATTTCTTTTGAGAACGACCAGCGTATCTTTGTTACCGAGGCTTCAGGAACATCGACCTTTACAAGAAATAGTGCAAACGCCAATCCGCCATCACCGGTCGGAGCCGAAGATACGAGACCAAAGTTTAGAATTGGTTTCCAATCGCCAAACGGTATTCATAGACAATTACTGTTGACCATCGATCCTGAGACGACAAATGGTGTGGATTGGGCCTATGAAGGAAAGCTTAATGAGGCGCAGATGGATGATATGTACTGGATGATCGACAACGATGAGTATCTTATTCAGGCGCTTCCAGATACAAGCGTAGACCAGCGATTACCGCTAGGAATTAATTTAAGAGATGCTGGAGAAATTACCATCGGTATTGATGAACTCAACTTCGTTTCCAATGATGTCGACGTGTATCTCAAGGACGATCTAACAGGAGACCTTTACGACCTAAGAAGTCAGCCTTTCTCAACGACTTTGGAGGCAGGTCAGACCCATAACAGATTTGAGCTATTATTCTTTGATGATAGAGTCTTATCAAATGAAGATTTCGATATCGCTGAAGGACTCAAAATAGATTACATCAACAATAGTTCGATCGTAAGGATCGTAAACAATTCTAGTGCCAACTTGAAGTCGGCCAAACTGATCAGTATTCTAGGTCAACAAGTGGCTACTTGGGAACTGACTCAAGAGCATGTGATCGAATTGCCAGTACAAGCTACAACTGGGGCATACGTTGTGACTTTGGACACTGACCAAGGGACCATTACCAAGAAGATCATTGTTAAGTAGAACATAACATGGTTTAGGTTGAAAAGAGGGCAAAACTGCCCTCTTTTTTTGTGCTCAATATTATTTCCAAATATTTTACGCCGTCTTTTATCAATCTAAAAACCTACTCTTCGAGCACTAGGTAATTCATCGACAATTTTTGAATTTAATCGCTCATTTCATGCATTTCATCGAACTGTTGATATTATCATTTATTATGCTTGCATAGTAAATTAGTTGTAGATACTTTTGCCCCCGTTTTAAAAATCAACAGTAGTCACTAAAATCATTTGCCCTTGAAATCTAAATCAATTTTTGCTGTTCTATTCATTACATTCTTCAGTACTTTTATGTATAGTCAAACTACAGAGGTATCCATCTCTGTAACTTGGCCAAACTATGCAGAAGAGAACACCTTGCAGCTTTACAATCCAAGTGGTGTATTGATCACCAGTATTTGTGTTCCCACCAACTGCTATAGCAGCGATGGGTCCGACCTTAGCTATAACACCACCGTAGATCTTGGTTGTTTAACAGATGGTAACAACTATAGCCTATATCTCTTTGATGCCGCTGATGATGGTTGGGATGGTGCAGATAATCTTACCGTGACCGTCGGTGGTGTGCCGGTCATTTCCGGTAACGATGGTGGCAATGCCTCCAACGCTGGTTATGGCCCAATAACTTTTAACGTAAGCGGAGGGAGCAGCGCTTGTAACGCTCCTGAAATAGATGTCTTAGGCAATTCTGCCAATATCGTAAACGGTGATACGACTCCCGAGACGTTTAATAATACCGACTTTGGTAGCGTTAATGTTACTGCGGGAACTATCTCTAAAACCTATACTATTGAAAATGATGGTACTGGTACGCTTACCCTTGGCGCCAATGCAGTCACAATATCTGGAAGTTCGGATTTTACAGTGGCCACGCAACCAGCTGCGACAGTAGCGGCAGGAAGCTCCACAAGCTTTCAGGTAGACTTTGACCCTTCCACTTCAGGTTCGATCAGCGGTGTGGTTAGTATTAACAACGATGATGCAGATGAGAGTCCTTTTACCTTTAGCATTGCTGGTACTGGACTTTCAGCTACAAGGGAAATCGCGGTCACCGGGAACAATATCGAGATCGTCAATGGAGATACCACTCCCGATACTTCCGATTACACCGATATCGGAATTACCACTACGGGTACACAAGCGGTAACGACCTTCGCCATAAAAAATATAGGAGCGACCACCTTGAATCTAACAGGCAGTCCGCTGGTTCAATTGGCTGGAAGTGCTGATTTTTCGGTGTCATTACAACCATCGAGCAACATAGCGCCTGGCGATAGCAGTACCTTTAGGATAACCTATACCCCTAGCACCTCTGGAAGCGATACAGCCCTTGTCACCATTCTTAATAATGACAGCGACGAGAGTGTATATTCATTTACCATACAGGCAGAGGCTATGGATTCGGGACAATCTCTTTATTGTTATGACTTCGAAACTGGGAGCAGTGGATGGTCTGCCACTACGGAGGCTTCTGGTGAATGGAGAAGAGGAACAGAGGGCACGATGAGCGCTGGTGCAAACGGAAGATATTTATACTCTAGACGCTACGGTGGAAACTATCAGGATAATACGGACCTCGTGATCGAATCTCCAAGTATGGACTTTAGCGGATATAAGAATGTCGTTGTAAAGCTTGATGTGAACTACGAAACCTCAAACGATTCTAATGCCACCAGTGCCTCTACAGACGGCATGTGGATTGAATTCTCCAACGATGGTGGTGCTACATGGTATCGCCTCGGTAGCGAAAATGAAGGCAGCAATTGGTATAATGCCAAAAATGTCTTTAGCGCGACGGATATCAATGGAGACCCCATCACTGAACATGGTTGGTCTGGAGCATCAGCTGGCTGGTTAAATGCACAATTGGATATGGAATCGCAATCGGCAGATGATCAGGCTGATGTGAGATTTAGAGTCATCTTTAGATCTGACGCAGCCACCACTGATGTCGGTATTGCCTTTGACAATTTCTGTATCGAAGCAGACCCGATCACCACCACCGCATCCGCCAGCTGTGGAACTAGCGGAATTGGCGATGGAATAGAACTATGGCTTAGAGCGGACCAAATTCCTGGCGTTAACGATGGTGATGCAGTAGCCTTCTGGCCAAATATCATCTATCAAGATACCTGGACCAGTGCTTTTGCCTCAGGAAGCGAACGCCCTACTTTTAAAAACAATACGACGGATAATGTCAATTTTAATCCTGTTGTAAATTTTGATGGGACCAATGCCATGTACGGTAAAAAAGGCTTTTACAATAAAGAGATCTTCATTGTTGTAAATCCGACAAATGCAACCAACTACCAATCGGCAACGCAGGACGTCTTTATGGGGGACGATTATACCGAGGTTCCTAATACCCAAGACGTGACAGGGATCTCTATTGGAAATACCTCTGCGCGATTCAACAATGACATTGCAGCTTACAATCAAGGTCCTGAAACAAAATATGGAAAGGCGATCGTTAGCACCTTCATCTCTTATGACAAGCCAGTGCTTTTCAGTGTTAGAGAAAATGAGGCAGGTGACGGAGTCGATATCTTTTTCGACGGCTTGAATATCGATTCGGCAGCAATTTTTGGTAGCCAAGAAGTGAATAAGACGAGTTTTAAGGAAATATTGAACTCCAGATATTGGCTTGGACGTAGTGAATTCTTTGGAGCGAGTTTTGAAGGTGATATTATGGAAATTATCACTTTTTCGGAAAGGAAGTCAGAATCGCAAAGAAAGGCCATCGAAAGCATACTCGCTGTTAAATATGGAATTACCTTAGGTATCCCTGGATCCACCATCAGCTATGTGGATACCGAAGGGAACGACCTGTGGGACGGTGCCTCGATCAGCAAAGGATTCGATAACAATGTCGCCGGCATTGGACGTGATGATTGCACCTTCTTTCAGCAAAAACAGTCTAAAAGTATCGACGAAAATGCCTTCTTGACCGTTGGCCTTGGTGACCTCTATGACACCAATGCCGATAATCCAAATAATTTTGCGGACAACAGAGACTTTTTAATGTGGGGAAGTACCAATGCCACCTTAACAACCTCTGCCATTCCGCTGGTGATCAATCTAGGTCCTACCACCGTAACCACCATCACTGATATTTCAGAAAGGAAGTGGAAATTTATCGAGCATGCCACGACCGATATCACAGACGTAAAGGTTTCTGTAGACAGCGCCAGACTAACTGGTCTTCCGACACTTACAGGAAACGACGCCTACGTAATGATCGTCGCCGATGATGAGAACTTCACCAGTAATATCGAAACTGTCTTTACCACTTCCAATGGTTCTTTGGAAGAGGCGTATTATGATTTCGACGGTACCAAATATGTCGCTTTCGGGGTGGCGCACGAAGTGAAGGCGGATCGTCATTTAACCTTTGATGGTATAAACGACTATACCCGTATAGGCAATAAAGTTGAACTCGCAGGCGCTTTTTCCGCCATGGCATGGGTAAATACGTCGGGAAGCAATTCAACATCGAGCAACAAGACCATCGTAGCCAAGAAGAATGCCAGCGTAGGCTATAGCTTCTACTTGCAGAATGACAACCGCATAGCTTTTGAATGGACCGATAGCAGTAATGCAGTACAGAAAATAGTTTCCAACACTGCCTTGAACAATAATGTATGGAGACATGCTGCCGTTACCTACGACGGAACCGAAACAAAACTTTTTATTGATGGTGTATTGGATAACACCTTAGCGTTAAACGCCCCTGCTGCAACGACTGCGGAATTTTCTATCGGAGCCAATTATATCTCCAAGAATTCAACCGCAGACCATTTTACTGGAAACATAGATGAGGTCATTCTTTGGAGTAGAGCGATCACAGTAGACGAATTGCGATTTATCATGAATCAGGAGATTCAGAATGATGGAAGCGGTACGGTTGAAGGGAAAATTATCCCAAGTGCTATCAGTAAAAATGATATTAGCGGCGCTGCTTGGACAGACCTTATCGCCTACTACGATATGAATTCCTATATCGGAACACATCTCAACGATGTTTCGGGCAATGCCAACAGAGGTAGTTTAGTGGTCCCGGATAGATTTAGCATCGAGCAGCAGACCGCTCCCCTGCCTTATGTTTCTTCGGCTGATGGCTCTTGGACGGATGCCAGTATCTGGAACTATGGCAACACCCAATATACCCCAAATGCAAAGCTCACCATCAATGGGGTGGCGACCGACATCGATTGGAACATCGTCCAGGTTGGCCATAATGTTTACAGAACGGAGGATACCGAGCTTCTTGGACTTATCTCAACGGGTAATGAGCTTACCATTTCTAACGATAGTGGATTGACCATTTCGCATTACCTAAGATTAGATGGTACCATCGATCTGGAAGGTGAATCTCAAATGATACAAACCTTGGGAAGTGACTTGGATGTGGCAAGTACCGGTACCATTGAACAAGATCAACAGGGTACTGCAGACAGCTATACCTATAATTATTGGAGCGTCCCGGTAAG
The DNA here is from genome assembly GCF_042675645.1 of Sungkyunkwania multivorans. NCBI lineage: Bacteria > Pseudomonadati > Bacteroidota > Flavobacteriia > Flavobacteriales > Flavobacteriaceae > Sungkyunkwania > Sungkyunkwania multivorans. The sequence continues at coordinate 131,285 of NZ_JBHTJH010000005.1, read as the reverse complement.
CCTTGCCAATGCCGCCAGTAACAATAATGGTTACACCATTGCGGACGTCCTTAGAGATGGTACAACAGCTTCAAACCCACAAGCCATCAATTTTAATAATAATTACGCAGCAGCAGACGGTGCTTTGAGCAGCCCAATTACCTTGAGCACGTATTGGATGTACAAGTTCAATGGCCCTACCAACGATTACAACTCATGGGTCGCTGTTGGAAATTCTGGGTCCATTCAAACGGGAGAAGGATTTACTATGAAAGGATCTGGAGCTGGGAGTATCCTGCAAGAACAGAATTATGTCTTCACAGGGAAACCTAACAATGCCGACATCTCTCTTCCACTGACAGCTGGATATGATTATCTAGTTGGAAATCCATATGCTTCTGCGATCGACGGAAGACAGTTCATCACTGACAATCCAGCTACCTCAGGAGTTATCTACCTTTGGGAACATTGGGGAGGTGGAAGTCATCAATTGGCGGATTACCAAGGTGGTTATGCGATGGTTAACTTGTCTGGTGAAGTACAAGCGACGTCGCACCCGGATGTAAGTCAGGCCGGAGCTTCTGTGAAGACGCCATCTAGATATCTGGCTGTAGGACAAGGATTCTTCGTCACTGGATCTTCAAATGGCACAGTGAACTTCAATAATGGGCAACGCGCCAATGTAAAAGAGAGTTCTGGTAATTCTGTTTTCCTAAGAAATCGTAATGATGAGGATTCGCAAGTGAATCGTATGGCGGATGATCGCAGAAAGTTTAGAATAGGATTTGACGCGCCATCTGGCCTTCACAGACAGTTATTGCTTACCATTGACGAGAACGCCACCTTTGGGGTAGATTTTGGATACGATGGAAGAAATCTAGACAATCAAATCGATGATATGTTTTGGACGATCGAGAATGGTGACTATATCATTCAAGGAATTCCTTCTATCAATGACGACACCATCCTTCCATTGGGAATCATTACCAGAGATGGTGGAGAGGTGACCATTGGAATTGATGCTTTAGAAAATATATCAAGCGATACAGCCATCTATCTCGAAGATAAACTGACAGGAACAATCACCGACTTACGATTGCAAAATGTCACTACCAACATCGAAAGTGGTGACGTTTACGATCGTTTTCAGATCATCTTCTCGGATCAGAGTCTCAGCATTGATGATCAAGATCTGAGCAAAAGCGGAATTGATGTTTATCATATTAATGATAGCAATATTCTAAAACTGATCAACAACGGAACTGAGGAAATCGATGAGGTGACCATATTTAATATGCTTGGGCAGGTGGTACGCACATGGAAAGTGACGAAAGATGCCAATGTGTACACTACCATAGGATTGACAGCAGGTACATATATTGCCAGAGTCTCGAATGGCAAAGGCGAGATCTCTAAGAAATTTATCGTAGAGTAGCCATTTAACCTATTGAATTATGCTATAACAGAAAGGCCTCGTCGATGACGAGGCCTCTTCTATCTATAAGGTTGTAGATTTTCCTAAAACCTTGAGCATATCATCGAAAGCATAGGTGGTTTGTTCTCCCGATTGCATGTTTTTTAGTACAAAGTTAGAAGCCGTCAATTCTTCTGGCCCAATGATCACCACAAAGGGTACATTGCGATTGTTGGCATAGGTCATTTGCTTTTTCATCTTAGCAGCATCTGGATATAACTCGGCATTCTTGCCAGCGGCGCGCAGGCTTGCAATGAACTTCATACTTTGCAAGGCTTCGGCCTCACCAAAGTTGATGAACAAGATGTCCAAAGTATTTGTGATGGTCTCTGGAAACAGCTCTAATTCTTCCAGCACCAGGTAGATACGATCCAATCCAAAGGAAATACCCACACCGCTAACATCTTTCAATCCGAAGACACTAGTAAGGTCGTCATAGCGACCACCACCTCCTATAGAGCCCATCTTCACCCCTTCGGGAGCAGCAACTTCAAATATTGCACCAGTATAGTAATTGAGTCCTCTCGCCAAGGTGACATCAATATCCAATGTAGCAGATCTAAGACCGAGTGTTTCTATATTTTCAAAGATAAATGAAAGTTCCTCCACGCCCTTGGTCCCCACTTCTGAAGACTTAAGCAATTTTGTCAATTGCGCAAGCTTCTCGGTGTTGGTGCCAGTGAAGTTAAAGAGTGGTTGCACCTTTTCGATCGCTTCAGCTGAAATTCCTTTTTGAAGCATCTCATCCTTTACACCATCCTCTCCGATCTTATCCAATTTATCTAAGGCTACTGTGAAATCGATAAGCTTATCGCTGGCACCGATCACTTCGGCAATACCGCTTAGGATCTTGCGATTGTTCATTTTGATGGTAACCCCTTCCAATTTCAAGTTTGAGAAAACTTCATCGTACAATTGTACCAATTCTACTTCCTGCCATAGGGATTCGGAGCCAACGACATCGGCATCGCACTGATAGAATTCTTGAAATCGTCCATGCTGAGGTCGATCTGCACGCCACACCGGTTGTATCTGGTAACGTTTAAAGGGAAAATTAATCTCGTTTTGATGTTGTACCACATAGCGGGCAAAGGGAACGGTGAGGTCATATTTTAAGGCTTTCTCTGAAAGTGAATTGGAAAATTTGGCCAAATTACCATCTTTGAGCGCAGCAAGATCCGCTTTTTTCACCTTATCACCAGAATTCAATATTTTAAAGATAAGTCGGTCACCCTCATCACCATATTTTCCCATCAAGGTGTCTAACTTTTCAAATGACGGCGTCTCGATAGGTTGAAAGCCATAGCGTTGGAAACTTCCCTTGATCGTATCGAAAATATAGTTGCGCTTTACGACCTCTACAGGTGAAAAGTCGCGCGTGCCCTTAGGTATGCTTGGTTTTTGTGCCATTTACGTTTGATGTTCAGTGTTTGGTGTTTGGTGTTTGGTGTTTGGTGTTTGGTGAAAATACTAAATCAAAATAATCTAACAACTCTTCACTCTTAACTTTTCTAGATTCACTCGTAACTATTCACTATCAACTATCAACTATCTAAATGGATCAATTGATCGAACCAACGATACAATTCTCCCTTGGTGATGCTAGCGCCTTGTTGTATTAGCTGAAACTTATCCGCATTCTTATCATTTGAGTATTTTTTCTGTGCGGTCATCATCTCTACGGCGTCGCTATGAAAATTATCTCTAAACCATGCAAAACCTTCCTTCGTCCCTAAATCGACGTCCTCGGCATGTACTTTTATTGCAATCAGATTCATGATATGCTCTTCAAGGAAGAACAAATGCATCTGCTTTGATGAAATGTTCTCTAAATACTCAACCCTGTTCAGCACACCTTCCCAAATAAGGTCACTAAAAACATCCAGCTCTTGTTCGGCAGCTTCTGGTTTCTCGTTTTTAATGTTTTTCCACTCTTCGGCAGTGATCGATTGCGTCGCCAAAAAGTTGATAAACTCTTGGTGTAATTCTTCAAATTGCTCCTTGGTGAGTCTTGCGTATTTCATTCGTTTCAATTAAGCTGCAAAAATAAAAAAGGCTACTTAAATCGAGTAGCCTTTTGAGTTAATAAATCGTTGATCAATAGATTCCCACCGACATGGGAATGCAATGAACAAATGTCTTTAGAATATATATCGCAAACCAAACTGTGCTTGCCATCTAGACTGAAGGCTTTGGTCGAAACCAAAGGTTCCTCTAGTATTCAAACTTTGGTCAAATGAAAAGGTCGGCACATTATTACTATCAATGGAAACCACCGATAACGGATTCTGATTGTTAGGTACCTCTACCACTCCCCATTCCGAATTGATCAGGTTGCCAAAGTTTAAAATATCAGCACTAAATTGGATGGTGTGTGTCTTCCCATCGGCCACTTTAAAGTTGAAGTCCTGTAGGAACTTTATATCCCAACGGCTTCTCCAAGGAGAAAGCGCTCCATAACGCTCGGAATAGCTTCCGCGATTCTCGCTTAGATAATCGTCTTGCTGGATATATGCCTCGAAGTCGGCCGCCATGGATGGATCAGTGAATTGCATTTGCTGTACTTCGGCAGCAGTTGGGATATATAACAGGTCATTGTTCTGAAAGGAGCTATCTCCATTGATATTACCACCATAGGTATAGTTGAATCGTCCTCCCTGTGCATACTCAAAGAAAGTGGAAAGTGTAGTTGCCCATTTATCATTTCCATAGTTGAAACGCTTAGAAGCGACACCGATCACTCTATGGGTATCACCATATCTAGAAAATGACAACACATCCTCGTTAACATTGCCAGAAGTTGGATTGAAGTCAAAGGCATCCCCAGTGATCTCTGCTTCGATAGAATTCACGTCTTTGGCATTTAGATAATTGTATGCGATACTGGCAAATAGTCCATTATCAAAATTCTTTTGAGCTTTAAATGTAGCATTCCAGATTCTTCCGTCGTCGGAGTTCGTAAATACATAGGCGTTGGTGAGACCACCAAACTGATTCACAGAACGGTCTGCCGCAGTATAGAAGGGTCTGTTGTCGCCAGGGGCATTCAAAGTGCCGGTAGCATTCTCGGTATCGATTCCCCAGTTCTGCACGTGTGCCGCGTTAATATCTTTGGTATATGAAATATCTGCGGTTAGCGTGATCCCATTTTCCAATCTATGATCTACGCCAACGTTGGTGCGCCATACCTGTGGCCATTTAAAGTCGGGATCAACGATCTGATAAAAGAAGAAATCGACACCTTGCACTTGATTTCCTAGCCAAACAAATGGGAAGCGACCTGTAAATACACCAGTTCCTCCACGGACTTGGGTTTTGTTTTCTCCTTTAACATCCCAGTTAAAGCCTAGTCTCGGAGATATAAGGATGTCATTTGAGGGTAATGTTGTAGAGTCCAAGAAGGTCTCTTCGCCTGTTGCTGGGTCGAAATAAGTGATGCTTGGTGTATACGTTCCTCCCGAGAAATCGGCAGGATTAAAAACACCGCCCTTACGGGCAATATTCTCCTCGATCTTTTGACGTGTATCAAAATATAGAGGGCGGTCAAAGCGTATGCCGTAGGTCAACTTGAAATCGTCAGTAACATTCCATTCATCCTGAAGATAAAATGCCAACTGTCCTACATTGGTCTCTGCCAGTGCCCAACCTCCAGGTGTGCCATCGGGAAATTGGTTGTTGTTTGCAAAGGTAGCTTCTGCCGCCTGGATCAAATCCTCGATCAAGCCTCCCGGTTGTGCGGCATCTAAAAATTCTTGTACCGTTCTAAAGTTACCGAATGTATTGTCAAATCTGGGGAATCCAAAAGTTCCTCCATAGACGCCTAAGTTAAAAGAGTTGTCAAACTCAAACTTCTCATAGGAGAAACCTATGGTATAGGTATGGCTACCTTTAAAGATATTCAGATTATTGGTCAACTGAAACACCTTCTGGTCCAAGCGGTTGTTGATCGAAAAGGGTTCATGTCCAGCGACTATATAGTTGGTGTTATCTCCATTTTCTATAAGGATACTTGGCGCTGGTGTGGAAAGCGGGTCCCTAAAGTCGTCAAAATGCGTATATCCGACTTGTAATTTGTTGGTCATCTCGTCAGAGATCGTAGAGTTCAATTCTAGCTGCACTGAATTCAAATTATTGTTGATTCGATATCCAGAATTTTCAAACTGCAAGGTTTGAAGACTGGGGCCTCTTATACCAAGTGCAGAAGGATGTGCAGGCTTTTCCTTGGATGCATTCAAGAAATTGTAGATCAAAGCCAAGCGGTTCTTATCATCGATATTCCAATCGAGCTTAAAGATTCCTTTGGTAGATTCTGCACCATAGGTGAAGCCTTCGAACCTTCCGGTATTGTATCCCAAAGCGGCCAAGGCATCTTGAACAGCGATCAGATCTGTCTCTAGCACTCGAGATTCGTTGATCGCACCAGTTCCTCTATTGGGAACAAATCCATTGGAACCAAGATCCGTTCTCTCATCTTTCTCAAAATTAGCAAAGAAGAATAATTTATTTTTTACAAGTGGCCCTCCAACGCTAAAGCCGTATTGATTTTGTTCTAGATCGGGTCGTATCGCGTCTTCTCCTTGAATCTTATTACCTGTAAGGCTTTCATTTCTAAAGAATCCGTAGGCCGTTCCATGGAACTCGTTGGTACCACTCTTCGTCACAGCATTTACGGATGCTCCGGTAAATCCGGATTGCGTCACATCATAGGGTGCAATAGAAACCTGGATCTGATCGATCGCGTCCAGAGAAATAGGTTGTGCATCGGTCTGGCCACCAGGCGTTGGTGCATCCAACCCAAAGGGGTTATTAAAGATGGCTCCGTCCAAAGAAAAGTTATTGAATTGGTCGTTACGTCCTCCAAAGGAATTTCCGCTGGAAGAAGGTTCCAAGCGCGTAAAATCTTGTGCCGAGCGCGAAATGGTAGGCAATCTGGTCAATTCTCTTCTACCTACGCTGGTCTCCGCTCCTGTACGGTCACTTCCAAAGGTGCCCGTTTGACTCCCAGTAACGACTACCTCTTCGAGTTGTTGCGCGTCAGAGACCATTTGAATATCCACATTATAGGTCTTACCAAGCGTAAGGAAAATGTCCTTTAATTCTTGGTCCTGAAAACCAACGTATGAGATGGTAATGGTATACGGACCGCCAACTCTTAAGTTAAGAAGGTTAAAGCGACCATCAAAATTGGTCGCTCCTCCGTAGGTGGTTCCTGTAGGCGTATGAACAGCCACGACATTCGCCCCTGGCAAAGGTTGTGACTCATCATCTAGAACCACTCCTTTGATGTTGGACGTTGTTACTTGTGAATAGGCTACTCCCGTTAGTAAGAATAGCAAAATACCGGCGAGATAGTTTTTGATCATTGTATATTGGTTATTATGAGGTTATCACAAATTCAGATTAAAGATAACACAAAAAAAGGCCGCAAAATTGCGGCCTTTTATTTATTTCTCAACGTGTATTGTTGATTACTTTGCTTCTGCTATCACATCAAAAGGAAGGTCTACGACCACTTCTCTGTGCAAACGAACAACTGCGTTGTACTTTCCAACACGCTTTACTGTTCCACCTTGGATAGCGATGAATTTCTTATCGATATCCTGACCATTCTTGGCCAAAGCCTCTGCGATATCTGCATTACCTACAGAACCGAAGAGTTTATCACCCTCACCGGCCTTTGCGGTGATCTTCAATTCCAATGCTTTCAGTGCTTCTGCGACCTTTGTGGCCTCATCTACGATCTTCTTTTCTTTGAAAGCACGCTGCTTTAAATTCTCTGCCAATACTTTCTTTGCAGAAGTAGTTGCCAAGACAGCATATCCTTGTGGGATAAGATAATTACGTCCGTAACCATTCTTTACAGTTACTAAATCGTCTTTGAATCCTAGATTCTCAACGTCTTGTTTTAAAATCAATTCCATGGTTGCGTACTTATTATTTTAACATATCACCAACGTATGGCATTAATGCTAGGTGACGACACCTTTTTACAGCCACAGCTACTTTTCTTTGGTACTTCAAAGAGGTACCTGTGAGTCTTCTTGGAAGGATCTTCCCTTGCTCGTTAACGAATTTCATCAAGAAATCTGGATCTTTATAATCAATATATTTGATGCCAGATTTTTTGAAACGACAATACTTTTTAGCCTTGCTCGTCTCAATATTCAAAGGAGTAAGATATCTGATCTCTCCTTCTTTTTTACCTTTTGCTTGCTGTTCTATTGTTGACATAATCTCTTAGGCGTTAGCTTTGTTTCTATTTCTCCTTTTTTCTGCCCACGCGATCGCGTGCTTGTCTAACTTGACAGTTAAATAACGCATAATGCGCTCGTCGCGTCTAAATTCTAACTCAAAAGGGTCGATCGCCTCTCCTGGTGCTTGGAATTCGAATAAGTGATAAAACCCACTTTTCTTGTGCTGTATTGGGTATGCTAGCTTTTTAAGCCCCCAATCTTCTTTTGCCACAAATTTGGCACCCTTTTCAACTAAGAAATCTTCAAACTTCTTAACTGTCTCCTTTACCTGAGTATCAGATAAAACGGGATTTAAAATGAAAACAGTTTCGTAATGGTTCATAATACTATGATTAACTTATTTTTAAATTGGCTGCAAAAATAATATTTTTACTTATAACAACAAACAAAATACGCGCTAAATCCCAACCTCTTAAACCACAGTATTTTAATTGTTGACAACAATTTGTTGTTTTTTAGGCTATTTTTTTATAACATTGCTTTGTTAATCCCAAAAACTTAACCTAAAGATGAAGGTGAATTGTATCATTGTAGATGACTCTTCGATCCAGCGACTTGCTGTGACGAAGCTCATTCTCAACAATCCTTCTCTTAACTTGGTGGCTGAGTACAGTAATGCTATTGAAGCTAAGAATGGATTAAAGACCAACGATGTAGATCTCATTTTTCTCGACATTGAGATGCCGGTGCTCAATGGTTTTGATTTGTTAGAATCGCTTCAAGACCCTCCTCAAGTAATTTTGGTAACAGGAAAAACCGAATATGCGTTCAAAGCCTTTGATTACGCAGTTACGGATTATTTACAAAAGCCTCTTACTAAAGAACGCTTCGACCAAGCAATTGGAAGGGTGGTTGCAAATCTTAGCCAAAAGAATACCAGGCCTGGAGAAGAAGAAGAACATATTTTCGTGAAGAGTAATCTGAAGAAGCGAAAAGTCATTCTTAACGATATCAAGTGGATAGAAGCGCTTGGTGACTATGTGAAACTTGTAACAAACGAAACTAATATTGTGGTATTATCAACCATGAAGTCGTTTGAAAAAGAACTTCCCGAGGAAAAATTCTTAAGAATTCATAAATCCTACATCGTCAATTTGGACAAAGTAGAGCGTTTCAATAGCAAGACCGTTGAAGTCGAGGGAAAATTACTTCCGTTGAGTAGAAACAAGAAAGGCATCCTTTCTGATGCCCTATCTAGCATTTAATAACAGTCAACATCCATTACGATCTTGACCTTACGATATTGAGGAACAGCCAAAAAGCTGTTCCTTATTTTTTGAATATGATCCTTGGTCTTTCTTAGCGATTGCCCTTCGGGAATTTTTACAAGTATGTTTTTGTGGTATTCGTTTCGAATTCTTGACACAGGAGGAAATTCTGGCCCCAGTACATATTCTCCCAATCCCTGGCGCAGCGCCTTGGCCAACCATGCCGCTCCTTCGTTGACCAAATTATAATCCCTTTGCTTTAACGTGATCCTGATAAGCCTAAAAAATGGGGGATACTTATATTGCCTTCGCTCATTGATCTGGTCTTCGTACATCGATGCATAATCATTGGACGAAACTTGTTGCACAATTTGATGCCACGGATTGTAAGTCTGTATGATCACCTTTCCGCGTTTTTTTGTTCTGCCTGCTCTTCCAGCCACCTGTTGCATCAATTGGAAACTTCGTTCATGCGCTCTGAAATCGGGATAATTGAGCAGCGCATCAGCATTGAGAATACCCACTAAATTTACATTGCGAAAATCCAATCCTTTGGTCAACATTTGTGTTCCGACCAAAATATCTACTTCCTGTTGTTCAAAAGCACTGATGACCTTTGAAAATCCGTGCTTTCCGCGAGTCGTATCCAGATCCATCCGCGCTACTTTGTGGTCCGGGAAAAGCTCTTTGACCTCTTGCTCGATCTGCTGTGTGCCAAAGCCCTTTGTGCTTAGTTCGTTACTTCCGCAGGCCAAACACGCTTGCTGCATGGCCATTTGATAGCCGCAATAATGACAGCGTAATTGATCCCTGAACTGATGATAGGTAAGACTTACATCACAATTGGGACATTGCGGGGCGTGACCACAGGTATTACATTCGACGATAGGTGCATATCCTCTCCTATTTTGAAAAAGGATGATCTGTTCGCCCTTATTCAAGGATTCTTGCATCTCCTCTATCAAACGATCGGAGAAATGTCCCTTCATTCGCTTCTTTCGATGCTTTTCCTTGATATCGACCAACTCGATGTCAGGCATCAGCACATTGCCAAATCTTCTGGAAAGTACGGACAACCCATATTTTCCCGTATTAGCATTGTAAAAGCTTTCGATACTCGGCGTAGCGGACCCCAATAACACCTTCGCTCCATGTATCGTTGCCAATACGATGGCCGCATCTCTGGCATGATATCTAGGGGCTGGGTCATATTGTTTGAACGATGCCTCGTGCTCTTCATCTACAATGATGAGCCCAAGATCAGAAAACGGTAGATTCACCGCCGAACGCGCTCCCAGCACTATTTGAGCCTTCGACCTTCGTTTTAAGACATTATTCCACACTTCTACCCGTTCGTTCACGGAATAACGGGAATGGTACACCGCAACTTTCTCACCAAAGTAGTTTTGAAGACGATCGATGAGTTGTGTGGTAAGGGCTATTTCGGGCAATAGGTAAAGCACCTGCTTTTCTTGTGCTAGTGCTTCCTCGATCAATTTTACATATACTTCGGTCTTACCAGAAGAGGTGACCCCTTGAAGTAGCACAACATTTTTGTCCTCAAAACCTTGAATGACCTCTTGAAGTGTCTCTTGCTGAAATTCATTTAGTTCTTTCGAAGCTTCGGTCGCTTCACCGCTATAGTGGACCCGATCGGTCTGAATATGAAATTCCTCCAGCACATCTTTGTCTATCAACGATCTTATGATGGCGACAGCGCAACCACTTTCCCTTTCGAGGTCTTTTACTTTGATGGGCTTTTTAGTTTTTGCCGAGAGCGAAAAAAGGGTCATAACCACTTGCCGCTGCTTGGGAGCTCTATGGAGCTCGTCCAAAAGCTGATGCAGCGCGGCCTCTGAAGCATATGAAGTACTTAGCTTTACATATCGTACCAGCTTTGGCTTGTATTGCTCATAGATCTCCTCTTTGAGGGAGATCACCCCTTTTTCTATCAAACGTCGAAGTATGGGAAACACTTTTTTCTTTTCAAGGATATCGCTTACTTCATGCACCTTCAGCACCGACTGGTGTTGTAGTGCCTCATAGACCAAAAACTCTTCATCTTTTAGGTCGGATTCATCAATGTTTGCCGTATCATTTCGCTGTACGATCGTTTCACTCTCCAACAAGAAAGCGCTGGGCATGGCCGTGCGAAACACTTCGCCTATGGAACACATATAATACTCCGCCATCCATTGCCAGTGCTTTAATTGATGCTCATTTACCACTGGGACTTCGTCAAGGATCTGCTCAATGTCCTTTGCCTCATATACGGTGGGCCGATCATTATGAATCTTATTGACGAGCGCGGTATACACCTTGCTCTTTCCAAAAGGCACTGCCACACGCATTCCTCGTTTTAGGAAACGGGCTTCTGCCTCAGAAATACGGTAGGTGAATTCTCTTTGAAGCGGTATGGGAAGAATGACGTCTGTAAAATACTGCATTAAATCAAAGGTAATTCAAAGGCGTAGAATATAAAAGCCGTCTTTCATTTGGAAAAACGGCTTCTTCTTTTATCATTTGTGCCACGCTATTTTACGCGATACCAATTTTGAGTGCGGTATAGGAACGCGATATAGCCCCTAACATTCAATTTATCGCTGTCATCCTCATCGACCCAGATCTTGCATTTATACTCCTTTCCCTTTTCCGGATCAAGGATCTTTCCGCCAGAATATTCGTCACCTTTATCCTTTAAACCATCGATGATCACCATTCCCAATACAGGCTTGTCCTTTCTGGGGTCGTCATCATCACACTTGAAACATGTGGGATTTTCTTTTTCGGGATCGATCAGCTTCACGATCTTTCCAAATATCTTTCCACCTTCTTTATAGATCTCTACAATGGATCTGGCTTCGCCGGTCTCATCGTCAATAGTTTTCCATTTGCCCACTACGCTTTGCGCACTTATGGATGCGAGTCCGAACATAAAGAAAGTGGCAACTATGATTTTCTTTTTCATCTGTATAGTTTTAAGTTAGCTACCTAGCATTGCTTTCTTCAACCCCTTGTCGGCCGGCCTATCACATAACCAGATACCGAAAAGGGCCTTTTTGAATTCCAAGCCTTTGATAGTGCCTGCGATTTTGCCATTCTTATATACGACCACACCTGTTTCAGGTTTATATAACAGGTCGAAAATATCTCCCTTTACAATGGGTTCTTTCTTGAAAATGTCGATGAATGTCGCGATCTCTTTGGTCAACGAAGTCATATCGCCATTGGTGGATTTTTCGAACCCCTCGGTCACGGCACTACTCATTTTTTCGCTGGTGACCAACTTGGAAACGATATGAAGCTTCAACGCCATGGCACTATCATCATTCATGATCTTGGTGGCATTGTTCATTTTTGTTTCCAGATAAAGACTGCCTACGTAAAGGTCTATCCATAATTTCTCTCTGAGCCCAGCGCCATTCAACAACAGGCTTTCACCTCCAATGGTGATCCTTTCGGCAACGTCAACACCGGAAATCTCTGTTTGAGCTTTGGAGGTGAAAATTGCCGTAAAAAGCATTAGCAGCGATAAGGTCTTCTTCATCATTCTTTTTTATTAGGTTAAGATTTGAACTATATGAACTTCATGTTAAACTTTACGCTTCAGCTTGGTAAGGGACGCATTCAACTCGAACCCGAGAAGTAAAATATTGCTATTCAACCATATGAATACCATCAATATCAATAACCCTCCAAGCGCACCGTACAACTCGTTATATCTAGCGAACTTATCAACATAGATACCAAAGGCGTAGGACGACAATAAAAATAGAACCGTCGTCATCAAAGCCCCTGGAGAAAAGAACCGTGCCTTTCTCCCTTCGGCGGTGCCAAAATAGTATAAGGTTGCTGTAGTGACATAGGTCAAAAATGTAAAGAACAGCAACTTTCCAATGGTCACTCCCAAAATATCTCCTTCGTTCACATTATATCCTGTGGTCTTCCCAGCGAGCTCACTTACATACTCCACCACATAGAATTCAAAATATACAATTCCTACTGCGCCAATAATCAACAATAGTGCCAAGATAAGACCTACGAATAGGGCATACAGGTATTGTCTGATGAAGTTTCTTGTAAGATTTACATGATAAGAATTCTCGAATCCACTAAAAATGGCATTTACGCCATTAGCGATCAAAAAGATAGAAATGCCAAAGGAAGATGATAATAGCCCTCCCCTTTTTTGATCTTTGATCTCTTCATAGACCTCGCTGAAATAATCACTGGTGGCTGAAGGCAAGAACGACTCTAAAAAAAGTAAAAATTGCTGATCAAAGCTCTCGCCTGGAATATTGCTTTCCACCAAAGGTATCACGAATGGCAATAAAGTGACCAAAAAAATAAGCAGTGGAAAGATGGCCATAAAAAGGCTAAAGGAAATGGCACTGGCCCGCGTAGAAAGCGTTCCCTTTAAAATACCGATGATATAGATCTCTAGAAGATCGAAAATGGAAAGTCCCTCGAAACCTGGCAATCGAATATTTCTGAGAAATTTTATAATGTGTTTAATCACAGGTATTTTTTCGAGTTTGTGCTGCCTTACTTTCTTATCCAGCACCTTCTCGACGATCTTATCCTGTTTTTCTTCAAGACTTATCGCTTCTTTCTCTTCTTTCGTGTCTTCCAACATCATCAAACTGCTTTAAGGCTTAGATCCATATTATATACCGAATGCGTAAGGGCCCCACTCGAAATAAAATCCACTCCGCATTTCGCATATTCGGCGGCCGTATCTTCATTGATCCCGCCTGACGATTCGGTAAGACATCGGTCTCCGATCATCGCTACGGCCTTTCTGGTATCTACGTAATTGAAATTATCTATCAGAATGCGATACACACCTTCCGATCTCAGGATTTCTTCAATTTCTTTCAAATTCCTGGCTTCGACGATAATTTTAATATCCAATCCCTTTTCTTTCAAATAGCCCTTGGTCTTTTCAATAGCCTGAGTGATCCCTCCACAAAAGTCGATATGGTTGTCCTTCAGCATGATCATATCATAGAGTGCAAAACGGTGATTCTCCCCTCCTCCGATCTTCACGGCCCATTTTTCTAACGCTCTTATGCCAGGTGTTGTTTTTCGGGTATCCAATATTTTCGTTTTGGTGCCTTCAAGAAGCTTCACAAACCTATTCGTCTTCGTCGCAATGGCGCTCATTCGCTGCATGGCATTGAGCACCAAACGTTCGGCCTTCAAAATACTTTGTGAACGCCCCTCAACATAAAAGACAATATCACCATATTTTACGGCTGTGCCATCATCGATCAGAGTTTCCACTTTCATATCGGCATCCACATAATTGAACACCATTTTTGCAAATTCCACACCAGCGATGATACCCTCATCCTTTACCAAAAGCTTCGCCTTTCCAACGGCATCTGCCGGGATACAGGCCAACGAGCTATGGTCACCATCACCGACATCTTCACGGATGGCGTTGCTGATGATCAATCGTAATTCTTCTTGGAATTGTGCTTCTGAAATCATGTTTGCTAAAATAAGTAAAAGAACATAATTGATGCTACTAAATCGTATTTTTGGGGCATGAATATAAAGCTAATGGCTGTCGGAAAGACCGACGATAAACATCTGCAGGCGTTGATCGACGTTTATCAAAAGCGTTTAGGGCATTATATCAAATTTGAGTTGGATATCATCCCCGACATCAAAAAGGCCAAGAATCTATCTGAAGAGCAGCAGAAACAAAAGGAAGGTGCGCTTATTTTGAATAAATTACAACCTACTGATATGCTCGTTTTACTCGATGAAAACGGAAAGCAGTTCTCATCGGTCCAGTTTTCAGACTATCTTCAAAAACGCATGAATGCTGGTACCAAAACTTTGGCATTTGCCATCGGTGGCCCATATGGATTTTCGAAAGAGGTCTATTCGAAAGCGCAAGGAAAGATCTCTTTGAGCAGCATGACCTTTTCGCATCAAATGGTACGCTTGTTCTTTATCGAACAGCTGTACCGAGCATTTACCATCCTTAAGAATGAACCTTATCATCATAGGTAGACCTCCCCTAGGTTTTCAACCCTAGGTTACTTATTAGATCCTTTACAAGGCCATTAAGCACTTTTTAATGTAGTTATTTCTTTATTTTTGCCTCAATTAATCATGGATGCTGCATGAAACTCGTTTTTGCGACTAACAATCCCAACAAACTTCTAGAGGTAAAGCAACTACTTCCCTCATCAATTGAGATATTGAGTCTCGAAGATATCGGCTGTACCGAAGACATTCCGGAAACTGCAAACACCATTGAAGGAAACGCAATTTTAAAGGCCAATTATATCACAGAAAAGTATGGCCACGATTGTTTTGCCGATGATACCGGATTGATGGTCGATGCACTGGATGGCGCACCGGGAGTCTATTCTGCGCGCTATGCCGGCCAGCCTAGAAATGCCGATGCAAACATGGATAAACTGCTATCAGAATTGGAAGGGATGGATGATCGAAAAGCACATTTTAAAACGGTGATCGCCTTGAACAGGGGAAAGGACACTATACTCTTCACTGGAATTGCGGAAGGCAACATCATTAAAGAAAAACGAGGAGACCATGGATTTGGCTACGACCCTATCTTTTTGCCGAGTGGCTATGAGCAGACCTTTGCCGAACTTTCGATGGAAGAAAAGAACAAAATCGCCCATAGAGGAAAAGCGGTACGGAAGTTAATCAACCACCTTTTGAGCTAACTCCCTGACTCTCAATTTCTAATTATTCACTATTAATTAACTCATTATCCATTAATTAGTCTTACATTTGCACCCTTGTAAAAATGCCTGCTTTTGGGCACAGAACAAAAAGGCAGAAAGCTGTCTTTTTCAAATTTTATTTAATGAACAAATTCGAATTACTCGGACTGGAAGAGCGATTGGTCAAAGCCATTGAAGACATGGGCTTTGAAACGCCTTCGGAGGTCCAGGAAAAAGCCATTCCGGTGCTCTTAACAGAGGAAAGCGACCTAGTAGCCTTGGCGCAGACGGGAACCGGAAAAACAGCGGCCTTTGGCTTTCCGCTCATTCAACGTGTTGATGCATCAAACAAAGCCACTCAAGGCTTGATCCTATCGCCAACACGCGAACTATGCCTTCAGATCACCAATGAGTTAAAGAACTACTCAAAATATGTAAAGGGCCTCAATGTAGTAGCCGTTTACGGTGGTGCAAACATTCAAGAACAAGCTAGACAAGTAAAAAGAGGTGCCCAGATCATCGTGGCAACTCCTGGACGTATGCAAGACATGATGCGTCGTGGTCTTGTAGACATCAGAAAGATCGATTACTGTATCTTGGATGAGGCCGATGAGATGTTGAATATGGGCTTCTATGAAGACATCACCAATATCTTAGCCGATACGCCTGAATATAAGAGTACTTGGCTATTCTCTGCGACCATGCCAAAAGAGGTATCGGTCATCGCTAAGAAGTTTATGACGGAGCCGATTGAAATTACGGTTGGAGCCAAAAATGTTGGAAGCAAGAACGTACAACATGAATATTATACGGTAGGTGGCCGCGATCGCTATCAGGCCCTAAAACGTCTGGCAGATGCCAATCCCGATATCTTTTCGGTAATATTCTGTAGAACCAAAAGAGATACCCAAAGTGTTGCTGAAAAGCTCATCGAGGATGGATACAACGCAGCTGCATTGCATGGGGATCTTAGCCAGAATCAACGCGACCTAGTGATGAAATCGTTTAGAAATCGTCAGATCCAGATGCTTGTAGCGACCGACGTTGCCGCACGTGGTATCGATGTAGATGACATCACGCACGTGATCAACTATCAGTTACCAGACGAGATCGAAACCTATACCCACCGTAGCGGTCGAACCGGCCGTGCTGGAAAGAGTGGTGTATCTATGGTCATCGTCACCAAAAGTGAACTCCGCAAGATCAAGCAGGTAGAACGTATCATCAAAAAAGAGTTTGAAGCGAAGACGATTCCTACGGGAATGGAAATCTGCGAAATACAGCTCTATCACTTGGCAAGCAAGATCAAAAACACGGAAGTAGATGAAGGTATCGAACCATATTTGCCTGCGGTCAAAGATGTACTGGATGGCCTTACTAAAGAAGAGCTTATACAACGTTTGGTCTCGGTAGAATTCTCTCGTTTCCATAACTATTACAGCAAGTCCAAAGACCTTAACGTCAGTGCCGGCGAGCGACGCGATAGCGAACGCAGTACCGACGGCTCTGTTCGATATTTTATCAATATCGGAGAACGCGATGGTTATGACTGGAAAAACCTGAAAGACTATCTTAGAGATACGCTTGGTCTAGATAGAGACGATGTATTTAGAGTGGACGTCAAAGAGAGTTTTTCATTCTTTAATACGGATGCTAAACACCAAGAAACGGTGCTTTCGTTCTTTAAGGATTATAAAGAAAATGGTCGCTTTATCAATGTAGAAGTTTCCACAACCCCTGAAGGTGGTGGTGGAAGACGCAATCGCAAGCGCAATCGTAAGGATGGCGGCGGAGGTCGTAGGGATCGAGATCGTGGCGACAAAAAAGAATTTAAAGGCCAAAAACGCTTTAAAAAGGAAAAAAGCGGTGCTTTTGATAAATTTCATAAGGACAACAAACGCAAGCGCAGAAAATAAGTGCTGTTGTTAATATTACACTAAAAGTGCGCAGAAGCGCACTTTTTTTTGTTTTGTTTAGTACTTTTATCCGACTCAAAGAATTGCATGAAGAAACTACTTCCTATAATCCTGCTCTTTTTAGTCACTGTCTCTTATGCCCAAAAGGATAAAGACGGCCAACTTCCTTTGGAAGTTATTGGACAGGTGGTAAATAGTGTCGACGATTCTCCAATGGAAAGCGTACACGTCATCAACCTTAATACCGTCGTAGGGACTGTCACGGATAGCAAGGGTAATTTTACGATCAAAGCGAGTGTTGACGACGAACTATACTTTTCATTTTTAGGTTTTAAAGCTATCAAGGTAAAAGTAACACGCGATCTTCTTCGCTTTGAAGGGACCATAATAAAACTCACCGAGTTTGCCTATGCGCTGGAGAATGTAGAGATCACTCCTTACAATCTGACAGGCTATTTGGAAATCGATGCTAGGAATGTGCCGATCAACACTTCTCGACAATACAGCATCTCTGGTTTGCCTACTGGTTATGAGGGTGGTAATCGCAGTCCCGGTGCTTTTACCAAAGCCATTGGTGCTATCTTCAATCCTGCGAGTCTGTTGCATAACATCTTTGGAAAGAAACCTCAGCAAATGCGCAAACTGCGTAAGATGAAGAAGGATGACGAGATCAGAAATCTGCTTGCCTCCAAATTTGACAGAGAGACCTTGGTTCAATTGATTCAGGTAGAGCGTATCGACATCGACGAAATATTGCGCAATTGTAATTATTCCGACAGTTTTATCCGCTCGGCCAACGATCTTCAAATACTCGATGCTATCAGTGATTGCTATGAAGAATATCGTGTCTTGAACAGGGGCTAAAACCTCAATTTTCAGGAAAAAGCCCTTTTATACCTCTCGATTAAATCCTTAATTTTGACCATTCCCCTGCTAACTCCAGACTTATAAAATCACAAGTCATGAAGTTACTTATCATCTCGCAAAAACTCATCTTAATTCTTGCCCTTTTCACTTTTACCTTTTTTGCTTCGGAGCGCGTCACAGCCCAAGACGCAGACATAGAACGATTGGTAGAGCAGAGAGTCGACAGTATTATCGCAGAAGGACAATATACGCGCATCCCCAATGAGGATTTTGAAACCATCATAGATAATAAGGTTTCTGTGAAGATCAACGAGAAACTTCGATTCTGGGTTACCATCATCGGTCTGTTCATCACAGCACTCGGTGGACTCGGTGCATACACATTCAACAATAAAATTCAACAGATCATAAAAGAGCAGGCAGATAAACAGGTGAAAAGCAAGTTTGAGAGTATCAATGAGGACCTCTTGGATTATGCAAAATTTGCTGCCAAAAGTAAATTGGAAGATCTCAAGAAAAAATATGATATCGATCCCAATTCTGAACTGAATGTCATCGAAGGCAAAAAGCTGTTAAGTGAATTGGACACTCATGAGCATATAGAATTACTTCCAGAGACCATCGACCTGGTCGGATTAATGAATTACACGAGAAGGAAAGCTCCAGAAATCGACAAGCTCATCGAAAACTATGGCGAACGCTTTGAGTTGAAAGAAACGACCTATATGAATGCTGCTATCCTTCATATGGACGATTATGAGCTTAATGGTTCAAAGTACAGCAAACAACAATGTGTCGACTATTGCAATTTTGTGTCCAAAAGAATTCCTCATTATGGCGAACCAAAAGGAACATTGATACTCTTGTACGCCATTGACCATCAAAATGCAATCGTTCCCGAAGAAAAAGAGGACATTTTGAAAACGGTCAGAGTACTTATTCAAGACATCTTAAAAGGCTCATCTGGACAATTGGCAAGTAGTACGGTAAGCAGAATCAACAGGGACAAAAAAAGCACCATCTTTGGTCATTATATCTCTCACATCGAGACGCAACTCCCAGAAGAATTTTCGGCGCTTTATGAAAAGGCCATGCAATACGAACAAAGGAATGGTCAACTTGCATAACATATCACTCTTGCTCTTTAGCTTACTAAAACGTTGTAGTTAGGACCATCCTGGTATTTTGGTTTTTCTAGATGGTGTTTTTCTTGTTTATTTTTTAGCTTTACGATTCTAAACCAAACGTGAACCGATGAGAAAACTTCTAATGGTCGCTGCTATATTAAGCTTGGCTGCGTGCAAATCCGATAAAAAAAAAGAAACCAAAACCACCGTCGTAACTGAAAATACCAAAACGACCACTTCCAACAGCTCAGTGAAACCATTCGTCTGGGAAGCCGCCAATATCTACTTTTTATTAACCGATCGCTTTAATAACGGCGATACGTCGAATGACCTCAATTTTGAGCGATCTAAAGAGACTGGAAAGCTAAGGGGATTTATGGGTGGAGACCTTAAGGGAATCACGCAGAAAATTAAGGAAGGATATTTTACCAGCCTGGGCATCAATGCCATTTGGATGACTCCGGTTACAGAACAGATACATGGAAGCGTCGACGAAGGCACTGGCAACTCCTATGGATTTCATGGATACTGGGCCAAAGATTGGACGTCGCTAGATCCTAATTATGGCACAAAGGAAGACCTGGCAGCCTTGGTTGAGGCAGCACATGCCAACGGAATTCGAGTGTTGCTAGATGCAGTGATCAATCATACGGGACCTGCCACAGACACAGACCCTGCGTGGGAAGAAAACTGGGTGCGTACCGAGCCGCAGTGTGAGTACAACAACTACAAGAACACCATTAGCTGTACCTTAGTGAAGAACTTGCCCGATATCAAGACCGAAAGCAATGAAAATGTTGCGCTTCCCGCAGCATTGGTGAAAAAGTGGAAAGCCGAAGGCAGATATGATAAAGAAGTTGCAGAACTGGATGCTTTTTTTGAAAGAACAGGATATCCGAGAGCTCCCCGTTTTTACATTATGAAATGGTTGACTGACTATATCACCGAATTTGGGATCGATGGATACCGCGTAGACACTGTAAAACATACTGAAGAATATGTTTGGGATGAATTCAAGAAAGAATGTGACTATGCTTTCGCAGCTTGGAAAAAGACCAATCCAGAGAAGGTCTTGGATGACAATGGCTTTTATACGGTCGGAGAGGTCTATGGCTATGGAATAGGTAATGGTCTGGCGTATGATTTCGGAGATAAAAAGGTAAACTTCTTTGACAATGGATTCAACAGTCTGATCAACTTTCAGTTCAAATATGATGCACAGAAGTCTTACGAAGAGTTGTTTTCCTATTATGACGAGCAATTGCAAGGTCCTTTACGGGGAAAAGGTGTTCTCAACTATTTAAGCTCTCACGATGATGGGCAACCCTTTGATAAACAACGTGCAAAACCTTATGAAGCTGCCATCAAACTGTTACTAGCCCCTGGTACTTCGCAGGTATATTATGGTGATGAGACGGCGCGTCCATTGGATATCGAAGGCACCGAAGGAGATGCTACTCTACGTTCGTTTATGAACTGGGATACTGCCAAGAACAATCCAGCGATCAAAGAATTACTTGTTCATTGGCAAAAACTAGGAACTTTTAGAAACGAGCATCCTGCCATTGGCGCTGGACTTCATACTATGATCAGTGAGGAGCCGTATATGTTTCGACGCGATTATAGCATTGGAGGCTACAATGACCAGGTGGTGGTTGGTATCGGTTTGCCAGAAGGAAAAAAAGACCTGGAGATCCTAAGTATTTTTCCAGATGGCACCGTACTTAAAGATCACTATTCTGGCAAAAAAGCGACCATTGAAAATGGTAGGGTCCTAATCGACACTCCCTATGATATTGTTTTGCTGTCTAGAAGTGAAGACCAAACTGAAATCTAGTTGGCATGAATACTGGAGTGCCTAACGGGAAGCAGTTTTTGACCATATTGACCATTGTTCATTTGGCGATGTTCGGAACCATGATCGGTTTGGGAGTCATCATGTTCGCTATTGCTCAGGATCCCGAATTTAAGTTTGACACAAACAAGGATCCCTTCTTTTACATCATACCCATTGCGAGCATTCTTGGCCCCTATTTGGGGTATGCAATTTTCAACCGACAGCTGAAAGGGCTTGAACTTCATAGCACCCTGAGTAAAAAGCTAGGGAGCTATCAAGCCGCCTCCCTAATACGATTTGCCTTGATAGAAATGGCGATATTTCTATGTGTCATTGCATTTTTGAGTTCGGACAACCTGCTCTATTTGACAATTGCCGCAGCCTTAGCATTGTATTTTTGGACACTTAAGCCTCGTAAAACACAAATTGAAAGAAGATTAGCTTTTACTAGCGACCAGAGGAGGGAATTTGATGCATCCTTTCATTAAATAATGATAAAAACACCCGAACTTATTAATAGTGAAAGTCGCGAGCTGAAAGATACTTGCGACTTTCTTCTTTATAGGGATTGATCAGTTACTTATTGGAGTGCAAGGCCATACGATTGCCTTCGCTATCTAAAAACAAGGCCATAAAACCATGTCCGCCACCGATCTCGGTCTTTTTTTGAAGGATGCTTCCTCCTGCGCCATCTATTCGCCCGAGCTCATTGGATAGGTCGTCACATGAAAAGTAGATCAAAGTACCCGCCTTTTCACTGGGTTCGTACATCTCATGTTGGACCAAAGAGCCTGTCGCACCGGGCTTTTCGTGATCTGATGGGAACCACCCCATCTTAAAACCTCCCAGATCATGCATGCTGATCTCCATGTCAAAGACAGTCTCATAAAACTTTTTGGCACGATCCATATCGGTCACTGGAATTTCGTACCATCCTACTAGATTTGTTCTCATAGGCTTTATCTTTCTAAATTTGTTTTGAGTTTGGCCAATCCTTTTTCAAAATCGCCCCCTACGGCTTTATCCATATTCATAAATAACATGAAAATGCTAAAAGGGAATTTATTCTTCCCAGAAAAACCCCATCGTACCTTGGTCGTGTCTTCTTCTACAGAGGTGGTTTCCAAATAGCAATCAGATACCGATTTCCAGGGCTTTAAGAATCTTAGCTGCCCTTCTATTCGCTCACCATCCACTATTTTGGTGATTTCTTGTTCCCCCTCTCCTACGTCTTTATTTCCATTCCAATAAGAGACACTGCCCACCTCTCCATCGGTACCTCGAAATTCTTTAAGCATGTTTGGGTCTTTTTCTTCCCACGGTGACCATTCTGCCTGCCTCTTTAAAGACCTTAAATATGTAAAAACATCACCTTTGGGCCTTGCTATCTCAATTTCGCGATATACATTGTACGAACTAGGCGCTATGATACCAAGCAATATGATCAATGCAACGATGCCTAACAATATGTATAATACTAACATCATGGTTTAAATTTTAATTGGTCAATCTATATTATTATGCAGATTCCTTCTCTGCGCTCACCATCCATTGGACATCAAATTTATCAGTGCACATCCCAAATTTGCTTCCCCAGAAGGTCTCATCGAATGGCATTCCAATGGTTCCGCCTTCTGCTAGGCTTTCAAAGACCATGGCGGCCTCGTGCTCACTGTCCATTGTAATGTATAGATGATTGGAATTGCCTCTTTTGTAGTTGGGCTGCATATTATCGCAAAGTTGGAAAGAAACGCCTCCAAACGCTATAGTGGCGTGCATGATCTTTTGTTTATGATCTTCAGGAGTGGTCAGAACTTCTGGTGGTGCTTCGCCATAGCGCATTAATACCGGAACTTGTGCGTCGAAGATGTCCTTGTAGAATTCAATGGCCTGTTCGCACTGTCCATTGAACATGACGTAAGGATGCAATTTCATAGATGTACTTATTTGGTTGGTTGTCCTTTAAAGATATGTCTTTTTATCAAAATTTTTAAGAGCTATAACTCTTTTTTAACGTCGACATACCGCTGCATCACTTGGTCTAAACTTTTAATGGTCTTTTTGGTCCAGTCGATTTTTTTGATCAGCATCTCTTCTTCAGATAACTGCCATTTTATATCGCTTTCTCGAAGTGCTGTGGTGATATGTTGAAGAATAATGGCCGCTGAAACCGAGATATTCAAACTCTCTGTAAAACCAACCATAGGGATCTTCAAATAGCCATCGGCCTGATCCATCACTATTTCGGAAAGGCCATCTTTCTCGGTGCCGAAAAAAATGGCAGACTTTTCGTCGATTGGAAAATCATTGAGAAAACATGAATCATCATGAGGAGTCGTGGCGATGATCTTATAGCCTTGGTCTTTAAGTCTCTCGATACAGCCTGAAGCACTATCATAGCGATGCATATCTACCCACTTCTGTGCGCCCATGGCAATCTCCTTATCCAAACGCTTTACATTTTTCTCTTCGATCACATGAAGGTCTTGAATCCCAAATACCTCACAGCTCCGCATTACAGCACTGGTGTTATGAAGTTGATAAACATCTTCAACGGCAACGGTAAAATGTCGCGTTCGATATTTCAAAACCTCTTCGAAACGCTGTACACGCTCGGGAGTGATAAAAACTTGGAGGTATTGCAATAACTTTTCATCTGCCATGTAAAAGAATTTAGACTTAAAATTAGTGAAAGTGTAGGATAAAAAGATGCACCGCTGTTTTGATGCGAGAATGGTAGTATGGTCGATTTCAATTCGCCAAAGCTCTTGAAATCTAATTCTCAATAAAAAAACCCGGCCTAAGACATGGCCGGGTTCGCTACTAATCTATGAAGATCAAGTAATTCAGTACGTAAGTGTTAATTGTCCCAAATTCTACTAACCGTACCTAAAATAAGCGCTAACGCCATAGCACTAGTTCACTTTTTCTTTAAAATAAGAAGCTATTTTCCTCAATTTATTTAATTTACGTTAGATATCCAGTTTTGGATCTTTTACTTCAAAAAAAATGTTCAGATGCAAAAGATAGTGGTGCTCACCGGAGCAGGAGTCAGTGCCGAAAGTGGTATAAAAACATTTAGAGATGCAGGTGGGCTTTGGGAAGGATACGACATCATGGAAGTCGCTTCTCCTCAAGGCTTTGCCAGCAATCCTGATCTCGTTTTAGACTTCTATAACCAGCGACGAAGACAACTTCTAGAAGTTGTACCAAATGAAGCACATAAAAAAATTGCTGAATTAGAATTGAGTTATGATGTGGAAATCATCACACAAAATATAGACGACCTACATGAACGTGCAGGGAGTACCAAGGTAACACATCTTCATGGTGAACTCCTAAAAGCGCGGAGCACCTATGACGAAAATCTAATTATCGATTGGAAGAAGGATATCTGCGTTGGGGATAAATGCAAACACGACAGTCAGCTGCGGCCTCACATCGTATGGTTTGGAGAGGCCGTTCCCATGATCGAAACGGCCATAGAAATCACCGCATCGGCGGATATATTGATGATCGTGGGAACTTCGATGCAGGTTTACCCTGCTGCCAGTTTGATACACTATGCCCCAGAACACATACCCATGTTCTTTATCGACCCAAAACCCAATGTTGATGGCATCTATTTGCCAAACCTAGAGGTCATTCCAGAAAAGGCTACGGTCGGTGTTTCTATTGTGGCCGATCGGCTAGCTGGTAGGTAAGTCGCAATGCCTTCGCCCAATCCGTGATCGTTTGTATTTGCTCGTCTGTAAGCTTTGCTTCAGCATGGCCCCAAGTGTATGAGTTTAGCGGCATCCACCGGTTTTCAACATACTCGATCACCTCTTCCATCTTATGGTCCTTTTTCTTTACAGAATAGGTGTCCCAAGCCGAAAAATTCAAATGCCCCTTACCATGCTCGATATGATCATCCAACCAATAGGATACTGGCGCTACTTCGGCATACCATGGATAAACAGTGTGGTTACTATGGCAGTCATAACAAGCCTTTTTTAAGATGTTCTCTACTTCGGCGCTAGGCTTCGTCTCTTGTATAAAAGCCGATAAGTGGTCGGTGCTATCTATATTCTTTTCAGGTCTGATGAACTGCATCACCACAAAAATGATGAGAAGAGCTACCAATATCTTTTTTACGATCTTCATTTCGATTATTTTTAGAGTCTAAAAATACTTCTTTTTACAGATGCTTGAAAAAGAATTTGAGGAAGTTTTAAGACAGACCAGCGCCCTTCGCAAACATCGACAGCTCGCAGCTGATATGGTGCTCGACAACCCTGCATTGTTTGAGCATCTTCTAAACCTGTGCTTTAGAGTGAAGGACGAGATCTCCTATCGTGCATGCTGGGTATTGGAGTTCGTCTACAAGGAAAAACCGGTCTGGTTGGTTCCCCGTCTCGACTATTTTTTGGAAAATGCTTCGAGCGTTCAATTTGACCAATCCGTTAGACCTATCGCTAAAATATGTCAAATGCTTGCTGAGGCTGCCTTCAGCAAAAAACCGTCCGATACCAAGGAGGCCCTGACCGATGAACATTTAGAAAAGCTCACTGAACTCACCTTTGATTGGTTGATCAACGACGAGAAGGTCGCAGCCAAGGCATACGCCATTCATAGTCTCTATTTGTTGGGTATAAAATATGATTGGATCTACCCAGAATTGCTGAGAGTTCTCGAACAGGACTATTCGCAACACTCGGCGGCATACAAAGCAGCTGCAAGAAATGTATTGAAAAAGATATCATAATTCAGAATGACATATAAAAAGCTAAAAAAACTATCTTTGCGCTTTCTTAAAAATTTATCCGAATCAAGTTTATCCTTGGGCGGACAACAACAACACAACGCATGTCATTGAACCAACTAAATGCCATCTCGCCCATCGATGGGCGTTATCGAAGTAAAGCTGAAGCTCTAGCAAATTATTTCTCTGAAGAGGCCTTGATCAAATATCGAGTGCTAGTCGAAATTGAGTATTTTATAGCGCTGTGTGAAGCACCCTTACCACAGTTGAGCGAAATTGATGCAACAATTTTTGACAGCCTTAGAGCGATATATCAAAAATTTGATACAAGGGATGCGAAGGCGATCAAGGAAATCGAGCAAGTAACCAACCATGACGTGAAGGCCGTAGAGTATTTCATCAAAAAAGAATTTGACAAACTAGGCCTCGAAAAATATAAAGAGTTCATTCACTTCGGACTCACCTCGCAAGACATCAACAATACGGCCATTCCGCTTTCGATCAAAGAGGCCTTGGGTGATGTATATATCCAACAGTATTTTGCTGTTCTAAAGAAATTAGAGGAATTGGCTATCGAATGGAAAGATATTCCCATGCTCGCACGCACACATGGCCAACCCGCCTCCCCTACTCGTTTAGGAAAAGAGATCCAGGTTTTCGTGGTTCGATTAAAGGAGCAATTCAATCTATTGAACGACATTCCGAGTGCAGCAAAATTTGGAGGTGCCACTGGAAATTACAACGCGCATAAGGTAGCCTATCCCAATATTGATTGGAAAGCCTTTGGAACCAAGTTTGTGCAGGAAAAATTAGGGCTGCAACACTCCTTTCCCACCACGCAGATCGAACATTACGACCATATGGCTGCTTTGTTCGATTGTCTAAAGCGGATCAATACCATCTTGATCGATCTCGACCGCGATATTTGGACCTATGTGTCTATGGACTACTTTAAACAGAAGATAAAAAAAGGAGAAGTGGGCTCTTCTGCCATGCCGCATAAGGTAAATCCGATCGACTTTGAAAATTCGGAAGGGAATCTTGGTATTGCCAATGCTCTTTTTGAGCATCTATCCGCCAAATTGCCCATTTCTCGTTTGCAACGCGATCTAACAGATAGTACCGTGTTAAGAAACGTGGGAGTACCCTTTGGACATACGCTTATCGGTTTTCAGGCGACCCTAAAAGGTCTCAATAAATTACTGCTGAACGAAGCCAAATTTGCGGCCGACCTTGAACAGAATTGGGCCGTTGTTGCCGAGGCGATACAGACTATTCTAAGAAGAGAAGGCTATCCAAATCCTTATGAGGCACTTAAGGGACTTACAAGGACCAATGAAGCCATCACGCAACGATCCATTGCCGACTTTATAGATACTCTGGACGTTTCGGACGGTATCAAGGCCGAATTAAAGGCCATTACGCCGAGTAACTATACGGGCATTTAGATTGTTGAAGATTGAAGGTTCGAGGTTGAATAAACCGATCTGGATCACTTTTTGGGCATTATTCCCCTAGCATTGCTTCTTTATTCTGCTATATTCAGGTGGATATAGCAACCAATAACTGATAGAGAGTGATGAGAACCAAGCAAAAAAAAGAAAAAAAATCTTCTCCTCAGCATCAAACAAATTCTTTTTTTGAAGACAAGGGGAAGAACCAAACTCCAGATACTGGTGAACAATTTTTCAATGGTAGCTCACTAAACTCGCTGCTAGGCATAAAAAGAGGAGATGGTCTAAATTTTGGAACTTGGCATCTAAGACCATTGGTGAAGCTTTTACAACGAACATTGAATAAAAAGATAGACAGCTTTCTAGCTATAGATGGAATGTTTGGTCCTCTGACAGGAAAGGCTTTAGAGAAATTTCAAACAGTAGCTGATATAACTCCCAAACAATTGGTAGATGCTTCGACCATTACGGCATTGGCAAGCCCCAAAGGAATTAGTTGTGGTCCGTTGCTTTTCTCACGAGGCATAGGCGGAGATCTGATCGGGCTTACCCCAAGTGACAGTAGAAAATTTCAAGCAGGTCCTGATATTGGACTTACGATACAAAATAAGGGAGTATTTGACACAAATGTAACTATCAACACGAGAACTGCAAGGGGAAGCTCAGCAGCGGCCACCGTCATGATTCCTGCCGGGACTACGTTGACTTTTGTAGATTCGGCAAAATTCTGTACTCCATTTTTCTGGTCTGTATCTTTCTCAGCTGAGTCTGTGAAAAAGATCACCATACCCGGCGGGAAGACAATCTCTTTTCCTGTTTTTATCAATTTTGACATTTCTTCTAATTGGAAACCAGGGCAGATTCCTTGTTGTGATAAGTTCAGACCATAATAAGATATTCCGAATAGATCAATTCTTATAGTGTATATTGCCTTATGGAATTTATGAGCAAACCATCTATAAAAACATTTCAAAAAACCGTCTTAGTCGGAAAGCGACTTAAGATGTCACTGGCCATGAATCGTACAAAAGAGTTATGGCAAGAATTTATGAAACAAAGAAGTGATATAAAGAATCGGGTGGACCCTGAATTTTATTCCGTCGAAGTTTATCCAGATTCGACATTCTTCAAAAACTTCGATCCTCATAATGAATTTGAAAAGTGGGCAGCGGTCAAAGTGAGGGATCACGACACCATTCCGAAAGAGATGGAAGCCCTAACCATTCCGCAGGGGTTGTATGCGGTGTTCTTGTATAAAGGAAAGGCCAGCGATGCACCCAAAGCATATCAATACATTTTTGGGACCTGGTTGCCTATGGCTGACTATACGCTCGATGATCGACCTCATTTCGCAATCATGGGAGAAAAGTACAAAAATGAAGACCCTTCATCAGAAGAAGAACTGTGGATTCCGGTCAAGAAAAAATAAATCGTCGATCATTCATCAATAAGAAGTTGCGCTCAGTATTCATTGAATCGAATATTGTCTGACATCGTTTAACATACTGCAAAAGTTGAATACTTACTAGTAGATGGTATTCGCAACGACTTTCCTTTCAAGGTGGTATAGCATGTCGTTCCTTCTCATGACATTTATCATGGTATTCCCAAAGGACCTTTTCTAATTTTATTTCTTTCTAGATCAATAAACGGTTACAGATAAGGTCCAAACATATCTGTAGAGGTTCTATTGTATATCTGAAAAGCTATAAAGACCAAGAAAGAACTATTATATGAGATACAATTCCGATCAACTATTAGGTGCTAAGACCCGAAAAGATCTTATAGAAATTGCCCAAAAGAACGATATCGACATCGATAAGGTCCTAAATAAACTGAAATATGAGATCGAATTAGCCCAATTGCAGACCGAAATGGTAAATCTGCAACAATGGATCGCCAAAACCAAAAAGCGGGTGGTGGTCATCTTCGAAGGTAGGGACGCCGCAGGAAAGGGTGGTTCAATAAAAAGATTCAAGGAGCATTTGAATCCCCGTTCTTCAAGAGTGGTCGCGCTCACAAAACCTACCGAAGTGGAGCGCGGACAATGGTACTTTAGACGCTACATTAAACAGCTTCCCAATCCTGGTGAGATCGTTTTCTTTGACCGAAGTTGGTACAATCGAGCGGTGGTAGAGCCTGTGATGGGCTTTTGCAATGATGAACAGTATCATCAATTTATGATTCAAGTTCCCGAATTTGAGCATCTGCTCTATGAAGACAACGTAACGGTCATTAAATTTTGGTTTTCCATCTCTAAGGAAGAACAAAAAAAACGTTTCGAATCGCGCTTAGAAAATCCTCTCAAACGCTGGAAATTCAGTCCCGTGGATATGAAAGGACAAGAACTTTGGGATCGCTATACCTACTACAAGGAACAGATGTTCAGTAAAACCCACACCAATTTCTGTCCATGGATCATCGTGAAGACGAACAATAAGAAAGAAGCTAGGCTCGAAAGTATACGATACCTCCTATCTCAATTCGAATACGATGGCAAGGGAGCATCGAAGATTCAACTACTACCCGACCCAAACATTATTATGAGGTATCACAGAAGTGCCGTTCAAATTGACATTTAAATTAAAAAGTATGAGCCAAAAAGTATTGACAAAGCATAAGGCCTTGACCGAAAAGGAATTGGAATTGATCAATTCCAAACCAGGCCTAAAGGCACTTTTTAGGAATAAAAAATTGAATCTAAAAAAGGTGCTTATCGAGGCGCATTACGAACATGAGCTAAAAGCAATGCAAACCGAGTTGATAAAGCTTCAAACTTGGGTGATCAATGAAGGCAAAAAAATAGTGATCTTATTTGAAGGAAGGGATGCCGCTGGAAAAGGTGGCGCCATTAGAAGGATCACGCAACACATCAATCCTAGGCATTTTAAAGTGGTAGCGTTGGATATCCCAACAGAAGATGAAAGAAATCAGTGGTTCTTCCAGCGATATATCAATCGACTTCCAAAACCTGGTGAAATGGTATTTTTTGACCGTAGCTGGTATAATAGAGCCGTTGTAGAGCCTGTGAACAACTTTTGTTCGGAAAAGGAATACCGAGTCTTTATGTCACACGTAAATGAATTTGAAAAGATGCTGATCGAATCAGACACTTACCTTATAAAATTCTATTTCTCGATCACTAAAGAGGAGCAAGCCAAACGCTTCTCAGAAATCAAGGAAAGTCCTTTGAAGCGTTGGAAAATGACTCCTGTAGATGAAAAAGCGCAAGCCTTGTGGGACGAGTACACGATCTACAAAAAAAAGATGTTCGAAAAGACACATACGGACATCTCCCCTTGGGTGATCATAGACGCCAACAAAAAATCCAGCGCAAGGATAAAAACCATATCGCATATTTTGGAAACAATCCCCTATAAGTAAACGTACATTCTTGTAGATCGGTTTTAACCTATTAACTGATAATACCCACACTTTAGATAGGCACCCTCTGGGAAGGTCACCGGATGGTCAATATCATGGTAGGTCTTCGCTAAAGACTTAAATCGCCTACCGCTGTTTTGTAGTTCCGCGTCACAAATATCAAAAAAATCATCAGCACTGACCCTTGAAGAACAGGAAGCCAGAACTAAAATTCCATTAGGAGCTACCAACTTGGCCCCCAATTGTGCCAAACGACCATAGCTGTGTCTCGCCTTTTGCACCTCGGCAGCACTCTTCGCAAAACTTGGAGGGTCGATCACTACGATATCAAAGCTCTTTTTTGCTTTAATAAGCTTTTGCAAGCCTTCGAAGGCATCAATGGCCATCAAGTGATGCTCACCCGCGTGAGCATTCAATGCAGCATTCTGCTTTGCCATGTCCAAAGCTTGCGCACTGATGTCCAAACTTGTCACTGCTGTAGCGCCACCTGCCAAGGCATGCACCGAAAAGCCACCAGCATAGCTAAAAACATCAAGCATCGTCTTGCCTTTGGCAAGCTCCCCTACTCGTTTGCGATTATGGCGATGGTCCAAGAAGTATCCTGTTTTGTGTCCTTTGATGACATTTGCCGAAAAGTTGATTCCATGTTCTTTGAATTCCACCACTTCATCTTCTAGTTCGCCTGCGACGACCATACCATCTTGCAACTGCATTGCGATTGCCTTTTGCTGAAGATTCCGACTAAACCGCAAGACCATCGTTGAGCAATCGGCAGTTGCCAATAGTATGGGGAGAATATCTCCTAAATAAGGAAACCATACCCCAGAATATAATTTTACCACCATGACGTCTTTGTAAACATCCGCAATGAGTCCTGGAAAGCCGTCGTTCTCTCCAAAAAGTAGCCGATAGCTATTGGTATCGGTCTTCAGCAATGGCCTACGAATCTCAAAAGCGATCTTGATCTTTTGTTTGAAAAAATCATGGTCAATTTTAGCGGCACCCTGTGTATGGATCATCTTTATGCGAATCGGTGACGCTGCGTCATACAAGCCCAATCCCATGATATCGTTGCGCTTGCCGTCGTAAATGATTGCCAGATCACCAGTTTCGCCCTCAGAATTTTGTTTGATAATGCTTTCCGAAAATACCCAAGGATGGCCTTTTTTAAGCAATCGCTCTGCCTTGGGGCGTAGTTTGATAGCCAGCCTTTTGGTAGCAATTTCTGGAAACGACCGCATGTTTATTGAATGATTCCTGCAAAGGTCTGGTTGATGTGGGTACGCAACCTGCGCATATATTCTTCCTCCAGCCAATTGCGATAATTCTTGGTGTTGTTCATAATAAGATAGCAGTACTGCCGTACTCTGTAAGCGGCGTCTTCCTTCAATTCCTTGGACAAGATCCTTGCATCAAAGACATCCTCGCTATTCTCTAGGCACATTTGGGCATGTTGCTCTATTGAAGCTTCTAAGGTCTTCATAGCCTTTTGTCCACTGGCGATCACTTCTTTGTATTTTCTACGAATGTCGAAACTGATATCCTCTGTATTCTTGAATAGTGCTCTCACTTCAGGAGGCATTTCGTAGGCGAAGTTGCGTTCTATCTCTTCGTCGTTCTTGATATTCTCGAGATAGAAATCTGGATGATGAAAGATCTCTTGCCAATCGATCGGGGATTCCCACAATCCAAATCTAGCCGCGTTGTTCCCTAGGTCGATGATATTAAAAGAATCCTTTTTGGGCAACACGCGTGATCCTCGGCCTATCATTTGGAAATAAAGCGTTAATGATCTGGTTGCACGATTCAGCATGATGGTTTCCACGGTGGGTTCGTCAAATCCGGTGGTTAGGATACTCACCGACGTAAGAATGGCATCAGGTGTTTTCTTAAACCATTTTAGTATTTCCTTGCGCTCGTTAGAACTGTGCGTATTGTCTAAATGTCTAATATCATACCCTGCCGCCTTAAAAGTCTCATATACGTATTTAGAGGTATTGATCCCATTGTTGAAGATAAGGGTTTTGGTCCCAACCGCATGATCGTGATAGGCATCGAGCAATTTCTCTTGCATCACATCGCTGGTGTATAATTCTTCTGAAGACTTCACCGTGTAATCGCCGTGCATCCCCAATTGAAGACTGGTAAGCCCTACATTGTGCGAAAAGGTCTTAGGACGTGCCAAAAAACCTTTCTTGATCAAGGTCGCTATAGATTCGCCAACGATCAGTTCTTCGTAAGTGTCCTTCATAGGAAGGTCGGCATTGGAACTAAGTGGTGTTCCCGTAACTCCTAGAATAAAACAGTTCTTGAAATAATCATAGAGTTTCCTAAAGGAGTTGAAATGTGCCTCATCGATTATGACCAATCCAACATTATCGATCTCAAGTTTATCGTCGTTCAGGCGATTGTTCAGTGTTTCCACCATCGCCACAAAGCACATGTACTCATCCTGATCGGGGAGTTCTTTTACATCACTGCTGATCACCTTGTTCTTTACGCCAAAGCCTGAGATCATGGTGGAGGTCTGTTTGCTTAATTCGATGCGATGTGTAAGTACAACGACCTTCTTCTGCTTTTCCTTTATATATCGGCGAACGATCTCTGAAAAGATAACGGTCTTACCACCACCCGTTGGAAGTTGGTACAATAAATTATAATTAGAAGGCTTGGAGTTGATACTCTTGAAAATCGTATCCAGGTCCTTCTGCTGATAATCGTATAATGTTTTGGTTGTTTTTTTGGGAGAAAGGGTGGTTTCTTTCAAAATCATTAATTGTGGTTTAAAGTTGCAAAAATAGCCCCTTTTTACCTTTCGACATAATTGATTCTGTTAAGGTTATAAAAAGTCCGATAAAAAGTGTTTAATTATTAAGAAAATGATAACAAAATTAGGATTTCGGCGTGTTTCTACTGAGAATATGGTGGTTAACGACTAGGAAAATGTTAAACGGGATCGATGTACTGGAAATAAGAAAAACAGATGCTCAAGTTGATCTCGATACCCGTCCGAACGGAACGGACGGGCAATTCCTCGTTTCACTCGCAATCACTCGAACTGACATTGCGGTATGGAATTGTCACTTCGAGTGATTTTGCACCACAAAATTGTATCGAGGAGTACTTTGATTCAATAAATATTATCGTATCCCCTTATCGTTCATACAAACCGCTCCAACAAGGTCGTTTGCTCTTGGATCGCCACTTTGAATTCGTCTTTTAAAGTTTCGATCAGATCGGCAACAGATTTTACATCCTTGATACTCGTAACGCCTTGTCCAGCAGACCATATCGTCTTCCAAGCCTTCGCTTCGGTATCCATCTCCTTTCCAAAATCGATCTTTCCTGTCGCCTTCAATTGTTCTTCGGTAATGCCCATCGCCTGCAAACTGGGTCCCAAGAAATTTGCGGCAACACCAGAAATGGCTGCTGTGTATACAATATCGCTCGCGCCAGCATCGATGATCATCTCGCGATACCCATCTGGAGCTTTGCTTTCTTCCGTATTGATAAATCGCGTTCCCATATAGGCGAGATCAGCCCCCATTTGCATGGCAGAGGCAATATCTCTACCCGTACTTATACATCCCGAAAGTAGAATCGTTTTTTTATAAAAACTACGTATTTCAGCAATAAAAGGCATTGGATTGATCGTGCCTGCATGACCGCCAGCACCAGCAGCCACAAGGATCAAACCATCTACACCAGCTTCGGCAGCCTTCTCGGCGTGACGCTTTTTGATCACATCGTGGTAGACCAGGCCACCATAACTATGCACAGCATCCACCAATTGAGAAACGGCTCCCAAAGAGGTGATGATCAAAGGAACTCGATGCTTTACACACAATTTAAGATCGGCCTCCAATCGCGGGTTGGAATGATGTACGATCAAATTCACACCAAAAGGCGCTGCTTTTTTTCCGGTTTCGGACTCAAAGTCAGCCAGTGCCGTCTTTATCTCTATCAACCACTCCTCGAAACCTTCACTTGTTCGCTGATTTAGCGCAGGAAAAGTCCCGACGATCCCATTCTTACAACATTCGATGACCATTTTTGGGCCAGAGATCAAAAACATGGGTGCCGCTACTGCTGGTAACGTAAGAGCATCGATAAAGGGTGGTGTACTTTGCTTCATAGTAGAGATATTTTTGTGGGCTAAAGATAGTGGAATGTATTTAGTTTTTCTGGATGAACGCGATCATTAATTTGGCCAATTCTTCGCCCGCATCTTCCTGAATAAAATGTCCGCCACCCTTAATTTCCCGATGTTCTTGACCCTTAGCTCCTGGAACTGCCAATTGGAAGTATTTGTCACCCCCTTTCATGATGGGATCCGAATCACCAAAGAGGGTCAACAGTGGCTTTGTCCATTTTTTTAAAACTTCCCAGGCGGCGTCACAGGCTGGTAATGCATTATGAGGATCCTCTCCTTCAAAAGGTACCAAGGCGGGAAATATTCTCGCCCCAGATTTAAAGGTCTCATCAGGGAAAGGAGCGTCGTAGGCTGCTAGGATTTCTTTTGATAATTCTGAGACCGTAGCCTTTTGTAAGATCGTTGACACAGGAAATTCTGGCACCTTCTGAGAAAAGTCTCGCCAATTCCTAAATGCTTCATTGGCCTTTAGACCAGACATGGGAAGAAAGGTATTTGAGACGACGATGCGACTAAAAAGCTGCGCTTCCTCGGCAGCGATTCTTAATCCTGTGAGTCCACCCCAATCTTGGCAGAATAGATTGATGTCCTTCAATCCCAATTTGAATATCAATTGCTTTAACCAATCGATATGATTCTGAAAACTATAGTCGGACGTCTCCGAAGGTTTGTCAGACTTTCCGAAACCGATAAGATCTGGAGCTATGACCCTAAATCCTGCATCTTTAAAGATCGGGATCATCTTTCGGTATAAAAACGACCAGCTTGGTTCGCCATGGAGTAAAAGCACTATGGGACCATCACCTTCATCCAGGTAATGCATTCGCAATCCCTCGGCCATTTCGCAGAAGTTGGACTGAAAAGGATAATCCGGTAGGTTTTCAAATCGGGAAGCAGGTGTTTTTAAGATCTTCATATAGAACAACGTTTATAAGTGTATGAGATAGCCCTTAGATGGATCTACTTTTCCCTTAAGCATCCGCTGATAAAAATCAAGGAATGTTTCCTTTTCGGATATGTGCTGAAGTTCAATATGTTCAGAAACAATTGCTATATATTGCTTCAAAAAACCTCCCATTTCGGAATTCGTCCTTTCAACTCCCCATTCCTCATAGCGTTTTTTGATATGGTCTGGAGCGAAAAAGAACTTGGCCCGCGGAAGTGCCTTAAACTCTTTTTCTGCGGTCCAATCTGTCCATCCAATCAATGCGGTGTATAGCAATTCTGAGTTCAGAACTTTATATAATTTCACCAACAGATCGGTATTTCCTGCAAAATCCACCACTACTGAAGCGGTCTTATCGAGCGCTTCGTCCACTTGGTCATAGGCGATCACTTTATCATAAAAATTTGTTTCTTCAAGGAAATCCACATGCTTTCCAGAGGTCAAGGCAATGATCTTTTTACCATCCTCCTTTTTATGTTGACCTAGCATAAATGCAAGCGCCAAAGCGGTCTTTGAGGACGCACTGGTTAGAATTACTTGATCGGCACCGAAAAAAGCTTCGTCTTTTAAAAAATAATAGCATAGAAACGAGGTGACGAACAGTGGGCCCAAAATAGGTTGAAAACCTTCTCGTGCCTTTTCGTACATCGGATCAGAGGCCGTATTTGTGTAGAAATTGTATATCGCAGGAAGCTCTTGTCTGTGTGCTGTTGCGTCTACAAAACCAAGGGGACTCTTTTTTATGGGTGTCACTTTCAAATAATCGCTCATGGGATAATACCCATAATACCGTTCCCCTTTTGAGATCGAATCGTCCTTTGAAGCAACCACCGTGGCAAATCCCCAAGCTGGAATGATTCCGTAAGGTGAGGGAGCTGGGAAAAAGTGCCAATAGCCGATCGTATCGCCTACGACGGCATAAGTGATATTATTTGCGGTGAAGGCATAGTAATCGATGCTTAAAAGTACTTCCCCTTCTTGAAGGTCATCAATGGTTTCCTCTTTGAAGATGGCTTCGGTGATATTGGACTTATTTACTAAAAACTGATGATTGGTATAGGTCATAGCGGTAGTTATTCAAACATAAGTGAAACAAACTCGGCCACACAGGCAGGTTTTTCAACATTCTCGATCTCTATGGTACAAACCCACGTAATTTTAAGGCCATTATCGCCATAGGGTTCTGTCTTTTCGATTTTCCCATGTAAGCGCAGTCTGCTATCCACAGGAACAGGATGCGGAAATCGCACCTTATTCAGGCCATAATTCACTCCCATCTTCACACTTTCAACGGTAACGATATCCGTTAGCATTTTTGACAATAACGAGACCGATAGAAAGCCGTGAGCAATCGGTTTTTTGAAAGGCGAATGCTTTTTGGACTTCGCAATGTCCACATGGATCCATTGAAAATCCTGTGTCGCCTCAGCAAAGGAATTGATCATTTTTTGGCTAACGGTCAGCCATTTTCCGGTTGGAAGGTCTTTGCCTTCGTATGTTTTAAATGAAGTGAGATCTTTACAGATAAGTTGGTCCATACATGTGATTATTGGTTAGCCTGATCAACCGTTTGATCTTTTGCACTTCTAGAAAGAAATGAAAAAGTGCGTTATCTAGAAATTCCCCCATCGATAGTTAAACAGATCCCTGAGACAAAGGAGGCTTCGTCCGAGGCCAAGTACAAATATCCATAAGCGATGTCCATTGGCGACGCGGCCTTCTGTAAAGGAATCTGGGATTTAATTCCGTCTAAACGTTCTTTCGGGATCTGTTCGGTCATTTCGGTAAGTGTAAATCCTGGTGCCAACGCATTTGCCGTTATCCCATATTTGCCCAATTCCATGGTCCATGTCTTGGACATGGCGATCACGCCTGCCTTGGTCGCCGAGTAGTTGGTCTGCCCAAAATTGCCTCGCAAACCAACATTGGAGGCAGCTGAAACAATGCGACCATAGCCAGCTTCCTTCATGTATTTTGAAACGATCTGCGTACAAAGAAAGACCCCCTTCAAATTCACATCGATCACCGCGTCCCACTCCTCGTCACTCATTTTGTGGAGTGTTCGGTCCTTGGTAATGCCCGCATTATTGATGAGGATATCGATTTTCCCAAATTTTGAATGGATCCTGGCGGCTTCGGTTTCAATGGCGGCTCTATCGGTGACCGAAATACTGGTGAATTCGGCTTCCCCTCCCAATTTTTTAATACCTTCGGCTGTCTCTATTCCTTCGGGCAGCAGGTCCCAAATAATGACCTTGGCACCCTCTTTGGCGAAGAGTTCTGCAACGGCCTTGCCGATACCGCGTGCGCCGCCAGTGATGATGGCTACTTTATTTTCTAATCTCATAGCATGTGGTTGGTTATTGGTAAGCTATTCTTTTATTTTTTTGAAACTTGTACCTTCTCAAAAACGATCTTCTTATCCGTAGCGGTCATTTTTACAATACAAAACGGCTCTGTGAGCGCCATCGTGGCCATATCATTAGGTCCAGGACCATTTTCTCTGACCCATATTCTTCGAGTTCCTTCCAGTTCTTCTACGGAATCTATGTCTATGGAATATCCTCCGGTGTTCTTTTGCCCCATACACAGGATGACGACCATTTCCTTGTCAAAATCGATATTGGGTAAAGGGTATCCGGGGCGACGTGTCATGTTGATCTTTATATAGAAATCCTGAAGGGCCTTGGGTTCTTTGATTACCAGGATCTGAGGCTCCACAGGACCACCCGAGGCGTCCTGCACCAATACTTCGTATTTTTTCTCTTGCGAAATACTCATCGGTCTTTCATTTTTCGTTTTATCAGGTTGCTGTTCATTGTTGACCGGAGATCTACTTCCGCCACACGAAAGGATGATGGTCAAAAGAACTAAAAAGATACTTTTCATTTTTTTAGAATTTTTTAGTGCCTTGAAGATGCTAATCGTCTTGATGGTCATTAACAATAAAACTTCTTCGAGCTCATATCATATAAAAATTGAAGCGGGGTTAGTTACGCCATCGAGAATGCCTTATCATAGATCTGTTCATATAAAGGTACGATATTATTGATGTCGAACTTCTTTGCCTCATCGTAGGCATTTTGCTTAAACTTCTCCAAGGTTTCTTCATCCTTTAGGATCTCTAATGCATTTTTCGCCATATCGATGACATCGCCTACGTCGCTGAGATAACCTGAAACTCCATGCTTATTGACCTCGGGGATACCGCCTGTATTGCTAGAGATGACAGGTACTTTTGATATCATTGCTTCCAATGCAGCCAAACCAAAACTCTCGGTCTCTGATGGTAACAAGAAAAGGTCTGAAAAACAGAGAATACGATCGATCTCATTGCTATTGCCTAGGAAGACGACCTTATCTAGAATTCCCAACTGGTCACATAGAAGTTCGGCTGGTTCTTTTTCTGGGCCTTCACCTACCATCATCAGTTTTGCAGGTGTTTTCCGTTGGATCTCATAAAAGACCCTGATCACATCTGGAATCCGCTTTACAGATCTGAAGTTACTGATGTGGGTGATGATCTTTTCATCATCATTTGCCATGATACTGCGTTGACAATCGGTGAATTGAAAGTCATGTTTATCCACCTCTATGAAATTCGGTACTACCTCGATCTGCTTTTTGATGTTAAAAAGCTTCATGGTATCTTTTCTAAGACTCTCGGACACCGAAGTGACCACATCAGATTCGTTGATACTAAAGGTTACCGCCGGGCGATAATTGGGATGACTTCCAACGAGGGTGATATCTGTTCCGTGCAAGGTCGTTACCATGGGAATGGATATCCCCTCTGCGGCGAGCATTTGTTTGGCCATATATCCGGCATAGGCATGAGGAATGGCGTAATGCACGTGTAGCAACTCTATTCGGTATAATTTTACCATATCGACCAACTTGCTGGACAAGGCCAACTCATAGGGTTGATAATGGAACAGCGGATAGTCGGGAACATGCACTTCATGAAAATGTACGTGTTCGCCTAAAAGTGCAAGACGTACAGGCTGCTTGTAGGTGATGAAATGTATTTCGTGCCCTCTATTGGCAAGTGCCAAACCTAATTCTGTAGCGACAACACCACTACCTCCGAAAGTAGGATAGCAAACTATGGCGATTCTCATTTCTTGTTTTTAGATGTTGGTTAATAAGTTAAATTCTTTGGCACCAGGAATAACCTTCTCCTCATGTCTCTTCGTCATTCCTCGATGGCATCGTAGATGGCCTGTTGTATCTTGGTCCGAATATCTGTACGGATCAGTTTTCTGTTGGACATCGTTGGGTAGGTTCGGTTGGATAAAAAAACATAGACCAACTCTTGTTCTGGGTCTGCCCAGGTATAAGTCCCTGTAAAGCCCGAATGTCCAAAACTTGTCATGGAAACACAACCGCAGGTTGGGCCAACCTCATCTAGCTGTGGTTTGTCAAAGCCTACACCACGTCTATTATCCTCTTCACAATAATAGCAGGTATTAAATTTATCAATTGTTTTAGACTGTAAATAACGCCTACCACCATAATATCCTTTCTGTAAGTACATCTGCATGATCTTTGCCACATCATTCGCATTGGTAAATAGTCCTGCGTGGCCTCCAACGCCATTCTGCATGGCGGCACCCATGTCGTGCACATAGCCATGTACTTTCTGATATCTAAAATAGTCATCTATTTCGCTAGGGACTATCATATTTTTGTTAAACTTTTCCAAGGGATTATAGGTCGTATAATTAGCTCCCAAGGATTTGTAAAAATTATTTTGCACCAGCATATCCAAAGATTCAAGGTATTCCTTTTCTATGTACCGTTTCATCAAGTAGTATGGAAGGTCGCTATACTTATATTCAAGGCGTTGCCGAAGATCGCTTTCCACAATTCTGTTGAATATGGTGTCTTTATAATCGTTACGCAAGAACATATTGTCCATGATCTTTATACCAAACTTCTTTGAAGGTTTGGACCGATAATATTCCTTTAGCGGCAATCGATTAACGGTGTCCAGGGTCCTTAGATAAAAGGGGATCCAAGGTTTCAATCGAGCATAATGGCTCAACATCGTGATCAAGGTCAAGGAATCTTTGTTGGAACCTGTGATCTCTGGCAACATCACCCTGAGTCGGGTATTCATTTTTAACTTACCACGCTCCTCTAGTTTCATGACCATAGGCAAAGTGGCGAGGATCTTTGTAAGTGATGCCACGTCATAGATATCATTCCATTTCACCCTTTTGCTATTATAGGTATGTTTCCCAAATGCTTTATGGTAGATCACTTTCCCACGTCTAGCGATCAATATCTGGGCTCCGGGGGACATTGCCGAGTCAATGACCATCTGTGCTAAGGTATCCACTTTCTTTAGTTTTTCCATATTGATACCAACACGATTGGGCAAGGTGTACCCCAGACGCTTCAACGAAGAGGTCTCCCAAAAGGTGTTAACCGGGAAATCCTGATGGGCGCTCACAGGGAGTCTACCTTTAGCTTTCAACGCTCCGAAGATGATCTGCGCCGAGGCTTCTTGAGCATATTTGCTGTTCTGATAGCTGACCACCACACCTTCTAGATTGGTGGTAGAAGCTAAGTCTAAGAGCGCATATGGTTTTACGAAAATATCTAGAATAACATTGTTATTTCTTGCGATCTCATAGAGCCATACCAATTCCTTATCTGTAAACTTATAGGATTTCCATGGATTATCATTTGACCTGTGCAGACCGACGATGACCAGATTATAAGGTTTTAGCTTAGTGATCATCTCATCCAATTTACTTGCATTGATCTGGTCTACCTTAGTATACTTCTGAAGGGTCTCTAAAAAATCCAAACCAGAATCGTCACCCATATGCACATAGGCGATCTTTTTGTTATCGAGATTCTTGATCGGAAGGATCGCACCTTGGTTCTTTACCACAGTGATGGCTTCCTCGATCAGCTCGCTGTAAAGTTTATCATCTTCAGGGGTGTTAAGCTCTTCAAAGAGTTTTTCCCTCTCTACAGGGCAATATTCATGAAGACCCACTTTGTACTTTGCCTTGAGTATCTTCTTCACCGAGTGCGCTAAGCGCTCTTCTGAAATAGCACCATCGTTATAGGCCTCTTCAATTTTGGTCGATGCCTTTGAAACATCCTCGGATATCAATAACACATCATTGCCCGCAAGAAAGGCAGCCAAATCGATGTCGCCCGGTTCGCTAAAGTTAGATGCGCCCTTCATATTTAGAGCATCGGTAAATATAAGTCCGTTGAAACCTAATCGTTGTTTTAAAATATCAGTGACGATATTCTGGGAGATCGACGAAGGATATCCAGCTCTCGATTCTAAGCTGGGGACA
This sequence comes from Sungkyunkwania multivorans, assembly GCF_042675645.1. NCBI lineage: Bacteria > Pseudomonadati > Bacteroidota > Flavobacteriia > Flavobacteriales > Flavobacteriaceae > Sungkyunkwania > Sungkyunkwania multivorans. The sequence continues at coordinate 88,903 of NZ_JBHTJH010000005.1, read as the reverse complement.
TTGAGATGGGCTACCATCACACTGGCGAGACCATCAGAGATCAATCTTCTATACGGATACAATTCGATGCTGTCTATGCGTTGCGCCGAAAAATTGATGGTTGGTAAGGTCTTGTGCGAATCCTGATCCGTATCTCCATGGCCAGGGAAATGCTTTCCGCAAGCCAAGACACCAGCACGCTGCATTCCACGAGCAAAGGCCATTCCTTTTAAGGTCACATTTTCTTTATCTTCACCAAAAGCCCTGTTTCCAATGATTGGATTATCGGGATTGGTATTGATATCGATATCTGGGGCAAAGTTGATATGCACCCCAAGTCGTTTGTTATGTTCACCAATCCGTTTCCCAACGGCCTCAATAAGCTTGTTATCTTGAATGGCCCCCAAAGTCATATTCCAGGGAAAGGCATAGGTAGAGTCTAGGCGCATAGCGAGTCCCCATTCGGCATCCATCCCTATCAATAAAGGTACTTGCGATAGTTCTTGAAATTCATTGTTCAATTTCGCCTGTCGTTGCGGTCCGCCCTTAGAGAAAATAATGCCACCTATATGATGTTCCGTAATCAATTTCTTTATTCGATCGATGTGCTGTTTTTCTTTGGAAGAAAAAACATCTACCATGAACAACTGCCCAATCTTTTGCTGGAGCGTCATATTGCCATAAATGCTATCTACCCATTTTGCCTGATGTTCCACATTGGAGGCGAGTAAAGGATCGATCTGCTGGGCAGTGATCAACGAGAAATTCAATAAGGTAATGAGGAAAACGATTCGCTGCATGTAATTCTTCTCTATCATAGGATGATGTACACTAGTACTGATCTATCAAACAATTATTATTCCAAAATATTTTGAGGCATCCAATTTATATTACAAATCCCGCCACCGAGACATCGGGAGAGCGGGACTTAAATATAGTAATTTATTTAAGACCTCACAGGTTTTTGAAACCTATGACATCGAGTGATTATTTTAAAAAACGGCTGTGCCAACTTTCAGCAGCTGGCACTTCCCAACTTTCTTCAAATTCCCCTTTATTGACCACCAAATTATTAAAAACAATGGTCTTCTTACCCACCGCGCCTTCTTTGGCCATCTTCTTGAAATCCAACAACGGCTTATATGCAATATAATCACCTTGCTTATAAGATACGTTCATTTTATCCATAAGGTCTACATTATATTCCCGCTCCAGTTGCTGAATAAAATGCACAGAGGCATCGATGGAGCATCCTGAAGCTGCATGGAGCGCTTGATCTAGTGCGATGATAATGAATCGTTTGTATTTGATCTCAAAGCCCGCCTTCAGATCGGCTCCGTGCGCCGTCCATTGCTCAAGAAAATGATCGAGCTTTTCCCTGATCTCTGCAAGCTCTTCCTCGGTAAAAGAACGGTTGGCCTGATAGATCCAAACACGCGCCGTATCTGGCAAGGTATTAAAGTCTGTTAGCATTTTTATTCCTTTGGTTTTGGGTACTAGGTTTTGGGTTTTACGCATACACCTAAGATTCTTCAAGTGCATTTTATCTTTTGTAAAAATACAAAACCCCCTTCATCAAAAGGAGGTCTTCGTTTGCAATCTTATGTTAAAAACTATCGTTTATAAGTCTTGTGCGTTGGCGATCAGCTCGGCGATGTCCATCACAGCGATCTCATCCTCCTTTTCTTTTCCTTTGATACCATCGGTCATCATCGTATTACAAAACGGGCATCCTGCCGCGATAATATTAGGCTTGGTCTCTAAGGCTTGCTCAGTACGTTCGATATTGACGTCCTTATCTCCTTTTTCGGGTTCTTTGAACATCTGTGCACCGCCCGCTCCGCAACATAATCCCTGCTTTTTGCATTTGCGCATCTCTACCAACTCTACATCCAATTTACGGATGAGATCTCTTGGCGCTTCATATACGCCATTGGCACGTCCCAAATAGCAAGGGTCGTGATAGGTAATACGTTTTCCTTTGAATTGCCCTCCTTCAATCGTCAGACGACCTTCATCCAATAAGGATTTCAAGAATTGTGTATGGTGCATCACCTCGTAGTTTCCTCCTAAGGAAGGGTACTCATTTTTTATGGTATTGAAACAATGAGGACATGCGGTGACCACCTTCTTGATCTCGTAGGCGTTCATCACCTCGATGTTGGTCACTGCCTGCATCTGAAACAAAAATTCGTTCCCTGCACGCTTCGCTGGATCGCCAGTACAGCTTTCTTCAGCACCTAACACGGCAAATTCCACATCGGCCCTGTTCATCAGCCTTACAAAAGCTTTCGTGATCTTTTTTGCTCGATCGTCAAAGCTACCGGCACAGCCTACCCAAAAAAGTACTTCGGGCTGTTTGCCTTGGGCCATCATCTCTGCCATGGTAGGCACTCTCAATGTCTCGCTCATATATATTCTTCTGTTGTCAGTTTTCGGTTGCCAGTTGTTAAGCCTTCGGTAATCTTTTGTCAGTTACCCGACTAAAGAAAACTGCGAACTGCTAACGGCCAACTGCTAACTTGATTAGTCGTGTTTTCCGTCGTCGAAGACTTCGATCTTCACTTCCTTTTGTACCATATCGGTAAACTTCCCGTTGTAGCGAGTCGCTTTTACAAGGTGATTATCGATCCAATGGTAGTTTCCTCCTCTTGGCTTGCCCATAAGTAAGCTGTGGTATTTGAAACCATGGTCTGCCAACCATTTTTCAGTTACCGCTCTGTGCGCCTCTGTTCGCGATGTGAAGAAACATATCATGTGTCCTTCCTCGTACCATTTGTTGCAGGTTTCCTTTGCATCCTCGAATGGCTCGCAAGTGGCCATTCGCCATGGCTCCTCATTAGGCACATCCTCGGTGATCGTACCATCGATGTCGATCAAGTAATTCTTCACACCTTCGGGCAATACCGGGCTGATGTGTTCTCCTGCTTCTACCTTTTCATGTAACAGTTTATCTGCTTCTTCTCTGTTCATAGCTTTTCAATTTGATTATATAAATTTACGCTTCGTTTTTCCAATTTAAACGGTCCATTTGGTTATAAGGCCAAGGCGCGCCGTTGTTCTCAATGTTCTGCATCATGTTGTTCAACTCGACCGGTGCGGCTGATTGCTCCATCACCAAATACTTTCTCATTTCAACGATGATCGATAATGGGTCGATGTTTACCGGACAGGCTTCAACACAGGCATTACAAGAAGTACATGCCCAAAGCTCCTCGCGTGTGATATAGTTGTCTAACAATTGCTTGCCATCCTCTTTGAACTCGCCTCCGTTAGCGTCGATATTCTTTCCAACCTCCTCCAAACGGTCTCTGGTATCCATCATGATCTTTCGCGGCGAAAGTTTCTTCCCGGTTTGGTTGGCAGGACATTCGCTCGTACAACGTCCGCATTCGGTACAAGTATATGCGTTGAGCAAACTCACCCAGTTGAGATCTGCTACATCCGAAGCTCCAAATTTCGCTGGTGCTTCTTCGGTCTCACCTTCAGCGGGTGCTGCAAAGGGGTCAGCATTGGGGTCCATCATCAGCATCACCTCTTTAGTAACGGCCTCATCATTCTTAAATTTTCCCTGTGGCGCCAAATTGGCGTACCAGGTATTCGGAAATGCCAATAAAATATGTAAATGCTTGGAGAAATACAGATAATTCAAGAAAATGAGAATGCCAACGATATGCAACCACCAGGCGCTGCGTTCTATGAGGTGTAGGGTACTTTCTGAGACACCATCGAACAATGGGGCGATATAACCACTGATCACATTACCTACTCCAGCTTCCTGGAATGGAGCATCCGTCGCATTCATGACCAAGAACAACGTCATCAAGACCATTTCGAAATAAAGAATGAGGTCGGCATCCTTCTTTGGCCATCCCTTCATTTCTGGCTTGATGAATCGCTGTAAGCGGATGGCATTTCTCCTAAGCCAAAATATGATCACCGTGACAAAGACCAAGGCGGCCAAGACTTCGAATGTACCTATCAGAAAACCGTAAACCGCCTCCCCCAATATAGGTTGAAAGATACGATGTGTTCCAAAAATTCCGTCGATGATGATCTCTAAGACCTCGATATTGATGATGACGAATCCCACATAGACAATAATATGCAAGAACCCTGCGATCGGTCGTACGACCATCTTCGATTGTCCCAGAGCGATCATCGCCATGTTACGCCATCTTTCGGCCTTGTTATCGGTTCGGTCAATGGCGGTCCCAAGTTTGATATTGCGAATCAACTTCTTTACATTTTTAGCAAAATAGCCGATTCCTGCAGCCAATATGATAGCGAAGATAATATTTGGGATATATTCCATAAGTGCTTCGTAATTTTAGTTCTTTGAATTCTCTTCGACAGATGTTTCGGGTGTTTCCTTTGGCGGATCGTATTGCTTTGGTCGCTTTCCAAACAATGAAAAGTGAACATATCGCTTAGGATTGAGTTTCATATCCTGCAACAATTGCTCTAGCTGTTTCGAGGCACCAGAAAGATTGTCGTAAAGAGCTTCATCTTTTAAGAGCTTTCCAACGGACCCGTCACCACTTTCGATCTTGGCCAAGATACCGTTCATATTATTGACCGTCGCTTGGAGATCTTTCACGGTTTTTCCAAGGTTGGCCTGTGCTAGCGTATCGGATACTTTGGAAAGATTGCTCGTTATATTCTCTGCATTGGCGATGGTCTTATCCAACCGCTCCTTGTTTCCAGCAACAATGCCATCGATCGATCTGGAGGTCTTTTTGAAATTATCGATCACTTGGCTTAGACCAGAAAGACTTCTTTTTAGATCTGCTTGCGCCTTGGCATCGAATACCGAATCGACCTTGCCCACCACTGAATTGGTAGACACCAATAGTTTATCAAGATCCTTTAGAAAAGGCTGTAACTTGTTCTCAACAGATTCTGTGAGTCCCGGTCGATAGCTCGTTGTTAGGGTATCACCTGACTTGGCCGTCTCGGCATTGTCAAATGCTGGCATGATGGCCAAGGCCTTTCCGCCAATAACACCTGCCTCATAGATCTCGGCCTTGCTATTCTTCGAAAACTGGAAATCATCCTCCACATTGAACGTCACCAGCAATTTCCCTGAACTGTCCATAAATCGGATATCTTGGATCTTCCCAACCGGAAACCCATTGATCGTCACGACAGTTCCGGTGGTAAGGCCGCCTACGTGACTATAGATCGCGTAGAAGGTCCTTGCCGACTGAAAAATGGGGTTGGCCTTTAAATAGCTAAACCCAAAAATAAATAAAGCAATGCCAGCCAATGCCAACAATGCTGTTTTGATCTCTCTAGATATCTTCAAACTATACAGCTTTATCGTGTCGAAACAAAATTAGAAATTATTTTAGAAAGAACTAATCTAATTTGCCACTGATCTAAGGGCTTCAGAAACGCTTATCCGCTGACCATCCTTATAGGCAACAAGATAGGCCGAGGGATATCCTTTCTCACGCGCTTCAGCCTGTAGTCGCTCAGCTTCCGTATAGTTGGAGGTATTTCCGTAGAAATAACGATACAGGTCATTAAAAGACTCTCTGGAAATCGTAGAAAGGCCATTGAAATTGTAGGGTTCCGTTTCGAGCAATCTGCTGCTAGCCGCAATTTGCACCTTAAAGGTCACCCCTTCTACAATGACGGGTTCGGCGTCTGATGTGACCATTTCGGGCTCCTCCTTTTCGATCACTTCATCCAAGGAAAGATTTTGAGATACCACCTTTCTATAGTTTAAAACCGACGTGGCGATCGATTTGGCCATTTCTAGCTGACCCTTGGTAGAACTGAGATAGGCGCCCTCATATTTGTTGGTGATAAAGCCCGTTTCGATGAGTACGCTGGGCATAAAGGTCTGGTGCAATACAATAAAACCTGCCTGCTTTACCTTTCTATTTCTTCGTTTTAATTTATTGGTGAAACCATTTTGAATAATTCCAGCCAACTGGATACTTTGATCCAAATATTCCTCTTGCATCAACAGCAAACTGATCACAGACTCCTCGTCATTGGGATCGAAACCATCGTATTTCTGTTCGTAATCCTCCTCTAAGAAAATCACCGAGTTCTCTTCCTTGGCAACCTTAAAATTCTGCTTATTGGCGTGAAGCCCCAGCACCCAGGTCTCAGCTCCATACGCCTGACTATTGTGTGCATTACAGTGAACAGAAACGAAAAGGTCTGCATTGGCCTCGTTAGCAATTCGGCCTCTTTCGTAGAGATCTACGAAGACGTCGGTCTTACGCGTATAGACCACTTTGATGTTATCGTGCTTTTCGAGCTCCTTCCCTATCTTTAGAACAATGTTAAGGGCGATATCCTTCTCATTGTAGTGCTTGGTCTTCTTCCCCGGATCCTTTCCGCCGTGGCCTGCATCCAAAACAACAGTGAAAACACGGTCTTTGGCTTGCTTTTTGATGGGAATGTAAGAAGACAAGCAAACCGAAAGTATGACGACTCCCAAAAAAATCACAAATTTCCTGCTCATAAAATATTTACCTCTTATCATTGTTATTAAAACGAAATAAAATTTTGGTATTGCAAAAGTCACCAAAAAAATATGTTTAATTTTGAGCCTTCAAAAACTAGGCCATACTTTTACAAAAATAGGATATACACCATTGCAAACAACCTCTCGCCATATACTTTTATCAATAAGTTTTGCACTATTTTTTGCACATGGTTTTTCCCAAGAAGGCCAAGAAAAATCCTTTGAAAATAAAGATAAGCCAAAAGACTCCTTGAACCTTTCTATCAACGAGATCCTTCCCGAGATACGAACTGCAGAGATCGACACCACCGAGGTCGATAGTATCACACAAGACAGCGTGACAAAAAAACCGCTTTTGGAAGGTAAAGTACACAAGGAAGCCAAAGAATATATGCGGGTAAGCAGAAAGGAAGGAAAGCTGTATCTGTATGACGAGGCGGTGGTAGAATATTTGCAGACCAAGGTCGAAGCAGGCTCCATTGTCCTTAACTATGAGACCAATGAGGTCTTTGCCAAAGGAATTCGCGACTCTTTGGGCAACTATGTCCAGCCTCCTATTTTTACGCAGGGCGGTGATGTCGTGGAGCCAGACTCTATCCTGTTTAACTATGACAGCAAGCGTGCCTTGATATGGAATAGTCGCACGGAACAGAATGATTTCAAGGTCTTTGGAGATATCACCAAACGGGAAAACGATTCGGTCGTCTATATCCAGAATGCGCGTTTTACCACCTCAAAGAATCTCGAAGACCCAGATTACTACATACGAGCCAGACGCATCAAGCTGGTGCCAAAGAAAAAGATCGTCGCTGGCTTCTCCAATATGTATATCGCCGATGTGCCGACACCTATCGGACTTCCGTTTGCCTATTTTCCCTTGCAGGATGAGGCGACGGCTGGGTTTATCTTTCCAACACTTGGAGAGAACAACGAACGCGGCTATTTCTTTCAGAATGGGGGTTATTATTTTCCCATCAGCGATTATATCGACCTCGCGGTACTTGGAGATTACTATACCAATGGTAGTTACGGTTTTCGCCTGGAAAGCACCTATGCCTGGCGCTACCATTACCGCGGAAATTTTAGCTACCGTTTTGAAAACTTGATCAGAGGTGAGCGTGGGTTCCCAAACTTCTCCAAGTCGAGGATCTACAACATCGTTTGGACACACAGCCAAGATAGCAAGGCCAATCCCAATTCGCGTTTTTCCGCTTCTGTGCGACTGGGAAGCAGCCAGTTTTTCAGACAATCGGTGAATCAGTTGAGCACACCCAATTTCTTGAATAACAGCTTGAACTCCTCCATCTCTTATTCTAAGACCTTTTCGGGCTACCCATCGGTAAACCTATCGCTAACAGCCACGCATTCGCAAAATACCAATACAGAGATCATCAACATGACCTTACCGACCTTGCAGGCGAGCGTGGAGCGTATCTTTCCTTTTGCCAAAAGGGACAGTCCCAAGAAAGGAATCATAGAGAATATCAACTTTCAGTATAATGTAAGAGGCGAAAATCGCATTCAAACTACCGATTCTCTCTTTCTAAAGAGTGAAATGTTCGAAGATGCGCGTGTGGGGATGCAACACTCCATTCCCGTAAGTACCAACTTTAAGGTGGCCAAGCATTTTAGTGTGTCCATGGGAGGGACCTATACCGAGAATTGGACCTTGAACACCATCAGAAGAAATGATTTTGACCCCACTTTGGGAGCTTCTACCATCGATACGCTCAATAATTTTGACGCCTTTAGGCAATATAACTTTAGTGCAAGCATTGGAACGACCATCTACGGAACCTTTGACCGGGAGAAAGATGGGCAAGATCGAAAGATCAAAGCGATTCGCCATGTGATGCGCCCTACAGTAAGTTATAATATCAATCCGGCCTTTGACCAATACTACGATACCTACATCATAGATGCTGATGGAAACACAGCAGAATTCACCCGTTTTGAACAAAGCCTGTTTGGAACGCCCAGCCGTACCTTCTCTAGTTCGATAGGCATGGCATTGAGCAATAATTTTGAGGCCAAGGTGCGCGACAAAGACTCCACCGCCACAGAACCCAAAAAGATCGTCCTTTTGAATAACCTCAATTTCTCTACCGCCTATAATATCGCAGCAGACTCATTGGCATGGAGTCCCGTGAGGATGAATGGAAACACCGCGATATTTAACAGTAAGATGAACATCAACTTTGGGGCGACCTTTGACCCCTACGCCTTGGACAACAACAATCGACGTATCAATACCTTCAATATCGATAATGGCGGAAGTCTATTTAGACTGACCAGTGCCAATGTGAATGTCAATTACTCCTTCTCTAGCAAGAGTTTTGAGAGCAAGAAGACCGACGATGACAATTTGGACAATGCTCGTAACGGAGGACGGAGCGATGACCTCTTTGGGGAGGCCCAAGACTTTACAGACAACCGATTCTTTGCAAAAGACGATGAGAACGAAGAGGAAGAACGTCCAAGCCTTTACAAGGCTACCATCCCATGGGACCTTCGATTGGCCTACACCATCACCTATTCGAATGCGCAGCGACAGAATGATATCAGCAACAACTCGTTGATGTTCTCTGGCAATGTGAAACTCGGCACCAAATGGAAGGTCGGCGCCTCTTCGGGCTATGACTTTAAAAATAAGGGATTCACTTTCACCCAATTTCGTTTTGAGAGGGATCTAGATAGTTTTCGGATGAATTTCAACTGGGTGCCGTTTAGTGCGCGTTCTTCGTGGTACTTCTTCATCGGTATCAAATCGAACATCCTTAGAGACCTTAAATACGACAAACGTAGGGAACCGGACAGGCGATTGTAGCGGTTGGAAGTATGAATTAGGAAGCTGTTTATCCTAGGGTGTTTCAACAATACAAAGGTCTTATCCAGCTATCAATGATGCCTGTTTGCCTTTGACAAGATCTGATCTGAGGATTTAGATTCTGTTGCTTGGAGTTTCAGCCCTGGGCAATCTTCCAAACAAACAATTCTTCGACAACCGCCAGCGAAGGCAGAACGTTTAAAGTTCGAAACTCGAATTCCGTCTGTTGCATTATCAATTATAATTGGCTTAACACGAATCTGAGATCCTTATTTGTTAATTTAGCACATCAATAATCCATCAAACTAAAACCGATCATGAAAAAGATCATTACTACCGACAAGGCCCCTGCTCCTCTTGGCCCTTACAATCAAGCGACTTTAGTTGATAATACCCTGTATATGTCCGGGCAGATCGCCATCAACCCTGCCACCGGAGCCATGGTCTTAGACAATATTAAAGACGAGACCAAACAGGTAATGTCTAATCTGAAGGAAGTTCTAGCGGCGGCTGACATGACCTTTGAGCATGTGGTGAAAACGAGCATCTTCTTATCGGATATGCATAATTTTGCACAGGTAAATGAAGTTTATGGCGGTTACTTTGACGAGGCCACAGCTCCTGCCCGAGAAACAGTGGAGGTTGCCAATCTTCCAAAGTTCGTCAATGTGGAGATCTCTATGATCGCGGTGAAATGATTAATGAGCTATTTTTAGGTCAGTGTCCATGGGGTTTCAGCAATTACATCTGGAATTGATTATTTTTGGACAACACCAATGATCTATGGCCGACTTATGTCCACTTTGTGAAAATATCGGAGACCTATTCTATGAACATGAAAAGAAGGGTACCTATTTTCGATGTAAGACGTGCTTTGGGATTTTTATAGATGCTGCACTTTGGCCATCGGATGAAGAAGAAAAAGCACGATATGAAGAGCATAATAACGATGTAGAGAACAAAGGCTATCAAAACTTTGTCGCTCCTATTTCTTCTGCCATCCTCAATGAATTCTCAAGAGATGATAAAGGACTGGATTTTGGTGCCGGAACAGGTCCGGTCATCTCCAAAATCCTTGATGATCATGGCTACGACATCGTCCAATATGACCCCTATTTTCATAACTATCCCAACCTTTTGAAGCGAACCTATGATTATATCGCTTGCTGCGAGGTGATCGAACATTTCCATCATCCGAAAAAGGAATTTCATTTGCTGAATAAACTCTTAAACAAAAAAGGGAAACTCTACATTATGACCGACCTTTATGATGAGGACACCACATTTCACAATTGGTATTATATGAACGATATAACGCACGTATTTATCTATCATGAAAAGACCATTCATTGGATCAAGGATGCCTATGACTTCTCTGAAGTGACTATTGACGAAAGACTGATCATCTTTAATAACTAATCTATTTTTCGAGCTTGTTCTTCGCTTCGATCCATTTGGACATATACTTGGTGCTTTGCATCGTCTGATGCTGTAATAGAGATCCTATAAAATTTGCATCTCGATGAGCGCTCAGGTCGTTAAGCGGCACTTTAACCCTATCGATGAAACATGCTTGCAGTTCTGGACCATTGAATCGCTGGTTGAGCACCTGAATCCCATTCTTCTGGCATTGCAGCCAAAGGGTTTCATTTTGATATAATGCAACGGCTTTATTGGCAAATATAAGAGCATCGTCTTCAACCTCTCCGTTGTATGGTAGATCTCCATAAATCCCTTCAGCTCCTATGGTCGTAGTTACCACTGGGGTACCATTTTTCATGGCGGTGACCAATTTTCCTTTAAGTCCCGCTCCAAATCGTAAGGGCGCTAAGCATATTCTTGATCTTTGCATCACATCATCCGCATCGCTCGCCCAACCTTTTATCAAGAATCCTTCAGTTGGATCATTTAACTGCATCGCTTTTGGTGGAGGATACGCTCCATAGATATGAAGCTCTGCCTTTGGCAGCTGCTTTTTGATCAATGGCCAAATGGTCTCCTTGAGATACAATACGGCATTCCAATTGGGCTCATGTCTGAAGTTGCCAATCGTTACGAAATGTTTCCGCTGCTCGAAGGATAGCAACTTCGATGAGTCGTTTATCGTCATTGGTTTCAACATAAAAGGGAGATAATATAAAAGGGACTCACTTATTTTGAAATGTTCCTTTAGCAGTTGCATCTCAAATTCTGAAATGATCAAGGACAAGTCACAACGATAGATGCTAGCGATCTCTCGTTTAGCGATATCACTTTTAAATAGATCTTCTATATTGAATTGTTTCCCCGATGTAAAGGCTTCTTGACGGGTTTTGCGCAGGCAGTGTAGGTCTTCGGTATCGAGTATACGTAAAGCATTGGGGCAATGCGCTGCGACGCGCCAACCAAACTGCTCCTCCATCATAAAGCGATCAAAGAGTACGATAGTAGGTTGAAGCGCCGCAACAAAGACATCAAAGCTCGCGTCATTGAGCTGAATGTGCTCCTTTCTTGCGCCCATAGCTTCAAGGTCGACCATATGATCCGTCTCCTGCGCAGGACTCGCAAAGATGACCTTCCAACTTTGACTTAGAAACAATCGTAATAGTTGCATCATTCGACTTCCTGCTGCCGACGAATTAGGCTCAGGCCAAACGTAGCCTATAATGAGGATATGTTGAATGTCTTTCTCCAATTTAGAAATAAAAAAACGCTAGTCAAAGCTAGCGTTTTCTTTATTAGTATTGAACTATCCTACGCGACAAATAGCGGCGTGTCTTGCATCATCTGGTGTACTTTTTCACCGATGACCTCTAACATGGAATCGTTTTCAGCATTCTTGATGACCTCGTCGATCAGCGCAACGATGGCCTCCATATCTTCCTCTTTGAGTCCGCGCGTAGTGATCGCTGGGGTTCCAATTCTAATGCCAGAGGTTACAAAAGGGCTCTTATCATCAAATGGCACCATATTCTTGTTTACGGTGATGTGGGCCTTGCCAAGTGCCTCTTCTGCCAGTTTTCCAGTCACTCCTTTGTTGCGAAGGTCGATCAACATCATGTGATTATCAGTTCCTCCCGAAATGATATGGTAATCTCTAGCGACAAATGCCTTGGCCATCGCGTCAGCATTTTTCTTTACCTGAATGACGTAGTGCAAAAACTCATCTGTCAAAGCCTCTCCAAAAGCAATGGCCTTGGCGGCGATGATATGCTCTAGAGGGCCTCCTTGATTTCCAGGAAAAACTGCAGAATCCAATAAGGACGACATTTTGCGGGGCTTTCCACTTTTTAGTGTAATTCCAAAGGGATTATCAAAATCTTTACCCATCATTATCAATCCGCCACGAGGTCCGCGCAGTGTCTTATGGGTGGTGGTGGTCACAATATGACAATGTGGGATCGGGTCATTGAGAATTCCTTTGGCTATCAATCCGCTTGGATGCGAGATGTCTGCCAATAAGATCGCATCTACACTATCGGCGATCTCTCTGAAACGCTTGAAATCGATATCGCGCGAATAGGCCGATGCACCGCAGATGATCATTTGTGGCCTTTCTCTCTTGGCTATTTCTGCTATCGTATCATAGTTCAACACCCCGGTTTCCTTATCAACTCCGTAGAAGACGGGCTTGTACAATTTCCCAGAGAAGTTTACTGGCGAGCCATGCGTTAAGTGTCCGCCATGTGAAAGATCAAAACCAAGGATCTTATCTCCTGGCTTTAGGCAAGCAGCGAATACTGCCGTATTGGCCTGCGAACCTGAATGCGGCTGTACGTTTGCCCATTCGGCCCCAAACAATGCCTTGGCACGATCAATGGCGATCTGCTCAATGACATCCACTACTTCACATCCGCCATAATAGCGTTTGCCGGGATACCCTTCAGCATATTTGTTGGTAAGTACAGAGCCTGCAGCTTCCATCACCTGATCGCTAACAAAATTTTCCGAAGCAATCAATTCAATACCATTCAATTGCCTTTCGTGCTCTTCTTGTATGAGTTCAAAGATCTGTTCGTCTCGTTGCATTTTAACGTTGTTTGTGTTGTTGTGTAAGCGACTATGGTCGCCATATTTTATGTAAGCGTCAAAATTATGAAAATAAGTACAAGAAATATCGTCAAAGTACCGAATATACTAACAAGTTTTTCACATACTTACAGATATATGCAAGGCTCATCTGCCTTTATAGTATTCGCAAAAATTTGAGTCATTTTTATCAATTCCTTTTTAAAAATGGTCCGAAATAAAAATTACTCAAATTCTTAGGGCGGGATAGCGTAATATTTTATAATATTGTTTGGAAAAAGTAAAAGATTATGCCGCTTACAGCTAACGATCCCAATAGAAAAACGTGGTTGCACGTTCCAGAGAATTCAGATTTTCCGATTCAAAATATTCCCTTTGGCGTTTTTCTCACTCGCGATGATGTCATTACGATAGGCACACGCATTGGAAATACCGCGATCGATCTGGCCGCATTGCACCAATTAGGATACTTTAAAGGTGTGCCGCTTACAGATGATATTTTTCTTCAGGATACGTTAAACGATTTTATCGATGACGGGAGGAAGACATGGCGATTGACCAGAAACCGTATCGCGGAGATCTTTGACAAAGAAAACCCATCACTTCAAAACAATAAGGAGCACAGAGACATTGTATTGTTCGACATGGATGAAATTGAGATGCAGTTACCCGTTCATATTGGTGACTATACCGATTTTTACTCGAGCAAGGAACATGCAACCAATGTGGGTACCATGTTTAGAGACCCCGACAAGGCCTTATTACCAAACTGGCTTCACATTCCGGTAGCCTACCACGGGCGAAGTTCTTCTATCGTACCGTCTGGCACAAACATTCACAGACCCATGGGACAGACGATGCCTGCTGGAGCTGAAACGCCCGTCTTTGGCCCATCGCGTTTAGTCGATTTCGAACTGGAAATGGCCTTTATCGCAACCGATGGAAATCAATTGGGTGAGCCAATTCCTATCGAAAAGGCCGAAGAGCATATCTTTGGACTGGTGTTGCTTAATGACTGGAGTGCTAGAGACATTCAAAAATGGGAATATGTTCCCTTAGGACCCTTTCTAGCAAAAAACTTTGCATCATCGATCTCCCCATGGATCGTTACCTTAGATGCTTTAGAACCTTTTAGAGTTGCAGGTCCTCAACCTATCAAAGAGCAATTGCCCTATCTTCAATACGAAGGAGAAAAAAGCTACGACATCCACTTGGAAGTAGCCATTACACCAGAAAATAGCAGTCCGACCACCGTTTGTAGGTCCAATTTTAAATATTTGTACTGGAACATGGCACAGCAGTTGGCGCACCATACCGTGAACGGTTGCTTGATCAATTCGGGCGACATGATGGGCAGTGGTACCATCTCTGGCCCAACTAAAGATAGCTATGGGTCAATGTTAGAACTTACATGGCGAGGAGAGAATCCAATAAAGATGGCCGATGGTACAGAACGCAAGTTTATCAATGATGGTGACACCGTGACCATGACCGGATATTGTAAGAATAATGAAGTGAGAATTGGCTTCGGGGAGGTTTCCAACAAGTTACTTCCTCCTTTCAATAAGAAATAAATCTCACAATAAAACGTTGTATTATAACCCTGAAGAGTGTTCTTCGGGGTTTTTTGCTACATTTGGCACTGAATTTGAACACCCCAAATCTATAAACTGAAAAAACCTAGCGATTATGAAGAAAGCATTACTCTTTTTATCAGTCATTTTTGTAGCTGCCTGCAGCAGCGTGAAAAAGACACAAGAGGCGTTGAATACTGGTAACTACGATCAGGCCATTGCAATCGCCATAAAGAACTTAAAGTCGAACAAGACAAAGAAAAATCGTCAGCCTTATGTATTAATGCTCGAAGAAGCTTTTGTAAAAGCAGCGGATAGAGACTTAAAGGAGATCGAATTTTTAAAGAAGGATGGCCATCCTGCCAACCTCGAATCAATCTACGAAACTTATCTAAGGCTCGAGAATCGACAAGAGCTGATCAAACCATTATTGCCTCTTCCAGTCTTGGATAGAGGAAGAAATGCCACATTTAGGTTCAACAATTATACAGACGAGATCATCGCCTCGAAAGACGATCTGTCCGATTATTTGTATAAGAATGCGAAAGGACTGCTCACCAATGCTACCAACAAATTGGATTATAGGGCCGCCTACGACGACCTGAGCTATTTGGATCGGATCAATCCAGGCTTTAAGAATGTGCGTCAGTTGATGGACGAGGCAAGTTTTAAAGGGACTGACTTTGTTTTGGTCAATATGAAGAATCAGACGCAAATGGTCATCCCGCAACGCTTGGAAGAAGACCTTCTAAATTTTGATACCTACGGACTTGACGATAAATGGACCGTGTACCATGGAAATAAACTGAAGCAGATCAAATACGATTTTGGAATGGAGATCGCTCTTAGAGACATCAACATCACTCCAGAGCAGATCAGAGAGAAGCAAGTGATCAAAGAAAAGCAGGTAAAGGATGGTTGGAAATATCTTCATGATGATGACGGGAATATCGTAAAGGATAGTCTTGGTAACAATATCAAGGTAGATAATTTTAAAACGGTACGATGCGAACTATACCAGTTCACTCAATTTAAAGCAACGCAAGTAACGGGTATGGTGAAATTCAAAGACCTCCGAACCAAACAACAGCTAGAAAGTTTTCCTATCAATAGCGAATTTGTCTTTGAGCATGTATATGCCGACTACGATGGTGACAAACGCGCCTTGGACGATCATTTCCTAGGTCTAATAGGCCTAAGGGCTGTACCATTCCCCAGCAATGAACAAATGGTGTTTGACACGGGTGAGGATCTCAAGGAAAAGATCAAATTCATCATCACCAGGAATAAGTTAAGAAACTAAATTACGAAGGCGTCTAAAAAGGGATAGCATCGAGTCATTGCGATTCGCTTTTGGCGGAGAAGCAATCTGTCTGTAGATTCGTAAGAATTTAACAGATTCCTTCCCCGCTGTTTCGGGGTCGGAATGACGTCTTTTTCGACGCCTTATTTATACCCGTATAAATACTCGTTTTAGGAATGAGGTAGAACCATCCTTTTAATGATGATTGGACTCATATAACTTCGCAATATCAACCAAACCTAGTAAGTTATGAGAGCCTCCCACCTTTTTATCCTTCTATCCTGCCTTGCCTTATTTGTTTGTTGCAAACAGCATGGAAAGGTCACAGCCCCTCAGGTCGATCAAGACAATTCACAAGCATTGATGGCCTCTATGGAGGATCGCATCGGTTTCCCCGATTTTGGTTTTATGGTACAGCCCGACGATACCATTCCCATTTCGAGAGTTTTTAAGCTCAGTGATGACTTCCCACGCAAAGAACCAGTGATCGATGAGGGTGTTAAAAATATTCTCGCTATCGATTTCAAGAGTGATTGGAGAGCCTACATGGATGAGGTGAAAAAATATGTTTTTGAAGGGAATGCATCCGAGGATTATGAAAACTCTTTCTATTTAGAGGATAACAAGGTCCGCCCTTGGTATCATGTCCCTTGGCAGCATTGGGGTCCGAACGGTCGTGAAGGATATCACGGCCTCACACAAGAAGGTCCAGTTGACGATAAAATGCTTGCTCCAACGCAAATTTCTGAAACGCACGCCTATGCAGTAGGGTTCTATAACGATCTTGGTGGATATGCCATTGGAAAGGTATGGAACAAGCCCGAACCCAATTACTCTTTCTTTGAATTTGATGGTTTTCCTGAAGGAACAGTGGTTGCCAAAGTACTCTTTGTGCCGCTTGAAGCCGACGAAGTGCCTTATTTGAAGAATCCGGTCAGTTGGGATGCCTATATATATGCGTCTGATATTCCAGGGAACAATTCAACCTCAAAGAATAGAATCACCTCGAAGGTCAATTTGATACAAATGGATATCATGGTGAAGGATAAGCGAGCCATCGATACCGGTGGTTGGGTATTTGGAACGTTCGCCTATAACGGAAATCTTGAAAACGACAATCGATGGGATAATTTAACGCCCGTTGGCATCATGTGGGGAAATGACCCAGATCATAACAAAACGAGCTATAATCCTACCCCCACCAAGACGATCATCAATCCAGACCTCAAGCAAACCATTATCAATGACAACCCCGAAGAATTGCCACCGATGCATTTAGGTTTTGCCTCCCGCCTTAACGGACCTGTGGACAACGCATATTCTAGCTGCATGTCTTGTCATAGCACTGCCCAATATCCAGTTGTAAGTGCCATCATGCCCTTTTTGAACAATCAAAAGGTAGCTATTCCAGAGGCTGGAACGAACGCAAGTGCCCAATGGATGCGATGGTTTAGAAATGTCCCATGCGAGACTCCCTTTGACCCTAAAAAGGCCACAAGTTTCGATTATAGTCTTCAATTGGTGAAAAGTATACAAAACTATATCGACTATGCCTCACAGGCAGAAAAAGGGCATTACAGCGAAGAATATTGGTCCAAAGGTCATAAAATAAGAAGAAGCAGCATAGTGTCTGATTAACGACATACCTCTGCGGGTTACTAAAGTTTGAGAATTTAGATAGTTTAAGACCCAGACACTGACATCCCTATCGTATTATTCCTTAAACCTTAGGAATGATCTTTAGGGAGCTGTTTTTTAGGAAGCCATGATCTTTACCAAGAGTTCTTTTAGCAGATCGCCCTGAGGAAGGTTGCTGGCACCTACACCCTTGCTCTTGATGTCCACATCGCGCAAGTAGGTAATGATCTGACTTACCTTTTTCATCGGATAATTTCGTGCCGCGGTGCTGTACTCTCCTATAAAGAATGGGCTCACCCTTAAGGTGTAAGCGGCATGGCGAGGGTTCTTATCACTAAGGCCATGATACTTTAGCAGTTGGGAGAAGAAGTTATACAATAAGGCCACCGTAACCACCAAAGGATTATCCTTTGGATTCTGAGCAAAATAATTGATGATTCGTGTGGCTTTTAGCATATTCTTTTCGCCAATGGCCTTTCGAAGCTCAAAATTGTTATAGTCCTTACTGATCCCAATGTTCTCTTCGATCATCTCTGGGGTGATCTCGCTCCCTTCAGGAATGATCAGTTGCAACTTCTCTAGTTCGTTGTTGATCTTTCCAAGGTCGGTACCCAAAAATTCGACCAACATCTGCGATGCTTTTGGAGTGATCTTATATCGTCTTCCAGATAAGACCCTTCGAATCCAATCTGGAACCTGATTCTCGTAGAGTTTTTTACTCTCGAAAAGCACGCCGTTCTTTCCGATCGTCTTGTAAAGTTTCTTTCTTTTATCGAGCGTCTTGTATTTGTAGCAAATGACCAGTATTGTTGTTGGTTGGGGGTTTTCGGCATACGATTCCAGCTTCTCGATCGTACGAACCAATTCTTGGGCTTCTTTTACGATCACCACTTGACGCTCTGCCATCATCGGATAGCGTTTTGCATTGGCGATGATATCCTCGACAGAAACATCTCTTCCGTAAAGCACCATCTGGTTGAATCCCTTTTCCTCTTCGCCTAAGACGTTCGCCTCAATGTAATCGGCGATCCGGTCAATATAGTATGGCTCTTCGCCCATCAAAAAATAAATGGGCTTTACGTTGCCATTAGCAATTTCCGACACTATTTTCTTTACTTCTTCCAAAGAGATGCTATTTGTAGTGAATATCTAAAATCAAAACATCCCTTACTTACTTACTTGCAGTAAGGCATATTTGTGATTTCATAAGGGAAGTCGTTAATTTGAGCCATGATAAAATTGAACTTCCCCAACTATAACTTTCGAATCAAAAATAGCGAAAATACCTTCTATATTTTCGACCCGATCCGGAAAAAATTCATAGTTCTTCAACCCGAAGAATGGGTACGACAACATGTAGTTCAATTTCTTATAAATGAAAAAAAATATCCTGCCTCCCATATCAATGTAGAAAAGTCGCTCACTATTAACGGATTACTGAAAAGATATGATATCGTAGTTTTCAATAAAGACGGTAGCATTCATTTGATCGTAGAATGTAAATCTCCTAACGTATCGGTCGATCAGCATACATTTGATCAAATAGCGCGATACAATCTTGCGCTGGACGGGGATTACCTCATGGTCACCAATGGTCTAGACCATTATTATTGCCAGTTGGACTATGAATCAGAAAAATATATCTTCTTACGAGATATTCCATCTTATATCCGTTAATTTGCACACGATTCAATGAACGCCTGAACGTCTGATGACCAAACTAGCCATCGTCATACTCAATTGGAACGGAAAGGGACTCTTGGCAGAGTTCCTCCCTTCGGTCATACAATACTCTGATGAAGCTGACATCTATGTCGCTGACAATGGCTCTACCGATGATTCGGTTGCCTTTGTACGAGCCACGTTTCCAAAGGTGAAGGTCATTGAAAATAAGGAAAACGGAGGTTTTGCGAAGGGCTATAATGATGCACTGAAATATGTGGATGCCGATATCTATTGTTTGCTCAACTCTGATGTAGAAGTTACCAAAGGTTGGTTAGGTCCGGTGCTATCGCAATTTGAAGCCTCCCCGAATACAGCGATCATTCAACCGAAGATATTGGATTATAAGGACCGGCAACGTTTTGAATATGCTGGAGCTGCTGGAGGTTTTATAGACAAATTGGGCTATCCCTACTGTCGCGGCAGGATCTTCCAGTCCATTGAAGAGGATGAAAAGCAGTACGATGATATCATCGACATCTTCTGGGCCACGGGCGCCTGCATGTTCGTAAGACGTGCAGTTTTTGAAGCGCTTGGGGGATTTGATGAAGATTATTTTGCACATCAAGAAGAGATCGATTTTTGTTGGAGAGCACATAACCTCGGCTATAACGTACAGTATGTTGGTCACTCACATGTGTATCATGTTGGTGGCGCCACCATGAGTAACATGAATCCTCTCAAAACGTTCCTCAACTTTAGAAACTCGCTTTACTCCATTACTAAGAACCTACCTAAACGTACGGTACTGAAGCTGGTCTTGATCCGATTGCTCTTGGATGGTATTGCGGCGGCGCGATTTGTATTTCAATTTAAATTTTCGCATTTCTATGCTGTTCTGAAAGCTCATTTCAGCTTTTACTGGAATTTTCGAAGGACCTTTAAAAAACGTGGAAATGCTAAGAAATTCACAAAATATCAAGGTACCACATCTGTGGTATGGTCATACTTCGTACATAGAAAGGAAAAGTTTTCTGAACTTTCGTAAAATATCTCGCGGCAAGGCCATAAAGCATTTATTGAAAAACCATTTTGATTTCGGGGTAAGCCTTGGAACTTTTAAATCTCGATTATCGAGTAAAAAATATGTTAACCTACGGTCAAGCCTAAAGTTTTTTAATACATTTGGGAAACTAACAATAAAAAGAAACTAAATTTTAGTAATCATGAAGAAACTGATCCTACTAAGCGCTTCAATACTAATATTGGCCTCTTGTGCCTCTAAAAAAGAAATGGAAGCGCTACAGGCCAAACAACAAGAAACCGAAGACCTTTTAAATGCGGCTAGCATGAAGCTCAACCTATGTCTTGAGGAAAAAGCAGGACTTACCGCAAAAGCACAAGGTCTTGAAAGTCAAGTTACAGCATTGAACCGAACCAATGGTGACCTCATAAAACAAATTGGCGACCTTACGACCTTGACATCCAAAGGTGCCACCAACTTAGAGAAGTCATTGGAAAGCCTTAAAGAAAAAGACTTGCGTATTCAACGTTTGCAAGATGCCATGTCTAGAAAAGACTCTGTAACATTGGCACTTGTCACCAGTTTAAAAGGAGTTTTAGGCAACCTTGCCGATGATGATATTCAGGTAAATGTTGAAAAGGGCGTCGTCTTTGTATCCATCTCTGACAAATTATTATTTAAGAGTGGTAGCTACACGATCACCGACAGAGCTAAAGAAGTTCTTGGGAAAGTAGCAAAAGTAGTAAACAACAAGCCTGATTTCGAGTTTATGGTCGAAGGCCATACTGACGATGTGCCAATTAAAAGAGCAGGCATCAAGGATAACTGGGATTTGAGTGTTTTAAGAGCGACAGCCGTGGTTCGCACCTTGCAAAACGATTTTGGTGTAGCGCCAGAACGTATGACGGCTGCAGGTAGAAGTTACTATGTGCCAGTGACAGAGAACGATTCTGCTGCTGACAGAGCCAGAAACCGAAGAACACGCATCGTTGTCCTACCTAAATTGGACCAATTCTACAATATGATCGAGGAAGGCATGAAGCAAGCTTCTGCTGGAGGCAAATAAAGATCGATAAGTTTTTATCTTAAAAAACCCGCTTCCATATGTGAAGCGGGTTTTTTTGTTTAAGAGGCCATCTTGCTATCCGCAATGAACGGGTCGGAATAAAAAAAACACCGCGGCAACGGTGTTTTTAGGTTCCTACTTCAGCAGGAATGAAAATTAAAAGATTTAGGTCTGGCCTATTAAATCCTTCTCATTAACAATAAAACCAAGTCGTGTCCTATTTCGACTCGAAAAAATCTTTTAGTTGACCGAAACCATCGGTATTAATTTGTGAGCTTTCCACGGCTTTGACCAGCTGCATCATGTTCTCGGGCTTCATCTCGTCTCCCAACACTCGTACCACAGCAAAACCCATATCCTTATAACTTCCAAAGAGGATCAATTCGTCGATACTTTCATCATCTCCGATAAACTTTACAACCCCTCTTGCCTCTCCACTGCTAAAACGCATCAGCTCTTCATATTTCTCGTTCTTAAGGATCTCGTTCACCTTGATCTTCTCTGCTTCATACTGCGATCTTTTCGCTGGGTCTAGACGATAGGCCAAAATATTGAGTTTACCGAGTGACTGATATGCTTCCTTTTGATCTGTGCTCAATTCAGATTCTGAAAGATTGAGCATGGAAGCCGGAATATCGACCACTAAAAAATTGGGGTCCTCGGTTCCTTGTACATAATATTGCTGAAGGCTTTGTTCGCTGCTACAACTCCCTAATACCAAAATTATGAGTGTACTTACAACTATTTTTACTAGAGTATTCATCTTATGATCGGTTTTGTTCGTTTTTTGTTGATGGTGATGGTATTGACTGCAATTATAACTATTGCCTAGGGCTTGAACCCTAGGCGCTAGTATGTTAGGCTATTTGTAATCCTTAACTCTTGTTCTTCTCACCAGCCTTTTTTAGGTTCTTTCCACCTGGGAGATCCATCTGGTCGGTAAGCTTTCCCACCTGTCTCAGGTCGATGTCTCCTGTAAGTGAAAGCAATACTGTTTCAATCTTCTTGCCGTTGACGTTCACATCCTCGATCCCGGTAACATACATCAACAATTCTTTCACATGGTTCTCGTCCTTTCCTTCCTTTACATAGAACTTTACGTTAGAGCCACCTTCACGTACTCGCATCAGTTCCTCTAGGTCAGAATTCTTAAGGTGCTTGGTAACCCAACTACCTATATCACCAGCGATC
Organism: Sungkyunkwania multivorans; assembly: GCF_042675645.1. NCBI lineage: Bacteria > Pseudomonadati > Bacteroidota > Flavobacteriia > Flavobacteriales > Flavobacteriaceae > Sungkyunkwania > Sungkyunkwania multivorans. The sequence continues at coordinate 66,144 of NZ_JBHTJH010000005.1, read as the reverse complement.
TTTTTGTCTTCTGTAGTGATCACTTTAAAATTGGTGATACTGTTGACTAGGGTTGCAAACTCTTTTGCTTCAGGGTCGTTAGATCCTTCACTTAGGTCTCCCAACATCCTAAACATCTTAGGGCTTACCGATACGAATCCTACATCTGGATTGTTCTCATACTTATCAAAGATGGACTGTCCGAAGCCTATCAAAGGCAAAACTGCTATTGCTATAGTTAAAACTATCTTTTTCATTTTTTCTATTAATTAATTGTTAGACATAGGTAAAATGGAATTCGCCACTAGATCTTCTTTCTGTTTTATGACCCTTTATGTGGCTCATTTCATGATATCAATTAAAATTTACTGTTTGTTGTATAAAAATTTGTTTGTTGTTTCTTTAAACTCGTCGATATGATTGATGTGCTGTGTTCCCTGATTGAACTTTTCCAATTGTGAGATCGAAGCAGTCCCTTCATTTAAGGCGTTGAGATAGGAGACTTGCTGTGTCGCCTGGTCTGTCGCCTTGTTAAAGTTTTCAGAGAACATGGCCAAGACCATTTTGGCCTGTGCCAATTCTTCTGGTGTAGGTTCTGGGTCTAAAGGCCCACCAATCCCAAAATAGGTGCCAACCATTAAAACGGCCACTGCTGCTACCGAAATCCATTTTAGATACTTGCTCTTTCGCTTAGGGGTTAATGGAACGGTCTTGGTGTAACGCTCTTGCTTGGCGGCAGAAAAATACTGGAACATCGGTGCGTACTGTGCGAGATGCGGCGCCACATCCCCATTTACAAAATACTGTCGTAGCTTTTGTTCCTCGGCTGCCGTCGTGGCCGCCTCAAAGTATTTTTCCAATAATTTTTCTATGTTAACTAACTCCATAGTTGTGTTTTTTTATCAATTCTTCTCTTACAGCTTTTCTAGCCCTCGATAGTGCTACCCTCACTGCGGTGGGTTTCATTTCTAACATTTCGGCGATCTCATCGAAATCGTATTGTTCTACATCTCTTAGTTGAATGACCATTCGTTGTTGCTCTGGCAAGGTTTCCATGATCCGTTGCATCCAATCCAAGCTGTCATTCAATTCCACTTGCTTTTGAAGGGATACATTCTCATCCTTATAATTGCTGTGCACCAACTTCAAATTACTCGCCTGTTTCGACTTTAACTTGTCCAAACAGAAGTTCTTGGTCATCGTCATCGCAAAGGCCTCCACATTCTTATATTTCGACATTTGCTCATTCTTATCCCATAATTTCAACAGCACCTCTTGGGTGGCATCTTCGGCCTCTTCATTAGAGACCAGCAATCGCTTTGCCAATCTATATACCTTATCTTTAAAAGGCATTACAATATTTAAAAAATCAGACTGTTGCATTTTGTTTGGTTAGCTTGCAATACCATCTTATGATCGCATTACAATAGGAAGACGAGAAAGGATCGATTTTGTAACATCGGAATGAAATTTTTATTTTCTATCTTGCAATAACGTAAGTAAAATAGCTGTTCTTACTACTAAACTCAATAATCAAATATAGCAATGATGAAGAAATTTATATCCAACTGTTGGCTGATGGCCACTATAGTTGTCATAGCAACCGCCTTGGGTTGTTCGGATCGCGACGATAGTATCACTCAGGCCTCTGGCGAACTTGTTGAGGAAGACTTTATTTGGAAAGGCCTTAACCTTTTTTACTTTTGGCAAGATATCGTTCCAGACTTGGCAGATGATCGCTTTACCACCAATCAAGAATATACGGAATTTCTACGAAGTTGGAATTCTCCTGAAGAGCAATTTTACAACCTCTGCTATCAGCACGAAGTGATCGTTGGCAGCAGTGCAGCTGAAGACCGTTTTAGTTTTATAACCGATGATTACAATGAACTCATCAGTCTTTCCACAGGAGAATTTAGGACCAACGGTGTCGAATTTGGATTGATACGCTTTCAAGATAATAACGACGTATTTGGATATGTCCGTTATATTCTTCCCAACTCTGATGCGAGCACCAAAAACATACAGCGTGGCGATTTCTTTTTAGGAGTGAATGGCACTCAGATAACAGTTGATAACTTTTCTAGTTTACTATTCGGCAGCAATGACAGTTATACCTTGAATATGGCCAGTATCGCCAATGCCAGTGGATTTACGTCCAGTGGCGTCTTAAGCTCTGCCTTGGAATTGAATAATGTAGATGTGGCATTGACCAAAGCTGCCTATACAGAAAATCCAGTCTTTATTACCAAGACCATAGAAACTGGGGGTAAAAGGATAGGCTATCTGATGTACAATGGCTTTACCAGTGCATTTAATACCGAATTGAACAACGCTTTCGCTACGTTCCAAAATCCGGCTATCACCGATCTTGTCATCGACCTTAGATATAATCCAGGTGGCTCTGTAAATACCGCTACGGCCCTTGCGAGCATGATCACTGGTGGAAATGCAGGCCAGTTATTCCTTAAAGAAAGATGGAACAGCAAAATTCAGCCGCAATTAAGTGAAGATCAAATCAGTAATAATTTTGCAAGCCAATTGAGCAACGGAACTGATATAAACAGTCTAGGGCTCTCCGAGGTTTATATTTTAACGACTGGTAGCTCGGCATCTGCCAGCGAAGCATTGATCAACGGGCTAGATCCGTATATTACTGTAAAACAGATCGGCACAAGAACCAGAGGTAAGAACGAGTTTTCGATCACCTTGGTCGATGATGTAGGAAACTCTCTTGTGTACAATCCGGGACGCGTGGGGAACATCAATCCAAACAATTCGTATGGAATGCAACCGTTGGTTGGACGAATCGAAAATGCTGCCGGTTTCTTTGATTATACCGATGGCATCGCTCCAGAGACGAATCTTCCAGAGGATCTTACCGACCTGGGCATACTCGGCGACGAGACCGAACCACTATTGGCAGAGGCCATTGCACAAATAACGGGTACGACCCGAAGAAGTATCAAAGATGTTCCTGATGTCAGAAATATATATGATTCTAAAGAGGGTATTCGTTTCTGGGGAGGAATGCAGGTTGATGGAAAAAATTTACCACCGATCAATGATTTGCTTGCTATAGAAGAATAATATGGCAATCCCATATTAGCTAAAAATGCCGCTTTCCATTTGAAAACGGCATTTTTTCATGAACATGTTTTAGCTACTACAGCGATAGAGAAAAGCCCAATCGTACATTCCTACCTCGCGTGGTAAAATCTACAACTTCCAAATAATCCTCATCTAGAACATTGTTGATGCTGGCGAAAAACTTGAACCTGTCATTTAATCGATGGCTTAAATAGACGTCAAACAAATTAAAGGCATCCAATACGACATTGGTAAAGGTCGAAAAATCCGTATCGATCCGCTTCCCGGAGTACTGATAGCTGAGCGAGGTAAAGGTATTCTTATTGATATTGTACCCCACAACCGCATTCACCCTGTGCTTTGGTAATCTGAGGCGCACATCATTCGTACGCTCGGTAAACGTATAATTCGTATCGAAACTCAACGTTTCGCTTGGTTTCCATGATAGTTCGACCTCTACTCCTTTTGCCGTAAACTCATCTTCGGCATTGAGATACTTACCTTCAAATGTCGTAAAATCGATAGTGGTGAAAGTGATGACGTCTTGCTCTTTCCGGTTAAAATACAACCCACTAACTCGCATTTTCTTCGAAGGACGATACTCGACCCCTCCCTCAATCGTTACATTCGTTTCTGGATCCAAATCTGGATTCGGACCAAAGGCACCATATAATTGCGATAGATTGGGTGCAATGAACGAAGTCGCATAAGAACCGAACAGTTTGGCATACCCCTCGCCTATTTTAATTGCAAAGGACGGATTGAAGTTATAAATAAAGTTCGTACCATACTCACTGTGGTTGTTCAATCTAGCACCGGCGTTCAGGTTGACCCCAAGTTCAGAAACATACACCACATTGAGATAGGGGTCTATGGCCGTCGTTTCTTCCTCTCCCGCAAAGAACAAGGTCTTGTTTTGAATATAGTTAAGTCCCACGATCGTATAGAAGGTGTCATCGAAATTATATTTATTGAAGATATCTCCAATAATACTTTGCGAATCGGTGGTTCTAGGAAAACTGTCGTTGAATTGGCTATCTATCGAGTTGATGGCCAAATTTAAGGTCAAACTGCCATTACCATAGTTAAACTTGGGGGAGATGCCAAAGCGCAATTGCTCGGTTTCCGAAGTATTCGGCTGGTCTTCCCAGGCAAAGGTAGTCGGGTTGGTGCCATCATAGGACACCTGAAACTTATCATAATTGGCTAAAATCCCTAAATCGAATGCCTCGGAGAATCGATATCCGAACTTCACATTTCCATTGATACGACTGTAAGGGTCTCGCTCCTCGCCTATCACTGCCGAAAGGCCGTCGGTATACTGATGACCAAATCCCACCAAGAATGCTATTTTTTCTTGTTTTGCCGCAATGGTGAGGTGATTGCTAAAATCAGCAGGATCATAGTTGCTGTCGTCTTGGGATTGATTGCTTCCGATAGACGATTCAAAATTGGCGCTTAGTCCATCTGTATTCGCAGTCTTGGTGGTAATATTGATCACCGCTGCAGCCGCTGCGTTACCATACAAAGTACTCGCTGCGCCTTTTAATATCTCTATCGATTCGATCTGGGAAGTGGATAAAAGGCGAAGGTCATATTCCGCATTTACCGCGGAGGGGTCAGAAACTTGAATTCCGTCGATGATCACTAGTACTTGGCGGTTGTTCCCGCCACGTACAAAGCTTCCTATGACGTTTCCAGCGTTGCTTCGACTACCATTGACCTCGATCCCACTTTTGGTATTGATAATTTCGGCAACGGTCCTTCCTTGATTTTTCGCCAGTTCTTCTTGGGTGATCTTGATCACGGTCTTCCCAGAGTTTTCTCTTTTTAGCTGAAAGCGGGAGTCGGATACGACCACTTCATTCAATTCTTCTACCTTATTTTCTTTTGTTTCTTCCAATGTTTGCTGTTGGGCAAAGCCAATGGTGCAGAACAACGTAACTACAACAAAAGTGTACAGTTTTTTGTTCATTTAAATTTCATTAATAGGGAAAAAGCATGAGTCTCCTCTATGCAAACCTTTATCCCGAAAGTTTGACAATAATTGATGAATCTGGCAGGTCTCCTGGCTTTTCAATATCATTTCACCTTCCCGTGCCTTAAAAAGACACAGTGGTTATGAAGCAAATGATATCCTCTGGTATAGAGGTGTCAAAAAATTCGACATGAATTTACAGTTGCGGGAACAGCTCAGGAATTGTCAATGATGAATCATCATTATAAAAATACGCACCTGATTCCCTTTTAATCGACCAGCAATGTGATGCAGGCCGAACCAAAATTCGTAGCGAAAGTAAACAATTTAAATAAGCTTCATAGCGAACAGTGAATAAATCTTATTTTTGAAATACCAAAACCAATTCCATGAACAAATCGATACTACCATTTCTACTGCTACTGCTTGTCTCTTGCGGAAAGGAAAAAAAGGAGCAACCAGCGCCTTTTGAGAAACCGCAGCAGGAAAACACCACAGTCATAAAATATGCTGCCGGGTTCACTATTGAGAAAGGCGAGGTCCTGACCACCATTGAGGTAAGTACTCCTTGGCCAGATGCTGAGAGGACCTACAAATATGCATTGATCCCAAGGGAAAAGGCCTTATACACCAGCGTCAATGTCGATACGTATGATGCGGTCATTCTAACGCCGGTTGAGCGCCTTGTAGTAACTTCCACCACCCATATTCCAGCCTTGGAGATGCTCGATGTTGAAGGTACACTCGTCGGTTTCCCAAGCATTGAATATATTTCATCCGAAAAAACGAGAAGAAATGTAGAAGCTGGCAAGGTGAAAGAGGTCGGTAGCAATGAGGCGATCAATACCGAGGTCCTCATCGATCTGCAACCCGAAGTGGTCATCGGCTTTTCTATCAATAGCAGTAATAAGGCCTATGAACGTATCAAGTCTGCAAATATTCCAGTGGTCTACAATGGCGATTGGACCGAACGCACACCCCTAGGAAGAGCTGAATGGATCAAGTTCTTTGCCCCTTTCTTTGGCAAAGAAAAAGCAGGTGATAGCGTTTTTTCAAGTATTGAAAAGGAATATCTCAAGGCAAGGGAAATGGTGAAGAAAACAACCAATAGGCCGTCGGTTTTAGGCGGAGCCATGTATAAGGATGTTTGGTATCTTCCGGCAGGAGAAAGTTTTCAAGCGCAATTCTTAAAAGATGCCAATGCCGACTATCTCTGGGAAGATTCAGAGGGAACGGGAAGTTTGTCTCTCAGTTTTGAGAATGTACTGGAAAAAGCAAAGAACGTGGAGTTTTGGATTGCTCCAGGGCAATTTTCGAGCTATCAGGAAATGAAGGAGGCCGATAACCATTACGAGCAATTTGCGGCTTTTCAAAACAAAAATATCTATACCTTCAATTTGACCAAAGGCGCGACTGGAGGAATTCTTTATTACGAGCTTGCCCCCTATCAACCACATATTGTTTTGAAGGACATGATCAAGATCCTTCATCCAACGATTCCATTCGAGCACGAAAATGTTTTCTTTAAACCTTTAAAGTAGTTGACAAAGCCTAAAACATATCGTTTCGCATTCATTTGGCTCATTTTTTTATTATGTTGCTGTTTGCTGCTCAATATTTCATTAGGTTCGGTACGCATTCCCTTTGATCAAATCCTCTCATCGTTCTTTGGAGATACACTTGAAAAAGAATCTTGGTCGTATATCATCTTTAACTATCGCTTCCCAAAAGCAATCACCGCAATTCTGGTGGGGTCAGGCTTGGGATTAAGCGGATTATTGATGCAAACACTGTTTAGAAATCCGTTGGCAGGACCATTTGTCTTAGGGATCAGTTCTGGCGCAAGCTTGGGCGTTGCACTCTTAATTATGGGAGCCTCCTTTTTTGGCGGTACGTTTGCGGTGATGATCACTTCGGGCTACAGTTTAGCCATCGCGGCCAGTGCTGGAAGTTTTTTAGTGCTGTTGGCGGTGCTTGCAGTATCTATCCGCGTGCGAGATTCTATGGCTATACTCATCATTGGGCTCATGTTTGGAAGCATTACCGCCTCGGTTGTTAGTGTTTTGGCTTATTTTAGTCCCGCAGAGCAGTTGCAACAATACATTTTTTGGTCTTTTGGCAGCATTGGAGATCTAAGCTGGAAGGAAGTCGGAATATTTTCTATCATCGTAGGAATCGGAATGATGCTGAGTGTATTCTCTATTAAATCACTGAATTCATTATTACTGGGAGAAAACTATGCCAAAAGTCTTGGAACGAATATCAAAAAGACTCGATTACTGATCATCCTTGCCACAAGTCTATTGGCTGGAAGTATTACTGCCTTTGCCGGTCCGATCGTTTTTATAGGCGTTGCGGTCCCGCATTTGACCCGACAAATATTTGACACCTCGAACCATAAGATATTAGTACCGGCGGTGCTTTTATATGGAGCAATTTTAATGTTGTTATGTGATATAGTGGCGCAATTGCCCAATAGCGAGCTTACCTTACCGATCAATGCGGTTACGTCGATCATAGGAGCACCTGTAGTGATATGGCTCTTGGTAAGAAAACGAAAAATGATGTTTTAGCAGTTTGAAAGACACCACAATAAATACCATTCTTAAAGTCGAACATCTTTCTATTGGTTACAAGACCAAAAAGGGTCCTCAAGTGATAGGGGAAGACATCAGCTTCCATCTCAAAAGTGGAGCGCTCGTCGCCTTGGTTGGAGCCAACGGGATCGGTAAGTCCACACTGCTAAGAACGTTAGCCAAGATACAAAGACCGCTATCGGGTGATATATTTCTAAAAGATAGATCACTTACAAAGCAAAATTCAATAGAATTGGCAGCTACGTTGAGTTTGGTACTCACGGAACAGATACCCTCGAAAAATCTAACTGTCTTTGAGCTCGTTGCCTTGGGAAGGCAACCCTACACAAATTGGGTAGGAACCCTTTCAGAGAAGGATGCAAAAAAAGTGCGAGAAGCATTAGCACTGGTGCAAATAGATGACATTATGGATAAGAAATGTTTCGAGCTGAGCGATGGGCAATTGCAAAAGGCAATGATCGCCCGTGCAATTGCCCAAGATACGGACCTCATCATACTGGACGAACCAACTACGCATTTAGACATCTATCATAAGGCATATATTCTGAAATTATTACGCAAGATAGCGCATGAGACCAAGAAGACCGTGTTGTTCTCTACTCACGAAATAGAGGTGGCCATCCAATTATGTGACCAAATGGTCGTTATGAATGAAAGGGAAACGGTCTCGGGAAGTCCGGATACGTTGATCGCTGACAAAAGCTTTGACCAGATCTTCCCTTCAGACCTGATACAATTTGATAGTCAAACAAGAAGCTTTAAAGTAAAGAATAACGAATGACCTACCCCAAAACAAAATCTTCAAGTTGCTGCAAACAAAGATCTCAATATCAATTCAAAACCCATTTTTCTATTGTAATTTGTAATTTTAAAAACATTAAAGCCTTTCTATGATGAACGAAAACCTACTTTTATCCTTGATCATTTTGGGAGCGCTTCTCGTTGGCGGAATTATCGGATGGTCATTCAACAGATTGCGGAATAGATCCCGTGTTGAACTGCTGGACGGGAAACTTCAGATGATCGAACAACAAAAGGAACAAGCCGAAAACGACAAGCTTGAAATGCTCTTGGAAGTGGAAAAGATCCGTGATAAGAATGAGCAATTGACCATTGAGACTGTTAAATACAGGGAGGCCTACAATAATCTCAGCCAAAAGAATGAAGAACATAAAGAGGAGGTTGCTAAACTTCAGGAAAAGTTCAATAAGGACTTTCAGATCTTAGCAAGCAAGATCCTGGAGGAGAAATCCTCGAAATTCACCGAACAGAACAAAGAGAACATCAAGAATATCTTGACGCCGCTTCAAGAGAAGATTCAGCTTTTTGAGAAAAAGGTAGAGCAAACCCATAAGGAAAGCATTGATTATCATGCCGCGCTGAGACAGCAGATCCTAGGATTGAAGGAGCTCAACGAACAAATGAGCAAAGAGGCGGTAAACCTCACCAAAGCATTGAAAGGCGATAGTAAGATGCAAGGAAACTGGGGCGAATTAGTACTGGAGCGTGTCTTAGAAAAAAGCGGATTGGAAAAAGATCGCGAATACACGGTGCAGCAAAATTTTACCCGTGAAGATGGAAGTCGTGCGATGCCCGATGTGATCATCCATCTTCCCGACGGCAAAAAGATGATCGTCGACTCTAAAGTATCGCTCTCGGCCTATGAACGCTATGTAAATGCCGAAGAAGAGGATCAAAAACGTTTTCTCAAAGAACATTTGATTTCCGTAAAGAAACACGTGGAAGAACTCTCGGGAAAACGATATGAAGATCTGTACGAAATAGAATCTCCAGATTTTGTGCTGATGTTCATCCCCATTGAGCCAGCTTTTGCCATTGCATTGAATCAGGATGATACCTTGTACAATAAAGCTTTTGAAAAGAATATCGTTATTGTTACTCCTTCTACCCTATTGGCTACACTTCGTACCATAGATACGATGTGGAATAATGAAAAACAGCAGCGCAATGCGATTGAGATCGCTAGACAAGCTGGAGCGCTTTATGATAAATTTAGTGGCTTTGTCGATGACTTGACGAAAGTCGGAAAAAGAATGGACGAGGCAAAAAAGGAATATGCTGGTGCCATGAACAAACTTGTTGAGGGAAAAGGCAATATCATCACCAGTATTGAGAAGATAAAAAAGATGGGGGCGAAAGCGAAAAAAGCGTTGCCAGAGAGTATTTTGAAGCGTGCTGAAGAAAATGACTAGAAAAGAATTTTTATCGTTTTAAAAGACGATATTTGTTTTTATCGTTTTAATACACGATATTTGATTGTATCGCTTTAAAAAACGATAATCATGACAAGTATCATCACAGGAGATATTATTAATTCTCGAGCTGCATTAAAAGGGCAGGATTGGTTGGGAAAACTCAAAGGCGTCCTTTCCAATTACGGCAGCCGGCCAAAGGACTGGGACATCTATAGAGGAGACAGTTTCCAGCTGGAGATCTCAGTTCCTTCAGAGGTATTTTTGGCTGCAGTTCATATCAAGGCTTGTATAAAGACCATTGCAGGATTGGATGTGCGAATCGGAATTGGTATAGGCGCCAAAGATAACGATGCCGAACGTATTGCCGAGGCGAATGGGAGTGCCTTCGTCAATTCTGGTGAGGCCTTCGATGCCTTGGAGAACAAAAGACAAAATTTGCTGATAAAAACGAGCTCCGCAGATGTCGACCAAGCACTAAACACCTGTTTTGCTCTGACCTTGCTCGTCATGGACCAATGGACAGTGAATTCGGCCGAAGCTGTAAAGACCTATATAGAGAACCCACTAGCTTCTCAACAAGTTCTTGGCAACAGCTTGGGTATCAAACAGAATACCATGAGCGAGCGTCTAAAAAGATCTGGCATCAAAGAGATACATGATTTTGAACAACTAGTTTTCAGAAAAGAATTAGATAACCTACTTAACCCATAACCATGGAACTATTACTAAAATTGCTATTAGCGCATTTGGTGGGCGACTTTGTCTTACAATCCAAAGCGTGGGTGAAAGCCAAGGAAAAGAAAAAGTTTGGTGCCTATCAACTGTATTTGCATGTGATCCTTCACATGGTATTGACCCTTCTTTTCCTGTGGGATTGGTCGCTATGGCATATCGCTTTGGTCATCGCTGTAAGTCACCTGCTGATCGATGGCTTGAAACTAAGCCTTCAAAAGAAAAAGAACAAACGCAGTTGGTTCTTTATTGACCAAGCACTTCATATAGCGGTCATTCTAGGTCTTACCGCATTGAATTCTGGTAATCCCTTTATCTTCTTTGAACCCAACTGGGGGATGATCACCGCGCTCGTATTTCTTTCATTTCCCGCCGCTATTATCCTGAAGACCATTTTGTCCTTCTATACCCCTGAAACTGAAATGGATGAAGACGAGTCTTTGGAAAATGCCGGAAAATATATTGGAATGCTAGAGCGTTTACTGGTGTTTATTTTCATCGCTTCCGATCATTGGGAAGGAGTTGGCTTCTTGATCGCCGCCAAGTCGATCTTCAGATTTAGCGACCTCACCAAGGCCAAAGATCGAAAATTGACCGAATACATTCTTATAGGTACCTTGCTCAGCTTTGGTTTTGCCATTGTTACAGGAATTACCTATCAATTCTTTAATTGACCTTAGAAGACCCGGTTGAGATTAAAACCGAAAAAGAAATCTCCATCGCCCCAATCTCCAGTGGCCTGACCGAGATATCCACTCTCATTCATGGCCTGTGCATTGGTGAAATGAAGTTGAAAGACATGCCCGCCTGTTTCAATGTCTACGCCAATAGACAAAGGATTTTTAAATGGCGAACCGGAAGCACGGTTCCAATGCCACCCATAGTCCATATTTAAGGTAAAACGCTTCCCCAATTTGTATCTACCCCCCATTCCCAAAGCGAATTGCGAATTGCTCTGCGGATCGTAAGACACATAGTTCTCATGAAAGTAGCTTGGGGCCAATTCTAAAGAAAGTTTTTCTGAGAACTTTCTAGAGACCAATAGTTGCGTCACATAGGATAGTCTATTGTTGAATGTCAATTTTGGAAGAAACTCCTTTTCTAGCGCGGTATTGATAGCCAACTGATGAAAACCGACCATAGTGAACGGAAAACCCTTTTCTTTTTGACTAACCAGCCTATACTTTGTCGAGAGATCATATATCTTTTGATTGGAACTTCTGGAAATTCCAAGATTGAAACCGTCCGAAAAACCATAGATAAATTGCAGCCTTGTTACGGCATTGTCTAAGCCAAAAAAATCATCAAAACCGTTCTTTACGCTCCCAAAACGATGAGAAACAATAAAATAAAAGTCTTTTTTCTTGGCGAGCTTGGTCGATTCGAAATTGATGATCTTTAAACCCTTAAAAACGGCATCCACCTCTGTAGGAATGGAATCAGCATCTTGCTCGATCTCGCCCAGCAGATCATCCTGCGCGAGCGTAAGCAAAGGAACAAAGCAAAAAACAAGGAACAGGCGATTCATAAAAACAAAAGGAATTATTCAAAAAAAAGGAGGCTGTCTAAGAAGTCGTCATTCCGACCTAGAGACTTCTTAGTCAACCTCTATATTCTTCAATTTAGTTACTGTTTGACAAACATTTTAGTGCTGCTCTTTCCTTCTGCATTCAATTTTAGCATGTATAAGCCAGTTGAAAGTCCAGCCACGTTGACGTCGTTCTTTAGGCGTCCGATCTCAGCTCTTAGCACTTCACTTCCTAAATAATTGTAGACCACTGCTTCTGCTTCGTCCACCTCTTTTGGAAGTTCAATATTCAATAGGTCATTTGCAGGCACGGGATACATCTTGAATTGTGATAAGGTAAACTCATCAATACCCAATACAAAGCTGCTCATCGCACCTCCTTTGTTACTAAATCCGTGATAGCCAAACGCGGTGGTTCCGTTTCCTTTGACCCAAAGAAACTCAAAACTGCCAGGGGAAGTGGGAAAAACGTAATCCTCTGGATCTCCCGTATTAATGGCCCTTGTCGCCACCACAGTAATGACACCGCCCGAAGCATTATCACTGACCAGCGTCCATTCGTCAATAGGCGAAGCGCCATTGTCCAGCGGAGGAGTTCCCGTTCCTGAGGGCATGTTCCTGTCTTCCAAACCGTTGGAATTGTACACAATAGCATCGTCGTCGAGATTTCCCATCCCAAGGCCCGCAGGTGTTCCGGGGCTAACTCCCAGCCATACATTATCTGGTCCAACCAATGTAAGTGTGACCAAGTCGTTCGGCACATCGACATCAAATCGTACGGTATAATCTCCTGTTACTGCCACATCACCAGTTGAGTAAGTTTGTGATAAAAGCGCACATGTAAAAAACATGCATACAATTGAAAGCGTAATCTTTTTCATAATTATTTGGTTTTGAATATGGTTATCAATTCTTTATCATCATGCATCTTCGCATAATCATAGGCAGATTTGCCTTTATTATCAATATGGTAGATGTCCGCATCAGCTTCGATGAGCATCTTTACAATTTCTTTGTTCTGAAACATGGTGGCATAGATCAGAGCGGTGGTGCCATTGGGATCGCTGATGTTTGGATCGGCCCCCTTTTTTAGAAGCATTCTTACAATCTCCACATCCCCTTTGTAAGTAGCCGCCATAAGCGGCGTCCCCATTTTACTGCTGCCATTGATATCTTCGGCGTGTGCTATCAAATAGCTGGCAACCTCAACATTATTGTAATAACATGCCAAGGTCAAGGGAGAATATCCTGCCTCATTGGTTGTATTGATAATATCCTGTTCTATCTGGTGTAGGGATCTCAACTCTGAAACAGAGCCTTTACGTGCAATATCAAAAACATCCTTGTCTTGTGCAAAGAGAAGTGAAGTAACTAGGAAAAGTCCTAAGAAATAAAGATTCTTCATCGGTTGGTTTGGTCTAAAATGGTGACTTGGTCTAGTTTAACAAGTTCTAACAGCTCATCATAACCTATGCATCTTCCCTTTACCTGTAAAGAACCTTTTAACGATTGCGAGTTGAAAGATACATCTAATAACTTGCAATAAATAGTATTATCTAACGTAAATCCTTCCGCATCAACCTCTGTTACAACTCCACTGACCCCTATCGTTTGGTCTAGATACTTCGCGGTCGCAGCGGTATTGTTTTCGGTGAATTCTTTGCCCAAGGTCACCGCCGAAACACTGTAGATCGCATTCTCTTGAGCAACATCTCTATGTTCTTGATACAGGTATCTATAACCAAAGAACAGTACGATAATAACAATTAATATTATAAAGGCGATGCGTTTCAAATTGTTGGTCATAAGGAGGTTATCGATAATAAAATTAACTTAAATTTTTACATTTTCACTAAACATTATGTTAATTCCATCATTTTAAAACCGTAAAAATCGTAGTTTTATTACAAAGCAATCAGTGATGAGAATAATTAAAGTTAGTATCTATACGTGTTTTCTAACAGTATTTTTATCGTGTACGAACGACAGTGAGGACGACCTTATCGATCCCACACCTCAAGGACCTGACCCTATAACATTCAAAACGAATATCGAACCTGTTTTGCAAAGTGTCTGTCAAAATTGCCATCAAGACCCTCCGATCAATGGGGCGCCGATGTCGTTGGTCACTTACACCCAAGCGCGATTTTGGGTAGAAGACGGATCTTTACTGAATAGAGTGAACAATGAAAATGCCCCAATGCCACCATCGGGGCTTCTTCCGACAACTACTAGGGAAGTATTTCAAAAATGGAAAGACGATGGTTTTATTGAAGAATAAGAATATTATGAAAAACACGATCATTTTTCTCCTGTTGGCAAGTTCTGGAATGGTATTTTCTCAAGGCAAATACCTAACGAAAAACGGAACTATCAATTTTGAGGCCTCAGTTCCATCTTTTGAAGAGGTGAAGGCCAAAAACGAGTCTGTAACGGCCATTTTAAATACCGAGAATGGGGAGATGGCAGCATTGGCACTCATTAAAGGCTTTCGATTTAAAGTGGCCTTGATGGAAGAACATTTCAATGAGAATTATATCGAATCGAGCAAGTTTCCCAAAGCGACCTTCAAAGGAACCCTCGAAAGTTTTGAGTTTGACAACCTTCAATCCGAGTATCTCTTGAATGGCAGTATAACCCTTCACGGAAAAACCAAGGATATCAGTACCAAAATGAAGTTAGAAGAAAAGGGCGACCAACTAGTTGTGTCCGGCTCGTTCGTGCTGCGCCCCGAAGATTTTGATATTGAAATTCCCAAAATAGTAAGCAACAAGATCGCAGAGGAAGTGAATGTCAATGTCAACTTCCTGTTGAAAAGAAAGTAAAAAGAACACAGACTCTCTGCAAACCTTGAGCTCTTAGATCACCGACATATCCTATCTTTAATTTTAATAACTTTGTTTTTGTCAATAACCATAAACCCTTTCACATGAAAAAGATCTTTACCTTTCTCTTTTCAGCGATAGGCATTGCTGGATTTTCGCAAACAACGATCGACATTAATCCCAGTAGATACAATACACTTTATGAGTCTGCTACCGGAAACTTAAGTAACGGTGCTGGCAGTTATTTCTTTGCAGGCAATACCCTTCAGGCTGATGCGATCAATACCCGAAGAGGTCTGTTGTATTTTGACCTCTCTGCAATCCCTGCGGGAGCAACGGTCACTGCGGCTACCCTAACCCTGAATATGAACCAAACTCGCGCCGATGCCGAAAATGTTTCCTTACATAGCGTTACTAGCGATTGGGGCTCCGGCACCTCAGATGCTGGCGGAGGAGAAGGCGATGGCACTGGTGCAACGACCAACGATGCGACGTGGATCCATTCGTTTTTCAGCACTTCGACCTGGGCCAGTCCCGGGGGAGATTTCAATCCCACCCCTTCCGCAACTACTACTGTTGATGGGGTAGGAATGTATTCTTGGTCATCCGCGGGCCTAGTGAGCGACCTCAATGCTTGGATCACCACTCCAGCAAATAACTTTGGATGGATCTTCATTGGCAACGAATCAACAGATAGAACAGCCAAGCGTTTTGAAGCCACAGGAACCAACCAGCCAGTGCTCTCTGTTACCTATACCACGCTTGGAATTGTGGAGAACACATTTGGAAAGAAGCTGAATTATTACCAATCTAACGGAAACACCACTGTTTTTATGCTGAATGAGTCTTATGACAATATCACGCTCACGGCGCGAAACCTTATGGGACAAGTTGTTCTAACAAATGACTACCTGAATCAGCGCGAAATCGAATTTACTCTAAATAGTCCAAATGGAATTTATCTTCTTGAAGTAGCCTCAGACACAGGCGAAAGGGCGGTCATCAAAGTAGCCATTTCTCAGTAATACGATCTACTAATAGAAAGTAGCGCACCAATTGTTATTGGTGCGCTACTTTTATTTGACTAAGCCATGATTTCAGGCCCACCGATATCGGCATGTTTATTTACTTAAGTACATCTTTCTTCGAGAGTACAAGTCGTAAAATTCATCGTCCTTCAGGCTATCGATAAACAGAATGCTCTCACCTGTACTTTTCATCTCGGGTCCCAATCGCTTGTCCACATTCGGAAACTTATTGAAGGAGAACACCGGTTGCTTTATGGCATAGCCCTCCAAATGCGGTTTAAATTCAAAATCGGTCACCTTTTTCTCGCCTAACATCACTTTGGTCGCGTAGTTCACATAAGGCTCTTTATAGGCCTTTGCAATAAAAGGTACGGTCCTGGATGCCCTTGGATTTGCCTCGATGATATACACCGTGTCATCTTTTATGGCAAATTGAATATTGATCAATCCAACGGTATTCAAAGCTTTTGCTATCGTATTTGTATGATCGATGATCTGCTGCATCACCAGGTCTCCCAGGTTGAATGCCGGTAAAGTAGCGTTGGAATCCCCTGAATGGATCCCGCAGGGTTCGATGTGTTCCATGATCCCAATGATATAGACATTTTCACCGTCACAGATAGCATCCGCCTCCGCTTCGATGGCACCATCCAGATAATGGTCGAGCAATAATTTATTGTTTGGGATCTTCCGTAGCAGATCCACCACATGCTCTACCAATTCTTCTTTGTTGATGACGATCTTCATCCCTTGACCTCCAAGGACATACGAAGGCCTTACGAGGATTGGAAAGTCTAGTTCTTCGGCCAATGCAAGGGCTTCATCTGCGGTTTCTGCCACCCCAAACTCTGGATATGGAATATTGTTGTCTTTCAGCAGTGTTGAAAAGCTCCCTCTATCTTCAGCGAGATCGAGCGATTTAAAGCTTGTACCAATGATCTTGATACCATAGCGATCTAGCTTCTCTGCAAGTTTCAACGCAGTTTGTCCGCCAAGTTGTACAATGACACCTTCAGGCTTTTCATGGCGAATAATATCGTAGATGTGCTCCCAGAAAACAGGTTCGAAGTACAACTTATCTGCTGTATCAAAGTCTGTAGAAACCGTCTCTGGATTACAGTTGATCATAATGGTCTCGTAACCGCATTCGGCAGCTGCTAGCACTCCGTGCACACAGCAATAATCAAATTCTATCCCTTGACCAATTCTATTGGGGCCTGAGCCAAGAACAATGATCTTCTTTCGATCGCTTACGATACTTTCATTTGCAGTAATGGTCTCTCCTTCCTTGGTCGTCACCTCATTTTCGAAGGTGGAATAATAATAAGGAGTCTTTGCCGTAAACTCGGCCGCACAGGTATCCACTAATTTATAGACCCGTTGGATGTTGAGTTCATCTCTTTTATTGTACACTTGGCTTTCCAAGCAACCCAACATATGCGCTATTTGTCGGTCTCCATAACCCTTTTGTTTTGCCTCTAAGAGCAGGTCTCTATCGATGGAATCGATATCGAACTTCGATATCTCTTTTTCCAGCTGAAACAATTCCTCATATTGTTTCAAGTACCACATATCGATCTTGGTGATATCATGGATCTGACTTAGCGGGATCCCCATCTGAATGGCATCGTATATCACAAAGACACGGTCCCAAGAAGCATTGGTCAGCTTTTCTATGATCTGGGCATAATTCTTATATCCTTTGCCATCAGCGCCTAGTCCGTTTCTTTTGATCTCTAAGGATTGTGTCGCCTTATGCAAAGCCTCTTGAAAGGAACGCCCAATTCCCATGACCTCCCCTACTGCTTTCATTTGCAGTCCAAGCGTACGATCGCTTCCTTCGAACTTGTCAAAGTTCCATCGAGGGATCTTCACGATCACATAATCTAGTGTAGGCTCGAATAATGCCGAGGTTGATTTGGTGATCTGATTGTCCAATTCGTCCAACGAGTAGCCTATGGCAAGTTTTGTAGCGACCTTTGCAATTGGATATCCCGTTGCTTTTGATGCCAATGCGGAGGACCTTGAAACCCTAGGGTTGATCTCTATGGCGATGATGTCTTCTTTTTCATCTGGACTTACGGCAAATTGCACATTACATCCGCCTTCAAAATCCCCGATACTTCTCATCATCTTGATCGCCATATCTCGCATCTTCTGATACGTACGATCAGAAAGCGTCATCGCAGGTGCAACGGTAATGGAATCGCCAGTATGGATTCCCATCGGGTCCATGTTCTCTATGGAACAGATAATGACCACGTTGTCGTTTTTATCTCGTAATAACTCCAACTCATACTCTTTCCATCCCATCATCGCCTTATCGATCATCACCTCATGAATCGGAGAGATCTCTAGACCGCGGCGCAACAATTTGTCAAAGTCTTCCTCGTCGTGAACGATCGCTGCTCCCGCACCTCCTAATGTATAGGATGCCCTGATACATAGTGGAAAACCAAATTCTTGTGCGATCTCCTTTCCTTTCAAGAAAGAGGTAGCTGTCGCTTGTGGCGCCATTCCAACGCCTATCTGCGTCATGAGTTCTCTAAACTTCTCTCTATCTTCTGTAATGTTGATCGCCTCGATGTCTACCCCGATGAGCTTTACGCCAAAATCGTCCCATATCCCTTTTTCGTCGGCTTCAATACATAGATTCAGGGCTGTTTGCCCACCCATGGTAGGCAATACCGCATCTATCTGCGGGTGCTCCTTGAGAATCTTCACTATGGATTTGGTCGTCAAAGGCAACAAATACACGTGGTCTGCCATAGACGGGTCTGTCATTATCGTGGCAGGATTACTATTGATAAGGATCGTCTCGATTCCATCTTCGCGTAAGGACCTTAGCGCTTGTGAACCTGAATAATCAAACTCGCAGGCCTGTCCGATGACGATCGGACCTGAACCGATGAGGAGGATACATTTTAGATCTTTTCTTTTTGGCATTTTTTGTTGTGTTGTTGTTCTAAAATTTATAAAAATAGTTTAGTTGATGACTAAAAAAAAGGTGTTACTTAAAAAAAGTAACACCTTTGATATTTTCGATGGGCTTGTTGCCATTATTTTTTGTGTCTTAATTCAGAAGAGACCGAAACTTTCTTTCTTCCTTTTGCTCGACGACGAGCAAGCACCTTTCTGCCATTGGCAGACGCCATTCTCTCCCTGAAACCGTGCTTGTTTCTTCTCTTTCTTTTTGATGGTTGAAATGTTCTTTTCATTTTAAAATATCTTTAATTCGCTGTGATATAGTAATATTAATGCTTGCACGCGAGATTCCTTCCTAAAAGTGCGGTGCAAATATACTACAAGTTTTCACTTTGGCAAACGTATTTTCAAAATTATTTAACCACAATTTTATTACCTTTGGGCACACTATAAAAACACAGATGAAAAATTTCAAATTAGCACTTCTATTCCTAATGGCAGGAGCTCTGCAGGGCCTGCAAGCACAACAACAATTATCCTACAATCTGGCGATTGGCGATACTTTCACCATTGGCCAAGATGCCCATCAAGACATGGTGATGGATATGAATGGAGCAGCGCACAAAATTACGAACGACCTTGGCGGTGTCTATACTTTTGAGGTGACAGAGGTGAGAGAGGACGACTATCTGATGACTTTCAAATTTGATTCGTTCTATATGAAATCAGTTTCCAATCTTGCAGGAACCGTCATGGAGCTAGACACCAAAAAGGAAGCTACAAGCGATGATATCATGGGACAGTTGATGTCTGGCCTCACCAATTATAAGATGACCATGGTCTTTTCGAGAAATGGAGAAATAACCTCGATCGATGGAGCTGATCAGCTTATTGAAAACATGGTATCTAAAGCCAACATAGAGGATGAGTTTACTCAAAACCTGATGAAAGAAGCAATGGCTAAAGAATTTGGTGGCACTACTTTGGTAGAAAGCTTCTCTCAGATGAGCCATTTTTACCCCAACGGTGATGTGTCGGTCGGGGATACTTGGAAAAATGAGTACTCTGGAAGTCTTTCAGCAAAAAACACTTGGAGCCTAGAGAGCGCTGACAATGATCTGATTCATATAAACGGCACCTCGTCCGTATTGATGGATACCGATGAAGAGGCGTTGAGGATGAAGCTTTCTGGCGAACAGAATTCCAAAATAACGGCAGATGCGAAGACCGGGTTGCCGATAGAGATCACTATAAATACAGATACAACAGGAGTTTCAGTTTTAAAAAATATGGGAGGCGTTGAAGTTCCCACGACGTTGAAGCAAACAGTAACTTATAAAAAACTATAACATGTTCAATAAAAATATAAAACTGGTCATTGCCGTTCTCATTATCGCATATGCCGTATATCAATTTATTGAAGGTTATATAGGCAATGGTGTTATGCTTGTGTTGCTCGCAGGAATGTTCGTCTTTCTCTATTTTAAGAATGAAATGATCCTCTTGGCTTTTCTACGACTCAGAAAACAGGACTTTGCAGGCACCAAGAAATGGTTGGACCGTATCAAAAATCCCGAAGCAGCCTTGGTCACAAAACAACAAGGATATTTCAATTATCTGCATGGTATCATGGCTTCTCAAACCAATCTAACGCAAGCGGAAAAGTATTTCAGAAAAGCATTGAAATTGGGTCTGAATATGGACCATGATGTCGCGATGGCCAAATTGAGCCTAGCGGGAATCTCTGCACAGAAAAATAGAAAGAACGAAGCCAACATGCTGCTAAAGGAAGCTAAAAAGCTCGATAAGCGAGGCATGCTTACCGAGCAGATAAAGATGATGCAACAGCAGATCAAAAAAGGTCCAAGGCAACAAATAAGATACCGCTAAATACCCGTCGATGAGGCTATTTATTTGGTAAAACGAGGGTTTTACAGTACATTTATTGCGATAAATATGTATCTTGACCTAGAAAACTGTATTTCATCGATTATTATTTCCTTGATTTTCAGTACATTGGATATTTATAACATATTTTGGTGCCCAAATTTTGAACTATGAGATCAATAACTACGGTTATTTTACTTACGAGCATGTTTCTTTCGTACGGACAATCTGTAATTGGCACTTCTTATGCCGATAAGAAGTCCTTTACGAAGACTGCTATCAAACATCTCAAAAAATACGCTATTCGTTCCAATGTTGCTTACATGGACGAGGACTATGAGCAGGCGAAGTTCTTATACGACTCACTCGTCCAACACTGTCTTACGGGTACCTATCTAGAAAATTTCAAGCTTAATACCATAGGTAAGGGAAAACTCTTCACAGAAGACATCGACATCCCTATGATTCTCACCACCAACACCACATGGTGTGTGCTAGACCCCACAAAAGGAGAGATTCCAGCATTGAATGATGTGGCGCACACGAATAAGAAGAAACTAAAGGTGATCGCTCTATATTGGGGAAGAAAAGAGAAGGTGGAGGAAATCGCGGAGCATTATGATGAAAATATTATTGTTGTCTATGTGGACGAGCGCGACAATAGAAATGCAAGTCTGGTAGAGGCGATAAAGCATACCCTGGGAAATCCTGTGACCTTGTTTATCGACAAAGACAAGAAAGTTGTTTCCATTAAGAGAAATAGTGAGGAAGTAAAGACCAGCTTTTCAGATGATGACGAAAAGGCCTATATGAAATATCATCAGTGGTATACCGACAACGTCGGCGCATTGTTTTCAGCAGAAGGAAAGAGTACAGTAAAAAGTGACGCCGTGGTAGAGGTCAATGAAGAAAAGAAATAACATTGCTCTTTTTTTATCTACCAAAGATCATTTTCAAAGAAACCACCAGCATCACTCCTCCAAAAATTTTCTTCAATAATTTCTGATCGATAGCGATCGCCAGCTTCGATCCAAAATAACCTCCAATGATAAAGGTCGCGGAGATGATAAGCGCATATTTCCAATTGATATGTCCTGCCTTATAATAGTTCAATACTGCCAGCAACGTCACTGGCGGAAGCATTGCGGCCAAACTCGTGCCTTGTGCTTCATGTTGACTGAACCCTAAGAACAAAAGCAATAGAGGGACCATAACAATACCTCCGCCGACACCTATAGCTCCGCTGAGTACTCCTGCTAGAATCCCAATTACAATGAGCGAAACGACGATATAGATATTCATAAACGGAAGAAAGGGCGATTAGTAATATCCTTTCTCTGGAATTTCTATATAATATGTTTTTCCAGAACTATTGTTTAAGTTCTTTTCGCGAAGCCAAGGATTGTGCAACTTTAATATTTTGTAGTTAATGCCATGTTGCTTTGCAAAATCCGCCATACTTTCGATAGCCGTATCCACGGCAATTTTACGTGTTGGGATGGGCTTGTATAGATCCTCCTCCTTATAGTTGAAACCGTACGTATCCGGGTTGGTCATGATCTCCTTCAGCGCGATGATCCTAAAGACATAGCGGCCTGTCTCTTCGCCCAATAGCAGGTCATAATACGAATCGACCTGTTGCTCATCCAAACGGCGATTGATACCGGTTCTACCCGCATTATAGGCAGCGGCGGCCAACGTCCAACTTCCAAATTTTTCTTTGGCCGACTTTAGAAATTTACAGGCGACTTCTGTCGCTTTCTCTATATGATAACGTTCGTCCACATTATCATTCACCTCCAGTCCATTTTCTCTTCCCGTGGCCTTCATTATTTGCCAAAAACCACTCGCGCCTGCTGGCGACCTAGCTTGCATGAGCCCACTTTCGATCACCGCCAAATATTTAAGGTCCTCAGGAACGCCATTTTTCTTTAAGATCGGTTCTATGATAGGGAAATATTTATTGGCGCGCTTTATAAGCAGCAAGCCGTTAGACTGCCAATAGGTGTTTACCAAGAGCTCTCGGTCCATCCGTTCGCGAACATCTGGAATGTTCAGTGGCACCAACTCTCCGGCAAAATTCAATCCTTCTGGCACTTCCAGGGCATATACATTATAATCGTCACCCATCTCCTCCTCGATCAATTTGGCGTCGACGGCCTTCAGAACAGGTTGCTTTTCGTCAGAGGTTTGAAACGCGTTGATCAATATTCCGACGACGAAAAATGCTCCCAAAAACAACAATCCTTTCTTCAAAAATCCTATCATAACTCGCTATTTTTGATAAATATAACAAAACAAGGCTTACGCTTCAATTATCTTGGGCAGATTTTCATTGAACCATTTAAATTTATTGATGACCATTACATGTGTACCACCCTTGACCTCGATATAGCCATCTAGATGTCCCGCGGGAAATACCGCATCTTTCTCTCCATGGATATGTACTATCCCTTCGATGGGTGCATCTTGATCCCAATTTACCATGTTGTGAATGGCCCAATCCAAATAGGCCTTATCGCGAACGGATAGGTATTTTTTATACAGTTCTACGCGTTTTACAACGGTTTCTCCAAAAGCATACTTGGCCAATGCGTCAAAATTCTTGATCAAACTTGTCGGTAATATTTTGTAGGCCTTTGTTCTTTTTGCGATCTTCATTCTTTTGGGAAGTTCATGCTTGCTCTTTACAGAAGAGATGATGATCAATTTTTTCAAATCTAAATGTTTGCTCATTTCCTGTACCAGAACACCTCCAAAGGAAACCCCGACCAGCACCGCGTTAGGATGCACTATTTTTTCGCACATTCGCAAAGCATAATCACGTAGCGACTCATTCTTTAATGGCAAAATCCACGAAAGCAAATGCAACTCATAGCGGTCCTTTGGCAACGAAATGCGTTCAAAGATTGAAGGATTTGCCGCCATTCCTGGCATTAGATATACGTGAAGCTTGGATTCTTTCATTAATAGTGAAACTATTATCGCGATATTTTTCGTAAATTTATAGAGTAAAAATAACCATTAGTTCTGCAAAACAAGGAAACAACTAAATGAAAAATCTTGAGGTAAGCATAGACATGATGGCTCGCAGACTACGAGATAATTTATATTGAAGATGCGCCTAGTCTTGCACGTTTTTTTAATCCCCAATGTACCAAATGCAGTGCCTTACATACTTGCTGATATCTTATGTCTACGAAACGCCAACGTTTAAAGCATATTATGGTCTCGGCAAGACACCTAAATATATCGACCAGCCTACTTTAATATTGGTAATTTGAATACTGGCAAGGAAATTGATTAACAATTTAACGACAGTACTTACAGGAAATGATCGAATCTATAGATCAACGATATAGTTCCGGTGAGTGATAAATAACTTTACAAGAGCTGATCTTGAAAGTGTGGGATAAAAGCTTTCGCATTGAAAGCTTATGTGAATACCCGATTATCTATTGATAAAAGTACCAATGAATTAAAATTTTAGGAAAATGAGTGAAGTTGAGATTCTTGACAATGAATTCCTGCGCCAGTATGAAGCAAAAGTGAATGGCGAGCTGGCTAAAATCGAATACTCTACGCAAGAGCGAAAAGTATTTCTCACCAAGGTGGTAATTCCAGAAAGCATTGAAACCCCAGAGTTTCAAGAAGAATTGATCACTGCCGTGCTAAGGCATATCGAAACGACCAACCTTCGCGTGGTGCCTACCAGCCCAAAGGTAGCCAGCTTTCTCAGAAAACATAAAGAATTTAAAGATCTGTTGCCCGTTGGAGTGCGTATCTAGAAGTGCAGCAGACCATATTTAAAAAAAGAAGACCTTGTAAGAACACAAGGTCTTCTTTCGTATTCTAAACAGTCTCTTTGACATTCAAAAACTCGAACCGCACAAGACCATCCTCATCTATCTTTGTTAGCTTTACCGTATGTAGCGTGTTCACCAATTCAGGATTCCAAGGAGCTTTTACCTTTACATAATTCTCGGTAAAACCGTGAATATAACCCTCCTTGTTCTCCCCTTCAAAAAGCACTATTCTTTCACTATCAAGCTGACTTTCGTAGAAGGCTCTGCGTTTTTTGGCAGACAGCCCTCGAAGCATTTTACTCCTTTTATGACGCACATTCTTGGGCACCACACCTTCCATTTCTGCCGCCAAGGTATTGTCCCGCTCGGAATAGGTGAATACATGAAGATATGAAATGTCCAACTCAGCAAGAAAATTATAGGTTTCCAAAAAATGTTCGTCGGTTTCCCCAGGGAAGCCAACAATGACGTCCACCCCAATACAAGCATGTGGCATCACCGTTTTAATTCGGGAAACCCTATCCAGATACAACTCTCGCAAGTAACGGCGACGCATCAACTTTAAGATCTCGTTACTACCGCTCTGCAATGGAATATGAAAATGAGGTACAAAGGTCCTGCTTTGAGACACAAAATCGATCGTCTCGTTCTTTAATAAATTAGGTTCGATAGAAGAAATGCGCAAACGCTCTATGCCTTCTATCTCATCCAAGGCTTGAACCAACTCAAAGAAGGTATGTTCGTGCTTTTTATTGCCAAATTCTCCTTTACCATAATCTCCAATGTTGACCCCTGTCAACACGATCTCCTTGATATTCTGAGCCGAGATCTCTGCGGCATTCTTCAATACATTATGCAACGTATCACTTCTAGAGATACCCCTTGCCAACGGTATCGTACAATAGGTACATTTATAATCACAGCCGTCCTGAACCTTTAGAAAGGCCCTAGTGCGGTCTCCGATCGAATAGCTTCCAACATAAAAATCCGCTTCTTCGATCTCACAAGAATGCACCTCTCCCATATCGTTTTTAGAAAGGTCATTCAAATAATCGGTGATCTTAAATTTTTCGGTAGCACCCAATACTAGATCCACACCATCTACGGCGGCCAATTCTTCTGGTTTCAACTGAGCATAGCAACCAACAGCAGCGACAAAAGCCTGAGGATTTACCTTTTGCGCTTGTCTTACTATCGTCTTGAATCGCTTATCAGCATTCTCAGTGACCGAGCAGGTATTCACCACATAAATATCTGCCTTCTCAGAAAAATCAACCCTGTCAAAACCTTCCTCTCTAAAGGTTCGCGCAATGGTAGAGGTCTCCGAAAAATTCAGCTTACAACCCAAGGTATAGAATGCAACTTTCTTATTGGTGCTCATATCATTCGAATGAACTTGTAAAAGTTCTATTAAAAATCATTTACAAATATATTAACTTAACACCCTGAAATGAAAAGGGCCACAGCTTCACTAAAATAAGCGTGCAAAGATACCAACAATTATCGTCTTGTTAAAATCGAACATTAGCTTCCAATCTCAAATAATCACTTATTTTTCAATAGGTTGTCTATTTGTATTATGTATTTCCTGTCAAAGTGAATCAACATCCAGTCGTGACCATCTGGTCTTTAGGTACAACGAACACGCCAACACTACCTCGCTAGATCCGGCTTTTGCAAGGAATCCCCCCAATATTTGGCCAATCAACCAAATGTTCAGCAGTTTGCTGCAACTCGAGGACGACCTCACCCCTGTCCCGGATTTGGCAAAACGCTGGGAAATCAGTGAAGACGGTCTTACCTATGATTTTTTTCTTAGAGACGATGTTTACTTTCATAAATCACCTCTCTTTGGAAAAGATAGCACCCGTACTGTGGTCGCCAATGATTTTGTCTATAGTTTTGACCGATTGAAAGATGCGAAGGTAGCTTCTCCCGGCGGTTGGGTACTAAATAATGTCGCGCAATACAGCGCTATCAATGATTCAATTTTTCGCATTCGATTAAAAAATCCTTTCCCCGCTTTCTTGGGATTGATGACCATGCAATATGTAGCTGTGGTACCCCATGAAGTAGCGGAACATTTTGGAAATGATTTTCGTTCTCATCCAATAGGCACAGGTCCTTTTAAATTCAAACTATGGGAAGAGAATGTGAAATTGGTGATGCGCCGTAATGAGTTGTACTACGAAAAGGATGATAAGGGGCAACAACTCCCCTATCTCGAAGCCATCGCAGTGACCTTCCTTCCAGATAAGCAGAGTGAGTTCTTACAATTCGCCCAGGGAAATATCGATTTTTTGAATAGTTTGGACAACTCCTATATCGACGAGATCCTCACCGCAGATGGAAAACTTCGAGAAAAGTACCAAGAGGAAGTGAACATGCAAAAAGGTCCTTTTCTAAATACAGAATTCTTAGGGTTCTATTTAGACAGTAAGACGCCTGCAGTAAACTCAGAGCTTATAAGAAAGGCCGTAAACTACGGTTTCGACAGGGATAAGATGATGAAGTATTTGCGCAATAGTGTTGGTTACCCTGCCTACGCCGGGTTTATTCCAAAGGGAATGCCTGGTTATAAGGACATTGTCTATTATGACTATCAACCAAAGAAGGCCAAGGCGCTCATCGAGGAATACAAGGCACTGACAGGCGACCAAAATCCGAGCATCGCTATCGGCACAAACAGTCAATATCAAGATTTTTGTGAATACATTCAACGCGAATTGGGAAAACTGGGGTTGGAAATCGCTGTCGAGGTAATGCCTGCACCAACGCTGAGACAAAAAAAATCGTCTGGTCAATTGGATGTTTTTAGAGGTAGTTGGATCGCAGATTATCCTGACCCTGAGAATTACCTTTCGGTATTTTACACCCCGAACTTCACACCCAACGGGCCAAACTATACCCACTTTTCAGACCCGGCCTTTGATCCACTTTTCGAAAGATCTTTTACGATCACGGACAAAAAAAAGCGAGAGGCGCTATATACCAAGATGGACTCGCTGGTGATGTCCAAGGCTCCTGTGGTACCGCTATACTATGACGAGGTGGTTCGATTTACACGAAAGAATGTTCATGGGCTGGGAATCAATCCAATTAACCTATTGACATTGAAAAAAGTAAGGAAGACCCCTAGATCAGATGTTCTTATTGCAAAGGATTAATCCTTTCGCCACTTCTTGGTTTCCTCGAATATATGGTCTAAGATGGCCTGCTCCTTGGCATCGAACGCAATATCCCGCCTTGCCATCATTGCTCTAGCGGTTTCATAGGCTTTTTTTGGTAGATAGGTGGTAAATCCTGAGGCGCCTCCCCAGACAAAGCTCGGGATGAAATTTCTAGGAAAGCCACTCCCAAAGATATTGGCACTTACCCCTACCACTGTTCCTGTATTGAACATGGTGTTGATACCACACTTACTATGATCTCCCATCATTAGCCCGCAAAACTGCAAACCAGTTTTAGCGAAGTTCTCTGTTTCGTAGCTCCATAATCGTACCGGTGCGTAGTTGTTCTTCAAATTAGAATTGTTGGTGTCTGCACCAAGGTTGCACCATTCGCCTAATACCGAATTTCCCAAAAAGCCTTCGTGCCCCTTATTGGAATAAGCAAACAAAACCGAATTGTTTACCTCTCCTCCAACCTTACAATACGGACCTACGGTCGTGGCACCATAGATCTTGGAACCTAGTTTTAGAACCGAATGCTCGCACATGGCCAAGCCACCTCTGATGATGCTGCCTTCCATGATCTCTGCCCCTTTCCCTATGTATATCGGCCCGGTGGATGCATTTAACGTACAGAATTCTACCTTCGCCCCTTCCTCTAAGAAAATATTTTCGGCAGCGATCACATTGTTGCTTGTCGGAATCGGTTGCGATTTTCTTCCTTTGGTCAGCAACTCGAAATCTGCCTCTAAAGCCATAGCATTCTTAGAGAAGATATCCCATGTATTTTCTACGCGTAAAACATCGCCATCATATTCTATGGCCTCATATTTTTCTAAATCTACCTCTTCTTGAGCCGAGGTAGTGAAAAACGCGATGACCTCCTCCCCACAGAACACTGCCTGATTTTCTTCTAAGGATTTCACCAAGGCCACGATCTCTTCATTGGGCAAAAAGGAGGCATTGAGCATCACATTCTCTTCTAACTCGACCATAGGCCATTTTTCGGACAAATATTCCTCAGTGACGGTCGTTGTCGTGTAACCCAAATATTTCTCCCATTTTTCTCTAATGGAGAGTATTCCAATGCGGATATCGGCAACGGGTCGGGTAAAAGTAAATGGCAGCAATGCATTGCGGGAAGGCCCATCAAAGAGAATATAATTCATCTTTCAAATTTTTTAGTAAATATAGCTGATTTAACGGAGCTGCGATCAACGATGATTCTTGTAAAATAAAAAACCTCCGAAAATTCGGAGGTTTCATATATTGTAAAAGTAAGAGAATTTACTTTTTGAATTTTGCATATTTGTTCTTGAACTTATCGATACGTCCAGCGGTATCGACCAACTTGGATTTACCAGTATAATATGGATGTGATGTTCTAGAAATTTCCAACTTTATCAATGGATACTCTGCACCGTCGATCTCGATGGTCTCTTTGGTATCAGCAGTAGACTTCGTTAAGAACACATCATCATTGGACATATCTTTAAACGCTACCATTCTATAGTTCTCTGGATGGATTCCCTTTTTCATCTTAGTATATCTTTAAATATCGTTTTTCTATTTAGGCCTGTCAACTATGTTTAGGCGGGTGCAAATGTACTGTTTTTTTATAAAATTCCAAGACGCTAAAAGTAAAATTACATGAAAAATTTAAAGACTGTAACAAAACCTTAAGAATGTTTACTAACTTGATAACTGTAAACAAACTAAATTATGGAAAAACAACCACCAAAAACAGGTAAATTTGCATGGACCTATGGTCTTATTTTAGGATCTCTAGGAGTTGCTTTTAGTGCAATGTTCTATTTCCCTGAAAAGATTTATCGAGAAAATTCTGCAGCTGGAATAGCGCAAATGATCATCGCGGCTGGCCTTATTATCTGGGCTATTTATAGCTTTAGAAAAGCGAACGATGGATTCTTGAAGCTCTCTCAAGGATTGAAGATGGGCACAGGAATAATGGTTATTACCGGCATACTGATGATCTTATACACCATTTTGCTATCGAATGTACTTGATCCAGAGTTTGCCGCAAAGGTCATGGACTTTAAACTGGCCGAAGCTGCTCAAGAATCGAATATTACTCCAGAACAAATGCAACAGCAAAAGGAAATGGGAATCAAGTACTTTTGGATAGGATATCCAGTAATTTTGATCATGTATGTTCTCTTCGGATTAGTTGTTGGCCTGGTTGGAGGTCTAATCCTTAAAAAAGCGCAGCCAGATTACTAACAAATCACTATTTTTACCGTTCATACTAATGTATAGTAAATGAACATTTCAGTAGTAATACCACTACTTAACGAAGCAGAATCGCTACAAGAACTATACGATTGGATCGCAAGAGTAATGCGATCCAATCGCTTTACATACGAGATTCTTTTTATCGACGATGGCAGCACCGACGCGTCCTGGAGTATCATCGACCGACTTTCTAAAGAACAGAAGGAGGTAAAAGGAATTCGGTTTTTAAAGAATTTTGGCAAATCACAGGCTTTACATGCCGGTTTTGCCGCTGCCAAAGGAGACGTGGTGATTACCATGGATGCAGACCTACAAGATAATCCGGAAGAAATTCCAGAGCTTTACAAGATGGTCGTCGAGGATCAATACGATCTTGTATCTGGCTGGAAGAAAAAACGCTATGATTCTGTAATCTCCAAAAATCTACCTTCCAAACTCTTCAATTGGGCTGCGAGGAGAACCTCTGGCCTAAAACTGCATGACTTTAATTGTGGGCTAAAAGCATATCGAAACACTGTGATAAAGAGCATCGATGTTCATGGAGAAATGCATCGCTATATTCCTGTGCTGGCCAAGAATGTTGGGTTTTCAAAGATCGGAGAGAAAGTGGTTCAACATCAAGCGCGTAAATATGGACATACTAAATTTGGGATGGACCGATTTATCAACGGCTTTCTCGACCTGATCACCATTTGGTTCATGTCTCGCTTCGGAAAGCGTCCCATGCACTTTTTTGGACTCATCGGTTCTATCATGTTCGCTGTGGGACTCTTGTTTGCCGTCTATCTGGGAATCGATAAACTTTTTATAGAAAAGTTAGGGCGCCTTATTACGCAACGTCCCGAATTTTATATCGCTTTGACAACGATGATCCTAGGGACACAATTTTTTCTCGCAGGCTTTCTGGGCGAAATCATTTTGCGAACAAAAAGAAGTGGCGAACGCTATAAAATTTCCCAACAAACGAATATATAGAGTAAATTATCATGTGCTTTAAAATTCCAGTTCCGCGTAAAAGCCTATTTTTGCAGGTACAAATTCTGCTGTAAAATCCTATGGACAAGGAAATACTCACAAGAGCCAACGAGTGGCTTTCTCCAACTTTTGATCACGAAACGCAAATAGCAGTAAAAGAACTCCTAGACCAGAAACCCGAAGAGGCTGTGGAAAGTTTCTACAAGGATCTTGAATTTGGTACCGGAGGGATGAGAGGCGTAATGGGCGTAGGCACCAATCGCATTAACAAATATACATTAGGCAAGAATACCCAAGGACTTAGCAATTATCTTAAGAACGTATATCCAGACGAAGCCCTAAAAGTAGCTATCGCCTATGATTGTCGTCATAATAGTGATACGCTAGCCCGAGTGGTCGCGGATGTTTTCTCTGCAAACGGGGTCCAAGTGTTCTTGTTTTCAGAATTGCGGCCAACACCAGAGCTGTCCTTTGCGGTAAAATATCTCGATTGCCATTGTGGAATCGTACTTACAGCTTCTCACAATCCACCAGAATATAATGGCTATAAGGTGTATTGGACCGATGGCGGACAGATCGTTCCTCCACAAGATGCCGAGATCATCAATGAGATCAATTCATTGAAGTTCTCGGATATAAGATTTGAATCTGACGCTTCTTTGATTCAGACGATCGGCGAGGAGTTCGACGAAGCTTTCATTGAAGCATCTATAGCGAATGCTAGTTTTAACGTAAAAGGAAAGGATCAGTTCAAGATCGTTTTTACCTCATTGCATGGTACGTCGATCACCATTTTGCCCGAAGTATTGAAACGTGCCGGTTATGGAAACGTACACATCGTTGAAGCACAGGCCAAACCCGATGGCAACTTTCCTACCGTGAAATCACCAAATCCCGAGGAGCCTGAAGCCTTGGAAATGGCGTTGAAAATAGCCGAAGAGACCAATGCCGATATGGTGATCGGTACCGATCCAGATAGTGATCGCTTGGGAATTGCCGTTAGGGACCTAGACAACAAGATGATCTTGCTCAATGGAAATCAGACCATGGTCGTGATGACCCACTTTTTGCTGGAACAGTGGAAAAAAGAAGGGAAGATCGATGGGAACGAATTCATAGGCTCTACCATTGTTTCTACACCGATGATGGAGCGCCTGGCGGAAGCCTACAATGTGGAATGCAAAATTGGACTCACAGGCTTTAAATGGATCGCAAAGATGATCAAGGACCATCCAGAACAAGATTTTATCGGTGGCGGGGAAGAGAGTTTTGGATTTATGACAGGTGATTTTGTAAGAGATAAAGATGCGGTGACCGCATCCTTACTGGCATGCGAGATCGCCACTCAGGCAAAAGCTAGCGGAAGCTCATTATACAAGCAGCTGATCGAATTGTATGTGAAGCATGGCCTGTACAAAGAAAGGTTGATCTCTTTGGTGCGTAAGGGCATCAGCGGAGCTGAAGAGATAAAACAGACAATGATCGACCTGCGCCAGCGGCCACTTGAAACTATAGATGGTGCTAAAGTGGTGAAGATAGAGGATTATCAAAGTTCGGTGTCAAAAAATATGATCACCGGAATAGAAGAAGCGCTTACAGTACCAAAATCCAATGTCCTTATCTATTATACCGAAGACGGGACCAAAATTGCTGCACGTCCCAGTGGCACAGAACCTAAGATCAAGTTTTACTTTAGCGTACACCAAAAGTTGGCATCCACTACAAAGTTTTCAGAAGTTGAATCAGTATTAGAGGCTAAGATCGATCGAATAGTCAAGGAACTTAATTTAGTTTAATGAATTATTTCAGAAAAATACTGCGCTTTGCAGGGCCCTATAAAAAGTACGCCTACCTTAACATCTTTTTCAATATTCTGTACGCGCTCTTCAGCACCCTATCGTTTGTGGCCTTGATACCGGTCTTACAGGTCATCTTCTCTAAAGAAAGAGTAAAATATGCAGCGCCTGTCTATAAAGGATTTTATGAATTGAAAGACTATTTGCAGAGCTATCTCAATTATTTTATTTCAACTAAAGTAGAAGAACATGGTGAATTCAAGGTGTTGTTGTACATGATAGGGATGATCATCACGATCTTCATGCTAAAGAATCTCTTCAATTATGCCGCGATGTTCTTTATTACGTTCTTACGAAATGGCGTGGTGAGAGATCTTCGTAATCGTCTTTTCAAAAAAGTCATTTCCCTTCCTATTGGACAATATTCCGATAAGACCAAGGGAGATACCATAGCTAGGCTCTCGAGCGATGTAGATGAAATCCGTAATTCTTTTCTCTCGGTATTGGAAATGATATTTAGGGAACCTCTGACCATCCTGTTTTCGTTGATCACCATGATCATCTTCAGTGTAAAATTAACCTTGTTCGTTTTCGTTTTTATTCCAGTAACAGGAATTATCATCTCTAGGATAGGAAAGTCATTAAAACGCTCCTCGACCAAACTTCAGAAAGAACAGGGCACCTTTTTGTCTATCGTAGAAGAAGCTTTGGGGGGGCTCAAGGTGATCAAAGCGTTCACCGCCGAAGGCATCTTCGAAAAGAAATTTGCCGAATCTAAAGATCGCTTTTATCAATATTCCAACGCGGTGATGAATCGCCAGAATCTTGCTTCGCCGGTCAGTGAGTTTTTAGGCATTATAGTGATAGGCGTTCTTTTGGTCTATGGCGGTTATTTGGTATTTGTCGAAAAAACCATGGAGCCCAGTTTTTTCCTGGGCTATATTATGCTTGCCTACAATATTTTGACACCTGCAAAGGCCATTTCAAAGGCGAGTTATAGCGTAAAACGTGGTGATGCCGCAGCGACCAGAGTACTCGAAGTGCTAGAGACCGAAAATCCGATCGAAGACAAAGTTGATGCTATAGCTAAAAATACCTTCGATGAACGAATCACGATAGAGAATGTTTCCTTCAAGTATGAGAATGATTATGTGCTAAAAAATTTCTCAATAGTCGTCCCAAAAGGAAAGACGATCGCGTTGGTAGGACAATCTGGAAGTGGAAAGAGCACCATCGCCAATCTGGTCACGAGGTTCTATGATGTTAACGAAGGAAGTATCAATATTGATGGTATTGACATCAGAGATCTTAAAAAAGCCTCGCTTCGTGGTCTTATGGGTATGGTCACCCAGGATTCTATCTTATTCAATGACAGCGTGCGCAACAATATTCTATTGGGAAAGGAGAACGCTGCGGAAGAAGAGATCATCGAAGCTTTACAAATTGCCAATGCTTACGAATTTGTCATGGAGCTCCCCCAAGGTTTAGATACCAATATAGGCGATAGTGGCAACAAACTTAGTGGAGGGCAGAAACAACGCCTTTCCATAGCGAGAGCCGTACTCAAGAACCCACCGATCATGGTACTGGATGAGGCGACTTCGGCCCTTGATACCGAATCCGAACGGTTGGTGCAGATCGCACTAGAGAATATGATGAAGAATAGAACTTCTATCGTCATCGCCCACCGACTGTCCACCATACAGAATGCAGACACTATCGTAGTGATGCAGAAAGGCAAGATCGTAGAACAAGGCTCGCACGACCAATTGATGGCGAACAAAGGAACTTATAGCAAGCTGGTAGAGATGCAATCTTTTGAATGACTATATGTGACCATTTAGGGAAGTTGTAAAACAGGAAAAAACCTTGAGCTTGGCCAACTCAAGATTTTATTTTTCGTGTGCGTATTTGGTTTTATCGACAGCTTAGAATGCGAATCCTGTGGCAAGTCTATACACAAACGCATAGATAATTGTTCCGATGAGTACCACGCAAAACAATGTTGCCAGTTTAAATAGAAACGCTAAAAAAGCATTCTCGATCTGGTTAAAAGCACTAGAAAAAATATTCTTGATGAGTAGTAATGTTGTCATATCCGTATGTTTTAATGGTTAAGGCAAATAATCATTCAACACTTCAAATATGCAACAGAAGAATCATACATCTCGATTATTTTGGACGAATAAACCTATAAAATAGATTAAAAGGCGAAATGCACGTTTTTTTCGGTTAACAACACTTTTCTGACAGTTCACAACAAAATATGACCTTTTCACAACATCTACCTCTAAATTATCTCGAGCTCCGAACAAAGACAGAAGACTATAAGGATGGGGCACAAAAAAAGGATGAGGGTGTCTTACTTCCTCATCCTTTAAAATTGTAGGGACGCAATTTTGGTTACTTGGAAAACCTAACTAATACACTGTAATATAAAATGTGAATTGCTTTGCTAAGATATAATTTTATCTGAAACTATCGATAAAAAGTTAAAAAAAATCGATTAATGACATCATATTTTTATTAACAGGTAGTTTCCTGCCCCATAAATCCTACAAAAATTAGTTTTAAACCTTTTTCAATATCTTTAGTCAAAGAACCAAATCGTACGCATTGACAACAGAATTTACCCTTATCGAAGAACTCAAGGACCGGCAAACCCAAGAGGTTGCGTTTCGCAAGTTGGTGGCCTTGTACCAAGAGCGTCTGTATTGGCATATTAGACGCATGGTAATGAATCATGATGACACTGATGACGTTCTGCAAAATACATTTATAAAAGTATATAGGAGTATTGACAAGTTTAAAGGAGAAAGTAAACTATACTCTTGGATGTACCGCATAGCGACCAATGAGGCCATCACATTTATCAATAATAGGTCCAAAAAGCAAGGTATCTCTAGTGAAGAGGTATATCAACAATTAGTGAACAACCTCCAATCCGATGTATATTTTGAAGGGGATGAGATACAGCTAAAACTGCAAAAAGCCTTAGCCACTTTACCCGAAAAACAGCGCATGGTCTTTAATATGAAGTATTTCGAAGATATGAAGTACCAGGATATGTCGGATGTATTGGACACTTCAGTAGGAGCCTTAAAGGCCTCCTACCATCATGCTGTAAAAAAAATTGAGTTTTATTTAACAAATGAGCATTAAACCTTAAAGCGATTTTAATGTCAAACCTGTAAATGAGTAAAGAAAAATCACATAACGCCGATAAAAAAGACGGTTTTAAGGTACCCCAAGGATACTTTGAAACTTTTGGAGATGCTCTTTTTGATAAATTGAATAGTTCAGAAATCAGTCTACCAAAGGATGATGGCATGTCCGTCCCAAGCGGTTATTTTGAAAATATGAATGAACAGTTGGATGAAAAGATGCTTACAGAAAAGCTTCCAGCAAAGGAAGGGATGCGCGTTCCCGACGGTTATTTTTCAAGCTTTGAAGAACGGCTGTTCGATAAATTGAACCAAGATAAGGCATCGTCCACCAAAGTTGTGAAGCTTCACTCGTACAAAAAATATTATTATGCGATATCTGGCGTAGCTGCCGCCATTTTGCTCTTCGTCGCCATCAAATTTGCATTTCCGGGAGCATCAGACCTAGAGAAGCAATGGGCGCAGATCGAAAATGAAGACATCGAGAAGTACATCGCAACAGGCACCACTTTAAATAGCTATGAGATTGCAGAGGTATTTGGCACGGAGACATTAGATTATGCCGAGATCATTGAAGAGGAATATTCCGATGAAGAGGTGATCGAGTTCATAAATAACAATATAGAAAGTGTAGACGATTATCTATATGAAACGAGCCAAACAAATTGATTTGTACATAAAACGGCCATAGAACCGATGATTACTATTGGTCAGTTAATTAAAAATAAGATTATTACAGAGAAAAAAAGCCTAACGAATGAAACCTAGATTTACTATACTCGCTGTGATGTTATTGCTCGCATCAACGTCGTTGTTTGCCCAGCGCCCAGCAAAAGAAAAGATAAAAGCCCTGAAAGTTGCCTTCATTACAGAAAGGCTTGACCTTTCTAGCAAGGAAGCGCAACAATTTTGGCCGATCTACAATGCCTTTGATGAGGCCAGCTATAAGTTGAAAAACGAAGATCTTGGAAAGATCAAACGGCAACTGAGAGCCAGCGGTGGAGATATCTCCGACAACGAAGCCGAACAACTTCTTCAGGAGATGTTGGACATTGAAAAGAACTTACATGCCGAACGCATAAAGCTCGTTACTGATCTTCGAAAAGTGATTTCTGCAAGGAAAATTATTCTGCTCAGAAAAGCTGAGGATGACTTCAACAGAGAGATCATTAAAAAGTTCAGAGAACAACGCAAAAGACGTTTCGGTAATAATTGATTAGCCATAAAAGATTGTTCACTATTATTCATAAAGAACGGGTCATATGCCTGTTCTTTTTTTTGCCTCTTGGTTAAACCTTTCCTTGTTGAGCAGGTCTTACTTATATCAACAATAAAAACAAAAATATTATGAAAGCCCTAAGATCCATTATTACCACCCTTGTTTTAGCAATAGCGTTTACCTCCTGCGCCACTCGCACCGCAGTAGCGGTACGACCTGCAAAAACCGTGGTCGTCACCAAAGTACATAACCCCAGAGTTGTAGTACATAACAACAGCAGGTACTATATCTCCAAAGGTGTATGGTACAAAAAGAGCAACGGAAGATACATTACAATAAAGGCTCCGGTCGGCGCAGCGGTAACCAAATTGCCTAGAGGTTACAAGGTCGTAAAAGTAAGAGGTGTAAGGTACTACAAAAGTGGTGGCGTCTACTATAAAAGATCCGGAAAAAGATATATAGTGGTCAATGTTTAATTGAAGGTTGACTTTGATTTTGAGTTAGTTGGTTAGTTAGAAAGGAGAGCAGAAAAGCTCTCCTTTTCTTATTCGTTTTTGAGAGCAAACACCTTTAGATCTGCTTAAATGTCAACTTGGCTATTCTGCCTTTTCCGGCGGCATAGGCCACTGTATCATTTAGGAATCGAAGCGTGTAAAAGCTTTCATCTGAAAGCGCCGTCCATTCCTCTCCTCCATCATTGCTATATGAAATCCCGGTAAAACCTACTGCCATTATTTCCTTTGCATCTCCCCAAGGCACATATTGGACACAACTCTTATAACCAGGTTCTTTCCCGCTGCTCACCAATTGCCAGGTCTTGCCTCCATCTTTTGTGATCGCTTTATTAGCAGTATTTTCCTCGGGCTTTGTATAATCCCCTCCTATCACGATCCCATGATTCTCATCATAAAAATCCCCTGAATAAATTCCTTGTGCAGGCTCTCCTTGAATGATAGGTGTGTCGAACACTGTCCAAGTTATTCCTTTATCTGATGAATAAAATACCCGACTTTTCTTTCCACCTGAAAACAACCACGTATCATTTCCAACAATGGCAATATTGGTATCGCTGGCTGCAAATGCCGCTTCTCCTTCTTCAGTTTTAGGAAGGACTTCACAAGAGACCTTCCGCCAAGAGTGACCACCATTTCTGGTGATGATCACCGAAAGACAATCTTCTATTGGATCTCCCATCGCAATCCCCTCTTCATCATTCCAGAAGTGCATGGCATCGTAGAATACCTTCTCGTTTTCCTCAGTGTAGACGAAATCTTTTTGCTCACTATGATAGAGCAAAGCGGGATTGGCGATGCTCAACGCAAGTTGATGACCATTAGCTATGGCCAGCGATCGGTAATGGGGTACCAAGGTGTCGCGTTTTGTTTGAATGAATTTAGAACGATCGTTCTTTACATCGATGATACCGACGATGCCATTGTTGTCAGCAAAG
Source organism: Sungkyunkwania multivorans (assembly GCF_042675645.1). Lineage (NCBI taxonomy): Bacteria > Pseudomonadati > Bacteroidota > Flavobacteriia > Flavobacteriales > Flavobacteriaceae > Sungkyunkwania > Sungkyunkwania multivorans. The sequence continues at coordinate 27,526 of NZ_JBHTJH010000005.1, read as the reverse complement.
ACCAAATTTTCCTGCTTATCGATCTCGATAGCCCTAAAACTGGCAGATTCGTTCTTGTAGATCACTTCCACCTCAACGTGACTGAAATCACGAGGAGCGCGATGCTCTTTTCCACAGGAAAGAAATAGTATCAAAAAGAAAAATATGATGTTCTTCATCAATTGAATGATATAAATATTATAGTTGATCTATCCACTTCTGAATTTACTGTAAACGAACTGCCCAATACCTTTTATCGAAATAACGTTCAAAGGAAATTCCATAAAAACGTGAAGCACACTCAAAAATAGCAATAAAGCTAAACCCAATTTATAATCATATGCGTATAACAGCATCGATGCGATCCAAACCGCAAGGATAATTAAAGATCGTTTGGTAGTTAGCTGCTTATGCCATCCGATAACGGTCGTCTTAGAGAACCAGTTGAGATAGTGATAGGTATAGGCAAAGGATACAAATATTTGGATCTTGATCATCAACTGATCATAAAAGAAGAATTGAGAGCCGTCACTAAAGCCCAACATTCTCGACAGTTGTGTTGGGAGTACAAAAAAACTGTTCTCGGTAAAGATCTCCTTCGTTTCGTTAGAAAACTCATAAAAGGCGTCGGGCAAGCTTAGATTTAAAATAAAGAAAGGTATCAATAGCATCAAAACGACATTGAGATACCCCGTCTTGCTATGCGTCTTTAGGTTGCCATATAACATAAAGAGCAGCGTAAAGAGAAAGACATGGATGATGGTCGGTAAAAAGATACCTACGACAACGTGGTATTCCATGAACTGATTCAAGAGTATGGCGATGACAATTCCAACAGCTATGGCTATCAATTGTACTTTCTCCTTCTTAAAAACAACCAATGACAAGGCTGTCACCAAGGCTAAAAATAAGAGTCCGTTGAGATAGGTCCTTGCATCGTATTTTAGGAATTGAAACCATTCGTTTTCAATCCCATCAAAATATGAAAGTGACAAGACTATAGGTATAGAAAAAGTAAAAGCAAAAACGATGATCAAGTATTTCCAGCTCTTGCTCTTCACAAAGTATTTCTTGCCTTGTATCCATTGTATTTCGGTGAGGTAATGCAAGGGCCCTAGAATGGCATAGGCCAATAGAAACAACTCGAAGGGTAACATATAGGCCAATATCAACGACAGCAGAATAAGAAAGGTGTTTAAAGTATCGACGTGCATCGCTCTCATATGTGTAAAAATAAAAAAACCGCTCTCATAAAGAGAACGGTTCACTTATAATATTTTGGATGTGTAGTTTTACTCTACTACCATCTTTTTAGTATCGACCTTTTTCCCATCTACCCAAAGGGTGTAGAAGTAAACTCCGGCCGCTAGACCTTGACTATTGATATTTACTTCGCCTTCAGCTCTTTCGGCGATATCCATCTGCGCAACGATCTTCCCGTTACCATCACTGAATACCATCTTGGCATTAGAGACATTCTGTGGTAAGTAATAGGCAATGCTCGAAGTATTCTTAAATGGATTTGGAATGTTCTGATAAAGCACTGGTTTATTTGCTCTGGCTCCAAATTCATCAGTTCTGAGCGTTCCTCCACAGGCACAGGCCTCAATGGTCGTAACTCTTGCCAGAAGATCATCGATCTGCGCTTGCTGTGCTGTATTTTCGGCTTCCAAGGTTGATAATATCGGTGACAGGTCTACATCTACAGAAGTTCCGTTTTCAATGGCAACTGTAAGTGTATTACCACTAAGGCTTGCCGAAGTTAAATTCTGACTATCGGTATTTACGTAGGCCGAAAGATCTACTGTTGTACCATCATTGGTCAAACTCAAGGTGTTGCCTGTAAGACTTAGATCCTGTGCATCGGTATTATCCAAATAGCCAGAAAGGTCTACGGTATCCGTACCGTCGTCGCTGGTCAACGTAAGGTCATTGACCGTCAAAGCCAGTGTTTGATTGTCGGTATTATCTAGGTAAGGATTTAGAAGAACGAAATTGCCGTCTTGTATATAAAGACTGTCATTGACGATACTCAATGTTTGATCATCGGTATCAGTATCTGTGGTGGCCCCGATCCAAGCAGCGCCGTCCCAAACGTATAACGCTTTGTCATCCGTGTCATAGACCATCAACCCTTCATCTGCGGCTGCCAAGCTGCCTTCTAAAGTAGTTCGTAAGGCGCCGGTCATTCTGTTGACCAAGAATCCTTTGTTGGTATCTGCCAACTCTAAGGAAGCGTTGGCGTTTGGAGTGTCGGTACCGATACCTACACTTAAAGGATAGGTAGCACCTCCAAGTACCATGGTATTATCTTGCTCTGCCCTAGCCTCTGGACCAATGGCTACGCTATATTTTCCACTGGCATACGCTTTATATCCTAAACCAATGGATAGGGTATCTACTGCACGCGAGGAATGTCCTATGGCAACGCTATACGCACTAGCATTAGTGATCGTATCTGCCTTGGCGTTATATCCAATAGCGATGGCACCATCACCTTGAGCCACAGAAGACCCACCTATAGCAATCCCTTGTGTATTGTCCACATCTACCTGATAACCTATCCCTATGGAATAGTTTTGTCGTACATTGGCCTCATATCCGATGGCTGTTTTGTAATTCTCAAAGCTCCCAGTAAAGTCGTTATAAGCATTATATCCTACAACGATATCTCCTTCGCCATAGGCCTGCGCAAAAGCACCAAGAACGATCATCTTATTACCACCATCTGCATTGATACCATATCCCATCAATACCGCATCATCGGCATCCAAGTTGATACTAGCACCCATAAAGGTCGCTCTACTATTAGAGGTTACAGTAAAGTTGGCATCGTACCCCATCCCAACATTGTCCTCTCCAATTCTATTGGAATACCCGGCATAGAAACCGACATAGGTATTTCGATTAGCATTGTTGGTAGCATTAGTTCTATTATTATCCCAACCAGCATAAGATCCTACAAAAGTGTTGTAATCGGCATGTTCAGTGGCCGCACCCGCTGCATGACCAATCATGGTGTTGTTATGCGCTCCGCCCATATCAGTACCCGCAGAATCTCCGATAGCCGTATTGTGAAACCCTGTCGTATTATCATAGCCTGCATCGTTTCCGAAGAAGGCATTCTTATAACCATCGGTATTGTTCCTACCTGCTGTACGTCCCACGAAAGTGTTCTCATTTCCTTCGGTATTGCTATATCCAGCATCTTCACCGATAAACGTATTTCTGTCGCCACCAGCATTTCGAAAACCTGCCTGTTCTCCGACAAAGACATTATCAAAGCCAGCAACATTGCTAAGACCAGCCTCAGTACCCACAAAAACATTGTCCGTGGAAGTACTTAAGAAACCAGCAGATCGTCCGATATAGACGTTGTCCGTGCCCGTGGTATTTGAATAACCTGCGTCACGTCCGATGAACACATTATCTTGAGCAGAAGTCTGACTAAAACCCGCTCGTGTACCCACCATCACATTCTGTGATCCAGAAGACAATGTAGTTGCCGCAGAATCCCCGATCATGGTGTTATAATCTCCAGTGGTGATGGAAGCTCCCGCTCCCGTACCCAAAGATTCGTTCAAGGTTTGTGCGTTGATGGAGGTGGTGCCGCATAGCGAAAGGAGGGCGACCACCAAAAGGCGTAGTTGTTTTTTCATTGTGAAAGGTGTGAAAGTTTGGGCAAATGTACCTTAATTTGATTATCTCTTCAAATTAAATTAGACAAACAGGTAGGAATACGTGCTTAAAAACCTACACATGAATCATTTTCAATATTTTATGGGAATCATGATAAATTTCCTATAAAGAAGCGCCCGTTTAAGATGAAAATTAAATCATCTTAAACGGACGCCAAATTCCTGATCTTGTTATTTTTTCGAAATACTTTGACTATTCTTTTTCTTGCTTTCCTAAGGAAGACAGCACCTCTTGCATCTGTTGTTTCAAGCTATTCAGCTCTTCACGAAGCTCGTTGATCTCTTTGATCTTCGCATCTACCTCTTGTTGCTTGATATCCATTTGCTCATTGATACGAGCCGCACTCACACCCGTAATAGATTCTGCTGTCTTGGCATGCAAGGCATAAGGCACACTGATCAATTGTGAGGTGCCAATATTCACATACGACGTACCTCCCGAAGTGTCGACTTCCACACGAAGATAAAAGGTATTGGAAGACCAATCGATAGCATCGAAAGTACCACTGGTAACGCTTCCGCCGCCAACAACGAGGTTGATGAGTCCTTTATCACTGGTCGTCAAGGAATGTTCTTCTATATAATCGGCGGCGCCTGTAGGTCCACCTCGCAATATACTGATACGCATGCCGACCAACTGATTGGTTATGGCATCTCCTGCACCATCCCTGATCACCGATTGGAAGTTGAACTGTTCTGGTGTATTTCCGGTGGTGGTCGAGGCTGCACTTTCTAAAGCCGTGACCCTTGCTTCTAGATCGGTGGTAAGTGTTGTAAGGTCGACGGTGTTGACACCGCCAGAAATACTTAAGATGCTTCCATCAAATGATAATTCTTGATTGTCCATATCAGCGCCTCCTCCGGCACTTTGCCAGGCAGAGCCGTCCCAGGTATAAAGTCCTTTGTCTTCGGTATCATATACCATCAATCCGTCATCGGCAACACCTAATCCACTCCCAAGTGTTGTACGCAAAGCGGTCGTCATTCTATTGACCAAGAAACCTTTATTGGTATCTGCCAGGTGCATAGAGGCATTGGCGCTTGGATTGTTGGTTCCTACACCCACACTTAACGGAAGCGTGGCACCACCAAGCAATAAGACATTCTCAGTATTTGCTTGAGCATTGGCACCTATTGCTATAGAATTGGCTGCGTTACTTCTCGCATTGAACCCTATGGCAATACCCAACGAATCGGTAACTCTGGCCGAGTGGCCCAAGGCGACACTTAAAATATTCGATGTTCCACCTGCGTTGGTCCCATCGGCTCTAGCATTTTGACCGATGGCGATACTCCCATCTGCTTGAACGGTTGAATTTCCTCCGATCGCAATCGATTGAAGATTATCAATATTTACTTGATATCCGATTCCAATGCCAAAATTTCCTCTAACATTGGCCTGATATCCAATAGCAGTCTTAAAGTCGATGGCATCTGTAAAATCGTTATTCACATTATAACCAATGATAACATCCCCATCTCCATACGACTGTGAATTGGCACCTAGCACCACCATTCTGTTGGCATTGGCAACATCGATACCGTAGCCCATCAGTACTGCATCATCTGCATCTAGGTCGATCGTAGAACCTATAAAGGTGGCCCTTTGGTTGACAGTGACCGTGAAATCGGCATCATATCCCATACCAACGTTATCCTCTCCATCTCTATTCGTATAGCCCGCTTGAAACCCAACGTAGGTATTTCGATTAGCATTTGTGGTAGAATTGAGACGGTTGTTGTCGTATCCAGCATACGAACCTATAAAGGTGTTATAATCGCCATGCTCATTGGCAGCACCTGAGGCATGTCCGACATAGGTATTGTTGTGACCATCACTAGCGTCGATTCCGGCAGAATCTCCTATTGCGGTATTATGAAATCCTGTGGTATTGTCGTAACCCGCTTCATTTCCAAAGAAGGCGTTCTTATAACCATCGGTATTCTGTCGTCCTGCGGTATTACCGACGAAGGTATTTTCGTCTGCAAGCCCAAGACCAGAGCTGTCATTATTATAACCAGCATCTTCCCCGATAAAGACATTGTCTCTACCTGCTATATTGGCTTGTCCAGCCTCTTCTCCAATAAAGACGTTATCTGATCCGGTAGTGTTAAATTCTCCAGCTTCCGTACCAATGAATACGTTGTCGGTTGCTGTACTATTAAAGCCAGCCTCTACCCCAATGTACACATTATCTGTACCGGTGGTATTCGAAAATCCAGCATCTTTACCTATAAAGATATTGTCACTGGCACTGGTCTGTCTTCGGCCAGCCCTGTAGCCTACCATGGTATTATTTAAACCCGAGCTTAAGCTCGTAGCGGCAGAATCACCGATCATCACATTGTTATCTCCCGATGTGATGGAAGCTCCGGCTGCCGTACCTAGCGCCTGGTTGTTGGTCTGTGCATAAAAAGGAAGGGTAAATAGAATTAGGCAAATTGTTAAAACGAGTTGGTTTGGTGTTGGTTTCATTTTGGAAGGGAATTTATTTACTTTGGTAAATATATACTCAACTACCTGATTAACTGAAATTTTACCGCCGAAAAGTCAAAAAATGGGTTTAATTACCCCTAAACAATTAACGTATTTTCTTACAATTAAAAAGTTTTGGGCTAAAATTCATTTAGGCGTGCAAAAAGAAGGCTTGTTGCGATCGCAGTTTTTAGAGTATATTGCCACCAAAAACAGTATTCGCCTTCATGGATCGATCCAATAAAATCTTGTTATTGCTTCTGGTTATATTTTCAAGCTTATATATTTTTGGATGGCTATTCCCAGAACCTTGGTGGAGTCTCCATTTCATAGCGTTCATCTCCCCTCTGGCAAAGGCCATCATCCTCTTTTGTTGCGGACTGTTTCTATACCGTTTTTTTATACCATCGCGCCGTACGATCTTGGATTCTAAGATATGGGACTACAAGATCACTTGGGCCTCCGGCCTTGCTCTAACATATATGATATTGATGCTCGTTTTTCCAATGATCTATGACTTTTATGGAGACTCGTATCGCGTAGCACCACATCTAAACAAAATTCCTCCCAGTATCCCCGATGGCGCCAACGAGGCCTTCTTCGATTTTAGCCTAGGCGCATGGGCCGGACAGGCAACGGTCTTTTCATTGGTCACCTACGTAGCGGTATTCTTTAAGCTTTCCTATAAATGGGCCTTTATCGTTTTTGACGCCTTTTTTGGTGGTGCTTTTGTGTTCTTGTGGGTCTCTTTTGTCTTAAAGACCTTAAAGAATAATGTTTGGAAGATCGTAATGGTATTGGCAGGGATCACTGCACCTTTTATGCTCAATTTCTTTGGCCACACAGAAATTTATGCGATGCTACTCTTTATGCAGCTTTGGTGGTTTACATTGGCCTTCAAATATTTGAGTACAGAAAAAACATCGCTGCTCATTTGGCTATTTGTACTCTTACTTGTCTGTTTAAAAGTGCATGCCATCAATCTTTTACTCGTGCCAGGTTATGTGATATTGCTCTGGAAACATCTTAAAGGGTCATCACCAAGTTGGAAATCGGCTGCAAATTACATCTTAGCGCCGATCTTTGTGATCGGGGCTATTTTATACTTCTTTTATTTTGAAGACCATATCGACGACCGAAGCTTAAGGACAGAAGCCTTTGAATATGACCATCTATTTCTTCCCCTGTTCTCTCCAAAACCGCCATTGGATACCTATGACCTATTAAGTGTAAATCATATCTTGGATTATTTGAACGCTATTTTAATGTGGTCGCCCATCGCTTTGTTGGTAATACTGCTAATTTCGATCATAAAACCTAAAAAATTGAATTGGAATGCTACCGCTGTCGTTTTTACAGGCACATCTCTTATTCTTTTCTCGTCATTACTATTTATGATCAATCCTCTGTTAAGTATGCCTATCGATTGGGACCTTTTTAGTATTCCAAGCATTGCATTGTTGTTTTTCTCGATAGCATTGGTCAGCGAGACTGAGATGGACCTCGCGCCTAAAGGTGTCATCAATGTGGCTTCGGTCTTGGCAATGCTCTCAATTCCTATCGTCTTGGTACACAATGACCAAAATAGTTTAAACGACCGAATGGATACGATAGCCGTTCATTTTTATAAGACCTACTATGAGGGAAGCGCGAAATTCTATGATGATGTTTTAAAGGCAGATCCCAATTACGAGCAAAGTAGAAAGTTCAGAGGCGAGGAAGTGATTCGCGCTATAGCACCTCACTCGACCAAATTGATCGATTATGAATTTGGCAGGTTCCTTTTTATGCAGGGCCGTTATCATCTGCGAACGAGAAAAGAGCCCAAAATAGCCCTGGATTACTTCGAAAGGTCGTCTAAATACTATGAGTTATACGATGTGAAATTATTGACCTTGGAAGCATATTTTGTAGATCGTGCCTATGATAAGGCCTATGAGGTGTCCAAAGAACTTATCACATTTTCCTATCCCTCCGAACAGAAAGCCTATCGTGCCAGTTTACATTGTGCGTTAGAAGCGGGGTTCTACGCTGAAGCGGAAAAAATTGCCACCTTTTATGTCCGAAATTGGCCCGAAGACATTACGGTAAGAGAGGTTTATACGCGATTGAAGTCGAAAGATCGTGTTGACGAGATCAAAACACTTTTTCAAAGAAGCAACTAAGAAAAACGATTTAGAAAACCTTCGTCGACAAAAGCCAGCATCTCCTTGTCACCGCTGCTATTGCCATAGGCATAACTATAGGTAATGGTTTGTGTATCCAGCGATTCTTTAATTCGTCTTACCTTTTCAAGACCATTGCAGTTGTTACCTGATAATCTTCCTGTGACCTTGTTCTCAACGACCTCTAATGTTGATGCGATAACTTGCAAGCCCATCTGAGAACTCCATGGCTCGATCCAATTTTCCAAAGAAGCTGAAACGACCACCACCTTGTGGCCTTCCCTTTGATGCCAGTCTATCCTTTGCAGAGCATTGTGCTTAATCATCTTGGGCAATTGCTCCTTGGCATAGCGCTCACAAAGGCTATTAAAGCTTTCCAACTCCATACCATGAAAAAAATGTTTCAACAATAGCTCTTTCGCCCGTTTTCCGCTTACCAGATCTAGCTTGTACCCCACCATAAAAAAACCATACCGAACTAACCCTAAGTATAGCGCTCTTTTTCCTTTGTAATAGGTGATGAAATCTATAAGACTATCCCTTTTAGTGATGGTCCCATCAAAATCAAAGAAAGCGACCGTCATAGATTCAGTCTTTTGAAGATAAATGCTGGTAAAATGCGAATGACAAACATGATCGGCCTCCAGATGGCTTTGACATAAATGACATTACGTTTGCGCCGCTGTGCGCTGAAGATTTTCTTTGCCACTACATCGGGGGTTGTGGTCAATCGCTTAGGTAAGCTAAGGTGTGCGGTCATTTTGGTATCTACAAAACCGGGCTTTACTATAAGAACATGAATTCCTTTTTTCGATAATCGAGCATTTAGTCCGCTTAAATAAGCGGTGAATCCGGCTTTTGCACTGCCATAATGATAATTGCTTGCCCTTCCTCGTTCTCCAGCCACAGAACTGATCCCAACAATAAAACCCTCACCTTGTTTTTCCAAATACTCAGCCGAGACATTCAGAATGCTGACGCATCCAAGGAAATTGGTTCTGATGATACGATCGACCTCTTCAAAGCTGGTTTGGGCCAAGGCCTCATCGCCCAAATAGCCAATACAACAAATAACACCAGCGGGTTGTATTGGAAGCGCCTTGAAAAACGAAGTATGCGTTGTCTCTTTTAAAACATCGAATTCTAGCAGACTTACAGATATCTTGTAGGTCACTTTGAGGTCCTCTTTAAATGTATCCAGATCATCGATGTTTCTTCCAGCCAATAATAAATGGTAGCCATTTGCCGCATATTTTTTGGCGATGGCCATTGCGATATCACTTTTTGCTCCAAGAATCAACAGATGTTGCATAACCGTATCGTTCTGTCTACAAACCTAATCTTTTGGACTGAAAGGATTGTAACTTTTCTAGTTGATATTTTTTTCTAACCTCACGAAATTTCTCTAAGGCGGGATATCCCTTTTCGAAGAATTCTCTAGACATTCTTCCATCTTTTGCCAAATATACTCTGCCTTTTCCTGCAGAAACGATCTGGTCGAGTTCCTCTAAAAAAGGAAGCAATCCATCTTTCATCTTAAAATCCATGGTAAGGGTATAGCCTTCCATAGGAAATGACAAATAATTGGCATTTGCCTCGCCGAATTGCTTTAGGACGGACAGATACGAACGATGATCACTTTCAGCTACTCTATTTACAATAGCTCCGAGTACTTCTTTGGCATTTTGGAAAGGTATTACCAACTGATATTGAATAAAACCCTGACTTCCATAGATGCGGTTCCAGTTTTTTATTCTGTCTAAAGGATAAAAGAATGCTTCGATGTTAACTGAACGCCTCCCTGCTTTATTAACATTCAAAAATCGCTGATTGTATAGTTTCATGCTTGTATCATTCAGCAAAAAAGAAGGAAACGCCCTTGGGATGGATATAGGTTGCTTGAAAGAGAAATGCAACCTTCCTTCATCTGCGTGCTCTCCCAGAAAAACAAGTCCTTTCTGCTGGGTATGTTCCTTTGCAAAACCATCTATCCAAGCCACTACGTAGGTGCTTTTATTATTGGCATCAAGGAGATCGATGGTTTCCGAGAGGCTATCCGTTTGCCTCAAATCCTGTTGGATGAAAGCGCTTTTTATTGGTTTTAAACGGAACTCGGCTTCGAGAATTACTCCGGTAAGGCCCATGCCTCCGCAACTCGCATGAAATAGATCGGCATGTTGTTCTCTTGAACACTTTAAAACGGTGCCATCGGGTAGCAGCAGCAGCAACCAATTCACATAGTTGCAAAAGGTGCCTTCCACATGATGGTTCTTCCCGTGTACGTCTGCGGCAATGGCGCCTCCTAGAGTAATATATTTGGTACCGGGCGTCACTGGCAAGAACCATTTTTTAGGAATTATGATTTCCAATAGCTGCTTTAATAGGATCCCCGATTGACAGTGAATGATTCCATTTTCTGAGTCGAAGGAAATCACTTTATCGGCATTACGCACGTTGAGTACGTTCTTATTCAGGCAACAATCGCCATAACTTCTGCCATTTCCGTAGGTAATAAAATCAGGGACTTCACTTAAGGTGCTTGGCAGCTGTATTGACTGCAAATCGTGAACTATTCCCTTCGTATTCTGAGAATTTCCCCAAGATCGGATGATGGAATGATGTTTTCCTGCTTTCATATAAATCTGATGACCACAAAGGTAATGATCCATCCGGTAATGATTCCCTGCAGCCATGAATCCTTTAAGATGATCGAGGTAGGATCGATATATTCGCTATGTGACCTTGAGAAAAATAGATACCGAAACACTCCGAATACCACCCAAGGCGTAGTGAGCAACACCCAAATATTGCCATAGCGCTCTATCACCAGGCGATCCCGCGTGTAGAAGAGATAGCTCACACAGATCACCACTCCAAGAAAGACCATGATGCTATCCAAAAACTTGATCGAATATAATCGCAGATTTTTTTTTGAATTCTGCCCCTCTTGTTGCATCAAGACCAGATCGGCCCTTCGTTTTGAAAATACCAGGAAAATGGCCAGTAAAAAGGTCATGGCCAATATCCAATTGGAGGCAGCAATATCAGTTGCATAACTGCCGGCTAAAATTCGCAAGACAAATCCAAGACCAATGATAAGAACATCAAATACAGGGACATGCTTCAGCCAAAAAGTGTATAAAACATTGAGCACTAAATAGCTGCTTAAGACGAAAAAAACATCACGGTCGAACAAAAAGGCAATGATCATACCACTGATCAATAGAAAAAGGGTGATTCGTAAAGCATGGGGAACGGCGATGGCTCCTGAAGCGATTGGACGAAAGCGTTTTATTGGATGAGCCCTGTCCGTATAGACATCAGAAATATCATTGATGATGTAGACGGCACTAGCAATCAAAGAAAACAGAAGAAATGCTAGCATTGCCTTACCAATGGTATCAGGGCTAAGATCGAATACAAAGAATAAAGGCGCAAAGACAAAGAGATTCTTCACATATTGATGAACTCGAAAAAGGTGTATATAGCTATGGATAGTTTTCAATATTATGGTCGTCGGTTCTTAGAAAGTAATGTCTCACACTGATCGATCTCCTCGATCGCTGGTTGATAATCTGGGACCAAGACCAAGCATTTCTCGAAATCCTCTATCGCAAGTTCGCACAAGCCCTGTGCCTTGAATAAGACCCCTCGGTTCAAAAATACCAATAAATGGTTGGGGGCTATCTTTTCGGCCCGATTGAAATCGGATAATGCCTGATTATAATCTCCGCGATTCATGTAAATGATGCCTCGATTGATATACACCTCAACCCTGTTTGTTCCACCGATGATCGCCTTGGTCAATTCTGAAAGTGCAAGATCGAACAACTGTCTTTTAAAATAAATACCTCCGCGTATCGCATGAACTTTGGTCATATTCGGGTCTAGCTGCAATGCCTTTTCAAAAGACATGAGTGCGTCCTTTTCTTTTTTAAATTCCAACAGCACCAATCCCCTTTGAAAATATACCTCCGCAAAAGGCGTATTTCTATTGACCAAAAAATCAAGGTCTCTCAACGCAAGACTAAGTTTTCCCATTTTCTTGTAGGCTATCGACCGATTGTAGTAGGCCTTTTCCTCTAGCGAATCGAGGGCTATCACTCTATTGAAATCCCACAAACCCTTTTGCAATTCATTATTTTCTGTGTAGACGATACCTCGATTCAGAATGGCAGGAATATAGGCGCTGTCCAAGCTGATAGCCATATTAAAATCGGCAACCGCCAAATTCTTCTTCTTTGTTCTCGAGTAAATGACCCCGCGATTGTAGTAGGCGATATCATGCAACGGATTTAGATGGATCGACCTTGAGCAATCTTCGATACCCTGCTCGTATTTTTTGGTAGCAAGAAGATCACCACATCGATTGGCATAAGCGAGGAAATCGTTGGGATATATCTCTATGACATTGCTCCATAAGGTATGCCCATTCTTCCATGTTTTGGAGTAATTGAATGTTTTTGATCCCAATAATCCAAAATATAAGGCGATACACATCGCGATCAACCGTCGATGATTTCGAAAATTATCAAACAGCCAACCCAGACCGATAGCCATAATGAAGAACAAGCCAAAATAAGGCAAGTAGGTGAATCGATCGGCGGTCACGGCACTGCCGAAAGGAAGCACCTGAATTACAGGAATCAAAGAAATAAAGAAGAAGGCAAAGCCAAAGTTGAGAAGGCGCCAACGCTTCCAATTGAGAACCAGCATCAAGAATGTAGCAATTACAGGAATCGCTGCGGCATAATAGTACCATGGACTCGGCTGTCCCAATTTGTTCACATAGGGATGAAATGCGCTAAGATCATAAGGTAGCATCGCTTTTACCATATAAATGAAATATCCGTAAAATCCTACCGCCAAACGATCGATAAAGCTCATCGCCTTACCTTCTTCCAACGCGCCACCACTTTCCTGCGCGCCAATCGCCACGATGGTGAAGATCACAGCGACGAAAAAGAAAGGCAGCTTCTCCAAGAGCAAACGTTTCCAATCCTTCCTTCTGTAAAAGTAATCGAACACAAAAAGGATAAGCGGAAAGATGACCGCCGTTCCTTTAGACAGCAAGGAACATAGAAACAACAAAAGTATCAGAAATAAGTATAGATAACCGACATTGCTGTCTCGCTTCTGGTTATAAGCATGATATACCACCAATGCCCCCAGGAAGAAAAAAGTGTAAAGCAGGTCTTTTCTGGCCGTGATCCATGCTACCGCTTCCACGTGCATCGGGTGCATCCCAAACAAGACTGCCACCGCAAAAGCCACCCATCTACGTTTCGATAAGATGAAGGCAAGATAGAACACCAAAACCACATTGAATAAATGAATAATGAGGTTCGTTATATGAAAAACGGTAGGGTCCAAACCGCCTAAAGCGTAGTCTATCGCCCATGAAAGTACCACCAGTGGCACATAAGCACCCGCGATCTGCTCTGTGGTAAAGATCTTCTTTATCCCTTCGAAAGACAGATCCCTGATCAGCGGATTGGTCAAGAGATAGGTGGGATCGTCCCAACTTACCCAATGGTTAAAAAGTGTTGGAGACAAACAGATGATACTCGCCAAAACGGCCAGGCCTATTAATTTATAACTAGAAAACGATCTTAAATCGGTTAGCATTGATCTAATTTGGACAGCAAAATAACAATTATTCCCAACGCAAATGAACAAATTGGATGATTAGCTGTTACTTTTGTATTTTTCAAAGGATTCTACAAAGTTGAAAATAATTAGAAATACGATTTCTTCTTACTACGGCATGGTCGCGATGGTCATCGTGCTTATATATCTATTAGGAATACTATTCAGTGAGTGCCTCTGGGGCGTGCATTTTTTGGCTTTTTTACCCATTGGTATAAAACTGACGATCCCTTTGATCGCCATTGCATCGATCTTTTTATCGGGAAGTGAGCGATTACAAGAGACCATTCAAAAATGGTGTAAAATGCCCCTTTTAAGATACAGAAATGTTGTCCTTGTGGGCGCAACTTACGGATTGTTGTTCTATGCATTTCCAATCGCACAGGATTACTATGGCAATGCTCGAAGCTTTATTCCCTTTTCAGAACAAATTGCCACATCCTTTCCTAAAAATTTTGTCGCAGACCTTTTTGTGTTTGAACTGGACAATGACAAAACGCGATGGACCTTCTTCAAATTGGTCACCGCAAGCTCATATCTATTCGATATTACTCATGAAAAAGCATTTAGGTTGCTTAATGCGTTCTTCGGATGCAGCTTTATCATTATTTGGCTCTGGACGGTTCTATATTTTGTTAAAACAAGGATTTGGCAGATAATTCTGATGTTGACAGGCTCTACCGCGCCATTTCTTATGGTCTATTTTGGTCATTTAGAATCGTATGGCTTCATATTTTTGTTGACATTGATTTGGTTATTGACCTTGGTAAAAATAGTACAGACCAAAAACAAGAAACTGTTTTGGCTACTGCCCATCCTATTGCTGATAGCTTTGCGTTTTCATTTGTTGATGCTGCTATTTGTACCCTCCTTGCTTTTGACCGCATTTTTGATATTTAGCCCGAAGGCGAACTGGACAAAAAAAGTCATCTCCCTGAAAGGAATTGGTCTTGGCATCCTTTTGCCAGCGATCATCTTTGGACTTTACGGTTATTTCTTTGTCTTTGAAGATCATATCGACCCAATGATACTCGAGAACGATACGCCGGCCATCGATCGATTGTTCTTACCCTTATTCGCCCCTGAAGCGCCGTTGGACAAGTACACCTTGCTAAGCTGGAATCATATTTTAGACCTATTCAATACCTTTTTTTACTGGTCACCAGTACTATTATTCCTCATAGCTGTCCTTTTCAAAAGTCGAAAAAAAATCGATTGGAAATCGCCAACCCTCTTACTTTTGGGGCTTTCCTTCGTACTTTTTATGATGTTGCTCATCGTCATTAATCCGTTGTTGTCATTACCTATGGATTGGGACCTGTTTTGTTTCCCAGCGATCATAATGCTAGTGATTCTTCTTCATATATTTAGCCAATTAAGGGATGAGTCGATCGCGGTTAAGATTTTACCGATCTGCTTAGGGCTTTCCATACTTTCCCTTCCAGTATTTATTGTAAAGTCCAGCTTAACAATGCATTCTTACCGCATGGAGCGTGTTGCAACACATGTCTATAAAACCTATTACCAACATAGTGATGCTTACATGCTGAAGGCACTTCAAATGATCCCAAATGATCACGCCCTTTATGAACAGCGAAAAGAAGCCCTTTTAGAACGATTAAAACCTATTGCTGTGGAAGGTAACGATAAAAAATATGCGTATCTGCTTTTAGATGATGGAGTAAATGCGCTACTAAGGAATGATCATGAAAAAGCAACCATCATTTTGGAGGAAGCCGATCATTATTTTCCAAACGATAGCCTTATTTTAAAATATTTAAATGAGGCCCTCTTACTTCGAGGGAAATCAACTTCAAAAGCTATTGAACATACAAGAAAAGAAGTTGAAGAATTGATATATCTTGGGTTGAAGGCTTCCCGAGAAATGAAAGACTACCCACTTGCCATAGCGCTATTCGATAAGGCTGAGAGCCTTCAACCTAACAATCCCGATCTACCAATGTACAAGATGGAGGTCTTCTTTTTTGAAAAGGATCATAAAGCAGCCTTTAACGAAGCAAGGAAGTTGGTCAAACTTAAACATCCGAGTGAAAAACAATCGCTACGCTTCGGAATCCATTGTGCGCTTGAAGCCGCCATGTATAGCGAGGCGGAGCAATATAGCGCAAGCTATTTAGAGAAATGGCCTGAAGATCGTTTGATCGCTGCTGTTTATCGGCGGTTGCGTGAAAACGAGGAAGTGGCTGCACTTAAATTTTTATTTTCGCGATCATGAGATTCAGCTTTTTTATCTTCTTGATTTTGCTTTTCCTTTGTGGCCAAGGTCGTTCACAGGAAGATCATTCGATCGCTAGGCGATGGATGGATGTGATGTTACGTATCGTTCAAGAAGATGGACAAGGGCCAACGGTACAGGCGAGGAATTATTTTCATACATCCGCCGCCATATATGATGCATGGGCGGCCTATGACTCGAAACAGGAAACCTATTTTTTAGGAAAGAACAAACGCGGATTGGAGTTGCCATTTGATTCAAAATTTAAAAAGATCTCTACAAATGTCGATAGCCTTCGAAATATCGCCATCAATTATGCGGCGTTTATGATATTGAGAATGCGCTACGAAGATTACGGGAGTAAAGGCCGTACGATCGATTTTATCATCGATGAATTTGAGCGCAATGGTGGAGATCAAAAATATATGGATGATGATTATCTTGAGGGGAGTCCGGAGGCACTAGGCAACTATATCGGCAACTATGTGCTGGAACTGGGCTTGAACGATGGCTCTAGAGAAGAAGATCGTCATGAATCTGAAGGTTATCGCCGTATCAACCCAAATCTACGCCCCGAATTACCTGGTGTCGGAGAACTTAGAGACCCCAATCACTGGCAGCCCGTAGAGATTCAACATTATATTAGAGAAAAAGGAAGTGATAAAACCTTAAAGGATTGGAATTTCCTATTAATTCCTGGCAATACGGAGTTCTTGACCAACTTTTGGGGAGAGGTCATTCCTTTTGCGCTTGAAGATAAGGAAGGCCCGTTTCCAATTCATCTAGATCCGGGGGCACCTCCCTATCTCGATTCTAGAGACACCATCTCTTCCAAGAACTATCGTTGGGGCTTTCAATTGGTGCAACATTGGTCGAGCTATTTGGACCCGGACAAAACGAAGATATGGGATATTTCGCCACGGGGTATCACGAGTATGGAAGGTCAAATTCCCAGGACCGTTGACGAATACAAGGCCTACTTTGAGCGTGCAGAAAACAACGAACGCGGAAAAGCTGCAAAAAATCCCTTTACAGGGAAAAAGTATGCAAAGAACAAAGTAAAACAGGGCGACTATGTGCGAACCATCGCCGAATTTTGGGTCGATGGTCCCAATACCTCATCCCCCCCTGGACATTGGCTTCAATTTTTGAATAAGGTTTCCTATCACACAGATTTTAAACGAAAATGGAAGGGCAAGGGGCCGTCGCTTTCGCAATTGGAATGGGATGTGAAAAGCTACTTTTTAATGACCGGCACCTTGCACGATGCTGGGATTGC
Organism: Sungkyunkwania multivorans; assembly: GCF_042675645.1. NCBI lineage: Bacteria > Pseudomonadati > Bacteroidota > Flavobacteriia > Flavobacteriales > Flavobacteriaceae > Sungkyunkwania > Sungkyunkwania multivorans. The sequence continues at coordinate 10,044 of NZ_JBHTJH010000005.1, read as the reverse complement.
CGCTTGGAGTATCAAAAATCATTATGACTATGTGCGACCGATCACTGCGATTCGCTTTCTAGCAGATGTCGGGCAATCTTCAAATCCCGAGCTGCCTAATTACAATCCATTTGGCTTGAAATTAACCAAGGGCATCACCGAATTGGTTACAATCGATGATCCTTTAGTTGGGGCAAATAAGGAACATTTGAACAAGATCAAGATCAAGGCATGGCGAGGACCCGATGCGGTGAATGATCCTTTGACCGATACGGCCGGTGTTGGATGGATATTGGCCGAGAATTGGTGGCCCTATCAACGCTATACTTTTGCTACCCCCCCTTTTGCGGGCTATGTGTCTGGGCATTCTACTTTCTCTACTGCCAGTGCCGTGATGCTACACCATATCACAGGCTCTCCTTATTTTCCCAATGGCTTGGAAACCTTCACCGCAACAAAAAATGAGTTCCTTCAATTCGAAGAGGGGCCCTCGGAAGATATTACCCTGCAATGGGCCACTTTTTACGATGCGGCCATAGAAACCTGTTTATCGCGGATCTGGGGCGGCATTCATCCTCCTGTCGATGATATCGAAGGCAGACGGGTTGGAAAAAAGGTTGCGGAGAATGCTATTGAGTTTGCCGACCGGTTTTTTGAATAAGATACGACTTAAGGAAATTGTGTCAGTTCGAGTGCCATGCCAAGGCGTGGTGTATCGAGAACAAACAATTTACGTCCAAAAACTTCTTCTCGATACAATTTTTCTAAAAAAATTACTCGAAGTGACAGTTTTTGAGCAAATCGATTTTTACAACGAACTTATGTTAATATAAATAAAAACTCCCAGACCGAACTACCGGGATGAGAGCTATTAAAGTCATTAGTACACAATCATCATAAACCATTAATTTAACCTATCTTTGCTGCCGAATTTTTTCAGCTAATGAGACTACATAGAAATTTAGTGCTGGCCGTCATCGACGGACTCTTCAATATTTTTAACAATGGCGAATATGCCAGCAAAGAGGTTGAAAAACTCCTAAAGCGCGATAAGCGATGGGGTGCAAGAGATCGAGCCTTTATTGCAGAGACCGTCTACGACATCGTGCGCTGGAGAAGGTTGTATGCGCATATTGCAGAAGCTGGAAATCACTTCGACCGTCCCAACCTATGGAAAATGTTTGCCGTTTGGGCAGTGCTAAGAGGATATCAACTACCTACAGGCTGGAAACAGATACAAAGCACTCCAGAAAGACGTATCAAAGGAAAGTTTGATGAAGCCAAGAAAGATCGAAGAATTGGCCAGTCCATCCCCGATTGGTTGGATGAACTAGGAGTCTCCGAACTTGGCGAGAAAAAATGGACCGAAGAGATCACCGCCTTGAACCAACAGGCCGAAGTGGTTCTAAGAGCCAATACGCTTAAGACGAGCAGAGCGCTTCTACAAAAACAACTTCGTGAAGAAGGAATCGAATCGTTTCCGCTCAAAAAATATACAAACGCTTTACAGCTTAAGGAACGTGCTAATGTCTTCACAACCGAGGCCTTTAAAAATGGACTTTTCGAAGTACAAGATGCATCCTCCCAGTTGGTCGCTGAATTTCTACAGGTACAACCAGGTATGCGGGTGGTCGATGCTTGTGCTGGCGCAGGTGGGAAATCGCTGCATCTGGCAGCTTTAATGGAAAATAAGGGGCAGATCATCGCCATGGACATCTATGCGAATAAACTAAAGGAATTGAAACGGAGAGCTAAACGAAACGGGGCTCATAACATAGAACCGCGACATATCGATTCGACCAAGGTGATCAAGAAATTGCATGAAAAAGCGGATCGGGTCCTGATCGATGCTCCTTGCAGCGGTTTGGGTGTACTAAAAAGAAATCCAGATGCCAAATGGAAACTTGAGTCATCCTTTATCGATAACATCAAGAAAACACAACAAGAGATCTTACAGCAATATAGCAAGATGGTGAAACCTGGAGGAAAGATGGTCTATGCTACTTGTTCGATACTTCCCTCCGAAAACCAAGAACAGGTTAACGAATTTTTAGCCTCAGAATTCGGAAAAGATTTTACCTTTGTCAAAGACAGAAAGATACTTGCCTCAAAATCAGGATACGACGGATTTTACATGGCATTGTTAAAGAAGAAATAGACCCCAGATCTAAATCACTACAAGAATGAAAAGACTATTATCCCTACTATTTTTAGTCGTTGGCCTTTTTTCTTACGCGCAAGATGGCGCTCCCGATGACTACTATAACGACGTAAATCTAACCTTGACCGGGACCGCTCTTAGAGACGAATTAGCGACAAAGATCACGAGTACACATACCAATTTCTTAAGCTACAGTGAGATCTGGGATGTAAGCAGAATCACCGATGAGGATGCTACCAACACTAGCAATGTGGTATTGCTATATGGTTGGGAAGCAGGATCTGACAGTGATTGTACCAACGACCGCTCTAGAAGCAAGACCCTTAATGGTGGTAATGCTTGCGATTGGAACAGGGAGCACTCCTACCCAAGATCTTTGGGAAATCCAGACCTTGGTTCCTCCGGTCCTGGATCGGATGCCCATCACCTACGCCCTACCGATGTGCAGCGCAATGGAAGCCGTGGAAGTCAGCTTTTTGCAAGTGGCTCTGGCAATTCTGGAAATGTAAGTGGAGGCTGGTATCCAGGTGACGAGTGGATCGGTGACGTGGCCCGAATGATGATGTATATGTATCTGCGTTATGGATCACAATGTTTACCTTCTAATGTGGCCGTTGGGTCTAACAATACCGTCGACAGCAATATGATCGACCTGCTGTTGGACTGGAATGCCGCCGACCCGGTGTCCCCGCTCGAAGATGCCCGTAACACCTATCACGATAGCACAGGTATCTATGCCCAGGGAAATCGAAATCCATTTATCGACAACCCATACCTCGCCACACAGATCTGGGGTGGCACGCCTGCCCAAGACCGCTGGAATACTGGTGGAGGGGATACAGAAGCTCCTACGATACCGACAAATCTTATCGTATCTAACGAAACTTCTAGCTCGTTGGATCTGTCATGGACGGCCTCGACCGATAATGTGGGTGTTAACGAATATGAGGTATATGTCGATAGTGTTTTAGACCAAACAGTAATGACCACCACTGCGACGATCTCTGGACTTTCCGCAAGTACAACCTACAGTTTAACCGTATTGGCAAAAGATGCCGCTGGAAACATGTCTGCCCAAAGCGCTGCCGTCAATGGTACTACGTTAATGGGTGGCGGTGGCAATAGTTGTGGCGGAGGGGTGAGTATTTCTGAGACCTTCATCAATATTCCAGATAGTGGTTCGGGATATGGCACGCGCAATTGGACGGGCGATGATGGCGGCAGTTGGACGGCAACCGATGCCAGAACGGATCAAACGATCGACGGAAAAGCCATCACCATAAGAAATGGAAGCCTTACAGCGCCACAGAGTACCGAAGGAATCGGAAATCTAACCGTAACCACCCAGCGCGTTTTTAGTGGTGGAAGCGGAACCTTCGACGTAGAAGTAAATGGAAGTGTGGTCGGAACTGTGGCCTATAGTGACGTTGAGCAGACCGTTAGCATCAACGATATCAATATCGAAGGGAATGTCATCGTTGTTTTCACAGGGAAAGCAGCCACTGGTGATCGGGTAAAAATAGACAATCTGAGTTGGACCTGCTATTCAGCTCCTACAAACATATCACTCTCGCCAAAAGTGTTTTTGGAAGGAGCGATGATCAATGAAACAACCCTGATGCGAGATGATCTTAGAGCCGCAACAGTCATTCCAACCACAAGTCCATATATCGATGCCGCAACAACGATAGCGGCCACTTTTGATCAAGGAGGAGCTTCTGGTATAGGATTGGCCCAAGACGATATTGTAGATTGGGTCTGGGTCGAATTACGAGATGCGACAAACAACGCGCTAGTGGTAGACGGACAATCGGCGCTGTTGCAGCGTGATGGCGATATCGTCTCCACCGACGGCAGCGCTCCGATGAGCTTTATGCAGTCTGCAGGGAACTATTATATTTTTGTCCAACATAGAAATCATTTGGGCATTCTCTCCACTAATACCTACGCGCTCTCCTCTGCTACAACGACGATAGATCTTGCAACAAACGCATCGGATGTTGTAGGGAATACCAATGCGGTGGTATTGCTATCCAACGGAAGCTATGGAATGATCACAGGCGATAACGATGGTAACGGACAAGTTCAAAATACCGATGTGTCTAGTCTTCGTCCACAGGTCGGAACTGCTGGTTATAACAATGCAGACTTGGATATGAATGGGCAAACTCAGTTAACCGACATCAACAATGCGCTACGACCCAATATTGGGAAGGGAGAACAGAACTAGCGGAACTACTTTTCAGCGAGTATTTATGCCCGCTGAAAAATGGTAGTTGAACTACCCTATCAAAGGATGGTGTCTTCGGAAAACACTTTTTTTGATTGTTAAAACAAAAACTGCATAAGCAAAGTGTTAGATCAAAAAAAAATAACTAAAGACCGTCTAAAAAGTACCATATTGGGTCATTGCGATTCGCCTCTGGCAGAGAAGCAATCTGTCTATCAATCCGTTAAAATTTAACAGATTCCTTCCCCTGAGTCCCTCAAGGTCGGAATGACGACTTTTTATACAGTCTCTTTTTGGCATCAAAGATTTCAACATCAATTTGTTGAATTCGCGGCTTTCTTTTTTTTAATTTATTTCGTTTGAATGGTTAAATTTGCGCTTTACAAACCGCCTCGGCGGTCAGGCACAACAAACACAACTAATAATTATGATCCTTTTCTTCGGAAACCCATCGAATAAGGTCTTTGCTGTTCAGACCGATACTGAGCTCACAAGCGAAGACATTCAAAAACTCCAATGGCTTTTTGGCGACCTAACACAGATAAATAAGGCATCGATCGATGCTTTTTTTGTTGGTCCGCGTGCCGCGATGATCACACCTTGGAGCACCAATGCCGTGGAGATCACCCAAAATATGGGCATCGCCGGAATTATAAGGATCGAAGAATTCACCGCCTGCGCAGAAGACCATTCGCATTACGACCCGATGATCTTTCAAAAGTTCAGTGGCCTGGATCAACAGTTGTTTACGATTGACATTACACCTGAAGCGATCTTGGATATCGAGGATATTTCGGCCTACAACCAACAAGAGGGATTAGCATTGAGCGATGATGAAGTTGAGTATCTGGAGACCCTTTCCAAAAAACTAGGCCGAAAGTTAACGGATTCGGAAGTATTTGGTTTCAGCCAAGTGAACTCCGAGCACTGTCGCCATAAGATATTCAATGGCACCTTTGTGATCGATGGAGAAGAAATGCCGTCGTCCCTATTCAAATTGATCAAGAAGACCGCTGCCGAACATCCCAACGATATCGTTTCGGCCTATAAAGATAATGTGGCATTTGTTAAAGGTCCAAAAGTGGTACAGTTTGCACCAAGATCTGCGGACAAACCCGACTTCTACGAAGAAAAAACATTCGATAGCGTTATTTCGTTGAAAGCAGAGACGCACAATTTTCCGACGACCGTAGAACCTTTTAACGGTGCTGCCACCGGTTCTGGGGGAGAGATCAGAGACCGTTTGGCCGGTGGAAAGGGCTCATTGCCTTTGGCTGGAACGGCAGTTTATATGACCTCCTATTCTCGTTTGGAAGAAGATCGTCCCTGGGAAAAGGCGGTGGAAGAACGCAAATGGTTATATCAAACTCCCATGGACATCCTGATAAAGGCATCCAATGGTGCTTCGGACTTTGGGAATAAGTTTGGCCAACCGTTGATCGCTGGCTCTGTTCTGACCTTTGAGCATGAGGAGCAAGCAAGAAAACTAGGTTTTGATAAGGTGATCATGCTAGCAGGTGGAATTGGTTACGGAAAGGCGGACCAAGCGATTAAAGGTAACCCAAAAGAAAATGATAAGATCGTCATTCTTGGGGGTGACAACTACCGCATTGGAATGGGCGGTGCTGCAGTATCCTCGGCAGACACTGGCGCCTTTGGTAGCGGCATCGAATTGAATGCGGTACAACGTTCCAATCCGGAGATGCAAAAACGTGCCGCTAACACCGTTCGTGGCATGGTGGAATGTGATGAGAATCCGATCGTCTCTATCCACGACCATGGTGCTGGCGGACATCTCAATTGCCTTTCAGAATTGGTTGAAGAGACCGGAGGAAAGATCGACTTGGACAAATTACCGATAGGCGATCCTACCCTATCTGCCAAAGAGATCATCGGCAATGAATCGCAAGAACGCATGGGCCTAGTGATAGGAAAAAGCGATATAGACATCCTACAACGAGTAGCCGATCGCGAACGATCTCCGATGTACGAGGTTGGCGATGTGACCAAGGACCATCAATTTACCTTCGAGTCTTCATCAAAAGGAGACAAGCCGATGGATCTGGCTTTGGAAGATATGTTTGGTAGTTCGCCAAAGACCATCATGAATGACACATCGGTAGATAGCGTCTATGCCGAAGTTGACTATACTTTAAATAACTTCCATCAATATTTAGAGCAGGTATTACAATTGGAAGCGGTGGCCTGCAAAGACTGGCTTACGAATAAGGTGGACCGCTGCGTTGGTGGCCGAGTGGCCAAGCAACAATGCGCCGGGCCCTTACAGCTCCCATTGAATAATTGTGGAGTGATGGCACTCGATTTCAAAGGAAAAGAAGGGATTGCCACCTCCATTGGACATTCACCCATTAGTGCGTTGATCGATCCAGTGGCTGGAAGCCGCAACTCCATTGCCGAGGCTTTGACCAATATCGTTTGGGCGCCTTTAAAAGATGGTTTGAAAAGTGTATCTCTTTCCGCCAACTGGATGTGGCCCTGTAAAAATAAAGGAGAGGACGCGCGCTTGTATGAGGCGGTCAAAGGTTGTTCGGACTTTGCGATTGAATTGGGCATCAACATCCCAACGGGAAAAGACTCGCTTTCAATGAAGCAGAAATATCCTAATGAAGATGTGATATCCCCGGGAACGGTGATCATTTCAGCAGCTGGAAACTGCAATGACATCAATAAGGTAGTAGAACCCGTATTTCAAAAAGGCGGCGGTCATATTTACTACATCAACTTCTCTCAGGACCATTTTAAGTTGGGTGGCTCGTCCTTTGCACAGATCGTTAACAAGATCGGAGATGAAGCACCAACGATTTTAGATGCTTCGCAGTTTAAAAAGACCTTTGATGTCCTTCAGCAATTGATCAAGGAAGAGAAGATCAGCTCCGGGCATGATGTTGCTTCAGGGGGATTGATCACCACCTTGCTCGAAATGTGCTTTGCAGACAACAACTTGGGAGCTGAGCTCGACTTGAGCGATCTGGGAGAAACGGATTCTATCAAGTTGTTGTTTTCAGAGAATGCGGGAATTGTGTTTCAGGCCGACGCTTCGGTAGCGAACATTTTTGATGAGAACAATATCGAATATTTCAACATTGGAACTGTGACCGAAAGTGATGTACTCAGCATCATCAATGACACCCATGTCTTTACGTTGACAGTTTCGAGATTGCGAGATGTTTGGTATAAGACCTCCCTCCTTTTGGACCGTCAACAGACCGCGAATGGTCTGGCTGACGAACGTTTTGAAAACTACAAGCAACAACCACTTCAATATAGCTTTCCAAAACACTTTACAGGAAAACTCGAAGATGTCATCGCGAACCCGAAGCTTCTGGGGAAGGGATCTGTCAAAAATGAAGAGATTACTTCGTCGCGAGCTCCTCGCAATGACAGACCCAAAGCCGCCATCCTCCGAGAAAAGGGAAGCAACTCTGAACGCGAGATGGCCAATGCCATGTATTTGGCTGGCTTTGATGTGAAGGATGTACATATGACCGATCTGATCTCTGGTCGAGAAACGCTAGCAGACATTCAATTTTTGGGAGCCGTCGGTGGATTCTCCAATTCTGACGTACTTGGTTCTGCCAAGGGTTGGGCTGGTGCCATCAAATACAACAAAAAGGCCAACAAAGTGATTGCCGATTTCTTTGCGAGAGAGGATACGCTGTCGGTTGGTATTTGCAACGGTTGTCAGTTGTTTATGGAATTGGACTTGATCAACCCCGACCATGAAGTTCATGGGAAGATGACCTACAATGATTCGCACAAGCACGAGAGTGCCTTTACTTCCGTGAAAATTCAAGAGAACGATTCGGTGATGCTTTCGACTTTGGCGGGTACCACTTTGGGGGTTTGGATCTCTCATGGTGAAGGCAAGTTCGATCTGCCTTATGACGAGGATCAGTATGCGATCGTCGCAAAATATGGTTATGAAGGCTATCCTGCCAATCCCAATGGAAGTGATTTTAATACGGCCATGCTTTGCGATAAGACCGGGCGTCATCTGGTGACCATGCCGCATATCGAGCGTTCGACCTTTCCGTGGAACTGGGCATATTACCCAGAACGAAGAGATGAAGTGTCGCCATGGTTGGAGGCCTTTATCAATGCAAGGAAATGGGTAGAGCGGCATACTGCGAAATAAAATAGCTCTGATCTTCTATGTGGGAGGAGTCTTCTTTCTAACGATCATCACCTCATCGTCCGAAAAGCTTACCCATGCAAAGTCATAGACCCAGTGGTAGGTCTTTCCTTTGCTATTGATATGGAAATGTGTGAGATATTTGAAGCGGAACTTCTTTTGCTCTAACAATATGCGAGGTATCTTTTTCTGGGTGATATGCTTACCCATCAATTCGAGCAGGATGGAGCGATTGCGATGAAGGATACGATCGATCTTTTCGCTAGCTATACTTGTGGTCTTCCGTAAGTTTACATGATAATAGTTTTTGCATCGTAAGGAACAAAACAATTGACCTCGACGACCTTTAAGCTGATTGCTACATATCTTACACTTTCGCTTCATTTTCATTTTTTGACCATCTTTTTCATCAAATAACCTGCTGTAAATGTACAAATTATACATTATCCGTTTTTAACCGTTAAAAACGTTTGTTGTCGTTTGTACACGAATACCCTTCATTATTTTAGGTATTTTTAGTCCATGGACATAGACAACGTACATCGGCTATTGCTAAGAAAGAATTATTCCAAGCATACACAACTCACCTATTTGAGCTATCTAAAGCGATATGACGCCTTCTGTAGAACGCATCATCTGACGTTCCATTGCGGTATCGAGCCTTTCATCCTACGGCTCATCGAGGAAGGTTATGCCATCAGCTCTCAAAATCAAGCCATCAATGCGATCAAGTTCTACCTGGAAAAGGTGGAGGGGCATGAGCGATTGCAGATTGATATTCCTCGACCAAAAAAAGAGCGGCAATTACCGGTTGTCCTCTCCCCTAGTGAAGTAATGCAAATATTTGAATGTATAGACAACGTAAAACATCTGGCCATCCTGAAGACGATCTATGCCTGCGGTTTACGCATCAGCGAGCTATTGAACTTGAAGCTAGAAGACATTGATGGCAAGCGTATGCTTTTGAAAGTCGTGCAAAGTAAGAACCGTAAAGACCGTTTGGTGCCACTGCCCATAGAGTTATTGACCTTCTTGCGTAGCTATTACAAGCGATATCGCCCAAAAGAGTATCTCTTTGAAACTCCAAGCGCCCATCATTCGGAAGTTCCTTGTCCGTATTCGGCAAGCAGCGTTAGAAAGATCCTTTATCGCGCCTGCAAAAAAGCAGGGATCATAAAAAAAGTGACGCCTCATACCTTGCGTCATAGCTATGCCACCCACTTGTACGAACATGGTGTGAGTTTGCGCAGTATTCAAGTGCTGCTGGGGCATAATAGCAGTAAGACGACAGAGATCTATACACATGTTAGCAATCCTCATATTTTAGGAACCCCCAGTCCTTTGAGTTTTTTAAAATTATCGTAGTTTAGAGGTACATTTATACATAGGAAATAAACGCCATTGCGTTTATATACAAGTTGTGATGCAATCGACCAATTTGATGTGACAACGCCCCTCGGAGGGGTTCGCTGGGAATGGGTGGAGTTCTGCGCGACGCGCGGGCGGCACCCGACGCAGGAT
>NZ_JBHTJH010000004.1:449326-1310686 GCF_042675645.1 Sungkyunkwania multivorans | reverse complement strand
CGATGGCGGCGGGGCTCACCCCTTCCCATCCCGAACAGGGCAGTTAAGCCCGCCAGCGCCGATGGTACTGCCTACATGGTGGGAGAGTAGGTCGCCGCCTTCTTTGAGAAGCATCTGTCATGAAAATGGTAGGTGCTTTTTTATTTTTTAGTGTTTCAATCTTCCTTATATAATTACTTCCATTAAGAGGATCGGTTTTTAGTATCTTTATAAAAAACCAATCAACTGAAATCGTGTTTAAATATATTATAACCATCTCCCTTCTTTTTTCGGCGATTGTCAGCTGGTCACAAACAACAAAAGTAAAAGCGTTTGTAGGAGGAACACTTATCGATGGATATGGTTCAACTCCCTTAAAAAACAGTGTGGTCATCATTGAAGGCGAAACTATCAAAGAAGTTGGTTCTATCGGTAATATTCCAATACCTGAAGATGCTGAAATTATTTCCACAGAAGGAATGACTGTACTGCCTGGATTATGGGATATGCACGTTCATACGATGATCAACGGCCATGCCGATTATTCATACTGGGATAAAAAATACCCACCATTATTCAGAGATGTTATTATGCCATCTTCTGCCAAGCAGCTGTTACTGGCAGGTGTGACCAGTGCCAGAGATCTAGGGGCTCCTTTGAATGATATTATTTCTGTACGAGACCGAATAGATCAAGGAAGAATCGATGGTGCTACCTTATACATATCAGGGCCATTTATCCAACATAAGCCATATCCTGGAACGGAAGCATTTCGATGGGGAGTGGATAGCCCTGAAGACGGCAAGCGAAAAGTAAGAAAATTAGCAAAGGCCGGCGTCGATTGTATAAAGTTGGTAGATCAGGATCAAATGACCATGGAAGAATTGAAGGCTGTCGTGGATGAAGCCCATCATAACAATTTGAAAGTAGTTGCTCATGGACATCGACCCGAAGAAATTCGAAGAGGATTAAAGGTAGGCGTGGATTGTTTTGAACATACCGGACTATCATCCGCGCCGAGATATCCGGATGATGTCATTGAAATGATCAAGGAACGTACCGCTCAAATGAATAAGGGACCGTTATTCTGGTGTCCTACGGTAGAGGGCTTATATAATTATGAATATGTGAGGGATAATCCAGAGCAATTGGACAATAATTCTTGGCATTTGGGTTTACCAGATAGTGTTATAACGGATATCAAAAACAGCATAAAGCATCCCGACCGCCTTCCTTACTTTCAGCTTACACCTTCACGAAAGCCAACCTTAAAAACCAAGATCCACCAGCTGTTGGATGCTGGTGTTGTTTTACTCATAGGTACAGATAGCGGTATTCCGATGAAATTCCATAGTCAATCTACTTGGCACGAACTAGATGTATGGGTCAACGAATTTGGAATAGACCCCATGTATGCTATACGTTCGGCTACCTATTGGCCAGCGCTCTGGATGGGTGTGGCGGATAGGGTTGGAACGGTCACACCTGGAAAGCAAGCTGATATCATTGCCGTGAAAGGTGATGTCTTGCGCTACATATCGTTGCTTCAAGATGTAGATATCGTCATTAAAAAAGGAAAACGCTATAAATAGGGACCATATCTTTATTTCAATCTTTGATTTCTTCTAATGATCTTGATTGGAGGGATGGCACTAAGGTATTGAAAAGGTAATAAATTCCAAAAAGTGATACGACGGCAGTGATGATCGAAAACCATAATGCGATCACTACCGAGATCTCGGTGTCTATAGCGACATATTCTGCAGCATATTTGAAAATGAACTCTCTTACGCCGATACCAGCAAAGGATAGTACGGAGAGGGCAGAAGATATCAAAAAGATCAAAACGAATTGCAAAAGATCATGATCGATTCCAAGTGCCTTGATGATAGCAATGACCGATGCTATTTGCAACCCCTGTATACATAACGAATAGCCATAGGTCTTCCAGTAGATATCACCTTTTTTGAAAATGAGTTTTAAAATATAATAGCCAAGGATGGAGATAATTGCGAAGGCAAGAATTAACCATATCACCTTACCTTCAAAAAATGGAATTTCATAGAGCGCCAACACAGCAATGGCTAGCAGTGCGCCAAGACCTATCGCTCGGTCGAGGAACAAGGTCTTGACCAAGCTCTTTGTTTTCCATCCAAAATTTTTATTCAACAGATAGACCTTATATGCATCGCCACCAATTCCGCCAGGAATAAAGAAATTATAGAACATCCCCAAAAGATATAGTTTTATATTGCTACGATGTGCCAGAAACATCTTCTCGCTATGCAGCAGATAGTTCAACCTAAAGGAAGAGACGACTTGTGATAGAACAAATAAAACCAAGGCCAAACCAATATAAACGAGATTTGAAGTCTTATATGCTTGCCAGAGCTTTTTAGAATCAATGTTAGTAAATACCAAGTAGAGCAGTAAAATACTAACCCCTATCTTAACCAGCGTGGTTAATGACTTCTTCAGTTTTGGACTCACTGGTGGTGGTGATTTTTCGGATTTTGTATGGACGTTTACGTTGTGATTCAAAATAGGTACGCATCAGTAGATCGGTAACGATTCCCATGGTAAAGAATTGAATTCCTACAACGACAAGGATGACTCCAAGTATCAAAAGTGGTCGACCGCCTATTTCGTAGCCAAGGATCTTTAAGACAAGAAGATAAACGTTGATCAACATCCCTAATGCGAAGATAACGAGACCTATATTACCAAAAAGATAGATCGGTTTTTGAAGATATTTTCTTTGGAATAGAATAAGCAGCAGGTCATTGACCACCTTAAATGTTCTTCCTAGTCCATATTTGGAAACACCATAACGTCTTGCATGGTGCTTTACAGGTACTTGTGTAATTCTTGCGCCGTCTAGGAAGGATACCAAATTGATAAAGCGATGCATCTCGCCATACAAATTCAATCCTTTCGCGGTTTCTTTGTTAAAGATCTTTAACGCGCAGCCTTGATCCTTAAGATCTAGGTTGGTAGCACGTCTTATGATGAAGTTCGCGATCTTAGACGGGATGGTTCGGATAAAGTTATCCTTCCGCTTTTGTCGGATTCCAGTCACCACGTCCCAATCCTCTTCCACTGCTTTTTGAAGCATCATGGGAATATCGGTTGGATCGTTTTGCAGATCCCCATCCATGGTGATCACAAAATCTCCCTTAGCAACATCGATGCCCGCAGCCAACGCCATGCTCTGCCCGTAGTTCTTTTTCAACTCGACCAACTTTACTCGAGGATTTTTTAGTGCTTTGATATTTTTTCGGGTATCATCTGTAGAGCAATCATCGATATAAATGATCTCGTATTCGAATCCCTTTAAGGCATTATCAACGGCTTCCGCCAGCAATCCTACATTATCCTCCTCATTAAATACTGGTATGATGATAGAGAGGAAACCGTAGTCTTGAGCATTCTTTGACATAGAAGAGTTTTGTTTGGTCAAATATCGCAATTTTTTGTGGACTAGCTGTAAGATTTCAAGTGATAGAGGACTAAGAAGGATATATTTTTAATTGTTATATTTGATTAAACAAGTCTAAATGAACCAGATTCTTGCCGCCACCATCTCCACTTTGTCCAAATCCAAAGATTTGCTGCAGCATTTAAAGGATGAACAACTATGTGATGCTTCGGTATCTCCTTATTATTCTTGTGTCGGCTCTCATATAAGACATATTCTAGACTTTTATGACTGTATAATACATGGTCTACCTAACGAATTGATTGATCTTACAGCCAGGAAGAGAGATCTTCGCGTGCAAGAAGATTGTGCTTATGCGATCTCCAATGTTGAAAGGATTTTAAAATCCTTGGAAAATATCGAATATGAAGCCGACAAGCGCCTTGCTGTTGTCGACGATCTGGGCCAAGGAAAGATGACCGTGAATTATACATTAGGTGCGTTGCTGGCACAGGCAAATAGCCATACCATTCACCATTACGCTATCATCAATTATATTCTGGATGCATTGAACATTGCTTTCGACGACCAAAGCTTTGGATATAACCCGACCACACCCGTTGGATTCACATCCAACTAGTTCTCACCGCTTTATTTTTTTACCAAAGACGGCATCCATGATGATTTTGATGCCTTTGAAGCCCATTACTATTGCGGTAATGCAAATGGTGATACCAATGATAAGGACAGGGTAGTATAAGGGCTTGTCTTGATTTTCGAAGCTAGAATGAACCACCACCGGACCAATGAACATCAAAATCAAGGTCAATGCCATTCGTTTCAATCCCTTCACCAATAATTCCTTATCTGTATGTCTTTGATTCATTTGGTATAATTATCAATGGCGGCTCTAACACTTTTATATTCTTCCAGTAGTTTTTTAGCGATCGTCCTTTCGACCCCTATCTCTTGCATGATCATCTTTATTCCTCTTTCGACGAGTTTGTTGTTGCTGAGTTGCATATCTACCATTTTGTTGCCCTTAACTCGTCCCAATTGAATCATGGTGGTAGTTGAGATCATGTTAAGCACTAGCTTTTGTGCCGTACCGGCTTTCATCCTAGAACTTCCTGTGACAAATTCAGGCCCAACCACGACCACAATCGGAAATTGTGCTGTTAAAGCCAATGGGCTTCCCTCATTGCAGGTGATACATCCTGTAATAATACCATGCTCATTGCATTTTTCTAAGGCACCAATAACATACGGTGTAGTCCCTGAGGCGGCGATGCCCACCACGACATCCTGATCGGTGACATGATACTCCTTCAGGTCTTTCCAGCCTTGCTCTGCGGAATCCTCGGCAAACTCAACAGCTTTTCTTATCGCTACATCACCTCCGGCGATCAATCCGATGACCAGATCATGAGGAACTCCAAAGGTCGGAGGACATTCTGAAGCATCTACAATTCCCAATCGTCCACTGGTCCCTGCTCCAATATAAAAAAGTCGCCCATCATCTTTGAGTTTGGCCACAATTTCCGCTACTAGGGTCTCAATTTCAGGGATGCTTTTTTCAACAGCTTGTGGAACGGACTTATCTTCATTATTGATGTTGGTCAATAGCTCATTGACACTCATCTTTTCAAGATTGTTATATATGGAGTCGGACTCTGTAGTTTTTGTGAAATTCAAATGTTTGTAGGTTTTGAAACTCAAAAATAAGGATTTAAAAGTTTATATTTAACGATCACGACCCAACCTAAAACAAACATTTTGATCTCAGATTCGGCCCAAGCATTTCTGAATATCCCATAATCCAACCACAAGATGAACATTCTCATCATCCCCGACAAATTCAAAGGTTCTCTTTCTGCCATAGCGGTGATCAACGCTATTAAAAAAGGGATCGCCCAGGTAGACAACTCGATAAGAACGTTCGAGGTGATCGCCTCCGACGGTGGAGATGGTTTTTTGGAAGCGATCTCATCTACATTGGAGGTGGAAACCATTTCATTGAATACTCGTGATCCGTTAGGGAAATCCATTAAGGCCGAATATCTATTCTCCAAACAAACATCCACGGCGTATATAGAATTGGCAAAAGCTTCGGGGGTGGCGCTGCTGAAACAGGAAGAACTAAATGTGATGCAAACCTCGACCTTTGGGACGGGACTGCAAATTCTCCATGCGATTTCACTAGGAGCAAAGAGGATCTTTATCGGTCTCGGTGGAAGCGCCACCAATGATGCAGCTATTGGAATTGCCCATGCCTTGGGTTATCGATTCTTAGATGGCGATGGAAATGCACTATTTCCCAGAGGGGCTAATTTGAATGCTGTTGAAAAAATCATTTCGCCCAAAGAACCTATATTTAAGGATGTTCAGTTCTATGCGATCAATGATGTGCAAAATCCGTTCTATGGTACAAAGGGCGCCGCGTTTACCTATGCAAAACAAAAAGGAGCATCGGATAGTGATATCAAATTGTTAGACAAAGGATTGAGGAATATCAGTACGGTTGTAAAAGAACAGCTGGGTCATGACTATGCCGATACACCTGGAGCTGGAGCTGCAGGTGGTACTGGTTATGGACTTAGGGCATTTCTCGATGCCAGATTCATCGGAGGGGTTGATTTCATATTTGAATTGAAGAATGTTCAAAAACTATTAAATACCCAAAATATCGATGCCATTATTACGGGTGAAGGAAGGATCGATGACCAAACGGCCTATGGGAAACTTATAGGTGGCGTGGTTGCTATTGCTAAGGCTTCTGCAATTCCCGTTTTAGCGATTTGCGGAAAATTAGGTTTAGAAAATGAGACCTTGCAAACCTTAGGTCTTACGGCTGCAGAAGAATTGTATGACCCGACCAAGTCAGCCCAGTATAGTTTTGATCATGCCGAATCATTAGTGGCTAAAAAGGCAGAACAATTGGTTCGGAATCTTTTGGGTAGCTAAGATTCAACTACTGGATGGTGATCGATGCATCATCAACTTCAGAAATACTAAAATAGCCTAACGGGAAGTTATCCGAATCTGTATTATTTGCAATATTACCTCGAACAGTAGCCGCTGGACTCTGAAACGGTCCGCCGCCATCTTGATCCGCTTGCACCAATAGGATGTTCATGTAATTATAGAACTGTTCAGTAATTCCCAAAATGCGAATATTCACTTCCTCTCCTTCTAACATATCTTCATAGAAGTAAGAGAAGGTAAACTCACTACCATTATAAAATTCATCTTCGCTTGGAAGAAAAAGGTCAAAACCAAGATCAAATAGGTAGTAATCGTTTCTTGTAGCTTCGTCTGTAAAGGTGACCTTTACTTCTGTTTCGTCACCTCCAAAAAGTACCCCATCACCTTGTTCCAGATTGTCGATGGGTACGGTAGGCATTAACCTTTCGGTAGCTGTATATGTTTCTCCGTCATAAATCACAGTCAGTGTATAATCGATATCAAATTCTAGCGAAAAAGGATTCACCGGATTATAATCCCCGTCGTTATCATCGTCTTGATATGCATACTCCGTACCATCTTCGGCGGTGATAAAGACCGTTGCGCCGGTCGCAGGTGGAATTTCCTCAGCAAAGAAAGGCGAGGAGAGCGAAAGTTTGATATTGTAATTTGAGTTAAGAAAACCATTGTCATTGAGCGGTCTCACTAACAAGGCATCGATCACCAGACGCGGTTCGGAATTTGAAACGTCCACATCGATCACATCTTCACAGGCTGAGAGAAGGAGTCCAAATAGTATTATATATACAAGTTTCTTCATCACGCTAAAATTTAAAATTATAGGTCACGGATGGCACAATACCAAAAATGGAAAAGCGAACAGCCTCGTTGCGCCCGGTATCCTCATTTTCCCGAAAGGTGATGGAAGCGGCATTCCGTCTGCTGTATATGTTGTAGATCCCAAAAACCCATTCACTTTGCCATCCTCTTGCTTTTTCAGGTTTTGGTGTGTAGGTGGCAGAAACATCCAAACGGTGATAGGCGGGAAGTCGCTCTGTATTCCTTGGACCAAAATCGGGAACGACCACTCCCTGAAACTGGTACTGTGCAATCGGGTAATTGGCCGGCTGCCCTGTTTGAAACAAGAAGTTAGAGCTGAAGGTCCATTTATTATTTAGCAAATAATTTCCGCTTATGGAAAGATCATGGGTCTTGTCAAAGGGAGTTTTGTACCACTCGCCATTGTTTATGCCAGGTTCGTTGGGTGTGCGGCCAGGAGTTCGCTGTTCCGACCTAGAAATCGTATATGCGAGCCAACCTTTAAAACGACCTTCATTCTTTCTCAATAAAAGTTCTAAGCCGTAAGCTCGGGCCTCTCCATTCAAAATTACCTGTTCTATGGCGTCATTGGCGATCAAGTCGGCACCATCGATATAGTCGATTCGATTCTGAACGGTCTTAAAAAATGCTTCGGTCTCTAGCGAATAGGCATTATCCTTAAAATTCTTGAAATACCCTATGGCATATTGATCCAAGATCTGTGGTTTAACAAAAGGACCGCTGGGTGTCCAAACATCAAGAGGGGTAGGCGCATTGGTGTTAGAAAGTAAATGCAAATACTGACTGAGTCTGTTATAGCTCGCTTTTACTGAAGTATTTTCATTTAAGGTATAAGCCAGCGCAAAACGAGGTTCGAAGTTAGAAAAGGTCTCGAGTACATCGCCTCGAGAAAAGCTTTCCGTACCGATGGGGTCAGCCTTTTGATAAATGCCAAGCGATTGATCATAGTTCAATGGATTGTTATTGGCATAGACATTCAACTCATCCTGGCCTAAGCGGGTAAAATGGCTAAAACGCAAACCGTACTGTAATGATAAGCGATCATTGATACGATGTTCGGCATCGACGTACACAGCCGCTTCATTCGCATATTTGTCTATCAGCTTATCTGGATTGATTCCTGAATCAGCTCTGTTTGGCGTAATTTCTCCGGGATTGAACTTATAATAGATATTATTCAAACCGTAATTCAGCTGAAAATTATCGGTGATATAATGCTTTAGGTCATACTTCAGATTGAAGTTGGTAATCCCCGAATTCCATTCAAACCCAACAAAGTCCAATTCCAGGCCATAGAAGTAATCACTATAGATCAAGGAAAGATTGGAAAAGAGCTTATCCGAGAAAAGATGATTCCAACGAAGGTTGCCGACGGCATTTCCATAGGTATTGATGAAGCTTTCGTCCACGCTAAAGACGTCTCTACCAAAGTAGCCCGAAAGGTACAAGCTATTCTTATCGTCTAGCTTGTAGGTGAGTTTGGTATTCAGATCGTAAAAGTAAGCGAGATTAGGATTATCCGCCAGCTTCAAGAAAAGATGTGCGTAGGAAGCCCTTCCACCTACTAAGAACGACCCACGATCCTTAACGATGGGGCCTTCAGCCAGCAATCGACTGGATACAGCACCAATGCCGCCGTTCATCTTAAAGGCTTTGCTGTTTCCATCTTTTTGAAAAATATCCAATACCGAAGAAACCCGTCCGCCGTAGCGAGCTGGAATCCCTCCTTTATAAAGTTTTATGTCTTTTATAGCATCTGGATTGAAAACCGAAAAGAAGCCGAACAAATGAGAAGAATTAAAGATGGTCGCTTCGTCGAGTAGGATGAGATTTTGGTCTGCGGCACCGCCACGGACATTGAATCCCGATGCGCCTTCGCCGGCATTGGTGACACCAGGAAGCAATAATATGGACTTGATCACATCCACTTCTCCCAAAACTACTGGGATTTGTTTGATGGTCTTAATAGAGAGCTTATTGACGCTCATCTCTGGTTTGCGGATGCTTACTTTTTCTATATCATCTGTGACTACCACTTCCTCTAATTCTTCGGCCTGTGGTTGCAGCGCCACATTTTCTTTGGTATTCTGGTCCAAGGTGATCGTTTTGCGGATATCTTTAAATCCGATATAGCTATATACGACCTCATAGGTGCCTTGAGGAATGGTGATAGAATAGAAGCCGTATTCGTTAGAGGTGGTCCCTGTATTCAATTCTGGGATCAAAATGGTGACGCCTATAAGCGATTCGTTACTGGCCGCTTCGGTGATGGTACCGCTAAGGGTAAATTTTTCTTGAGCGAAAGTTTGAAAAGAAATAAGCAATAGCGCAAGTGTCACAAATCTACGGTGGTCGATCATTCAAAGCAATTTTGAATTAAAAGTACTACAAAAGCAGATGGTTGCCTATAATGACATGAAAGGATTAACAGAATTTTAGTGTTTTGAAATATATGAATCGATCAATGTTTTTAGTTGTCAGTTCGAGTGGCGCACCTTGGTGCGATGTATCGAGAACTGATGGGTGGTCATAACGCCTTTTTAATTTGTGAGTACTTCTCGATACAAATTTTGTTCACTACGTTCTCAAAATCTGCTCCCCGCATACGGACAGGCAGGGAAGTGACCTTTAGGTTTAAGTCCCTAGGAATTTCTCAGATTTTACCATTTTTTGCATAGAATCATCGAACCATTATTTTTTCACTATTCACTATTCACTATTCACTATTCACTATTCACTATTCACTATTCACTATTCACTATTCACTATTCACTATTCACTATTCCTCATTCACCATCACCTCCTCCGATTCGCCAATAGTGGCGGCGGTGCGCCTGTAAACGGATTCCAGCGACTAATGCTCTTGGCTTCCATACCTGCAGCACGCATCACCGCACGATCCCCATAGCGCTCGCGCATCTTGTCCATCGCCTGATACAGATTTAGCACCCGATCAGAATCCTCAAATAGATTGATCTGCTGCCCGCCTTCGACCAGATGGCTAAAGCGTACGCCTACCAAACGCACCAGCATTCTTCGTTGATATAATTTCTTATACAATTCCATCACAATAGGAATGATGCGATGGTCCGAAGAACTATATGGGATACGTTTTTGCATGGTATAGGTCTGGAAGTCCGAATAACGGATCTTAAAGGTGATACAGGCCGTAAGCTTGTTGCCACGTCGCAACTGATAGGCCAGATTCTCGGCCATGGCCGTGATGATCGATTCCAATTTTCGTACATCGGTCGTATCTCTGTCAAAGGTACGCTCGGTGGAGATCGATTTACGTTCATGGTACTGGACCACCGGACTGTTATCAATGCCGTTGGCTTTCTTCCAGATGCTTTGCCCATTTTTCCCAAAGACCTTCACCAGCATTTCCATTGGCATTTGCTGGATGACACCAATACGGTGAATTCCTAGATCACAGAGCGAACGGAAAGTCTTGTCACCCACCATAGGAATCTTGCGTACCGATAGCGGAGAGAGGAAAGGTTTCTCAGTACCTTGCAGAATGCGAATCTGATTGTTAGGCTTGGCCTCGCCCGTAGCGATCTTCGATACTGTTTTGTTTACTGAAAGTCCGAAGGAAATGGGCAAGCCTGTTTCTTTGATGATGCGTTGGCGTACTTCGCTGGCCAGTTGGTGACATCCAAAGAACTTGTCCATTCCAGTGAGATCGATATAGAACTCGTCGATAGAGGTCTTTTCATAGAGCGGTACACTTTCCTTGATCACTTCGGTGACCATATCAGAGAACTTGGTATAGATTCCCGAATTGCCTCTTACAATGATCGCTTCCGGGCACAGTTGTCTGGCCATTCGCATGGGCATGGCCGAATGGATGCCAAAGTTTCGTGCCTCATAGCTGCAACTGGCAACGACCCCGCGATCGCTAGTGCCGCCGATCAATACAGGTTTTCCGATCAGTTTGCTGTCTAGCAAGCGCTCACAAGAGACAAAGAAGGTGTCGAGGTCCATATGTACGATCGATCGATCTAAACTCATACTATAATTTTCTTTTTGTTGGTATTATCTGCATAGCGGGGGTCTTCGATGATCGGTAAGCGTTCCATTTTGGAGACTTCGATATTGATGCAGTCAAACTCTTCCAATACCTTTCCTTGGATGCGGTAGATCCCCTTCCCCCGAAAGGGAAATTTGGCAGCGATGGGAGGGAAGTGCACTGTATCGATAAAGTCACCATCCTGATCCAAGAACGTGCCAAAGAACATCTGTTTGCCCTTGTTGGTACTCGTCTTTTTTGTGGTGACCAGATAACCATCGATCAACACCCATTTTCCAGTATAATGATGTAGGTCCCTCGCTTTTAGAGTGCTATTTGAAGGCTCTAACAATAAACTAAAGGGATTGGTCAATGGAAAGCCCAAGAGTTCTATCTGATCAAAGGCGTCCTCTTGTAGGGTGTTGGGTAGGTTTGGCAATTGGTAGTCTTTTTTTTCTGCTTTAAATAGGGTAGGGCGAAACTCTTCAAAGGTGACCTTATTTACTTTCATATGTGCTTCCCAAAGCAATTCGCGTTTATTGCGTTGTGTAAATCGGAAGGCATTCACCTTGATCAAGATCATTAGCTGTTCGATGGAGATGGGAACGCGCTCTATAAAGTTGTCCAAGGAATTGAAAACACCCTTTGCCTCTCGTTCCTTGAGAATACGCTGAATGGTTTTCGATTCTAGCGAATGCAACAGCCCCAGTCCGAGATAGATATCCTTTTTGTAAATCACCGTTAGTCCATAGCTTTGGTTGACACATGGCGGTAGGATGTTACCTCCATGCATACGCGCTTCGTGTACATAGAGTTCGGTTCGATAAAAACCACCGCCATTATTGATGGTTGCCACCATATATTCCAACGGGAAATAGGCCTTCAAAAATAAACTTTGGTAACTCTCAACAGCGTAGGAAGCCGAGTGCCCTTTGGCAAAGGCATAACCTGCAAAGCTTTCGATCTGCCGCCATATTTCTTTGGTCATATCTTGGGGCTTCCCATCTTTGGCGCAATTGCTGAAAAATTTGGATTTTACTTTTAAAAACTCTTCTCGTGACCGGAATTTGCCCGACATCCCACGGCGCAGCATATCGGCCTCGCCAAGGGTAAGTCCGCCAAAAAAGTGGGCTACCTTGATCACATCTTCCTGATAGACCATCACCCCATAGGTCTCGGGCATGATATCCACTAAGACCGGATGTGCCTCCTTTCGGCGGTCGGGATAGCGATAGCGAAGAATATATTCGCGCATCATCCCCGAATTGGCTACACCTGGACGAATCACCGAACTGGCAGCGACCAAGCCGAGATAATTATCGACCTGTAGTTTTTTGAGCAGCATTCGCATGGCGGGCGATTCTACATAAAAGCAACCGATGGCCTTGGCATTGCGAAGCAGGTCTTTGATGCGCTCGTCTTCTTTAAAGCGTTTGATATCGTGAATGTCGATGGGTGGTAATTGGGGATGGTTGTACTTCACCACTTCCACCGCATCCTTGATCTTCCCCAAGCCCCGCTGACTAAGAATGTCGAATTTATAGAGCCCGATATCTTCGGCCACGACCATATCAAATTGGGTGGTAGCAAAACCTTTGGGTGGCATAAAGGTGGCGGTGTAGTAATGTATTGGACGTTCAGATATTAAGATACCTCCAGCATGGATACCCAAATAGTTGGGATACCCTTGAATATAGGTAGCATACTTTACTACCAATTGCGAAAGCGCGTCCAAGGCCGATAAGGTATAATCGCCACGTGACAGCCGATCGATCTCCGATTTGGGCAGACCAAAGACCTTTCCCAACTCTCGCACCGATGCTTTGTACTTAAAAGTGTTGTATACGGTGATCAAGGCCGTATTTCGAAAGCGTTTAAATATAAATTGCGTGATATCATCACGGTCGGCCCAAGAGAAATCGATATCAAAGTCGGGTGGGTTTTTGCGATATAGGTTGATAAAACGCTCAAAATAGAGATCGAGTTCTATCGGATCCACATCGGTGATTCGCAAGAGGTAAGCAATGACACTGTTGGCGCCGCTACCACGTCCCACATAAAAATAGCCTTTGCTTCGAGCGTATTTGAGGATCTTCCAATTGATCAGAAAATAAGAGACAAAGCCTTTTTCTTTGATGATGTTCAATTCTTTTTTGATCCTTGAATGGATGGCCTCATCTGGATCGGGGAAGCGATAGGCGAGTCCGTCGTAGGTGAGTTTTTCCAACAAGCGATAATCCAAGGCTTCATTCCTAGTATAGGCCTTTTGGTTATTGGGTGTTTCTTTAGAGAAATCAAAGTCGATAGTACAGGACGCGAGTAGTCGTTTGCTGTTTTCGATCAAGGCCGGAAAATCAGCAAAGGCGGCTTCCAAGGCCTTTGGCGCTATAAGCTGATCTGCTTCGCTGCCTTCTTCAGACTTTGGCAGTTTGCTGAGCAGCATATTGTTATCGATGGCTCGAAGCAGGCGATGGGTGTTGAAATCGCGTTTGGTCTCGTAGAGGATGGTGTGGAGTATCACCAGCTTTTCTTTACGTTCGTTCCATTTGGAAAACTTGAGTCGGTTAAGGTCGCCGATTCGCACTCCCAAATACTCGTGAGACTGTAGTTCTGTTCCTTTAAAACCATTAAACGGATAGATCACTATGGTATCTGGAAGCTTTTTGGCACGGGAAGGAATTTCTAAAGTACTATCATGTAAAAAGCTAGAAAGGTAGCTATTGACTTGCTGAAAGCCTTTATTGTTTTTCGCCAGCATGATAAATTGTTGCTGAGCGCCATTTCTAAAATCGACGCCCAACACCGGACGTATCCCATATTTTGGCGCCATGCGCACGATGTCTAAGCAAGCCGAAGTATTGTTGATATCGGTAAGTGCAAATGCTGTAATGCCATGTTGCTGCGCCAGTTTTAATAGGCGTTTGGGCTTCAAGGTGCCATACCGAAGACTGTAATAGGTGAGGGAGTTGAGATACATACTACAAAAGTAGCTGCGGCGGTTTTTGGTGAGGTGATTTGGCTTGTGGAATTTCAGTAGTTGCAGTTTGTCAGTTTTCAGTCGTCAGTTGTCAGTTGTCAGTATGAAGTTGAATGTTGGATTTTGAGATTTGTGATTTGTCGGCCTGCCTACCGCAGGCAGGTTCGGGTGCCGACCAACGGGAGGTGTATCGAGAACTGGCTGAAGGTTGCGAGTTGCTGGTTCGTAGTTTGGAGTTGACAGTTGTCAGTTCGAGTGTTTTTGCGAAGCAAAAATGTATCGAGAACTGGTTGTATAGTAAAGGAACAGATAGGTAGCGAGTACTTCTCGATACTAATTCTCCATCGCGTTGCTCCATCGAATTCACTCGAAGTGACAGTAGAATCCCAAATGTCGGTTCGAGTGCCGACCAAAGGGAGGTGTATCGAGAACTGGTTGTATAGTAAAGGAGCAGATGGGTATCGAGTACTTCTCGATACTAATTCTCCATCGCGTTGCGCTATCGAATTCACTCCCTGCCCGTCCGGTCAGGCGGGGAAGTTAGGACGTTATCAAAAAAATATACCCTTCGCCTACATTTATCCTTATTATAATATCTTTAGCAAAAAATTTTCAAGCACACTATGGATAAACCTTCCAAATTGAGTCTGCTGTCTGATCTTATCGCCTTGGCACGTGTCTCCGACGGCGTCAAAGATATTGAGCACAGCTTTCTAGTGGTTGTCGCCAATCAGATGGGGATTTCCGAGACCGATCTGAAGCTGTTATACGATGTTCCTCAAAAACCTGTGCCTATTCAACCAGAGGCCAACCGTATCTTACATTTTCATCGATTGGTATTGATGATGAATGTGGATCGAGATACCGATGCGCTCGAACTGGTGAAAGTAAAAAACTTCGGCCTTCGCATGGGACTAAGTCAGGAAGCGGTGACCACGGTACTGAAGGTGATGGACGATTATCCGAATAAGGTCGTTCCGCCAGATGTGTTGATAAAGATCTTTAAGACACAGCATAATTAGGGTAGTTAAAAGTTTAGAGTTTAAAGTTTAGGGTTGAAAGTTGAAAAGTTGAAAAGTTGAAGGTAAACTCCATTCTCATCATGGCCTAGGGTTTTAAACCTAGAAAAGTAGAATTTTTTTTACGAATTAGGAAGGCCAAATAAAAAACCCCAAGCATCAGGCTTGGGGTCTTATATCATATGTAAAAAGACAACTTGCTATTTAAGCAATCTCGTCTATAATATCGTTGAGTGTCTTACTTGGACGCATTGCCGCAAAGGTCATATCCTCATCAGGTTCGTAATAACCACCGATATCTTGCGGACTTCCTTGCGCCTCACTCAATTCAGTCGTGATCTTTGTCTCATTGGCCGTCAGTGATTTTGCCACATCGGTAAAGGTTGCTTTAAGGGCAGCATCGTTGTTTTGCTCGGCGAGCATCTCGGCCCAATATTTGGCCATGTAGAAATGACTTCCTCTGGTGTCTAGTTGTCCAACCTTACGTCTCGGACCTTTGTTGTTGTCCAGCAACTTTTCTACTGCATCATCTAAGGTTTCAGCCAACACCTTTGCTTTGGCGTTATCATGAAAATCTCCAAAATGCTCTAAGGAAGCAGCCAAAGCCAAGAACTCTCCTAAAGAATCCCAACGCAAATGTCCTTCCTCTACAAATTGTTGCACGTGCTTTGGTGCAGAACCTCCGGCGCCTGTTTCAAAAAGACCACCTCCGTTCATCAGGGGTACGATAGAAAGCATTTTGGCACTGGTGCCCACTTCCAAAATAGGGAAGAGGTCGGTTAGGTAATCTCTCAACACGTTTCCAGTCACCGAAATGGTGTCTTTTCCTTCTTTGATGCGGTCTAAAGTATAATCCGTAGCATCTTTAACAGACATGATATGGATATCCAATCCGCTTGTATCGTGATTTGGGAGATAGGCCTTCACTTTTTTGATCAGTTCTGCGTCGTGTGCGCGATGCTCGTCTAACCAGAATACCGCAGGAGTTTCTGTAGCTCTGGCTCGTGTCACTGCCAATTTCACCCAATCTTGAATCGGTAGGTCCTTGGTTTGGCAACTTCTCCAGATATCACCAGCTTCCACAGTATGTTCAATGAGTACCTTTCCTGAAGCATCGACGATCTGTACCTTGCCATCTGTTGCAATTTCAAAGGTCTTGTCGTGCGACCCATACTCTTCGGCTTTTTGTGCCATCAGTCCGACATTGGGAACGGTTCCCATCGTAGTGGGGTCAAAAGCTCCATGTTCTTTACAAAATTCGATGGTAGCTTGGTATAGATCGGCATAACTGCTATCGGGGATGACGGCCTTGGTATCTTTGGTATTTCCATTTGCATCCCACATTTGACCCGAATTACGAATCATCGCTGGCATCGACGCATCGATGATGATATCACTGGGAACATGAAGGTTGGTAATACCTTTGTCTGAGTTCACCATAGCGAGGGCAGGTCCATTTTTATATGCCGCTTCGATGTCGGCTTCGATCTCCTTGCGCTTGGATTCGGGTAATTCTTGAATTTTTGAAAGCAAGTTGCTAAATCCGTTATCGACCTCAACACCTAAATCTTCCAAAACTGCACCGTGCTTTTCAAAGACGTTCTTAAAGAAGATCTCTACAGCATGTCCAAAGATGATCGGGTCGGAGACCTTCATCATGGTTGCTTTCATATGAAGCGAGAACAGAACATCATTCGCTTTTGCGTCTTTTACTTGTTCATCTATAAATTGTACCAATGCACTTTTACTCATATAGCTCGCATCGATCACTTCTCCTTTAAGGACAGGAACATCGGGCTTAAGAACGGTAATGCTACCATCTTTAGCTATGTGTTGGATCTTTAAGGAACCTGCATTTTCGATGGTTACAGATTTTTCATTGGAACGAAAATCTCCTTTATCCATGGTGGCCACATGCGATTTAGAATCAGCGGTCCAAGGACCCATACTGTGCGGGTTCTTTTTAGCAAAGTTCTTTACGGCCTTCGGAGCTCTTCGGTCAGAGTTCCCTTCACGAAGCACCGGATTAACAGCACTTCCTTTGATCTTATCGTAAACAGCCTTTATTTCTTTCTCTTCGTTGTTCTTGGGCTCTTCAGGGTAATTGGGAATAGCAAACCCTTTTCCTTGTAATTCTTTTATTGCTGCCTTTAACTGAGGAATGGACGCACTGATATTGGGTAATTTGATGATATTGGCTTCTGGTTTCTTTGCCATTGCTCCCAATTCGGCCAATGCATCTGCAACCTTTTGTCCTTCATCTAGATAACTTGGAAAGTTGGCCAAGATACGTCCAGCCAAAGAGATGTCTCTTGTTTCCAAGTTAATGCCAGAAGATCTGGTAAATGCTTGAACTATTGGTAGCCAAGAATGGGTGGCCAACATCGGGGCTTCGTCGGTTTTGGTATAAAGAATTTTAGGACTGTTTGCCATGTTATTTATTTTGATCTTTTAATTAGTAAACTACCTTTGGGCAAGCCCGAGGCGTATTTATTAGAAAAAATAATTTGATTTCGAGGCCTTTATCCGTCAAGGTGGCTGCATAAAAGGATAGGAGCCATGGAGCAATTTATCTGAGGGCCCGCCTTCCGAAGTCTCGTACGGAGGACAGACGGTCAGGTTTAAATCGCGATCACCGAGTGGATTTTTTTCTGCGAAATCGCGCAAATATACAACATTAATAGGTTTTTGTCTTGGTGAAATAGGGTTCAAAAACAAAAAAACACCGCGCTTTTTGGCCTGGTGTTCTTCATTGTAATATTCTATTCATTTGCTATGACCCTGGTTTGCTATAATCGGAATGAATCTAATAGTTCTCTTTGATCTGTTTCTGTAGAGTCCAACTTGTTCTAGAGCAATTCTTGAGGCTTTTTCGTTTATTCAATCCCCTATGGAAAGCGAGGTCTAGATAAAAAACAAAAGCCATATCACTACAATTGCTTG
This sequence comes from Sungkyunkwania multivorans, assembly GCF_042675645.1. NCBI lineage: Bacteria > Pseudomonadati > Bacteroidota > Flavobacteriia > Flavobacteriales > Flavobacteriaceae > Sungkyunkwania > Sungkyunkwania multivorans. Next base: position 1,292,534 of record NZ_JBHTJH010000004.1, on the reverse strand, counting down.
TTTTGATATGGCTTTCTTAGAAATGGTTTGGCGTGACCTAGCTCAACGCGATGTTGAGCGCGGAATACAATTTGCAAGCAAGTTGCATTCTTTTCGATTCAAGTTGCACCATTTCCATGGGAAACATTTTGTTTTTCTAAATCGAAATTCAGACAAGACAGTGATGCTTCCCAGTTGTCCCCCAACTTTCTTCACTAAAAATGATAGCACTTTTAAATCCAAAAGTATGTGGCGCTGATATATTGCCGAAACAATATGTTCGTCGCCTCACTGTTGAACTTGGAGAATCTTACTGACGCAAGATCGCAATTCATTTCAACATAACAGAACAACTATATAAAAGAACGTTCTCTTTTCGAATTCACTCCTTAATCAATTGCTTAATTAGGTTGTTAATTCTTCTTCAAATTTAGGATAAGAATCGGGAATTCAAAATTTTTCAACCCCTTAATAATCAACAAGTTTTCCACCTAGTTTATTAACAATTGTTCATAAGAAAACCCTATCTCGATAATCATCAGGATAGGGCTCTGCAATTTCGTTCGGTAAATACCTATGCTCTTTTCTCTTTGATACGTGCTTTTTTACCGGTAAGACCTCTAAAGTAGTAGATACGTGCTCTACGAACTTTACCTCTCTTGTTGACTTCGATCTTTTGCAATGCCGGCATGTTAATAGGGAAGATACGCTCTACACCTACAGTACCACTCATTTTACGAATGGTGAAGGTCTCTGTGCTACCCGTGCCTCTTCGTTGAATGACCACACCTCTAAAGAACTGTGTTCTTGTCTTGTTTCCTTCCTTGATCTCGTAATAAACAGTGATCGTGTCACCTGCGGAGAACTCGGGAAAATCTTTTTTTGCTACAAATTCGTCCTGTACAAATTTTACTAACGCTTCCATTTTATAGGATTTAAAAAAGTTATCTCAGCACAACGTTCGCGATTCTCGCCAGAGGTTGGACCAATGTGGCTGCAAAATTAATCATTTATTCCAAACTGAAACGATTTTTTTAAATTTTGTGTAACCTTTTTTACATTCTCGATACCTATATGCGAACGATTATCATTCAGTATTTAAACATCTAACCTTTATAATTATGTTAAACAGTAGATTTTGGCAAGGTTTTTTTGCCCTCGCACCATTCATAGGTCTTTTTTTGATGGTCATTGCCTATTTTGTTTTCTTTTTGGCCACATTTTCGAATATTGAGCAATTGGAGAATGCAGATGGTCCTCCTATGGAATTTTTTGGCGGACTAGCATTTTTTATCGTCATGATCTTTTTAATGGTATTCATTTCATTAGGTAGTTTGGTCTTTTACATCGTACATGCAGTGAAAAATCCAAACTTAAAAGAACATAACCTATTATTGGTATGGATACTTCTATTTGTCTTTGCCTCTGGAATAGGACAACTGATCTACTGGTTTGTAGAGATCATCGGAAAGCGTAACGAAGGACCAGTGGTGGTATAACTTCTCTCAGCTATTTTAGATTACGAAGTGGTATGCTTCGGTTTGATGTTCTCTAAAATGAGAATGATAAGTCCCACCACGAATATGGCATAAAAGAATAGGTCTGCTATGCCGATCAATGCTTGTCGCATCATATAGTTTTCGGCACTTGCTCCGCTATACTCACTTGTAAATAGCAAAGGTTCTAGCCTTCGGAAAGCACCAATAATGATGTTCAAAGCACTACCGACGGTCATGAGAATGCCCGCGATACCTTTCTTTTTTGCCAAAAGAATGATGGAGAATATCAATATGGCAAGCATTAAGATGAAATACAATATTGATTGTATAGAGAATAAGATTTCGTGACTACTCATGGTCTATATTTATTGGGTTAGTGTTTAAATTAGTTAGTCTTCCAGAAGGTCTGGCCGCAATTTTTTTGTTCGCTCATACGCTTGCTCTTCTCGCCACGCCTCGATTTTCGCAGTATGTCCAGAAAGCAGGACATCTGGAACTTTCCATCCTTTATATTCGGACGGACGTGTATAAATAGGGGGTGCCAAAAGGCCATCTTGAAAAGAATCCGTCAGCGCCGAGGTCTCGTTCCCCAGCACACCTGGTATGAGCCTTATGACAGCATCGCAAAGCACTGCGGCGCCCAGCTCTCCTCCCGAGAGTACAAAGTCTCCAATGGAGATCTCTCTAGTAATAAAATGATCACGTACGCGTTGGTCCACACCTTTATAGTGTCCGCAGAGGATGATCAGGTTTTCTTTTAGCGATAACTCGTTGGCGATTCCTTGATCAAAAGTCTTCCCATCTGGGGTCATATAAATGATCTCATCGTAGTCTCTTTGGCCCTTAAGTTCAGTGATACATTTGTCGATAGGCTCTACCATCATTACCATTCCGGCACCTCCACCAAATTGGTAATCATCAATTTGCTTGTAATTATTAGTGCTATAGTCTCTGAGATTGTGAATATGAACTTCAACTAATTTGGCCTCGATAGCTCTCTTTAGTATTGACGCTTCAAATGGGCTTCTTAAAAGGTCTGGAACTACGGTGATGATATCTATGCGCATATAATATTCGGAAGTTTAGTCGTTAGTTAAGATGCCAAATTTTCCTAGTCACACTTTCGATAGAGCCTAATGCTTCGTTCAACTCTCAAATTTCAAATCTTTAACCTCCAACTTTCAACTTTAATACTGTAAAGATGGGAAGATTCTGTACATGTGATCGTAAGTATTCTACATTAATTCTTTCTTCAGCTTGCAACGCTCAATAGATTCCTTGGCCCGGCTAAGCACATTTTTGTCTAAGGTATTCAACCCGCATTTCTTGTAGTAATCGATGGCGTCATCCAATTTTCCTTGTTGTTCACGCATAATGCCATATTCGTTAAATATCGTAGACTTGATGATGCCAGGGATATCAAGTGCCTTTTCCAATAGCTCTTCGAGTTCCTCATATTTTCCTAGAGTGGACAACAGCACCGCATAGTTGTAATAGACGCTAGGGTAGAGGGGGCTTTTCTCTAGACATAACTTATAAAGGGTTTCGCCTTTTTCATAGTCTTTGAATTTGGCCTCGTAGAGATACCCCATGTGATTATAGGCCTTTCCAAAATTTGGGTCCATGTCAATGATCTTTTCCAGATTGTCGGAAGCCTTGTCATAGTAGCCATCCCTGATATCCATGTTAGCTTGGTTAAGGAGTTCTTCGAGTTTTGTTAGATGGTCCATAGTTGTTTGAATATTATTTAATATCGTGCTTTCCAAAAATAGTGAAGGTCAGGATCCCTTACCCATCCTAAGTATTCATATAATTTTTGAGCTGGATTATCTACTTCAGTTTGTAAGGCCAGTCCTTTATAATTTTTTTTGACACACAGTTCCTTGGCAGCATTGAGCAAGGCCTGCCCAACTCCTTTGCATCGTTCTTCTTTTGCGACAAAAAGATCATTGAGGAGATACATGCGCTCCATGGTCACAGAAGAAAAAATAGGAAAAAGCTGAATGAAACCGATCGGGGTCTCATCATCTTTGAGTGCCAGTAAAATGGTCGCTTCCTTCAGGGCCAATCGCTCCCTCAAAAATCTTTTGGCACCTTCGGGGTCGCTCTTCTGCTTGTAAAAGACCCGGTATCCATCGAATAATGGAATCAAGGCATCTAGATGTTCTTCAGCGGCAAATAGAATTTTCATGTATTAAAGATACTATTATTGTGCATATCTTAAAACAAGAAGGCATCGGGCATCTTGAAGATCATTGTTTTTTCAATAGCAGCAAATGCTAAAACAATTTTTCTAATTGCTATAAGGAAGTGAGTTACTATAATGCCTTTTTAAAAGTCCTTCTGCGTTTGTGTAAGCGATGGTCGTAATTCTTCCAAAGTTGTTGAATGGCCTTGTTTTCCTCAAGTTCTGGATTGGTCTCAACCTTTTTAATGCCAAACTCGTTGAAAGTCTGGTTCATTTTTTGGAAGATGATCGCTGTAACGCCCTTATTTTGATACTCAGGATCTATCCCGATCAAATAGAAGGAGGCAGTGTCATTTTTGCGTTGTGCTTTAAGGATATGAACGAAGCCAAATGGAAACAACTTGCCTTTCATCTTTTTCAAGGCTTTTGAAAAGGAGGGCATCGTTATGGCAAAGGCTATGAGCTTTCCGCTCTCATCGGCAATACATTTGATAAAGTCTGGATGAATGTAACGGATGTACTTTTCTTTGTAATGATCTATCTGATATTGTTGAATGGGAACAAATGTTTGAAGATTATTGTAGGTCTTATTCAGTAAATCGAACATTTCGTCCACATAGGGAATGATCTCCTTCGAGGTTTTGAAGTTGATGAGTTTCAGCTTGTAACGTTTCATTATAATGTCCGAGAATTTTTTTACTTTTTCTGGTGATTTTTCGGGGATTTGAATCTTATACTCTACCCATTCAGCAGATTTTTCAAAGCCAAGCTCTTCAAAGTGTTCTTTATAATAAGGATAATTGTACCAAGTGACCATGGTGTTTAGCTCATCAAAACCTTCGATAAGCAATCCAGCCTTATCCAAATTAGAAAATCCAACAGGACCTTCTATAAAGTCTAGGTTCTTACGCTTTCCTACATCGGTTACCTTGGCGAGGAGCGCCCTCGTAACTTCGATATCATCTATAGTATCGAACCAGCCAAATCGCACCTTTCTCTTTTGCTGTTCATTGACCTCCACCCAGTTGATAATGGCTGCGATCCGACCGACGACCTCATTGTCTTTATAGGCCAGAAAATATGTTGCCTCAGCATTCCTAAAGACAGGATTGGATGCTGGGTCCATACTTTCCAACTCCTCTTTGATTATCGGAGGAACCCATTGCTTGCAATCCTTATACAGGACAAATGGAAATTTTACAAACTGGAGTAATTCCTTTTTACTTTTGGCTTCCCTTACCTCGATCATTCAGTCCGTGTTGTATAGGTTTTATTTATTTATTTTCTTCATCCTGTTCGTCATCATCATTCTCCTCATTCTCTTCGGAATCTTCTTCCTTCTTTGCCTTCTTCTTGTCTTTTCGTTTCTTTTTCAGCTCTTTTTTACGATCACGTCTCGTTTTATCCTTGGCTTTTTTCTTGTCTTTGGCTTTTTTCCTTTCTAGACGCTTCTTATACTTGGCAAAATCGGCTTTTTCATCTTCGTGATAGTCCAATCTATACGAGGCGCCAAAATTAACAAAAGTACGGGAAGGAGTGCTTTTCAAATTACCTCCAATGGATGCCTCTGCATGTAAATTCTTATTCAGCATATAGGCACCACCAGCTCTTATCAGCATATCAGCATACACATCACTGCTCACTCCTTGGATCTCGCTATATACAGACCATCTGGGATTTAGATTCTTGGTCGCGGTCAGTACAAATCCAAGTTCGGGAAACTCAGTGCCTATTCTGTTATAACTGATATTTGCCACTGCCACCCAAGTTGGAAGAAAATGGCTCTGCGCTCCCACCGCGATCTTCGGGCTTAAGATCGGCTCTTTAAGATCACTGTTGATACCAAGGATTGTAATATCACTAAAAAAATCATTGTAGGGGTAGGTGTCTCTGCTTACCGCTAGGTTAAATCCTGCATATACTGATACGGCGGGTAAGAGATCACTCCATCGAAATTTGTTGTTGGCCTTCCAGCTGCGAAGATCTGGCTCACGTTCCTTAGGCTCTTGCTTATAAGGGTCAAACAAGAGATATTTAGCTCCGATGGTGTTTTTCACGAACCCCGACCTCATATCTTGTCTGGTCGGAAAGCTTACCCGATTGGTCAATTGATCGATCTGAAAGTCGGCTTCCCATATGACCTCGAACTCTTCGCGCCAAAAGCCATATCTCACCACAAAATCTATTCCATAGGCAACTACTTTCGAATCGTTGTAGCTTTCATGTTTCATGAATTCCACGCGATTGCCTACCTCAAATTGAAGTACGTTTTTCCCTACACTATAAGCGCCAAAGGATTCTCCTGGGCGATTAGAATTGATGAACTCTGTATATTGAGAAAAAACAGGGTGAAGGCTTAGAAATAGGGCTGTGTAAAAAAAGTAGCGTATGGCAGCTGTCATAGGCATCTAGGTTTGGACCAAATATAGTAGAATTTATTATTATTTTAAGATGGTTTGCGACTTAATTGAAAATTGAGAATTGTATTTTTGTTAAAAAGCGTTTCATGACACAAACAGCATCTCTTATTGGGGTTCTCAATGTTATTCTTATCATATTGGTGGTTTCTTATCTTTTAAGATTACTCTCACCCTATATCTTGCGTTATCTATTTAGAAGGGTAGAGAAAAAGTTTACTTCACAGTTTCAACAATATCAGCATCATACTTCCTCAAAAGAAGGAGAGGTGACAGTCGACAAAAGGACCGCTTCTTCAAAAAAAAGTAATCCATCTGTTGGTGAATACATAGAATTTGAAGAAATTGACTGACTTTTAAACGACAAATAATGAAATTCAGTATAAAGAAATGGGTGCCACATCTCTTGGTGGTACTTTCTTTTGTAATCATAGCCATTGCCTATTTTCATCCTGTTCTTCAAGGAAAGAAGCTTGAACAAAGCGACATCACTCAATTTAAGGGAGCCTCGAGATCCGTAGTGGAGTTTCGAGAGGAGCATGGGGAAGAACCGTATTGGGCAGATAATCTCTTTGGTGGCATGCCTGCCTATCAGGTCAGCGCATTATATCCTCATAATTATCTACGAGACATCAATAGCTCCTTGCGAGTGATCCCAGCACCTGCGAGTGCGGTGTTTCTATATTTCATCGGTTTTTATGTGTTGCTGCTGGTTTTGAAAATCGATTATAAACTGGCATTTTTGGGTGCGTTGGCCTTTGGCCTTTCTACCTACATGATCATCATTCTTGGGGTAGGTCACAATTCTAAAGCAAATGCCATAGGCTATATGCCGTTCATTCTCTCTGGTATATTTCTGGTATTTCAAAGAAAATACCTCTTGGGGTTTGCGCTCACTACACTATTTATGGGTCTGGAGATCAGTGCCAATCATTATCAAATGACCTATTATCTGTTCTTTTTGGTTCTTGCTATCGGAGGGGTCTTCTTATATCATGCTTATAAGGATGGCGAATTAAAACATTTTTTCACCTCGGTCAGTGTCCTACTGGTGGCGGTCATTCTTTCCATTGGCATGAATGCAACACCTATCATGGCAACCCAAGAGTATGTGAAAGAAAGCATCAGGGGAAAGAACGAATTGACAATAAATCCTGATGGTTCCTCGAAGGAGGCTGCAAGCGCGCTCTCCAAGGACTATATCACCGATTATAGTTATGGCATCTTAGAATCTTTCGACCTATTTATACCTAGATTGATGGGTGGTTCCAATGGAGAACGCTTGGGAAAGAATTCCAACAGTTATGAATACCTTTTAAGTATTGGCGCTAGACCGTCTCAGGCCGCAGACATCGTAGAACGTTTGCCAATGTATTGGGGAAATCAACCTATTGTAGCCGCTCCTGCGTACTTGGGAGCTGTGGTGATCTTCCTCTTCGTCATGGCCCTCTTCTTGGTGAAAGGGAAATTAAAATGGTCTTTGTTGATTGGAGGGATCTTTATGTTGCTTTTGTCTTATGGGAAGAATTTTTCCTTGCTCACCAACTTCATGATCGACCATTTTCCGCTCTATGATAAATTCAGGGCAGTATCTTCGGCTCAGGTCATCGTAGAATTGGTAGTGCCTATTTTGGCCATTCTAGGATTGCGTAAGTTCTTTGCAGAAGAAACAACAGCAGTCCAACGACAACGTTCGTTAAAGTGGAGTTTGATCATCACCGGTGGTATTGCGGTTGCCTTTATACTGTTGAAGGGGAGTTTCGATTATACCGGCGTCAACGATGATTATTATGCCAATGTCTTTGGCCAGATCTATGGCCCTGGTTTTATGGATAATTTGATCGCCGATAGAGAGCTGATTTTATTCAAAGACGCCATGCGGTCTTTACTGTTTGTTGGCTTTACCGCTGCAGCCTTGTGGTTGTTCACACTGCAAAGGTTGAAGAAAACGCCCGTATTGGTCGCCCTGGGAGTGTTGTTAGTCGTCGACCTGGTCGGAGTCGGAAAGCGCTACGTCAATGCCGACAGTTTCGTTTCCGAACGTAAGTACGAGCAACCATTTAAGATGACGCAAGCGGATAGGGAGATATTAAAAGATAAAGGACATTATCGTGTTTATGAGCCTTCCGGTGGTTTGGGAAGCTCTCGAACCTCCTATTTTCACAATGCGGTTTTGGGATATCATGCGGCCAAGTTGAGAAGATTTCAAGACCTTTACGAGTTCCATATCTCTCAAAATAATATTCAGGTATTGAATATGTTGAATGCCAAGTATATTATTCGACAAGGAGAAAATGGCAATGAGGTAGCACTTACAAATCCTTATGCCTTTGGTAATGCATGGTTCATCGATACGCTAAAAGTGGTGCAGGGACCCAATGAGGCCATCTTGGCATTAAAGGATGTGAACCTTCGACAAAATGCGGTGATGGAGGAGGACTTCGCCAATCTGGTAGCTAAGAGAACGTTTACCAACGATTCAACCGATGTGATCATCCTTGAAAATCATCGGTCCGACCATCAGACCTTTAAAAGTAGCAGAAAAACAGACGGGTTTGCGGTATTTTCGGAGATCTATTACGAAGACGGTTGGAACGCCTATATCGACGGGGTAAAAGTTCCGCATTACATGGCGAACTACGTGCTCAGGGCACTTCCAGTTCCTTCAGGGAATCATACCATCGAATTTAGGTTTGAACCAGAGGTCATTAAAAAAGGCACGACGATCACCTTGGCGAGTTACGGACTTGCGTTCTTGTTGCTACTGGGGGGATTTATCTGGAATAGAAAACGCACCAAAAACACGGAAGAAAACATAGAATCGGGCAGTTAGTGGCGGATACACGAAAAAAAGTATTGATCATTACCTACTACTGGCCACCAAGTGGAGGCTCGGGCGTACAGCGCTGGCTTAAATTTGTAAAGTATTTGAGAGATTTTGGCTGGGAGCCGATCATCTACACTCCAGAAAATCCTGATTTTGATATCAAAGATGCTTCCTTGTTAGAGGAGATCCCTAAAGACATCAAAATAGTTAAAAGACCTATTTGGGAGCCTTATAAATTGGCCAATTTTTTTTCTAAGAAGGGCCAAGATAGTACAAATGCCGGATTTATTGATGACGCCTCGAGTCGTTCGGTCTTCGGAAAGATCAAATATTGGATACGCGCCAATTGGTTTATTCCAGACCCTAGAAGATCTTGGGTCTCCCCATCGGTAAAATTCCTTTCCAAATATTTAAAGGAACAACCTGTCGATGTGATCGTGTCCACAGGTCCACCCCATAGCATGCATTTGATCGCTTTAAAATTACAAGAACACCATGATATTCCTTGGTTAGCGGACTTTAGAGACCCATGGACGAACATCGATTTTTTTCATAAATTACCTTTTTCCAAAGGGTCATTGGCCAAGCATCACCAACTAGAACAGCGTGTTTTGAAAAACGCAGACCAAGTTGTGGTGGTTGGGAATACTATGAGACAGGAGTTCCTAGCACACACCGATCATGTTTCGGTAATTCTTAACGGTCATGATCTTCCGAAACTCGCTACTTACGAGAACACATTGGATAAGGAGTTTAGCATTGCGTATATCGGTTCGCTCAACGAAGATAGAAACCCGGAGATGCTATGGCAGGTTTTAGGCGAATTGACCCAACAAAATGTTTCTTTTGCCAAAAAAATCATCATCAGACTCATTGGTAAAGTGAGCGAAAAGGTGAGCGAGAGCATCAAGTCATTTGGACTAAAAGACCATTTACAACTCGTTGGGTATGTAGCACACTCGGAGGCGCAGAAATTCCAGCAGCGATCACAGTTGTTGTTGTTGTTGGTAAATAATGTCCCTAGTGCCAAAGGAATCGTAACCGGGAAAGTGTTCGAGTACATCGCATCTGGAAGACCTATATTGGCCATTGGCCCAACCGATGGTGATCTTGCGGCGATTCTCGATGAAAGTGGTGCGGGAACTATCTTCGATTTTAAGGATGCTATATCATTGAAAGCGCATATTTTACAGCTGTTTTCAACTTATGAGTCAGGAAAATTAGTGGGAAACGCTTCAGAGGCAGATAAATATAGTAGAAAGGAAGGAACACGTCAGCTGGCAAAGCTTCTAAATGACATGACCGAATGAAGAAAATAGTTACGATTATCGGAGCAAGACCTCAGTTTGTAAAAGCTGCGGTGCTTAGCAGGATCATCAGAAAGCAGGGTCTGCTAGAGGAGGTGATCGTCCACACGGGGCAGCATTTCGATACCAACATGAGTGCTGTTTTTTTTGAAGAGATGCAGATCCCAAGACCAAAGTATAATTTGGACATCAATGAGCTTGGTCACGGAGCGATGACAGGGCAGATGCTAGAGAAGATTGAGGAGGTGCTGCTAGTTGAAAAGCCAGCAATGGTGATCGTTTATGGCGATACCAACAGCACCTTGGCAGGAGCGCTAGCAGCGAAGAAGCTACACATCAAGGTCGTACATGTGGAAGCAGGACTTCGATCTTTCAATATGCGAATGCCTGAGGAGGTGAATAGGATTCTCACAGACCGAATATCCGATTTGCTCTGTTGTCCAACCACAACCGCCATCGAGAATTTGAAAGCCGAAGGATTTGATGATTTTGAGTCTGAAGTGATGCTCACCGGCGACATCATGAAGGACGCCGTCATTCATTATAGCAAAATGGCTGAAGAGAAGTCAGCTATTATCTCCAAATTAGGTCTTGAAAATGACGCCTTTGTGCTAGCAACGATTCATAGGCAAGAAAATACGGATGACCCGAATAGGTTGCGAGAACTGTTCAAAGGGTTGGATCTAGTGCATGAATCGCTCAAGGTGATATTGCCCTTGCACCCCCGAACAGCGCAGCGACTCAAAGATCAAAAGATAGCGACCAATGTAAAGCTCATCGATCCTGTCGGATACTTCGACATGTTACAATTGCTGAACAAATGTGTATTGGTCATCACAGATAGCGGTGGATTACAGAAGGAGGCTTTCTTTTGCAAAAAGAATGCACTGGTCTTGCGCGACGAGACGGAGTGGATAGAGTTGGTCGATCGCAATTTCGCAAAACTCGTGAGGCCAAAAGCGACTGAGATATTTTCAGCAGTAAACGAATGGGCCGGAAACAAAGATTTTGACGAACCCATTTTTGGGACCCATGTCGGTCAGCGTATCTATGAGGCCATTGTAAAAATGGTAGATTCCTAGAATAAAGTTTACGAACCACTTTGGATCATGGGGCGATAGGCGATTTCTTTCTTAGCCATTTTTTGGCCATTGCCAAAGAGGTAATACATCCAATTTGCTCAATTCGGCCATTCTCATAGGGGATAAAACTGTTCTCCGCAAAGACCAGCGAGGCATTTTTAAGTCGTAGATTCTTTTCTTCTGTTTTTAGATCGGTCGTAATGCCATAGGTAATGATCTCCCCATCGACATTAAATCTGTAAGTGTAATAGTTCTTCATAGCTACTATTTTACCAACGTTAATGTATGCAGACATAACGGGCCACTGTCATATTAGTTGCTACGGAAAGATTGAAGGCGGCTCGAAGTCCATGCTCTATAATGGGGGTAGTCTATGTTCCAAGAACATATTATGTAATTAAATTTAAGAAAAATTTATGCTTTTAGAGCAAAGTTTTCCTAAAAAGGTCAACTATAAAATGTAACCTTCTGATAATAAATAAAATATGATTTAAAAAAATCAGGTTTTAGAAAGCGCCTTATTCTTATTGATCTCATCTTGAAGCTGACGTCTTACTTTTTGTTCCCTTTCTAAGGCCGTACGACGGTGGATCTCATATTCTTCTTCCAACTCTGCGAGGTTTTGCTTGGCTTCCTGCGTAATGACGTTACTATTCTTAAACTTGAAGACAAAGAATAAGAATAGCGCGAACAACCCGGCAACAATTCCCCACATGATACTCTTGTATACACCCTTGGAAGTGGCAAGACCAAAGAAGGATATATTATCACGTTCGGCAGTAACGGAAGAGAGATTGGATTGTGTATCCTCTAAAGAGGATTTTAAGGATGAGATTTGACTTTGTTGCTCACTTATCGTTTTTTGGGCAGCTAGAAATTGCAATTTGTTTTTTGCTAAGGTGTCATTCACATGACTTCGCAATTGCGCCATCCAAGTTTTCTTTATGACTTCAAATTCTTGCCAATTTGAGGATTTTTTGATGACAAACTCGAATTGATCATCGATGGTTCCAGAATCTAAGGAAAGGTTTTGGGCTGGAGTACTTTGCGCAAAGCTAAATTGTATTGTGAATAAAGCTACTAAAGAATAAAATGTATTTCTCAATTTCATGGTCATTGGGTTTGGGAAACTAACGATACTTTCATCTATTTATTGTGTCAAATGAAGATAATTTTTGTCAGAAATTCAATAGAAAATTTAAACCCCGCCGTAGGCGAGGTTTAAATAATTAGTAATCAATATTTTAGTAGTACGTGTATCTTCTCACTTTAGAAATATATTTTGCCAACCTGATCACCTGATGGCTATAGCCGTATTCATTGTCGTACCAAATATAAAGTACCAATCCCTTTCCGTCCTCTCTAACAATGGTGGCTTTACTATCGTAAATAGAGGGTGCGGGTGAGCCAACAATGTCTGAAGATACCAGTTCGTCGCTGATCTCATATTTGATCTGTTCTACCAGATTGCCTTCAAGCGCATATTTTTTCATGATGGTGTTGAAGCCATCCACGGATGTGGCTTTCTCCACTTCTAATTTCAGAATGGCCAAAGAGCCATTAGGCACAGGTACGCGAATCGCATTGGAGGTAAGTTTTCCTTCAAGTGACGGAAGTGCTTTGCTTACGGCTTTTCCTGCTCCGGTCTCGGTGATCACCATATTGAGCGCAGCAGCCCTTCCTCTTCGATATTTTTTATGCATATTATCAACCAGGTTCTGGTCGTTGGTGTAGGCATGGATGGTCTCTAGATGTCCGTGTACGATCCCAAGACTATCTTCGACAGCCTTAAGAACGGGCGTAATGGCGTTGGTTGTACAAGAAGCAGCAGAGAATATGTCTATAGTGTCCGGATCATAATTGTTATGATTGACACCATGCACGATGTTGGGAACTCCTTTTCCTGGTGCTGTTAGCAATACTTTGTCTGCACCCTTCGCTTTTAGATGCCTACTCAACGCTTCTTCATCTCTAAACGCCCCAGTATTGTCGATGATCAGGGCGTCGTTGATGTTGTACTCGGTATAGTCGATCTCTTCAGGGGTATCGGCAGCGATCACATGGACCGTCGTTCCATTGATCAGAAGTGCGCTATTGACCTCGTCTATGGTCACCGTCCCGTTAAAATCTCCATGTACTGAATCGTTTCTAAGTAAGGAAGCACGCTTTTCCAATACAGAGGCATCCACCTTCCCACGGGTTACGATCGCTCTCAGCCTTAGCTGACTTCCAGTCCCGGTGCGTGTCATCAATTCTCTTGCCAGCAAGCGTCCAATGCGTCCAAAGCCATATAAAACAACATCCTTTGGAGTGATCTCATCCGAGTTTTGGGCATCCCTTAGCTTGTCTGCAACAAAAGAGGTGGCATTGTTGTATTTGTTTTCTTCGAGATGATATTCGTAAGTAAGTTTTCCAATGTCCAACTTGGCAGGAGGGAAGTTGAGCAAATTGATTGCTTGGGCTATCTCTACACTGTCGAAGATCGAGATGGGCTTTTGCACGAATGCACCGGCATATTCATGCAGGTTAAGGATCTCGCTTACATTGCGGTCGATCAGTTGATTTCTAAAGAGGACCAATTCGATGGACTTATCATACCAAAGATCGCTGACCACTTTAATGAATTCTACCGTAGCTCTTCGGCGATCTGCCTGAAAAGCGAGTTCTTTCTCGTAGGTTTTTGTGTTGCTCATTGCTTTTGTTTCTTTTCCTCATTAATACGAGGATTAAAAATTTGGCGCAAAAGTATTAATTTCAAACGTTTTCGTAAAGAAAAAGGTAAAAAAATAAAGACCCCTGAATTTCAGAGGTCTTTACTATATTTTTTTTGTGAATTATCTAAAAATAAGCCGCTCTCGCTCACCGTTTTCGTCGATGATCACTACGACTGTATTCTCACGAGGGTCTGCATTTTGTAAAATGGCTCTTACATCTTCAATGGTGATAACTTCTTCACCATTGATCTCGACCAACAATTTGCCTTCAAGATCATAGTTGCTCATGTACGGGCTCACCGATCTTGTGATGATGACACCTTTTTGTTTCTTAAAGACCTTACGTTCTTTGGTGCTTGGATTTTTGACCTCAAGCCCTAATTCCTGAATGGTCATTCGTTGATTCTTCTTAAGCGTCACCTCGCGCGTCAGCGTTTTCCCGTTTCGTTCAAACGTCACTTCCACGACATCATTTGGACGCTTGGCCTCGATATAGCCTGCCAAATCCGAGAATTTCTTGATCTTTAGGTTGTCCAATCTTTTGATCACGTCCCCTTCTTTAAGGCCTGCATCTTCTGCACCAGAGTCTTCGACGATACCGCCAATATAGACTCCTTCTATTTCTCGCAGCCCATTTTGTTCAGCGAATTCCGAATACAGGTTAGCCTGATAGATTCCTAAAAGCCCTTTCTGTACGTTACCAAATTCTAAAATATCCTCAACGACCTTCTTGGCAATATTACTGGGCACGGCAAAAGAATAGCCCACATACGAACCGGTTTGAGAGGTGATGGCGGTATTGATACCTACAAGCTCACCACGAGTATTTACAAGGGCGCCGCCGCTGTTTCCAGGATTGACCGCCGCATCGGTTTGAATAAAGGCTTGATTTTTCCCATCTGCCTCGTTCAAGTCTCTAGCCTTGGCACTGATGATGCCAGCAGTGACCGTAGAAGTCAAATTGAACGGATTTCCTACAGCCAAGACCCATTCACCGATCTTTGTGGTATCCGAATCTCCAAAAGCGATATAGGTAAGTGGGTCTTCGGCTTCGATTTTCAACAAGGCAATATCCGTATTTGGGTCAGCACCTACCAATTTGGCATCATAGACCTTGTTGTTATTCAATTTCACTTGAATTTCTGTAGAGCCATCGATCACATGATTGTTTGTAACAATATATCCATCTTGCGAGATGATGACCCCAGATCCCGTTCCTATCTGCGTTCTCCCTCTCCCAGAATTCCCGTAGAACAGATCGAAGATACTATTCGATCCCGAAGTGATCTTTGTATTTTTGACGTGTACAACAGCATTGACCGTCTTCTCTGCAGCTGCGGTAAAATCAAGATCAGAAACTCCATTGATGGGAGCGTTGGTGCTTATGGGATAGTTGGTGGGGATCATGGTTGGTTGCAGGTCCTCAGACTGTACAACGGTTTGAGGTTTTTCAATAAATACCTTATAGGCGCCTAACGTCAAAGCACCTCCTAAGATGGAAACAAAAAGTAAACTAGCAATTTTCTTCATAGTCATTTCAGGTTTTTTAACATACTTGTTCAACACTAAATTAGGTTCTTTATTATTCGCTGTGATCAACTTTAACCAGTTTTTAACAGCGGCGATACGCTAAAAATATTTGTACCTTTGCTTTTCACGTTTTCTTAACTGTAATGCAGCTTTTATTTTATAAATATCAAGGTACAGGCAACGATTTTGTTCTTATCGATGATCGCGAAGAAACCTTTTCCAAAAACGATACCAAATTGATAGCCAGACTCTGTGACAGACGATTTGGCATTGGTGCTGACGGATTGATACTTCTTCAGAATGATAATATGACAGATTTTAAGATGGTCTATTATAATGCCGATGGTAATGAAAGTAGTATGTGTGGTAATGGTGGACGATGTTTGGTGGCATTTGCCAACTTTTTGGGAGTGATAGAGCATGAGGCTACTTTTATCGCGACCGACGGCGTACATTTTGCAAAAATTGAAGGTGAAGAGGTGCTTTTGCAAATGATCGATGTACCTACTATCGAGGAACACCGCACATATGTATTCCTCGATACCGGGTCGCCACACCATGTGCAGATGGAGGAAGCATTACAGACCCTGGACATTCAAGCGGTTGGTGCTGCCATACGATACGGAGCGCCTTATCATGAAGATGGAAGTAATGTAAATTTTGTAAAACAGCTTTCGGATGATGCCTTTGCCGTACGAACGTATGAACGCGGCGTCGAGGCAGAGACCTTATCATGCGGGACTGGGGTCACTGCTGTTGCCTTGGCCATGCATCATTTGGGGAAGACGACCAAGAACGAAGTCAATCTAGAGACCCAAGGCGGTAGATTAAGGGTCTCTTTTGAAAAAAATGGTCTCGGGTACAAGAATATATTTTTAAAAGGACCGGCAAAACAGGTATTTAAAGGCACATTATCATGGGAACTTTGATCGGCACACAGGTCTATTTGAGGGCTTTGGAGCCTACAGACTTAGATTTTTTATATCGCCTGGAAAATGACGAAAGTATCTGGGAGCTGGGAGATACCAGAACGCCCTATTCCAAATTCGTTTTGAAGCAATATTTAGAGAATGCGCATCGAAGCATCTATGAAGCTAAACAATTACGGTTGACCATTTGTAAAGGTGATGAGCAACTGGGATTTATCGATCTTTTCGATTTTGATGCCATCCATAAAAGGGCGGGGGTCGCTATCATCATTGCTGAAGCCAAGGAACGCCAAAAGGGTTATGGGGCCGAGGCACTCCGGCTACTCTGTGATTACGCTTTTTCCAATTTCGACCTACATCAGCTGTACGCCAATATTGCCGAAGATAATTTGGCCAGTATCAAATTATTTACTTCCTTGGGCTTTGAGCAGGCTGGTGTGAGACGCGATTGGCTGTATCAAAACGGAAGTTTCAAGGACCAATTGCTCTTTCAAAAAATAAAATAACCTACTTAAATCTTATGTATATCAAAAGAATTTTAACCATCATCGTATTGGCCGGCTGTCTCGCGGGTGGTTGGTTTGTGTATCATTTTTATGATGTCTTCTTTTCTCCAAACACAGCTTTCAACAATGAGAAGGCTAATATTTATATACCTACAGGTGCCGGTATAGGCGATGTTCGGGAAATACTTGCTCCTTTGTTGAAAAATGCGGACGATTTTGTCACCACAGCGGAGAAGAAAGGATATGCCAGCAATGTAAAGGCGGGACACTATATCATAAAGAAAGGAATGACCAACAATGATATAGTGAATACATTACGAGTAAATAACGTTCCGATACGGATATCCTTCAACAATCAAGAGCGCCTCAACGGTCTTGCAGGAAGGATCGCGCAGCAAATAGAAGCTGATAGTGTTTCCTTGATGAGGGCCTTTAGTGATAGTACGTTTCTCAAGAAAAATGGCTTTACCAAGGATAATGCACTTGCGATGTATTTGCCCAATAGCTATGAAGTGTTTTGGAATATTTCGGCGGAAGGGTTTAGAGACAGGATGTTGGAAGAGTACCAACGTTTTTGGAATGATAGTCGGAAAGCGAAAGCTTCTTCCTATGGCCTTACAGAAGAGGAGATCATTTCCTTGGCGGCAGTAGTTCAGAAAGAGACGGTGAAGGCTGATGAGCGACCAAGGGTTGCAGGGGTCTATCTCAATAGAATCAAAAAGGGCATCCGCCTGCAAGCAGACCCTACTGTGATCTATGCCTTAAAGAAACACACTGGAAACTTCGATACCGTCGTAAAGCGAGTACTGTACAAAGACCTAGAGTTAGATTCCCCTTATAATACCTATAAATACGCGGGTGTACCACCAGGCCCGATCACCATGCCAGATATCTCCGCTATAGAAGCTGTGCTTGATGCAGAAAAGCATGATTATCTCTATTTCGTGGCGGATGTAACGAATTTTGGATATCACAAATTTGCGAAGACCTTAGCGCAACACAACAGGAATCGTATTGAATACAAACGCTGGATCGACAAGCAAAGGATCTTTAGATAGGATGCGTAACTGGACATGGCTAATACTGCTTTGTAGTGCATCCACATTCGCTCAGTTGACCCCACCTCCATTTTTCAAGGCGGCGGATAGTTTGCATAAGCCCAGAAGGAACTTTGTAGCGATCTCGGAAGCTTCGTTGGCAACAGCTGCTTTGGTTGGTCTAGACCGTTTGTGGTATGCCGATTTCCCACGTTCTTCATTTCAATTCATCAATGATAATGACGAGTGGTTACAAATGGATAAGGCGGGCCATATTTTTACCGCCTATTATGTTGGGGAGGTTGGTGCCAACACCCTGCGTTGGGCGGGGGTCTCAAAGAGCGATCAGCTGCTGTATGGCGGCACCCTGGGCTTTGCCTTTTTAACGGCTGTGGAGGTGATGGACGGATTTTCTGCAGAGTGGGGAGCGTCTTTGGGCGATGTAGCAGCGAATGGCCTCGGCACCGGACTCTATATCGGACAGGAATTGCTTTGGAATGAACAGCGGATTCGTCTTAAGTTTTCTTTTTCGCGTAGCGAATATGCGGCGCTACGACCTAATAAGCTAGGGGAGAACTACCTTCAAGAGGTGTTGAAAGACTATAACGGACAAACTTATTGGCTTAGTGCAAATGTTCATTCTTTTTTAAAAGAGGAGAGCAGATTTCCCAGGTGGCTCAATGTTGCCTTCGGTTATGGTGGCGAAGGAATGCTCGCAGGAACCATAGAAGACCAACGGCGCTTATTTCCAGGAAGTTCAGATCCATATCGACAGTTTTATCTAAGTTTGGATATCGACTTGACAAAGATAGAAACCAGGTCGAAATTCCTACGATCTTTGTTTAAGACGATCAACTTCATAAAGGTCCCTGCACCAGCCTTGGAAATCACCACAAATGGTGATTTTAAATTCCATTCATTCCACTTTTAATGCACTTGAACGATCATATTGTGAAATTTAAAAAAAAATGGTAAATTTGCAGGCCGAAATTCTAAGCTTAATTGGGGCACAATTTGTAAGGCTTAGAGAAAGCAATTTTTATGGTAAGAAGCACTGTCAAGTGTTTAATTTTATTTGCAATTATTGCATTCGTAAGTTTAGGCTTTACTTCGACAAAAAAAGCCGACAATAACCAAAACGTTCCTTTAAATTATGTAGTTATCGAAAGCCAAGAGGCAACTGTCCTTACGGCTGACGAGATTCGAAGACAAGAAGAGGCTGTTCAAAAACCACTTTATCTTCCCTATTTAGAGAAGGATTTTGTTGGGTTTAAAGAAGCTCTGGGCTTTAGAGAATCGAGTGGCGACTATTTCGCCGTTAACGATTTTGGCTATATGGGCAAGTACCAATTTGGCAAAGGTACTTTAGCATTGATCGGCGTTCATAACGTTGAGCTCTTCTTAGACACACCTTCATTGCAGGAGAAAGCCTTTATTGCTAACACTGAACGAAACAAGTGGGTGTTGCGTAAAGACATCAAACGTTATGTTGGTAAGCGCATGAAAGGAGTCTTAATCACTGAATCTGGTATTTTGGCCGCAGCGCATTTAGCTGGACCAGGACATGTGCGACGTTTTCTTCAAAGTTGGGGTAGAATTGGCTTCAACGATGGATACGGCACTTCGATCAAGAGCTACATGAAGAAGTTTGGAGGGTATGACCTTTCATACATCACGCCAAATAGAAAGGCACGTATTACGTAGATTATTTTTTTAGAATTGATAAACCCTCGCAAAGCGCGAGGGTTTTTTTTATCTGTTTCGTCCTTAGTTCCATTGGTTTGAAGACCAAAAAAAGTTCCCCACTAATGATAGCAGGGAACTTTCAACTAACCAACCAACCTCAACCTACCCTTGCGGTAGGCAAGATTTCTTTAAAGGGATCTTCTCCTTAAATCTTTCCTCTTCTGCTGTTACTGCTGCGAGAAGTGGATGTATTCTTTCTTGTTGAACTATTTCTATTGGTCACCGCAGGCTTACGCTGTGTGCGCTGACGCTGGACGCTGCTGTTCCTTTTTTGCGAGCTACGCTGCGTCACACGATTGGTCCGCGTCTTAGAAGGCGTTCTTGTTACGGTCTTCTTTCGCTCTACCGTTCTCTTAGGAGCCTGTTGCGTGCGTGTCGTCGTCGTTCGCTTTCGTTCTACGGTCCTGTTAGGAGTGCGTTGTGTACGTGTTGTCGTATTTCGTTTGCGTTCAACA
Source organism: Sungkyunkwania multivorans (assembly GCF_042675645.1). Classification (NCBI taxonomy): domain Bacteria; kingdom Pseudomonadati; phylum Bacteroidota; class Flavobacteriia; order Flavobacteriales; family Flavobacteriaceae; genus Sungkyunkwania; species Sungkyunkwania multivorans. The sequence goes on along the minus strand of NZ_JBHTJH010000004.1, from coordinate 1,272,318 downwards.
GTTCTATTATTTCGATTTACAGTGTTGTTACCTCTTGAACGTTCTACAGTTCTTCTATTGTTGCGAACCTCTCCATTATTTCTTGTCCTACGCTCGTTTCTCACTGTAGCATTATCTCGTCGTCTACTATTGGTGTTACGTGCAACTTCGCCTCTTCTTCCATTGTTTCTGGTAACCTCCGTTCTGCGTTGTACACGGCTGTCATTTCTATAAACGTTTCTTCTACCGCGATTTTCGGCATATCGATACGTGTTTCCAACTCGTGCGTACGATCTTCTGAAGTTATTTTGATAAGGTCTATAATAAGTATAACGAACCGGAGTGTAAAATCTACGATAAGGTCTATTATAATTTACAAAGCAAAAGGCGGCAGCTGGGCGTACAAAGAACCTGTGAAAAGGACGATATACATAATATCTGTTATACACGTTGATAAATCCTGTACAGTGGCTAAAGCGACCAAAATTGTTATAATGAACGTAGAGTCCTCCAACACGTGCTACTCTTCTGTTGCGGTAGTTGATAAACACATCACCTATCTGACTCACACGGCCATACCAGTCATAATAGACAGGTACATTCTCTACCTGGATCACCGCTCCATAATCGTCATATTGTACAAAAGCATTGTAATCGTAACCCGAATTGAAACTGATGTTCACATTGCCGAAATTCACATTGGCGTTCACATTGGATCTGGGGTTGACATAAAAATCGAATTCACCATCTGGATATACCGAGAAAGTGACACCGCCTTCATCAAAAATAAAAGAATCACCATTGTTGTAATATCGCGACATCGTTGTGGCTTCACTGCTGGTTGTTTCGGCATTTACTGATACTCCTCCTAAAAGAAGTACTGTAAAAAGTGTGACTAACTGTTTCATAACTCAGGATTTTAATGTTTTCAATGATATAATACCAAGCATCATGCCAAAAATTAGAAACGGTCTAAAAATGAAGGCTTATAGGTGATGGGTGCTGGGTATTGGGTGCTGGATTTTAGGTGTTGGGTGTTGGGTTGAAGGTTGAAGGTAAAATGGGACCTGAACTTGCCAAGAGATCGTTGCTCCGATGCCGAGACATCGGTAGAAGCGATCCGTAGAATATATTCTATAAAAAAAGCCCCGCGATCCATAGAGAATTTCACGCGGGACTAAACAAACTAACCAACCAAAAACTTTTGCTCAACTCAATCAAATTGAGCTTCTATATATTATGATATTCACTAATCAATATCCAACTCTTGAGCCTTCTGCTTCTTACTCTTATAGTAATACAGGTCGTCATCATCTCCATAATCATCGTCGTCATAATGATCGTCTCCGAAATCATGGTCATGTCCATTTCCAAAATGGTCGATGTTACAGCTGGTAGCTCCACAGAATCCGCATCCGGCATTGAACTTCACGCTTCCGTTAATACCGATGATCTTGCCCCAACGGTTATATCTGATGTGCATTCCTCCGACCTGTCTCACCAATCCTCTTCTATTATATTGCACATATACGGTACCAATTCTTTTTACCATTCCGTGTCTTGTATAATTGATAAAAGTGTTACCAATTCTTCGTATGCGGCCGAAATTATCGTGTTCTATTCGAACACCGAATCTCGGACTTCTAAAACCTCTTCGTACTCCAGGTGCGCCGTAGGTGGTATTGATGCCGCCTCGTCTGCCTCGTCGGTATGTTGTAGCGTGCGTGTTAAAGTCGAACTCTCCGTTAGGAAATACATAGAAGGTAACTCCTCGCTCTACAAACTGAATCGGTTGCGCATAATAGCGGAATGTTAACCCATCCAAAGTAAGATCGGTGTTGCTGATCTTTTCGCTTGCCTGTGCAGCCGTTACAACAAGTAACATAGCTGTCATTAAAAGTGAAATCTTTTTCATAATGAAATAATTTGGGTTATGCCTACTCTCTAGCTTTTCGGCTTTCGCTATTTGCCTAATGTAGACCAAACAGCGTGCCAAAAAAATACATTCACATATAATTATCTGATATTCAAATAATTAAAATTATCTTTTCAAGATTGTGAATAACTGATGGATCTTTCAAAGTAGGAAGCCCTAATGGTATTTGAATACATTTATTATTTTTGAGGAAACCAACCTCGTATGACCGATCTCGACAATTGCATCAATTGCGAATTTCCACTAAAAGATAATTTTGGATACTGCCCCAACTGCGGACAAAAGACCAAAGAGGATCTTACGATGGGGGTTTTATTCAGTAATACGATCAGCAACTATTTCTCTGTTGATGCACGCTTCTTTAAGAGTTTTGTCCCGCTAATGTTCAAGCCCGGCATTTTGGCCCGTCGCTTTGTAGATGGCAAGCGGAAGGCCTATTTGCACCCAGCTCAGTTTTATCTTTTTATTTCAGTGGTCTTTTTCTTCCTGTTTTCGATCGTGACCCGAAAACAAAATCAGAAATTGGATAACGTCTTGCGAAAGGGTTTTGATAACAACGTGGAAGTGTTGGACTCGATCAAAGTAAGGGCTGCAGATTCTATTGCTATGGAAAGGGCTTCACAAGCATTGAAACAGAATCAGAAATTTATCGGCATGAGCGACAAAGAACTGAAGATCTTGGATTCGGTGATGAAGTTGGAAGCAAAAAAGGGTAAGAACGGACCAAACATCATGTTCAATTTTAACAGGGAAAAGCTAGACTCGGTGATCGCCGCTGGCGGAAGTAAGGAAGATAAATTAAGAGTCATTGGTCTTGAGGATGACAGCAGTGCCTTCGCGCGCATGTTTGCTGGACAGATATTGAAGCTCTATGAGCAAAAGGCTGGAGGGGTGTTAAAGGCGTTCTATGACACTATTCCCATTGCCATGTTCTTTCTGTTGCCGGTGTTTGCTATGATCCTTAAGATATTTTATTTGAGGCGTGGACGTTTTGCACACCATATGGTGTTTAGTTTTTACTATTTCACCTTCATGTTTGTCACACTCTCGTTCTTGGTATTGTGCAATCTGCTATTCGATATGCCAGGTTGGATACAGGTGCTCATCATTCTTTCTACCTTCATTTACCTGTGGCTAAGTATGAGGTATTTTTACAAACAGAACTATTTTTTAACATGGATCAAGGCCAGTATGGTGACCTTTATCTATTTGATGTTCGTATTGCCATTATCGGTTACAGCGATGATCTTTATTTCGTTTGTGTTGTATTAGATCTTTTCAGAAAGATATTTGCCAGTAAACGAAGCTTTATTTTTCACAATTTCTTCTGGCGTGCCAGCGGCGACCAAGGTCCCGCCATTTTCTCCACCTTCGGGACCTAGATCGATGACATGGTCAGCGCATTTGATCAGTTCCAAATTGTGCTCCACGACGATGATCGAGTGTCCCTTTTCGATCAAGGCGTCAAAAGACTTTAGAAGTTTCTTAATATCGTGAAAGTGCAAGCCGGTAGTCGGTTCGTCGAAGATAAAGAGTGCTTTCTCCTTGGTGTTTCCTTTTCCCAGGAATGTGGCGAGTTTGATCCGCTGTGCCTCACCACCCGAAAGGGTAGAGGAGGACTGTCCCAACGTCACATACCCGAGTCCCACATCTTGCAATGGTTGTAACTTGTTTGCGATCTTCTTGGCATCATTGGTCTTAAAGAATTCAATAGCGTCATCGATGGTCATGTTCAATATATCATCGATGTTCTTGTCATTGTATTTTACCTCTAGCACGTCCTTCTTAAAACGTTTTCCACCGCAGGTCTCGCACTCTAGGTGCACATCTGCCATAAACTGCATCTCTATGGTCACCTCACCTTCGCCTTTGCAAGTTTCGCAGCGTCCACCATCTACATTGAAGGAGAAGTGTTTTGCTTGATAATTGCGGATCTTAGACAGCTTCTGAGAAGCGAACAAACTTCTAATATCGTCATACGCCTTTATATAAGTGACCGGATTGGAGCGTGAGGAGCGTCCGATGGGGTTTTGGTCTACGAATTCGACATTTTTGACACTATCATATTTTCCTTCAATTTTTGTGAACTGTCCAGATTTTTCACCGTAGCCACCAGTTTCTTTTAAGATTGATGGATATAGGATCTTTTTTACCAAGGTGCTTTTCCCGCTTCCGGAGACCCCAGTGATGACTGTGAGCATATTTAAAGGAAAACGCACGTCGATATTTTTGAGATTGTTTTCGCGTGCGCCAATAACATCGATATAGTTCTTAGATGTCCTGCGTTTTGTGGGCACCTCTATCTCCATAGTGCCATTAAGGTAGTTGGCTGTAAGGGTACTACCATTGTTTGTGATCTGTTCAAAGTTACCTACTGCTACCACCTGGCCTCCGTGCGTGCCGGCCTCTGGTCCAATATCGATGATCTCATCGGCCGCTTTCATAATGTCCTCATCGTGTTCAACCACAATAACGGTATTGCCCAGATTTCGCAGCGATTCTAAAACGGTCACCAATTTTTCTGTGTCCTTGGGATGCAGGCCTATACTTGGTTCATCCAAGATATACATGGATCCCACCAAGCTACTGCCCAGAGATGTGGCCAAATTGATACGTTGGGATTCTCCACCAGATAGGGTGTTGGACTTTCTATTTAGGGTAAGATAGTCCAGACCAACATTGGACAGGAAAGACAACCGATTATTGATCTCTTTTAAGAGCCGTGCTGCTATCTTTTCGTCGTATTTATCAAGTTGCAGATCTTTGAAGAATATGGCTAAATTGCGTAAGGGCATTTCTACCAATTCGGTCAATGTCCTATTGTGGATCTTTACGTGGTTGGCTTCCGGACGCAGTCGTTTTCCTTTACATACGTCACACTTGGTCTTTCCACGATATCGCGATAGCATCACCCGATTTTGGATCTTATAGCTTTTTTCTTCAAGCATGCTGAAGAAATAATTCAGCCCCTCAAAGTATTCGTTTCCTTCCCATATCAATCTTTTCTGATCCTCTGTTAACTCAAAAAAAGGCTTATGAATAGGGAAGTCGAATTTATACGCATTATTGACCAGTTGATCTCGATACCAACTCATACTCTCGCCACGCCATGGGAAGATCGCATTTTCATACACCGATAGACCTGTGTTTGGAATGACCAGATCCTCGTCGATACCGATGACATCGCCATAACCTTCACATTTGGGACAAGCGCCGTACGGGTTATTAAAACTAAACAAGTGAACATTGGGCTCCAAGAATTGCATACCATCGAGCTCGAATAAACTACTAAAAGGTGTGACCTTATTTGTTGCTAATTCTTCGATGATACATGCTCCTTTTCCTTCGAAGAAGGCCGTGTTGACCGCATCTGCAAGCCGGTTATAAAAATCTTCATCCTGCGCCACCACAACTCTATCGACCACTAGGTAAAAATCATGGTCGATCTCTTCATCAATTTCGTCGATGCGTAGAATATCTCCCTTGTATTTGATACGCGCATATCCTTGTTGAGCTAAGATCTTAATGGATTGCAAGGAGCTACGCTCTTCGGGGATATGAACAGGGGAGAGCAGTAATAGCTTACTCCGCTCATCAATGGTCTTTACAAAGTCGATAACGTCCGATACGGTGTGTTTTTTTACTTCTTCGCCAGAGATCGGAGAATAGGTCCTGCCAATGCGTGCATACAATAACTTGAGATAATCGTAGATCTCGGTCGTAGTACCGACCGTCGAGCGTGGGTTGGTAGAATTCACCTTTTGCTCGATGGCGATCGCTGGCGCAATTCCTTTGATATAGTCGACCTTTGGTTTATTGAGCCTTCCTAAAAACTGTCTGGCATATGAGGACAAACTTTCAACATACCTTCGTTGACCCTCTGCGTAGAGGGTGTCGAAGGCCAGACTGGATTTTCCAGAACCAGAAAGTCCAGTGATCACTACTAGTTTGTTACGGGGTATGGCAACATCTATGTTCTTGAGATTGTGCAGCTTTGCACCCTTTATCAATATATTCTTCTTAGGATCTAATGTGGAGATATCCTGCATATTCTTAGTAAAAATAAACCTCAAATATACGGCTTTAAAAGGTAGCGATGAAGCGAAGTGTAACGATCGTTTTAGGAAAAAAGTTTATTGCACATTTGTTTTTTTGAAATGTTTTTGATTATATTTGGCCAAATACTAATAATAAAAAGAGAACGCGTATACATACTATTACTTTTTAAAACAAACGATTAATTTACCAGCCCCGAGGTAGTTTAACCTAAAAGTAATGTTATGGATAATCTTCAGGATTCTCAATTAGTTCACGATTATATCAACGGTAAAGAAATTGCGTTAGAGCATTTGGTCTATCGCCATAAGCAACGTGTTTACAGCTTCATCTATTCGAAGGTTTTGGATAGGGATGTCGCCGAAGACATTTTTCAAGATACCTTCATCAAGGTCATAAGGACTCTAAAACGTGGAAACTATAATGAGGAAGGGAAGTTTCTGCCTTGGGTAATGCGTATCGCACACAATCTGGTCATCGACTATTTTAGAAAGAACAACCGCATGCCCAAGTTCGAGGAAAATGGCGATTTCAGTATTTTTTCTGTTCTTAGTGATGGTAATTTGAATGCTGAAAAGCAATTGATCAAAAGTCAGGTAGAAAATGACGTTCGGAAATTGATCGAGGAGTTGCCAGAGGATCAGAAGATGGTATTAGAGATGCGTATGTATCGCGATATGAGCTTTAAGGAAATCTCAGAGATAACAGGGGTAAGTATAAATACAGCGCTTGGTAGAATGCGCTACGCGCTCATCAATATGAGAAAATTGATCGAGAAGCATAATATAGTTTTGACAGATTGATGCAATAAAGTAAATTTTACTGCGTTAGGTTATTGATAAGTATTATTAATCAATTAACCAATATGGAAAAAATTTACTCTGAGCAACTTTCTGAAATGAATGATTTGCAACCGAAGCAAGAAACGTTGAAGTTCTTGTTCGATTATTCGAAAGCTTTAAGTGTTATTAATTACAAGCGACTTCAATTTGAGTCACTTTTGAACTAAGCTTTGAAAAAGACCCGCAGTTGATGCGGGTCTTTTTTTTGTTGTAAAGATACCGTTCTTAAAAGTCAACAACGTTTCACCTTTCAACCGATACTCAATCTTTTCAACTCTTTTGATGTTCGCCTATTATCTCAAGCTTCATCTGGCTTTTCGTTTGGTTTTCTTATGATACTCCTTGATCACTGGCTTTCGTCCGATGGTCCTTGTAATGATATCCTTATCCAGATCCCAACCTCTCGCGGGGCTGTATTCCCGTCCATACCAAATGATCTGCAGATGCAGATTGTTCCATTTTTCCTTCGGGAATAACCTCTTGGCATCTTTTTCGGTCTGCACCACATTCTTTCCATTGGAAAGCCCCCAGCGATACATAAGCCTGTGAATGTGGGTATCTACTGGAAAAGCTGGAATTCCAAAGGCCTGTGACATAACGACACTTGCGGTTTTATGTCCTACAGCCGGTAAGGCTTCCAAATCCTCAAAACTCGCAGGTACTTCTCCTTGATGTTTGTCTATAAGAATATGCGAGAGTTCATAAATACCCTTCGATTTCATCGGTGATAATCCCACGGGCTTAATGATCTCTCTGATCTCTTCTTGCGAGAGTTTGATCATTGCATACGGATTATCTGCACGTTCAAATAGCAGTGGCGTTATTTGATTGACCTTTACATCGGTGCTCTGGGCAGAAAGTAAGACGGCAATAAGCAGTGTGTATGGATCTTTGTGCTCTAAGGGAATAGGAATCTTGGGATATAATTCTTCAAGTGTATCAATAACGAATTGAACCTTTTCGGCTTTGGTCATTTTTGTCTAAATTTATGCTAAAATTACGCAACAAAATTCAAACAAAAAATTGCTATGAAAACATTAAATGTAGGTGATAAGGTACCTAATTTCTCAACAACCGATCAAGATGGGAACATCGTGAAACTTTCAGACTATTCTGGAAAAAAGTTGATCGTATTCTTTTATCCAAAGGCGAATACCCCTGGTTGTACGGCCGAGGCCTGTAATCTCAGAGACCACTATAGCGAGCTGCAAGCGAAAGGCTACGAACTTTTGGGGGTGAGTGCCGACAGTGAGCGGAAACAGAAAAATTTCAGAGACAAATTCGAGTTTCCTTTTCCCTTGTTAGCGGATGAAGACCATACGGTGATCAACGCCTTTGGGGTATGGGGACCGAAAAAGTTTATGGGACGTGAATATGACGGCATCCACAGAATGACGTTTTTAGTCGATGGGAATGGAACGGTGGAACGGGTGATCGATAAGGTTAAGACCAAAGACCATGCAGCGCAAATATTGAGTTAGCATTCGGGTAATCACGGATAAAAGCCACGAATAGCGATCAATATCGTATTCGTGGCTTTCTTTTTTTGTTAACCTTCATGGATGAAAGGCAAGTGATCATTTCTCCACAGCCTCTTTGGCCGTATAGCCAAAGAGGCTTTTCTTCTTGATCAATTCGGATACACCTTCGGGTAACATCTCTTCCCAGCCTTCTTCACCATTGGCGATCATGCCCAATACTCGTCGGCTGAAGATCTGGAGGATATCTGGATCATAATCGAAGATATCCACCACTTTACCATTGTATTTGAAGAACTTATATAGCTCCTTCATTCGAGGATGAACCTTCAAGGTGTTGCTAGTAACCAATTGCCCAGTTTCCGCATTCATCATAGGGTATAGATATACTTTAAGGTCTTTAAAGAATAACTTACCGAAGGCCTCTAAGATGCCTCCACTGAGGTGGCGGTAATATTTCTCATCGAAAATATCCACAAGATTGTTGACGCCCATGGTCAATGCCATACGCTCTTTGGTATAATTGGAGAAATATTCTACAAGTTTGTAATATTCCCGAAAATTAGAGATCATCACCGTTTGTCCTAAAGAACACAATAATTCGGCACGGTCCATAAAGTCCTGCTCATCGATCTCTCCTTCGGCTTTGAGGTTCGACAAGGTGATCTCGAAGATCACTACTGTATTTTCTTCTTCGACCTTGCTCTCTCGAATAAAGTTCTCATAGGATTTCTCATACATATCCATATTCACCTTGGTCACCGGTCTGAAACTACCGCGAAGGGTGAGGATGTTCTTCTTATAAAGGATCCTGGCTGGCAGTATATTGTTTCCATCGGGACCGAACATCACCGCTTCGGTCATGCCGTTCTTCACCAATTGCAGACTCATCAATCTGTTGTCTACATCTTTGAATGCAGGTCCAGAAAAATTGATCGTATCGATCTCGATGACATCATGATCGATATGATCATAAAGGTATCGTAATAGTTTTTTTGCGTTGTTATACTTATAAAAAGCGCCATAGATGAGATTGACCCCCATTTTTCCTAGGGTTTCTTGCTGTAGGCGTGCTTCGGTCTGCTGAAATCGGATGTGTATGATAATTTCGTTGTATCCCTCTTCGGGATCCAACTGGTACTTGATGCCCATCCAACCATGACCTTTGTATTTCTTGGCAAAATCGATCGTAGCAACCGTATTTGCATAGGTAAAGAACATCTTATCCGGATGCTTTTCCCTATCGATTCGTTGCTCGATAAGGTTCATCTCGTGGGTAAGCATCTTCTTCAACCTGGCCTCGGTCACATAACGACGGTCATTCTCAATGCCATAGATGGCGTCACTAAAGTCCTTGTCATAGGCACTCATGGTCTTTGCGATCGTTCCTGAGGCTCCTCCTGCACGAAAAAAGTGCCTTGCAACTTCCTGGCCTGCACCGATTTCGGCAAATGTGCCGTAGATATGTTCATTGAGATTTATTCTAAGCGCCTTAGCTTCTATCGAAGGTATATTTTCAAACTGCTTGTCGCCTTTAAGAATTACTGACATAGCATTCTATTTTTTTGAGTATGAACAAAGTTAATAAGATTCGTTAATTTGGGCTATTCAATTTAATTATAAATTTGAATTAAATTTTAATCTCATCCCATGAATGCGAGGATAATCGACGAAATGCACATTTATGCATGAGATTGACCATAAAACAGATGAAAATAACATTTTTAGGTACAGGTACCTCACAGGGTATTCCGATCATCGGTAGCGAGCATCCTGTTTGTCTCAGTGATGATTCGCGAGATAAACGCTTGCGAGTTTCGGTAATGGTCGAATGGGATGATCATTGCTATATTATCGATTGCGGTCCCGACTTTAGACAGCAGATGTTGTCCAATGATGTGAAACGTATCGATGGTATTCTCTTTACACACGAGCATGCTGATCACACGGCTGGCCTAGACGATATCCGTCCTTTCTTTTTTAGACAAGGTGACATCCCTGTCTATGCACACGAACGCGTGCTGAAGGCCTTGGAAAGACGTTTCGACTACATTTTCCTAACAGAAGGTAAATATCCAGGTGCGCCATCGGTAAAACAGCATGTGGTAAAGAACAATGAGACTTTGAAACTAGGGAATTTGAATGTGGTGCCAATCAACGCGATGCACAATCGATTGCAGGTCTTCGGATATCGTTTTGATGATTTCGCCTACCTCACCGATGTTAAGTCCATCGAGCCAGATGAAGTGGATAAGCTCACGGGAGTGGATGTATTGGTGGTCAATGCACTGCGTATCGATGCCCATCATTCTCATTTCAACTTGGAAGAGGCGATAACCTTCGTAAAAAGAGTGGGACCAAAGAGAGCATATTTCACCCATATCAGTCATATGTTAGGTTTTCATGCCGAGGTTGAAGAATCCCTTCCAGAAAATGTATTTTTGGCTTACGATAACCTAAAGATCGAATTGTAGGTAAAGAAGTTCAAAATTTCAATGGTTGAAATGCGCCATCATTGGGTATTGGCAAATGGAATTCAATTCCTTAAAAGAACATTAAAAATAAATAGATGAAAAGCAGAATCTTTATGTACCTTTTTATTTGTGCTGCCTTAATCGCATTATGGCAGTTTACAAGTGCAAAGAATTATGCGGTTGCGGCTGATGCCAAGATCAAAAAGATGACCGAGAATGTTGAGAAGTATAAGGATTCGCTCAAAACACTGAGCAAGGCCAACGCCGAACTGGCCAATTTTACGCTTGCCAATGACGATTTAGGGCTCGAATATTTTGCTGAATTTGGCTACGAGAAGGTTATCCCATATGTGGGTGATAAATTGATCGAGACCAACGGTGTAGCAACCTCTAATCCGCTGGTGCCTTATGATATGATGAACGGCAAGCCATATATTGTCAATTCTTACAAGATCATCAATCATCGGTGGATCGTTGCCGATTTTACCGATGGAAAAACCTGGGGGCAGATCTTGGTGAAATACTTCTTGAATGATGATGGTTCTGTAGATTTTGAAACGGTAGAATCGCTTATTTATCCAGACATGTAAATGGTTGGGCAATCGCAAGAGTATCGGATATATGATTTACTTCCTTTTCACTGGACTTCACCCAGGGTTTAAACTCTAGGCTAAAGAATTTTAAACCTTAGACCAAAGAAGTGCCCCTAGGCAAGCACTATTGCTGGGTTGTTGACTGATTATAAACGCTCTTCCAACCACTTCTTAAATGAATAGAAGTTTTGTGGTGCCACGCCATGACCTACCGGAAACTCTTCATAGACATAATTGATATTCAGTCGTTTCATAAAATCGGGAGTTCGTCTAGCCCAAGCTACTGGAATCACTTGATCCACGCTTCCATGAGAACAATAAAATGCCAGATGCTCGTAATTGTTGTCGGTACTGCCCAAAATGTCCTCATTCACATAACCGCTAAGCGCTACGACGTTCTTTACTTTCTTAGGATAGGTGAGGGCCACGGCATAACTTAGGATCGTACCTTGACTAAACCCTAGTAGCGTCACATGGTCCTTCTTCACTGGGTAATTCTCAATCACCTCATCGATAAAAGTTGCGATCAGGTCTCTCGATGCTATGGCTTGCTCGTTGTCACTCCATTTTCCATCAACGGCATCGAAATGGATCGCATACCAAGCATGACCATAAGGCATTAGATCGTGAGGAGCTCTAGCCGAGATGATAAAAAGTTCTTCAGGTAATTCAGAAGCAAAGGAAAAAAGGTCATCTTCGTTACTTCCGTAGCCATGGAACATGATCAGCACTGGGCATTTTTCGGTGATACCTTGGGGCGCTTTGATGATATGGTGAAGGGATAAATCTTTTGGCTGCATGCTAGGTGGTTACTTAGGAATTAATATATTGGACCGGCAGAAGTGAGTCGTCTTCTAACGTACATATTGTAACAATGTTTTAATCTATAAACCTAAACCATTCTTGAAACTTTCCACCAAGAAAGGGTACCTTTAATTCTTTCATGGTGATGGCTCCATACAGGCCTATGGCCCAAAAAGCGAAACTTATGACCCATAAGGCCTCGCCCAGCCACTGATTGAATGAGTAAATGGTATTGGAGATAAATAATAAGATGATAAGCCCAAACATTTGTCGTATATGAAATAGCGCAAAGGAGTTACGCTTTTCGCGATTCATCAAAAAGGCGATGATCGTACCGATAAATGTGAGATAAGCGATGGTGGCGATGGTGCGCCCTTCTCTTGCGGTTACGTTTTCCATGGTTGTTATTATTGGGTTGTAATGGTATTTTTAGCGATAGCACCGTAGGCTTTTCCCTTGAGTTCAACTCCTAGAAAGGCGCTGTTCTTAGAAGTAGAAAGAATATCCTCCTTTCGAAAAGTATATTTTCTGGAAGGGTCAAAAAGACTGATGTCTGCTTTATTCCCTACCTCAATGCTATGATTGGTCAATCCAAACCGAGATTTTCCAGCAGTGAGCAAGGAAATGGTCTTTTCTGTTGAAAATATATGGTTCAGCGCACCAAAGGCGGTCTCCAAACCGATGGTTCCATACATGGCATGGTCAAACTCAACTTTCTTATGTTCAATGTCTATTGGATGATGATCAGAGGTCACCATATCGATGGTCCCGTCATCAAGTCCTTTGATAAGTGCCTTGATGTCTCTTGGTGTTCGCAAAGGAGGAAGTACTTTGTATCGAGTGTCAAATCCTGTGAGTACTTCATCGTTGAGCACAAGATGGTGAATGGCGACACTGCAACTGACATCCAGTCCCTTTTTTTTCGCTTCTTTGATCAATTTCACCGACCTTTCAGTAGAAATGGTCGGAATATGTAATTTGCCTCCAGTATATTCTAAGATAAATATATCTCTCGCTATTTGTAATGCTTCCGCCAGCGCAGGGATTCCCTTTAATCCTATCTGCGTACTGGTCACATCCTCATTGACGACTCCTTTCCCCTTGATATGATCCTCTTGAGGAAAAGAAAGTACGATGCCATCAAAATTTTGGGCATACTGCAAAGCGATCTTCAGCAAATTCGGATTGCGTATCGCACGTTGATAATCTCCAAAGGCGATCGCTCCGGCGTTTTTCATATCAAATAGTTCCGCCAGATCCACACCATCACTGTTAACGGTAAGCGCACCTATTGGAAATAGAGAGGTAAGATACCTATTGGCTTTGCTCTTCAAGAAGGTGATATCTGCGTTGGTATCTGGAATGGGATTGGTGTTGGGATTGACCGCGATCGCTGTAAATCCGCTTTTTGCCGCGACCTCCAAACCATGGTCTATGGTCTCTCGCTCTTCATAGCCTGGCTCGCCAAAATTGACGCTGCTATCAAACCATCCTTGTGAAACATGTAGATTTTCGAACGAGATGACATGGGCGTTAGCGGCTTTGATGCTCTTATCAATTTTACTGATCTTGCCATTCTCAATTAAGATGTCTTTGGTTTGCTGATGGAATTCGCTTTGCGAATCGACGATGGTGGCAGATTTTAAGAGGATGGTCATTTAAAGAATTTTAAGATGAGCATTTCTATCACTAGACTTAGCAATGCAAAAATAACAAACCATTTCCAAAGCTCGTTAACGCGACTTTCGCTTTTTAAGGTATCGAACATGGTGGCTACAGAATTTGCCACTTCTTGTCCAAACAGCCCTGCAATATCATGATAGACCAGTTTGCTTTCATCGCGATCATAATTAAAACTGATCTGCTGTAATACTGTTTGTTTGTTCTTTACATCAAAGATACCCGCTTCTCGCGGCAACTCTGTAGTGGTAATGCGTGTTTTGTTATTTAGATTTTGTTGCAGAGGAATAAAGGAACTCCCACGAGTTTCAATGGACAAAATTTGGTCCTCTTGCAGATCGCTTCGGATATCGAAGACATTATTGGCGCCGATGGTATAGTACAATTTTGACAGCTGGAGACTCTTTCTGCCCATATTGTACATCGTAGGAACGATCAATGGAGAGTTCTTAAAATTGGAGTTCTCCTTATTTATGGAAGCGGTGAAAAGGTAATAATTTCCGTTTTGAACCAATAAAGGACGATCATCTTCGAAAGAAAGGATCTTACGGCCACTGATCATTGACGATTCCAAACTGGATTGCACTTTTGGATATTGAAAATTACGAACGTTGCTCTCAAAGACGCCTTGGAACAATGGATGGTCAAAAGCAATGGTGGTGATGCGCTTATCGCTGTCATTGCGAGGCCCAAAAGTACCTAGACCATGGTTTTTCAAAAAATCGTTATATCCTCTAAGGTCGATTTCCTTAGCAGGAATTATGGAGACCCAACCGCCGTTTGCGGTAAAGGCTTTTAAGGCAGATGCCAGGGAAGTAGGGACGGTTGTCAGTTCATTGAGCACGATAAGGTTCTGGGTAGAGATCAGGGCATAGTCCAATTGGTCGAGCGCCACTGCCTCAAGTTCGAATTCATCGTCGGTGAAGATTCGCTTCAAGAAGTCATCATTGTCTTGGTTGATGGCGAGCACATTGATCTTTTCGGGCGCATTGATATTGAAGAAGAGGTGATTGTCAAATACCAGTGCATTGTCGTCGATCTCGAGATGACCGTTGATCGCTTTTCCAGCTGGAAGCGTGAAGATAGTGCTGGCGCTATTTTCATTTTCGAAACTAACTGCTGTCTTCGCTATCAATCTCTCGTTGTCGTATAATGAAATAGGCAATGTAGCTTCGTTACTCTCTTGTGATGATAATGTCACGGTAAGTTCGAGATTAACGGCGTCATTTCTTGATACATACGCACTATCGATACTGATGTTGCTCCTATTTTGTGGCGCTAGCTGTACCCATCTTAACCGGGTGCTGGTCTCGGACGAAAGTTGGAGGGTCTCATCTTTTTGTTGAAAATCGGAAATGACGATGAGGTCTTTATCCGTTGCATCATCTGAAAAAAAAGTGTTGCCTTTAAACAAAACAGCATCTAAAGATAATTGGGTAGGCGAAAAGGGCAATTGCAGCAGGTCATTTCTAATGGCTGCTATCGAGGTTCCCAGATAGGTCTTATCATTTGTAAATAGCGTAAAACGTGCGTCTTCTGGAACACTTTCGATGAGATCTTGAATCGCACCTTCTAAGATGGAGCTGCCTTTTTCTTTGGCTTGCATGCTAAAACTATTATCGAGATAGATGACCGTTTCTTTTTTGGAAGTGGCTAGATCTCGATCGGCGAGATAGGGCTGTGCAAAAGCGATGACCAATGCCGTGATGGCCAGCATTCGCGTAAATAGTACCAACCATTTCTTTATCTGGGAACTCTTGCGCGTTTGAATAGTGACCGCCCTTAAAAACTTTACATTGGTGAAGGGAACCTTTTGAAACCTTCTAAGCTGAAACAAATGAACCAGAATGGGGATGAGAAGTAAGAGAAGTGCCCAAAGAATTTCTGGATATTTAAATTGCATGCGTGTTGTTACGATTTACCTCGTAAAGATACTTTTTTGTCGCAAACCTAAATGAGGATTTAGAAAAAATTAAGACCTATCAAACATATCTGTAAGCTTTGGTCAACAGATGATACGTTCAATTATGACTACCATTTTTCAAAAACTCCTAGGCCAAACAAGGCATAGTCGTATTTTACGGGGTCCAAAGGGTCGAGCTGTCTCAGATTTTGGTCTAATTCTTGTAATGCTTTGGCATCATTTTGATTCCGTTCTAAAAGCCCCAATTTTCTGGCAACATTTCCTGAGTGCACGTCCAACGGGCACGAAAGTTGACCGGATGATAATTCTTTCCAGATGCCAAAATCCACACCTGCCTTGTCTTGACGTACCATCCATCTTAAGAACATATTGATGCGCTTGGCAGATGAACCTTTCAGCGGGTCAGAAATGTGTTTCTTTGTTCGAAGAGGGTGCTCGATCTCGAAGAAGACCTCTTTGAATTTTGAGATGCTAAGCTGCAAAGAATCACTAGTAGCGTTGATGGTGAAGAGTGACTCCAGACCACCATGATTCTTGTAAATGTTCCGAAGGCTCGTTATAAAAAATGAAAAGTCGACACCGTTAAAGGTTCGGTGAACAAAATCCTGCAACTTTTCTAGCTGATGCTCTTCGTGATTCATCACGAAATCAAAGGGAGAGTCACCCAAGAGCAGCATCATTCTTTCGGCGTTGTTAATGATGCTCTTTCGATTTCCCCAAGCAATGGTAGCTGTTAAAAAGCCAGCGATTTCAATATCCTCCTTCAGACTGAAACGATGCGGGATTTGTATGGGATCGCTCTCTATGAATCTTGGGTGATTATAGGTCACTACCTTTTCATCTAAAAACTCCTTGAGCGCATTTTTGGAAAGTTTCTTATTCACCTTTATCCATTCATTGTCAATAAAACCGTAAAGGTATTGAGATATTTCTCTTTTGAAGACAAAAAGGTTTCCGTAATTTTGAAGACCCAAACCCAACAACCTTTTGAAAGATACCCACAGACATCAAGGCATGCGAAAAAAATTGGTGGAAACCGTCGCCAGTAAAGGAATTAAGGATAAAGCCGTCTTAGCGGCAATTGGCAAAATTCCCCGGCACCTTTTTATGGATAGCGGTTTTGACAGTCATGCGTATCAAGACAAAGCATTCCCGATAGGTGCTGACCAGACCATTTCACAACCGTATACCGTTGCTTTTCAAACAGAACTACTACAAATTAAGAAAGGTGATAAGATCCTCGAAATAGGAACGGGCAGTGGCTATCAAACGGCTGTCCTAATAGAACTTGGGGCACAAGTATATACTATCGAGCGTCAGCAGGAATTATTCAAAAAGGCACAACGATTTTTACCAAAATTGGGATATAAGCCCAAAAAGTTCATCTTTGGTGACGGTTATAAAGGGTTACCGGATGAATCACCATTCGATGGGATTATCGCTACCGCCGGGGCCCCCTATGTTCCTATACCTTTGTTATCCCAATTAAAGATAGGAGGCCGATTGGTCATTCCCGTCGGAAATGTATCACAGACAATGACGCTTTTTATAAGAACTTCGGAAAAGGAATTTGAAAAGCACGAGTTGGGAAGCTTCCGATTTGTTCCCATGCTAAAGAATAAGAATTGACCAATGACCAAATTATGAGATCACTACTACCACTATTTTTGCTGATTGGCACTTCCTGCTATCCCCAAGGCTACACAAGTTATTTTACAGGAGACGTTTCAGACGTTAATACCCCGACCTCTTTTGGCACAGTACTTATGGGAGGAGCTACGGAGAGTGACGACGCAATGCGTTGGTTTCTAAACAAGGCACCGAATGGAGATATCGTTGTATTGCGATCTTCTGGGTCGGATGGGTATAACAACTACTTCTTCTCGGAGTTAGGCGTAACGGTGAATTCTGTTGAAACACTTGTGATCACTTCACAGGCAGGGGCTACCAATAGCTATGTATTGCAGCAGGTAGCAAATGCGGAAGCTATTTGGTTTGCAGGCGGCGACCAGTTCAACTATGTTTCCTTTTTTAAGGACAACGCCATGGAGGCTGCGTTGAATAATTTCATTAATGTAAAGCAAGGGGTGATTGGTGGAACAAGTGCCGGAATGGCGATCTTAGGGAATCACTATTTTGATGCAGCAAATGGAACTGTCACTTCTGTAATGGCACTCGGTAACCCCTATCATACAAATGTTTCGCTTGGAAACAACGATTTTCTTGCTATTCCGTATTTACAAAATGTGATTACCGATACGCATTACGATAATCCGGACCGAAGGGGAAGGCAAGTTAGTTTTATGGCCCGGATGGCTACAGATCAGGGCATGCACCCATTTGGCATCGCAAGTGAAGAATATACAGCGGTGTGCATTGATAATGATGGAAAAGCATACGTATTTGGCGACCATCCCATAGAGCAGGATTTCGCCTATTTTATTTTTGCCAATTGTGTTACAACTTTTGGCCCTGAAAGATGCACCAGTGGACAGTCATTGGATTGGAATCGATCTGGAGAGGCATTGCAGGTATATAAAGTGCCAGGCACAAATATGGGGGTCAATTACTTGGATCTAAATGATTGGGAAACTGGGGTTGGCGGTTCTTGGGAGCGATGGTATGTGACGAATGGAACATTGATGACCGCGCCGAATATAAACCCAAATTGTGGAGCTATTCTTGATGTTGAAGATTTTGATGAGGAAACCATTCAACTATCACCGAATCCTTTTGAAAATGACTTAGTAGTCAAGCTGAAATCAGATGCCGCTATTGAAGTTTTTGACATTCTTGGAAAGAAAGTTTTTCAGCAAAAGGATATTTCAGAAACAACTATCGACACAAGAGATTGGTCTCGCGGAGTATATCTCATTCGCATTACGAATGTAGACAACCAACTTACCATAAAAAAGTTGATCAAAAGATAGCTCTTTATTTATAGGCCTTCTTTATTCGATCCAATTGACGCTTGCTATCTCTATCCTTGATAGTATTTCGCTTGTCGTGTACCTTTTTACCTTTACAAAGCGCAATGTCCAACTTTGCATATCCTTTATTGGAAATGTATAAGCGCAGGGGAATAATGGTAAGGCCGACATTCTGTACGTCCTTCCTCAATTTTCGGAGTTCCTTTTTGTTTAAAAGCAACTTGCGTTCACTGCGTGGTTTGTGATTAAAGTGCGTGGCGTGAGAGTATTCCTCGATATACATATTGATCACAAATAGTTCACCGCGATCATTGAATTCGCAGAAACTTTCGGCAATAGAAGCCTTGCTTTGGCGTATGGATTTGATCTCGGTACCTGTTAGAACAATACCAGCGGTGTATCTGTCCAAGATCTCATACTCAAAGCGCGCCTTTTTGTTTTGTATGTTGATGTTTTTTTGCATCGGCTGGCAAAGTTAAGGAAAAAAGCAAGTTCTAGGCCGATGATTTAAAATCAAAGTAACGAGGTCCAAAGATCAAGCGAAGATCTCGATCAATTCTTCGGTGATTCTCGTCGGTCGTTTGGTCGAAGCATCTAGTAAGCACCAATTAGTAGTTGCTTTAGTAATGAGGGCGCCATCTTTAAAAATTTCGACTATACGAGTAGAGGTAACACCGCTAGATTTTTCTACAAAGGTCTTTATCGTTAATTCATCATCTAAGAATGCCTGTCCTTTGTATTCAATATAATGATTGAGCACCACCCAGACATATTTTTCGAGCATCTCTTTGGTGGCGGCACTTTCCCAATGTGCTTTAGCAATGTCCTGTACCCATTGAAGATACTGCACATTGTTCACATGTTGAAGGTCATCTATCGATTCTTTTTCTACAATCAGTTCTTGTTCAAATTGTTTTGGCATGCTACCGTCAAGTTTTAATTACATCATTCAATGTAGAAATGATCTCGCTGACCGGAGTTTGATATTCAAACCAGATCGTGTCCTCATTGCGTTTAAACCAAGTCAACTGTCGCTTGGCAAAGCGCCGGGTATTCTTTTTTATTTCTGAAACGGCAAGGTCTAAGGTCCACTCTTCATCAAAATAGGTGAACAATTCTTTATATCCAACGGTTTGCAGTGCATTCAATTCTCGTTTTGGATACAACGCTTTGGCTTCCTCCATAAGTCCAGCTTCCATCATCAAGTCGACGCGTCTATGGATACGATCGTAGATAATGGAACGCTCTGCCGTTAGACCAATGGTAATGACATCAAAGTTTCGGTCGGTTTTTTTCTTTCTTAGAAAACTCGAATATGATCTTTTGGTGCCTATGCATATTTCCAGCGCTCTGATAAGGCGATGAGGATTGTTGATATCTACGCTATTGAAGTATTCAGGATCCAGTACTTGCAATCTTTTTTGAAGGCTGCCAATTCCTTCATGCTCATGATCTTTTTTTAGTTGAGCTCTGATTTCTGGGTTGACATCTGGAAAATCATCCAGCCCTTTGGTTACGGCATCTACATATAATCCGCTACCACCGACCATGACCACAATATGATTGACCTCGAATAGCTCGTTGAGTTTGGTGATGGCATCACGTTCAAAATCACCCACGGAATAGGCGTTATCAACCGAGATATGTTGAATAAAATGATGCTTCACAGCGGCCAATTCTTCTTTGGTAGGAACGGCCGTCCCGATACTCATCTCTTTAAAAAACTGACGTGAGTCACATGAGACGATATCGGTGCCATAATTTTTGGCCAGCGCAATACCAAGTGCAGTTTTTCCAATGGCTGTTGGCCCCACCACCGATATCAATGTTTTATTTGATGCCCTTGTGTTCACAAAAGATAGTTGGTGGTTTGAAGTTAGGGATTTAACATTTCAGCAAGTTTGATACATTCCATCGCTTCTTTTACGTCGTGAACCCTTAGGATGTTGGCTCCTTTGGTCAAGGCTATGGTATTTACAACAGTTGTTCCGTTGAGCGCTTCGGATGGTGATGAATTCAAGATCTTGTAGATCATCGATTTTCTAGAAACCCCAACCAAGATTGGCATCTCTAAATTTTTGAATAAGGCTAATTTTGATAATACTTCGTAATTATGTTCAATGGTCTTTCCAAAACCAAAACCTGGATCAATGATGATATCCTTGATGCCAAGTGATTTTGCCTCATTGATCTTTTTTGAAAAGTAATGCATCATCTCTTTGGAAATATCATCATAGGTGGGATCTTTTTGCATGGTTTGAGGTGTTCCCTTCATGTGCATCATTACGTAAGGTGCTTTTAGATCCGCCACCGTTTGAAACATATCCGTGTCCATATTCCCAGCAGAGATATCATTCACGATGGCCGCACCTGCCTCGATACATTCTTTGGCAACTTTCGATCTGAAGGTGTCTATGGAGAGCAAGGCTTCGGGGAAACGCTCTAGAACACTCGTTACTGCCGGAAGGATTCTGTTTATCTCTTCTTCTTCACAGACATGTTCGGCCCCAGGTCGAGAACTATAAGCACCAATATCGATAAAGGTCGCTCCCTCTCGAAGCATTTCTTCTACCTGCAGAAGTATCTCCCGATCCTTGATATATTTTCCACCATCATAAAAGCTGTCTGGGGTAATGTTTAGAATTCCCATGATCTTTGGTGAGGTCAGGTCTATAAGAATTCCGTTACAGTTGATGGTCATTCGCTTTTTTTGGTAAAAATAACAATTAATTACGGCCATCATTGTACGCAATCCAATAGTTTTTTATGTCGGCGCCACCCAAGAAATAAACTTCAACAACCCCGACAAGGTCACGCTGTGTGTGTTCTTTCCTGAAGTCTTATTCGCCATTGGCTGCTAGCCATTTGTTTGCTGAATTGGTCTATTCCCAGTGTGGTCGCTCAAGGCACAGTCGTTATTGGGACCTTGGAAAGTGTGGATTGGGCGTCAGGGGTCAAAGGGTTGATGGTACAGACTATTGATAGAGGTGGTAATTACACGCATCAAGGGGTATCATGCTTTCAACCCTTCTGGATGCACTTGAGCCTTATGGGCGTAATTACATCTCGCCAGTTTCTGCGGCAATATCGGTCTGTGTTGAAGTCACCAATAATTTTGATGGTTCTGGTGGTTATGTATTGCGACCATTCTAAAGATCATCCAATCAATCGAATATAAAACTAGGGAATCCGAGGTTTTTTTTATTCGACAAATTCACCGAAATTTACGCAAAATAGAATTCCACAAATGCAAGACACTTCAAAGCAGTACGACAAGGTCATTGAACATTGTCGCGAACTGTTCAACAATAAGATGAAAGACTACGGAAGCGCCTGGCGAATCCTTAGACTTCCATCACTTACCGATCAAATATTCATCAAGGCACAGCGCATTCGTTCGCTACAAGAGAATAAAGAACGAAAGGTAGACGAAGGCGAAGCTTCGGAATTTATTGGTATTATCAACTATTCGATCATGGCCTTGATCCAACTTGAAAAGGGCATCGCGGAGCAACCTGATCTCTCCGCTAGTGAAGCAACCGAACTTTATGATAAGCATGTCGCTGTTACCAAGCAATTAATGGAGGACAAGAATCACGATTATGGTGAAGCTTGGCGAGAAATGCGCATAAGCTCATTGACGGATCTGATTCTTCAAAAACTATTGAGAGTAAAGCAGATCGAAGATAACAAAGGCAAGACCATTGTGAGTGAAGGCTTGGATGCCAATTATCAGGATATGGTCAATTATGCTGTCTTTGCATTGATACTATTAGGTGAGAACACTTAAAGGGATCAAATGATTCATGAGGTGAATTCTAAACCCTTATGTTGGGATTTGGAACTTGAAATTTTAAAAATATACTATGAAAATACTTGTAAATATTTCTAGAATATTAGTCGGTGTATTATTCATCTTTAGTGGCTTTGTAAAACTGAATGACCCCTTGGGGTTCAGTTACAAGCTCATAGATTACTTTGCACCCGACGTATTGAATTTGGAGTTCCTCATACCGTATGCGCTTCCACTGGCCATCTTTTTGGTGATCTTTGAGGTCGTGTTGGGCGTAACCTTACTCATAGGTTTTCGGGTGAAGTTTACCGTTTGGAGCCTACTCTTAATGATCGTGTTCTTTACATTCTTAACTTTTTATTCCGCCTATTTTAACAAGGTCACAGATTGTGGCTGCTTTGGTGATGCCATCCCGTTGACGCCTTGGCAGTCCTTTATCAAAGATATCATATTGTTGGTGTTCATATTGATACTGTTTTTTTATCAAGAGTCCATCAAACCCATTACATCAGAAAAGATCAATACCGTGATCACCATTATGGTGACCGTCTTATGTGGATGGTTTGGGTATCATGTGTTACATCATTTACCTTCTCTAGACTTCCGACCCTATAAAGTAGGCGCCAATATTACTGAAGGAATGAGTGTTCCAGAGGGTGCTCCAAAGGCCGTCTTCGAGTATCGATGGAAGTTTAAGGTAAACGGCGAAGAAAAGATCATCACGACCAATGGGGATTATCCATCAGTGGACGGAGAATTTGTCGATGTCGAAACCGAGCAGATCGCAGAAGGGTATCAACCACCGATCCATGATTTTACTATTGAAAAGGACGGAGAGGATTTTACGCAAGAATTTCTAGGGGCCGAAAAGCTAGTTATGATCATCGCGTACAATGTATCAAGCTCTTCCGCTGAAGGTTGGGAACTGATTCAGCCTATTACAGAGCGGGCACTTAAAAAAGGGTATAAGGTGATAGGGCTTACGGCAAGTATCCAAGCTGATGCCGAATTATATAAAAAGGAGTTCGATCTTAACTTTGAATTTTATACCTGTGACGAGACAGCCTTGAAGACCATCGTACGGTCAAATCCTGGGATTTTAAAATTGAATAAAGGAACGGTGATCCAAAAGCTTCATTTCAATGATGCCGATGACCTTAACCTATAACCACATACCCTTTGCTCAACTATATTCTAAATAAGACCTTTTACGCATTACTCACTCTTTTTGGGGTGATAACGGTAATATTCCTATTATTTTCTGTGCTAGGTGACCCGGCAGAGATGATGATGGATGAAAAACAGGATCCTGTGCTGTTGGCAAAGATTCAGAAAAAGTATGGTTTTGATCAACCCGTCGCAACGCAGTATCTCTATTATTTGAATGATCTTTCTCCTATATCCTTTCATTCAAAGGACCCAGAAAATTATACCTTCTTAGAAAAAGGAAAATACTCCGCCTCTCATTTGTTCTCAATAGGAGATAAGGAAGTTGTGCTAAAATTACCTTACTTAAGGGCCTCCTTTCAAAAGAATGGGAAGCTTGTCTCTCAGGTTATTGCAGAGACTTTTCCAAATACGGTAATCTTAGCGGTATCGGCGATCATCATTGCGATGATCGTCGGGCTCTTTTTTGGAATCATCTCAGCACTGATGAAAGACAGTTGGTTAGATAAGGCTATTCAAGTGATAAGCACGCTAGGCATGAGCGTGCCATCATTTTTTAGTGCCATCATCTTCGCATGGTTATTTGGCTTCATACTTCACAAATTTACCAATCTGAATATGACAGGAAGCCTCTATGAGGTGGACGATTTTGGTGAGTATATTGCCATAAAATGGAAAAACTTGATTCTCCCAGCTGTGGTACTAGGAATTAGACCGCTGGCCGTGGTCATTCAATTGATGCGAAACTCCTTGTTAGAAGTAATGAATCAGGATTATATAAGAACAGCTAGAGCAAAGGGACTTACAGAGTTTCAAGTGATCAAAAGCCATGCAGTAAAAAATGCGCTCAACCCTGTGGTCACTGCCATCTCGGGTTGGTTTGCCAGTATGCTTGCAGGAGCCGTATTCGTAGAATATATCTTTGGCTGGAATGGGCTTGGGAAAGAGATTGTCGATGCCTTAAATACATTGGATCTACCGATCATCATGGGAGCAGTACTTGTGATTGCCACCGTGTTTATTTTAATCAATATTTTTGTAGACATCATCTATGGATGGCTGGATCCTAAAGTAAGGGTCTGATATGAACTATTTTTCCATAGACAGGAAGATAACCGACCAATCTATATACAATGACCGACATTAAGATAGCGCAAAGTGTCACCGCCAAACACATTAAAGAAGTGGCCTCAGGTCTTAACATCAGCGAGGACCAGCTGGAGTATTATGGTAGCAACAAGGCCAAATTACCTCTAAGTTTGATCGACGAGGATCAACTTAGGAAAAATAAGTTGATTCTTGTCACGGCCATCACTCCAACACCGGCTGGTGAAGGGAAGACGACCACTTCGATCGGATTAAGCGACGCTTTGAATTTGATCGATAAAAGAACGGTGGTGGTGTTGCGCGAACCAAGTCTGGGCCCAGTCTTTGGAATCAAGGGTGGTGCCGCTGGTGGTGGATGGAGTCAAGTGATCCCTATGGAGGACATCAATCTACACTTTACGGGAGACTTCCATGCGATCGAGAAGGCCAATAATCTGCTCGCAGCACTCATCGATAACAATATTCAAAGCAAGTCGAAGAATTTAGGTATCGACCCTAGAACCGTTATATGGAAACGCTGTATGGATATGAACGACCGAGGTCTAAGAAATATCGTTGCAGCGCTCGGAGGTAAATCTGGCGGAATACCAAGGGAGACAGGTTTTAATATCACTGCGGCCTCGGAGATCATGGCGATCTTATGTTTGAGCAATAACTTCGAGGACCTTCAAGAAAAATGTGGTAATATCTATGTTGGGGACACTTGGGAAGGGAAGCCTGTCTATGCTAGGGACCTTAAGGCACAAGGCGCTATGGCGGTGCTTTTGAAAGATGCCATAAAACCCAATTTGGTACAAACCCTAGAAGGCAATCCAGCGATTATTCACGGCGGCCCCTTCGCCAATATCGCTCAAGGAACCAACTCAATACTCGCTACGAAAATGGGGCTAAGTCTTGCTGATTATGTAGTGACCGAGGCTGGTTTTGGGGCAGATCTTGGTGCTGAGAAGTTCATGAATATAAAATGCAGACAAGCAGGCCTTTCCCCAAAAGCTATTGTTTTGGTTGCAACGATACGGGCTTTGAAATATCATGGGGGAAAACCACTTGCAGAATTGACCGATGAGGATACGGCAGCGCTAGAAAAGGGACTTCCAAACTTGGAACGGCACATTCATAGTTTACGCAGTTTTGGGCTGCCAATTGTGGTATCCATAAATGCCTTTAGTAGCGATACGGACAAGGAAAAACAGCTACTCTTCAAACATTGTGAATCCTTAGAAGTTCCTGTTGCATTAAGCTATGGTTGGGCAGATGGGGGTAAGGGCTGTGTGGATCTCGCAGAGAAAGTTGCCATGGCGGCCGAAAGCTGTGAATCCATCTTTAAGCCGACCTATGCGCTCGAGGATTCGGTAAGAACTAAGATGGAAAAGGTTTGCCGTACGATCTATGGTGCCGAAAATGTCATTCTTTCTAATCTCGCCATTCGGCAATTAAAACGTTTTGAGTCATTAGGATATGCTGATATGCCTATTTGTATGGCAAAAACACAGAAGAGCTTGAGCGACGATGAAAAGCGATTGGGGCGACCGGAGAATTTTGATATTCACATCCGTGAGTTTGAGATCGCTGCAGGAGCTGGTTTCATTGTTCCCATCGCAGGAAATATTCTGCGTATGCCAGGTCTGCCGGCCAATCCTGCTTCCGATAACATTACCATAGATGCTGATGGCAATATCGAAGGGCTATTTTGATCTTAACTTAATTTGAACTAATAATATATCAGAACTAACAATATCGACATGAGAAAGAAAATCGTTGCAGGAAATTGGAAAATGAACAACAACCTGTCTCAAACACAAGTTTTATTATCCGCACTAAAAAAACATTTGCCAGCAACCGAGGCCGAGGTGATGGTCGCACCTACCTTTGTAAATCTGTTTCCAGCATTCGAGGCAATGCGAACTTCCAAGATCGAAGTGATCGCTCAGAATATGCATTTTGCTGAAAGCGGAGCATTCACAGGAGAAATTTCTGCCGACATGCTGAAAAGCGTCGGTGTAGAAACTGTGATCCTTGGGCATTCGGAGCGAAGAGCCTATTTTGGTGAGACCGATGAGTTGCTTGCGAAAAAGGTCGATGCGGCACTTCAAAATGAAATGCGTATTGTCTTTTGCTTTGGTGAGGAATTGGAGGATCGCAGATCCGAGAATCATTTCAAGGTAGTTGAAAGTCAATTGAAGAATGCCTTGTTCCATCTAGCGGCAGACGCATGGGACTATATCGTATTGGCCTATGAGCCTGTCTGGGCCATCGGTACAGGAGAGACCGCTTCTCCAGAACAGGCACAAGAGATGCATGAGTTTATCCGTAAGACCATCACCTCTAAATATGGAGAGCAGGTCGCATCAAATGTTTCTATATTATATGGTGGAAGTGTAAAGCCTGCCAATGCACAAGAGATCTTTTCAAAACCGGATGTTGATGGGGGATTGATCGGCGGAGCATCGCTAAAGGCTGAAGATTTTACCGCCATCATCAAAGCGATATAGATCGATGTCCAATGTTTATATAGCATACGACTTTAAAGTTCATCCGGCAAAGCCAGGTGTCGAAATTTTGATTGCCGAACTTGGTTTTGCTGGTTTCGAAAGCTTTGTCGAAAATGACAAGGGCGTGGTTGCCTATATCCAAAAGGATGATTGGCATGAGGGCATTTTGAAAAACGTTCAGATACTTTATTCTGAAGAATTTGTCGTCACCCACGAAGTCGAAGAGATCGCGCAGGTGAATTGGAATGAAGAATGGGAAAAGAACTTTCAACCTATAGAGGTTGATGGGGTCTGTGCGGTGAGAGCACCTTTTCATCCCAAGACCGATGTGAAATATGACATTGTCATCGAACCAAAGATGTCATTTGGAACTGGCCATCACGAAACGACACATATGATGATCCAACACATCCTGAAAAACGATTTTGAAGGAAAGTCCGTGTTAGATATGGGATGTGGAACCGGCGTGCTAGCTATTTTGGCCGAAATGAAAGGAGCGACCAAGCTGGATGCTATCGATATCGACAATTGGTGCTATCTTAATACGTTAGAAAATATAGATCGTAATCATTGTAAGCATATCCAGGCATATGAAGGTGATGCCAGCTTGCTCAACAGTAGGAAGTATGACGTGATCATCGCCAATATCAATAGGAACATCCTCTTAAACGATCTCGCTAGTTATGCAAAGTGCCTTAATGAGGGTGGCGAATTATATCTTAGCGGATTCTATAAGGAGGACCTTTCGGTGATCAGCGAGGAATGTGCTAAATTCTCATTGCATTTTGTGGAAAATTTAGAACGGAATCACTGGGTTGCAGTAAAATACGTAAATTAGTATTACAATTTTAGGGATATGAGTATCAAAGAAAAAGTTTTAGAAGATGTTCTCCTAAAAGAGGAGACCCTGAAAGAGAATGAGATCGTCCTTTACAACGACGATGTCAATACTTTTGATCATGTCATCGAAACACTGATCTATGCCTGCGACCATACCGCAGAACAAGCCGAGCAATGTTCTATCATCGTTCACTATAAGGGTAAATGTACCGTGAAGACCGGTTCCTATGATGACCTGGAACCGCGTTGTAGCATGTTGCTAGAAGCTGGTCTTAGTGCCGAGATCATTTGATCACCAACTTTTTGGACATCTTTCTTCCGTCCGAAGAGGTAATGTTGTAAATATAAACGCCAGCGTCTAAACCATTCATTGAGATGAAGGCTCGGTCCGAGCTTAATTTCTTGGTGAGTACTTTTCTCCCATCAAAACTATAAAGATCAAAGAACAGCTGATTGTCCCCTTCGTTGCCCGAATACACGTTAATTCCGCCTGACGAAGACACTGGGTTTGGAAATATCAAAAAGGGCTCTTGGTCATCGAAAAAGAAGGCATCCACAACATCAGAGCGATATTCTTCTCCATTTATGGTCGTCAATACCAATTGATATTTGTTTTGTCCTGCCTTTGGCTGCTCATCAAAAATTTCAGGAGTGATCGTATCTAAATTTGTAAGTGTTTCAATGACGGTTCTGTTATTGGCGCTGTCTATTCTAACGACCTCAACTTGCGCTACCTGATACAGGCTTCCAATATCGGTGAAGACCTGTATGGCAGTGCCATCTTCGGTTATATCTGCGAATACCGAATTGAAATAACAGTTTCCTCCGAAGGATTCATAGTTGATCGTTTTACCCCGTACTCCGGCATTTCCAGGATCCAATCTTGCTTGTACCGAAAAGTAGGGTAGGAGATATTGGTCTTTATCAAAGGCGTAGGTCGTGTCCGTCACTTGCTGTACCAAGGCCATTTCACGGCCTTGCAGATTGTAAATATTATACGAAGTAGCCCCTTCTTTTTTGTTCCATCTCAACTCTATGGCTTCCTCACAATCCAAGCTTACTCTTGGGTTGATCGCTGTAGAAACAGTAAAATTTTCGGAAAAATGATCATTACCATTGATCTGCATTCTTAGCCTGGCGTTGGTATTGATATTTTCTGGCTGTTCCCATTGATAAAAACCTGCCGCAAGATCAGCGGTAGCATCGATCTCTTCCCAAGTTGTTCCATTGTCAAAACTTACAGAAAGCGCACCAAATGTATTCTCAGGATAGGTCTGTTGCCATCTAAGATAACCGATAGATTCCCCATCATAAGGATAATTGTCGTTCGCCCTGGGAAAGTTCCAATCAAAGACGTTCGCCGTTTCCCAAGAGTATGCCAGCGCAAATGGTTGATTATCAGTGGCAATGCTAAAACCATTGACTTCTACGGTATAAATTCCAGCGCTAAGGTCAGTTATGGTTACCTGTTCGATATTGTTTATGTGGTCAGCATTTCTTGTTGCCGGCGCAGTGATACTCTCGGTGCTAGCTTCAGTATTCAAAGTCCAAGGCAACCAATTGGTATTCGCGGGATCTGTGACTATAAGGTCCAGATCATTCACCAGGGCGACATTGTCATTCGGCTGTGCAGCCAAATCCGTCCATACAAGCGTTACCTTAAGATTTTTTGCATTGACTGGAATTACAAGCTCTAAAGTCTTCGTCTCATTTTGCTGAACATTATCTTCCCAATATTGGCTACCAGTGACAATATTCATACTGTTCTTTGCATTCAAATTTCCAAATCCAGTTTCAAAATCAGGCCCTCGATCGCCAATGTCATCCGCCCCATTGATCAAAACAGCCTTGAGCATAGCACTCGTAGGTGAGGTGGTTTCAATATTCTCATATGCCTGCTCTAGGAGCACCGAGGTTCCTGTGACCAAGGCGGCAGTGTTAGAAGTTCCAACATTGCTGTAAGCTACTATTTCTGGTTTTATTCGACCATCAAAGGCTGGTCCTTTTGAAGAAAAGGAAACGCTATTCTTTTCTCTATCTATGGCACCGACCGTTAGGATGTTCTTGGCCATTTTAAAGTTTCCCGTAAGGTTGGCATACATGCCTAGATTTGCATAGATACCATCCTCAGGAACAGTTACACCTTCATTTCCACTGGAAAAGACATGGAGCATTGATGGATTGTCATAGATCTGCTGATCGTAGGAGGCGGCGAGAGCACCATAGAAGTTTTCTATCTGTGTTCCATAAGAGTGATTTTGAATGGACACTTGAGCATCCTCTAACAACTGCTGCGAATCGGGCAATAAATTGTTAAAATCCGACATAAAAAGTATGGCATCTTGTGCCACTCCTTTCCCGATGATGGAAGAATTACCAAGGCCGGCAATGATCGTGGACATATCCGTAGCATGATTATCTATCGTGGGTGATGCGATGGTCGAATTCACCGCCTTTTGGATCAGGTCGATATCTTCGGCGATAAATTGGTTATCCTTTACGCCGACAGTCCTGCCCCCACCTTTTAAAGCAGGGAACAGTCGTTGTACGGTGCTGATGGCATTCACACTTAGGTCTAGATCGGTCACCGTGCTTTCTTGCGTTGCCTTTAGGGACTCTTGTCCAATATATGTTACAAAATCAAAGCCAAGTAGATGCTTTCTGATGGTTGCGATTGACGAAACTGCGAAAACTGAACGATGGGTGGACTTCAATATGGCAATACTATTAAGACGTAGTTGCGTCTTTAGTTTTTCGATGTTTGAAGTATGAATCACGAAAACTTCTCTATCTTCAGGGTGTTTTTGGTACAGTCTGTCCTGAAGTTTCCATTCATGATTTACAGGCCAAGCTCTAAAAATCGTTGAAGGAATTCGTTGGCCTTCAAAGCGAACGATCGCATGGCTCTTATCCAATACTCTAAGAATGTCAAACGAATGAGAAGCGGCCCTCAATTTCTCGAGAGGGGATTCGATCAAAAAAACACCATAAGCCTCCTCTTTCGTATTCCTTTCAACCAATTCCTCACCAGCCAACATGTGCGAATATTTTTCGGTTACGACATTTTGACCAAAACCAAACGTAGATATGATAAAGGTCAACCAGATGAATAGCAAATACCGAATAGCTGGAATCATGTTAAAAGGGGTTATGGTCATTGTAATGTTGATACAAAAAAACAAAAAACTTTACACTTTTTTTAATCGAATGTTATTTTAATAAAAAGAAAATCATTCCCTTGATATTTTCTTTATGAATAGTGTAATTCATCGATCAGGGCACGATATACAAGGGATTATAAGGTATCACCCCTTTGTCATATTATCATTTATTTGTGATTTTTAATGAAAAAAATCAATTTTTTTGTGATATTTTAACCATTATGCTAAAGAAATTTTAAATTTATGTTAATTTTAGGCTTTACGATTGTGTGCTATAGCAATTTACATTAACCAAAAACTATTAAAAATGAAAAACCTTCAAAAACTTGCTCTTCTAGCTGTATTAGGCATGGGAGCAATTTTTACTGCTTGTGAAAAAGAGAATGATTCAGTTGTAGATCAAGAGGTCACTGCAGAGATACCTCAGCAGGTCCTTGACAAGATCGCAGCACTTGCCTTCAATCCAAATGACGTAACCTACGAAGATTTCGTATTTCCTGATGGAACTTCAGAGAAGCGTTATGTCATAGAAGGAGATATTGCCCTTTCCGCCGACTTCATTGAAAGTATGGATCTTTACGGTGGTATTACGAGTGAGCAATACCGAACAAATAATTTAGTGGCAGATGGAAATATCACGGTTATCGGTTATACCGGTGGTGGTGGATTTGGACTTTCTTCCAAGAACAGAACTGGCCTACAATGGGCAGTAAATAATTATAATAGATTAAATCTAGACATTAGCATGACCCTTACTTTTGGTACGAACTATCAAGATAAGGACATTGTAGTATATCAAAACCCTAATGCTGGTGGTTCCGGAGGTTCTGCTGGTTTCCCATCTGGAGGAAGACCTAACAAGTTTATCCAAGTTTATGGTCTAGATGGATTTAGCAACAATGTGAACGAGCACGTTATCTGTCATGAGATCGGACACTCGATCGGTTTCCGTCATACAGATTGGTTCAGCAGACAAAGCTGTGGACAAAACACTAACGAAGGTACCGCCGGAGTTGGTGCTGTTCATATTCCTGGAACACCTACTGGATACGATTCTACTTCTTTAATGTTGGCTTGCTTTAACAGTGGAGTGGATGGAGAATTCAATGGTAACGACGTAACGGCGTTACGATTCCTTTATTAATAACAAGACTATAACTAGTTCTAACTAACATTATAGCATGCATAAGTAAAGAAGCACGGTCATTGGCCGTGCTTTTTATGCTATCTGATACATTAGCTTTTGTTTTATCCTAGGCCATTCTTCCCTGAGCATTCCATAACAGCAGGTATTGCGCCTAAAACCGTCTTTTACTACAACACTCTTGCGCAAAACACCCTCGAGCTTGGCACCCAACTTTTCTACTGCTTTGCGAGAACGAGTGTTACGTTCGTCTATCCGGAACTCGACCTTTTCCATCATTAACTCCTCAAAAGCATAATACAGCATGAGAAACTTCATGTTGGTGTTTAAGCCGGTCCCTTGAAATTTAGGCGCTATCCAAGTCCAGCCGATATGAATGACCTTGTTTTTATGGTCGATATGACCAAAGCGGGTACACCCGGCAACCTCTGAGGTTCTCTTGTCATGGACCAGAAAGGGAATTGCCCGACCTTCACTTCTTAAATCGATAGCGGCTTGTAAATAGACTTTCAGCTTTTTGTCTG
Organism: Sungkyunkwania multivorans; assembly: GCF_042675645.1. Classification (NCBI taxonomy): domain Bacteria; kingdom Pseudomonadati; phylum Bacteroidota; class Flavobacteriia; order Flavobacteriales; family Flavobacteriaceae; genus Sungkyunkwania; species Sungkyunkwania multivorans. The sequence continues at coordinate 1,239,394 of NZ_JBHTJH010000004.1, read as the reverse complement.
TAGAGATATCCGATGGGCTGTATCTATAGACGTCGAGCTGCTTCGATATAGGTAGCAATACGTCGAAATGCTCGGGCGTCAGCGGTTTTAGCAGTACGATATCATTTTCTAGTGTCGTCATAGGTAAAACGTTTCATTGAACTAATGAGGTTAAGATTTTGGTGTTCACTTCGTGTTTTCCTTCAAAGGGAAGGATATGGAGTTCACTACCGAACAGTTCATTGGCACGGGCACACTCGTAGGCGACACGTTCTTCATTCAGATATTGATCCTCGTTTCCATACACAAGATAGGTCTGCGTTTGACCGCGCAAAAATTCGAAATCATCAGTCTCTAGTTCTTTTGGGATTCCACCAGAATGTAAGATGAGCTTGTCGCAATGCAACTTTCGACTTGCCAGCCAGCGAGTTATAATACTTACACCTTGCGAATACCCTAGGAGAATAAGTCTTTTGTTTTTCGGGATATTTTCGTTGGCGAACACCGCATCCAAATAATTCAGCACATTTTCAATCTCTTGCCGGGTATCCTCTTTGGTAAGCCAGCTGGCGCCAACATGCCTAAATTCGTTATTCTGATAATATTTAGAAGGCGCCTGCGGTGCGATGATATAATTCGATGCTGCATCAAGACCCTTGAAATAATTGATAAAATATTTGCTCAAGTATCCTAGCCCATGACAAGCTATCCAAACATTCTGGGTACTCTCCATGAGAGAATTCAGCGTAGAATAGGAATTGGTGGTGCGATAGCTGACCTGTTTGTTATTGCTCATTTTCATAATTAAAGTTGAAACCAATCTGTTGCGATGTGCCAAAGGTGCTCCTTATTTTTCTTTCGGAAAAAATCGTTATGTCCGATCTGCCGTAACCCATAATCGCTTGGCAAAATATGAATACGCTCTACAGGAGCATTTTTAAAAGCCTTGTCGGCAAGGGCATCCACACTTTTTTTAGGTGCAAAATTGTCGTCGTCCAAACTTATCAGTAACATGGAATTCTCAATGTTGTGATAATGGTTTTCCTCATATTTGTCTGCAATGGCGAGCATTGAGCGTTTATGTAACAAGAGCGTACCCCAATCCAACGCGATCTGTTTCGGAAGTGGTTCTCCCAAACCTAGCTGTTTGGCTGGAAAATAGCCTAGTGTATAACTCGACAAGGGTGCTACAATGCCAAAACCTGCAAGTATGGCAAGCTGCATATTCAGCGGGAAGTTCCTATAATACCCGTATTGCGAACCGATCATCAAAGAACACTCAAAATGTTGGTATGCATCGCTTAGGCCAAGACTATTTCCCCCAAAGCTATGCCCGACATGTAATAGTGTATCGTTGGGATGCGATTCTTTTGCAAAGAGTGTGACCGATTTGAAGTCTTGTGCCCAATCCTTGTAATTGCTGTCAGACTTCGAGATCTTCATGGTTTTAGAAAGTGCGATGTCCCTATAGTCGAAAGTATAGGCGTTGCAGCCCTTTTCGGCCAAAAAACTGGCAAAATTGAAAAAGAATCGTTGCGGCAATCCAACGCCGCCAGCGATGATCACCGTTTTACCATTCGAATGATTCGGTTCAAAGTATGTTGCCGTTATTGAACGGCTCTTGGTGGTTTTAACTGAGATGTGCTTCATCTTGACCGAGTAATATTACTTTGAACCTCGCTAGTGCATTTTGAAGATACTGAGGGTCTTTAAAAACCTGCATCAAAATAATACCGCCTTCTAAATCTTGAACTATTTGAATAGCGAGATCTTTCGCTGTGGGCAAGCGATATCTGTTTTGGAGCATGGTCGTCATACCGTTGATGAAGGTTGTAAAAAATAGTTTCACTTCCGAGATGTATTCAGGATCGGTATGCGACATCTCTAGCGCAGTGTTGGCCATGAGACATCCTTTGGCATCAGACAGAAAGACCTTTTCAAAAAGCGATTCGATTCGCGAATATATTTCCTCTGATGAAAGCTTTGGGTCCTTGGAGATCTTTTCTAAATGGTAGCCGAAATAGCTATTCACCTCTTGTAAAACTGCTTTAACAAGCGCATCCTTACTTTCAAAATAATAATAAAAATGCGATTTTTGAATGCCACATTCGCTGGCCAATTCGCTCATGCTGCTGTTGGCAATTCCCTTTCGCCGAAAAACAGGAATTACCGTATTCAATACCTCTTGCTTTGATGTTTTTATTTTTGGCATTTTATTGAACGTTCGTTAAATTAATCAAATATAGGAAATTTTCATTTATAGAATCGTTATTTTTATGGCATCAATTAGAATACCATGGCTGACAAAGAAGCGATCTTGGCAAAAGCGAATGCTTTATGTAAAAACACACTGATGGAGACGCTCGACATTCAATTTGTGGATGTCGGGGATGATTATCTCACAGCACGAATGCCTGTTACCTCAAAGGTTCACCAGCCTGATGGCGTCTTACACGGTGGCGCATCGGTAGCTTTGGCCGAGAGTGTTGGGAGTTGTGCATCGTTCATTTTCTTGGATAGTCAGAATTTCTACATTCGTGGAATCGAGATCGCCGCGAATCACGTCAAAAGCATTAGTGAGGGCTATGTCTATGCCAAAGCAAAATTCTTGCATAAAGGGAGGACCACTCAGCTATGGAGTATAAATATCACCGATCAGAACGAGCAGCTCGTTTCTGTCATAAAACTTACCACCATCGCACTCCCGAAGATAAAATGATGACCGAGCAGCTTTTTTTTGAGCGTATCCGCAAGCATTTGTCCGATGCGTTACCCTTCGTTGTTTACCGAAAACCAGACGAGGAAAGGGTGGTGGCCTATTTTCAAGCGGATGACAAGATCAATTTGGTTTCGAATTCTACTGAAAGCGGATTCATCTTTGCTCCATTCCTTCAAAATAGGAACGCGATCTTAATTCCGTTTGCGGACAAGATCGAATGCGAATTATATTTACCAGAGGTGACCGCGTCCGAGACTTCCCATCCACGAGCATCTTTGGCATCAAAAGAACACCATGAATCGCTTGTTCAAAAAGGTATTGATGCCATCAAGAATAGCGCATTGGAAAAGGTCGTTCTGTCTAGGAAACAAAGTGTTGGCCTCAATGACCCTGACCCCATTGAGATCTATCGGAAGCTCTTGGCGAGCTATCCTTCTGCGTTCTGTTATCTGTGGTTTCACCCAAAGATCGGCCTTTGGACAGGAGCGACTCCCGAGGTCCTGCTAACGGTAGAACGCAAGAGGTTCAAAACGATGGCCTTGGCAGCTACCCAAAAGTTTCAGGGGAGTGTAGATATAGACTGGGGAGAAAAGGAATTAGAGGAGCAGCAGATCGTAACGCGTACCATAGTGTCGGCACTAAAAAAACTGGGTATTTCTTCATTGGAGGTTTCTGAGGTCCATACACATCAAGCGGGAAATTTATTGCATTTGAAAACCGATATTCAAGGACTGCTACCTGTAGCTATTACGCTTAGCCAGATGCTATCTGAATTACATCCTACGCCGGCTGTTTGCGGACTACCGCTTGCCATGGCCCAAGACTTTATTCTTGAGCACGAAGGGTATGACAGGGAATTCTACACGGGCTATTTGGGCGAGCTTAATTTGAAAGAGCACATCCAACGATATCGCAGCAAGCGAAATGTGGAGCAGAGAGCGTATAGAACGCCAAAGCAAAGCAGCTCTTTATACGTGAATTTGCGCTGTATGAAGTTGGAAGGAGATACCGCGCATATTTTTGTAGGTGGCGGTATCACCAAAGATTCGACTGCTACCGACGAATGGATAGAAACTGTGAATAAATCTCAAACGATGTTAAAGGTACTGTAGCCGATGTTCAATTTTTTTGAAAATCCAACGCTTGGATATTTTGTAATTTTACACACAGCATGAAATATCCCAAGATTCACTTAGCCCAAACGGTCATTGCATTATGTAAGACCAAGGGGATTGAACATATCGTTATTTCTCCTGGTAGTCGGAATGCGCCGTTGACGATCGGTTTTACCGAAGATCCTTTTTTCAGCTGTTATAGCATTGTCGATGAGCGTTGCGCAGCCTTTTTTGCTTTGGGTATCGCCCAACAGACGAAGAAGCCGGCAGCGGTTGTCTGTACTTCGGGTTCGGCCTTGCTCAACTACTATCCAGCAGTGTCGGAAGCTTTTTATAGTGATATCCCTTTGATCGTATTGTCTGCAGACAGGCCAAAACACCGAATAGATATTGGTGATGGTCAGACCATAAGACAAGATGATGTTTTTAACAGACATATCATCCAAGCCAAAAACTTGGAACAAGACATCAACCATGCCACATTGGAGGTCCTTTCAAAAGAAAAACATCAGCTACCAAAGTTCATCGATGCGAAACGTATAGATGAGCTTCAGGCACAGATCCAAGAAAGAAATGAGCATGCCATTAACACGGTATTGAATAGTGCCATTGCGCAAAGTGGTCCAGTGCATTTAAATATACCATTTGAGGAACCGCTTTACGAAACGTTGGATGCACCTTCTGTTTTTCCCAAGAATGTGTCATTGTCGGCCTCAGCGCCAAAGTTTCAAAGTAATATGCTCGACCCTTTTATCAAAAAATGGAATGCAGCGAAACGAAAGATGATTCTAGTGGGGGTGCTTGGTCCAAATACTATAGAACAGAAGTTCATTGAGCGGCTGGCAGAGGATGACTCTGTGATCGTCCTTACCGAATCTACCTCAAACTTACATCATCGGGAGTTCTTTCCAACTATCGATAAGATCATCGCGCCCATGGAAAAGTTAAAGGCGCCTGAAACGGCCTTCGAACAACTAAGACCTGAGATTCTATTGACATTTGGCGGCATGGTGGTCTCTAAGAAGATAAAGGCATTCTTGCGAAAATTTCAGCCAAAACACCATTGGCATATCGATGAGAAAAAGGCATACGATACATTCTTCTGCTTAGAGAAACATTTTTTGACTTCTCCAAATCATTTCTTCGGGGCGTTTCTTGATCGTACTTCTGCGATAGAAAGTGATTATAAATCGTTCTGGCAACAGGTGAAATCGCGCAGAAATAAATGTCATGATGAATATTTGAAAAATATTCCATTCTCTGATCTTGTCGTCTTTAAAGAGTTGTTGTCGTCGATTCCAGATGATATGACTTTGCAGTTGTCCAATAGTTCAACCATACGATATGTGCAATTATTTGATCAAAATCCAACAATAGCGCACTTTTGTAATCGTGGGACAAGTGGTATCGATGGGAGTACCTCTACAGCGATAGGTAGTGCTTTAACGTTAAAGTCACCTACGCTTCTGGTAACAGGAGACTTAAGTTTTTTCTATGATAGCAATGCCCTTTGGAATGGGTATATCCGAAACGATTTTAGGATCATCCTAATCAATAACCAAGGTGGAGGTATCTTTAGAATTCTTCCAGGGGATAAGGATTCAGATAATTTTGATAGCTATTTTGAAACTGTACACACTTTAAATGCTGAAAATTTAGCTAAAATGTATAATTTTGAATATCAGGATGTTAAATCGGCATCAGGGCTATCTGAAAGCTTGCGTACTTTTTTTGAATCGTCGCAACGTCCAAAGCTCTTAGAGGTTTTTACACCCAGAACCATCAACGACAGTACGTTAATCGGTTATTTCGAACATTTAATCGAAAACGAACAAGTTTAGACAGGATCCTGTTTGTATGGTAAAACTTACAACTAAATTTGAGTAGTGCTTATCATTAATTAATCATTAACTAATAAATCTATAATCATGAGCAAAAGAGACGAACTTATCACAAAGTACGCTGCTGATTTAAAAGAAAAATGTGGAGTAACTCCAGACATGGACCTTTTGACTAAAGTTACCATTGGTTGCGGGCCTTCTATTTATAACAAAGACGCGGCAACGGTATCTGGTGGGGACCAATCTGAATTGGACACCGTGAAGAACAATTTTCTTATTAAGAAATTAGGTCTTAAGGATGGTCCACAATTAATGGATGCCATCAATGCGGTTATCGATCAATACGGACGCTCTAATAGAAACAAATATAGAGCTGTCATCTACTATTTGCTCACCAAACATTTTAAGAAAGAGTCTGTATATAAATAAAAGAGACGCTATGTATCAAAGAGGACCGGACGTTTAAATGTCCGGTTTTTTTTATGGTTTTTTGTGTCTTTTGATCACGTAAAAAGTGATTCGATCAAAGCGTTATAGGTATCTTGAAAGAAGAAAGATAAACAGTATCTTTGCATCAAATTTGAATTATGATACAACTGGGTGTTCATCACACGCTAAAAATATTGCGAGATACGCCGCCTGGAATTTTCTTAGGAGATGAAGATGGCAATGAGATATTACTGCCCAACAAATACAAACCCAAGACCTTCGAGGTCGGTGATGACCTTAGGGTCTTCGCATATCTCGATAGCCACGAGCGCCCCGTTACCACTACGCTGGAGCCAAAGATAAAACTCGATGAATTCGCCTTGTTGCGAGTCACCACCGTTAATGATTATGGCGCTTTCTTGGATTGGGGCTTGGAAAAGGATCTTTTTGTGCCTTTTAAAGAACAAGCACGAAAGATGGAAGAGGGGAAATGGTATCTGGTGTATATGTATCTCGATGAGGAAACCGACCGCTTGGTAGCATCAAGCAAGACCAACCGATTCATTAGCAACGAGGAGCTTACGGTAGCACCATTTGAAGAGGTAGATCTTATGATATCCAGGTACACCGATCTAGGTGTAGAAGTCATCATCAACCAAAAGCATAAGGGCTTGATCTATGAGGATGAACTTTTTAGAGAGGTACGACTCGGTGAGCGACTTAAGGGTTTTATCAAGAAGATCCGTGACGACCATAAGATCGACGTTGTTCTAGAACGACCTGGCTATCGAAATATCGAACCGGCCGCTCAAAGGGTCCTTGCCGCGCTAGAGAAGCACAAGGGGTATTTGCCGCTTCACGACAAAAGTGACCCTGAAGCTATCAAATCGCAACTTCAGATGAGCAAAAAGAGTTTCAAAAAGGCCGTTGGCAGCCTATACAAACAAAAGCTCATAGAGATCAAGGAGGATGGCGTCTATCTAAGATCTTCTTAGGCTCAAGACCAGAAAGTGATGGCATTGCTTATTTTCAACAATCACATCGATACCTTATTTTTATCCTTTAAATTTTGAAATATGAGTAAAATAGATTGGCAGACCGCCAGAGAATTCGAGGACATCACATACAAGAAACATAACGGCGTTGCACGGATCGCATTCAATAGACCTGAGGTGCGAAATGCATTTAGGCCAAAGACCACGAGCGAACTCTATCAGGCTTTTTACGACGCACAGGAGGACACCTCTATTGGTGTGGTGTTACTTACTGGTGAGGGGCCCTCGCCTAAAGATGGGGTATATTCATTTTGCAGCGGCGGCGACCAGAAAGCGCGTGGGCATCAAGGTTATGTTGGAGAAGATGGTATGCACCGATTGAACATCTTAGAAGTACAACGGCTTATCAGATTCATGACCAAGGTGGTCATCGCGGTAGTACCGGGCTGGGCTGTTGGCGGTGGTCACAGTCTTCATGTAGTTTGTGATCTTACACTGGCCAGTAAAGAGCATGCCATCTTTAAACAAACAGATGCTGATGTGACTAGTTTTGACGGAGGATACGGCTCTGCATACTTGGCAAAAATGGTAGGTCAGAAAAAGGCAAGAGAGATATTCTTTCTAGGCAGAAACTATTCTGCACAAGAGGCTTTCGAAATGGGGATGGTCAATGCGGTCGTACCGCACGATCAGCTAGAAGAGACTGCTTATGAGTGGGCACAAGAGATCCTCGCAAAATCACCTACATCGATCAAAATGCTCAAATTTGCCATGAATCTTACAGATGATGGGATGGTAGGGCAACAGGTGTTCGCAGGTGAAGCGACCAGGCTTGCTTATATGACGGATGAGGCCAAAGAGGGGAGGAACGCCTTTCTAGAAAAGCGAAAGCCTAATTTTGAAAAGAAGTGGATTCCTTAAGAAAAATTCATATATTGCCCCAAACAATCATAATTGCCCTAAATTATGCCACATATTGAAGAACATGATCTGGTCGCTTTGCACAGCCAGATCGAAAAGAAGGATCAAGACCTAGAAAAAGCCTTTGCCGACTTGCAAGAAGTTGACAAACGCAATGAGAAGGTAGAAAACCAACGGAACATCTTCATCGGTGTATCTGCAGTCCTATTCCTGTTTCTCGCAGGATGTATTGGAACCTATTTAGCAAAGCCCAATGCTTTTATCAAAGACGACATGTTAGCCGAAAATGGCTTGGAGATCGTCAATGTTGATGATCTAAATGAATGGCGGGACAAAGCAGAGGCGTACGATGCTGCTGGAATGTCTGGAGTATCTGGCGACACCATGGATGATTCAGAAGCCGGCGAGACGGGTGACGACCAAAAGGATGGAGTTAATGGCGATAACGCCTTGTTAGCTTCAAACGACGTTTCAAATACCAAAGAAACCACAAGTAAAAAGGCATCATTGTCTGGTAAGAAGTTTTATGCTGTACAGGTAGGTGCTTTTGACAAAAAGATGGTTTCTATGTATTCCGATTCTTTTAAGAACTATAAGGAATACTACGAAGACGAATTCTATAAATACTCCTTTGGTAGCTTCGAGACATTGGCAGAAGCCAGAAAGTTTAGGAGAGAACTTGTAGGAATTGGATTTAAGGACGCTTTTATCGCCTCCTACCAAAATGGAAAACGATTGAAGATCGAAGAAGCTTGGTAAGAGCGAATAGCATATAATGAAATGAAAACTCTAGATAATGCATCTAGAGTTTTTTGTTTCCTGTCATAAAGAATAGCCCTATTTTTGCAAAAAAAAAGTCGTTATGCCCAACGTCAAAGCTTGGCTATCTGCTGCTAGACTAAGAACACTACCTTTATCGATCTCGGGAATCATCGCTGCATCTGGTGTAGCTGCCTCACAAGGATATTTTGATAGTACGATATTCATACTCGCCTTGCTTACGACCATTGGTTTTCAGGTGTTATCAAATTTTGCGAACGACTATGGAGATGGAGTAAAGGGTACTGACAATGAAGAACGCATTGGCCCGGTCAGAGCATTGCAAAGTGGGGCCATCTCGGCAGTGCAGATGCGTACTGCTATGGTCGTTACGGTATTACTTACGCTCTTATCTGCCCTCGTTCTCATTTATGTTTCTTTTGGGACCAACTATTTGCTATTCTCTCTTTTGTTTATTGTTCTAGGAATTGCATCGATCATAGCAGCGATCAAATACACTGTCGGCGACACGGCCTATGGCTATAATGGTCTGGGAGATGTGTTCGTATTCCTTTTTTTTGGTTTGCTCAGTGTTTTGGGAACATATTTTTTATATGCGAAAGTCTTTTTTTGGGAATTGGTGCTTTTAGCGTCGGCGGTTGGATTGCTCAGTGTAGCTGTTCTCAATTTGAACAATATGAGAGATATGGAAGGGGACAAAAGGGCAGGTAAAAATACATTGGTAGTTAAAATGGGCGCTGCTCGAGCAAAAAAGTATCATTATGCGCTCATCCTTGTAGCTTTTCTGTGCTTGTCAATATTTCTATATCTCGTCGGAAATGGATGGAAATCCTTCCTTGTACTTTTGGCCTTTGTTCCCTTGATCTTCCATTTGAAGAGAGTTGGAGCAAACAGAATCCTGAGCAAATTGGATGGTGAATTAAAGGTGGTCGCACTATCCACATTTTTCATAACGCTATTATTGTCCGTGATTTTTAATATTTTTTCGTAGTTTCGTGGTTATTACCCTTAAATCCTATTTCTGTGACTGGTAAAGTAAAGATTCTTATTGTAGAAGATAACGTGATAATTGCAGACGACATGCAAGAAATGCTCGAAGATATCGGGTATGAAGTTGTAGACAATGTAATTAGTTACGAGGCAGCGATAGAGGCATTGGCATCAAACCAGGTAGACCTGGCGTTGTTGGACGTCATGCTTGCAACGGAGAAAACTGGAATCGACGTCGGAAGATATATTAGATCAAATTATGATATTCCTTTCATATTTGTCACTTCAAACTCCGATAAGGCCACCGTGGAAAAGGCAAAACTGGTAAGCCCTAATAACTATGTGGTAAAACCTTTTGAACAAGGAGACCTGTTTACTGCCATAGAGATCACACTTTCAAATTTCACACCTTCAGCAGCTAAAGAAGAAGAAGGAGAAGAAACTTCCACCAGTTCGTTATTGAATGATTCCATCTTCATCAAGAAGCAAAATCTATTCCATAGGGTTTATTTTACAGACATTCAATTTATCAAAGCAGACAATGTCTATTTAGAGATAAATACTGTAGATAAGAAGTTTCTGGTGCGGTCTTCGCTTAAAGACTATATATCAAAACTTCCGGACAACAAGTTCTTTAGGGTTCACAAGTCGTATATCATCAACATCGACCATATTCAGGCACTTAATAGCAAGGATGTGGTGATCAAAGACGAATTGATCCCTATTTCAAAGGAGTTTCGGGATTTTATCCTTTCCTCGTTAAACCAATAGCTACCGTTCCTTACGTTTTTCTCCATCCTTACCACATTTTTGGTACGGTTGACAACATTTAATTTTTTAAAACATCAAATGTACCGTAATTAGCCTTGGTTATTGGTTATTAAGTGTTAATGATTTTAGTCCCCAAATCTAAAAAGCATACACTTTAGTTATTGAAAAGGCTCCTACCTACTTGGAGCCTTTTTTTTGTTTTAAATCCCTTCAAAACCTATGTATCGACTTTGTTACCACTAAATTTCAGGTATTTGCAACATTCATTTGGTTTTTTCGCCGACCAAGTGTTACATTTAGCAGACAAACGGCATATGTATCATTCTCAGTAATTCATGGCGAAACGACAACAAGTTAAATGGAGTCAATCATATCCTTAGTTGAATAATATTTAGTAAATTCACTCGATTATTGCCTTAGATAAAACAGCATGAACAGCTTTAAAAATTTGACCTCGATCATTCTAATGCTATTCGCCTGCGTTGTAACCACATTTGCGGACAATGGGAAGGACGATAGTGCCCTAAAAGTGTTTCATGAACTGAAAGATGATGAACAGCGCTTTGTTTACTTCTTTGAGAATACCGATCGCTACAAGGACACGGCACCAGATGTTTGGATGAGCGCAATTTCTGGCTATTTAAGTGCGGCAAAAACCAAGGAGGACAAACGTGGCATACTTCTTTATAAAGCGATCTTGAGTCAAATTTACCTAGACCAGAACAGTTTTGATCAATGTGTGATCTTAGCCTCTGAGGTGTACGATGAAAGAATTGGACTCAACAAATTTCAGCTTTCGATGATATTGGAGGTGTTAGACAAAGGATATGCTGAGTTAAGTTTGTTCGAAAAACAATTGGGGATACGTAATCAGAAGAAGAAACTCTTTGGGGAAGATATCTACCTTTACGACATATATTCTAGCTTAGGACAGCACAAACGGGCGAGAACGGACTACATGTTAAGGTATAAGGATAAGATAAAGGACGACGACCATCATGCCCGCGCCAAATTTTACAATGACATCGGAGTTTTTATGACCCGTGAGAAACTCATCTATAATGCCGTTTATCAATTCAATCGCGCATTGACTCATGTGGATCTTTACTTTACCCAAAATGATGAGACGGCGCCAGATTATGATGAAGTGGTCTTTCTTAAAGGACTCATCAAAGGAAATATTGGTGAAGCCCGTATGAAAGAAGGACGCTACGAGGAGGCGGTTCCCCTTCTTGAATTTGATGTGAAGACGAGCCAGAATTACTACAACGGATTGAATATTGACAATGTACTTGTAAGCTGGAAAGAACTCGCCCGCTGTCACATCAAACTTCGAAATCTAGATAGGGCAAAGTCTTATCTAGACAGTATCCAAGCATACAGTATTCCCAATTTTGAGTTCGATCGCCTCATGGCCGATTATTATTTGTCCAAAGGTATTTCTGATTCCGCCTCTTTTCATTACATCAAATACATAAAGACCAAAGATTCGATATTCGAAGAGAAACGCTATCGTGAACTTATGGGATATTTGGTCGAGTCTGATCTAGACAATGAAAAGAGCAAAGCACAGAAACAAGAGTTGGCCAACCTAAAGTATCAGAACGATATCAAGGAACGCGACCGAAAACTAAACTACGGAATGGTCATCCTATTCCTTTCCTTACTTGGATTGGGTGCTGTGGCATACGCCTACGTGAAAAAACTAAAAAGCCAGCAACTTATCGAGCATCAAAAGAAGATCATCGAAGCTGCTTTGATAGAAAAGGACTCCTTATTGAAGGAGATTCACCATAGGGTGAAGAACAACCTCCAAATGGTGTCCAGTTTGCTTAACATTCAGTCAAAGAACACCAAGAACAAAGAGGCGCTGGCAGCCCTGCAAGAAGGAAAGAACAGGGTGAAGGCCATGGCCCTGATCCATCAAAAATTATATCAGACCGAAGGCCTTTCTGTCATCGAAATGAGTGGGTATATCGATTCTTTGGTAAACAGTATCAGTTCGGTCTTCAAATTGGATAAGGAGGATGTCAAAGTATTGGTAGAGGCAGACAATGTAGAACTGGATGTAGACGCCGCTATCCCATTAGGGTTGATCCTTAACGAGTTGGTCTCAAACTCTTACAAATATGCCTTCGAAGGCATTAACACCCCCGAAATACGAATTCATCTTCAAAAAAATGGACAAGGCTATCATTTCGACTATTCAGACAATGGCGTGGGTATCTCCGAGGATATCGAACAGAAGAACAAATCTTCTATTGGCCTTCGTCTAATGAAGCGACTGGCCAATCAGCTCAAGTCCAATCTCAACTATGAAAATACAGGGAAAGGCTCCCGATTTTGGTTCGAATTTAGTTAACTTTAACGAGTTAAATCAACCAAGAGCATGTCTAACAGAATGACCGCACCTAGGATTTGTTGGTCCTGCTGTAGCATCGCCTCTTCAGCAAAACTAGAACCAAATGAAAATAACATTCTACGGTCATGCATGTCTAGGTCTAGTGATCGGTGGTCATGATGTAATTGTGGACCCTTTCATCTCTGGAAACCAAAAGGCATCCAATGTCAATATCGACGAATTAGCCGCGGATTTCATATTGCTTACTCACGCGCATCAAGACCATATTCTTGATGCCGAATCTATCGCAAAGCGAACAGGGGCGACGATCATTTCCAACTATGAGATCGCCTCGCATTACGAGGCCAAGGGATTCAATGTGCATCCTATGAACCATGGAGGAAGCTGGGAATTTGCCTTTGGAAAAGTGAAATATGTGAACGCTATTCATACCTCCTCGTTTCCCGATGGTAGCTATGGCGGACAGCCAGGTGGCTTTGTGATCGAAGGAGAGCGCAAGAATATTTACATAGCTGGCGATACCGCACTTACCCAAGATATGAAGCTTATTCCTTTGCAAACCAAATTGGATCTTGCCGTCTTACCAATTGGCGACAATTTTACCATGGGAATCTCCGATGCCATTCATGCTGCCAACTTCGTAGCTTGCGATAAGGTTCTAGGCTATCATTTTGATACCTTCGGTTATATTGAGATCGATCACGATGCGGCAAAGAAAGCATTCTATGATGCTGGTCTGGATCTAATGCTTCTAGAAATTGGGGAAACCATCGAACTTTGAATTTGACAAGAATCAACATTGATCATATGCGTCTTCTAACTTACAAGCGGGCTTACCTATGAAAGCAAGCTACCAGAAGTATGTCCTTCACTTTAAACGACCAAGCGGAACCTCTCGCGGGATACTTACCCAAAAGGAAACTTGGTTCATAGTGCTTAGAGAAAAGGGAAAGATCGGAATAGGGGAGTGCGGTGTATTGCGAGGTCTAAGCATAGATGACCGTTCAGATTATAAGGAACGACTGCAATGGACCTGTGACCATATTATGCAGGATCCGTTTTTATTAAGACACGAGCTAAGAGAATTTCCGAGTATTCAATTTGGTCTCGAACAGGCGTTGATGTCCTTGAAGAGTGAGGATCCATTTCTGTTGTTCCCTTCAGAATTTACAAAGGGAGTTGCCCAGATCCCTATTAACGGACTGGTTTGGATGGGTGATGAGATGTTTATGAAGGAACAGATCCGCCAGAAGATCCATGATGGCTTCAATTGTATAAAAATGAAGATAGGGGCTATTGATTTTGATGCTGAAATCAAATTATTGAAATCGATACGGGAAGAATTTTCATCAAAGGATATCGAAATCCGAGTGGACGCCAATGGTGCCTTTGGCTTTGATGAAGCACTGGACAAACTAAAAAGATTGGCCGAGTTGCACATTCATTCTATAGAGCAACCCATAAAACAAGGAAACTATTCCGAAATGGCCAGGCTATGCCAGCAGACGCCCATTCCTATTGCATTGGATGAAGAATTGATCGGGATATTTGGTGTAACGGAAAAGCAAGAAATGCTACAAACGATAAGACCGCAGTACATCATTCTAAAACCAAGCTTGATCGGAGGCTATGCGGGTTCGGAAGAATGGATACACTTGGCTGAAGAAAATGGTATCGGTTGGTGGGTCACCTCGGCTTTGGAAAGCAATATAGGTCTCAATGCCATCGCGCAATGGACCTATACTTTAAAGAATAATATGCCTCAGGGATTGGGGACCGGTGGATTGTTCACCAATAATATCAGCTCGCCTTTGGAAGTGGCCCGCGGTACGTTAAAATATAATCGAAACCTTGATTGGAACATTAATTTAATTTGATAATATGTTTATAGCACAAGCATTTAAATTCAGACACGAATTTTGGAGATATATAGTCGTTTCCTTATTGATCATTTTGATCCATACCTTGGCGCAGGTACCTTTTATGGTAGCCCTGATCTTTAAGGAGGGTCCAGATATTTTGGCACAAGGCACCGATCAATCGGCCTTATTTTCTGTATTAGAACCTAACCTTAACTTGTTCTTGTTGTTATTGCCGTTTGCCGCTGCATTAGGGGCCTTATTCCTTTTGCTCAAAGCGGTACATGGCCAGAACAGAAAGTCTATTACAACCGCTAGACCCAAGATCGACTGGAAACGCGTGTGGTTCGCCTTTGGACTTTGGGGAGCCTTGACCCTTATCATCACCTTGGTCGATTACTACGTCTCCCCCGAAAACTATCTGCTGAATTTTAAACTGGTGCCATTTCTGATCTTGGTAGTGATAGCGGTGATCTTTGTTCCACTGCAGACCAGTTTTGAGGAGTATCTCTTTAGAGGGTATTTGATGCAAGGTTTTGGAACATTGGCCAAGAACAGGTGGTTTCCACTTTTGATGACTTCCGTGATCTTCGGAGGCCTTCATTATTTCAATCCAGAAGTAGAAAAGATCGGCGACATTGCGATGGTCTATTATATTGGTACCGGACTTTTTTTAGGGATTTTAACGCTGATGGATGACGGACTGGAATTGGCACTTGGGTTTCACGCAGCCAATAATTTGATCTCCGCCTTGCTGGTCACAGCAGACTGGACCGCTTTCCAAACGCATTCTATTTTCAAGGACCTTTCAGATCCTGCCGCCGGCTTTGACATTTTGATACCAGTATTGGTCGTCTATCCTATTCTATTATTTGTGTTTGCAAAAAAATATAAATGGACCAACTGGAAAGAACGACTTTTTGGCGAGGTGGTGGATACCAGCCATGCTGCCGAAATGGAAGAGTTGGGTAATTGATCATGAATCGATGAATCGTCTATTTGATACCTATTAACTGGTAAACATCAGTTTTCTGCCTATTTTTGTAAAAACAGCGTGCTGCTAACTAATATTTCTTAAGAAATGACACCAACCTATAAGAACATCCATTTAAAATTCCGTTTCAATGGTCACTATTTCGATCGCGAAGATCTAAAAGAAGTAGCTTATAGCTTGATCAAGGAGGGGCATCCTTATGAAAGGTCGGTTGGGGATTTCTTGATCGATTGGCTCAATGATTACGATTATATTTCCGTAAATACCTCGGGTTCGACGGGCAAACCCAAATTGGTAAGGCTTAAGAAGCAGCACATGGTTCATTCGGCGATCGCAACAGGTGATTTTTTTCAGGTCTCGGTAGGTGATAGCGCGTTGCATTGCCTGCCATCTAACTTTATCGCAGGGAAGATGATGTGGGTGCGGGCTATGATCCTTGGACTTGAGATCGATATGATAGCGCCAACCTCAAATCCGCTGGAAGCGATAGAAAGGAAATACGACTTCTGCGCAATGGTTCCTATACAACTTCGAAATTCCCTTGACCGCATCAACTGTATTAAAAAAATGATCGTTGGTGGAGCAGCGGTTTCCAATGATCTAAAGACCGCGTTGCAAGATGTCGATACCGAAGTATTCGAGACCTATGGTATGACCGAAACCATCACTCATGTCGCAGCTCGACGATTGAATCACTTCGAGTTGGAAGATGGAGAGAAGAACACCTTTAAAACGCTGCCCAATGTAGAGATCTCTTCAGATGATCGAGGATGCCTGGTGATCGACGCTAAAGACCGCGGAGCTGATCGGATCATCACTAATGATCTTGTAAAGATATACTCGGACACCTCTTTTGAGTGGTTGGGAAGAATAGACAATGTGGTCAATAGTGGTGCCTACAAACTTTTTCCAGAGCAGATAGAAAATAAGTTACAAGCAATTATTCACGAGCGTTTCTTTGTTTGCGGTACTAAGGACGAAGAATTAGGAGAACGTTTGGTGCTGGTGATCGAAGGAAAAGAAAAAGACATTGATAAACTTCTTGAGAAGATCAAAACCTTGGAAACCTTGGACGACTACGAAACTCCTAAAGAGATTCTTTTCAAAGAAAAGTTCGAAGAGACCGTCAATGGTAAGATACGACGCAAGGCTACCTTGAAGGCTGTGATGGCTTAAAGTATTGCTATTCAGGTGTCAAAATGTTTTCACCATTGTTATTTGCCTTTATCATATAGCGATATTCGACTGTTTTCCATGGGTCAAGTTATTTTCACCTACAAACTCGAGTGATTCACAACATCTTATGCCAAGTCCTTGTTAAAAATAACGCTGCAAACAAATTTCTGTATTAGATTTGCAATCCTTAGAACGAAATAGTGCTAAAAGAAATTATCGTTACAATATTATGGAGTCTATCACCCTTTGGTGAAGCCAAGGTAGGTATTCCTTATGGGATGTTCAATGGCGTGAACATCTATTGGGTCTTCGTACTAGGCTTCTTGGCCAACGTATTGGTCTTTCCGATAATGATGTTCTTTTTGGATAGGATAAATGGGTATCTATTAAAATGGTATCCCTATAAAAAATCCGCGATCTGGGTAGCAAGACGAGCAAAAACAGGATCTGGTACCAAAATCCAGAAATACGGTTTTTGGGGATTGATACTCTTCGTGATGATTCCTCTTCCTGGGACGGGAGTCTATGCTGGAAGCATTGCGACCTATTTGTTCAACATTGAGAGAAGCAAGGCATTCTATGCAAACGCTATCGGTATATTCTTTTCTTCGCTCATCGTCTGGGCAACCTCGCTGCTAACGATCAACGGTGTAGCTTAAAATTCTTTTCTATAAGGGATTGCGAACGACTTTAGTTAATGACCACTTTCTGTGTATTTCTAAGGCCATCTCCTGTAAAACTCAAGAAATAGAGGCCAGAAGGGAGCCCTCCAAGATCGAGTTGTTCTACAGGATCTTTTTTCAAGAGGAAGCGATCTATAGTATTCCCCAATATATCATAGACTTCTAGTGATTTAAAAATGGTGTTTCCTTTGATATAGATAACACCCTCATTACTTGGATTTGGAAAAATACGAATGGAATGTTCGCCGATAGATGCCGTGGACAATACCGAATCGCCTTCTTTCAACGATACTCTTTGGCCAGTGCTGAACGCCCCAAAATCTTCAACTGTTCCTCCCGGCCAAATCACTTCGACCTTATCAACGTTATGTGTGCCTATCCCAAAATGCAGTATCCTAGAATGTTGTCCGGCATGACTTCCCCCACCATGTATTTCTTGAATGAGTATGTCGCCATTGTTCAAGCTTACCTTGACTCGTGCTCCGACTGCATCTCTATTCACTGTTGTCCCCTCAAGTGCTATTTGAAGCCAATGGTTTGCGTTCATGGCCGAGGAGGGATTGAGTGAATTTCGGTATAGCACGGATCTAGAAGTTGGAAAAGGATTAAGCGAAACAGCAAAAAAATCGATATCTCCATCCCTATCATAATCTGAATAGCTCATTCCTCTACAGGTTTCTTGGGTATCTACTCCCCAACTTTGGCTAGCATCGGTAAAGGTGTTATCGGTATTATTGATGTATAATTTGTTTGGGTCGATATCGCCGGTCGCAATGAAAGCCGCTGCAGGTACAGTACCGTTAGAAACCAGCAGGTCGGGCCAAGAATCGTTATTGACATCGCAAAACGCTGTTCCCCATCCCGTGGTGAATAGATTCCCTGGGGCATCCAAAGCATAGGTGTTTTCTACACCAGCTTGTGTGGCGATATCGGTAAAGTTTTGATTTCCATCATTTTCTAGGAGCACATTTCTACCTAGATTGGTGACGTAATAATCGAAATCTCCATCTTTATCTAGATCTGCACTGCTGATTCCCATACCGTAGATCCCAACATCCATCCCGCAGCTGCTAGAAACGTTTGTAAAGGTTTCTGCAGGATGATCATTTCTATACATGGCGTTGGGCACTATAAATTCACCAAAATCATTGGCAATGTATAGATCCATATCACCATCTTGGTCAAAGTCCGTGGCCATAACCGCCAAAGCACATCCTACATCCTCCAATCCTAACAATCTCGAGACTTCTGTAAAGGTACCATCTCCATTATTCTTATACATGAGATTAGGAAAGCAATCGTGCGCAAAACCATTGATGTTTCCTTCATTATCATAGGTATCCATTGGGTTCTCAACGTAGTTGCCGATATAGACATCCAAAAAACCATCCAAATTATAATCGATAAAGGTGGCGGTCATAGAGAACGAAGTTTTGATAAAACCAGCTTCCAATCCTTTTTCAGAAAAAGTGCCATCCCCATTGTTGATAAAGAATAGATTTCTTTGAAGCTCACTTCCGAAAAATCCCCAAGTATTGATAAAAATGTCTTGGTCTCCGTCGTTATCAATATCTCCTGCTATGACACCGACAGTATAGAAGTCTTGGGTCGATGTGAGACCTGCCGATGTGGTAACATCGGTAAAAGTACCATCTTGATTGTTTCGATATAATGTATCCATAGTGTTACCACCAGTGACATAAAGATCCTCCCATCCGTCATTGTCAAAGTCAAAGAAAGTAGCTCCACCACCCATGGTTCCAGTAGGATCATATACATGAGAGATACCAGCCGCAATAGCGACCTCTTCAAAATTTTGACTCATTAACAGATAGGGGAGAAGAAAGGAGAGAAAGGTAATTTTTTTCATAAAAATGGTCAGTTGGTTGAAAGTATTATAAAAATAGTGATTATGTGTTATAAATCAACCGTCTAATTATTAAAAACTCAGGTCCTAATTCACAGGAAAAGCAGAAATAAAGAAGCATCGATAGTATGGCTACATTACCTACCGATGCTTCCTATGAAGTGTTTTATAATAGAAATGATGTTCAGAAAACGCGCGAAGGCTTTCGCTTCATTAGCGAATCATTCCTTTATTATTTTAATTTTTGCTTTCTCATTGCTATGCGTCGTAAGAACATGTACAAAGTAAATACCCTCGGACAATTCCTTTAGGTCAATAGGAACCTTTGCTGTATGCGGTTCTACGACTCCCTGCTGGACCAATCTACCATCCCTATCGAATATTTGAAAGCCACGGACAGATTTAGGCAGTACGTCCAGATAAAATATACCGGTGGTGGGATTGGGATATGCGATAATTCTTTTCAACTCGTTGGTAGAAATATCCTTTTTAGCCTGGTTGCAGGTTGGTGGTGTATTGCTATTGCTGAAATACAGGGTAAAGTCTCTGTCTTTGGAGACCAACACAAAGTTGTTCGTATCTCTAGCGACCCAATAGGAACCGTCCAAACCGTTAAAGCCCGTATTGTTAAGTGTTATCTCTGGACTGGCATTTTGTAATTGGTAGCTCATCGTGTCACTAAAGTTCACATACCAACCAGGTGAACCGTTGTTGGTGTTGAATGCAAACTTATAAAGTCCATTATAAGTGGGGTCCCAATTGATAGTAAACTTTCTAAAGTTACCAAGGCTGGGCCCTCCGCTACCCAAGATATGAACATTGGAGTAGGAGACATTGTCCATGGTAGGGATACCGCTGCCAACAGGAGTTCCGAAAGAACAATTATTACTTCCACCGCCGTTTCCCGAAACCGTAAGGGTAAAGGTATCCTGACCGGTATTTCCACCATTGTCGGTCGCCACGACCTTGAAGGTATAAGTACCTGCGGAAAGACCATTTAACTCTGCTGGATTTGGAGAGGTGTCGTGACCCCATTCATACGGGGCGTAGTTCTCTTGCCGCACCAGTATATTATTGATGAACAATTTAACGTTGCTTATCGTTCCGTCTGTATCCGTTGCATTTGCCACTACCTCGAGGTCATAGCCTTCTTGCAGCGTAAGGTTGCTGGATGAAGGCTGGCTAAAGGAAACATTAGGAGGATTGTCAACATTTTCTTCCACTACTTGAAATGATTTAGTCGCGCTTTTCTTAGCACCATCGTTATCCGTAACCGTCACCTTTACATTATAATTTCCCACAGCCATATTTTGAATAATATATGGCGTGTAGGTATTACCATCTGTATCCACCAGTGTATTGTTGATGTACACTTCGTGTTTTACAATGCTCCCGTCACTATCATTGGCGTTAATGTTCACTGAAACGCTTTCCCCTTTCAAATAGGTGCTTTTATTAGGACTGGTGATGGAAACAGTTGGAGCGTTATTGGATGAAGAGGTCGATGAAGGAGTTGCGGCCTCTAAGGTTGTTGCTATTCTCATTTCATCATAATACGTATAGGTGTTATAATTGCACGCATTCGAATTATATGCCCCCCATTTGGGATACATTTCTGCACCATCCATGGTTTTGTGATATGCCCTTTTTCCATCAGAAGATATTTTGGCTTTGTAGTTTTTAAAATCGGAATTGCTCAAAGTTTGTTTCACTCCATTGTACCAAAGCTCTACATAGCCAATATCCTCATCGCGTGATAGCCTTATTTTAAGGACAAAGCTTACCCATGTTCCTTCAGGAATAGCTTTACTCCACAAAGTGGTTTTACGATCGCTTATGGATCCATTATACGAATTCCATGTGGGATAATAGGGCCCCCATGCACTAAGGGTCAATACCCCATTTCCATATCCCATATTTAGCGGATAGTTCTGTGTGTTATTCTGATTTTTTGCATCTGTTTTCCATTGCCAGACAGCGATTCCCCCACTTACCGAGGGACTGGAAGTGATCTTCCACCGCCATCCATAATAAAGGGTCTGTCCATCACTAGGGATGTAACTGGTTCTTGCAAATTCGCCTCTTTTTCGTCCTTTTGGCTTATGGATTCTCCATACCTTACCGTATTCGGAATCATTGACCGTTGTGGCTGAGGAAGGCGTACTGGTCGGGTTATTGCAATTGTCTCCAGGGTTCCCGCCATCGAATCGTCTAAAGACATCGTTGATGCTCTTGTCGGGATCTCCGTACCATAAAACTTGCGCTTCTGCATATATCGCCGTAAAAAAGAATATGATCATGCAGGTTACTGTTAGTTTGTTGATTTTCATATTGGTCATTTATTAAGGTTAGACTTATAATTATTGTTTCCATTCATCTTTATTAATTGAATTCCGCGTTCTTTACTCCTTGATGAATTTGGCCTCATAAACGGTATCGTCTGCCAATATTTTCATAAAATATATCCCAGGCTGAAGCGCGTGAACATCCACTTGGACATCGGCCAGATCTTTTTCATCTATTTCCTTGTTGATGGCCTCCTTGCCATGTTGATCATAAATGATAATTTTGGAGAGAGATGAAATATCTGAAATCTTCAAAATGTCTTTTGCTGGGTTTGGATAGACGCTTACAGGATGGGTAAACGAGTTGGATACCCGACCAGAGGCACAATTAGGTGCAGTGGGACTATTGCTAAAGTATATGGTAAAACCACCATTTTTGGACACGAGCACAAAGTTGTCGCCATCCCTGGCGGCCCAGTAGGACCCGTCGAGCCCGGGAAAGGCGGTATTGCTCAAGGTCACTTCGGGATTCGCATTCTTCAACTGGAATTGCATCGAATCGCTATAATTGTTGTACCATGCCGGTTGTCCGTTATCGGTATTGAATGCAAAGGTGTGCAGGCCATTGTTGGCAGCATCCCAATTGATGGAGAACTTTCTGAAGTTGTTGAAATTTGGGCCATTGCCACCCAAGACGTGCACGTCCTCATAGGTGGCATCGATAGAGGACAGTCCTTCAGCGGTCGGCGCTCCAAATGCACAGTCATTGCCTCCCCCGTTGTTCTGGCCATTCACCGTCAGTACGAAGGAGTTCTCGCCCGTGTTGCCATCATTGTCGGTGGCCACGGCCTTGAAGGTATAGGTGCCTTCGGAAAGACCATTCACCTCTGCTGGGTTTGGCGAACCGTCGTGACCCCATTCGTAAGGCGCAAAGTTCTCCTGTCTTACCAGCGTATTGCCGATGAACAGTTTCACATTGCTGATCGTCCCATCGGCATCGGTCACGTTTGCCACGACCTCCAGATCATAGCCTTCTTGCACGGATAGATTCCCCGAGGGAGCCGTGAACGATACCACGGGAGCGGATGGGGAGACCTCGCTCTCCACGGTGAGCACGAAGGTAGCTTCGGATGTGGCACCGTCGTCATCGGTGGCTTCGGCCTTTATGGTATGGTTTCCAACGGAAAGTCCAAGCAGTTCGTTGGCATTGTTTCCTATTCCCCATTCGTAGGGTACAATATTCTCTTGTCGGACCAGCGTTCCATCGACGAACAATTTCACATTGCTCACAGAGCCGTCACTGTCATTGGCATTGACCGTCACCTCGAAGCTGGTATATCCCTCTTGTACTGTGGTATTTCCGGCAGGATCTGCAAATGAAAGGGTAGGGGCGGCATTGCCACCACCAGAACTCTTTTTGGTCACTAATATCACCCAATCTTGTCCTGCATTGTTCGGTGCCGTTCCCAACGATCGATTTCCACCTCCATTGACGGTCGTTACCGAACCATTCTTTAGATCTCCTCCATTACGAGGGTCATACCATTTCACCGTATATTGTCCACTTTGTCCATTTAAGTTGAGATTGGTGTTTCCTCCATTCTTTAAATATACCACATAGACCTCCCCTTGTTTTGCATAGCAATAATCGTTGGCATTGGATGATAGTCCGTTGTTGTTTCTCATTTGTGTCAATGGAAGGTCGGTGATATCAAAAAATCGTATGGCGTAACGACAATAGTCCCACCATTCGTCGCGACTTCTAAAATCTTGTAGAGAAAGATCGGAATGGGCATGTTCGTAGCCAAAGTACCATTCGCTGCCCCATCCTCCGGCAAGGAGGGTTCCCCACAACGCATTTTTTCTACCGTCTGTATGGGAATTGCCAGCATCGTTATCAGGGCGCAATGCTTTTCTCGCATCACCAGGTTCGTCACAGGCTATTGCCCATTTTCTACCAGCATTTCTAGATTTATCGATTCCTTCTTTAACCTTGGAGAAGACATTGCTAAAATCTGTTTTATTGGTTTGCAGTGAAAACCCTGTAAGTTTTGATTGATCACCCGTTAAATCATCAGGAAAATCATTAGGATAATTATGGATAACGATATGGTGGTGATACGGGTCATTGTCAAAGAGATATTGTGCCATTGCTCTTTCTTGTGCAGCGGATTGATTGGAGGATTGCGGTCCGCCACCATTCTCTTCGCCTAAGTTCCAATTAAGTGCAAGATTATGACCAAATCTAGCGATGAGTTCGCGATAATATAGTTTGCGTTGTGTGCCCGTATTCCCGTTATCCAGAAGAGTCTCATTTTCGGTTTCTTGAAGTTTGAAATGTGAAAAGATGCCATTTTGCTGCATATGCTCTACAACAATGGCCCATTGCGCCAGTTTAGATACATCCATTCGAGTGCGCTGATCGGAAGCAATATATGGATATACATTTTTATCATCTCCATTGATGTTCATGGTTAAGAAAGACATGGAATTCAAGCCTTCACTTGCGATATAATTCACAGCTCCGATAAGGCCTTTCCCTTTGCCATTTTTCCAAGTCGGATCTCCTGAGTTCCAATCGCCAACATGCGGTTGATAGGTCTTTCTTCTGTTGCCGGCGTTCGGAGTATTGTCGAAATCATTGTAGGCAAAGAGATTCTCGGGAGAATCTGGACCTTGCTTTATCATATAATCGCCTGTCTCTGCAAAACGTAAGTAATGTTCATCGACATATTGCAAACGGCCTTTTCCTCTGAAGTCTCTGCCTGATTTATCTGAGGCTCCGATACTGAAAGATCCCATTTCGCCATCCATAAAGCCTGCGACGGTACCCGCATTGTTGTTATCATTTACGGCGACGTTCGTACCTTTTCTAAAGGAAACCTTGTAATTCCATGCACCAGTTTTATCTGGTGCAAAATGAACGCGCCATTTATTACCGCTGCTGGCAGAAGTTTGTGCAGCATTTCCATCTGCCGCATAGTATCCAGGGATCTTGTAGGATGGAGCACCGCTTTGATGGGTAAATGTCACATTCAAGCGATAGTTCAAAAATGGGTTGTCATTGGCCGTTTCGGAGGTGTTAGGTCCGTCAAAGGTCAAAGTGATCTTATGCCATTTTTTTAATTCTCCGCTAAGACCAGCACTGCCATTATTGCCGCCATCCTCCTCGCATTTGGTCTCTTCCAGAGATAAGTTAGTGACATTTACACTAGATTTATTCAGCGTGATTCGGTCTAGGATATGATGTTTAGAACGGCCCGATATCAGCATGGTATAGATTCCAGGATTGTTAAACGTCACGAAGATATCGTGTGGATCATTATCACTCGTTTTGGTGACCCAGGTCCAATTGGTGGTTCCCGTGGAGTACACTTTAAAATAACCCTGGCCGCCTGCCCCTTCGGGATTTGGAGTTTTCCCAGACCCTTTTGGATAGATACGCTCACTTCCTTTTTGTGCATAAAAATCATCGGCATCAGAAAACTTCAACCAGGTGTCGTTTGCTTCGGTAGGATTGTCGCCTTCGCCCACCTTTGATCTCCATTGAAAGCTGTAGGTTCCTGGAGAATTAATTCTGATCTTGGTGGTGATCACCCCATTCCCAGGATCGTTAAAATGATCTGGTCCCGTCCATTCCAAATAGCCGCCTCCTGTAAAACCAGAGATGCTATTCTTTTTATTCCAGTTTCCTGGGGCTGAGAGATTTTCACCTTCTATAACAACCAGTCCGTCCTTTTCTTCATAGATATCACAATTATTATCCCCACCGCCGTTTCCAGAGGTTACAGAGAACGATATGGTGTCTTGCCCTGTGCTACCTTCATTGTCGGTCACAACCACTCTAATGGTGTAGTCGCCTGTACTCAAATTAGGTAGCGGGTGATCGGTATAGTTGCTTCCATCGGTATCTACTAGATCACCATTGACATATACCTGATGTTTGGTGATATTACCATCACTATCATTCGCATTGATCATTACGGATAGATCCTGGCCTGCAGCATAGGTGCCGTTATCTGATGGGCTCGTAATTGAGACTGTTGGTGGATCATTATAGGTATCTGTATTTTCAAGTTCATCTATTACCCTTAATCCTTCGATGGTATTTGCAAAGAGATGGCAGACTGAAAATAGGAGCGTGACGAACAAGGTCACCGTCGGTGGTTTGTTTTGTGCTTTCATAATAAGTGGCTGTCATTGGTTAAATTATTCTTTGATAAATTTTGATTTGAGAATGTTGTTTTCGGTAGTGATGATGTTGATAAAATATAATCCTGCCTCTAAACCTTGAACATCGATGCTTTCTTTGGATTGTGTAGCATTCCTCTTTGTTTGTAGCACTTCCTTTCCTCGCAGGTCATAGATGTGCATTTCAGAAATTGTTGAAGATAGGCCTGATACAAGTAATACATCCTTCACAGGGTTAGGATAAATGATCAAATGAGAATCATCATTAGCGCTAATGATACTGGTTCTACCAGAACAATTTGGAGCGGCCGAAGAATTACTGAAATACAAACTGAAATCACGGTCTTTTGAGACCCAGACGAAGTTGGCACCATCTCTTGCGACCCAATAGGAACCATCCAATCCGTTGAAGCCGGTATTATTTAGTGTGATCTCTGGATTCGTATTTTTCAGTTGGAAGTCCATAGTGTCTGAGAAATCGACATACCAATTTGGAGAACCGTTGTTGGTGTTGAAGGCAAATTTGTACAAACCGTTATAGGTAGGATTCCAATTGATAGAGAACTTTTTAAAATTAGATAAGGCTGGACCGCCTTGTCCTAAAACGTGTACCTCGGAATAGGATATATTATCCATTCTAGGAATGCCTGATGACGCGGGAGTGTCAAAGTCACAAGAGTTACCTCCTCCATTATCTGACCCTTGCACGGTTAATTGGAAAGTATCTTGTGCCGTTGCGCCGTCATTGTCGGTTGCGACCACCCTAAACGTATGGGTGCCTATCGAAAGCCCATTGACCTCTTGAGGATTTGGAGAACCGTCGTGCCCCCATTCGTACGGTGCGTAATTCTCTTGTCGCACCAAATTATTATCGACATACAACTTTAGATTGCTGATCGATCCGTCAGAATCCGAGGCCAGTGCGGTCACAGTGAGATCATAGCCTTGTTGTACCGTCAGATTGCCCGATGGGTTGTTAAACGATACCGAAGGAGTCGAATTTCCAGAACCGATGGCATGGCAATTTACCCATACCTTAAAGTCATCGAAATACGTATAGTCTTTGGTAGGAGACCACCACACAGGGTCAGTTGCGCCGCCGCCGCGATAGGTGTTCATGATCAGAGAGTTGATCTTCACATTTCCCTTTCCAGATAAACGATACAGCACATCGCTTTTGTCCACGAGCAGATTGCCATCCACCCACATTTTTAATATGCCATTTCTGTTTCCAGGGCTGTTCAATTTGATGTATTGCCTAATGGTATACCATTGATCTTTTTTGATGTCTCTAATAATGTCAATATCCTCACCACAGCCGCTAAGGTTATCGGGGAAATAGGTGTAGACCACCAACTTTGGTTTTGCAGTATGTGCTCTGTTGGTTCGCCACATCAATCTACAAGAAAACCCACTTTTTCGATTATCCTGATTTGGGGTGCAGCCCGATGGGATGGCGCCCGGATTCGTTTTAGAAGAACCACCTAGCCCCGGAAGCTTTCCTCCTGCAGCCCAGACAAAATCTTTATCGAATTTCACTCGATATTCTAAAACAGCCTCTTCGGCATCCTCAAAAGATTTGTCAAAAAGAAATCCACCTTTCCTACCGCTGGCAGAATTCGCCAGATATTCTGCACGCAGTTCTTTGTTGATTATGCGTGTTTTGTGAGGCCAAGTTTTTCCATTTCCATCTAAACCTCGAATCTCGCTTGCGGTTCGCGCTTGAATACCATCAAAATCCTGATTTGCTTTGGCTATCGTATATTGGACATTTCCGGAATGGTTGTTAAAATTCTCGCTGAGCACCAAGTGCATGCTGTTGCAATTTTGTGCCCGTACATTTGTGAATGCATAGAGTAATAAGCCGACAAAGACGGCCTTCAAAATAGAAGTTTTCATGGTTAATTGGTTTGGTTAATTACTAATGAACGAATCTACAAGGGTTGAATCTAGTTGGTGGGCAATATCGTTTTTAGAAGGTGTCTTGATCTGTTTCTTCATTAACCGAAAACTAGATAGGTGATAGCTGCCCGCAAATGATGCAGGCAGCTAAAGCTATCAATCAAGTCAAATTCATGGGTAGTTGATCATGACTATTTCTTAGATATTAACTTCGTTTCTGAAAAACCTTCGCCTCTTACGAGAACGGTATATATTCCTGGTTTTAAGAAAGAAAGATCTATTGTTGCTGTCGTTGATCTAAACTGCTGACTAAAGAGGGTTACACCTTGCATGCTCACCACCTCTAAGCTCATACCTCCTCGGGCGGTAGAATTAGAAATTGTAAGATTTCCGTCACCTCCAATAGGATTAGGGAACGCACTAACGATATTGTTGCTAGCTACAGAGGAACGACTCGTAGAACAATTTGGTGGAGTACCCGAATTGCTGAAATACAGCGTATAGCCACCACTCTTTGCAACCATGACAAAATTATTATTGTGCTTGGTCACCCAATAACTTCCGTCGAGACCTGGCAATCCAGAACCGCTGAGTGTCATTTCGGGTTGTGATGTATTAAAGCTGTAGCTCATAGAAGGCCTTAGATCTATATAATAATCTGGAACGCCATTGTTAGTATTGATCGCAAATTGATATAAGCCGTTGTATGTAGGGTCCCAATTGATTCTAAAACGCTTGAAGTTGCCAAGAGCAGGACCTCCCGAACCTAGAACATGTACATTGCTGAAGGAAGCGGCATCAAATGCGGCTAAACTCTGAGAAGTTGGTGCTCCAAAACCGCAGGCCACGGGATCCACTGGGCCACTATCGTCAACTTTCGATAAAGTAAACCAATTAATATTCCATCGTGGTCCAGAGGCATAAAGTCGAACGGTCTGATTCCCGGCGTTGAGATCGACTTCAGTGGTAATGGTCGTCCAATTTTGCCATCCTCCGGTATTTGGAATGGCCTTTTTACCCTTAGAACTGCTACCAACTCTAAAATCGACTTCCCCGCTGCTGTAGAGACTGGCAACGCGATAAGATACCTCATAAGTTGCAGTCTCGGGAATATTGAGTCTGTAATCCATATAATCTCCAGTATGTATCCAACCAACATTGAGTCCGCCGCCAGTATCTGAAGTTCCTTGTGTCTGAATACCATTCATATTACAGAAATCTTCAGCTTGAATACGTGACGCTATCGAAACACCAGTTCCCGAACAACCACTGGTAGCTGTTTCAACAGTAACACTAACACCAGCACTCGTAGTACTCGCTCCATCATTGTCGGTTGCTCTTGCAGTATATGTGTAAGCGCCAGCAGGCACATTGTTCAAGGTATATTGATAAGGAGATGAGGAATCTTCACCGACCTTGCTTCCATTCCTAAAGAATTCAACTTTGGTCACAGAACCATCACTATCCGAAGCATTGGCTCTGATAGTAATGTTAGCACCTGCCGTAAAGGTGGCACCATTAGAAGGATTTGTGATATTTACCGTTGGATCCTGGTTTCCACCACCGCCACATGGAACGATGTTCCAGCTTGGACAGGATTGGGTGACAAAACCCAGCGTGCCGTCACTTATCGGAAAATCTGGTGTGTTCGGACTTCTTGTATTGTCCCAAACGTGGATCTCACTAGGACTTCCCTGCTTTTTACGAGCTGTTTGTATCTCGCCACCACGACTTCCTAGATTAAAGGTGTTGTTGAAGATGGCATTTCTATAACCAGTATTATATCCAGTTCCGCGATCTAGGAAATCCACACCAGCATTGATCACGTTAGAACCGTCAAGATTGAAGGTGTTGTTATATACGAAACCATAAGCACCCTTAAGATCGATAAAGGCATCTGCACTATTTTCTCCGGTGATTCCTTGAGCTGAAAAAGTACAGTTTCGGATAATGGTATTTCTACTACCTTCTTTGATATCGGCACCTTCGGCCGCTACATTAGGACCAATGATGCAGCCATCGAAGGTATTATCGAAACAGTCGCGATTATAGGTATCATGTTGACTCTTATCTGAACCTACGTAAAGACCTTCCCCAAAACCAGGTTTTTTGATACCTGTGTCTCGAACCTTACAATTCTTGACCAAGTTATTGCTAGAACCATCTCTAAGGTGAATGCCCTCTTCTCCGATCTTTCTTACGGTCACATTCTCAATAAGCCCGTTGTTGGCGTTGTCAAAAACGAGTCCTTTAGACCCTTCTTCCATAATTAAGTTCTTGATGATCCAGTGGTCGCCAAGAATTCGCATCACATAACCGTCATAAATGCCGCTTGGACCTTTTAAGATGGGTGGGCTAGAGGGATTGGCCGCTCTGATGGTGATCGGATTTGACGAGGTTCCATTTTTATCAGAGTAAAAGCGGGCGGCCTTACCACCAACAACCACTTTATCCGGTGCGGTATAGGTACCTGAAGCTACGATGATCTCATCTCCGGGACTTGCAGTTCGCATCGCATCCAAGATACAGTCCACCGTATTACAGTTGATGGTGCCGCTCGGACCAGGGTCAGTACTAGATTCTGACCAATTTTCAATGATGCCTTTGATCAGGTTCCCTGTACTCGTCAATTGATTGCTTTGTAAGCCACTTACACCAGCACCACTACTTACCGAAGAGGCCCCTTCGTTTTTATCACTAATGGCCCAGTTAACATGGCTGATGTCATTGTCTCTTAAGAAGTCCATCCATGTATTCGTTTCGGCAACATCCGAAGACCCATTTCCGCTTGCGTTCACTGAGCCCCACTCGGTTACGAAAAGTGCAATGCCATTGTTCATGGCGGTCGTGGCTTTGTTGCGTAAACCATCTCTGTGCGTTCCAGCATAAAAATGTAAAGTATAGGCAGTATTAGAATCACTTAAGGGGCTGTTAGAAGCGACATCTACATCTTGCGACCAGGTAGGCGAACCAACGATCACCAAATTATCCGGGTCTTTAGATCTAATACCTGCTATAACAGCATTGGCATATGATTTTACTTGGGACCACGACTGACCAATTGGTTCATTGTATACTTCGTAAATGACGTTATCATAGCTGCCATACAATTCGGCCATCTCGGTAAAGAAGGCCACGGCTTCATCTTGGTATAGTTCTGCTTCGTGGGTATGCCAGTCGATGATGACATAGATCCCTTGGTCGATGGCAGCGTCGATCACCTTTCTGATCTTCGTCTTTTGAAAATTTGGGCTATCGATGTAGCCAGTTCCTCCATCCCAGGATTCTTTGACGCCCATAGCGACTCTTATGATCGAACTGTTCCAATCGGAAGCTAAGTGCGCAACAGTTTGGCTATTATAGAAATCAGAAGTATCTCCAGCATTGCTCCAGAAGAGACTGTTACCGGCCAAGCTGGTTGGTACATTGTCCTTATTTACCACTTTATTGCCATTTACACGTAGTCTTCCATGTTTTTCTACAGGCGTCTGTGCAACGATTTGCGATGATAGGAACAATAGGGCAAAGAGATGCCCAAGGGTTCGTTTTTTTAGAAAATACCCAAAGGTTTTCATAATGATTTAGTGTTTGGTTATAGTTAATCGGTTTAAGTTGCGTATATACTAAAGTCACCGTCAAATAAAATGATCAGTTACTTTGTACATACGAAGTGATCCATACAAAACGATGTTTTGTATTTCATTTTTTGTAAGTTTCTTCTTTATAGAAGTGAAGATCAACGTCTAAGCTTTCGATATAAGATCGGCTCTTTCACGTCTTAAATAAGTGGAGTTTCTAAGTCGTAGTTATCCCATACGGTTAAATTTGGTTTGCATTCACGTAAGGCGTTGTGAATCAATATTTTTGCAAGTAAGTAAGAGGTGCTAGTCTAATAAATTCGAAGATAGATAATAAGGATATCACTCAAGTACGAAAACAGGGGTAAATAAATACAAAATACTGATTATCAAATACTTATAAGAATAATAATTTGATACTTTTTTAGTTAAAAAAATATTATATCCTAATTTTAAAGGCGCTTATATTATATGATCAATAAATTATTAACATTCTAATTGTAAATAGTGACAAAAATGAATGTTGTAATTCTACAATGATATATCAATTTTTACGGGTATGGGATGTTGTGTCTTCACAATGCAGTTCAATGGGTTCGAGTCATTGCCTATAAACCCGAACCCAATCTATTTGCATGGTCGCATCATCCGCAAAGTCATTAGTGTTAGTATTATTGAAAAAGACACCTCCTACTGCTACGTTTAGAACGATACGATGCTTCTTTCCAAAGAGCGCCCTAATATAATTTTGTGGATTGGCGTGATATGTATGGATAATTTCATTGTCAAAGATGATACGCAGCTGATTCTCGGTCCATATGGCCTCATATTCATGGTAGTCTTCAGTAAGATCAACATTCATCTCATGCAATTTAGCTGTAACGGCATCCATGGTCAAAGGAACACCAGGCTGAGTGCCGTAAAAGATATTTGACTGAAACTCCATAGGTCTATTTCCTCTTGCTTCTAGAATATCGATCTCACCATTGGTAGGCCACTCATTTCCATAAGACCAAAATGCTGGCCACATACCGTTCCCTTTGGGTAGTTTTATTCGTGCCGTAAAGCGATAACTCCTGTGCCCGGCGACGTTAGATGGGCCATACAGCGATTTGCTTTCGATACGGCCAGAGACGTATTCGAAGTCTTTCGGGGTATTGTCGAAAGGATTCGTAGGACCTTCGATTGCCATTCGTTCTGCCGCTATTGTCAAGATACCATTGTCAGTTGAAAGCTGCGCTGACCGATATAATTGAATTTCATTGTTAAAGGCTCCGGCATTCCAAGGATTCCAATTGGCCAAACTAGGGTCATCAAAATTCTCTTCAAAGATGAGCTGCCATTCTGCGGTTGCTTCAGGGCTTTGCGGACCTTGGTTGCTGTCAGTGCTGTTGGAAGTTGTCTTTGAACAAGAAGAAAGCACAAAGACACCAAGCAGATACATTGTTTTTTGGATCATAGAATATTACTCTTTTAGGTTAGTATCAATAAAATTAGGGTCTTTGGCAATATGACCTCATTAAAAAAATATTAGGCATGATGCAAATTCGGCACAGATGATGCATTTTGGAAATATGTGGGTGATGCTAGGAAATATTTATCACAGCCAACGCGAATCTGCTCTACCCAACGGCATCATTGAAAATATGCGGCTAGCATATTTTATTGACTCAAACCTTACGCGAATTTGATTTCAGCCATAGCAAGACCAGAATATTGATGTATCTTAGGGGATAACCTTATTATTAATTTTGAGTGCTAAACAGACTTGATCTTTGATCAATTTGAAGTGCTCTGTTTACAAAATTGCATAAATGAAAATAGTCATTCTTTCACAAAATCCAAACCTATATTCCACCAAGCGTCTTGTAGAGGCTGGAACCAAAAAAGGACACCAAATAATGATCATCGACCACTCTAAATGCGATCTGGTCATTGAACGAAAAAAACCTGGACTTATCTACAAGGGAGAAGAGATCACTGGGGTTGATGGTGTTATTCCGCGAATAGGGTCCTCTATCACATTTTATGGCACCGCTGTGGTTCGACAATTTGAGATGATGAAGGTGTTTACCGCTGTTGAGTCGCAGGCACTGATGCGTTCGCGCGATAAATTAAGGAGCCTCCAAATTCTTTCTAGAGCCGGATTAGGACTGCCAAAAACGGTTTTTAGCAACTATTCTAGAAATGTGGGAGCCATTATAGATAAGGCGGGAGGATCTCCTGTGGTGATTAAGCTGCTCGAAGGTACGCAGGGACTTGGTGTCGTATTGGCTGAAAATAGAAACTCGGCAGAGTCCATTCTAGAGGCCTTCAATGGGTTGCAAGCCCGGGTCATCGTTCAAGAATTTATAAAAGAGGCCAAGGGTGCCGATATTCGAGCATTCGTTGTTGACGGCGTAGTCGTCGGCGCTATGAAACGGCAAGGAAAAGAAGGGGAGTTCAGATCCAATCTGCACCGAGGAGGTTCTGCCAACATCATTGAGCTAAGCGACGACGAGGAGAATGCGGCGATCAAGGCAGCACGGGTCATGGGCTTAGGAGTCGCTGGCGTGGACATATTACAATCGGAAAGAGGGCCATTGATCTTGGAGGTCAATTCTTCACCAGGACTCGAAGGTATCGAGGTAGCGACAGGAAAAGATATTGCCACTCAAATTATCAAGTACGTGGAGCGACATGCATAATAAGAAGATCGAAATCCTAGGGCATGCCATTTCAAATGGGAGGGGAGTTCAACTCAATCTGGACATCGCCAAATTACACACAAGAACTAAAATTCAGGTACCGATCATTGTAGAAAGGGCAAAAAAGGAAGGTCCCACCTTATTGATCACTGCAGGCATTCATGGTAATGAAATGAATGGTATTGAGATCGTGCGTCAGCTGATCTCCAAAAAATACAACAAGCCAGAATGTGGTATGGTCATTTGCATTCCAGTGGTCAATGTATTTGGTTTTCTCAATCAAAGTAGAAAATTTCCTGACGGGCGTGACCTGAACCGAGTATTTCCGGGAAGTTCTCGCGGTTCTTTGGCGAGTAGATTTGCCTATCACATCATGAAAGAGATCGTTCCCTTGGTCGATTACTGCATAGATTTTCATACTGGTGGCGATAGCCGTTTCAATGCGCCTCAGATCCGAATAAATGAAGATGAGGAGAGTTTGAGACTTGCGAAGGTCTTCAATCCACAGTTTGTTATTCAAAGTGGACACCGCGATCGATCTTTTAGACAAGCCCTGCATAAGCTAGGTAAAAAAGCATTGCTCTTTGAAGGGGGTAAATCTTTATATCTTGACGAAAAAGTAACCGAAATAGGCGTCTTAGGAGCATTGCGTGTGATGCAACATCTGGGTATTCGAGATTTTAACAAAGAGCTCAAATCCATAAGTGAACGACCTAGAAAACCGATAATCGTTAAACAGTCCAGTTGGGTTCGGGCAAAGTATTCTGGGATGTTTCATCCCTTTGTGGAATTGGGAGCCAAAGTGAAGAAAGGCGATGTTCTGGGTAGTATCTCCGACCCTTTCGGCTATTTTGAGCGTACTATAAAGTCATTATATTCTGGACACATCATTTGTATCAACCAATCCCCGATAGTCAACCAAGGCGATGCAATTTTCCATATAACGAGAAACGAAGACCCTATTTAGTAAGGCAATTCAAAAAAATATCGTAGGGCAGTTGAAGCTTCGAAGTTGCAAACTTCGCAGAGCAGAGGTCGCAATTCACGACCAGAAGACCCCAAAATGAATTTGGGGTAAGTTCAGCAATGTAAATCATAGATTTACTGCTTCACTTACTTGCCGATGCAGAAATAAGAAATAGAGTGCTTATAGTGCTTTCTAACGATTGAGGTACAAACGAATGGGAAAATGAAAGGGAGTTGGCAGACGGATCTGCTTCTAATTGTACTAATTTTTCCAAACTTAGATTATTTACAGAGTTTCTCCTCATTCGTAAAAACCCTTAGCATATTTCCCATTCAAACCATATCTTTACCTTCTTAGGAAATGAGTAGCATGATGAAGCACATTCTATACATTGCAATAACGGGAATTATATTTACAGCTTGCCGCACAGTATCCGTCGACAGCCAAGTTCAAAGAAAATCAAACTCACAGCTGTCGCTCGGAATGATCGGCCTACAAGAGACCAACTTATTGCATTCGAACTTTCAAACCACTGCCTTGCCAGAATTGAAAAAGGAGATACGTATTTCGGTGAAATTGGTACCCTTTGATAATAGCTCTTTTAAGGCGTATTCCAAAAATTCACCGAATAATAAACAAAAAGTGAATTTCGCTGATTCCATAAAGCAAAAACCATCTTTTGTGAAATTACAGTTGATGGACAAGGTGCTGTTGATGGACGAACTTTCGCAATTATATAACGACGAGGTAAGGAAATATTTAGAACGTCAAAAAGATGCGCGTTTGGTCACTTCGCTATCTGTCGCACTCAAATCGGCAGATTTAGAAGCAATCGATAATGCCAAAACGGTATTCTTAGTTGGCCTTGGTGATAAGCGTTATGGGATAAAGCTGATGAATGGCAACGCCGAATCTGCTTTGATAGGTTTTGATAAAGCAACGGTATTCGCTCACGGTCTCTCGTATTTTTGTTGGGGAAAGGGCAAGCGCAATCAACCGTCAATTTTCGATATTGTAAAGGAAGGTGACCATTGTCCTAATAATACATTCAGAGAGGCTACAAAAGCCGTGGATGTAGATAACTTTCTAAAGTTTTGATATGAAAAAATATACTTCACTCTTATTAGGATTTACGCTACTATTTGCATGCGAAGATGTCGTTGGTGTAGAGGACATCACCGCTGAGACGGTTGTCATACTGGCCCCGGCAGACAATAGCACTATCGATGACACCACCGTAAGTTTTTCTTGGGAAACGATGTCTGGCGCCGAGACCTATCAGTTGCAAATTGCGATTCCTACTTTTGAACAGGCCACAGAAATTGTTGTGGATACGACCACCATGAACAATCAATTTCAGAAGGAACTGGAATCTGGAGATTACCAATGGCGTATAAGAGCATTGAATAGCGCATACCAAACTGAATATAACACAAGAAATCTGATCGTCCAATAGCATGAAAGGCAAAACAAAGACATATATCCTATTGGTGATCGTCCTCGGTATTTGGGGGACTGTTGGATATAAGTTCTTTGATGCTTTGAATCCAGATTCACCTTCAATCGCACAACAAGATTTTACGGCAGACTTCAGACCGAAGGAATTAAAACCCTTAGATACCTTTGGTATAACGGCTGACTATCGAGATCCCTTTTTAGGAAATTTCCAAAAACAACAACACACCATAAAAAAGAATATACCTACAATGCCTTCGGAGCAAGTCAGCTGGCCAATGGTGACATATAAAGGTTTTGTCTCAGGTGCTACTAAGACCGAAAAAGTATTCCTGATACAAATCCAGGGGCAGCAACACCTCATTCGGAAGAATGAAGTTGTCGCCGATATGAAACTACTTCAAGGAAACGCTAAAGTGGTTACCATTTTATTCAAAAAAGAAAAGAAAACCTTTGCCCTTCAAGAATAATGAGCTGGCCTAGAGCAAAGATACGAGCAGGCGCACTTCAGTTTTCGGTATTTGTCGGGGTCGTAGTGTCATTGATACTGGGAGCATTTATAATGCTCATTCACATTCATCGCACCTTGAGTGTTCGTTCGGATTTATTCCTTGAGACCATAAGAAATGCCGACACTGGTATTCAATATAGCTTGAACCATGAGATCAATGATTCCATTTCGTTACCGATATTCGAAGAAGACTATAAACATCTCATCGTCAGCCAGAAACAATGGGGTGCTTTTAAGATTGTAAGTTCTAAATCGACTATCAAGCAATACACTTTTGAGAAGGTCGCGATGGTCGGAGGCTGGGAGATGAAACGTCCTGCGTTGTTTTTAAAGGATGAGAATAGGGCGCTCATTTTGGTAGGGCAAACTAGAGTAGAAGGGGGTGCATATTTACCGAAACGCGGTGTCCGTTCGGGAAATATTTCTGGAAATTCGTACTATGGCAGTCGGCTCATTTATGGCAATACAAGAGAAAGTAGTGAAGAGCTTCCCTCAATATTGCCGGTAATCACCGATTCTGGCGCGCAACTGAATAGCGCTATTCCTTTTGAGCAAAGTATGCAGCTCAAAAATTCCTTCCTGAAAGAAACAACATATATATATCAGGCCGCACCCATCAATTTGTTCGATGCGAACTTGACGGGAAACATAATCGTCATTTCCAATTCAAAAATCACCGTACATCCCGAAGCGAAGCTTACCGATGTCATCCTTATGGCTCCTAAAATTGAGGTAAAAAACAACGTCGTTGGTCGTTTTCAGGCCATTGCTACGAAGAATATTGAAATCGGAAAGGATTCACAATTACGCTATCCCTCCGCTTTGGTGGTCAAAGAAAGAATATCACAGAACATTCAAGCCGATCAACCTACTGAAATAAACCAAATAGTATTACAGGAGAGAAGTCGTGTTGAGGGAGTCATTATTTACGAGGGTCAGCCCAAAACTCGAAATTATGAACCGCAGGTCGTTCTAAAGATAAATGCAAAGGTTAAAGGCGAGATTCATTGCAATCAAAATTTAGAACTTCTTGGAACCGTAGAAGGCAGCGTCTATACTGCTGGATTCATCGCAAAGCAATCCGGATCTGTATATCAAAATCATATCTATAATGGGAAGATCTTAGAACCAGCACTCCCAGAAGAGTATGCCGGACTTTTATTTGAGAATAGCAAAAAGGCGGTGGCACAATGGTTATACTGAAGAAGATAAAAGCAGCGACGCTCATGGAGACCATGGTAGCCACCGTATTGATCATGGTCGTCTTCCTGGTAGTGAGTTTGATCATGAACAACCTCTTCAGCAATGCCATTAAGAATGACACGCGACATTTAGAATATCGATTGAATGAGTTGGAATATCTGCATCAAACTGGAGAATTAGAGCTTCCGTATACGGAAAGTTTGAATCAATGGAACATCAACATCACAAAATTTGATGAGAAGAATGTGAAGTATATTGAATTTGAGGCTACCCAAGTAGAAACTCAAAAAAAACTGATTAGAAAAAGATTGGATGCAAAAAAGTAGTAAAATACCAGCCTTTACACTCAATGAAATGATGGTGGTCCTTGTCATCACGGCTATTGTCGTAGGTTTGGCTTTTTCAGTTTTGACATTGGTACAGCGACAGTTCTTTGCCATTCAGACCAATTTAGGAGTGAATGCAGAATTGGAAAAGCTAGAACAACGATTGTGGTTGGATCTCAGTAGCTATCAAGTCGCCTCCTTTGACAACAAGCAGGAATTACTGATCTTAAAGAATCCTATTGAAACGATAACATACGTGTTCGATGCCAAATATGTGGTAAGAGAATTGGACACCTTTAATATCAGCATCGTAGACAAGGAGTTTCTTTTTGATGGTCGAGTGGTGACGAATGGGCCTATGGATGCGATACGCCTTAGAACTTCCAATGAATTTCAGCAAAAGGAATTGTTTATCTTTAAGAGCAATAGTGCTTCACATTATATGAACTAATGGGATTTCAATTAGATAACATAAAAACCACGCAGAAGCGAACGGCCAAAAGTGAAGACAGGATCAATGACCTTTTGAAAAAGGAGATCACCTTGTTTGGCAAGTCATTTTCAGATAGAAAAAAGGAAGATCTCTATACGGAGTTGAGTGTGCTATTAAAGGCAGGAGTCAACTTAAAGGAAGGTCTCGGCTTGATCATGGAATCCCAAAAGAAACAACAGCAAAAAGTGTTATTTGCCAATATTTTGGAGGATATCGTTGCTGGACAGCCCTTTTCTGAGTCCGTAAAGACCAAAAAGGAATTTACGGATTATGAACATTTTTCACTAAAGATCGGAGAGGAAACCGGCACATTGGTACAAGTGACCAAAGAATTGGGGAGTTTCTTTGCCAGAAAGAACGAACAACGGAGGAACTTGATCAGTGCGTTGACCTATCCCATCATTATTTTTTCTACGGCGCTTTTAGTAGTGGCCTTTATGTTGCGATATGTGGTTCCCATGTTTCAGGATATTTTCAAGCAGAATAATGTAGATTTACCACCGATCACCAGATTCATTGTTTCCCTTTCTGAGACAACTTCGAGCTATGGGTGGATACTACTAGTTGGGATTATAGCATTACTATTATTGCGACAATTATTTACGAAGAAAGTTTGGTATCAAAGAGCTGTGGACAATCTGATCTATAAGACACCGATCATTGGAAAGTTTGCAAAGACCGTCTACTTGGCGCAGTTCACGCAGGCCGTTTCTTTACTCACTTCTTCCAAAGTACCTGTGGTAAATAGTATACAACTAGTGCAGAAGATGATCAATTTCTATCCTTTAAGAAGTGCATTGGAAAAAGTAGAGCGGCAGATCCTAAAGGGAAAAAAACTTTCGGAAAGTTTGGCTAATGATCCTGTCTTTGACAATAAGATGGTCACCTTGGTGCGAGTTGCCGAGGAGACCAATCAGACCGAGTTTATCTTTCAACGCCTCAACGAGCAGTACAATACCGAAGTGCAACAACGTTCAAAAATGCTATCTACTATCATGGAACCAATGATCATTCTATTTGTTGGAATCGTGGTGGGTGTCATCCTGATCGCCATGTATTTGCCCATGTTCCAATTGAGCAATGTACTTGGATGAAAAAGGTTTAATGCTATAAAAAAATGTCAGTTCGAGTGATCCCGAATCTTCGGGATTGTATCGAGAACCATATTTTTCACTCCTAGATTGTCAATCCGACTGATCATTGCAAGAAAATTCCCCATCTGTTGGCGGGCAGGTATCTTGAAACCACATAAATATATACTTCGATAGTGATTTGAATGTACTTGTATAACCCTATTTCTGTCGAACTACCTGCAATAAGATGTGGGCCTGAAGATAAAACTTCCTGGTTCTATAGTTCTTCTTCTTTTCAAAATGGACATTCACCAATTCTCCATACCTGGTACGCCGCTCTAGTTGATGGATAAGCCTTAAGATGCTCGAGAAATCTCCTTCCAGCGAGAATGAATACGTACTTAAAGTTGCATTCTCTCGTTCTAGGATATGTGGCTCCTTAAAGGCGATGACCTTTAATCGATGCTCGTCGGCATAGGTGTTGACCGTTTTAAGCAAATTGCTCTGAATGGAATTTCCTTTTATCTGATAGGCAGCCAACAAAGAATCGTAGTAGCGTTCCTTTTGTTTTAGAACCGAAAATTGTTTTGGCAGATTCTCAAATAGAATGGCCTGTCTACTCAATTTTTTATAGGTGGAACGAGCAGCCACCGTCTTCGAGATGGCAAACCTATATCCCAGGAAGGCTAGAAAGAGCAACCCTATGACAAGTATGATATTTTTGTTTCTGCTACTCATCGCCAATGCTGATCAAAATTGTGAAGGTGATCGTATTCCCTGAGGATGTACCATAGCTTTGTATTGCCATTGCATTTACCCATGGTTTTTGCTCCAACTGTTCGAACCATTCGGTATACGCTTCATTGTCTTTTAGTTTTCCAGAGACTATTATTTCGTTAGTTTGGAATGTGATCTTCTGCCCTTCTTTGATACGTTTGGACAAAGGTTGATAGTTGATCTCATCCAAGACCATACTTGATGGTAAAATGCTGGCGATCTCGTCCAAATAGAATGAACTCTTAGAAGAGGTTGAAGCTAAGATATCTTCGGCGAGACGTTGCTTTGCTTGAACTTTTTCATTTAATTTTAAGAGTTTCTCCTTTTGGACTTCACTTACCTGAGAACTCTGAGTAAGTTCATTCACCTTTTCATTATAATGACCAAAGATGAAAAAATTGATCAACAGAACGACAAACAAAAACCCGAGCCCCCCTTTCAAGAGTAGCGAGAACAGACGATTTTGGAAAAATGATTCTTTTAGTGTAGCAATTTGCTGTTCATTATTTGTAGCAGTAGCACTTCCATCTGAATAATTTTTGATCACTGCAGCAAAGGAAAGTAAGGATCTACCATAAAGTTTGATGCCACCAAGATCATAGATGGTGTCATCCAACAGACTTTGTGGCTCAAAATCAATTATACTATCATCTTCAATACTTAGCTTATAATTCGAGACGGCTACATCTGCGACATTGATATAGGAGGCAATGGTTTGAAAGCTGTGAAGTCCTAATGAAAAACTCAACACATAGAATCCTTCTTTTTGATATTTATGGATAAGGCTATCTATGTATTCCTTACGACAAATGGATACGAGGTGATCACCACCTAAACGGGAAA
The DNA here is from genome assembly GCF_042675645.1 of Sungkyunkwania multivorans. Lineage (NCBI taxonomy): Bacteria > Pseudomonadati > Bacteroidota > Flavobacteriia > Flavobacteriales > Flavobacteriaceae > Sungkyunkwania > Sungkyunkwania multivorans. Next base: position 1,197,622 of record NZ_JBHTJH010000004.1, on the reverse strand, counting down.
TCTCATAATAGAAATCCCTCAAATTGATGTTCGGAAAGGCCTTATGAATAATTTTCAAAGGGTCATAGGAGTTACCATCCACCCGTTTGGACAATACCTGTTGGTTGTTGATCACTAAAGAGATATGCTGTCCTTTTGGAAGTTCTTCCTTCAATGACCGCAGAGAAGTGACCGTGAATTCCCTTTCGACCTCAAAAGCATCTTTTTTCTTGTTTAGCAACAAAACATTCGTCTCACCCTCCTCCGAGACAGAAGTATGTTCTACGCCGCAAAAAGAAGGGCCGAATTGAAGGTATGTCTTAAACGAGTCTAACATTAGTTGATGACGGTCGGTTTGATGAGTACTGTGAGTTTCTTTCTCGAATCCTCTCTCTTACGGCTGCTGAACAACCATTTGATCACTGGAATCCTTGCCAGCAATGGCACTCCCGTACCTGAATCGTTCTTCACCTTTTCTTCCAGACCACCTAACACCACCATGTCTTGGTCGTCAACGCTAATGATCGAGCTAAACTCTCGCGAGTCGATTCCCGGAGGAGCTTCATCATCGATGCGATCGTTGTTAAAATCAGATTGAATGACGAAGATATCGAGTGTCACCTTGCCATCACCAGAGACCAATGGTTTAATGCTTAACCCAAGTTCCGCATCGATGGGGACATAATTCACACTTTCACTTATGATTGGGTTTTGTACCCCAGTGGTAAAGCTTTGAGTGATTCTAAAATAGGTTGTGGAACCATTGGAGAAGGTTGCCCGATGCCCATTTAGGGTAGCCAATTTTGGAGTTGAACGTATCTTTAGATTGCCATTGGCCTCCATCGCCTTTATCTGAGCAAAGAACTCTGGGACCACCTTAAAGGAGTCAAAACCATCGATTCCGCCAAGTACTTTATTTACGGTCTCTGCGCCCAAGGTAAAATCGGTAGTTGGAAACAATCCTCCCTTTGTCTTCACCGCATCATCTCCGATACCCCAACTGATCCCGGTTTCAACAGTGGCGCTGCGACTGATCTCCAAGATCATCACTTCGATAAGCACAACAGGCACTGGTTTGTCTATTCTTTTTACAAATGCCTCGAAGCGCTTTACTTGTTGGCTAGGTCCATTCACTACAAAGGTATTTTGTTCAAAGTCGGTGGAGATCTGAAGCCCGCGCTTCAATTCTTCGGGAACGATGTCCAAAATTGAGGAGGCGTTATCACTATTCGCTATGTTCCTTTGTGCGTTCAAACTAGTTGAAGTATTGCTGAACCTATTGGGGTTTTGTTGGTTGCCAAAACCTTGTTGATTCCCAAAATTGGAACTCGTCCCAAAAGTAGACCCAAAATCGCTTCCGCTATAGCTGCTACTTAGATTACGGCCAACACTTCTGCTCGTACCTCCAGAGGGATCTTGTAGGATCTCGATGGAGCGGTGCATCATTGGGATGATCATCACCTCTTTGACCGTAAGTTGGTCCAAGGTTCCGAAGTAGTAGACATTATTTTCCTTTTTAAAGGTAAAACGACTCCCATTCGAATTCGTCGTTCTCTGACCGGTTGAAGAATTATTCCCAGTATCAATACCTCCAGCGATCTGGCTATTCTCAAAGAGTTTCTCAAGCAATTCGTCGAAAGTCACTTTTTTGGCCTTAAAAGTGGCAGTGCCGGTATTGGAAAGTGGTGTGGCAGTAAATATATTGATATTCAAGTCGTTTCCAATATCGTTGATGATGCTTTCGATGGGCGTATTGACAAAATCTACTTCCAGAAGTTTTTCTTCGGTATCGAGTACTTTAAAGAAGAAGTTAGAACTCCTTCTTCTAGTAGGTCTTTGGCCATTGTTCGTCGCAGTGGCAGAAGCAGAATTCTGACCAACTCCCACTTCCTTCTCAAAGAGATAGAAACCATCCCTGGATTTCGAATAGATCAAATTATTGGAAAGTGCCATATTTTCCATGGCCTTGTCAAAGGGAACGTCCTTTAGATAGATGGTGAGGCGCTCATTTTCCATTCCAGAAGAGAAGAGCAAATTCTTGCCAGTGCTATCCATGATCTTCCTGAACGTTCTACCCAGAAGGTCATTTTTCAGGTCCAGCGTGATCATATCGGACGTAGAATTATAGTTGGCTATGATCTCCTTTTCCTTTGGTTCTTCAATAGGGGCCTCATGTTTCTTTATTGAAAGGATATTCCCAATAAAATCGATATCTAGTGCATATTCTTTACAAAGGAAGAGCAATAGGTCAGATACCGTGACATTCGAGAAGTTGTTCACAATGTTGATGCTCTGTAATTCTGGGGCCACATTCATATTCACCTTATGCACCTTAGAGATGGCGATCAAGAAGTTGGTGAGCGTTGCATCTTGGATATTGATGTTCAGCTTTTCGGTAAGTCCAGCATTATCAACCGATAATACCTCTAATTTATTTTGAATCTTCAAGATCCTTCCGTTATCCTGAGCGGTCAGTAAACCAATTTGCAATAACAGTACTATAATTAATAATCCTCTCTTCATATTCTCATTTCGTTAATAGTGCATAGACCTCTTCGATCGAAGTCGTTCCTTCGATCAAAAGTTGTATGGCATTGTCTTTCAGTGTGCGTATCTTATTCTCTTCTAAATAATGATCTATCTCCAATGCATTGTTCTTTATATGGTGAACCAAACCGTTAGTGATCGGAATGATCTCATAGATCGCCTTTCTCCCATGATATCCTGTATGGTAGCAATGTTGACAACCCACAGGGATATGATGTGTCTTGAAGTTATTTGGAATTTCAAATCCCTCGGGAAGCAGCTCCGTTGAAACTTTTTCTTCTTTTTTACAGTGATCACAGAGTTTACGTACCAAACGTTGTGCAACACTGACATTCAGCGTACTCGCGATAAGGAATGATGGAATCCCCATATCTACCAATCTAGATATGGTGGCCCAGGCGGAATTCGTATGGATGGTAGAAAGTACCAAGTGACCGGTCAAGGCGGCTCTGATGGCCATATTGGCCGTTTTGGCATCTCTTATCTCACCCACCATGATCACATCGGGGTCTTGTCGCAAAAAAGTACGCAGTGCCGATGGAAAGTCAAGCCCAATATTTTCCCTAAGCTGTACCTGATTGATTCCTTCCAAGGTGTATTCGATGGGATCTTCGATGGTCAGGATGTTGGTCTTGCTATCATTCAACAGCTTCAAAGTGGCATACAATGTTGTGGTCTTTCCAGAACCGGTAGGTCCAGAAATAAGGATGATACCGTTGGGATTCTTTGTCGCTTCAATGTATCGCTTTAGTTCGATATCGGTAAAGCCTAAGGAGTCCAAATTGATATGATTGGCATCCCTGCTCAGGATACGTAACACGATCTTTTCGCCATGGAGTGTTGGAAGTGAGGAGACGCGGATGTCAAATTCGTCAAATCCGTCACTGATGGTGATCCTTCCATCCTGTGGCAACCGCTTTTCCGATATATCCAATTGCGCTTTGATCTTGATCCTATTGGCAATTACGGGATACTCTTCAATTGGGATGATATATTGTTCCTTTAGCTTCCCGTCCAAGCGAAAGCGCACCCGACACTTCGTTTCGTAAGGCTCAAAATGGATGTCACTGCTTCCGATTTCCTTCGCCGTGAGTAGGATCTTCTCTAGAAAGTCATTGGAGTATCCTAAGTTCTCGGATTCAGATTTCGCTTTCTTTCTATAATTGGTGGCCAGGTATTTTTCAAGATGCTCTTCCGAGACCTCCGAAAGTTCGATGGTTCTATTTAAGAGAATGGTCAGTTCGCCCTTTAGCTTAGCTATGTTTTGAGCATCGGTCGCCAAAGACAAGGTCCCATTTGATTGACCCAGAGGGACGATGCGATAGTGATAGGCCTCATCTGCACTTATGAGCTGTTGCAGCTCTACCGGGATATGGAATTGTTCCTGCTTCATTCGGTTCAGATCAGGTAGGGATTGTTGGTGATTCCCGTCCAAACACCAATTAGTACGAACGAAAAGAAGAGGGCCACATAACCTGCCAACGGGACCGTTGGCTGCTTCATACTGTTTTTTAGGACAAGATGAACTATCAAAGCGAAGAAGATAGCGAACACAAAGAAAGTTATAAAGGATATTGTCGCAAACGAGAATCCCAATGCAATGAACATTAGCACGTCTCCCAATCCAAAAGTGTCACTAAAGTTTTTTTTCATCCTAAGTTTGGCATAGTACCACAAAATTGTAACTATTATAATGACCAATAACAAGTTCATGCCCAGATTCAGAAGAAACTGCACTTTACCTACCTCAAGGAAGTGCAACAAACCAAAGAAAGCAGCAGCGATGGGAAACAAGAACCAATGGACCATCCGCTCTTTCAGATCTTGAAGGGTGATCAGGGCCAAACAGCCCAAGAGTGCTATTTTCAATGCGATGATCAATCCTTTACTATTTGTTTTGGGTTACCATTTTGATCAATTTCCCATACGTTGTAGATGCCATCTCCATCAAAGTCGGTCACTGCTTCCGCACGTGCCTTAAAACTATTGTTGGTCGCTTCGATGATCTCATAGCGATAGTTGGCCTGCCCGTTATCCTTTACTGTTTTTGGAGCTTCATAATCGATCTCATAGAAATCCATGCTGTACTTCGAATACATATAGCGATGGGTGGTCTGCATATTATAGATGGCCTTCAATTGCAGTTGCGCCTCGGTGCTCTTTGCCTTGGTGATCAAAGGCATCAGGCTGGGCATGGCGATCAATAATAGGATTCCTATGATGGCCAGAACGATAAGCATCTCTTGAAGGTTGAATGCCTTTACCTTATTATTCCTTCTATTCGTCTTTTTCATAGTGAAAGGCTTGGTTCTCAAAAATAGAGAACGGTTGAAATATTTATATACGCTCGAAGCGTTTTCAGCTGTGCGTTATTATGATATTAACTGTTTTTATTTTGAAGAATCTAGGATGATTTTATGCTATAGATTCTCTTTTTTCCAAATATATCAATGTCGCAAATATAGATTTCAATTTTTAAAAATCAATTCTGAGTGATAAATAACCTGAAATTATTGCTTGAATGATAGGTCGTCATTTATAAATGGTCAGCACAACTTGTTGCAGGAGATTGTTATTATGCATTGATTTGCTCTATAGAATGAGAAAAAGCAATTTGTCCGAAGAAAAACCGAAAAATGTAAATATCAATTGAATTATCAAACTAGTAAAGAGCGACTTAACGGTGTTTCAATGATTTTTCCTACTATTTTTGACCCTTCTCACCATTTGAGGGGATGTAGAGTTCACTTCATCGAATAAGATGGCATTTGGTCGAGAGTACGGGAAAACCGTAATCGGATTAAGTCCATTTTATATTCATTTGTGCACATATGATCTACGGCATTTAGCCATCAATAACGGATAGTATCCAGCCAAAATTGTTTTTGTTCGAAAGGCTTTAACAATATATGGAATACCAAAAAAAATTGAAGAACGTCGCCCTAAGAAAGTTTTGCCACACACAGAAAAAGCCCAAGATCGATAAGAGTCTAGGCTCAAAGCCTATGCCGTCGGTCTTCCAGCATCCTTTTAACGAGCTAACAGAGAAAGCAAATCAAACAATCAACAATCATAGATAGATGAGAATACTCCTTTTACTATTAATGCTAGTAGGCCCTGCCATGTTCGGACAGGAAGCCGTCGAACTCCCACAAATAGCACCGACAAGTCCAGAAGCTGCGACACTTGGTAAATTTAATAATATACCTGTGTCTTATTTTACAGGGGTCCCTCAAATATCAATTCCTATATTCGGACTTGAAGAGGGATCCATTTCAGTCCCGATATCCCTCGCATATCACTCAGGAGGCATCAGAGTGGATGAAATGGCCACTCGCGTTGGTCTTGGTTGGAAGTTGAATGGTGGCGGCAGTGTCACGAGAATGGTCAGGGGTATTCCAGATGATTCTCCCAATGGCTACATCAACACCTCGACTTCGATTGCAACGCTTTACTCTAGCCCAGACCTATATGATCGACTTTTGGATGTAAATGATCAACAACTGGACCTAGAGTCCGATATATATCACTTCAGCCTGCCTGATGGTACTAGTGGCAAATTCTATTTTGACCAAGGGGGGCAAATCTACACGGTACCAGCCAACAACACAGCCAACATCGCCTATGTGAAGGACGCCAATAACTCCATTAAACAATGGGTGATCACAAGCCCGGTAGGAGTCACCTTCTATCTAGGACAGTCACAGGATGAGACCCGAGAGGCATATGAGAGGTCATCGTCAAAAGTCTATGCATCCATCAGTGGAACACCGGCCTTTAGCTTTCCAGACCCGTCACCATACCTAACCAATTATGTTAATTCTTGGCATCTGCTGGAGATGGATGATCATCTGGGAAATCAAGTATATATAGAGTATGAACCTGAGAGCACGATAAGTTATGTGAGTCTCGGGAGTCAGCATAAAATACTACCTACCTATAACAATCAAGGGTGCACAAGCTATCCGACCCATACCTATACTTTCATGGAGTCCACTTCCAAGGTGAGGAGGATCAGCAAGATCATTGGAAATACCGCAACTATGGAATTCTTTTACGGACAGGACAGACTGGACCTGCTCAATGACAAGGCATTGACGAATATATCTATCAAGGACCCGAATGGCACCATCATAAAGACCTTCGACCTGACCCATGGCTATTTCCAATCGACTAACAACAGTGGCCTTACCTACGGAAATCTTGATCAACGCCAGAAACGACTCTATCTAGAGCATATCATCGAAAACTTAGGAAGCATCAACGAAAAGAAGACCGCTTTTGAATATTACACGGATAATATTTTACCTGACAGATTCTCATATGCGAGAGATTTCTGGGGCTATTATAATGGAAGACATGCGAATGCCTCGTTAATACCCACGGTGGAGTATCAACCATTGATTGTTGCAAACGGTACTTTTTGGGCGGGCTTTGTACAAAACATAGGAGCAGACAGAAAGGTTGATGAGAACTATGCCAAGGCATGTAGCCTAAAGAAGGTCATATATCCGACCGCTGGTTCCACGGAGTATGAAATGGAGTCCAATACGGTTTACGATAACAATGATTATTTCGCCGCGACACGATATTCACAACAGGTCATTGTGACACAACAAACCTTCAACGACCCCAGTAATGTGATTACTATTCCCTTTACCATCGATACCGATGACCCAACGAACTACAACTTTCCTGTAAGCGGTATCATTGACTATGATCTGAAAATGTATAACCACTTGGGCGAAGAGATACCTGTTTGCGGCACCAATGGATTTGATTGTCCACAGGTCAGGATTGATGGTACCAGAGTTACGAATTCTACGGGATCCTTGCATTTCGATAATGGCAACTACAACATCGTCATTGAGAACTATAGCGCCAACTATGGTAACAAGGTAGACGTGAAGATTACCTTGCTAGGTCGCAAACTTCTTGACCCGAGTTCACCGAACGCTCAATATGGTGGATTGCGAGTCAAGTCGATCACTCAGAGGGATATGAATGATACTCTATTGTTGAAGAAGATATATGAGTATGGGCTCTTTGCGGATAGTGGTCATTCAAGCGGACAGGCACTTCATCCACCTGTCTATATCAATTTCAATGCTCCACTCTGTGCTGATAGTAGCAAAAGGACTGCGACCTATGTTTACTCAAATCCGATAAGGCCATTGGACAACGAGTCAGGGTTCAATGTCGGCTATGCCAATGTAACCGAGTCTTTCGACAGTATGCAGACCGGAAAGACGGAATATACATTTAGTTGGGTCGCTCAGGGAATCGGTGGTGATGCGATCAATTATTTTGCCACGGTAGCTTGTAATAGTGGTTGTGACCCTGTCCCAAATCCGAGTAATTCAGAAGAGATACCAAGTGCGCCCCATCATGATCTCGGCCATCGAAGAGGTCTTCTACTAAAGAAGGCCAATTACAGCATGGAACCTGCATCAACCTTTAGACTCCTCAATGAGGAAAGAATAGAATATGCATTCGACTACGGCTCAGACCTTGTTTCTTCTGAGAATGTTATAGTTGCCAAAATGGGAGCATTCATGTTTTACAGAAAATACAAGAACTACAGTAGCTCTATGTTTTCCATAAGGAACACAACCGATTCTTACTACTATGAGGGTGCGAGCATAGATACGGTTAGCGTTTCCAGCGGGACCTTTTATGACTCCTATCCCACGCACTACTTTGCAACCCGCACCGAGACCTCAGACAGCGAAGGCAATACACTGAAGCGTGTAACTACCTATCCAGAGGACCTTATCAGTCCGACGGCGGCGGAACAGGCATTGATTTCCCAGCATCGCCACGCCACGCCAATCGAGGTGAAGATGACAAGGGTGCTGCCCGACAATACCGAAGAGGAGCTATCCACCCAGCATACCCGATACAAGGACTGGGGTAATGGCATTGTCCTACCGGACACCATCAGCATGGCGAAGGGCAATGACAACTTGCAGGCCCGTCTCACCTATCATAAATACGACTCCAGCAGCAATCCCTTGGAGGTGAGTCTCAAGGACGGCACACGGATCAGCTATGTCTGGGGTTACAACGAGCAATATCCCATCGCCAAGCTCGAGCATGCCAGCTACGATACGATGACGACGGCCCAGCTTTCGGCGATCGATACGGTAAAACTGGCCTCGGATGCCGACGTCGACCAGCCAACCGAGCAAGCCTTTCGGAATGCACTGCAGGCCCTCAGGGACAACTTCCCCGATGCCATGGTCAGCACCTACACCTACGACCCACTGGTCGGTGTCACCAGCATGACCGACCCCAGAGGCTACACCATGTACTATGAGTACGACGAGTTCCAGCGGCTGAAGCACGTCAGGGACGCCGAGGGCAACCTTTTGAGCAAGAACGAGTACCACTATGCACAACCACAGAACTAGGAAGCACATGAGAAGATCACTATATACACTTGCAACACTATTGATGTCATCGATGGCGATGGCACAGACACCCACAGAGAACTATGTAAAGACGACCACCTATCAGGTAGCGACCCCGGACGGGGCGGTGACCGCCGATGACAGGATAGAGCAGGTCGGCTACTTCGACGGCCTCGGCCGTGGCAAGCAGACCGTGGCGGTAAGGGCCGCAGGTCGCATCCATGCAATCAACCTCCTGGACTGGAAGAGCGATTGGAGTCTTGGAAGTGGTTCCACCTCCTTCTTCAACAGGTATGGCTCCGAGAGTGAGAACACCAGGGTCTATGACACCATCCACAACGGGGAGGTGCAGTTGGTCTGGAGAGGAGGAAATGACGTTGAGAGCAATTCCGATGGTGGCTGGGAGACCGATTACTTCTTTGTCGACAAGGAGCTAGGCTACCGCTACAGCGTGTGGGTGAAGCGAACGGGTGATGTCAATAACGGGACGACATACCATGGTACGCAGAACGTGCACAAGCTTGATGGAACACCCGTCAGCAATCCCTTCTTCTTCCAAGGCATGCTCCCACAGGCAGATACCTGGTATCTGATGGTCGGGGTGATCCATCCGCACAGTTATACGGGAGGGAACTCTGGTGTTTCTGGAGTATATGACCAAGAGGGGAACAAGGTGATAGGAAGGGCCGACTTCAAGTGGGGTCCCACCACCACTCAGAGTCGCATGCGAAGCTTCATGTATGGTTGTACCGATGTTAATGCGAGACAGTACTTGTACAATCCCATCTTGGAGCACCTTGGGGACAATCTGCTGCCCATTGCGCAATTGGTGGAGGAGTCTGCCGCCAAGGATATCGTCACCCATATGGTATATGACCAGTTCGGGAGGCAGACCAGGGAGTATCTTCCGTATGCCACCTCGGGAACGCAGGCGGGTGACATCTATGTGGACCCCCTTGCCGAGCTTGAGGCCTACTACTTGGACAATTACGGGAGTGACCTCGATGCGAGCGCTCCGAACCCCTATAGCGAGACCCGATTCGAGGCCTCGCCATTGAACCGTCCCTTAGAACAGGGGGCACCGGGAGCGGCATGGGCGGTGGACGCCATTGCCGACACCGACCACACCATCAAGTTCGGCTACCATGCCAACGACAGCCTAGAGGTGAGACTTTTCGAGGTGGACTTCACCAATGGTGATACCCAGCTTCCAACACTCATGGAGGATGACCACTACGCAAAGGGGGAGCTCTACAAGAACGTCACCAGGGACGAGAACTGGCAGCCGGGCCAGACATACCCGAACGACCATACCACCGAGGAGTTCAAGGACAAGCAGGGCCACGTAGTGCTCAAGAGAACCTACGACGCAGGCCTTGCGCACGACACCCAATACGTCTACGACCGCTTCGGCAACCTCACCTTCGTATTGCCACCACTGGCCAGCGAGAATGTCACCATCACCACGGACATCCTGGAGAAGCTCTGCTACCAGTACCGCTATGACCATCGCAACCGACTGGTAGAGAAGAAGCTGCCCGGCAAGGGCTGGGAGTACATCGTCTATGACAGGCTGGACCGCCCAGTGCTCACACAGGACGCCAACCTGAGGGCATCGGGCCAATGGCTGTTCACCAAGTACGATGCCTTCGGCAGGGTGGCCTATACAGGGATGTACGATGACCCGAATCCACAGCTGCCCGATGCACGGGCAAGGAGATTGGCAGTGCAGGACAGCGTCGATGCCCAGACCCAGCTATTTGAGGGAAGGTCAACCGCGGCTATGACACTCGATGGCACATCCATTTACTGGGGGAATGTGGCATTCCCGACCAGTATCGCCGAGCTGCACACCATCAACTACTATGACGACTATGTATGGTACGATTCCGTCCTTCCCAACATAGAGGCCTCCAATGAATTGTCCTACGTACACAATTTTCTCCAAGAAAGCGGGAATAGTGTATCTAGGGTCTGGAGCAATGGTTGGAACTCTGGGTTCCTGACGACCGCAAAGATAGAAGGTGACGGCCATATGGAGTTCACGGCTGGCACAGGGGACAGATCGCTCATGATAGGGCTCTCAGGGGTCAACTCGGCCGAGGACGACAGCTATGCCACCATTGACCATGCCATCTATCTCCATGGCAATGGGAATGTCTACATCTATGAGGAGGGGGTCTCACTGGGCCAAAAGGGCACTTATGTGCAAGGTGACCACTTCAAGGTGGAGCGTCTGGGGGGTACCATCAACTATATAAAGAACGGGGACATTTTCCATAGTTCCCTGACCTTCTACAACGGCGAGCTGGTGGGGGACTCCTCCTTTTACAGCCATGGTGCGAGCATCACTGACCTTCAGGTGGTCAACACGTTGATGGGACAGCCATATGCAGGCAATGTGAAGGGGCTGGCGACCGGGAGCAGGGTCCGGGTATTGGGGACGACCGATTGGGTGACCAGCTACACCCTGTACGACCAAAGGTCCAGACCGATATATTCAGAGTCCCATAACGCACATCTGAACACCACCGACAAGATGTCCACCAAGTTGGACTTCGTGGGCAAGGTACTGCAGACCCGCAATGAACATGATAGGGATGCCAACGAGACCGTCGTCACCGAGGACAATTTCACCTATGACCATATGGGAAGGTCACTTATGCACCTACAAAGAGTGAACGGTGGCCCGGAGGAACTGATCGCGAGCAACCAGTATGATGTCCTGGGGCAGTTGGAAAGCAAGCAGGTGGGGAACAGTGTCTTGGCACCATTGCAGCAGGTGGACTATAGCTACAACATCCGTGGGTGGCTGAAGGGCATCAATGACGTGGAGAGCTTAGGTGATGACCTCTTCGGGTTCAATATCGACTATGATTTACCCACCATGGCCAACATCGATGCCCTCTACAATGGCAACATCAGCCAGACCAGCTGGAGGACGGCCAATGACGGCACCAAGCGCTCCTACGGCTATGGCTACGATGCGCTGAACCGTATCACCAGTGGACACTACGTGGACCATGACAATGCCTCCAACGACGGTCGCTACGACCTCTCTGGCATCGGCTATGACAGGAACGGGAACATCCTGAGCCTGAGCCGCTTTGGGCATACCGACCAGCAGGCCACTACCTTCGGGCAGATGGACCAGCTCATCTACCACTACGATGGCAACCAGCTGCACTCCATGGATGACACCGCGGGCGTGGCGATGGGCTTCAATGACGGGAACACCTCCGATGCGGACCGAAACACTGAGCCTGACAACGACTATGCCTATGACGAGAATGGCAACATGGTCATCGACCGGAACAAGGGCATCACCGACATCACCTACAATCACCTGAACCTGCCGACAAGCGTTACAATAAACAACGGTACGAATGTGGGAAGCATTTCGTACATTTACGATGCCGCGGGGACGAAGCTAAAAAAGGTCGTCAGCGAGGGGAGTTCTGTGACAGTGACGGACTATGCCGGGGCATATAACTATGTCAATGGGGAGCTACGGTTCTTCTCTACACCAGAAGGCTATATGGAGCCGGGGTATGTGGTGACAAGGGATGGAGACCGTATTCTGGTAGATAGGAAGTACGTCTACCAGTACAAGGACCACCTTGGGAACGTGCGGCTCAGCTTTGCAGGTGACAACGAAACGGGTGTCATCCAAATAAGAGAGGAGAACAACTACTATCCCTTTGGGTTACGTCATAAAGGATACAATAATGTCGTGACTTCAACTAATCCAGCACAGAATTATACTTTTAATGGGAAAGAAGAAAACGAAGAACTCGGTCTAAATTGGCACGACTTCGGAGCAAGAAATTACGATGCTTCTTTGGGAAGGTGGATGAATACAGACCCTTTATCGGAAGTAACATATGAACTATCTCCTTATAATTTCACAAAAAACAACCCTATTAAATTTGTTGACCCAAATGGAATGATATGGAAAGACCCAGCGGAAGCTCAAAAATTAAAAGATAAAATAAATGACAGAAAGGCATCACTTGCAAAAACAAAAGCGAAATTACAGGGCAAGTTGGGACAAAAAGGAATTAGTGCTAAAAAACAAGCAAGGTTGCAAGGTAGAATAGCAGACATTGATACACGAGACAAAAGTTTAGATGGAAGCATAAAAGATATTGATGCTTTAGGGGCTGACCAAAATAATACTTATGATTTAGTGAGTAATAGCAATGAAAGAAATCACGTAAAAAAAGGAAGTGATGGAGTTATTAATATTCAAGGTTCTACAGATGCACTTCATATTCACGAAATAAAACATACTGCTTTATCTTTAAGTTCAGCAAGCGGTTTACAATTTAATTCAAAGAACTTCTTAAAACCTGCACTATCTGCAAATGGCTACTTGGATGAAATTGCTGGCTATAAAGCACAATATGGCTATAGCCCATCTTCTTTACCTGGTTCTGTGAGTGATATGAGTGGTATAGATTTGAAATTTTTAGCTCAATTGGTAGATGATAGCAAAAAGCCTATATATAAAGCGTTATATAGGAAGTACAGCAATCAAATTAAGCAACTTAAAATCAATAAGAAAAACAAGAAAAAAAGAGAGAAAAATGGAAATTAAAAAAAGATATATTCTGTTAGTTTTAAGTTTTTTGATAATATCTTGTAGTTCTTACAAGTATTTGTCAGGAGATTTGGAAGGCACTTACAGCAAGACAGACGATAATGATATAAAACTCATATTAAATCAGAAATCATTTTTATATATAAATGAGTATAAGCAAGAACACTTACCAAGCTATGATTGTTGTGATACTATTGCTTATGGAAATTGGAAAATAAATAAAGAAGGATATATAGAATTAACTACACCAGAAGAGATTAGTACATCTTATTTAAATGTCGACGTAATCGAAAAAGAAGTTAAAAAATCTAAAGATTCATTGTATGTTTTTATAGATAATCCAATTGAGAAATTTAGTAAAAATGATAATAGAAAAACCAGTAAGTTATTATATCAATTAGCGATATCTTCAAATAACAACAATTTTGATAATGCAATTGCTTTGAGAAAGTTTGATAAAAATAAGATAGCAATCGCTAAAAAAGACAATGATTTGAAAATTAATTCGATTGAGGTTATTGTTTATGTTCAATCAGATATATCTTTAAGTAATCTTGAATTAAGAGAAGTGTATACAATGCCATATAAAGTTAATAATGCCAACACAAATTCTTTTAATATTAATATTCCTAAACTGAATTATGGTTATTTAAGCTATAAAAGGCTTGAAAATGATTATGTTAAGATTGTAAATAAGCAAAAGTTAGTATGGAATAATGTTGAATTTTTAAGATAGAGATAATATTGTATTAAGTAATAGAGCCACCTTTAACGAGGTGGTTTTGTTATTTATAAGCCAAACGAGTTTTGGCATCACGAAGTAAGGCATCAATATTATAAAGAATCGCTTCCCTATCCTGTTCGGGCAGTTCGCTAATATCTTTTAATCTACGCAACATATCTGCATTTTTAAAAAGCTCGTTGGTATCAGCTTCTCCAACCAAATAAGCCACAGTAGTATCTAAAAGTTCTGCTAACCCGCTCTGCGAAGTCTGTGACTTCGTAGTACGATAAAGTTAGCGTAAGAGAGCGAAGTTTTAAACTTCGCTCAGCGCTACATAAATAAGATTACAATTTTCCTATCTTGTAGCTATGCAAACCGATGGCTACAAGATCAGAGATCAATCGAGACCACACTTCGTAACGTTTACTGTAGTGGGCTGGATCGATGTTTTTTCTAGAAAGGTTTACAAAGACATTGTCCTAGATAGTCTCAACTATTGTATCGACCATAAGGGAATGGTCTTGTTTGGCTATGTGATCATGAGCAACCACATTCATCTGATCATGCAAAGTGAGGATGGTGACCTTTCGGGCTTGATAAGAGATCTTAAAAAGCATACTACGAAAAGGATACTATCTCAAATAAAGGAAGGTCCCGAAAGTAGGCGGGAGTGGATGTTAAAGCTTTTCAGACAGGCCACTAAGACCCACCAACGCAATAAGGAGTTTCAGCTTTGGAGATATGGCAATCATCCCGAGGAAATCGTCACAGAAAAGTTCCTTTGGTCCAAATTGGATTACATTCATTTGAATCCAGTTAGAACTGGTATCGTTAGCAAGGCGTCACACTATTTGTACTCAAGTGCCTCCAATTATGTGAATGATGAAGGTCTGGTTGATATTACCAAGGCAGACAATCCTGTTATCGATGTACATGGCAATGATAAGTTTTGGAAAAGCATCATTTGGTAAGAAAGGCTGTGAAGTTGCAAACTTCGCAGAGCTGGTAGTCAACCAAGGCGATGCAATTTTCCATATCACGAGAAACGAAGACCCTATTTAGTAAGGCAATTCAAAAAAATATCGTAGGGCAGTTGAAGCTTCGAAGTTGCAAACTTCGCAGAGCAGAGGTCGCAATTCACGACCAGAAGACCCCAAAATGAATTTGGGGTAAGTTCAGCAATGTAAATCATAGATTTACTGCTTCACTTACTTGCCAATACAGAAATTCGCAAAGATATTCCCTAACAGGTCATCGCTGGTGATCTCCCCAGTGATCTCCCCAAAATGGTATAATGCTTGTCGGATATCAATGGCCAACAGATCGCCCGAAATGCCCATGGCCAAACCTTCCTGTACTTTTCGGACCTCTTCCAATGCCTTGAGCAAAGCATCATAGTGTCGGGTATTGGTCACGATGGTCTCATTGTTCCGAAGGGCGCCAGTGTTGACCAAACTTAATAAGTGTTCTTGCAGTTTGTCCACGCCCTGGCCGGTTTTGGCAGAGAGTAAAAGATGGTCAGATTTCTCACTAGCGTTCAAAATGACTAAAAGGTTCTTTTCGAGCTTTTGTAGCTTCTCTTTTGACAGTTGATCGACCTTATTGGCAACTACGATCAAGGGTTTCTGCGGATATTTATTTTTTATTTTCTGAATTTCCATAAGAATCAGAGATAATTCTCCCCTTTCGGGGGACCTGCCTGCCGGCAAGGCAGGGATGTCCCGAGTCGGGACAGAGGGGGATTCCATTTTTAACTCCGAACTGTCAACTAGATAAACAACTACCTGCGCCTGCTCGATCTTCTCAAAGGTCTTTTGAATGCCAATACTTTCCACCACATCTTTGGTATCACGTATTCCCGCAGTATCGATAAACCGGAAACCAATACCACCGATAGCGATCTCATCCTCGATGGTATCCCGGGTCGTTCCTGCGATATCGCTTACAATGGCACGTTCTTCATTGAGTAACGCATTCAACAAGGTAGATTTCCCTACATTGGGTTCCCCAACGATCGCTACTGGGATACCATTTTTTATGACATTTCCAACAGCAAAGGAGTCGATAAGTCGCTTCAATACATTCTCAATCCGGTCTAAAAGCTCCTTGAATTGGGTTCGATCTGCAAATTCCACATCTTCCTCTGAGAAATCCAATTCCAATTCTATGAGTGACGCAAAATTCATCAGCTCTTCGCGAAGTTTTTGTATCTCATTAGAAAAACCGCCTCGCATCTGCTGCATGGCGATCTGATGACTCGCCTCATTGTCACTGGCTATCAGGTCGGCAACGGCTTCAGCCTGACTCAGATCCAGCTTCCCGTTCAGGAATGCTCGTAGCGTAAACTCCCCCGCATTTGCCATACGACATCCTTTCCGAAGAAAAAGCTGAATGATCTGCTGTTGAATGTAGGGTGATCCATGACAGGAAATTTCAACGACGTCCTCGCCAGTATACGAATGGGGATTCTTAAAGATGGATACCAATACTTGGTCGTAGGTCTTTGTTTCGTCGACAATATGACCCAAATGAATGGTGTGCGTCTTTTGTTCACTGAGTTCTTTCTCATGTACGGACCGGAATACGGAAGAGGCAATGCCGATCGCATCCTTGCCTGATACTCTGATCACGGCAATAGCTCCTGCACCCGAAGGCGTGGCCAATGCAACTATGGTATCTTGTGTTAGCATATCCGTGATCAGTTCGTTATTAGTTGATACTTCAAAATAAAATTTGTTTAATCTTCCGACTTCCGTCATCGGTCTTCCGTCACCCGTCACCCGTCACCCCTTCCTGCGGCAGGCAGGCGTCTTCCTACACAACTGCAAAAATAATAAACCTCTGACGATGACTTGTAACAAAATCAATGATAATACAACGTATAAGTATCACCAACTAAAATTCATCAATCATGCAATCAGAAGATCGAACATTGTTAATGTTTACACATTTAAGTCAGCTATTGGAGTTTGTCACAGTTATCGGAGGTTTTGTTGTACCCTTGATCCTTTGGGTCGTAAAGCGAAACGAGATCTATAAGATGGACGAGCATGGACGCGCTATCCTCAATTTTCAGATCAGTCTTTTCATTTACACGATCGTATGCATACCGCTGATCCTAGTACTAGGTCTAGGTATCGTCGGACTTGTTTTGCTCGGGATAGCCTCATTTGTTTTACCGATCGTAAATGCGATCAGGGCCAACAATGGGCGAGATCCTTACTATCCGTTGAGCATACCGATTTTATAGCATTCAAAATAAAATCCCGCTGATATAGCGGGATTTCATATATACAATGCCCATTGGGCACCTCACACTTAAAAAATAATTTCTTAGTTATTGAGCATCACTGGCATCACTAACATAGTGATCTGCTCTCCTTCGTCCAATCCATCGATTGGCGTTAAGATGCCCGCTCTGTTAGGCAAACTCATTTCCAGTGAAACTTCACCGGCGTCCAGATTGTTAAGCATTTCAGTTAAGAAACGGGAATTGAAACCTATCTGCATATCATCTCCCTGATAATCGCAGGTCAAACGTTCCTCTGCCTTGTTACTATAGTCGATATCTTCCGCTGAGATATTTAATTCTGAACCTGCCATTTTCAGACGGATCTGATGGGTGGTCTTATTACTGAAGATACTCACACGGCGAACAGAATTCAAAAATTGCATTCTGTCGATACTTAACTTATTCGGATTCTCCTTAGGAATGACCGCTTCATAATTGGGATATTTACCATCGATCAAGCGACATACCAATTCGGTATTGTCAAAACTGAACTTGGCATTGCTCTCATTATATTCTACGGTGACCTCGCTCTCACTTCCAGCCAAAATACCCTTCAAAAGCGTCAAAGGCTTCTTGGGCATAATAAATTCTGCTGTCTGTGCCGCCTGCACGTCACTACGTTGATATTTCACCAATTTGTGAGCATCGGTGGCCACGAAGGTCAAATTCTCTGGAGAAAATTGAAAGAAGACACCGCTCATCACAGGTCTTAGGTCATCATTCCCACTGGCAAATATAGTCTTGCTTATTGCTGTGGCAAGAATATCGCCAAGTATGGTCGTTGTGCTAGGATCCGCCAATTCTACTGCTTTTGGAAACTCTGCCCCATCGGCATATGCCAAGGCGTATTTACCATGGTTTGAACTGATCTCTATGGTGTTGTTGTCTTCTACGACGAAGGTCAACGGTTGCTCTGGAAAGGTTTTTAATGTATCTAACAACAATCTCGCAGGGACGGCCACATTTCCTTCACTCTCAGATTCCACTTCCATCTTGGAGGACATGGTCGTTTCCAGATCTGAAGCCGAAACCGTTAGGGCGTTGCCGTTCAATTCAAAGAGGAAATTATCTAATATAGGAAGGGTGTTGTTGTTATTTATAACGCCACCCAAAACTTGTAGTTGTTTTAATAAGTAAGAACTCGAAACGATGAACTTCATACAAACACTTTATTATTTGGTTCCTGAAAACAGGGATTTTTACTATGAAAAATTGGACAAAATGGCCTTAGGACCATTTGCCATACAAATATATTTCAATTGAAAGGTTTAAGGAAAGAAACTTATCAACATAATTAACGCGTATATCGTCGTTTCCTGATCCAGTTGAACACGACTCCAAAAAGTCCCAAGATGAATAGTGGAAGCCCAATATTAAAGGCCTGCCAGTAGTTACGCTCATCAGCCACTTTTTCTTTGTCTAGAAAGGCGATGGCAATTTCTTTGGATCTGATGTTTATAAGTCCGGTGTCATCCAACAGATAATTGGCACAATTCAGCAAGAATTCCTTGTTCCCATAGGTATTTCCAGTCCATTTATCGAACCCTAATTGTAATGGCCTGCCATTGCGGTCGAGTTGATTCTTTATCACATCACCATCGGCGATAAGGATCATCTTGGTATCGCTGCTTTCTTGCTTGTCATCCGATATCTTTAAAGGTTTCACCCTGTTTTTATATGCTGAAGTGAAAGTGCCCTCCAAAAGTACTGCCAATGGAAGATTTTGTTCATTGAAACTCTGTGGCTCTAACGATTTGGTGGCTTCCTCTAAAGATATCTGTGATGGAATCCCCAATGTTTTAGATAGTGGCGAAGAGGAGAGGAGGATGGTCTTTTTGGTCGCTGCCATTACGGTGTCGATGGTATTGGCAAAGGTGAACTTCACCGTTCCGGTATTGTTAACGATGGGATGCGTGTTCTTTACCACCGTGAGCGGATGATATGGCCACGGTAACGGATTGAATTGTGCATTGTTGCCTTCGCCTGCAGCTAAAACGATTGGAGCATTATAAAGGTCCTTCACCAATTCTGGATTCACCCTTGCACCATACTTGAAGAACATATTCCCTAGATTGAGATCTCGTAAGAACGCGACCCCTTTTCCGGTAGGATTATAGAGGCTGTCCATTTCAATGTTTACCATATCGACCAGCCACATTGCCTTACCGCCATTCATCATATATTGATCTAAGATATATACCTCTTCTTCAGAAAACGATTGCAGTGGTTTCGCAGAAATGAACAGGTCGAATCGCTTGAGATTTTCTAAGGTCTTTGGATGGTCGTCACTCAATGCCTTCATATCAAAAGGTGCGAGATCGTAATATTCATTGAGCGTAGACGCATAGTCGGCTATAAAACGATCATCCAATTCGCCATGACCCTTGAGGATGGCCACCTTTTTCCGATCGGTGTTGGTCAATTTGGCAAAGCCGTCTGCAAAGGCATATTCCAATTGCTGAATGGAGTTGCTGACACGTTGTTCGGAAGTGGCTCCGAGCTCGTTCTTCAACAATGGGATCCGTACCGAACGTTCACCCATATTGGCAATGGCCCACGGAAAAACGATCTCTTGTGATACTTTGTTGTTTTCTGAGATGGTGGCTTGGGCGGGAGTCAAGCCCAATCGCTGAAGATCGTTGACGATCCTATTCGGGTTCTCTTCACCTTCTAAAGGATCCACAAAGTCAAAGATGATATTGTCGTTCTCCGATGCGAATTCTTCAAGCATCTGTCGTGTCTCTACCTGCAATCGTTTAAATTCTGCAGGAAGACTACCGCCAAGCAGCACATCTACAATGATAGCTTCATCCGCATTCGCAACGGTGTTTTTTGCAGCTTTTGAAAGCGTATATCGTTGATCTTGTGTGAGGTCGAAGCGCTGATATAGTTGGTTTCCGACTAAAATGGTCACCGTGGCCGCGGCAATAAATATACCGATTGGTTTTAAAATTGACTTGCTCTCAAGACGCAGTTTTGTCAACAACAAAAACAGCAAGCTCACCACAAGAAAATACAAGACGTCTCTGGTATCGATGACGCCACGTCCCATACTATCGAAATGGGCTTTCATCCCTAGATTTTCTATCAAAAGGGAGTTGTCCTTTAAAAAACCGAAATCAGCGATGCCCTCGAAACCGTAATAGCATAAAAAGGACAGAAAGATGGCGATGATCAGGGCCACGATTTGATTCTCGGATAGGGTAGAGGCAAAAATTCCGATCGCCGTGTAACTTGCAATTAGAAAAAGCAAACCAAAATAGGAGCCAAGCACACTACCGATGTCCAAATTGCCTGCTGGGTTTCCCAATTGCCAAATAGTATAGACATAGAGAAAGGTTGGGATAAGGGCCAATAAGATCAATAGCACGGCGCCAAAGTACTTCCCGAGCACAATTTGCCATAGCGACAACGGTTTGGTGAGCAGCAGCTCTAAGGTGCCTTGCTTCTTTTCATCTGAAAAGCTGCGCATACAAACTGCGGGTATCAAAAAGATCAAGACCCAAGGGGTTAGCGAGAAAAATACCATGAGGTCGGCAAAACCGTAATCCAAAATGTTGAAATTGCTTTCAAACACCCATAGGAAAAGGCCGTTGAGCACCAAGAAGATGGCAATCACCAAATAACCGATCGATGATGCGAAAAAGGTACTTATTTCTCGTTTTATAATTGCTAGCACGTTGTTTAGTTTTCAGTTTTCAGTTTTCAGTTGTCGGTTTTCAGTTTTCGGTTTTCGGTTGTCAGTTGTCGGTTGTCAGTTGTGGGTTTCTCATTAAAGATGATAAAACTTGATCCCTTCAACCTTCGTAATTTATCATCCACAATCCAAAATTCATCATTCATAATTAATCAAGACTCGTCACCTTATCCACGCTCCAAGCTTCTGGTTTGTCATTGAACAAGACCTTGGTCTTTGCCCAAACGTTCTTAAAAAGACCAGATTGTCGATAGTTTTCCAGTGCTTTTTCATTCTCCCAATAACTATAGGTAAAAAAGATGTTATCGTCAGTCTTTCCTCTATATAATTCTAAAAAACGACAGCCTTCAAAATTTCGTATGGCCTTTTTATTCTGATGAAAATTATCGAGGAATTCCTCGATCTTATCAGGATGAAAGCTCATTTTCACGATTCTTATGAACATCTTGTCAATTTAAAATTAAAGAAAGTTGATCGTTACAGAATCCCTAAAGCGCAAACCAAATAAGCTACTCGCTCCACCCACAGTCAAGGGATTACTCTTATAAATAGCCAATTCGATAAAATCTCCAGAATTAAAGATGGCCAGCTTTTTACCGTCCTCTTCACGTCTATGTCTTTCTATGTCAAAGTTAATGGCATCGCTATAGCGGTCATAGATGGCCCTAAACTTATAATTGCGCGCCGAAATCTCATAGGCACGACCTTTTCCTACTTCCTCAAAGATCCTTTTTGTAATATTGGTGACCACATTGCCATAATTGTCAATATAGATAACGCTGCCAATGATCTGGTCTCCTTCGGTATTGACCACAGGTTTAAAACCAGTAAGTTGACGTATCTCTTTGATGGGTTTACCGATGACCTCCAACGTTCCTCCTCTGGCGACATGCGCCGCAACCTGCACAAAGATGTCTGTGTCCGTAAAATCGCTTTCCATTCGATCGTGTATGTTGATGACCACTTGTTTTTCAGCTACCAACTCCGAAGTGATCAGGCTCATTACGCCATTATCCGCACAAATAAAGTAGTGTTCATCCAGTAAAAGCGCAATGTGCTTATTCTCGGGGGTTAGTTCAGAATCAATTCCTATAATGTGAATGCTGCCTTTTGGAAAGCTGTTATATGCATTTTTGATGATATAAGCTGCTTCGATCACATTAAAAGGACTTATGCCATGTGAGATATCAACGATCCTCACATCAGACAACTCATTATAGATCGCTCCCTTGACCGCGCCAATAAAGTGGTCTTTCTCTCCAAAGTCTGTCGTTAAAGTAATGATCGGCGTCAAAGAATTGTTGATATTTTATTAAATTTAAAGTACGATTTGCGCACTGGAATTGGTTATGTTTGTTTTAAACAAAACTAATAAAACAAAAGTATCTACTAACTATTAATATTCCGCTTTTGAACGAAATTGTCATCGAGCTTAACGAAGTGAACCCAAGGGAATTCTTTGGGCAGCAAAATAATAACATCACAGTACTGAAGACCTATTTCCCTAAATTGAAGATCGTTGCAAGAGGGAACAAGATCAAGGCCTTTGGTGAAGAAGCTATCTTAGAAGAGTTTGAAAAGCGTATAGACATGCTGGTTATGCACTTCGGGAAATTTAACAAACTCGATGAAGATACCATCGAGCGCATCCTTACCAGCAATGGACAGCAAGACTATGAGCCACAGTCGATAAAGGCGGACACCCTGGTACATGGTGTAGGTGGGAAGATCATTAAACCACAAACACCAAATCAACAGCGATTGGTGGATCTGATGCAAAAGAACGATATGGTCTTTGCCATTGGTCCCGCCGGTACTGGAAAGACCTACACCGGAGTAGCCTTGGCGGTAAAGGCGCTAAAGGAGAAACAGGTAAAACGTATCATTCTTACACGCCCTGCGGTAGAAGCAGGGGAGAACCTTGGTTTTTTGCCTGGCGACCTCAAAGAGAAACTGGATCCTTATATGCAACCTTTATATGATGCATTGCGAGACATGATCCCTGCAGAAAAATTAGTGAAGTATATCGAAGATGGGGTCATACAGATAGCACCAATGGCCTTTATGCGCGGCCGTACCTTAGACAATGCCTTCGTTATTTTGGATGAAGCGCAAAATACAACGCATGCGCAGATGAAAATGTTTCTAACACGTATGGGCCGAAGCGCCAAGTTTATGATCACAGGAGACCCTGGGCAGATTGACCTTCCACGTAGAGTCATTTCAGGATTGAAAGAAGCGCTGTTGATTTTAAAGGATGTAAAAGGTATCGGAATCATCTATTTAGATGACAAGGACGTGATACGTCATAAGTTAGTGAAGCAAGTTATTGAAGCCTACAAACAAACTGAACATACCAACTGATCATTTACTACAAAAGGGTCTCAAAAACTATCCTTAAAGTTGTCAACACCAACGCAGCATAACAGAACAATGAGCGATACCATTACCGACACCAACTTTAATTTTCCAGGGCAAAAGTCCGTCTATAAAGGAAAAGTACGTGAAGTATACAATATCAATGACGAACTTTTGGTGATGATCGCTAGTGATCGTCTTTCGGCATTTGATGTGGTCATGCCCAAGGGTATTCCTTATAAGGGGCAGATCCTCAATCAGATCGCCACCAAAATGATGAGGGCCACCGAAGACATTGTACCCAATTGGCTGATCGACACTCCAGATCCTAATGTCGCCGTTGGTCTTTTGTGTGAGCCTTTTAAAGTTGAGATGGTGATCAGAGGTTATCTATCTGGCCACGCAGCGAGAGAATACAAAGCTGGTAAGCGCACCATCTGTGGTGTTCCAATGCCAGAAGGCATGAAAGAGAATGACAAATTTCCAGAGCCCATCATTACACCAGCGACCAAAGCAGAAAAAGGGGATCATGATGAAGATATTTCGAGAGAAGATATTTTAAAGAAAGGCATCGTCTCTGAAGAAGATTATGTCATTCTCGAAGACTATACGCGAAAGTTGTTTCAGCGTGGGACGGAGATCGCAGCAGCACGCGGACTGATCTTGGTGGATACCAAATACGAATTCGGAAAGACAAAGGATGGAAAGATCGTGCTGATCGATGAGATCCATACCCCAGACTCTTCACGCTATTTTTATGTTGAAGGCTATCAAGAGCGGCAAGAAGAAGGAGCGCCGCAGAAGCAGCTTTCCAAAGAATTTGTACGTCAATGGTTAATTAGCAACGGCTTTCAAGGATTGGATGGACAAAAAGTTCCTGATATGAGTGATGAATATATCGAAACGGTCTCCGAACGATATATCGAGCTGTATGAGAATATCACGGGCGAGCGATTTATTAAAGCAGACCTTTCGAATATTGAAGCTAGGATTGAAGCGAACGTGAAAGCGTATCTCACTAAATAGGCCAATACTTGAAGATTATGAATGGAGCCTCAAGTATGAGGCTTTTTGTTTTAACAGGACCTTCATCTTTAAATTTTGATAAATATTCGCTAAATTAATATATTTATGCAAAATAAATATATATGAAGCCAGAAGCCTGTCCAAATTGTAGTTCGCCGAGATTTATCAAAGCTGGCATTGTAAGTGAAAGGCAGCGATTCAAGTGTAAGGACTGTAACTACTATTTTACAGTGAACAAACTCGGGAAAAGAATTGACGAATACTATGTGAACAAAGCATTGCAGCTCTATTTAGAGGGGCTTACATACCGAGAGATCGAAAGGATTCTCGGAGTGTCGCACGTGTCCGTGATGAACTGGGTGAAGAAATACAATATTAAAAGACCTTATAACACTTCCTACCATCCTACCTATAAAATACTTAGTTTCTCGGAGTTGAACACCTTCTTCGGCCAACCTCATAATCTGCATGGCGCAGGAATGCTGGTCACCGAACTTGGAGATAAGTTCATGCTCATTAAATGGGAACGCTTTCGCAAGTGATATATATAAAATTAACACTTATATATACTAATTTTTTGTTTCGTTTATTAAAGTTGGAAGTTCGTATTGCACACCATACTATTCATTAACGCATTACTAACCAAAACTTTATTTTATGAAAACATCGCTTAATAAGGCTTTTCTAATAGCCTTATTGTTTTCACTTTCACCAACCTTATTTGCACAAGGCAGTACCGAATATACGGGAGGTTTTAAAGTGAAATTGAACGAAGATGGCACTAAATATTTTAGGATCATCTCATGGGGTCAGTTCTGGGCAGAATACAACGACAATGCTCCCGACGACGTGAGCAAGACCAATCTGAGTATTCGAAGAGCTCGGATTCTTACCTTTGCACAGCTCAACAAAAAATTCATGATCCTTACGCATTTTGGTCTTAATAGCCTCAATGGCGAAAACATTAGTCCAGTGGGTAAGGGAGATTCATCACAATTGTTCTTCCATGACTTTTGGGGCGAATATGCCTTGAGCAGCGACCATGCCATTGGGGCTGGTCTCCATTATTGGAATGGGATCTCCCGTTTGAACAACCAGAGCACCTTGAACATGATGACCTTAGACAATAACCGACAGTCTTGGGCTACCATCGGTCTTTCAGATCAGTTTGCACGTCATATCGGAGTATATTTTAAAGGGAAATTTGGTAAGTTTCAATATCGTGTATCGATTAACGAAGCCGTTGCTGACAACCTTCAAGAGGCCGCAGTTCCAACTCCCGCTGGACCAGCCGTCTATGCAGGACGGAGATTGCTAGGATCTAAAGATGCTGGTAAGACCTTTGCGGGATACTTTGACTATAATTTCTTAGACCAAGAGTCCAATTTCCTTCCCTATAAAGTCGGGTCCTACCTCGGGAGTAAGAAAGTATTTAATGTAGGTGCTGGTTTCTTCTTGCATCCAAGTGGTTCTGTCGTTGCTGACGGCGTGGGCGAATTGTCTGGAGAAGATGTGTCGATCTTTGCCATTGATGCCTTTTACGATGCTCCCATTGGAGATGACGGTTCAGCCATTACAGCGTACGCCACCTTTCAAAACAATGACTATGGAAGAGATTATACGCTCGGAACCACCTACGAAACTGGAAATATGATCTATACCCATGTAGGATATCTTATACCTGGTGATAAGGAGAAAACACGTTTTCAACCGTATTTGTCTTTTAGCAACCGATCTATCGATGCTATAGACAATAACGCCAATAGATTCGGAATAGGGGCCAACGCCTTCTTCACAGGACATCATTCTAAGCTATCCTTAGAATATAGTAATCTAAAGTACGGCGACAATGATGCCGTAAGTGTAATAACGTTGCAAGCAATGGTATATCTATAAAAACCTAAAACTATGACTGACAGAGAGAGAGCGGTAGCTTATTGGAAAGAGAACCTTAAATACCTGATCATTTTATTGGCTATTTGGTTTGTGGTTTCCTACGGAGCAGGAATATTGTTCAAGGACGCCTTGAACACCATTCGACTCGGCGGATTCAAACTTGGATTTTGGTTTGCCCAACAAGGTTCTATCTACACTTTTGTGATACTCATTTTTGTATACGTGAGGTTGATGAACAAACTAGATAAAAAATATGGTTACGACGAGTAATCCTAATTACTAACCAAAAATAATAGTATTATGAGCGTTCAAGCATGGACATGGATTTTAGTTGGGATTACTTTTGCCCTCTATTTCGGAATAGCAATATGGGCAAGAGCAGGTTCTACAAAAGAGTTTTATGTAGCTGGTGGTGGGGTTTCTCCATTAGCTAACGGAATGGCTACAGCAGCAGACTGGATGAGTGCAGCCTCCTTTATCTCGATGGCGGGGTTGATCTCCTTCATGGGATATGATGGTTCGGTATTCCTAATGGGCTGGACAGGAGGTTATGTACTTCTAGCGTTGCTGTTGGCACCGTATCTAAGAAAGTTTGGAAAATTCACCGTCCCCGATTTTATAGGAGATAGATATTATTCCAATACAGCAAGAACCGTTGCGGTTATTTGTGCATTGATCGTGTCATTCACCTATGTGGCTGGTCAAATGAGGGGAGTAGGAATTGTATTCTCACAATTTTTGCAGGTGGATATCAACATCGGAGTGATCATTGGCATGTCCGTAGTACTCGTTTTTGCCTTTTTAGGCGGAATGAAGGGTATCACATACACCCAGGTTGCTCAATATTGTGTATTGATCTTCGCCTTTATGGTGCCCGCATTCTTTATTTCGATGCAGATGACAGGAAACCCAATTCCTCAGATTGGAATGGGTGGCAAAGTGGAAGGAGGGGCTTTCCTTTTAGATAAGCTAGATACCTTACATACACAACTCGGATTCAATGAATATACCGATGGCACCAAATCGACCTGGGATGTTTTTGCGATAACCTTGGCACTAATGGTAGGTACGGCAGGGCTGCCTCACGTTATTGTACGTTTCTTTACGGTCCCTAAAGTAAAGGACGCCCGTAAATCTGCAGGCCTGGCATTGTTATTCATTGCAATACTTTATACCACCGCACCTGCAATCGCAGTATTCGCAAGAACAAATCTCATCGAAACAGTAAGTGAAACGCCGTATACCGATGTACCAGAATGGTTTAAGAATTGGGAAAATACTGGTCTTATCGCATGGTCCGATAAGAACAACGATGGAAAGATTCAGTATGTAGCTGGAAGTGCCTTGGATGGTAAGAAACCGGTTTACATGGCCGAAAGAGGAACTCATGGAGAACGAATGATCTCTAATGCCAATGATGGCAAGAATGAATTATATGTTGATCGTGATATCATGGTACTCGCCAATCCTGAAATTGCCAATTTACCAAACTGGGTAATTGCACTAGTTGCCGCAGGTGGACTTGCAGCAGCTCTCTCTACAGCCGCAGGACTTCTTTTGGTGATCTCAACGTCGATATCACACGATTTGATAAAAAAGCAGATCAAACCGAATATTTCTGAAAAAGGAGAACTTTGGGCAGCACGTATTAGTATTCTTGTTGCTATCATTATCGCTGGTCTCTTCGGAATTTATCCGCCGGGATTTGTGGCGGCGGTCGTGGCGCTGGCCTTTGGGCTCGCAGCGGCCTCGTTCTTCCCTGCCATCATTCTAGGAATATTCGACAAGCGAATGAATAGGCAAGGAGCCGTCACTGGGATGATCGTCGGAATTACTTTGATGCTGTTCTATATGATCCGTTATAAGACAGGATTGATAGGTGTTATGGATGCTCGTCCGGCAAGCGAGTGGTGGTTTGGCACATCGCCCGAAGGCTTCGGAACGATCGCCATGATCGTAAATGTGGTAGTTTCTGTTGTCGTTTCCAGATTAACAGCTGCACCACCAGAAGATGTTCAGGAGATCGTTGAACATATCAGGATCCCAAGCGGAGCAGGGGATGCTTCCTCACATTGATAAAACGTTAGTTAGATAAACGGTGTTGCGCACTATGGCCAACACCGTTTTTTTTCTAACTTTAAGAGTCCAACCAAAATCTTGAAAAATGAAAAAGAGGCATGAACAAAAGTTAGTGGTCCTATCATTGACCTTGCTATTTCTATTGAATGTCCCTCTCGTGATGATATTTGACCAAGAAGCCAGCTTCTTTGGGTTTCCAAGCATCTATTTTTTTATTTTTCTACTTTGGGCAGTTGCCATCCTAGTTTCATTCCTCATCCTAAAGAGGCATTATGAATAACTATCTTCTCATAGGGGTGATTATTATCTATTTGGGATGTTTATTCGGAATAGCTTTTTGGGCTGAGCGCAATTCAAAGAGCAAATGGGTGAACAACCCATACATCTATGTGCTTTCGTTGGCAGTTTATTGTTCTGCATGGACGTATTATGGAAGTGTGGGAATCGCGTCCCGAACCGGAATCAACTTTCTAGCTATTTATCTTGGCCCTGTGATAGCAATGCCCTTATGGGTCGTTCTCATGAGGAAGATCATCCGCATTTCTAAACAGCACAAGATCTCTAGTATTGCAGATTTTATTTCACTTCGTTATGGGAACAATCGGTCTCTTGGAGCCTTGGTCACGATCATCTGCGTGTTTGGTATCGTTCCCTATATATCTCTACAGCTAAAGGCAATCTCCGAGACTTTTGAGATCATTACCGACGAAACCAGTTATGCCTCCACCTCTGTGCTGGATGACTCTACCTTCTACATAGCTGTGCTATTGGCCATTTTTGTTGCATTTTTTGGTACCCAGGCTACAGATGCCTCCCAACGGAGAAAGGGAATCATGACTACGGTGGCCTTTGAGTCCATTTTAAAGCTTGCCTTTTTTCTTGTCATTGGAATCTATGTTACCTACTATTTGTTTGATGGCACTATCGACGTATACCAAAAGGCATCTAATTTAAGCGACTTTGAACGTATTACTTCCTACAATGGCTTAGAGTTCGGGTTTAACTGGCTTTTTACCATTGCCCTATCTTTCTTTGCCATATTTCTTTTACCGAGACAATTTCATGTTGCAGTCGTAGAGAATGACCGCGAGCGATATTTAAAAAAGGCCATTTGGCTTTTTCCATTGTACCTGCTCCTGTTCAATATTTTTGTGATCTTCATTGCATGGGCCGGAAAATTGAGGCTACCTACTGAAGTGAATAACGACTACTTTACGTTATTGCTCCCACTTCAGCAAGACAATATCTTTTTGGCGATGTTGGTGTTTTTCGGTGGATTCTCTGCCGTCATTTCTATGGTCGTAGTTTCTACATTGGCATTGTCTACCATGGTGAGCAACAACTTGGTGATTCCTTATGGGTTCTTAGCTAAGTTCATCAAAGGGGATCCCGAAAAGAATTCAAATTATATTAAGAACATTCGGAGAATCTCGATCTTCTCGCTCATCATTCTGGCCTATCTTTTTTATGTCAACTTCTCCTACGAGCTTTCCTTATATTCTATTGGGCTTATTTCTTTTGTAGTAATAACACAATTGGCACCATCATTTTTTATCGGTCTTTTCTGGAATCGCGGTTCCGCAAAAGCAGCCAAAATAGGGATGGTCACTGGAATGCTAGTGGTCATTTACACCCTGATCAGTCCATTGATCGTCACCGTTTTAACGGGGAACACTTCTTTTATTGATAAAGGATTGTTCGGTGTAGACCTGCTAAGACCTTATCAGCTCTTTGGTTTGGATTTTCTGGGGCAAGAAGCACACGCGTTCTTTTGGAGCATGCTCTTCAATATTTTTAGTTTTTTGACCTTTTCGTTGCTTTCCAAGGGAAACTATAGAGAACGTAATTATGCCGAAATGTTTGTGAATAGCAGCAATTATAGCAATTTACAAGAGGGTGCTTTTGTGTGGAAGGGAGAAGCCTACGTCACGGATATCAGAGATATGCTAAAACGTTTTTTGGGCAAGGAAAGAACAGAACGCGCATTGCGGATCTTCAACCTTAAATACAACATATCCGATTCCGAAGAACGGGCAGATGCACGATTGGTCAATTTTTCTGAAAAGCTCTTAACGGGAAGTATCGGCAGCGCCTCTGCCAGAATCCTTATTGCAAGTGTAGCAAAAGAGCAACCTGTGAGCCTTGTCGAAGTCTTGAAGATCTTAGAAGAATCCAAAGAGACCATTGCAACGAATAAGGCATTAAAAGAAAAGTCGCAAGAGCTTACACAACTGGCAGACCAATTAAAAGACGCCAACGAAGAATTGTTAGAGCAAGACCGTATAAAAGATGAGTTCCTAGATACCGTTGCTCATGAATTAAAAACACCCATAACATCAATTAAAGCGGCATCGGAGGTATTGGTCGAAGACGACGAGATGCCCGAAGATCTAAAGAACAAGTTTCTCACCAATATTGCTCGTGATTCTGATCGGTTGGTCACCTTGATTCATAATATCTTGGACCTTGAAAAACTTTCCAACGGAAGAGAAGAATTGGCAATAGGTAACAATCAAATTGAAGTGACCATTGAGAAAGCCATCAGAGGGGTTTCGCAGATCGCTTCCAAGAAAGGAGTATGCGTAGAATTTCAAAACGGCCAAGAGATCAACGCGCAATATGATGAAGACCGCATGCTCCAAGTACTCACAAATTTGCTCAGCAACGCGATCAAGTTCACCGAACCAGAGGATGGCCCAATTAAAGTGAACGCTCAAAAAAAGAAAGACAAGATACAAGTGTCGATAGAAGACAACGGTAAAGGAATACCGAAGGAAGACATCAAGTTCGTCTTTGACAAATTCTATCAGGCCAAGCATCAAAACATTAAGAAACCCCTAGGTAGCGGATTGGGATTGTCCATTAGTAAAAAGATCATCGAAAGTCATAAAGGCAAGATCTGGGTTGATAAAAAATATAAAAAGGGAGCGCGATTTGTGTTCACCATACCACATACAAAAACATGAAGAAGATTTTAATTGTTGACGATGAACCAAACATTGTAATGTCTCTTGAATATACCTTTAAGAAAAAGAATTTTGAAGTGTATATCGCAAGAGATGGAGGAGAGGCCATGCAGATCGCAAAGGAAAATTTGCCAGACCTTATCCTGTTGGATATAATGATGCCTGATGTGGACGGTTATGAAACTTTAAGGCAGATAAAGGATGATGCATCCTTAAGGAATACCAAAGTTGTCTTCCTGTCAGCAAAGAACAAAGCAGCTGATATAGAAAAAGGAATGCAACTAGGAGCTGATAAGTATCTCACAAAGCCATTTTCGGTAAAGAAGTTAGTTTCGGAGATCGAGGAGCTCCTCAATTGATCACGGGTCTTGTGTATAAATAATTATTGTTCAATTTAAGTTAGGAAAGATGAGATTTCGATTAAACCCCTTAGCGTCCGATATTCTTATAAGTATTTACGCTTTAGCTTCCTTATACCTTCGCTTCAAGTATGAAAGCGAAACACCGATAAGCCCTTTGAACTCCATTGTGATGGGTTTATGTTTTGTAGTGATCATCTGGGTTTTCATTAAGTTGAAAGTACTTAATCCCAACTGGTTTGGGCTGTTCAAGTCCAAAAAAAGAGTTTAACGTTGATCAAAGTAATTAACTATTAATAACAAACAATAAAAACCAACTACAATGAGCAATTATCATATTAAGAATCTTGAAGAATATTATCAAGTCTATAGAAAATCGGTACGTAACCCACAGAGTTTTTGGGAAGAGATAGCAGAAGAGCACTTCTTATGGCGCAAGCGCTGGGACAAGGTGCTTGATTGGGACTTTGAAAAACCATCGATAAAATGGTTTGAAGGCGCCAAACTGAACATCACCGAGAACTGTATCGACAGACATTTGCATATACGTGGCAACAAGACCGCCATCTTATTCGAACCGAACGATCCGAAGGAAGAAACGCAGCATATTACCTACAGGCAATTGTACGAGCGTGTTTGTAAATTCGCCAATGTATTAAAGGAGAAGGGCGTAAAAAAGGGTGATAGAGTTTGCATTTATCTCCCAATGATTCCAGAACTCGCTATTTCGGTTTTGGCCTGTGCCCGCATCGGAGCGATTCATTCGGTCGTCTTTGCAGGATTTTCTTCAACCGCCTTGGCAACCCGCATCAATGATTGCGAAGCAAAGATGGTCATCACCTCCGACGGTTCGTATCGTGGGGCCAAGACGATCGATCTAAAAGGTATCGTGGATGATGCACTGGAACACTGCCCGTGTGTAGAAACTGTGTTGGTAGTAAAACGGATCAATGTCGAAATCAACATGAAAGAAGGCCGAGACCAATGGTTGCAGCCGTTGCTAGACAATGCCTATCAAGACTGTGACCCAGAGATCATGGATGCTGAAGACCCGCTGTTCATTCTTTACACTTCGGGATCGACAGGACGGCCAAAAGGGATGATGCATACCACGGCCGGCTATATGGTATACACGGCTTATACCTTTAAAAACGTCTTTCAGTATAGAGAGGATGATATCTATTGGTGCACAGCCGATATCGGTTGGATCACGGGACATTCCTATATCGTTTACGGACCATTGGCCAATGGCGCTACTACCGTAATGTTTGAAGGCGTGCCATCCTATCCAGACTTTGGCCGCTTTTGGGACATCGTTCAGAAACACAAGATCACACAATTCTATACGGCACCAACGGCGATCAGAGCCTTGGCAAAGGAGAATTTAGATTATGTCACCAATCACGACCTTTCGAGTCTTAAGGTACTCGGCACGGTGGGAGAGCCTATCAACGAAGAGGCCTGGCATTGGTACAACGATCATGTGGGAGCCAAAAAATCCCCCATTGTCGACACTTGGTGGCAGACCGAGACCGGTGGTATACTCATTTCACCGATCCCTTTTGCCACGCCTACCAAACCCACTTACGCAACCTTGCCAATGCCTGGTGTGCAGCCCGCCCTGATGGACGAGGACGGCAAAGAGATCACTGGAAATCAAGTAGACGGTCGTTTGTGTATAAAATTTCCATGGCCATCGATGGCGCGTACCATCTGGGGGGATCATCAGCGTTATAAGGATACCTATTTCTCGGCTTATCCTAATCACTATTTTACAGGAGATGGCGCCTTGCGAGACGAGGTTGGCTATTATCGAATTACGGGTAGGGTAGACGATGTGATCATCGTTTCTGGACATAACCTAGGTACGGCACCAATCGAAGATGCGATCAACGAGCATCCCGCAGTAGCAGAATCTGCCATTGTTGGTTTTCCGCACGATATCAAAGGAAATGCCTTGTATGGTTTTATCATACTAAAAGAAACAGGAGAATCTCGTGATCGTGATAACCTTGGTAAGGAAGTCAATCAACAGATAACCGATCGTATTGGACCCATTGCTAAGTTAGATAAGATACAATTTGTGCCAGGACTTCCTAAAACGCGTAGTGGGAAGATCATGCGAAGAATCTTAAGAAAGATCGCCTCTAAGGACACGTCCAATCTAGGGGACACTTCAACCTTATTGAATCCGGAAGTGGTAGAGAAGATCATGGAGGAGGCGTTGTAAGCTTTGAAATAAGATTAAAAGATGGGAACTCGCTCCCATGGCTCAAGGGCTTTTCGAATCTGGGATTCTGTGGTTGTCAATATTCAATTTCATATTTTTGTGATGGTTTACTTACTTATGAATATTGAATGACCAAAACATTGACCCCCATAATGTCCCTATTCATTGCCCTTCTTTTTGTGCAATCATCATGGGCGCAGATTGAACTCCAAAACAATGAGGCCGACAAAAAATTGGAGTCGCTGCTCAAAGAGTTCTCCTCTCTTTCAAGTGACCCGGAGAAGTCCACAGTACGGGCTATGGAAATCTATTACCAAGGAACCGAATTGATTGAAGAAGCTTCCAATGATACATTAAAATTTGATTTTCACTCGAAATATTTACGATGGTTCTTAGCTAGACAGTTCCTCGATGAATGGGTATACAATGCCAAAAGTGCTGCTATCTACGCCAAGAAATTAAATTATACAGATAAGTATATCCACCTGTCCTCTTACATTGCCATTGGTCAGATAGCCCTAAGAAAGTATGATAGCGCTACCGCCACATATAGAGCGATCATCGCCCATAACCAAAAGCTCCCAAATTCGAAAACGGCTCATACTCTAGGGAGTCTCAACAATTTCGGAATACATTTTTACGACAATTTAAAGAATAATGATTCCGCGTTATACTACTTCAACAAAATGTATGAATTTCCAAATTCAGCTAGAGAAAAGTTCGCCTTGCAGTGGAGCATCTATGACAATATTGCATTGGTTCATATGACTGAAAAAAGGTATGAGGAAGCAAAAAAACTTTTTACTATCAATTATGAATTTTATGGGAAGAATATCCAAAACGGCACTAAAGACTATGAACGTTGGTTTAGGGCTGGACTGCAATTGGCCGATGTAGAAATGAAATTGAATCATTTTACAAAAGCCATTGAACTGATCAAAGAAGTAGAACGGTATTTTAAGAATGCCCCTCCCTATGATGATAGCATTAAGACGCGGCTGCTGCTCATTAAAACACAAGGTGACTATTACAGGGGTGTTGGTGCCTTGACACAGGCGGGAATTTGTTCTGATAGGCTCATAAGAATGAAGGATAGTCTGTCTGCACTGGACCAAGCGAATATCTTAGGAGATCAGACGCTCTTTAGAAAGATAGCGTTGGAAAGAACCCAAAATTCTTTAGAAAAAGAAAAGAAGATTCGATTGAGCGAAATAGACCGTGCAGAACAGCGATTGAGCTTTGTTCTGCTCTTTTGCCTTCTCCTTGTTGTAGGGCTTTATTTGATCTATGCTAAAAATAGGCAAAGGCTGTTGGCAGTTCGTACGGAGAACGCCTTGATTGAAGAAAAGGCACGCACAGCCTCGCTGAAAAACCAATTATTGGCTTCCGAAATGGAGCTTAAAAAACGAGACCTTGCCGACTTTGCCTTGAACATCTCTCAAAATCAAGAGTGGGCCAAAGAGATATTGGAAAAGATTTCTGTGATCAAGGGCAGTAAAGGACGTACTAAAGGAAAACAGCTACAACTTTTGGAGAAAGACGTAGCTCGTAAGATCAAAGTGGAGGATAGGACTATCGATTTTAAGGATAGGGTAGAAAAATTAAGCAACGAATTCTATGAAAAGTTAAGGGCGCATTTCCCACAGCTTACTCGCTCTGAAGTACGACTCTGTTCACTTATTAGACTTAACATCGATAATCCTGAGATCGCCATGCTTCAGAATGTGAGTCCACAATCCGTCTATAAGAGCCGTTTCCGATTAAGAAAAAAGCTCGGTCTTTCCAAGGAGGTAGATCTCAACATGTTTTTAAAGGAGTTTTAAAAAATCGTTCCGAGTCCTTAAATACTAGAATTTCGAAAGAATCTTAGTTCTTTTGTCCATCAATTGTCCATATTAATTCTTGTCATATTTAAGGAAACTGAAATATATTAGCTTCAGAAACAAAAGTAATTCCCCAACCCTATTTCATCATGGCGAATTGAACATCTGTTTCATACGCTGACTTTAAATCACCTCCAATTTCCCCCTTCGACAATTGGAGGTTTTTAATTGTAGTTGCGACAAGGAAAAGGAAATACTTTTATCGATGTTGAGTAATCAATGGCCAATAGCCCCATATGACCATGAATTTTCTATTTAAGCTTTTCAAAAATTACAGCACCAGCGAAGTGCATGAAGACCAGCTAGCGACAATGAGGCTTGAAATAGAACGATTGACCAATGAAAATATGATATTGAGAGAAAAATTAGGATTTCTCAATGATTTCCATCATTCGTTGAAAGAGAA
This sequence comes from Sungkyunkwania multivorans, assembly GCF_042675645.1. Lineage (NCBI taxonomy): Bacteria > Pseudomonadati > Bacteroidota > Flavobacteriia > Flavobacteriales > Flavobacteriaceae > Sungkyunkwania > Sungkyunkwania multivorans. Next base: position 1,161,164 of record NZ_JBHTJH010000004.1, on the reverse strand, counting down.
AAATGAATTCTTCCAAAAGGAATATTCCGATTATATCACTCTAGGTAAGAACGATGATACCAGGTCCGATGAGCTAGGGACGAATTAATGGCTAAACAAGTCGTAATATTGGTGTTCCTTTGATCTATGAGCTGATCATCGTTTTCAGTCTGTCCAGCACGTCTATATTGTGACGTAGCAACGCATAGAGAACGAACAAGGCTATAAGTGCAATAGCAAAGCCTACAAATCTTCCATTCTTCGTTGATGAAAGTTTATTGGACGAATAGATATATACCCTGGAAAGTTTTTTGGTGTACTTGGCCACCAAGGCAAAGGTTGGTGCAAAAATGAGCACAACGATCAGCATATCTATCAATACCAAAAGATATCCTTTTTGATCGATATGTCTTCTCACGTAATCGATTACCAGGCCATTGATCAAAGCTGCGCTCAAGACGGCGATGCTATAAATAGCATATTTAGATAAAGTTCTACGATTCATAATGGTAAGATTTGGGGTTTCTTACATTATAACGGAATATTTCCGTGTTTCTTTTCTGGAAGCTTTGCTTCTTTAGTTTCAAGCATGGCAAATGCCTTCAAAAGTTTACGTCTCGTATTTTTAGGAAGTATTACTTCATCTATGAATCCACGCTGTGCCGCACGATACGGATTGGCAAATTTGTCGGCATATTCGGATTCCTTTTCGGCAAGTTTGGCTGTTGGGTCATCGGAAGCTTTGATCTCCCGTCTGAAAATGATCTCACTGGCGCCTTTGGCACCCATTACAGCGATCTCTGCAGTAGGCCAGGCAAAATTCATATCGGCACCAATGTGTTTTGAATTCATTACGTCATATGCGCCACCATAGGCCTTTCGGGTGATGACGGTGACTCTGGGTACCGTGGCCTCGCTTAATGCGTATAACAACTTGGCTCCGTGGACGATAATCCCGTTCCATTCTTGATCGGTACCAGGTAAAAAGCCAGGAACATCTACCAGTACCAACAATGGAATATTGAAGCAGTCGCAGAATCGGGTAAAGCGAGCAGCCTTTTTGGAGCTTTTCACGCCCAAAACTCCAGCCAGAAACATCGGTTGGTTGGCAATGACACCTACACTTCTTCCACCGAGACGTGCAAAACCTACAATGATATTTTCGGCATAATCCTTATGGATCTCATAAAAGGAATCTTCATCGATGATACCATCGATGACCTCGTGCATATCATAAGGTTTGCTAGGGTCGTCTGGGACGATGTTGCTAAGAGAATCACGTATCTCGTCGTTCAGTTCATACGGCAGATGCTTCGGTTGTTCTTTATTGCTCTGTGGTAGATAACTCAACAATTTCTTGACATCTTCCAAACAGGCGATGTCGTTGGCCGAGGTTACGTGTGCTACACCCGATTTCATGGCATGGGTAGTTGCACCACCTAATTCTTCCGCCGTCACCTCCTCGTTGGTAACCGTCTTTACCACATTGGGTCCTGTAACAAACATATAGCTGGTATTCTCTACCATCAATGTAAAATCGGTCATTGCAGGAGAATACACCGCTCCACCAGCACAAGGTCCCATAATGGCTGATAATTGTGGGATGACACCAGAGGCCATCACGTTGCGATAGAAGATATCGGCATAACCGCCAAGTGATCTCACACCTTCTTGGATACGTGCACCACCAGAATCGTTAAGTCCAATGATGGGGGCGCCGACCTTCATTGCAAGGTCCATTACTTTACAGATCTTCTCTGCATGTGTTTCTGACAAAGCGCCTCCGAACACCGTGAAGTCTTGGGCGAACACATAGACCAGTCGTCCATCGATCGTTCCATAGCCGGTGACGACACCGTCTCCGTAATAGATCTCTTTTTCCATCCCAAAATCGGTGGTCCTATGAGTGACAAGGACTCCGGTTTCCTCAAAAGAACCTTCATCCAAGAGATAAGCGATGCGCTCTCGGGCGGTGAGTTTTTTCTTTTGATGTTGTTTTTCAATTCGTTGCTCTCCGCCTCCCAAATGGGCAAGTGCAACTTTTTCTTCTAAGGTCTTTATCTTTGAATCCATATTCTTAATTGGTTGGAAGTCTAACAATCTCTTGATCTTCAAAATAACGTTTCAAGGCGACCATGGCCGCAATACGCGCCTCTTCCTCGGTCTTTTTCTTCAACGATTCTGGTGAATAATATTTTTTCACGAAATGGGTATCGAAATTTCCAGACCTAAAGGCTTCATGCTCACAAACGAATCGTCCGAAGGGAAGCGTTGTCTCCACACCTTCAACAATATAGTTGTCGATCGCATAGAGCATCAATTGTATAGCTTCGTCTCGGTCTTTTCCGTAGGTGATCAATTTTGAAAGCATGGGATCATAGTAGATGGGCACATCCATGCCTTCTTCAAATCCGTTGTCCACTCGAATACCTTCTCCAACAGGCAAATCATAGGTATCCAGGCGACCTACACTAGGTAAAAAGTCATTCAACGAATCTTCGGCATAGACGCGAAGCTCCAAGGCATGCCCTTTGATCTTTAAGTCGTCTTGTTTTATTTGAAGAGCCTCGCCTCGTGCCACTCTGATCTGTAATTCTACCAGATCCACGCCACTGATCAATTCGGTAACTGGATGTTCGACTTGTAAGCGAGTGTTCATTTCTAAGAAGTAAAAATTATGATCGGCATCGAGGAGAAATTCGACGGTACCAGCGCCAAGGTAATCACACGACTTGGCCACATTGATCGCCGCTTGCCCCATCTTTTCACGTAATTCTGGTGAAAGTACCGAAGATGGTGCTTCTTCCACTACTTTCTGGTGTCTTCGTTGTATGCTGCATTCGCGTTCAAAAAAATGTAAAACGTTGCCGTGGCTGTCTGCCATTACTTGAATTTCGATGTGACGTGGCGATGTGACATATTTTTCTATAAAGACCGATCCATCACCAAAGGCCGATGTGGCTTCACTGATCGCTCGCTCCATTTGAGATTTCAGGTCCTTCTCTTGTTCTACGATGCGCATTCCCTTTCCTCCACCACCGGCAGAAGCTTTGATGAGCACAGGGTATCCTATCTCTTTTGCGATCTTCTTTGCTTTTTCCACATCGGTGATCGCTTCATCGATACCAGGAACCATCGGAATGTTATAGCTGGCGACCGTCTCTTTGGCGGCTAGCTTGCTCCCCATTACCCTGATGGCCTTTGATTTTGGTCCGATAAAAATAATGTTGTTTTTTTCGACCTGCTCTGCAAAATCAGCGTTTTCACTTAAGAAACCATAGCCGGGATGTATAGCATCTACATTGAGATCTTTTGCGACCTCGATGATCTTAGAACCCACCAAATAGGACTGATTGGAGGGAGGCTCGCCAATGCATACCGCTTCATCGGCAAATTTTACGTGAGGTGCATTTCTATCGACTGTCGAATAGACTGCCACTGTTTTAATTCCCATCTTTTGGGCGGTCTTCATCACTCGGATGGCGATCTCGCCTCTGTTGGCAACCAATATTTTTTTCATATGTGTATTTATTGAAATTCTAACAATAACTGGCCCTTGTCCACGGTATCTCCTTTTGAGGCGGATATGGATTTAATGATACCATCACGAGGTGAAAGAATGATATTTTCCATTTTCATGGCCTCTAAAATGACAAGGGGGTCATCTTCCTTCACTTCTTGTCCCTCCTTAATGTGAACGTCTAGCAGAAGACCAGGCATTGGTGCTTTAATTTGATTGACATGCTTGGAAGCACCGAGTGAGAATCCCATTTCTTTGATGAAGAGGTCTAAGCCGTCAGAGATTCTTACCGCATAGGTACTGTTGTTGACCTTTATAGTGTATTCCTTCTTTCCAAAGTTGACATGGACGACTTCTGTATTGTATGGTTTTCCTTCATTTAATATATGATATTTGGAGTCGCTCGTTTTGACAGCATCGATCTTCAAAACGTCTTCTTTTGTAATGTCAAAATCCATATTGTTATTGACATTGGCTTTGAATGTGTTGGTCATTAGTGTATCGGTGTTTTTTGTTCTATAAAAATAGCCATTTATGGGTTAATAGATCGCTACAGCAAACCAATTCTTTTTGATCTAAAGAAAAGGTCTTTTAGCGTTATTGGTCGTATCATTCTAAGGGAAGCAAGGATTTTTAAAAAGACCAAAGCTGTAATATAGGCATCGCCCGCAGCCGTATGCCTGTCATGTGCTTTTACATCGAACTGCTTCATCAAAACATCGAGCGAGTAGCGTTTCTCTTTATCCGTAGAAAATTTGGTCTTCTTAAATAGGTCATCCGTATCAAGTACTTTGTTCTTTAGTTTTGGCAGTCCTAGGCGCCGCAAGGCAATATTGATCATCGCAACATCAAAAGAGGCATGATGGGCCACTAATATAGCATCTTTGACATATTTGAGAAATTCGATAATGGCTTGTTCCTCTTCTAATTTAAAGTCATGTCCATCCTTTCGTATACCATGGACGGAAACGGTTCCTCGATTGTAGACATCTTGTCGCACATACAGTTCAATACTGTCGGAGACGTCAATCTGAAAGCCGGAGACGGCCACAGCTCCTATTGATAATATTCTGTCTAGAGAGGTGTTCAATCCAGTGGTCTCCGTGTCAAAAACAACAAAGCGCGTGTTTTGCAAGTTATGGTTTTTCTTCTGGTCGAAATGGTCAAGATACTCATTCCAATATTCGGGAAACACTTTGTTATTTTTAAATAGCTTCAGCATATCAGAGTATTTGAGATAACTGGAAACGAACGCTTATCAATTCTTGTACATCCTTAATAGGTTTGAAGCAACTTCTCAGCTCCAACCGGTCTGCCTTACTCAACAACTTGAGGTCTACAAATCTTCCCGAATCTTTATTCTTTAGGCCTTGAATGGTCCTAAATCGAAGCAGTGCTTCAAAAGCATCGATGCAAGATAGATAAAGGTCACTGTTTTGTGGTTCTACTTGAATCAGCTTTTCAAAACGGGAAATGGTCCCATTGTTGTTCTTGAATCTGTTGAACAGGGAAAGCAATCTTGCTGCGTCCACCAAAGGCATGATGGCTCGGGCTTTGATATCGAATTGATCTTTATGCTCTCCACTAGATTCTACAAGAAACTGTCTAAAGAAGCTAAGCGGTGGTGGATTTTTCAAGGCATTACGCCCTAGGAAATTCATAAAGATCTCATACCGTTCGATGGATTCGTAGATACTTTCGGAGATCTCCTCTACTAATGTGCTATCTCCGTATACCAAATTATAATCGAAAAAAATGGTGCACAACATGATCTTATCCTCGTCTGGTTTGGTGATCCAATTATCAAATTGGGCCTTCCATTGCGAGACGGATAAGCACCATTCTGGATTGCTGGCCATCATCAACGCTGGGCAGTATTCAAATCCGACTGTATTCAATTTTGTGGTCACCGCTTCCGATAGGTCCAGAAAATAACGCTTTGTCTTTTCGTACTGTGCTTCGGCAACATCATCAAACACCAGTGCATTGTCTTGATCTGTCAATAGTAATTGTTCGCCTCGTCCTTGGCTCCCTAAAGCCATCCAACCAAATTTGACAGGAGGGCGCGCATCCATTTCTGCCAAGGAAATCTCTATGACTCGTTTTGTTATGGCATCGTTTATAGAGGAAATAACGTTGGTGACAAACTGAATTGGTACTTGTTGCTCTAAATAGCCTTTAAGGAGCTGCTGTGCCTTTTCTCGGATGAATCTGAGATTGTCTGCCGTCGTTGCCCGTTTTACTTCTTTGATAAGAACAGAAGGATTATTGCCTTGAGCGACAACGATATCATGTTCTGAAAGAATTCCCACCAATTCTGAATTTGGAGTGCCATCCTTGGTGATGCATAAATGGGTGATACCATTCTTAAGCATGCCAATTTGCGCCTCTGCGATAGAAATGTCTTCCTTGTAAGTAATGACGGGGCTGGACATTATTTTTTTTACTGAATCATCGATACCAAACTTACCGGTAGCGATTTTTGTTCGGAAATCCTTATCAGTGATTATTCCAAAGGGCAGCTTGTTTTTGGTGATTACTATAGAACCAACTTTTTTGTTGGCCATAACTTTAGCAGCCTCACTAATTTTGGCCGATAAATTACAAGTGACAGGATCCTTCGAATACTCTGCAGATCTAACCCCTGTAAAATGATGCTCAAACCGATTTGGCACCTGTGAATGCATGAATAGGGGAGAATCGTCATTTTTTGAATATGGATTTCTACTGTTTGTAACGAAACTGGAAATTAGAAATTTGTTGGCGGCTGTATTGGAATGAATGACACTCTCGAGCAGATCGGATGAAATACTGTAGAGAATACTTTCTTCAATGGCCTTGGCGCTTAGAATATAATTATCCTTCCGTATAAGTGCACGCAAACCAAAAATATCACCTTCGTCACATTCATCAATCAAAATACCATTTTCTTCGCTAAAAATACCCAGCGCACCTTCCTGCACGACATAGAAACAATCGTGGATATTCTCTCCCTGCCTAAAGATGTACTCATCTTTGACAAGATGAATTACAACCACATTTTTTGCAATTTCCAACAACTTTTCGGTAGCGAGTAAACTGAACGGTGGAAAGTCCTTTAAAAAGTCATAAATGCGTTCGGCAATGGTATTTTTCATAGCACGAATTTATTCACTTCGCCCTTTATAGAATATGAGTTTTATCATGTTCTTTTGAAGCTTTCAGGTTTAATCGAAATTGTTTTCAAAAAAATCACCTTACAGTCCAGATATTCTTCTAGTATTCTTGCAAAGGGCCAATTTTCCGTTGAAAAGCAACAATGCATAATAAAATTGGTCAGAATCTTGTATCTTTTGTGGATAATAAACGATTGAATTTTGAGTGATAAATACAACAATTACATCATTCTTATTTTTAATATTATTTTTTGCAGCGTTCTTTTTGCACAAGATAGCACTAAGACTTCGCTATACCATTCGGACCATCAGTCATTTACAGAATATCTGCGGAGTTTGGATTCTGATTCGCTGAAGAGGAGTGAAGCGCGGTCTTATCTCAGCGCAGCTAGAGCAAAGGGCGATATCACTAAAACTGCAGAGGCCTACTTGATATTATCACAACTTCACACTCGCACGCCTTTGGCGATCACTTATATCGATAGTCTTTTGCAAGTTACCAAAGAGTTACAGGATCAGGACTATCTGGGGATTGGACATTTGCAAAAGGGCATTCAATATTATTACATGTCCAAATACAATGAGGCGTTTGAGTCCTTGAAAAGAGCAGATGTTATCGCCAAGGAAAATGACAACGATTATCAGCAAATGGTCGTTAGGCATTATATAGGGTTGCTTAAGAATGTCACCAATGGTAAAAATGAAGAGACTCTCAATATCTTTAGAGAAAATCTTAAGTTCTTTGATATTGAATCTTATAAGATCGCCTATAACGATCAATATCTGAAGTCCTTATATGCCTTGACCGATGCTTATAATCGCAATATGAAATTAGACTCCGCGATCATCATATGCAGAAAAGGGATCGTCGAAAGTCAGAAGAGTAACAACACCTATTTATACCATCATTTTTTGCTGGTGTACGGGGACACCAAGGTTCTAAATAAGGAGTATGATATTGAGGTGGTCGACAGTTTGAAAAAGGCATCATTGATGCTGCAGTACAACAAGAAATCGCTTGCAGGCTGTTACTTGACAATAAGCGATGTCTACGCAGGTAGACATAATTATCTGGAGGCCATCCATTATCTCAAAAAGGTGGACTCAATGTATGCAGAATCACCAGAGGAATTGATCATAAAAATGCAGGTCGCCAGCGAAAAGCTATTAACATATTATACGATAACCGAAGATGACGAAAAAAAGCTTCTGACCATAGATAAATTGATATCTGTGAACGAGGCCATTGTCGAGGAATTTCAAAACCTTGGAAGCAATATTACCAAGGAGTATGACACCCCAAATTTGCTAGCCGAGAAAGAACGCCTATTGAACAAAAGCAAAAAGAACATGCTCTTTCTCTATCTGGCAGTCGGTATTCTCCTATTCATGGTCATCTTTTTTGTAATAAGGTCAAGAAAGTACCAAAAAAGATTTGACAAGTTAATGCTCGCCCAAAAGGCAAAACCGAATAAATCTCTTACTCCTGATAGGACCGATAAGGAGCGCTCAAAGAAAATAGGCCTATCAGAAGACCAGATCAATATCATCCTAGAGAAGTTGGAAGCTTTTGAGCGATCTGAAAAGATCACAGAGAATTATACACTCAATTCGTTGGCAAAAGAATTTGGCACCAATAGTGCTTATCTATCCAAAGTGATCAATGTTTTCAAAAAAGTCAACTTTTCCAATTATTTCAACAATCTCCGAATTGACATAATCGTAGATCGTCTTGCTAACGATAAGACCTTACAGTCGTATACTATAGATGCTATCGCCAAGGAAGCAGGATTCAATAATGCACAATCCTTTAGGTTGGCCTTCTATAAAAAAACTGGGCTCTATCCGTCTTATTTCTTAAAACAGTTGGCTCAGAAGAAAAAAGAGCTATCATTTTGATATACAGTTTTTTATGTATCTTTTAGTACGTTGAATTTATAAATATCACCTTATCATATTATGAGGTTTTGGTCAAAGAGGCTATATTTGAGTTAGACCAATCAATAACTCCACACTATGCAATCACCTAAAAGAAAAAAGACCACACTCAGTCTAAAGAAAATGCGCATCGCTAAAATAACTGACACCACTGCTATCAGGGGTGGTGATATTCAGACAATAGCCCAAGATTCGGAATACTGCACGGGATCTGTGAATGATAAGAATTGTAATTCACAAGAAACCATAGGCACTGGGACTAGACTAACGTATCAGTTGACCCAAGAGTAAGAAAGATTTGTGTTAAACAGATCATCTAAGTGCCATAAGGGTGCTTCTTTTATAGTAAAAACAGCATTAAAGTAACAAGCAGGAACATGTCGAGTTCATCGATTGGAATGCCTGCTATTCTAGTTATCACTATACTAAAGATTCTATTTCCACATAATAACTCCCTCACTCAAAAGTAACTTTAGACAGCCATCTGGGCATCGTTCACTCATTCATTGTTTTATAGCTTCTACGGGTATCATAGTTTCGTGATATACTTTAAAATCACCGACTATGAAAAGACTTACTTCTCTATTGATACTATGCCTCTTGGCAGGAAGCGCATTTGGGCAAGATCAAAAGGTCAAAACAAGAACAGCACCGCTTAAAGTATTTATAGTCGATAAACCGAAAGCGTTGACTCCTGGAGTCAATTTGGTTACGACAGATGGACAACTCGTTCAGGTAAATAACAGTCATTGTCCGGTAACTACCGTTACTCTTTGTTGCCCAACTATATCTTGGGCCGCCAAATTACCTTTCACTACGTATCAAATAAGTTCTCAAGAATTCAATTTGGTGACGCAACAAGACATTTATAATGCGTTACGAGCCAAAGTTCCCAGCATTCGAATTGCCGATCAGCCATTGCCTGTTGGAAGGCCAGTCATTTCTATGCGAAATTCAGTTGACACCATTTTACTCATCGACGGTGTGCGTTATGACCTTTCCGTGCTCAATTCCTTGAATCCCACAGATATTGAAAGCATCACGGTAGCACCCAACAATGCTGCGCTAACGTATTTTTTAGGAAATAAAAATTAAACACTGACCATTATGAAAAATTTTGTTTCAATTTTAATCGCAACGATGATCGGAACGATCGCCGTTGCCCAACAGAAAAACATTACAGGAACAGTTTCGGACGATTCCGGCCATCCACTTCCTGGAGCCACTGTCATTGTCAAAGGTACCAGTAATGGGACGACAACCGACTTTGATGGTAATTATTCGATCACGGCAAATTTCGGAGAAATATTGGTATTCGCCTATGTTGGTTATGATAGTCAGGAAGTCACCATTGGGGTAGCTAATGTCATCAACGTTTCTATGCAGTCATCAAGTGAATTGGACGAGGTGGTGGTCGTCGGTTATGGCGTAAGTAGAAGCAGAGCAGTTTCGGGATATTATGTCGCAAGAAATCACAAACCTTCTAAAGCACAGCTCAAAAGGCAAGAACAAAAGGCCTATCATTCTACACTGGCAAATCAGTTGAAAGGTAAAGTATCTGGAGTGTCAATAAGCAACAATAATGGTGTGACTGGTAGTGGAACCAATGTACTGATTAGAGGACAACATGCTATAAAACCAGGGAAAGAGCCGTTGTATATCGTGGATGGGGTGCCCATTCAAAAATTGTATAATGGTATTGTGGCTGGTATAGACCCCAATGAAATTGAAAAAATGAATGTCTATAAAGGTGCTGACGCCAGATCCAGATTTGGAAAGATCGCAAAACACGGTTGCATTGTAATAACGACAAGAGCAGGTAATTATCGAATTGAAAATGATGAATCCTATTCACAGATCAATGAGAACGATTTTGAGCGAGTTTCATTGTCACCGCTATCTACTTTTTCTATCGATGTTGATAAAGCCTCGTATAGCAACATACGACGAATGATCAATAATGGCCAGCAAATTTTTCCAGACGCTGTAAAGATCGAAGAAATGATCAATTATTTTGACTATTCCTATCCGCAACCCACAGATGAACATCCCTTTTCGATTAATACAGAAGTTGGTATCACACCTTGGAATCAAGACACCAAACTGGTTCGAATAGGATTACAAGGAAAAGAGTATGAATCAAAGGCCATTCCTTCAACGAACCTAACGTTTTTAATAGACGTATCTGGTTCGATGAGCGCAGCGAATAAACTGCCATTGCTAAAGTCAGCATTCCGACTGCTTGTAAATCAATTGCGGGCAGAGGACAAAGTGTCCATCGTTGTCTATGCAGGAGCGGCAGGAGTAGTATTGAAACCAACATCGGGTGATAAGAAAGAAGAAATACTTGCTGCACTTAACAATCTCGAAGCAGGTGGTTCAACAGCTGGTGGTGCCGGGATAAAGCTAGCTTATAGATTGGCAGAAAAGAATTTCAAGAAGTGGGGTAATAATCGCGTCATTTTAGCTACAGATGGGGATTTTAACGTCGGGGCTTCCAGCGATAAGGCCATGGAAGAGCTGATTGAAGAAAAACGCGAAAGTGGTGTGTTTCTATCGGTTTTGGGTTTTGGAATGGGAAATTACAAGGATTCGAAATTAGAGACACTTGCGGACAAAGGCAACGGGAATCATGCTTATATAGATACTATGCTAGAGGCGCAAAAGGTGTTTGGTGCTGAGTTTGGTGGAACATTATATACTATTGCCAAAGATGTGAAAATTCAAGTAGAATTCAATCCTACAAAGGTACAGGCATATCGATTGATCGGCTATGAGAATCGATTATTGGCGGACGAGGATTTCAAGGATGACACCAAAGATGCAGGCGAGTTGGGAAGCGGGCACAAGGTGACTGCTTTATATGAGGTGATTCCAGCAGGGGTATCTTCAGAATACCTGAAATCGGTTGATGAATTGAAATACACCCAAGCGATTCAAAATGATGCAAATTCCGATGAACTCTTTACAGTGAAGTTTAGATACAAGAAACCAGATGGTACCAAAAGTATCGAAATGGTTCATGTTCAAAAAGATGAAATAGCATCGATATCTTCAGATTTCAAGTTTGCTTCGGCCGTGGCTTTATTAGGAATGCGATTGCGTAAATCGAAATACGATAACGGCGCTACACTCAATGACATCATAGCCTTGGCCAAGTCGGGTAGAGGTAAAGACCGAAAAGGGTACCGGGCAGAATTCATTCGACTTATCAAGACTATCGAATAGATACGAAGGGTAATGGTTGGTTAGTTTGATGATGCTTCTTTTTAGAAGCAAAAGAGCGCCTAAGGGCGCTCTTTCTTTTGACAACTTTTCTTTTTATTGTTGCATCTTAAAATAATAATCCGCAGAATGCTTGCCAGACCCATAAACTGTAAAGAAGACGAGTAACATCAAAACAATGATCGAAGTGATAAAATTACCGGTTTGCATTTCGCCTACGAAGTTGATCATCACCGCTCCTACAAGTATGGGTATCTGTGAGAGTGTTGACCAGCGTGTAAGTAATCCAAAAGCGATCATTACTCCACCGACCATATGTGCTGGTGCGATATAATGCATCAATAACATAGTGCCGCCCCATCCTTTCAGTGGTTGCACCAGTTCTACCAAAGATTGGATATTGGTCACAAAGGCTGTCCCTTTGATGAATAAAAAGACACCAAGGGCTATACGTATGATATCCAGAGGAATATAGGTATGTGCGTTGGCCCATTTGTTCAAGGTTTTTACAGTTCCCATAATTGGTTGTTTTTTAATGGTTTTGGTTCCTATAACAGGGACTTTAAGATACTGATTTTTAGCAAGAAATTCAAATATATCGCCTGTAAAGAAGGAACTCCGAATAATATTTAGTTTCTTTATAATGACTAATTATCCAACTTCGTTTTGATGAAAAAGACCATACTTTTCCTGTTTTCAATTTTATCGATCTATAGTTATTCGCAACACATACTGCCCGAAAGAGAACGAGCCAAGATCGTAGATGAGATATTAGAAGAACGCTTCAATGACCTTCTGCCAACATTGATGGACCGAGCGGATATCGACATGTGGATCGTGATCTCTAGAGAATACAACGAGGACCCTGTATTGAGGACGATGCTGCCAGCCACCTGGTTAAATGCTAGGCGAAGAACCATTTTGGTCTTCTTCCGAGATAGATCAAAGAGCACCATTGAAAAATTAGCCATCGCCCGTTATGATATTGGCAAGAATATCAAATCTGTTTGGAACAAGGAAAAACAGCCCGATCAATGGCAGGCACTCATTGACCTGATCATAGGAAAAAATCCAAAAAAGATCGGTCTTAACTATTCTGATCATTTTGGGATTGCCGACGGGATAGTGAAGACCGACCATGATGCATTCATGACAAGACTTCCCAAGAAATTCCAAAAAAGGGTCGTCTCTGCCGAGAAGTTGGCCATTGGATGGATAGAAACTAGGACGGAACGTGAGATGGCCATTTATAGTCATTTGGTGCATATTACTCATCAAATCATAGAAGAAGCCTTTTCAGCAAATGTGATCACACCAGGCGTCACTACGACCGAAGATGTGGTCTGGTGGATGCGCGATAAGGTAAGGTCCTTGGGTTTAGAGACCTGGTTTCATCCTACAGTGGATGTGCAAAGAGCGGAAAATAGTGACCTATATGCTTTTGATAATAAGCCAAAGTTAGATGTGATACGGCCGGGCGATCTGCTTCATTGCGATTTTGGCATCACTTACTTGAGATTAAATACCGATTGCCAAGAATTGGCCTATGTACTAAAGTCTGGTGAGCAAGAAGCGCCAGCATTTTTAAAAGACGCGCTCAAGGAAGGTAATCGACTGCAGGATATATTGACGCGTAATTTTAAAACAGGGAGAACGGGGAATGAAATTTTGCTCAAATCGTTGAGTGAAGCGAAAGGAGAAGGCCTTAAACCGCAAATTTATACGCACCCTCTTGGATTATACGGACACAGTGCGGGACCCACCATTGGTATGTGGGATTCACAAGGAGGCGTTCCGGTGAACGGGGACTATCCATTATACCCTAATACCGTATATGCAATAGAACTTAACACCAAGGTATTTCTCAAAGAATGGAAAAAAGAGATCAGGGTAATGCTCGAAGAAGCTGGTTTTTATGACGATATGGGCCATAGATATGTCAATGGACGGCAAACGAAACTTTTACTCATCTCTGAAGATGGTCAGCATATAACAAAGTAGACCTCAAACTTCGTACGAGTTACAGACCTGGCCTTACTAAAAGATGCTTCAGCATTTTGCACTGATTTATATTCCATGATAAATTTAGATGAGCACGCTGTAAATGGTAAAGTTGATCTAAAAGATAAAAAAGTATGATGACGTATTAGTATATTTATATGGTTACCAGATGTTTATATATTTATTTGTTTGGTAAGGCCAGTAAAAAGCTATTTTAATCTTTTAGGGTATGAAGTTAAAGTTACTAGCATCAATTGTACTCATCAATTATGGCATAACATACTGCCAACAACAAATCACAGGAATAGTAAAAGGGCTCAATGGACCTATTGTGAATGCCAGTATATATAATCTGAACGATAATTCTACGACCATTACCGATAAAGATGGACAATTTTCTATAAATGCAACTCAGGGCCAGCGGATTCGAGTTTCCTATGTTGGAAAGAAAAATTTCACTTTTAAGGTAACGCAGTTCATAAGACCTTTAGAGATCGTGCTGGTTGATGACGAAGTGTATTTGGATGAAGTGGTACTGTCGAAGCAAAAAAAGCGCAGCTCGGAAAAGCAAAAGGCCAGGGAGAAGAAGAAAATATTTGGTGCCTTTGGAAAAAGGAGGGTCTCTGGCATTGCCCCCAGCGACGTGCTTACTCAGAATGAGATCCGAAGATTCCCTCCCGATATTATAGCCCTTGTTCAAAGTATGCCAGGTGTTAGAGTTTTGGGTAATGGTGGCAGCGCGCGGGTAGTGCTGCGTCGCCCTACATCATTTGGGGCGCTAAGAAACGCTGTGATTCCTGTCGCATGGGATATCGATGGCTTGGTCGTCAGGGATATCCCCACATGGATAGATGTTCAGCTCATAGAGAAGCTGGTACTTCTAAAGAACCTTACTCAGTTGAATCCGTATGGTACCCTTGGAGCAGGAGGGGTGATCATTATAAATACTAAGAATTATGTCGACCCCGATAGTGGTCTCAAGGCCAAGATCACAGATAAGGAAAAGTTTGACCAACCTACGGTAGCATTTGAAACCGTACAAACAGGGTCTCCAAAGTACATCTCGGAATATAATAAGATGACTGGTAATTTTGAACGTGCTTATCTCGAATACGAAAATCAACGAAAGACCTATGGCCACTTACTGGATTTCTACATCACTAGCTTTGATCATTTCAGTAAAAATTTCCCCGATGACTTTAAGCCACTAGCAATTTTGAATGGGATAGCTAATACATTCCCCGATAATGTGGAAGCATTAAGGGCAATGGCCTATAAACTGGATGAGATCGGCTATTTTGAAGCGTCCAAAGATATTTATAAGAATATAGCGACCATGGCGCCTACGATTCAAAGTGTGCGTGATCTGGCTAAAGCAGAAGCGAGATTGAACAATCTTAAGCTTTCAGAGAACTTGTATAACGGGATCATTTTCAAGATGCACAACATTGAGCAGAATGCAACACTCAAACAACTTTTAAAGTACGAGCGCAATTTATCCGCGTTGAAGCTTAGCAATGAAGATGAAGCATATACCTTTGTCTATGAAGATCAGGAAACCAATGATATAGAGATCCTTGTTGAATGGAATAACCAAGATGCCCAATTTGATCTGCATTTTGTTAACCAAGACGGATACTTTCATACATGGAATCATACCATTTCTGAAAATGCCGAGCGTATCAATAATGAAAAGGTCTACGGATACTCGTCTGAACGGTTTTTTATCGATCAACTAACAGACAGTTGGGAAATCAATCTCTCGTATAAAGGAAATGAGACCTTGTTTCCAACCTATTTTAAACTTACGATACGAGATAGCAAAAGTGGCGAAGAGAAGATAAAGGTATATCGCCTTGCAGCAAAGAACCTTAGTCAAAAATTGGCAAAGATCAATGCCACGGGGCAATTAAGGTTCTTATGATATTTACAGATTCATTGGTTTTAAAGTAATTGTTTCAGCCGCGCGCTGCAAATATTTCCTCAATAGACAGCATTATAGCTATCTGACCAATTTGCCCGAACTGACCCGTTTAGGTAATGACAGGATATTCTTTTTAATTGCTTTAGATAATGTTATTCTTAAACTTTTGATCTTCTCCATATTAAATCGGTGATCAGAAGGCAATAGATATAATATGAGGCAAGCAGTCATGCTGCAAAAGAAGCTTGGGAGACCATGAACTAGTATGATCAGGAAATGAAAAGCAATACCCGCAAACAAAAGATACTTTCGCCGACCATAATTCATGAAAAGGGCGGCAGCCAACAAAAGTTCCAGAAAAATGGCACCCCAGGTGATCATGGTCAAGGAAATGGGATTTCTTAACAAAGGAAAGACCAATGGCTCTAACCATGGATGTACTCCAAATGTCGGGCTTGTAAACCAATAGTATACCGCCGTCCCATTCATCCATTCTTTCACACTAAGTTTAGAGACCGCCGCGTCAAAATATATAAACGACACCTGTAATTGTATGAGGAAAAACATGAAATGCGCAATAATTTGCTTGTAAGGACTGTCATTTTTCTTAGATGGATCATTCCAATGATTTTTTCTTGCGTCCAATAAGGTCAATGGGATCAATAATAGGGTGAGAATTGAAGCGATTTGATCCCCTCCGTCGACCACCGGGCAGTCCTTCAAAAAGCTGAAGGTTATGTACCAATGGACAATCCCAAAATATCTAGGGTAGATTCCTATTATGACTATCAATAGGGCTATAATTGCAATTACTTTGGCAAGTATCAAGTATTCATCTGGGAAAAGGCTAAAGAACGTGAGCGAGCTTTCATTGATGTACCTCGTTTCAAAATTCAAACCATAAAAGAAAAGGAGTCTGGGGTGGTTGAAGGCCAAGGTAATCAATGTGCCCAACGCCAATAGGCTTCTGGTAAAACCGTAAAGGTTCGTGAACTGATTCTTGGAGGTGATTTTTTCGATTGCTTTCATAATGAGGGCCAAGGACATTTAAAGACTAACTTGCAGATCTGGTATGGGTAATAACTTTCGACCTTTCTCGAAAACAGTGGCCATGGTTCGGGTTTGCTTTTAACGATGTAATATTCCTCGCAAAGGAAATCGTGCTGCATCTCTACGACGATCGTTGGTAAAGAGTCTCTAGATGATAGAAATTCATTCAATGCAATTTTTGGCTGCACATAATCAGTCGAATCCAGCATGCCAAAGATGATCTCTAGCTTAGCCTCTACCAATCTTCTTTTTCTACTTGCCCCAAAATAATTGCCCGCGCTAAAATTACTTTGCGGGATCGCTTCGACATATCCATTTTGTTTGCTGTATATCCTATAGACCTCCGTTTTAGGGTCCTTAGTGAAGAAACTAAAACCTTGGCTTACAAATGTCTTTACCTTCATCTTGTTGCCCATATTGTATCGCAACGATATGGGGTTCCCTTTAATAAAGATTATTAAGGTGTAAGCGATCAGTGAAATTGTCAATCCCAAAGTGCCGATAAAAAACCATTTTACATTCATAAGCCAAGGTCCTTAAGTTAATTCATTGCGATTATCGATGCGGAAATTTCATCCAAGATAAGACTATTGCTATCTCGTTGTTGATCCTCTGGTGGCTCTTCTTCCTCGCGTGTAACGACCACCACAGTATCGACTGCCGCTACAGCATTCACAGCTACGGCAACGTTGACCACGTTTACTGCTGTAGCGACATTGATAAGCACGACAACATTCAATACAAAGGCATTATTGTCGTTTAAAAAGGATTGTCTGAGATTCCCAGCTCTAAGGTCCATAATTTTGCGACCCTCTGCATCAATTTTTAGACCTTTCAACGCTTGGTCTTCGAGTAGAGAATTGGTTAACTCTTGGCCTTTTTCGTAATCGGCTTCATGAAGTTGCATCGAGGCTTTCACTACGATCGTCGATGCCTCTGTAATGGCCTGTCTGATAAGCTCAAAGTTGTTAGACCTCATGGTTCGCTTGAAGCTCGCGAAGTATTCTGGGTATTGACTATCGATAGAGCCGAGAACTTCATCTTGTAATTCTCTATACAATTGCAATTCATCATCGTCGAAATAAGACTCAAAATCAAAATTGTTAGCCAGTACGGGAATTTTACTTGTCAAAACACCATCAGCAAACAAAACGCTTTTAAAAATCTCTTTTCCAGAGAGTTCATCCAAAGCATTGGAATCGAAATTGACTCCTTGTTCGTCTTTACTACAACTGAAAAGCAGAAGTGCTCCGCATGCAGCAAGCAACAGAAAATTTTTAAAGATTTTCATAAGTTAAATAGTTAATTGGATTTACCTACTCTATTAATGGCTTTTCGGTTTCCGCCATTTAGAGTAAATCTAGGTGTAAGAAGTTGACATTCAAATTGTTGATAGGTTGTATTTATAAATCCAACGCTAGATTTATAAATACGTCCATATAGAATAATGGCCGCTAGAAGAATAAGACCGGCTATTTATACGGAGGTGATCGAAGAGGTCCACGTTCTATAAGCATGTGAAACATAGTTCACGAAATACTTGATTCGCATATAACGATAATTACGAGACCTTGAAGACTATGTCTGTATCACCCCCAAATTAAAAGGTTTTTCAATAGGAGCGTGGTTGGCTGCTTCAATCCCGATGGAGATCCATTTTCGGGTATCCAAGGGGTCGATAATGGCGTCTGTCCAAAGACGCGCCGCCGCATAGTAGGGTGACACTTGTGCGTCGTATCTCGATTTGATGCTATCAAATAATTCCTTTTCCTTTTCTGGAGTGATGGTCTCACCTCTCTTCTTTAAAGAAGCCGTCTCTATCTGAAGTAATACTTTGGCCGCCTGCGACCCACCCATCACCGCCAATTCCGCACTGGGCCAAGCAAATATCAATCTTGGGTCATAAGCCTTTCCGCACATGGCGTAGTTGCCAGCACCATAACTATTACCGATGATCACTGTAAATTTTGGTACGACCGAATTGCTCACTGCATTCACCATTTTAGCACCATCTTTGATGATGCCTCCATGCTCACTCTTGCTTCCTACCATAAAGCCAGTGACATCTTGCAGGAAGACCAATGGGATCTTCTTTTGGTTGCAGTTGGCTATAAACCGTGTTGCTTTATCCGCAGAATCGCTGTAGATCACACCCCCAAATTGCATCTGGCTTGGTTTGGTCTTTGCTTTGGTGGTTTTGACAATTTTTCGCTGATTGGCCACGATACCAACAGCCCAACCGTCGATACGAGCGTATCCCGTGATCAAGGTTTGCCCATAGCCTGCTTTGTATTCGTCAAAGGCAGAATCATCCACCAAACGCCTAATGATCTCCATCATGTCATATTGCTCATTTCGAGCCTTGGGCAAAATACCATAAATGTCCTGGGGATTCTCTTTAGGCTTAATAGCTTCGGATCGATGATAACCAGCCTTATCAAAATCCCCGATCTTGTCAACAATATTTTTAATGGTGTCTAGCGCATCTTTGTCATCCTTGGCCTTATAGTCGGTAACCCCACTTACTTCACAATGGGTGGTTGCGCCACCGAGCGTCTCATTGTCGATTTCTTCTCCGATAGCCGCTTTTACAAGATAGCTTCCTGCGAGAAAGATACTACCGGTCTTGTCTACGATCAAAGCCTCGTCACTCATAATAGGCAGGTAGGCGCCACCAGCGACACAGCTACCCATCACAGCAGCGATTTGGGTAATTCCCATACTGCTCATCACGGCATTGTTCCTGAAGATCCTGCCAAAATGTTCCTTGTCTGGAAATATCTCATCTTGCATTGGGAGATACACCCCAGCACTATCCACCAGATAGATGATCGGTAGACGATTTTCGATGGCGATCTCTTGTGCTCTTAAGTTCTTCTTTCCGGTGATCGGAAACCAGGCCCCAGCCTTTACCGTAGCATCATTGGCTACAACAATGCACTGCTTTCCCTTCACATAACCAATTTTTACAACTACTCCTGCAGAAGGGCAACCACCGTGTTCTTCATACATGCCTTCACCTGCAAATACACCAATTTCTATGGACGGCCTTTTGGCGTCCAATAAATAATCGATACGCTCTCGAGCGGTCATTTTACCCTGTGCATGAAGCTTGTCGATGCGCTTTTGGCCACCACCAAGTTTTACTTTGGCGAATTTTCGACGCAAGTCTGAAACAAGTAGTTTGTTGTGGTCTTCGTTCTTGTTGAAGTTAAGGTCCATGAGCTGTATTTTTGACTCCTGCGAAGTTACTAAAACGTTGTAAAATCGCTCTACCGAAAGAAAAGAAATGTTTCAGCTTTCTTATTGATGCTGAAAATTAATGCGTTACCCTACTTTATTTTTTGTAATTTTAATCACCATCGGTCGGGAAGCCAATTTGACAAAAAATACGATATTTGCAGCCCGATATTAGTTAATAAAAAATCCCCAACTTAAAAAATTGCTTTCAACATGGGAATGAACAAGAACACAGTGCTGGCATGGGCCACTTTTATTATGATTTTTGTAGGTGTCGCATTAATAGGACTTGGCGCCTTTAGATATGACGATGTTGCCGGCTATGGCTTCGGTGCTGTCGGTATTGGATTCTTCGCCATCGCTTGGGTTTTCAATGCCCTAAAAGGACGGGTGTAGTTCCTTTTTGAAAAATAAAACAATAAACCATTAACGTTAACTTCAAACCAACACATGTCAGACGATAAGAAGGTCATCTTCTCGATGAATAAGGTCAGCAAGACCTATCAAAGTACCAATAAACAGGTGCTGAAAGATATTTATCTAAGTTTCTTTTATGGAGCCAAAATAGGAATATTAGGACTAAATGGTTCAGGTAAGTCTACCTTATTGCGCATTATCGCTGGGGTAGAGAAGAACTATCAGGGTGATGTCGTGTTTGCCCCAGGATATACCGTCGGATATTTAGAGCAAGAACCACAGTTAGATCCAAATAAGACTGTCCTCGAAGTTGTAAAGGAAGGGGTGGCCGATACCGTAGCCGTTTTAGACGAATACAATAAGATCAATGATATGTTTGGGCTTCCAGAGATCTATGAGGATGCTGATAAGATGCAGCAACTTATGGACAAGCAAGCCGTACTTCAAGATAAGATCGATGCCAGTGGAGCATGGGAGTTAGACACAAAACTAGAGATTGCGATGGATGCGCTTCGCACACCTGAAAGCGATAAGAAGATCTCAGTGCTTTCTGGTGGAGAACGTCGACGTGTAGCGTTGTGCCGTTTGTTATTGCAACAGCCCGATGTACTGCTTCTCGATGAACCTACCAACCATTTGGATGCAGAGTCGGTGCATTGGTTAGAGCATCACTTGGCGCAATATAAAGGTACAGTGATTGCCGTAACGCACGATCGCTATTTTTTGGACAATGTAGCAGGATGGATCCTAGAATTGGATAGAGGAGAAGGCATTCCATGGAAAGGGAATTACTCTTCATGGTTAGACCAGAAATCCAAGCGACTGGCGCAAGAGCAAAAAGCTGCCTCAAAACGACAGAAAACCTTGGAGCGAGAGCTCGAATGGGTACGTATGGCCCCGAAGGGAAGACAAGCCAAGCAAAAAGCGCGTTTGAACAATTATGATAAACTACTGAATCAAGATCAGAAAAAGATCGAAGAGAAATTGGAGATCTATATTCCAAATGGCCCTCGTCTGGGAACCAATGTAATCGAGGCAAACGGCGTAAGTAAGGCCTTTGGAGATAAATTGTTATACGAAGATCTCAATTTTAATCTTCCACAAGCTGGTATCGTTGGAATTATTGGACCCAACGGTGCTGGTAAGACTACCATCTTTAAGATGATCATGGGAGAAGAGACCCCAGACAAAGGAACTTTTGCGGTGGGCGATACCGCAAAGATCGCCTACGTGGATCAGTCGCATAGTAATATCGATCCTGAGAAGTCGATATGGGAGAATTTTTCGGACGGACAAGAGTTGGTGATGATGGGAGGGAAGCAGGTGAATTCTCGCGCCTATCTGTCACGCTTCAACTTCTCTGGAAGCGAGCAGAACAAAAAGGTATCTACCTTGTCGGGTGGAGAACGCAACCGCTTGCATTTGGCCATGACCTTAAAGGAAGAAGGGAATGTGCTGCTACTGGATGAGCCTACGAACGACTTGGATGTAAATACCCTCCGTGCATTGGAAGAAGGCTTGGAGAACTTTGCGGGCTGCGCCGTGGTGATCAGTCACGATCGTTGGTTCTTGGACAGGATCTGTACGCATATCCTCGCCTTTGAAGGCGATAGTCAGGTATATTTCTTTGAAGGAAGCTTCTCGGATTACGAGGAGAACAAAAAGAATCGTCTAGGCGGCGATATAATGCCAAAACGTATCAAGTACAAGAAGTTGATACGAGGTTAGTCTCGAAATACGAAATCTGAAATAGAAGATCCCTTGCAGCAATGTGGGGGATTTTTGGTTAATTTTAGTAGGTATAGGCAAACTAAAATTTTTAAAAAGTGAAATACAGATTATTTTTAGCACTGGTTATTACCACAACTTTTATTTCTTGTAAAGACCAACACCCATCACCTAAAACCTATCATTCAACGACTCTAAATATCCAACAACTTACCCCAAATACTTTTATCCATATTTCCTATTTGGAGACTCAAGATTACGGAAAAGTAGCTTGCAATGGGTTGGTCTATGCCCGTAGTGGCGAGGCCATAATATTAGATACGCCAATCACAGATGACGTTTCCAATGAATTGATAGAATGGATAGAGAAGCAGTTAGATTGTAAAGTAGAAGCTGTAGTACCTACTCATTTCCATGATGATTGCCTCGGTGGATTAAAGGCATTTCACAGAAGAGACGTGCTTTCTGTTGCAAATAATCTCACCATTGAATTGGCCAAAAGGGACAGCTTGGAAATACCTAAAGTTGGTTTCGATGATATCAGAGAAATTTCCATAGGGAATCAGACGGTAATTCTACAATATTTCGGTGAAGGTCACACCAGCGACAATATCGTCGCCTATATTCCAAGCGAAAAGGTGCTTTTTGGAGGTTGTCTCATTAAGGCCATGGGCGCGGGAAAAGGCTATCTGGGCGATGCCAATGTCGAAGCCTGGTCAGAAACGGTTTCAAGGATAAAAGTCGCTTTCCCGGATGTTGAACATGTGGTTCCGGGTCATGGGAAAGCTGGGGGAGTAGAATTGCTAGACTACACAGAAGAAAAGTTCCTCAATGTGGATTAGAAAATCTTGAATGCAGTACTAAGTTCGATTTAAGGATCTTAGTACTATTTAACGCTTACAAAGTTTTTTTGCGTTCACAAAGTTTATGTAGGACGCCATTGGTGAGAGAAGTAGCTTTGTTAGGAAAACTTTTAACACTGCATGATGAAAAATCTTCTTTTCCTAATCTTTTTAAGCCTCTCTGGCTTTGTTATTGCACAAGCACCGAATCTGATCAATTACCAGGCGGCCGCCATTGATAATGATGGCAACGTCTTGTCTGAGCAAAACATTGGAGTTCAAGTGGCCATATTGCCTGGCAGTTCCACGGGCGTTCCTGTTTATACCGAGATCCATGATGTGGTGACCGATGCAAATGGTGTCTTCAGTTTTCAGATCGGGTCGGGGACCACAACGGACGATTTTTCCACTATAGCTTGGGGAGATAACAGCCATTGGCTAAGAGTGGCGATCGATGTCACTGGCGGTAGCAGCTATGTCTTGGTTGGGAACAGCCAATTGGTCAGTGTTCCCTATGCACTTCATGCTGGGAGCGCTGGAGCTATAAGTGACGAAAATTTCGTAGAAGCTGCCTTCACTACAGAAAATGGGGTGACCTCCAATGTTCCTGGAAATACTGCAACAGACGACTTCGTGTTTGGAAGCACGCAATTAGATGATGACCCTGCTACCTTTGCCGATACAAGACGTATGTTTTTCGACAAGTCTAAAGGGGCCTTCAGGGTAGGGCAGTCAGGAATTAGTGATATCTATATTTGGAACGAGAACACATTGGGTAACAACTCTGTAGCTCTTGGTGATGGTGTCGTTGCGAGTGGCGAGGCTTCTTTCTCCGCAGGTCAGTTAACAGTGGCGAACAATACCAATGCGGTGGCATTGGGGCGTAGCACGACAGCAAGCGGATTATATGCCCAGGCCACCAATTATCTTTCAAAAGCTTCAGGAACGGCATCCGTGGCGATGGGCTATGAGACCAGTGCTGAAGGTTTTGGCGCCACCTCACTCGGATGGGCCACCACGGCAGAATCCTATGGACAAGTTTCTATGGGCATTAGAAATACACTATCCTTCGGTGATCCTAATACTATCGTTCCTACCGACAGACTTTTCGTGATCGGTAATGGTACTACAGCCCTGAATTCGGAAAGTGATGCCTTGGTGATCCTTAAGAATGGAAATACGGAGATCAATGGGATGCTCACTTTGGATTTTTTTAATGATAATACAGGATACTCATTGCCTGCAGATAGGGGTAACGACACTAATGTGCTTATTTCCAATGGCGATGGCACAACCTCATGGGTGCCAAGAACAACCATTGGAAACACCATTTTTACCATCAACAACAATATTGTAAGTGGAGGAGACTTCGATGACAATTTTGTTTTTGGAAGTTCCCAATTGGATGATAATTCATCTACGAGCGATGATGACAATCGGTTTTTCTTTAATAAGACCAAAGGTGCATTCAGGGCTGGACATGCCGAAACCACCAGTTGGGATAACACCAATCTAGGTGATGATTCTTTTGCCACTGGTTATGATGTTTTGGCTAGTGGCTTTACCTCTTTTGCCACAGGATATCAAACTGAGGCAAGCGCACAATATACATCTGCATTTGGATTTCAGACCAATGCTACAGGTGCCACTTCTACCGCTTTTGGTGTGGTGACCACAGCGAGTGGTGCTCGTTCTTTTTCAACAGGATTCAACACAGAGGCTTCAGGCGAGAGCAGTGCTTCCTTTGGAAAAAACACTGTGGCTTCTAATGAGGCCACTGTCGCTTTTGGTTCTAATACCAGTGCGACTGGTATCTTTTCCGCAGCCTTTGGTAGTGGTACGCTGGTTTCCGGAGACAACGCCTTTGCTGCGGGAGTTGGAGGCTCAGCCACCGGCTTCAATTCATTTAGCATGGGTAATGGAGCTGCTGCAAACGGAGTAAATGCAACAGCATTCGGCGAAAATACGATTTCGGAAGGCAACAATCAATTTACGGTGGGACAATATAATACGACCACAGGAGTAGATGGGACCACTTCAGGCCCAACCAGCAGACTTTTTGTTATCGGCAATGGCTTGTTTGCTAGTTCTCGAAGCGATGCGTTTGTCGTTCTGAGAAGTGGTGATGCAACCTTGGCGGGCACCTTGACACAAAATTCAGATAAACGCTTAAAGAAAAACATCAAACCATTGAAGAATAGTTTGGAAAAACTTGGAAACCTAAATGGTGTTAGCTATCAATGGAAAGATATTGAAAAAAGAGGTGAGGCCATTCAAATTGGGGTGATAGCGCAAGAGATACAGAAAGAATACCCCGAATTGGTTCAAACCGATGAGCAAGGCATATTGAGCGTTAATTACGCAGGTTTGACACCTATATTGCTTGAGGCGATCAAAGAATTGAAAGCTCAGCTTGAAAAGAGTAGAACGGAGCTGTTATCTGAGAAAGATAAAGTTTCAGCGATGAAAGAAGAACTAGATGGTATCAACATGAAATTAGAGATCATTATGTCCCAGCTAAATTTGGAGGAGACAAGCTCTTTGGAAAAAGATAAATAGAAAATGTTGCCCTCCTAATAGAGGTATTTATATAATAGTTGAAAATAGTTACTATACAAAACCCTGCCTAAAGCGTTTTGCAACGAAATAGGCAGGGTTTGTTATTCTTATGATTTTGTGGCCCTTACTCTACATTCGGACTTTTTACTTGCTTCTGAAAATCCTCGATCTGCTTTTCAATCACCTTTTTGTCCCCTACGACCACTAAGGTCATATGGTCTGGGGTGATGTATTTCTGAGTCATTTCCTGAACCATTTCGGGAGTGACCTCATAGATTCGCTGCACGCGATTCTGTAGATCGCTCTCTGGCAGGTCATGGATCTCTAAAAAGGATAGTTGACCGATGATTCCGCCAGGAGTGGAATTTCTCAAAACAAATACGCCTGCCTCATAGTTCTGAATTCCTTCAAGTTCTTCCTTACTCGGTGGTTCATTTTGAAGTCGGACGATCTCCTTCTTTATTTCTTCCAAAGAAGCTCCTGTGTAAGCGGTAGTAACGTCGGCAAATTCATACCAAACCCCTGACTTATAGTTCGTTTCTACGCGGCTTCTAGGAGAATAGGTGTATCCCTTGTCTTCACGAATATTGCTCGTGATCCTAGAACCGAAGCTACCTCCCAAAATCGAGTTGGTAACCATCAAGGGGATATAATCTTTATCGGAAGGGTCAACAACAGGCAAACCGTACATAATGGTCGATTGTGGCGCACCGGCTCTATCGATAATAGCAAGGTCACCCGAAGCTACAGCCTTGGCGGTTGGATAGTTGTCTTCTGGACCTTCTCTCCAAGCAGCGAAGGCATCTCTCACTGCCTTTTCAACTGACTTTCTATCAAACTTTCCTGCAACATAGACCGTTGTTCTTTTCGCACCATAGTTTTCATCATAGAATTTCTTGATCGCATCAACAGTAAATCCATCAACGATCTCCTCGGTAGAAAAAAGATTGCCATATGGATGATCCGGATAAATTTTGGCAAAAAAGTCTTTTCTTGCCTGCGATTGAGGTCTGCTCAGCTGCAAGTTAATGTTACGCTTCATGTCGTTCTTCAAACGCTCTAATTCGCTTTCAGGAAAGGATGGATTCATCAATACATCGGCCATGATACCTATAGCATCAGGTGCGAACTCGTAGAGAACCGAACTATTCAAGTTGGTGTTATGCGGTCCTACCGAAACATTGAGATCTCCTCCCATGCCCGCCATGCGATTTGCAATTTCCTCGGCATCCATGCTTGTACTGCCTTCCTTCATCAGGTCGGCCAAAAGATCTGGTAGCCATGTCTCGTCTTCCTTCTCATGAATGTTTCCAGCCTTCACCATGATGGTAATGGTGGCTTTAGGAATGGCACCATAAGGCACCATCACCAAATTGAGACCATTGTCCAATGTCACCACTTCTTTCTCAGGAAGGGTAAAACCCTTTGGTTCGCTACCTTTGGGGGGTACTTCCTTTTCTTGCGCTCTTGAGGAAAAAGAAACGATTAAAAATGTTATGAATATATATGCTAACTTCTTCATGATTGCGGGTTTTCTTGTTTTGCTAAGGGATTCACGGTCAAAATGGTTCTATTGGTAGGTCTCAGATATTCCTTGATCGTTTTGTTCACCAATTCTGGAGTTACTTTTCTAAACTCGTCTTCAATGGTATTGATTCTATCCGGATTATCATCAAAGAGGGCAAAACTACACAAAAGATCGGCCCTTCCAAGTCCAAAGAAGCCACCGAGATCGTCATAAAGCTGCGAACGCATCTTTACAATAGCGTTGTCCAGCATCTCTTGGGTAACTCCTGCTTCGATCTTTGAAATGACTTCATCCACAGCGGTGATGACATCAGCCTCAGATGTTTCGTTGTCATAGGTAAGATTGAACATCCATTGCATAGGACCATTATAATTGAACATATTACCTAGATAGTTGATGCCCCCACTGACACTTGAGGTGTAGCCTTTCTCTTTTTCGAGTTTTTGGACCAGCAGTGCGTTTTCGCCTTGTACGAGAATCTGATCAAGCAAGCCCATAGCATAATATTCAGGAGTATTGCGTTCGGGCATGTGATAGGCGATGGCGGTTGCCGGTTTGTTGGCCAGCTTATCGTCTTTTACGAAGCGCTTCTCTTCTTCTTGTCTTGGTTCGGAGATATCTGGTTTTTCAGGCAATTCGGATGCAGGGATATCACCAAAATACTTTTGGATCATCGCTTTGGTCGCTGCGGTATCAAAATCACCTACGACAGAGAGCGCTGCATTGTTAGGTGCGTAATAGGTCTTAAAGAAGTTGGCAACATCTTCCAAATTGGCAGCGTCCAGATCCTCGAGATCGCCATAGAAATTGTGTGCATTGTACCAATTGGTGTTGGCGTATTGCGGCATATCCAACCATGGAAAGCCACCATAAGGCTGATTTAATACGTTTACTTTCACCTCGTTCTTTACGACTCCTTGTTGATTTGTTAGATTCTCTTGGGTGATTGCCAGTCCACGCATGCGATCGGCCTCTGCCCAAAGCATGGTTTCCAATTTGTGCGAGGGTACAACTTCAAAATAATTGGTAAAATCAAAACGAGTGGACCCATTGAGGATGCCACCATTTTTTTGGACCAATTGAATAAACTCCATCTTTCCAAGATTCTGAGACCCTTGAAACATCATATGTTCAAATAGGTGGGCAAATCCAGTCCGATCTCTGGGTTCGATCCTGAAACCAATGTTGTAATAAACAGCAATCACAGTGGTGGGTGCCGTCTCATCCTTAGACAAAATCACTTTGAGACCGTTGTCCAATTTGTAATATTCTACAGGCACTTTAAATTGTGAGGTCTCTTGCGTTTCCTCGGGTTTCTTGTCTTGACCGCAACTAATAACGAATAAGGCCAAACTGCAGAGGCAAAGAGTTTTTAGAATAACTTTCATTTAAAAAAAGATTGGTTAACAATTAATTTATGCGCATTCCTGGGATACTTCCCATAAACGAATGACAATGAACTGTTACTAGAATAGTGTTTAATTTGATAATGTAGTTGATGGTTGGCAACAATTTCATATAAAGATACTAAAAAAGGCGAGCTGTTCGCAACAGCCCGCCTATGTAGAATCTAAATTATTATCTGTCGGTACTATTTCAAGATCGAAATAATCTGTTCTGCTAATTCTGTGCCTATCCTATCTTGAGCTTCCCCTGTAGCTGCGCCTATATGTGGAGTTAACGATAATTTTGGCTGCATCAACAGTTGCACTTCTGGGGTTGGTTCCTTCTCAAAGACGTCCAAACCTGCAAAAGCGACCTTTCCGCTATCTAGAGCCGCAACAAGGGCCACCTCATCAATGACACCGCCACGCGCTGCGTTTACGATACCAACACCATTTTTCATCTTCTCAAACTGTGCTTTACCAATCACATAATCCTTTTGCGCAGGAACATGTAAGGTGATAAAGTCTGCCTGTGCCAACACCTCATCAAAGCCGATGGTCTTAATGCTAAAATCAACTTTTTGCCCATCATAAAAGTCCAAAGAGATCGTCGCTTCCTCAACGAACGGATCGCTAGCAACAACTTTCATACCAACTCCTAGCGCGACCTTTGCCGTAGCTTGTCCAATACGTCCAAAACCGATGACCCCAAGAGTTTTCCCTCTAAGTTCGATCCCTCCAGCGTACGCTTTCTTCAATGCTTTGAATTTGCTGTCACCCTCCAATGGCATGTTTCTGTTGGCGTCGTGCAAAAAACGAACACCACCAAAAAGGTGGGCAAATACTAATTCTGCCACGGAACTTGAGGATGCAGCAGGGGTGTTGATCACATGTAATCCTTTTTCGCGGGCATAAGCCACATCAATATTGTCCATGCCAACACCGCCACGGCCAATGACCTTAAGGCTAGGGCAGTTATCGATGATGTCCTTGCGTACCTTGGTTGCAGAGCGTACCAGAAGCACCGAAATGCTATTTTCATTGATGTAATCTATCAATTGATCTTGAGCCACCGTTGTGGTCAGCACTTCAAATCCTGCTTGTTCTAATGCGTCTATCCCGCTTTGAGAAACGCCATCATTTGCTAATACTTTCATAAACTTTTCCTTGTCATTCCTGCGCAGGCAGGAATCTATTTATTGCTTTGATATCTTTTATTAATTATGCCTTCCGCTCTAATTCTTGCATTACATCGACCAATGCCTGCACACTAGCTATTGGCATTGCATTGTACATAGAGGCACGGTATCCACCAACACTTCTATGTCCATTCAAGCCATTGATACGAGCTTCTTTCCACATGGTGTCAAAAGTACTGGCATGAGCATCATCTACAAGATTGAAGGTCGCATTCATAAAGCTACGATCTTCAACAGCAGCAAATCCTTTAAATAGTGGATTACGATCGATCTCATCATAGATAAGTGCGGCTTTCTGCTCATTGATCTTTTCGATGGCCGAAATGCCCCCTAGATCCTTTAACCATTCTAGTGTGAGCATAGAAACATAAACGGCGAATACAGGAGGGGTATTGAACATACTTTCCTTATCGATATGGATCTTATAATCTAGCATGGATGGTATCTGTCTTTCAACGTTCCCAAGAATATCCTCTTTGATCACCACCAAGGTCGCCCCGGCAGGTCCCATATTCTTTTGTGCACCGGCGTATATGAGATCGAATTTTGAAAAATCCATTTGACGAGAAAAGATATCAGAACTCATATCGCATACCATGGGTACTGCAGTTTCTGGAAAACTCTTTATGGAAGTCCCGAAAATCGTGTTGTTGCTCGTGGTATGAAAATAGTCGGCATCGCTAGGGATCTCATAGCCTTTGGGAATATAATTGAAATTGGCGTCTTTTGAAGAAGCTACTTCTATAAGTTCACCAAAGGGTTTAGCTTCCTTAATTGCTTTGGAACTCCAAGTCCCGGTATTAAGATAGGCAGCTTTCTTATTTAAGAGATTGTAAGCGACCATCAAGAATTGCAGACTAGCGCCGCCTTGCAAAAACAACGCCTTGTAGCCTTTTCCTTGTAGCCCAAGCAATTCTATGGCTAGGGAAGTGGCCCTGTCCATCACTTCGACAAAATCCTTACTTCTATGGGAGATCTCTAAGAGTGAAAGGTCAAGGTCATTGAAGTTGATAATGGCCTCGGAAGCTTTCTTAAAAACGTTCTCGGGTAAGATGCATGGGCCAGCGCTAAAATTGTGTTTTTTCATCGGTTGTGTTGTTTGAAAAACGTATCAAAAAAATTAAGCTACAAATTTGAGGATTTCCGCAATAATTACTGTTATCAAATTGATAATTATTCACCTATAAATTTGTTAAGAATTTAATCGTATCCACACCATCGGCATAATCCCAAAGTTTTGGGGATTGGGTTTCCCCAAATTTCACCTCATGCTCCAAGAAACCATTGGCCACAATACATTGAATATGATCGATATCCCGATCAATTTTTTTTTTGAGCGCATCCTGAGAATCATAGTGCTCATAGAAGATAGAGGCAATGGGAGAGGCATAGCTGATGTCTTCCTTTAACATGAGAAAACCGTTCTCCTGAAACTCGAAAAGACTCATCAAATAGACCGCCTTATTGTAGTCGTAATTATTGGCGTACTTAGCATTATTTATGATATCCCGTTTCGGATACATACCGCCAAAGAAGGCATTAAAGTCATAATCGTGAGGGACGAAGATCTTGGAGACATTGCGACAACCGAGTCCGAAGTAGCGAAACACATCTTCGCCGAGCGCCTCCAACTCTTCTTTCGATTCTTCACCCGTTAAGACTGCGATTGAGTTTCTGTTTTTTCGAATGATATTGGGGTAGCCTCCAAAATAATAGTCAAAATACCGAGCGGTATTATCGCTACCAGTGGCAATGACGGCATCAAAACCCTCTAATTTCTCCTCAGTGAACGTAATACGTCCTTCAAAATATGGCGCTACAGATTGTAAATATTTTGCTAGATAGGGCAACAAGTGTTTGTCATTCGAAGACAATTTGACCAAGACCGAATGGCCGCTCATCAAAACGCTTATAAAATCATGGAATCCCACCAAGGGAATATTGCCTGCCATGACAATGGCCACTTTTTTGTTGCTAGTGCCGTTAAAGCTATAGGCATCGGTCCATTGTTTTAGATGTTGCTCGGACAAGGCTTGCGACCAACTTTGGCATGCAAAAAGTACATTTTCCTTGGTGAACCAACCATTATGCTGTCCGGCTAATTCGATTTGATGCCGAAAACCATCAAAAAACAGAGCATTATGTGCAACCTCATCATTCTTTTCAATAGACCGATTGTTAAATTGACCTAAAAAATCTCCCAATTTTGTGAATGCAACAATTCTGTCCTCTAATGTGTTCATCAAATTTGTTTATGCAGCCTTTAGGCTTTATTTTTGCTGTGCAAAGTTACATAAACTGAAAAAGAAAAATGGCAATAATTATAACAGACGAATGCATCAATTGTGGTGCTTGTGAGCCCGAATGCCCAAACACGGCGATATATGAGGGCGCGGATGATTGGCGTTATAGCGATGGTACCTCTTTAACGGGTGAGGTTGTGTTGCCTGGTGGAAAAGCAGTAAATGCAGATGAAGCCCAAGAACCTGTTTCGGATGAGATCTATTACATTGTTCCTGATAAGTGCACCGAGTGTAAGGGTTTCCATGAGGAACCACAATGCGCGGCAGTTTGTCCTGTAGACTGTTGTGTGCCCGATGAGGACGTTGTAGAGACCGAAGAGTTCTTACTTCAAAAGCAAAGTTTTATGCATCCCGAGGACTAGTGGAAAGTTTTATTGGTCTGCATTGATCTCCGAGAAAAAGCATACATCTATCTCCGATAGTTTTTTTATAGCTTCACTGGTTGTCTCTGGCATCAAAGGTCCTCATTTCTTCATCTGGAGCTAAGACATGGCTGTTCTCCCAAATGCCAGTCTCGTATTTTGTGAGCTGTTGATAGGGGACGGTTTCTCTTTCTTGGTACTTGTTAAACGTGATTTCGTTGATAGGCTGACTGTTGACGAACAAAATTTCGTTCTTGCTTAGCGAATTACCTTCTATTTTAAAATTGAAGGCCACGTTTTTCTTTTCGCTGCTATTTTCAATAAATTTAAAAGGTCTGTTTATATAAAAGTACTCCCCTTCGGTGTGTCGTATATATTGAGGCGTGTAATGTCCGGATTCCTCCTTCTTAAAAAGGATCATTCCACGGTTGACATTCTCGATATATTTGATCCCAAGTAATAATTTCAGATTGAACTTTTGCCCTCGTTTCCCCTTGGAGTAGGAATAATCTCCTTTTAAAACAGCATAATCGTTTGCATCGATATAGAGTTTGCCTTCAAATTTCGATTTCGCTCGGTCGGGTTGAAAGGAAATGACGTATATGAGGTCACCATTGAAGTAAGTAGTGCCAGACAGTTCGTATTCATAAAACTCTGGGTCGAGTAGTTTTCCAAAGAAGGATTGTTCCTCTAACCGGGTATAATTAACCGCAGATCGTGTGCGATTCTTTAAGTCTGTGATTCGGAACTCATTCTTCCTCTCTGCCTCTTTGGCCATTTCTTTGCCTAAAGATAAGGAGTCCTCGATTTTAAAAAGGCCTGTTTTCAGCTTGTAGGTCATACTTGAATCCAAGTATTTCAGCACGATATTCTTTGCGCGTTGTTCTACACGTTCTAGGGAAAAGTCTTTTTTCTTATCGATCAACTCGGTCGCCCTACCTACTCCCAACTTTGAGCTATCCTTATCACGAATCATATATTGACCGGCGAAATCTGTAAAATGAACGATGTCTCCATTGATAATATCGCTTGCCAAAGCATCTAGGTCTGAATTTGCTATAGCGAGTTGGGCCTTCTTAAAATTGCTCGCTTTTGAGATTCGCATGTCCAATTTTTTGAAATCGACCCGACCGGTCTCTCTGTAGAAGATCTTATGGTCAATCAGGTCTTGCTTATAATTTGCGTTCCAATTAGAACGTACCTTAGAAATGATATCATATGCATTGGGTAAGGTGTTGCTCAAAACGACCTCATCTAATTCATTCACAGACTCATAGAGAGGTACGGTATGATTATTTTGGGCAATGTCCTGCAATGATACCTCTAGCGTTGAATATCCTAAACAAGATATGGTCACTCGTTTTACTTCTGCGGTGGTGTTGATGGTGAAATTGCCTTCTTCATTGGAGATCACCCCGTTGGTTGGGCCTATCTGAATGGTGGCATAAGGAATTGGCGTTTTCAAATTGGCGTCCACAACCTTCGCTGTAAAACTTTGAGCAGATGCCGAAACTATACATACAAAGAAAAGGAGGCTTGAAATTAACGATTTCATAAAATGGTTATTTGAGATGAAGACGATGCGGACAGCGAAATGTTACAAACGACCATAACTTTAGGTTGTATTTCATTTTCTGAACTTAACTAAATACTTACATTTGCACTCGCAAAACTACAACCCAAAGAGGTTGTCGCTCAAATTGTCAATAGTATGAAAGCTGGAATAGTAGGATTACCAAACGTGGGAAAATCGACTTTGTTCAATTGTTTGTCCAATGCAAAGGCGCAGAGCGCCAACTTTCCATTTTGTACGATAGAGCCAAACTTGGGGGTGGTGAACGTTCCTGATGAGCGGCTGGAGAAATTAGAAGAATTGGTCAATCCGCAGCGCGTACTTCCAGCGACCGTAGAGATAGTAGATATCGCGGGGCTTGTTCGTGGAGCTAGCAAGGGCGAGGGCCTAGGGAATCAGTTTCTTGGTAATATTAGAGAGTGTAACGCCATCATCCATGTGTTGCGCTGTTTTGACAATGAGAATATCGTCCATGTAGATGGAAGCGTTGATCCGATCAGGGACAAGGAGACCATTGACATCGAGTTGCAGCTCAAAGACCTAGAAACGGTAGAGAAGCGATTAGAAAAAGTGAATCGCGCAGCCAAGACGGGCGACAAGGATGCAAAGAAGGAGCAGGAAACTCTTAACAAGTTCAAAACTGCCCTTGAAAGTGGCATCTCTGCACGTGCTGTAGAGGTTTCGGAAGATGAAGCCGATCTTATGAAAGATTTTCAGTTGCTCACTTCAAAACCGATCCTATACGTTTGCAATGTAGATGAAGCTTCCGCTAAGGATGGCAATGCCTATGTTGAAAAAGTAAAGGAAGCTGTAAAAAATGAAAACGCAGAGATCATCACGCTTGCCGTGGCCACTGAAGCAGATATTGCAGAGCTTGAAGATTACGAGGAGCGACAATTGTTCTTGGAGGATCTAGGCTTGGAAGAGGCTGGGGTTTCCAGACTGATCAGAGCTGCTTACAAGCTTTTAAACCTCCAAACATATTTTACGGCCGGCGAAAAGGAAGTCCGTGCATGGACGGTGAAAGTCGGTGCAACGGCTCCGCAAGCTGCGGGCGTGATCCATACCGACTTTGAGAAAGGGTTTATCCGCGCAGAGGTCATCGGATATGAGGACTATGTTTCATATGGTAGCGAAGCGAAAGTAAAAGAAGCTGGAAAAATGAGAGTGGAAGGCAAAGAATATATCGTTAAAGATGGCGATGTGATGCACTTTCGATTCAATGTATGATGTTCACGCACTTCAATGTTATTCTTTCCCTTTTGATCATCGTAATTTGAAATGTGTCTAGCCTATGAAGGATATACCTAAGGCTATTTTTACGATATGAGATCGATCAGCAATTTGACCTTTGGGTTTTTCCTTGGCATTCTTGGCATTGTGATGTTTTCGTCAAAGGCAGTAATGGTAAAGCTGGCCTATGCATATGAGATCGATGCCATAGGCATTCTTCTATTGCGAATGGCTTTTTCCTTTCCTTTTTATCTAGTGATTGCCATTATCTACACGCCCAAAGGTTCTTTTGAAAGGCATTCGATCCAAATTAAAGATTATCTATGGGTATTTTTCTTTGGTTTTGTGGGCTACTATTTAGCGAGTTATTTCGATTTCGTTGGCCTGAGCTATATCAAGGCGAGTCTGGAGCGAATCATTTTGTTTGTATATCCAACCTTGGTATTATTGATGAACCGATTGTTCCTTAAAATCCCAATTAGCAAAGCACAAGCGCTGGCGATCGCCATCACATATCTCGGTGTTGTCATTACCTTTTGGGAAGAGGTGGCCATCTCTGGAAGAGATACTTATTTGGGCGGGGTCTTCGTGTTGCTCAGCGCCATAACCTACGCATCTTATTTGGTAGGCAGCGGATGGATGATCCCCAAATTTGGAGTGATGCGCTTTACGGCCTATGCAATGATCGTATCCTGTCTGTGTGTTTTTGTACATTATGCGCTTACCGCCAACGTTGATATTTTTCAATATTCTTGGGAAGTCTATCTTTTAGGTCTTTTGATCGCTGTTTTTGCGACTGTGATACCGTCATTCTTGGTCTCGGCGTCCATAAAAATGATCAATGCTTCTAATTTTGCCATTGTTGCAGGGATAGGGCCTATTTCAACCATCATTTTTGCGTCTATTTTTTTGAATGAGCAGCTGACTGTTTTGCAATTGATTGGAGCGATGGTGGTTATCATAGGCATCTTACTCGTCTCTCGCAACAGAACAAGTAAAATAAAGTGAGGGTGGTCTAGTTTATCACTAAAGGCTTTATTGGTGTAGACATTGCTTAAGATGTAGACCTGAAAATTATTGGTCCTGTAGCAAACCTCAAATTTTTATTATTTTTGAAAGTAATGGAAGAACATAGCAATATGCCAACCACTATTCGAAACAAAATTATTTCTCGCGTTGTTGTTAATGCAAAAATCCTATTTTGATGGAGGGAAGTATCGGGCATAGTATTCGCAAACTTCTGCGCAGCCGCCATCTAGGTCGGTACAGTAGAGGATGCCTTCGCTTAAAGAGTGCGTGTCGTTATACCATTCCTGCCATAATAATTCGCCATCGCCGCCATAACAATCCAATTGGAAAGTAGCCGGGCGTCCCGATTTTGAATCGATTTGATGAATCTCTTTGAGCCAGTATTGTTCTTTGTGACGTGCAATGGTGAAACTTATTGCTTGATCGTTCGCTTCTCCAATGGCCATAGCTTGTTTAACAATTGGCTCAATGGCAGATACTCCGACAGTGACCTCTGCCAAAATCGTTTTTGGTACGTAGGAGATACGTCCGTTGCACACCTTTGCGCACCCTCCATCCTGGATACATGCCCATGTGGCGGCTCCAGCACATCCCACGTCATCACCACACTCGGTCACAGTGCTGTCTCCATTACCCCAGAAACAAATTACTGTATAATTGTCCTCACGTCTGCTATGACTACTGTCACCACCTGCGGCAAAGTCCAGCACTTTCTTGGAGTTCGCTACGACTTCAAAATGTTTCTGATAACTATTTTCGTACAGATGCTCCATGTTGAACTTTACGATTTTGCCTTGAGCATCTCCAAGTGACTTCATCTGCATAAGGGTCGATTCGATTCGCTTCTGAGTGATATCATCATCGCCCAAAGCCTCCTCTTCGATATTCGAACAAGATAATAGTATTATGAATGTCAGGCATAAAGCAGAGGAAGACACTATTCTTTTCAGAATAATTATTTTTAATCGCATATTGTATTGAAAATCAAATAGTTTTATTAAAATTATGTTTTTTTCTAACATTCTGCAAATGTTTTAGTCAAATTCCATATTTAACGTTTGGCTTGTCTCGAATGGTATGGCAGTAATCCATATTATGTATTTAGTCATGATCATCATAATTTTGATTATTTCACCTCGAAATACCAGTCGGGCAGAAAACAATAGAGCATGATCAAATGCTCATTTCCGACAGGGATTTTAATATATTAACGTGGTCGCAATCATTTCCGTAGATGCAGTTATTTGTTTATAGTGTTGTTAATTTCTTTGTATTTTACCTATTTCATTTTTTAAGCTGAAACGTTATATTAGCAACCCAGCACCAAAAGAGCTTGATTTATGGCCCAGAATACCCAGTATACCGAAGATAACATACGTTCATTAGATTGGAAAGAGCATATCCGTATGCGTCCAGGAATGTATATTGGAAAGCTTGGTGACGGCTCTTCTCCCGATGACGGGATCTACATCCTTGTGAAGGAGGTATTGGACAACTGTATCGACGAATTCGTAATGGGGGCTGGTAAGACCATCGAAATATCCATTCAAGGCAACAAGGTAAATGTTAGAGACTACGGCCGAGGCATTCCTTTGGGCAAGGTTGTCGACGTGGTTTCTAAGATGAATACCGGCGGTAAATACGACTCTAGGGCGTTTAAGAAATCGGTTGGACTCAATGGGGTCGGTACCAAGGCGGTGAATGCACTTTCGACTTTTTTTAGAGTGGAGTCGACTAGAGAAGGGAAGTCCAAGGCGGCCGAATTCGAGATGGGTACCTTGATCAATGAGGAGAAGGAGCAGGAGTCATCGAAAAGACGCGGCACAAAAGTGTCCTTCATTCCAGATGAGGGCATCTTTAAGCACTATAAATTCAGAAATGAGTACATCATCAAACTCATTAAGAATTATGTGTACCTCAACCCTGGACTTACCATTGTCTTCAATGGGGAGAAGTATTTTTCTGAGAATGGACTCAAAGACCTTCTTGAAGATTCGACGAACGCTGCAGACATGCTATATCCGATCATTCACCTAAGAGGGGAAGATATCGAAGTGGCATTGACCCATAGCAAAACTCAGTATAGCGAAGAATATCATTCTTTCGTAAACGGTCAGAATACTACACAAGGA
Organism: Sungkyunkwania multivorans; assembly: GCF_042675645.1. Taxonomy (NCBI): domain Bacteria; kingdom Pseudomonadati; phylum Bacteroidota; class Flavobacteriia; order Flavobacteriales; family Flavobacteriaceae; genus Sungkyunkwania; species Sungkyunkwania multivorans. Next base: position 1,122,842 of record NZ_JBHTJH010000004.1, on the reverse strand, counting down.
GGAACGCATCTCGCAGCATTTAGAGAATCCATTGTAAAAACAATCCGTGATTTCTTCGGGAAGAATTACGATGCTTCCGACATTCGAAAGTCTATCATAGGAGCCGTCTCTATAAAGGTCATGGAGCCTGTATTCGAGTCTCAGACGAAAACAAAGCTTGGTAGCACCGAAATGGGAGGAGGACTACCTACGGTTCGTACCTATATCAATGACTTTGTAGGAACTCAACTCGATAATTTTCTGCATAAGAACCCTGGGACCGCAGAGAAGATACAGCGCAAGATCTTGCAGGCCGAGCGGGAGCGCAAAGAGCTTTCAGGAATAAGGAAGTTGGCCAAAGAGCGCGCGAAAAAGGCAAGTTTACATAACAAAAAATTGAGAGACTGTCGTGTGCATTTGGGAGATTTGAAAAAGGACAGACGTCTAGAGTCCACGCTCTTTATCACAGAAGGAGATTCGGCAAGTGGTTCTATCACCAAATCGCGGGATGTCAACACCCAAGCGGTCTTTAGTCTTAGAGGAAAACCCTTGAACTCTTACGGAATGTCTAAGAAGATCGTCTATGAGAACGAAGAGTTCAACTTGCTTCAGGCTGCGTTAAATATCGAAGAGTCCATGGAGGACTTGCGTTACAACAATATTGTTATCGCGACAGATGCCGATGTTGATGGTATGCACATCCGTTTGCTGCTCATCACTTTTTTCTTGCAATTCTTTCCAGAATTGATCAAAGAGGGACATCTTTATATTTTACAAACTCCATTGTTTAGGGTTCGGAACAAAAAAGAGACCATTTATTGTTATAGTGAGGAAGAACGTGTCGCGGCCATAAAAAAACTCAAAGGGAATCCAGAGATCACTCGATTTAAAGGACTTGGGGAGATCTCACCAGATGAGTTCAAGCATTTTATCGGTGATGATATACGATTGGACCCCGTGATGCTGGATAAGGCGATGTCCATTGAAGAATTATTGAAGTTTTATATGGGTAAGAACACACCAGACAGACAAGAATTTATAATCAACAACCTCAAAGTAGAGCTCGATGTGGTCGAAGACCTATGATATCGACCAGTAACTAACCATGACCTATGCATTTTAGTAATTCAGCGCTAAAAAAGAAAATGCCCGTTATCTATTTCCTACTTTTCCTCGGGATTGGCCTGAGTTTCTTTGGAATGAAAATATTAAAGGACCATAACAAAGGAATGGCCTTGGTATTTATTATGCCAACGCTATTTTTGGTATTGTTCTCCTGGTTCGTTTACAAAAACGTGAAGTACTTTGAATATGACAGTGACGGCGATGTGCTTAATTTTATCAATAGAGGTATGTTCATCTCCAATTTTATCAATTACAGGGAGAATAGAGCAGAATTTCCCAAAGTGAAACTGTCTCATTATAAGATCAACGACTATGTCATATATCGCACTTTGAACGTATACGTGAAAACCAAAAACCATAGGGTGAAACGCCTAAGATTTAACATTACCTTTTTAAATAAGAAAAAGATAAAAGCTTTAAAGAGTTCATTGAATAAAGTAATAAGAAATAACAAAAAAGCCCTTAATGCAAGATCCTAACGAGTTTTCGTCAGAAGAAGAGCACTTAAATGAAGAGCAGGCGTCGCAGGACACGATTACCAAAGTTACTGGGATGTATAAGGATTGGTTCTTGGATTATGCATCATACGTGATCCTCGAACGAGCGGTGCCTGCCATAGAAGATGGTTTCAAACCGGTGCAGCGAAGAATAATGCACGCACTAAAGGAATTGGATGACGGACGCTATAATAAAGTGGCCAATGTCGTTGGTCACACCATGCAATACCATCCTCATGGTGATGCCAGTATCGCAGACGCCATGGTACAAATAGGACAGAAGGACCTTTTGATAGATACCCAAGGAAACTGGGGGAACATCCTTACTGGCGACGGTGCGGCCGCATCAAGGTATATCGAAGCGCGTTTGTCCAAGTTTGCCTTGGATGTTGTTTATAGTCCAAAGATCACTGAATGGCAACTCAGTTATGATGGAAGAAAGAAAGAGCCGGTCAATCTGCCCGTAAAGTTCCCGTTGTTACTGGCCCAAGGTGCAGAAGGGATCGCCGTTGGACTCTCTACCAAAATACTACCGCACAATTTTATAGAGCTTATCGATGCATCGATCAAACATCTAAAAGGGAAAAAGTTTACACTATATCCCGATTTTCCCACGCAGGGAATTATGGATGTATCCAATTATAATGATGGGTTGCGAGGTGGCAAAGTACGTGTACGCGCAAAGATATCCCAGCTAGACAAGACGACCTTGACGATCACTCAAATACCGTTCGGTACAAACACGTCAAGCCTTATAGACTCTATTCTTAAGGCGAATGACAAGGGCAAGATAAAGATCAAGAAAATTGAGGATAACACCGCTGCCGAAGTAGAAATTCTGGTGCATTTGCCCAATGGGATCTCCCCAGACAAGACCATCGATGCCTTGTACGCGTTTACTTCCTGCGAAACCTCCATCTCGCCGCTAGGTTGTATTATCGAAGACAACAAACCTAATTTTATCGGTGTTTCTGAAATATTGCGTCGTTCTACAGATAATACTTTAGAACTCCTAAAGGGTGAGCTGGAGATTCAGTTAGACGAGCTAGAAGAACAATGGCACTTTGCTTCTCTAGAGCGTATCTTCATCGAAAATCGTATCTATAGGAACATTGAAGAGGAAGAAACTTGGGAAGGCGTCATCGCAGCTATCGATAAAGGTCTACAGCCGCATATCAAACATTTAAAAAGACCGGTCGTAGAGGAGGATATTGTAAGATTGACGGAAATACGAATCAAAAGGATCTCAAAGTTTGATATCGACAAGGCACAACAGAAAATAGATGCCTTAGAAGATAATATTGCTCAAGTGAAGCATCATTTGGAGCATCTTATTGAATATGCCGTCGATTACTTCACAGAGTTGAAGAAGAAATATGGCAAGGGCCGTGAACGCAAGACAGAGATCAGGGTCTTTGACGATGTGGATGCCAAAAAGGTGGTCATCAGGAACACCAAACTCTATGTAAACCGTGAAGAAGGATTTGTGGGTACCTCACTAAGGCGGGACGAATATGTGACCGATTGTGCCGATATCGATGATATTATCGTGTTCACCAAGGAAGGGAAGATGATGGTGACGAAAGTTGATAGCAAGACCTTTGTTGGAAAGAACATCATCCATGTTGCCGTGTTTAAGAAAAAAGATAAGCGTACCGTTTATAATATGATCTACAAAGATGGTAAGGGTGGCGCCTCCTATATCAAGCGTTTTAATGTAACCGGTGTCACACGCGACAAGGATTATGATCTTACCCAAGGAAAGAAGGGCTCCGAGATCACTTATTTCACAGCCAATCCCAATGGAGAGGCAGAGGTGATCACAATACATCTGCGTCAGGCCGGAAGTATAAAAAAGCTGAAGTGGGACTTAGACTTTGCGGATCTCGCCATCAAAGGACGCGGGGTGAAAGGAAATATTGTCACAAAATACTCCGTGAAACGCATCGAACTGAAAGAGAAAGGGGTGTCTACACTCAAACCACGCAAAATTTGGTTCGATGACACCGTGCAGCGTCTCAATGTTGATGGCCGTGGAGAACTTTTGGGCGAATTCAAAGGAGGTGATCGCCTCTTGATCGTAGATCAAAAAGGGCTGGTAAGGACGATTCTGCCAGAATTGACCAAACACTTTAGCGATGATATGATCATCTTAGAGAAATGGAAGCCCAACAAGCCTATTTCGGTCATTTATTTCGATGGTGAAAAAGAGCGCTATTACGTAAAGCGTTTTCTGGTAGAAAGTCCAAGCAAGGAAGAGGTGGTGATCACCGAACATCCAAAATCGCAATTAGAACTGGTATCCACCGATTGGCGACCAATGGTTGAGTTGGTGTTTGCCAAACAACGCGGAAAGGAACAAAAACCCAACCAGCAAGTGGATCTAGAGGACTTTATTGCCGTGAAAGGCATCAAAGCATTGGGCAATCAGCTGACCACCGACAAGCTCAAAGACGTGATTCAATTAGAGCCGCTACCTTATGAAGAACCAGAGGAGGTCCCGGTAGAATCGATAGAGGTCATCGATGAAGAAAATGTAGCGGGGGACGACAAGGACGACAAGGACGACAAAGGTGATGGACAGGTATCGATGGAATTGTGATCGCTTAAAACTTTTGAAATAGATGTTAGGAATTCTTTTAATATACTTTATCGGGCGATATTTTTACCGGTTAGCAGAAAAATACGATAAGAGCAAATGGGGATTTGCCATAATAGGAGTGCTATCTTATTATGGGGGACTGGCATTATTTGGTTTGACCCTGGGAGTTATTTTAGGGCTAGTTGCTCCTGAAACCTTGGATACAATGAATGAAAGGCTTTTAGGGATACTATTGATTCCGTTTGGAATAGGGAGCTCTTGGGGATTATATGTTTTTCTAAAACGTCGATGGCAGAAGGAAAGCAACTTGGTGGTCGATGAGATCGATGATATCGGAAAGAACGAAATTTAGAAAGAAAAAAGAGGGCTGTTGAGCCCTCTTTTTTCGTTAATATCTTCATTCACTTTCCACAGGCGCCACTTTATTCTTCCGCATCTTCATATTCAAGAACTCCACGAATAATGAGAATGTAATGGCAAAATAAAGGTATCCCTTTGGCACGGATCCGATCGATTGCTCAAAAATGACCGCATGCGACAGGTGCGCACCTTCGGCGATCAGCATGAAACCGATAAGGATCAAGAAGGAAAGCCCCAGAACCTGGATTGAAGGATGTTTGTTCACAAAAGTCCCAACAGGCGTGGCAAAGACCATCATGATGATCACCGATAATACCACCGCAATGATCATAATGGTCAAGGCTCCTTCTAGACCATTGGTCATCCCAACAGCGGTAAGAATCGAATCGAAAGAGAATACAATATTGATCAAGGTGATCTGTACAATTGCCTTACTTAGCGAACTGCTTCGATGTTCTCGCACTTCACGAGCGTCGTGCCCGCGGTCTTCGACCTTTTCATGAATTTCTTTAGTACTCTTGTATAAGAGGAAGAGTCCCCCAACGATTAGGATAAGACTTTGACCAGTAACGTGTGCATCGAACCAGCTAAGCTCGATACTGAACCATGGCTTTTGCATGGCGATCAGATAGCTGATACCAAATAGAAGGATGATACGCATGGCCATGGCCAAGATGAGGCCAATATTGGTTGCACGTTTTCTAAGTTTTACCGGAAGCTTGTCGGCTGCGATCGCAATAAAAATTATATTGTCGATTCCAAGAACGATCTCAAGAAAAGTAAGAGTTACTAACGCACCTAGTGCCTCGGGAGTGGTTAAAAGTTCAAGCATAGCTAGTTCATTTTTGTGGCGGTCCCACGCTGTTTGTTCTTATCGTCGCCAACGATCGAATATTCAAAGGTATAGGAATCACCTTTGGTGTATAGGATCTTCATGTGAATCGCCTTTCGTTCCGACATCGTTTTTGGGTTTATCTTCTTCACGATATATTCACAATCGTTGATCCATCGAATACTTGCACTATCGGCCTTTCCTTGATAGTAATCTATTTCTAGTGTATCGTTGCGCACAAAGGTGGTGGTAACGGTCTCTCCCCCAATAGAAGATTCAAATTGGAAGGACCCATTTTTAAAATCTGCGCAATTTCGTTCTCTCTCGTAACAGGAGTTTAAAGAAACTAGAAAAACAATGGCCAGATATGCGTGTCTCATGAAGTTGTTTTATGACAGCGCAAATTACCAAAAAATTTAGTTTTCATAAACCTTAAAAGACCCATCTTTATAAAAGACCACTATTTTTTCAATACCAGCCCCATCTTTTTTGGGAAACACATTCGGAGGTTGCTCTTCCACCATCGCAGTATTTGAAAGATGTTCCGCTTTTTTTTCCTTAGCTACAATTTCTTGTGGGACAACCTCTGAGGCTGTAAAAAGATCGTCGGTCTTCGGTTTTTCATCCGAGATTATATTTGCACCCGAAACAGATGCTTTAGGAAAAGTACCCTGACCATTGAGTAACCAATAGAGATCGACCTCCTCAAAAGAGGAGAGGATCTTCATCACAAAATCCAAACTAGGTTTATTTCTTCCAGATAAGATATGCGAAATACTAGAGCGCTGCACCCCAATGGTGTCTGCAAAAGAGGAGGCGCTTAAGGCGTAATAATCTAAGATCTTGCGGAGCCTATCTATGAAATCTTCATTGTTTAACATCGTATACAAATGTAACCAGAATACAGATCACATTTGTAACTATTTTTGACCAAAGCCCGCATTTCCCCATAATAAGTGGTACTACATAATTAAACTTTTACTTTAAGTAATATATATAAACTACTGAAATACAAATATTTAAACATCATTATTAAATTAGCTCACTAACTGTGGTTACAAGAATAAATTATCAACAAATAGTTATTTAAATTAGAAAGCAAGATTGTTTACACATGTCACAATTGCTACTTTACAATTGTAAATTACGGATTGTTTACTTTTGTCAACATTGTTTTTTAACATTACTCACATGGAAGCCTTTCCTTACTATAAAGAAACAAGTGTAACTCATAGATATGTCACGCATAAGATGGTGGAGCCGATATTGGAAAAATTACCGCCTGTCTTTAAGGTAGAACGTGTAGGTAGTTCCGTTCGCAAGAACCCGATTCACATGGTGACCATAGGAACTGGGTCAAAATCAATTCTAATGTGGTCGCAGATGCATGGCAATGAAAGTACCACGACCAAGGCATTGCTCGACATGTTCAAGTATCTTCAGCGAGATGATGATTCGATACGCGAACTTCTTTCTAATTGTACATTATATGTAATTCCAATACTCAACCCCGATGGCGCTACAGACTACACACGAGTCAATGCTAACGAGGTGGATCTGAACAGGGATGCTTCTATGCTTTCTCAACCAGAATCTAAAGTGTTGAGAAGTGTTTTTGAGCAAGTGCATCCAGAATTTTGCTTTAACCTACATGATCAGCGGACCATCTTTGGTGTAGGGGATAGTGACCTTCCCGCAACAGTGTCTTTCTTGGCGCCTGCGATGGACGCGAAAAGAACAGTGGATGATGAAAGAAAGCGCAGCATGGAAGTGGTGGCACATATGAATTCGCTCTTACAAGGACTTATTCCGGGGCAAATAGGCCGTTACGATGATACCTTCAATATAAATTGTGTTGGCGATAAGTTCCAATCACGGGGTGTCCCCACCATTCTATTTGAATCGGGGCATTTCCCGGAGGATTATTCCCGGGAGGAGACCAGAAAGTATATATTTCAATCGTTGGTGAGTGCTGTAACCTATATTGCCTTCAATGATGTCGATGGTAAACACTATCGATCATACTTTGATATACCCGAGAATCAGAAGACCTTCAACGACCTTCTTATTAAAGGATATCCTATCAAAAAAAAGCGGCTCGATGTCATATTCCAGTTCAAAGAAGTGCTAGATAACAATAAAATAACATTCGACCCTATATGTTTGAAAATCGGAAACTTAAAAAATTTGAAGGCGCACAAAACCTTTAATTATTCAGAATTATCTTACAAAAAAGAGCTTTCGCAAACGTTTTCGGTTAATAAAAGTGCGTTAAATCTTTTAAAGAATTTTAATGAAGTTAACGATTGGTTAATAAAAATTAGCCAATAGGATAGAGAATTATTGGTTTTTTTTACTTTTCTTTGCATTATTCATAAAATTATGAGAGTAAAAAATATGGCCAAATTCAAGCTAGACGAGATCGATCATCAAATATTAGATATGTTGATCGACAACACTCGTGTTCCATTTACAGATATTGCTAAAAAACTTTTGATATCAGCTGGGACCGTGCATGTGAGAGTGAAAAAGATGGAAGAAGCAGGAATCATCAGAGGTTCTTCATTAACGCTAGATTATGTAAAATTAGGATATTCCTTTATTGCATATGTAGGGATCTTCTTAGAGAAGACGCATCAAACGAAGTTTGTGCTCGAGCGTATCAATGAAATTCCCTATGTAACGGTAGCGCATATCACAACAGGAAAGTTCAATATTTTCTGTAAAGTGAGGGCAAAAGATACCAAGCACGCTAAAGATATCATCTTTATGATCGATGATATTGAAGGAGTCTCCAGGACGGAAACGATGATCTCCCTCGAAGAAAGCATCAACGATAAAAAACGTTTAATGCACTCTATTTTTAACGAATTGTAATATTTATAACAAATCCTTATAAAAACCCGCTAGCAAGGATTTGTTAGCGGGTTTTTTTAGTAATTTCATTGCCGAAAATTAATTGACCAATATGCTACGAAAACCAAGAATTGAACGTTTCAAGCAACATGTGCTTGCCAAATACCAGATATACAACTCTATCTTCATCACCCTGCCATTCGACGAGATCACCAATACGGGGGTGTTGTTGCCATTGTTCAGCGAAGAATGTGAGCGTGGCTATCGCAACAATTTGAACCCGACAGAAATTATAGAGGCATTCTTTAAACGCTACAGCGACGATGCAACGGAAGAGGAGATCATGAACTTGCTGTTCAGGTTTATACAATATATAGAAAGACAGGTGGTACTATTTGATGCGATCGAAGACGCTTCCTTTAGCATTGTGAACAATATGGACGGTCGTGGTACGCTGCGTAGCGTCAAAGAAGAGGCTGAAGATAAAGGGAAGACCCAAGAATTGAAGGAGTACTTAGAGCATTTCAACGTACGGCCAGTACTAACGGCACACCCCACACAATTTTATCCAGGAACCGTCCTAGGTATCATTACCGATCTCGCCTTGGCAATAGAGCGGGATGATCTCGTAACCATAAGAAAACTATTGGCGCAGTTGGGAAAAACACCATTCTTTAAGAAGCAAAAACCCACACCTTTCGATGAAGCTGTGAATCTTGTGTGGTACTTGGAAAATGTATTTTATCATTCCGTAAGTAAGATATACAATTATATACAGCAAAACATATTTGATGGAGGGCAACCGGCGAATGAGATCATCAATTTAGGTTTTTGGCCCGGTGGTGACAGGGATGGAAATCCGTTTGTGACCACTGATATTACTTTAAAGACTGCTGCACGCCTGCGAAGCACCGCCTTAAAGAATTATTATCGCGACGTGCGAAAACTCAAAAGACGCTTGACCTTTGAAGGGGTAGAAGGACCGATAGCGGACCTAGAGCTCAAACTATATGAGAATACTTTCTTATCCAAACCAAAAAAACAAATTCACCTCGACGAATTTGAAAAACAGCTGCAGCAGATCAAGGAAACCCTTATAGAGAAACATCAATCCTTATTCTTAAGCGAGGTAGATGATCTGATCAACAAGGTAAAGCTCTTCGGCTTTCACTTTGCAGCTTTAGACATTCGCCAAGATTCACGCATTCACCACAAGGTAATGCTTAGTCTGGTAGCCGAAACTCGAAAGCAAAAGCTTGGGATCTTCCCTGATGACTATGAGCAACGCTCAGAAGCAGAACAGATAGCGGTACTTCAAAATGTAAAGGGCAGTATTGCGTACAACGATTTGGAAGACGAAATGGCCAAGTCGACCTTGGGCTCTATCCATGCGATGAAAAGTATTCAGCAGACCAATGGAGAACGAGGATGCAATCGCTACATCATTAGTAATAATGGCAGTGTGCTGAATGTAATGGAAGTTTTCGCGATGTTGCATCTATGTGATTGGGAGCAACCAACAGCGGATATCGTTCCTTTATTTGAGACAGTGCCCGATTTGCAGGTAGCACACCAAGTGATGGAGGAGCTTTATACCAATCCAGCCTATGCTGCACACCTAAAAAGCAGGGGAAATAAGCAAACGATCATGCTTGGATTTTCCGATGGTACTAAAGATGGTGGATATTTGATGGCCAACTGGAGTATTTTTAAAGCGAAAGAGGCCTTGACAGAGGTTTCTAGAAAATATGACGTCACCGTCGTTTTCTTCGATGGTAGAGGAGGACCACCAGCTAGAGGTGGTGGTAAGACCCATAAGTTCTATGCTTCCTTGGGAAGTACCGTAGAACATGAAGAAATTCAGCTAACTGTTCAAGGCCAAACGATAAGTTCTAATTTTGGTACGCCCGAGTCATGCCAGTATAACTTGGAGCAATTACTAAGTTCGGGTATTGCCAATGAGGTATTCAATGATTCCAAAGAGGCGTTTGTCGGAGAGGACAAAGAGACCATGCAGCAATTGGCCAATATCAGTTATCAGACCTATGTAGATTTTAAAAATCACCCAAAATTCTTGCCATATCTAGAGCGCATGAGTACGCTTAAATACTACGCCAAGACCAACATCGGTAGCCGTCCCGCCAAACGAGGGAAAAGTGACACCTTGAACTTTTCGGACTTACGTGCCATCCCCTTCGTAGGAAGCTGGAGCCAATTGAAGCAGAACGTTCCTGGTTTTTATGGCGTAGGCACCGCTTTGAAGGCATTTGAAGAAAAGGGAGAGTTCTATAAGGTGAAGTCGCTCTATGAAAATTCCAAGTTCTTTAGAACGCTATTGGAAAACAGTATGATGAGCCTCACCAAATCGTTTTTCAAGCTCACGGCCTATATGCAAGAAGATGAGGAGTTTGGTGATTTCTGGAAGTTGATCTACGAAGAATATCAACTGACAAAGAAGTTATTGCTCAAGTTGACTGGCTATTCGCAATTGATGGAGAATCAATTAGCGGCAAAGGCATCCATACAAATGCGCGAGCGCATTGTGTTGCCGTTATTGACCATTCAGCAATTTGCCTTGAAAAAGGTACAAGACATGAGTAAAGAAAAAGGTGCGGATAAAAAGAGGATGGAGATCTATGAGAAGATGGTCACCCGATCGCTCTTTGGAAATATCAATGCCAGTAGGAATTCGGCATAACAAATATAATATGAGCAAAACAATCGACTTCCTTAATTCCTTGGATCATAGAGAGCTTGCTTATTTCTATAAGTATAAAAGTAAGTCTTATACGAAGCCCACTCAAGAGGTAATCGAAAATTATCTGTTTCAAAAAAGAGGTATGAATATCGAATATCTTGAACGCCTGTTGACAGAAAAAAAAAAGAAAGATGATACGCATTCTTGTCCTAGATGTGGTTCTTCCAAATTGAGACGAGATAGGGTCGAAGTTCTAAATAATAGTTCTTCAAAAGGAAGTCAGATTGCAGGATTGGATCAATATTCTTCAGGAAGAGTGATTTATGATAGCAATGTTATTTGTAATGTCTGCGGTTTTTGGATTTCGGATGTCAATGATCAAGGCCCGAGACAGAAGAGTTCAATATTAGAAAGAATCTTTGATTTTTTTATTCGATTATGAAAACATCACAACTACAATCGTCTGAGTACCATCCGTACTACGCGCCATATATTGAGGCGCTGGGTGAGACGGACTTGGTAACCGCCTTAAAGAAAGGAAGAGACGAATTCGTCAATTTTTTAGAGGCCATACCTGAAGATAAATGGCAATATGCCTATGCCGAGGGAAAATGGACCATTGCGCAATTAGTATTGCACCTTATCGATGCCGAACGGGTCTTTCAGTATCGCGCCCTGCGTTTTTCAAGAAAGGATAGGACGGATATCCCAGGATTTGAGCAAGACAACTATGTTGCGACCTCCGATGCCCAGCATCGAGACAAGCACAGTTTGATTGAGGAATATACGGCCGTTAGGAATGCGGGCATTCATCTTTTTGAAAATTTTACCGATGAAATGTTGCTCGCCATTGGAACGGCGAATAAAACGCAAATGTCGGTAAGGGCCTTGGGTTTTGTGATCTCTGGTCATCAAAGGCACCATCAAAAAGTGATACAGGAAAGGTATCTCTAGAAAGGACAGAGGACACAGGCAAGTTCTTCTATTCGTCATCATCGATGGTTACCATGCCAGCATTTTCATCGGCATTGATGACCTCGATAGGTGTATCCTGATCGAAATTGGTCATCGTGTAATGTAGCTTGCTGTGGATCTTTACAAGATAGACCGTATCATCTGTCTTGACCTCTACAGCCTCAATGACGTGGTTGTGATGGTCCTCAAAGGTAATAATGTCATTATCCCCATATCCATCTGGATACTTCTCCATGAGTAGCTGTAGTATCTCAGGGGTTAATTTTCTGTGGTCAACGATCTTACGAAGCATAGAAATAGTTCTTAGGGTTAGTGATTTCTAAATAGTCTTCGAAAAAAAAGCTCTTTCGTAAAGGTCGGTGTATTAAAAAGAATTCCCGTCCTTATAAAATTACGATTAATTTTAAAATGATATAAGTTTATGTGTTCCAAATTATTTCGAATAATACTCGAAAGCGCTCAAAATAAGATTGTTAGATACTTTTTTGTCAATTAATGTCTTACCTATATCCGAAAGTAACACAAAGTTGATATTGCCATGCGAGTTCTTCTTATCGTACTTCAAAAGTTCGATGATCTCTTGGATGTCCTTTGCTGTGAAACTAACCGGCTCGTATAGCCCCTTGATCACGTTCTTTATCTCGTCTAGTTTGTCCTTCGGAAAGCCTTCCTGCTTGTGCGAGATATAGGTTGCCAAGACCATACCGATGGCGATGGCTTCGCCATGTAACAGATCGGTCTTATCATCATTTGATAAAAAGTAGGATTCGATGGCATGACCCAGCGTATGTCCATAATTCAACGTCTTCCTTAACCCCTGTTCAGTGGGGTCTACCGTTACCACATGATTTTTGATCATCACCGATTCATGGATCAGGCTGTCTAGGTCATCTGTCGTTATTGAAGCAAGGTCGATCATTTTTTTCCAATAGGCCTCATCGTAGATCAATCCGTGTTTCAACATTTCAGCCAAACCGCTTCTCATTTCATTCTGTGGCAATGTGGCGAGATAATTGGTGTCGATCATCACCATTTTAGGAGTGTTGATCACGCCGATCTGGTTTTTCAAAGTTCCAAGGTCGATGCCTGTTTTTCCTCCAACCGAGGCATCTACCATAGAGAGTAAGGTCGTGGGCACATTGATATAATCGATTCCTCTCTTAAAGGTAGAGGCCACAAAACCTCCAAGGTCGGTAACGACACCTCCACCAACATTGATCATCAATGCCTTTCGGTCGCCATCCAATTCGGACATGGCGTTCCACACCCCCACGCAAGTTTCGATGTTCTTGAAGTGCTCGCCTGCTTCGATCTCTATGATCTCAATTTCGAAAGTGGTAGTAACATACGACAAGAAAGTGGGCAAGCAAAGCTCGTGCGTATTACTATCCACCAAAATGAACACCTTAGAATAATTGCTAGCGGCCAAGTGCTTGTTCAGTGCTTCATAACTATGCTCATTAAAGTGAACGAAGTAATCATTGGATCGTATCGAGGTCATCTAAAGTGTTGTCGTTAATAGGGCAGTCGGGACTACTTTCAGGAATGAAATAAAAGAAACAACCGCCTTGTTGATTTCGAGAGCAAATTAACACCTTTTTCGGTAAAAAAATAAATGCCCTTCAACTATATTTGCATTGCGAAATCAGCAATTAATGGATAGAATTTTTGACAATACCGAAAAAGCCTTTGCGCTCAAAAAAGATTCTGAATTAGAAAGAGCCTATTTTTTGTTCAAGATGATTGCGAACGAACCTTTGGTTCGCATTGGTACAGCGGTAACCAACTTCGCGCTGAAGGCACATCTGCCAGTAGAAGGATTGATACGTGCTACAGTATTCGACCATTTCTGTGGTGGTACTACCGAGGACGACTGCCTTCAATTGGTAGACAGGATGTATGACTATGGCGTAAGCGCTATTTTGGATTATTCTGTAGAAGGAAAAGAAGAGGAGTCACAATTCGATGCCGCTATGCAAAAGAAGATCTCCCTGATCGAATTTGCAAAGAACAAAGATGCGATCTCCTTTGCTGTACTGAAACCCACAGCTTTAGGAAGATTTGCCCTCTGGCAAAAGGTTACCGAGCAAGGAGATCTATCCGATAAGGAACAACAGGAATGGCAGCGCATTGAAAACCGCATCGACGCCATTTGCCAGCGCGCAGCAGCCTGTGAGGTGTATTTGCTGATCGATGGTGAAGAGAGTTGGATGCAAGATGCAGCAGATGAGTTGGTAGAGAAGATGATGCGACGTTACAACGAAGAAAAAGCCTATATCTTCAATACAGTGCAATGCTACCGATGGGATCGTATGGATTATGTAAAAAAATTGCACGAAAAAGCGAAAACCGATGGTTTTAAAGTCGGTTTGAAGATCGTGCGTGGCGCCTATATGGAAAAAGAGGCAGAGCGTGCCAAGGAGAAAGGATATCAGAACCCTATCTGCGCAAGTAAACAAGCAACCGATGAGAACTTTAACAAGGTGATGGCCTATATAATGAATGACCTCGACGTTTTCTCATTATTTGTTGGTTCGCATAATGAAGCAAGTAACTATCTAGCAATGGAGCTCATGCGCGATTTGGGTATTGCAAACAACGATCATCGCATTTGGTTTGGCCAACTCTTGGGAATGAGCGACCATCTCACCTTCAATTTAGCTGCGGAAGGCTACAATAGTGTAAAGTTGATTCCATTTGGTCCTGTCAAGGATGTGATGCCCTATTTAATACGAAGAGCTCAAGAGAACACCTCGGTCGCTGGACAAACTACCAGAGAATTGGACCTTCTAAAAAAGGAAAAGGAACGACGTGGGATCTAACAGTTTTTAACACTTATTGTAAGCGGTTTTCTTTAGCTTCTGAGTATCTTCAAATGATATTAATCACCAACCGATCAACAATGAGAAAGCCGCCATTCACTTTCTTAGCATGCATTATGCTAGGGATTTGTTTTCTTTCGTGTTCTTCAGAAAAGAAAACAGAACAAGGAAACACCTTTGCGATAGATTATGAAAAATTCACGCTAGACAATGGGCTAGAGGTGGTTTTGCATAAAGATAGTTCGGACCCGATCGTGGCCGTGGCCACAGTGATCCATGTAGGGTCCAATCGCGAAAAGCCTGGAAGGACGGGCTTCGCCCATTTCTTTGAGCACATGTCATTCAATGACTCGGAAAATGTACCTCGAGGTGCCAATAGAAAAGTGATTCCAGAGTGGGGTGGAAGTAGAAATGGTGGCACCTGGAGCGATGGCACCATCTACTACGAGGTCGTTCCCAAAGATGCATTTGAAAAGATCATGTGGATAGATTCCGATCGTTTGGGATATATGATCAATACCGTCACTGAGGAGGCGTTAGAAAGAGAAAAACAAGTGGTAAAAAACGAGAAACGACAGCGTGTAGATAATGCACCCTATGGATATACCAATGAGATCATCAGAAAACACCTATATCCAGAGGGACATCCCTATAATTGGACGGTGATCGGTTCATTGCCAGATCTTCAAGCTGCTACGCTCGAAGACGTAAAGGAGTTTTACGAGCAATTTTACGGTGCAGGCAATGCCACATTGGTCATTGCAGGAGATATCGATATCGCCGAGACCAAAGAATCTGTAAAGAAGTGGTTTGGAGAAATAAGAAAAGGCCCCGAAGTATCACGCCTATCTCCGCAGCCTGTGGCATTGACCGAGACAAAGTCGCTTTATTTCGAAGATAATTTCGCCAAGCTACCCGAACTACGATTAGTATTTCCTACTGTTGAATCCTATCATAAAGATGAGTATGCATTGAATATTCTAGGTGAGTTATTAAGTGGAAGTAAAAGATCACCGATTTACAAAACAATTGTAGAAGAAAAGAAATTAGCACCAAATGCAAGCAGTTATAATAGGAGTAGCGAGCTCGCAGGAGAGTTCGTTATCCGCGTCAGGGCCAATGCATCGAGCGATCTGGATTCGGTAAAGGTCGCCCTAGATGAAGCGTTAAAGCAATTTGAAACCAACCGTTTTTCAGATAATGAGCTGAAGCGTATCAAGGCCGAGTTAGAGACTGACCTCTACAATGGGGTAAGTACCATTCTAAACAAAGCGTTTCAATTAGCTCAGGATAATGAATATGCCGGCGACCCAAGCTACATCACTAAGGCGGCACAGCTAACGAATGCTGTCACTAAAGAAGATGTGATGCGTGTGTTTGATCAATATATAAAGGGAAAACACTTCGTGATGACCAGTGTTGTACCCAAAGGGCAGGTCGGTCTTGCAGTGACCGATGCATCCGAGGCAGCGGTCTGGCAAGAAAAGATCGTAGCGGATGTCGCCAGCGAGGAAGTCTCTCAAGGTGAAGAAGCGGTCTATGAAAAGACAAAGACAAAGATCGATCGTTCGGAACCTGATTTTGGAGATTTGCCATTGTTCAAAGCCCCCGAAATATGGACAAGCAGTCTTCCCAACGGAATGGAGCTCTATGGCATCTTTAGTGATGAAGTGCCCTTGGTCAATTTTAATATCACTATTCAGGGAGGGCATCAATTGGATACCATGGAAAAGTCTGGAGTCGCAAATTTGATGACCGATCTTATGATGGAGGGAACTGCGAATAGGACCCCGGCAGAACTGGAAGAAGCGATCGGTCTGTTGGGTGCTAATATTAACATGTTCAGCGGCAGAGAAAATATCGTCATCGCCGGTAATTGCTTAGCGAAGAATTTCGAAGCAACCCTTGCCTTGGTCGAAGAGATCCTTTTGCAACCGCGTTGGGATAAACAAGAATTTGAACGCCTTAAGAAAGCGCTTCAAACCAGATTGAAGGGAAGGGAGGCCAACCCTTCGGCCATTGCATCCCTAGCATTTGATAAGCTTATCTATGGCGATGATCATATTTTTAGCCTTCCAACCTCTGGCACCTTGGAAACGGTTTCAAGCATTAGTTTGGAGGACCTTAAAAATTATTACTCAGGCTATATTTCACCTTCGCTAGCCTCATTTCATGTTGCTGGTTTCGTCAAAAAAGACAGGGTAGAGAAGGCGTTGAGTGGCTTATCTGAAAAATGGAAGCCGAAGGCGGTCGAGTTGCCGTCTTTTCAATTGCCGAGGGAATCGCACGCAGGAAAAATATTCTTCATCGACGTTCCTGGAGCAAAGCAATCGGTCATATATGCTGGTAAGTTGGCTTTATCTGCAACGGATGCGAATGCTAACAACCTACGATTTGCCAATGAGATCCTTGGAGGAGGATCAAGTGGCCGCCTGTTTCAGACCTTGCGAATAGAAAAGGGATATACGTACGGTGCAGGCTCTAGAATAAGGACGAGCAAAGAGATTGCGCCCTTTCTCGTAAGAACCAGCGTGCGGGCTAATGCGACGCTTCCATCTTTGCAAATTATTGAAGACCTAGTAGGAAATTATGGCAAAACCTTCTCGGAAGCTGATGTTGAAACGACAAAAGAGAAAATACTCAAGGCAAGCACCAGGGCCTATGAATCACTTGGGCAGAAACTGGATATTCTAAATCAAATAAGTAGCTACTCGAAACCGCTGAACTATCTTGAGGTCGATCAAAAAGAATTGGTAGAGATGTCTTTGGAGGATTTCAAAAAGGTGATCGCTAGGTATTTGAATGAAGATGAAATGTTCTACCTTGTTGTTGGTGACAAAGCGACACAACTTGATATGGTAAATAAGTTTGGAAAAGGGGAGGCCATAGAACTGGACATCTACGGGAATAGCCTTGGGGCTGTTCAATTATAAGAATGATCAGGAAATTTGTGTAGCTCGCCAAAATTCTCGGGCCATTTTATTTTAGAAAGCTAATACTATGAAAAGTGGCGATGCTATCGCAATTGGTGACTTTGACCTCTACGGGAGCTTCTTTGATATGTCCCTCGATCAAATAGACCTTGCAAGAATCCAATTGAGTGTCGCTTCTGGAAAAATCGACATCACCATTTTTTAAAATAGTGGAGATGTCAATCGTGTCGATCTTATTTGTTTCGAAGAGCGCACTTACCTCTTTGGCATAGTGATGTTCTTTGAGGCCGATATTCTTCAGAACTCTGGCATTTGGGCCATAGCTGCACGAGGTTTCTTTCCCGCTGAGAAAGAAGGCCAGTAAAATCAATCCTATTGAGAAACCACCTAGATAGAACCCTAATCTTCGTAAAAAACTCATAAATGCCAATTAAGGATGCAAAAATAAGAATTCTAAAAGATCAATAGGTTGATATCGCTATAAGAAAGATCAAACCAGTCGGCGACCGATTTGTTGGTCAAGATACCATGATAAAAGTAAAGCCCACTTTTAAGGCCGCGATCAAAACGCAATGAATTCTCTAAACCACCATCCTCAGCGATCTTCAAGAGGTAAGGGGTGAAGATGTTACTCAAGGAGACCGATGCCGTTCTCGAATATCTAGCAGGAATATTTGGCACACAATAGTGTATCACATTATGTTTTATAAAGGTTGGGTGGTCGTGTGTGGTAACTTCGCTCGTCTCAAAACATCCACCCATGTCGATGCTTACATCGATGATGACGGCGCCAGATTTCATATGTTCTACCATGGTCTCGGTGACCAAAATAGGAGATCGGTTTTTGCCTCGTACCGCACCGATGACCACATCGCATCGCTTTAGTGCCTTTAACAGGTTCTTTGGCTGAATGGTGGAAGTATAAATGGGTCTTCCCAAATGGGTTTGGATCGTTCTTAATTTAGTGATAGAGTTGTCAAAGACCTTCACATTAGCTCCCAAACCGATAGCACCTCTTGCTGCATATTCACCAACGGTCCCAGCACCTAGGATGACCACTTCCGTTGGAGGGACACCGCTAATGTTGCCAAGCATAAGACCATTGCCATCCCCCGATTTGGCCATGAGTTCGGCAGCGATAAGCACGGAGGCTGTTCCAGCGATCTCGCTTAGCGTTCTTACGGCGGGATAGGTACCATCCTCATCACGAATAAATTCGAAGCCGAGCGCAGTGATCCTTTTGCTCGCAATGGCTTCGAAGTATTTTTTTGATTGGGTTTTAAGCTGTATGGCCGAAATTAGGATGGTCTGTGGGTTGATCAGTTCGATCTCTTGCATTGATGGTGGCTCTACCTTTAAGATCATCGGGCAGGAGAATACTTTTTTAGTGTCGTTGGTGATCTCCGCACCCGCTTCGCTGTAATCCTTATCCGAAAAATTGGCCCCTTTGCCCGCTTTGGATTCTATGAGCACCCGATGTCCATGCGCCACAATGGCGGCAACTGCGTCTGGAGTCAGGCATACGCGTTTCTCTTGATAGGAGGTTTCTTTTGGGATACCGATGAAGAGTTCACCCTTTTTTCTCAGGATCTCTAAGGTCTCTTCTTGAGGAAGTAATTGCTGCTTGGTAAAGGGCGATAGCGGTTGTTTAGACATGCACGGTAGTTTTAGCCAAATTACAAAAACTACTTTAAACTTTAAAGATGAAGCGTTTTATAACTCTCCTTTTTCTTTAAGTTCTTTTTCCATTTTTTCCAAATCAATCCCAAGAATGTACTTGTCAAATAATTTTATCCGTATCCAATAAACAAGAGGTATAATTACCATCATAATTGGAATAATGTAATAAATTTCAACTTCGTCAACATATTTGATGTCATCGTTTAATGCGCCAAATAGCTGGAAGGAGTACATGCTGATTGGAATAAGGATCACATGGTACCACCAGTGCCTGCAAGTGGTAAACCAAAGACTGCAAATTAAAAGGGGTACAAATTTTGACATGATGTTCCAAAATGCCATATAGGCACTCCCATAATAGGAACTGTCGTACGTAAAAAAAGGGGTTTCCCAGATTTTTGCATCGGGAACCCCTTCGTATAAATAAAATATAAACGGAGTAATCGCCACTAAAGCGGCAACAATACTACCCGTTAGAAGGCTTAACCATTTTTGATTTGTCGACTCCGATTTCGATTGGGTCCGTTTCGTAAAGATTTTCATCCTCTGTAGTGCTGTCCTGGTTACATGATACTAATAAAGTTGCTCCAAACATCGCTACTGCTACTAATGATAAATACTTTCTTGTCTTCATTTTACTAGGGTTATAAGGTTAATAGGTTTGAGATAATTATGCTACAAACCTAGCCAAAAATAACTTGTTAAAAATGAATACTTTAATTGTATATTTGTTAGTTTGCTCTGTGGGCAAGTCTAAGTAAATATAGCCATAAGTGAAGAAAGGATAAAAATAATTCTTTTTTTAAAATGTAACTACCTTTTTATCAATTATTTATGATAATTGATCTTTGAGCAGCAGAAGTCAAAGCTTATCATAACTCGCCTTTTTCCTCAAGCTCCTTCTCAATTTTTTCGAGATCGATGCCCAACACATATTTCTCAAAAAGTCGGATACGGATCCAATAGACGATTGGCACAATGATCATCATTATTGGGATGAGCCAATAGAACTCTACCTCGTCGTATTTCTTGATGTCATCATTGATCGCCGTAAATAATTGGAAGGCATACATGAACAACGGGACCAATATGGCATGGTACCACCAATGTCTACAGGTAAAGAACCAGATGGTCAAAAGCAACAACGGTACGAACTTCCCTAAATATATCCATACCGAGACATTGACATCTCCTTGAAATTTACTTTCGTAGGTAAAGAACGGAGTCTCCCACACTGCCTCGTGTGGAAGACCCTCGTATGAATAAAATATGTAAGGTGTTATTACTAGAATGATCGCAATGAGACTACCCGTGAGTAGGTTGCTTGATCTTGATATTTTTGTCGACTCCGATTTCGATTGGGTCTGTTTCGTAAAGATTTTCATCCTCTGTGGTGCTATCTTGGTTACACGATACTAATAAAGTTGCTCCAAAGATCGCTACTGCTACTAATGATAAATACTTTCTTGTCTTCATTTTACTAGGGTTATAAGGTTAATAGGTTTGAGATAATTATGCTACAAACCTAGCACAAAATAACTTGTTAAAAATGAATACTTTAATTGTATATTTGTTAGTTTGCTCTGTGGGCAAGTCTAAGTAAATATAGACATAAGTGAAGAAAGGATAAAATTAATCCTTTTTTTCGATAGTAACTTCCTTTTTATCAATTATTTAAGATCTTCAGTTTCCTGAAGTCATTTTCTAAGACCTCAATTTTTACTGTTGAATGCGCCTCTGGCACTAGATTGCGAATGCGTTCTGGCCATTCTATAAAACACCAGTTATCCGAATAAAAATACTCTTCAACACCAATGTCATACGCTTCAATTTCATCTTCGATCCTATAAAAGTCAAAATGGTAAAGGTCTCCATTATCGCTCTCGTGCTCATTCACTAGTGAAAAGGTTGGGCTAGAGATCGGAGTACTGACTCCAAGCCTCTTCGCGATCGACTTTATCAAAGTGGTTTTACCCGCACCCATCGCGCCCTCAAGTGTGACAACCTTATGCTCAATATTTTCTAAGACCTTGTCTGCAACCGATTCTATGTCGCTCAATTGATACGTAAACTCCATTTGCAATTAATTATTGTGCAAAAATAAGTCACAATCAAAAAAACCCGACATCACATGCTGAGATTAATTGCAAATACTATCTAAAAAAGAAAACTATTTTGGGCTAAGTACCACGAACGGAATGATCATCTCTTCCATGGAGACACCGCCATGTTGGTAGGTGTTCCTGTAGTAATTCACGTAGTGATTGTAATTGTTAGGATAGGCGAAGAATAGATCGCCCTTTGCAAAAATATACGAGCTACTAACATTTATCGTAGGAAGGTGAATGCTTTTCGGATCCCTGGCTGCTAGGACATCCTTTTCCTCGTAGGTGAGGCTTCGTCCTGTCTTATATCTAAGATTTAAACTGGTTTCACGATCGCCGATCACCTTCGAAGGGTTCTTTACATTGATGGTGCCATGGTCGGTGGTGATGATCAACTTAAAACCTAATTGTTGCGCCTGTTGAATGATGTCTAGCAGTGGACTGTTCTTGAACCAGCTTTGTGTTAAGGAGCGATATGCCTTATCAGTGCTCGCTAGTTCTTTAATGACCTCCATGTCTGTTTTGGAGTGCGAGATCATGTCCACAAAATTATAAACTAGAACGGTCAGGTCATTGTCTTTTTGTGACCTGAAGTTTTCAGCAAGTTTCTTTCCTGCGCGCAAACTAGAGATCTTATGGTATTCCCACTTCAATTGAAGTCCCAATCTTTTGAACTGTGCGTCCAAAAATTCGGCCTCGAACATATTCTTTCCTCCTTCATCATTATCATTCTTCCATAGGTTGGGATGCAATCTTTCCATATCGGCTGGCATCAACCCAGAGAAAATGGCATTACGCGCATATTGTGTGGCCGTCGGTAGAATGCTTATATAACTTTCCTCTTTCTGTTTTTTGTAATGATTGGACAATATTGGTTCAAACGCTTTCCATTGATCGTATCTCAGATTGTCTATTACGATCAAAAGGGTAGGCTGGTTCTCTATTTCTGGCATGATCATCCTTCTAAATAGGGTATGCGACATTACTGGGGCATCGTCGTCAAACCAATTGGGATAATTCTTGTCGATGAATTTACCAAATTGACTATTCGCCTCGACCTTTTGAGATTCTAGGATCTCGAACATCCCGCTATCTTCGATATTCTCTAGCTCTATTTCCCAATAGATCAGTTTTTGATAAAGTTCTACCCAGTCCTCGATAGAGTTCACCATGGCCATGTCCATAGCGATCTTTCTAAATTCTTGTTGGTAACTCGAGGTGGTCTTTTCGGACACCAGCCTCGAATGGTCCAGATTCTTCTTTAGACTCAGTAATATCTGATTCGGGTTGACCGGTTTTATGAGATAATCTGCAATTTTAGATCCGATGGCCTCCTCCATGATGTATTCTTCCTCACTTTTGGTGATCATCACCACCGGTAAGGTAGCATTTTTAGCTTTGATCTCGTTCAGCGTTTCCAGCCCGGTCAGTCCTGGCATATTCTCATCGAGAAAGACGATATCAAAATTCTCATCCTCTAGCAGCTCGATGGCCTCGGTTCCGCTCTGGCAAGTAGAAACATTGTAATTTTTTTTCTCAAGAAAAATTATATGTGGTTTAAGCAGGTCGATCTCGTCATCGACCCAAAGTACTCTAATGTCATCCATATGGTTATCTTTGCGTGAATAAAATTAACGCTTTCAGCTTGAATAAAAGAAACAAACTAAAAATATTGAACGATCCGATTTATGGCTTTATTACAATTCCTAATGCCTTGATCTTTGATCTGATCGAACATAAATATTTTCAGCGGCTTCGCAGAATATCTCAGATGGGACTTTCCTATCTTGTCTATCCAGGAGCACATCATACGCGTTTTCACCATGCTTTGGGTTGCATGCATTTGATGGGGAAGGCCGTAGATGTCCTTAATTTTAAGGGAGTTATAATTTCTGAAGCTGAAAAAGAGGCGCTTCAAATAGCTATTTTATTGCACGATATCGGTCACGGCCCCTTCTCCCATGCCATGGAAAACAGTATCGTAGATGGGGTTCATCACGAGGAGATCTCCTTGCTTTTTATGGAAGTTTTGAATAAAGAGTTTAACGGGAAATTAACATTGGCGATCGATATTTTTAAAGGTAATTACCATCGGAATTTTATGAGTCAGCTGATCTCTGGCCAACTGGATATGGACAGAACTGATTATCTAAAGAGAGATAGTTTCTATACAGGAGTGGCAGAAGGCAATATCAACTCAGAGCGATTGATCACCATGCTCAATGTGGTCAATGACGAGTTGGTCGTTGAAGAAAAGGGAATTTATTCTATAGAAAAGTTTCTCGTAGCACGCAGATTGATGTACTGGCAGGTATATCTTCATAAAACGAGTATCGTCGCAGAAATGTTATTGATCCGTGTTCTAAAGCGCGCTAAAGAATTAGTGAGTAGAAAAGTGAACTTGTCCTGTAGTAAGGCACTGTCGTTCTTTTTATATAACCAGATATCGCTTGAAGACTTCGATGATAACATTCTCGAACTCTTTGGCAGTCTGGATGACGTTGATATCGTCTCTGCAATGAAAGAATGGCAGCATCATGAGGATTTTGTTCTTTCCAATCTCTGTAAAATGATCGTGAATCGCGACTTGCTGAAGATAAAGATGAAGAACAAACCGGTATCACAAGAAAACGTGACGCTTGAAATGGCCAAGCTTGTAGATCGATATAACATCTCATTGGACGAGGCCGCTTATTTCGTGTTTACTGGAGAAGTTTCCAATACCGCTTACGATAATGATAAACAGAGAATTAGTATTTTAAAGAAAACGGGGAAAGTGGTCGACGTGGTCAAAGCGTCAGACGAGTTGAATCTGAAGGCACTTTCTAAAAGGGTGACGAAATATTATATGTGTTCCCCAAAAGAAAAACTTTAACACATTTTTTATACTTTTGCCAAAATGAAGTTCACAGCAAACCAAATAGCCGGTATTTTAGAAGGCGAAGTTGTAGGAAATCCTGATGTTGAGGTCTCTAAACTATCAAAGATCGAAGAGGGTACAAAAGGCTCTTTGACCTTTTTAGCCAATCCAAAATATACTTCTTTCATATATTCTACCGAAGCTTCCATTACCATCGTAAATAAAACCTTCGAGGCTGAACAGGACATACAAACGACCTTGATAAAGGTGGAAGATGCCTATAAGTCGTTTTCGAAACTATTGGAATATTACAATCAGGTAAAGTTGAATAAGACAGGTGTTGAACAGCCAGTTTTTATCTCAGAGTCTGCCGTCTATGGCGAAAATATTTACGTAGGTGCCTTTTCCTATATCGGTGAAAATGTGAAAATTGGGGCCAATGTGAAGATATACCCCAATGTCTATATTGGAGATAATGTTGTTATTTCCGACAATGTCATTGTCTTTGCAGGGGCAAAGATCTATTCAGAAAGTATCATCGGACACGATTGTGTCATCCATAGTGGTGCCGTGGTCGGTGCCGATGGCTTTGGGTTTGCTCCTAACGAGAAAGGCGAATTTCAAAAGGTTCCACAAACCGGCAATGTGATCTTAGAGGATCATGTGGACATTGGTGCTGGTACTACCATCGACCGTGCAACTCTAGGCTCTACTGTTATACGCAGAGGTGTAAAGTTGGACAATCAAATTCAGATCGCACATAATGTGGAGATTGGAGAGAATACTGTAATTGCCGCACAGACTGGGGTCGCAGGCTCCACTAAAATTGGGAAAAACTGCATGATCGGCGGCCAGGTGGGCATCGTTGGACATATAACCATCGGCGATAATGTAAAAATTCAAGCACAATCTGGTATTGGTAGAAATATTAAGGACAACGAAGTGTTACAAGGTTCACCAGCGCTTAATTATGGTGATTACAATAAGTCTTACGTACATTTTAAGAACTTGCCTAAATTGGCTAATTCAATTCATCAATTAGAGAAAAAGATAAAAGACAATGAGTAACTTGGTTTCTAAGCAACGTACCATTGCAAAAGAAGTGACCCTCAAAGGAGTTGGGCTACATACGGGGAAAGATGTGACCATGACATTCAAACCAGCCGATGTAAATCACGGTTATGCATTTATGAGAGTAGATCTGGAAGGCAATCCAGTGATCGAGGCAGATGCCAATTATGTCACCAACACCCAAAGGGGAACCAACTTAGAAAAGAAGGGTGTGAAGATACAGACATCAGAGCACGTTTTGGCGGCTTTGGTCGGCTTGGAGATCGATAACGTACTTATCGAACTTGATGCTTCCGAACCACCGATCATGGATGGTTCTGCGAAGTATTTTGTCGAAGCGCTAGAAAAAGCGGGGATTGTTGATCAAGAAGCTGATAGGGAAGAATACATCGTTAGAGATGTTATTTCTTATACCGATGAAGAAACGGGGAGTGAGATCACTGTTATACCTGCAGAGACCTATCAGGTTACGACGATGGTAGATTTTGGCACCAAGGTGCTTGGTACCCAAAACGCAACCTTAAAAAATCTTTCAGAATTTAAGAACGAGATCGCCGATGCTAGAACTTTTAGTTTCTTGCACGAGTTAGAAATGCTCTTAGAGCATGGGCTCATAAAGGGTGGCGACCTAAATAATGCGATCGTCTATGTAGACAAGGAACTGTCTACTGACACCATGGAAAAACTGAAAGTCGCCTTCAAAAAGGATTCCATCGCTGTAAAACCGAACGGTATATTAGATAACTTGACACTGCATTATCCCAATGAGGCCGCCAGGCATAAGCTTCTAGACGTCGTAGGTGACTTGGCGCTTACTGGCACACGCATCAGAGGGAAAGTGATTGCAAATAAACCAGGGCATTTTGTAAACACACAATTTGCAAAGAAGCTCTCAAAGATCATCAAGATAGAGAAACGAAATAAAGTGCCTTCGTACGATTTGCACAAAGAACCTTTGATGGATGTCACCAAGATCATGAATATGCTGCCGCACAGGCCACCGTTCTTATTGGTAGATAAGATCTTGGAACTTTCGGACAAGCACGTGGTCGGAGTGAAGAACGTAACCATGAACGAACCCTTTTTTGCAGGACACTTCCCAGGCGCTCCTGTAATGCCAGGGGTGCTTCAAGTCGAAGCGATGGCTCAGACGGGTGGTATATTAGTGCTTAGTACCGTGCCAGATCCTGAAAACTATCTTACTTTCTTCATGAAAATAGATAAGGTGAAGTTCAAGCAAATGGTGCATCCCGGTGACACGTTGATCTTTAAGCTCGAATTACTTTCACCGATAAGAAGAGGTATTTGCCATATGCAGGGATATGCCTATGCCAATGGGAAATTAGTGACCGAGGCCGAATTGATGGCTCAAATCTTAAAAAAGAAAGACTAAAATATGAATCAACCATTAGCATATGTGCATCCAGGCGCTAAGATCGCGAAGAACGTGGTAATAGAGCCCTTCACCACTATTCACAATAATGTGGTCATTGGTGAAGGAACGTGGATCGGCTCTAATGTGACCATAATGGAAGGAGCGCGTATCGGTAAGAATTGCAATATATTTCCAGGTGCGGTAATCTCTGCACCTCCGCAAGACCTAAAATATAAGGGAGAGGAAACCACAGCCGAAATAGGGGATAATGTGACCATCAGGGAATGCGTGACCATCAACAAGGGTACCGCAGATCGAATGAAGACGAAGATCGGCAATAATTGTCTGATCATGGCCTATTGTCATATTGCCCATGACTGTATCGTTGGTGACAATTGTATCTTCTCTAATAATAGTACCCTGGCGGGTCATATCAACGTGGGTGATTACGTTATTTTGGCAGGTATGACCGCCGTGCATCAGTTTTGTTCGGTTGGAAATCACGCCTTTGTAACTGGAGGGTCTTTGGTGCGAAAAGATGTGCCGCCATATGTAAAGGCAGCACGTGAACCACTTTCGTACGTGGGAATCAATTCCGTAGGATTACGAAGAAGAGGCTATTCGACCGATAAGATACGCGAAATACAAAACATCTATAGGATCCTTTATCAAAAGAACTATAACAACTCTCAGGCAGCAGAGATCATTGAGGCCGAGATGGAAGCAACATCAGAAAGGGATGAAATTCTTCAGTTCATCAAGGATTCCCAACGAGGTATCATGAAAGGGTACTTCTCAAATTCATAAATCAAAACTTATCATAATAGCAATACCATGGCATCAACCTCAGATATAAGAAAAGGACTTTGTATCAAATACAATCATGACATCTATAAGATCATCGAATTCTTGCATGTAAAGCCAGGCAAGGGACCTGCTTTTGTTCGTACAAAGCTAAAGAGCGTAACCTCAGGAAAAGTTATCGATAACACTTTTTCCGCAGGTCATAAAATAGATGACGTTCGTGTAGAAACGCATAAGTTTCAGTTCTTGTACAACGAAGGAGAGACCTATCATTTTATGCATACAGAGGATTACTCCCAGATAGCGCTTCAAAAGGACGCCTTAGATGCGCCAGACCTTATGAAAGAAGGTGAGATCGTCACGGTGATCATCAATACCGAGGATAATGCACCGCTTTCTGTTGAGATGCCGCAAAGCGTAATTCTCGAAGTCACGCACACAGAACCGGGAGTTAAAGGAAATACCGCGACCAACGCCACCAAGCCCGCAACGGTTGAGACGGGGGCTCGCGTCAATGTTCCTTTATTCATCAATGAAGGAGATAAGATCAAGATAGAGACCGAGAAGGGAACCTATCAAGAAAGGGTCAAAGAATAATAAACAATTCAAAATTTCATAAATTCCGAATTGACTGAGCCATTTTTCAGGAGATTCGGGATTTTTTTTTATAAGTTTGTTCGCCTATGCGTTTTCCACAACCACATACATTAAAACAGATCGCTACCATTATCGATGCCGAATTCGTTGGAAAAGACGATTTCCCTGTATTGGGCATGAATGAGATCCATGTGGTTTCCCCAGGAGATATCGTTTTTGTTGACCATCCAAAATATTATGAGAAGGCCTTACAATCGGCTGCCACCATTGTATTGATCAACAAACAAGTCGATTGCCCAGAAGGGAAAGCCCTGTTGATAAGTGACGATCCATTCAGGGATTTCAACAAACTAACAGAATACTTTAAACCTTTTGAAAGATCCGACGCATTGATCTCTTCCAGTGCGACTATTGGAGCGCATACCGTTATTCAGCCTGGTGCTTTCATTGGAAACAATGTGGTCATAGGAGATCATTGCGTTATTCACTCGAACGTGAGCATCTATGATGACACGGTCATCGGAAACAATGTGACCATTCATGCGGGTACCGTATTGGGAGCCGATGCCTTTTATTACAAAAATCGCCCCGAGGGATTCGACAAACTCAAATCTGGCGGAAGAGTGGTAATTGAGGACCATGTGGATCTCGGTGCTTTATGTACGATCGACAGAGGAGTCACGGGAGACACGACCATAAAAGAAGGCACCAAGATCGATAACCAGGTCCATGTAGGTCACGATACCGTTATTGGAAAGAAATGCTTGATCGCCTCACAGACCGGAATTGCCGGCTGTGCGATCATCGAGGACGAAGTAACGCTTTGGGGACAGGTTGGGATAACGAGCGGAGCGACCATAGGTGCCAAATCTGTCATATCTGCACAATCGGGTGTGAGCAAATCCTTGGATGGCAATAAACGCTATTTTGGCAGTCCTGCCCAAGAATTTAGGGTGATCTATAAAGAATTGGCCGCTTTGAGACAGTTGCCCGGCATCATAGAAAAATTGAAAAAGAAAAATGAGTAAATCAATTAAAAAACTGGTAAGAGATTTTTACAACTCCGATGCCTATAAGAACGAGGAGGTGATGAAGTCGTTTTTGCATCCTGAGGTGGAACTTCATTGGAGTAGTAGTGATGGTTTTATCAAATTGGACTTTGATGGATTTGTGAATCTAGTATCAAATCTAAAGAATACCTATCGCTCATTAAGAGCAGATATTAGCCATGTGATAAGAGAAGACGACAAGGTCTGTGTTAGATATACCTATCATGTAAGAACCATAGAGAATCCTGATGAAGAAATGCCATTGGCACATTTTATGACCATTTGGGAAGTAAAGGACGGAAAGCTCTATCGCGGGTATGAACTTAGTCAGCTTGCGGATGCCGACCCGGTGAACCTCGCTTCCTATCGGAAAAAATAAGGCTTCCTATACTATGCTGAATGCAGGAGCAATAAAGTTTCAAAAAGCCTTTATTTTTCCTTTGCATTACCCTATTTTTGCGTAGCCAAATTCAAAAATCAAAGAATAGATGAGCGTTTTAGTCAATAAGGATTCTAAGATAATCGTACAAGGTTTCACCGGTAGTGAAGGTACGTTCCATGCCGGTCAAATGATCGAATACGGGACCAATGTTGTAGGAGGCGTCACTCCAGGAAAAGGAGGGCAGGAGCACCTTGGAAAACCGGTTTTCAATACCGTTGAAGAAGCGGTTGAAAAAGTTGGTGCGGATACAACGATTATTTTTGTCCCTCCCGCGTTTGCCGCAGATGCCATTATGGAAGCTGCGGATGCAGGCATCAAAGTCATCATTGCCATCACGGAGGGAATCCCTGTTGCGGATATGGTAAAGGCTAACAATTATATCAAAGACAAAGGGGCGCGTTTGATCGGTCCTAACTGTCCGGGTGTCATCACACCAGGAGAAGCTAAGGTTGGTATCATGCCAGGATTTGTCTTCAAAAAGGGCAATGTGGGCATCGTCTCTAAATCGGGAACATTGACCTACGAAGCTGCTGACCAAGTGGTAAAGCAGGGTCTAGGTATAACGACCGCCATCGGAATTGGTGGTGACCCCATTATCGGTACCACTACCAAGGAAGCGGTAGAGTTATTGATCAATGACCCCGAAACCGAGGCAGTTGTGATGATCGGAGAGATCGGCGGGCAGCTCGAAGGTGATGCGGCAAAATGGTACAAACAAAGCGGAAGTAAGAAGCCTGTGATCGGTTTTATCGCAGGGGAAACGGCACCTGCCGGACGTACGATGGGACACGCTGGTGCCATTGTTGGTGGAAGTGATGATACTGCCCAGGCCAAGAAGGCTATTATGAAGGAATGCGGGATCCATGTCGTAGATTCTCCAGCAGAGATCGGCAAGAAAGTCGCAGAAGTTTTAGGATAAACTTAATCGAGATAAAATAGAAGGCCTCGCTAATTTTAGTGAGGCTTTTTCTGTTCAAGGCGCTACGTTACCCAAAGGAAAACGCTTATATTTGAATTGCATTTTATACAAACTAACTACACATAACAACCATGAAGTTATTAGAAGGTAAAACGGCCATCATCACAGGCGCCAGTCGCGGAATTGGTAAAGGAATAGCAGAAGTTTTTGCAAAGCATGGAGCCAATGTTGCATTCACATACAGCTCCTCGGTAGAGGCTGCCAGCGAATTGGAAAAAGAATTGAATGCCATGGGCGTGAAGGCGAAGGGCTATCAGAGCAATGCGGCAGATTTTCAGCAAGCACAGGATCTGGCTGCTGAAGTACTCAAAGAATTTGGAAGTATCGATGTACTGGTCAATAATGCAGGAATAACGAAAGACAATCTTTTGATGCGTATCTCTGAGGAGGATTTTGATACCGTTATCGAGGTGAATCTCAAATCGGTCTTTAACATGACGAAGGCGGTACAGCGGACCATGCTGAAACAACGCAAGGGGTCGATCATCAATATGAGCTCGGTGGTCGGTGTCAAGGGAAATGCCGGACAGACCAACTATGCGGCCTCCAAAGCAGGGATCATAGGATTTTCTAAATCTGTGGCTCTGGAATTGGGATCCAGAAATATTCGCAGCAATGTCATCGCGCCTGGATTCATAGAGACCGAAATGACAGGCAAACTACCAGAGGATGTTGTACAAGGTTGGAGAGATGCCATTCCTTTAAAGCGCGGTGGGAGACCTGAAGATGTGGCCAATGCCTGTGTGTTCTTGGCATCCGATCTTTCAGACTATGTTACCGGACAGACCCTGAATGTGGATGGGGGAATGCTTACTTAAATTAGATTTGACGAGGAAAGAAATATTGCCTTGGGTTCGCTCGAGGCTCTTTTGTTTATAGGCTATTCATTTTCTTGTTAAACATATCCTATCAAGGTTTCTCAAATGAGAATTAATATATAACTTCGAAGGATAATTCAATAGATGCTGACAACGACCATTTTATATATTATTCTTGCCGGAATAGCTGCGTTGCTCGCAGCTTTCTTTCATTATTTCATTAAAGGGAAGGGGAGTGCCAAAAGAAATGTGCTTTTCGGCTTCTTGCGTTTTGTGACTTTCTTTGGGGTGCTTCTATTGCTCATCAATCCGCAATTCAAGCAGGTATCCTATGATGTTGAAAAGCCAAAACTGGTGCTCGCAGTCGACAACTCTTCGTCTATCGCAGCATTAGGACAATCCGAGAATGTCCAACAATTGTTGTCGGATATCAACACCCACGATGAACTACAAGATCGCTTTCAGATCGACCGTTATACATTTGGGACAGAATTGAATGCCTCAGATACGCTTTCGTTCGACGAAAAGCAGACGAATATAGCCAAAGCCCTTTCTTCACTTGAAGAGGTCTATAAAGATAAGACAGCACCAATAGTGCTCATCACCGATGGAAATCAAACCTTCGGGAGAAATTACCAGTATACATCCACCACTTTTCCCAATGAGGTCTTTCCAGTGATCCTAGGCGACACGCTCGTCTATTCAGATCTGAGATTGCAGCAACTGAACGTCAACAAGTATGCCTATCTCAATAACAAATTTCCTATCGAGGCGATCGTCACTTATCAGGGTCAGGAGGCCGTTAATTCACAATTTAGACTCAGTGCGGGGAATACTGTCTTGTATCGCAAGAATGTGAGTTTTTCCAAGGAGAAGACCTCAGAGGTAATTCAAATCGAACTCCCGGCAACTAGGGTGGGTGTCCAAACCCTTCAAGCATCCATCACCCCACTTCCTGAAGAACAAAACAAGGAGAACAACAGCAAGTATTTCGCTATCGAGGTCATTGATGAAAAGACCAACATCGCCATCGTTTCCTCGATGAAGCATCCAGATATAGGAGCGTTGAAAAAATCGCTGGAATCCAACAAACAACGTTCGGTCACCATAGTGTCTCCTTCAAAGGCATTGGCAGACATCAACCAATACCAATTACTGGTCGTCTTTCAACCAGATTTCAGTTTTTCGTCGTTCTTCACGGCATTGGACAAAGAAAAGAAGAATGCCTTGATCATCGCAGGAACTAAAACCAGCTGGAATCTATTGAATCGCGCGGAACTTGGTTTTACACACGACCTTACTGGACAGGTGGAAGACGTTCAGCCCATTTGGAATATCAATTACAATAGTTTCATCACTGAAGACATCGGCTTTGATGGTTTTCCACCGTTGAGATCTTCTTTTGGTGATATAAAATTCTCTATTCCGTTTGATGTGCTCCTATATAAAAAGATCGGTAGTGTGGAAACGCAGAAACCATTGCTTACAACCTTCCAAAAAGACGAACAAAAATACGCCTTGCTGTTGGGAGAGGATCTTTGGCGCTGGCGTGCGCAAACCTTTTTAGATACACGAAGCTTTGAGAGTTTTGATGCTTTCCTGGGAAAGATAACTCAATATCTTGCTTCCAACAAGCGAAAGCAGCGCCTAGATATTTCCTATGAATCCTTTTATTATGGCAATGCAGAAGTGAAGGTGAGTGCACAGTACTTTGATCGCAATTATATCTTTGACAATAGAGGAACACTGCGTATTGTCATGAAGAGTAAGGCAACACAGCAGACGCAAGTGGTTCCCATGTTGTTAAGGAACAACTATTATCAAGCGGACTTGAGTAGTATGCCGGCTGGGGATTATGATTTTACGGTTCAGGTGGTCGGTGAAGAATTATCGCGTTCGGGAAGTTTTTCAATATTGGCATTCGATGTGGAAAAACAGTTTTTAAATGCCGATGTAACAAAACTGCAACAACTTGCTACTAATACTTCGGGAAATTACTATTTCGCCTATCAGAAGGATCAGATGATCAACGATCTGCTCACTGACCAGCGGTATACACCGATTCAAAAACGAACTGAAAATGTCGTACCTTTAATAGATTGGAAATGGCTGCTGGCGATTATTGCTTTAAGCTTGGCGTCAGAGTGGTTTTTGAGGAAATACAATGGACTTATTTAATAACACAGAAATATAACTTAATAACAATTACAAAATGGACAAATTACCCAAGATCGGATTACCTATCCTTTTTATAGTCATAGTAGGAATTATATTGATCAGTAAATCGGCCGTAACAATAGAATCTGGTGAAGCAGGCGTACTTTACGAGCGTTTTGGAGATGGGGTTGTAACAGATGAACCGGCCAAAGGCGAAGGCTTTCACTTTGTCTTTCCTTGGAACAAGATCTACATATACGAAGTTAGACAGCAACAACTTTCAGAGCCGATGCGAGTACTTTCGTCTAACGGCCTCGAAATTGCGCTAGATGCAACTGCCTGGTATCAGCCACAAGCTGAAAACTTGGGCAAATTACACCAAGAAAAAGGGGAGGACTATGAAGAACGTGTCATAAAACCAGCATTTCGATCCGCAGCACGTAGCGTGGTTGGGCGCTATACGCCTGAGCAATTGTACTCAACTAAACGTGATGCCATTCAAGAGGAGATCTTTATTGAAACCAAAAAGATCCTCGATGACCAGTACGTTCAATTAAATCAGGTTTTGGTGCGTGACGTAACACTGCCTGCCACTATCAAGGATGCCATTGAGCGGAAGCTAAAACAGGAGCAGGAGGCATTGGAATATGAATTCCGTTTAGAGAAGGCCAAGCAAGAGGCCGAGCGTCAAAGGATCGATGCAGAAGGGAAGGCTGCGGCCAACCGTATCTTAAATGCATCGCTATCAGAGAAGATCCTTCAGGAAAAAGGAATACAAGCTACGCTAGAGCTTTCAAAATCACCAAACAGCAAGGTGATCGTTGTTGGTGGGGGCGATGGGGGACTTCCAATCATTTTAGGAAACCAATAGGATTTAAAAATATAGGATGAAAAGCCCAAGGTGAACTACCTTGGGCTTCTTTTTTGCAAAAAGAAATTGGGCCTTCCTCCAATGTAAAAATGCGTCTTTACGATACTTAATAGCCTTTTAAGTTGTAGTTTAGTAAAGTATGGTCAATCAAAGCATCACCTTCAAATACATCCTTGCCGTTATGATGGCTGTGATCGTTACTTGGCTGCTTCACGAGTTTGCGCATTGGCTTGTGAGCGAATTGCTCGGTTATGAGTCGATAATGCGGATCAACTCGGTGTCTAGGATGGAAGGTCAAGATCCGATTGGCATCCACGATATGTACATTGCGGCTGCAGGCCCCTTGGTCACTATCATTCAAGCATTCATCGTTTATTACATACTTAGAGCGAATAACTGGAACAAATACCTATATCCGCTGCTCTTTATCCCGTTTTACATGCGCCTAATGGCTGGCTTTATGAATTTCATCAAACACAATGACGAAGGTCGTATAAGTACATTTTTTGAATTGGGAACTTTTACCATCCCCATCCTCGTGATTGCGCTCCTGTTTCTTTTGGTGTACGGCGTTTCTAAAAAGTACAAGCTCCATTGGAAATTTCAA
The DNA here is from genome assembly GCF_042675645.1 of Sungkyunkwania multivorans. Taxonomy (NCBI): domain Bacteria; kingdom Pseudomonadati; phylum Bacteroidota; class Flavobacteriia; order Flavobacteriales; family Flavobacteriaceae; genus Sungkyunkwania; species Sungkyunkwania multivorans. Next base: position 1,087,748 of record NZ_JBHTJH010000004.1, on the reverse strand, counting down.
TTGGCCACGACAATTTTTGTAATGATATCGAGCTCGATTTTAATTCTTGCCGATCAATTTTATGGAATACGAATTATATAACCCATTGCCTTGTTTGACCTATGGTCATAGCGCCCAAAAAAATTAGTATCTTTAATTTTGTTCAATTCCGCATTGTAAATGTGAATAATGCCATCATTCCTAGAAATTAAAATAGCACATCATGAAAAAGCTGTTTATTCCATTGATGCTTGTCCTTTGCATGGTTGCTGGTTGCAAGTCTGAAGGAAAAATGCAGAAAACAGCAGTTTCAAAAGGAGAGGAATGTCTTAAAGATGTATCCAATATTGTGAATTCGAATGAAAAGTGGAAGTGTTGGATGAATACGAATTTTCATGATTCCTTACAGCATATCTATGGGGACACCTCTATCAAAGTTGATGCTTCTGGAACTGTGGCCGCGGGAACTGATGCGATCATTGCCTTGCTAAAGAAGAAGCCCTTCGCGGTAGATTCCATTTATACCATCAAAAAGGTGAAGGCGGATGATCGTCACAGATTTGACTATGAGATCGGCGGGTTCATTACTGCAAATGCTACCTATAGTCATTTACTTATCTGGAATAGATCTTCGGACAATATCAGGGAGTTCGAATTTATAGCCAAGGTCGATAAAGGTCAAAACTACAGCATTGAGATCGACAAGCGCAGGGCCAGGTGGGTAGTGCTTTGTAATTTGCACGATGCAGCGCGCTTGGTAAGTGAATTGTACAGTGAGAATGCCGTCTATTTCAGTCACAAGCCAGTGATCATTGGTCATGAATCTATCACGCAGGAATATCAGTACATGAATGACCCCAATTATCAACTCACACTGCACCCGATAACCGTACAAATGGTAAATGAAAATTTGGCCTATGAGATCGGGCAATGTAAGGGGACCTACAATGGGAAATATATGCTAGTTTGGCAAAGGGACGAACAAGGAATATGGCGAATCCTAGTAGATTCCAACATTTGATCAAAGGGGACAAACAACAATACACTGCATAATAACTAACGATAATAAAAAATGAAATTAGGAGCATTTTCAATAAGTCTAAGCGTAAAAGATATCAACACCTCCAAAGAATTCTATGAGACCCTCGGGTTTAAGGTGTTTGCGGGGGATCTAGAACGCAATTATCTGATCATGAAAAATCAGGATGCCCTTATCGGACTTTTCCAAGGCATGTTCGAAAATAACATTCTTACCTTCAATCCCGGGTGGGACGCAAATGCAAATACGCTTGATGACTTTGATGATGTGCGAGATATACAGCGCGCTCTAAAACAAAAAGGGGTCAAGTTAACATCTGAAGCCGATGAAACTACCAAAGGACCAGCAAGTCTTGTAGTTATGGACCCTGATGGTAATGCCATTCTGATCGACCAGCACATATAGTAAAAAAAGGCCGAACTGATTTAATAGAGCAGAAAATTCGATAGATCACTATAATGCTGCCATGATGTCTTTGAGTTCATCCTCACAGATATCTATCAGTATCTTTTTGATGATCTTATTTTTATCGGTAATAATAAGAGTGTTGTGTTTTAACGCACCGTTGTCTTTAGTTCCAAGACCAAAAAGCTCCGCAATTTTCAGGTCGTTCTCGATCAATAGGTCCACATCTTTATTTGCGGCCGTATCGCCAAGGTCATTGATGGATACATCTTCATTAAGAAGTCCTATGTGCACGGGCTTTTGTTCTTTAATGTTCTTCTTCAGAAACAGAAAGAAATGTTTCCGAGATAATGCCGAAAGGCTAAAGCGCCGATCGGTATCCGTAACTCCGGAGAATGATGGAAGGGTATCATTTATCCTCAACGTAGCCGTATGGTCGATCTCTTTGTAACCTGTACATGGTTCTTTAACATATTCGGGTTGCTCTTTGCATGCAAAGAGCCATGTGGAAAGGATGATGAAGGCAAGAATGGTTCTCATCGGTCAACTACTTTTACAGTTCCTATACTTTGGTCGTCTTTTCTAGACACAATGAGATGTTGATAGATCTTATCCCATTGTCTAGTGTCCGTTACGGTGATGCACCCAGCAGATATACGCCCAGGATGAAGAAAACGATCTCCCGAGTGGCCTACCCGAAACCATGTTTTGGCATATTTGGAATCGCTTGTATAATAACCACCTCCTGGATGTGGCTCATACGGTATCTCCAGATCAAAACTTCCAAGTGGTGTAGGATTGCGTGTGTCTGTAATGGCATTGAAAGTACCAAGACCGGTAACTTCGAGTCGTTCGGTAAGCCGATAAAAGGTAACGGAAGCACTTCCAGTATGTGGGCAACCTTTGCCAAGATGAACGGATTGTTCAAAATACGACCGGTCCCAATCCCAAGAAGTCCATTCCCAGCCTTTCTTCTTCACGGTGGCCGTTTTTCCTGCCATTCGACCTTCCAATACTTGAAAACTTTCACGGTCCCCGGTCTTGTTGACCTTTACGCGTAGAAATTCTGGGATAGGCCAAACGAGACCATCATCAAATCGAACACGCAGCCATCCATTTCCGCCAAGTTTTTCCACATGACCAAAATATGCTTCGAAAGGTGTAAACATCAATATGTGGTTGTTTTGATTGTTAAAACACTAAGATATTGGTTTTAGGTCAATTAAAGAACAGGCGACAGTAAAAAACTATCGCCTGTAGATCAGAGGTTTAAAGGTTGATCTTTTTTCCTTTTGGGAATTTCACTCTATACGAGAACTGCTTGCTATAATTTTTTTTGGATTCTAAGGTCATCTTCCAGCTTAGGACACATTCTTTTAGCCGAACGTTGGCTATGCGGGTGATCGCTGCTCCCGAACGGTAGACCGTGACCTGTTCAATAGTTGAGGCTTGCTTTTTATCGTTTCCAAAAACATGATAGGAATTGAGTAGCACAAAGAGTAGTAAGAATCTCATGACGTTGGTGGTTTAAAGTTTATTCAAACCTAAACAAGTCATCCATAAAAAGGAATTGAGAATGAGTCACCGCTTACCTGTGCAGGGTAAATAGACCTTCTGATCTAGTTATCCCAAAAACTTCGCCTTTAATTCTGGAGTCGGGATCCAACAGCTTTCCTGTTTTCCAAACCATCGGTAGCGATTCTTGGCAACAATATCATAAAAGAAGTCATTGAATGAGGTAGGGAGGAAACGAAAGATGCGAAATAGTGGCCAAAGACCTCCAAATTCTTTGATGATAGCAAAGGCTGCTTTGGATTTATGCAGAAATTGCTTTCCAGGCTCGTATAGGATGATGGAGTCGAATTCTTCTGCATTGAGATTGCGTTCCTTTAAAAAGCGCTGCCCGACATCACTTTGCAGTGAGGCATACCTAAAAACATCCTTCTTGTCGCGTTCGATCACATACTGGACCGCGCCGTTGCATAAGTTGCAAACACCGTCGAAGAAGATGATCTTTTTATCTTTTGGCAGTTCCATGATTCTAAAGTTCAAATAATAAAAACGCCCATCTCCTATATGAAGAGGGGTAGGGTGAGGGCTATCTTTTCGCCTCCACCAATTCCAGTTGCTCTAACGAAACATTGGTCGTAAAGATACCATAATTAACAACAGCCTTGTTCTTTTCAATACTATCAATGCTCCCCACAGACTTCCCATCCAACAGGCGTACTCGGTCTCCCACTTTTAGGACCGGCCTGGGCTTTGGTGGCTGCAATTTTTCTTTCTTTTTCTTTTCTACCTTTTCTTTACGCACTTCCTTGATCTCTTCCGCCACCTCTTTTACTACCTCAGCTTTCTTCTGTTTTTCCTCTTTCCGCTCTTTGGCGGTAGCTTTCTTTCGCTTCGAATTCTCTGTTTCGATGATGCGTAAGAATTCGGAGATCAATGGGCGCTTCTTTTTATCGTAAAAGTATTTTTCGGCAATGCTATTGATCTTGTTTCCTAGATAGATCATACGCTGATGGTGATCGAACAACTCTTGGTAATTCTGAAGCTTGGATTTCAATCTGGCATTGAGTGCTTCCATTTTCTCACCTTCCTCGCGGGCTCGCACCTCTTCATCTTTTAAAGACCTGGAGGTCTTTTCCATCTGACTGCGCTGCTTTTGAAGCTTGGCGATCGTCGCATCAAAACGGACTTTTCCTCGCTCTATCTTTTTCTTTGCCTTGTTGATCAGGCTATAGGGAATCCCATTTTTTTGTGCCACCTCAAAGGTGAAGGAGCTTCCTGCTTCCCCCAAGACCAATTTGAACACAGGCTCTAGCGTGCGATTGTCGAATTGCATATTGGCGTTGGCCATATGCGGCAACTCATTTGCGAGCAATTTTAAATTCGCATAGTGTGTGGTGATCACTCCAAAGGCTTCACGTTCATAGAACACTTCTAAGAAAGCTTCGGCCAGCGCACCACCTAATTCTGGGTCGCTACCAGTTCCAAATTCATCGATCAGGAAAAGCGTTTTCTCATCGCACTTCTTCAAGAATTGATTCATATTCTTAAGGCGATAGCTATAGGTGCTCAGATGATTTTCTATGCTTTGATTATCTCCTATATCGGTCAAGATACGTTCAAATAAACAGACCTTGCTGCGTTCGTGAACAGGGATCAGCATACCGCTTTGTACCATCAGTTGAAGTAATCCTATCGTCTTCAGGGTAATACTTTTACCGCCGGCATTTGGCCCAGAGATCACAATGATCCTATTTTCGTTGTCCAGACTGATGGTCTGTGGAAAGGTCTTCTTTCCTTCTCTGTCATTCTTGAGATAGAGGAGTGGATGATAGGCATCTCTGATAAAAAAGATACGCTCTTCGGTTATTTCTGGTAGTATGGCATTCAGCTCTTGAGCATATTTTGCTTTTGCTGCCACCACATCGATATCGCTCAATAACTCTTGATAATCGATGAGCAAAGGGGTAAATGGTCGTAAAAAGTCGGTCAACGTCTTTAAGATCCGTGTAACCTCTTCCTTTTCTTCATATTCGAGATTGCTTAGTTCTCTCGAATATTGCAAGGTGACTTCTGGCTCAATATAGACAATGCTGCCAGTCTTTGAATTGCCCATGATGGCACCTTTTACTTTTCGGCGATGCATGGCAGTTACGGCTAGGACCCTGCGATTGTCGATGACCGTTTCTCTGATCTCGTCCAGGTATCCGGCGTTATGGTATCTGCTTAGCGCACTCCCAAAACTTTGACCGATCTTTCCTCGCACCTGATTCATCTGTCTTCGAATACGTCGAAGTTCATCCGAAGCATCGTCCTTGACCTCTCCGAAGCGATCGATGACAGCATTGATCTGCGTGATGATATCATTGGTCACCTCAACATTGGACGCCCTTTCATTTATGCTGGGATAATACTCTTGGAACTTTTTTAGGAAACGGATCAAGATATTGGCCGTGTCAGAAATTGAAGCGATTTTCTTGAATCCGTCTATTTCTAAAAAGCTGTTTTCCACACCGAGCAGATGAATTTCCTTTTCGATCGTTTCAAAACCGTGGTTGGGAATCCGATTTTCATTGTCAAAAGAAGATAGATATTCGTTGACCAAATTCAATTCGAACAGCAAAGAGGCGCGCTCAGAGAAAGGAATGATAGCTTGTATCTTCTCCTTTCCCAGCGAAGTATTCGCATGTGAAAGCACTTGATTGAGCACTTCTGCGAACTCTAAGTCTTCTAATGTCTTTTGAGCGATCTTCTTCATTGCTATTTTGCTATTTTTGATAGCGGAAACAAAAGTACCAAATTTTAATGAACGTCAATATTCATCCCAGCTGGAAAGATAAGTTAAAAGAAGAGTTTGAGAAGCCCTATTTTGAAGCCCTAGCTTCGTTTGTAAAACAGGAATATGCGAACAAAACATGCTATCCTCCTGGAAAGGAGATCTTCTCTGCCTTTGATCATTGTCCTTTCGAGGAGGTGAAAGTGGTGATCCTAGGGCAGGATCCATACCATGGGCCAAAGCAGGCCAATGGACTTTGTTTTTCTGTTAGAGATGGTATTCCGCATCCACCTTCTTTGGTCAATATCTTTAAAGAAATAAAGACGGACCTTGGCATTCCATACCCAAAAAGCGGTGACCTAACACGTTGGGCAGACCAAGGTGTACTTTTGTTGAATGCCACTTTAACGGTAAGGGCGCACGCAGCAGGAAGCCACCAGAAGAAGGGGTGGGAAGTCTTTACCGATGCGGTGATCAAATGCATATCTGATAAAAAAGAAGGTGTTGTTTTTTTACTGTGGGGAGGATATGCTAAAAAGAAAGGTGCGAAAATAGATCGAAGCAAACATCATGTACTCACATCGGGGCATCCATCGCCCTTAAGTGCAAATCGCGGACTCTGGTTTGGGAATAAACACTTTAGTAAATGTAATAACCTGCTAGAAACTAATGGGACTGAAGGGATAAAATGGTAAATATTTGGGGCACCATAAGTTAAGTTCAACGTACTGTAATTACTTCATCTTCATTACATGCTACGTCCTCGGCGGAAACAGTGATCACTTCTTGTCTTTGTTCGAGTTCACAGTATTTGTTAACTCCCTTCCCCATACAATTAGAGGCACAAGATGCAAAAGAAACTGCTATTCCCGCCAAAACGAAAATTAAGGATAGCTGTCTCATTAAAGGTTATTGATTTGAAATAAATGTAGATAACCACTTCAACAAAACATAATCTTTCAGATGAACGACACCCTTTAAACGTTAAACGATGCAACTGCTCCCCTCAAATGGTGAGCAGTCGTGAATCTTGGAAGAATTTTCTTCACTTCAAGTCGCTTAGTAATAAAGATTTAAAAAAGTATAGAGGTAGCTTACCCAATGCGCCCTTTAGAATCATTTTGGGTATGACAGTGCTATCTGAAATTCGATTTGAAATATTCAGATAAGATCAAAAAAAATATGAGCGACACTAAAAAAACCGCTACCGCACACAAAAACGCCAGATAAGACATTATAAACGATTATTAAGGTTTATCAACTGGTCAAGCAACTCTTTTTCAATTGAATACTCATTTAAAAGTGTTACCTAAGCGAAGATAGTCTGGTGATGGCTGAAACGTGATTTTTCAATCGAGTTTAGCCACCAAATCGTTGTACGGCACTTTTTTATCGATGATCGCGAGTGCAATTAGCTGATTCTGTATGCTTTGCACCGTATCCCTGTCGATAAGCCGCTGCGACCAGCGGGTTTTACTCAACCAATGCTGAATGTCCTCGAGCTGTTGTTCGTACCTATTGGCCAAAGTGCGGTCGATACTCGGAATCGATTTGAAATCCGTGGTATAGGTGTTGATCACTTCCAAGATATGTTTGATGATTCCAGAATTTTCCTGAATCATATCATTCCTGGCAGCAATCACAAAACAAGGCCATGGGGTAGGAAAGTCACTTATGTTGCGGAAAATTCCCTTATCTACCAAGGGTTTGGAGGTAAAATGTTCCCACATAAAATAATCTGCTTCCCTATTGGTCAATGCCTTTACAGCTCCTTCCAAATTGTTGATCAGCTCAAACCGCAGTTGTGAAGTGTCCCAGCCCATACTTTGTGCATGGACATATGCCATTAAGTGACTTCCGCTACCGTATCTGCTGATGGCGGCCTTGCTCCCCTTTAAGTCATCGATCGTCTTATAGGAGGAGTCACCAGCTACATGAATTCCCCACAGTAGTGGAGATTGCACATAGGTCTGCACGATCTTCGAAGGATTCCCAGCGGTGATGTCTTTGATGATGCCCTCGGTAAGAATGATGGCCATATCCGCTTCATCCTCCCTAAGCATTTTACACATTCTACCGGTTCCTTCTGGCACATCGGTCCATTGCAGATCGATTCCTCGGTCTTCAAAAGCACCTTCTTCAATGGCCATATGCCATGGAAGGTTAAAGTGTTCGGGCACACCGATAAGTCTAACGTTCTTCATTCAAAATACGATTTAAGATAACCTAATGATGGCTATAACCATGAGGTCAGCCGTTCTAACGTGTATTTGATAAGCTTGTCTACCGATTTCTGATAATCTTCGGAGAAGGTCCCTGAAGCTCGATTAGCGATGATACAGTTCATGGAACAGGCGCTATGTCCAAGAAGCGCCGCCATGCCATATATAGTAGAAGTTTCCATTTCCAAATTGGTGATCCTCTTGCCTTGGTATTCAAAAGAAGCGAGTTTTTCATGAAATCCTTCATCTTGGACAGGTATTCGCAGTGTTCTTCCTTGCGGGCCATAAAACCCGATATTGGTTCCTGTAAACCCTAGATGAACTTTTTCTGAGATCAATTTATCGCCCAATTTTTTGTCATATTTGACGACGTAGGGTGTCGCATGTTCTTTATACCAATCGGTATGTTCAATGAAAGCTTCTTGCATGGCCTTCTCTTGCACATGTTCGCTCTGATAGTAGTGCAATAGGCCATCAAAGCCGATGGCGTATTCACTAAGTAAAAAGCTGTCCACGCCCAATGCCTCTATCGTTCCACCAGAGGTTCCTATCCTTATGATATTAAGCGCGGTATGCTCTTTTTTCACTTCCCGCTTGTGCAGGTCGATATTTACCAGCGCATCCAGTTCATTCATCGCAATATCAATGTTATCCGGACCTATTCCTGTAGAGATGACGGAGAGTCTTTTTCCATTAAAAACTCCTGTGTGCGTAACAAATTCCCTTTTTTCTTTCTTCACTTCTATGGTGTCGAAGTACTTGGAGACCATCGAAACCCGCCCCGGATCTCCAACGAATATCACGGTATCCGCAATGTCGCTCGGCAGCAGGTTTAGATGGTAAATACTACCATCTGGGTTGACGATAAGTTCAGACTCTGCAATTCTCATAATTGAACAGTTATTAGGTTTCTGGTAATGATGTCGTATTTAGCGGCGTATTTTTTCGCCTGCCCAAAAATGGTTCCATCTTTCATATCATCATAAAAATCTGCCTCTTTTTTCAAAGCCAGCTGTCCTTTCAAATTCAAAACGATGCGGTCGTCTTCGTGTGTGTAAAAAGGCGTTAATTTTTTAATGATCTTTTCAATTTGAAGGTCACCCAAACCATAGTAACCTTGTCGGTGTAGGGTGTAGCCAAGCAATTGCCTTTTAGACCTAATGACCTCTTTGTCGATCAAGTTTAAGATATGAACCTCTAACAGGCCAAGTCCGTTATGGTTTGAGGGAAACCGTTTCAAATGGGCGCTAAGACAACTGGACAAATAAGGAAAGGAAGAGGGTTGCGTGACATATTTCTTGAAGGTAGTATGATTTTGGCTGTTATATAATCGCCAAAGATCAACAGCCAACAAGAGATCGTCATTCTTTAGCGCTATCTTATTCGCGTAGTGTTCCATCAATTGTGCCTTGGTCAATTCTGTGAGCCCTTTTAATCCATCTTCACCATGTACACGGCCACTGCAGACCAAATAAACTGGACGCTTCGCGTTTTGCTGTTTCAACCAACTGATGGCAGCGATCATATTTATATGACAGAAAAGGTCATATTCGAACCATAGGATAACAGATTCAAAATTGTTGATATCTTCTATGCTCTTTAGTTCCTCGACGAATTTTTGTTGGTAGAACGCTATTGGAATATCGTAGTACTCCTTTAAAAAGTCGATGCGCTTCTTTATAAAATACTCGCTTCCTATTTCAAAATCAGTAGGCCCCTCGCAGAGCATTTCCCGCCAAGTGAGTACATGCCCTTCGATCTTCAGGTCTTTGAGATACTCGGAAAGACTATCGCCATTGGTAATATGTAGTATTCTTTCCATTAGCCTCCAACTCGTTTTACATTGAACCCCTTTTCTTTTAGCATTGCCATTATAGCATCTCTATAATCTCCTTGAATGATGATTTGATCGTTCTTAAAACTACCACCGACACTTAGTTTTGTCTTTAACTCTTTTGCCAGCTTCTTAAAATCGGCATCAGCACCAGTATAGCCTTCTAAAATGGTGACTGGTTTTCCTTTACGCTTTTCATATTTGCAAATGATAGGCGTCTCTTGCATCCAAATATCATCTTTGGGAGCCTCATTTGGCTCGTCTGCAGGAACATGCTCTGGAAATAAATTTTTCAATTGGTCTTGGAGGTCCATAATTAAATGCCTTTTCGTTTGCTGTTGTTATAATGGTTGATGAGTCGGATCATAAAGAATAAATAGAGACTTAGTGCAAAGTACTCAGCAAATAGTAAGGTACTAATTCTTTTGTCACTGTGCCAAGAAAAATGATCTTCAAAATTATTGTTGAACGACTGAAAGAATGGCCATTGAAAGTCTACTTTACCTAGAGGTTGTGCAATAGGCCAGAATAGCCGAAGCGTTAGGACCGCTGTCAATAGCACCGGGATGATGATCAGTGGATGCAGCAACTGCTTTGCGTGTTTCTCATAAATACGTCCAAGCGGAAGCATAAAAACGGGGAAGAACCAAATGAAAAAACGTTCGGTATCACCTCCTCCAAACCAGCAGATGGCAATGCCCAACACGGCCAAAGCTAAAAGGTAGTGATACTTCAAATAGAATTTTTTAGTGTCTTTCCAGAAAAATAAGAGAAACACCCAAGAAACTCCATAGGTTAGGAATATCGCAGTAGTTAACAAGAAGATGGTCTTTCCTATGAATGTCCTGTAGATAGCTAACCCAAAGGTGTACTTTAAACCACTATCATCGACCAAGGCATGTGTGGCAATAAAAGCACCTGTTGCCAAGGTCAAAGCGAACGCAAACCACGGTAGCTTTTTAAACACCTTTTTGAAGTTGATAAAGAATGGCTTTTTTACATCTATAGGATTTCCTAAAAAGGGGATGGCAAGACAAAATAATAGTATAAACTCTCGGACAAAGACGCCGAGGGCCGCAAGTATACCAAACAGCACATAATGTTTAGCATTTGGTTTTTTATGTAATTTCCTCAAAAGTATGAGCAGCAACATGATAAAAACGAAAGCTACTGGGTCGCAAGTGGCAGGGTAATACCCTATAAGTCTTGGATATACCAGCCAGTGCAGCATAAAGAACGCCACAAAGATGAATGCCGTCCCTCTGTCTTTAAAGAAGAGGCTTAACCAATAATACAGCAAGAGGCATCCAATGAAAGATGCCAGCATATTTACGTATAAAAAGCTATCGAGAATGGGAAAAGGTAATAATGATGCCAAAAACGGGGTCCCTAAGCGATAAATTTGAGGGCTCTCGGTACGTATGGTAGTCCCTTCTTGTAATTGCTCTGCCACATCATAATAATACTGTCCATCATATCCCTTACCATCATTAAGCGCTATTCTGTCTTGAAATCTCAAGCTTCCTAGCATCACTATGGTAAAGAGTATGGACAGCAACGCATAGCCGTACCATTTGAAAAAGGCATCCATTAAGAAAGTTACTTCTTGATAAGACCTAGGTCTACCAAGCGCTCATGTAAAAATTCACCAGCTGTGATATCCTCAAATTGCTTGGGATGCTCGTCATCGATACAGCTTTCCAACACATCCAATTTCATCTCACTGACTGGATGCATGAAGAAAGGTATCGAGTATCGTGAGGTTCCCCAGAATTCTTTAGGTGGATTTACCACTTGGTGAATGGTCGACTTTAATTTGTTGTTGGTATGTCTGGAAAGCATATCACCCACATTGATCATCAATTCGTCCGGTTCCGCAATAGCATCGACCCATTCGCCATTGTGGTTCTGTACCTGTAGCCCTTTTCCATGAGCTCCCATCAACAAGGTGATCAAATTGATGTCACCATGGGCTGCAGCTCGCACGGCATTCTTTGGCTCGGAAGTGATAGGCGGGTAGTGGATAGGACGCAAGATAGAGTTGCCATTTTTGATATATTGATCAAAATAGGTTTCTTCTAGTCCCAAATGCAGTGCCAAAGCACGAAGAACATACTTTGCCGTCTTTTCTAGCATTTGAAAGGTCTTTTTCCCAACCTCATTGAATTTTGGAAGCTCTTCGACCATCACATTGTCTGGATATTCCTCCGCGAGTTTTGGGTCGTCCTGTACATACTGTCCAAAATGCCAAAACTCCTTCAGGTCGCCTTCTTTCTTTCCTTTGGCATGTTCTTTTCCAAACGAGGTATACCCTCGTTGCCCACCGATACCTTCTATTTCATATTTTGATTTTACATCAAGTGGAAGGTCAAAGAATTTCTTTATTTCATCATAGAGGTCCTTAACAAGCTGCTCGTCCAAAAAGTGCCCTTTTAAGGCTACAAAGCCAATCTCTTCATAAGCTTTACCTATTTCGTCTATGAATTTTTGCTTTCTTGCCGGATCCTCAGAGAGGAAGTCTCTTAGGTCAACACTTGGTATTCTGTTCATTGGTCATCATTTGATTGTTAATAACTGTAAACGCTGCTAGCCTGCGTCAAGACAAATTTAGCGAAAAAATAAGCTTTGTTTGGGTCGTAGTTATCAACAATTCTCAAAAATCTAACAAGGAGCTGACCAAATGTTATACATTTACATTGGAAGAATGTAATTTTATCATATGCAAAATCCTACTTCTACTTTGCAAAATATTGAATATGACCCTAAAGATCTTCAAAAAGATGAGTTATTAGGGCTTTATCGAGATATGCTAAAACCTCGTATGATCGAGGAGAAGATGCTCATCTTATTGCGACAGGGCAAGATATCTAAATGGTTCAGTGGTATCGGACAAGAGGCAATCGCCGTGGGTGTTACAAGGGCCCTGAAGAAGAGTGAATACATACTACCAATGCATCGTAATCTAGGAGTATTCACTTCTAGAGAAATCCCCTTAAATCGTTTGTTTGCGCAATGGCAAGGCAAGGCTAGTGGTTTCACTAAAGGAAGAGACCGAAGTTTTCATTTTGGAACACAAGAATATAAAATTGTTGGGATGATCTCCCATCTTGGACCACAATTGGGGGTTGCGGATGGAATTGCGCTTGCCAATAAACTTAAAGATAACAACAAAGTTTGTGCTGTTTTCACGGGTGAAGGCGGTACCAGCGAGGGAGATTTTCACGAGGCCCTGAATGTAGCCGCGGTTTGGGATCTTCCAGTCCTTTTTTGTATCGAAAACAACGGCTATGGCCTTTCTACGCCGACCGAAGAACAATATCGCTGTAAGGATCTGGCCGAGCGCGCCATAGGGTACGGGATGGAATCGCATATTATCGATGGTAATAATATTCTTGAAGTATATAATAAGGTCTCAAAGATCGCAAAGAATGTTAGAAAGCGACCACGGCCAGTGTTGCTCGAGTTCAAGACATTTAGGATGCGAGGCCACGAGGAGGCTAGTGGCACCAAATATGTTCCGCAAGAATTGATGGATGCTTGGGCAAAGAAAGATCCTGTGATGAACTTTCAATCGTACCTTAAAGATGAGGGACTGCTTACCGAAGCGATGGAAGTGGAAATTAAGACAGCGATCGCCCATGAGATCAATGAACATTTGAATACGGCTTTTAATGAAGATGAAATCATACCGAACAAACATCTGGAACTTAGCGATGTTTACGCCGACTATGAATTTGAGGATTTCCAGCCCGGAACCGAAATAGAGAACATACGATTGGTCGATGCCATTTCCAATGGATTGAGACAGTCCATGGAGCGACATGAAAATCTGGTGATCATGGGGCAGGATATTGCAGAATACGGCGGCGTCTTTAAGATCACTGAAGGTTTTGTAGATCAATTTGGCAAGGAACGCGTTCGAAACACCCCTATTTGTGAATCGGCTATCGTCTCTGCGGCCATGGGCCTATCCATCAACGGGATGAAAGCCGTTATGGAAATGCAATTTGCGGATTTTGTATCTAGTGGTTTCAACCCAATAGTTAATTACTTGGCCAAATCGCACTACCGATGGGCACAAAAGGCAGATGTGGTCATTCGGATGCCTTGCGGTGCAGGCGTCGGCGCCGGACCTTTTCACAGTCAGACCAACGAGGCGTGGTTTACCAAAACACCGGGGCTTAAGGTTGTTTACCCGGCATTCCCATACGATGCCAAGGGTTTATTGGCAACCGCGATCAATGACCCTAATCCAATATTGTTCTTCGAGCATAAAGCACTTTACCGAAGTATTTATCAAGATGTACCAAAAGATTATTACACACTTCCATTTGGTAAAGCTTCACTATTGAAAGAAGGGAATGATGTGACGATCGTTTCATATGGACAAGGCGTGCATTGGGCGTTGGATGTGCTTAAAGATCAAACCGACCTTTCGGCAGATCTTCTCGACCTTAGGACACTTCAGCCTATAGATACTGAAGCCATCTATGCCTCGGTAAAAAAGACCGGCAAATGTATCATCCTTCAAGAAGACTCGGTCTTTGGCGGCATTGCAAGCGATATTTCAGCAATGATCATGGAAAACTGTTTTGAATATTTGGACGCTCCTGTAAAGCGAGTGGGTAGTTTAGAAACGCCGATTCCCTTTGCCAAACAGCTGGAGGACCAATATCTCGCCAAACAGGTCTTTGCGGCAGAACTGATAGCGCTTCTTCGTTATTAGCTTAGATGCCACAAACACTTCCCTGACAGGTGCCGTGCATATATCGGAACCCACAGGAGGCATGATGCGCATCTTCGATGGCTGTGAAATTTAAAGTGACCATCTTTTCGATGATAGCCGCTACGCGAATAGGTGTAGGGGTAGGGACATCGGCGATCTCTCCTTTGTTGTTGATATATACCAAGCGGCCTACGCTTTCATAATCCCATGTCTTTGCCTTATCCAGAAGATTTTTTATCGTGGCAGGTAAGGGTAATTCCTCTAGCAGTGCGATAAATGAATCCGATGGCGGTAACAAGGGGACGATATCGAGATAATTCTCGTATCTCAGAGCGTCTGGAAAAGCAGTATTATAGCTCTTAAAAAAAGTGGTGTCGCCTGGTTTTGGGCCGGCAAAGGTGATGACATTGGTAGCCGTTATATTGTAGACACTTTTAAAATACATCGCTGCGATCGGTGCCATTCCGCCTCCTTTGCTATGTCCGGTGATGTAAAGTGGCAATGCATGAGTGGGGTCTAATGTATCGATTGCTATCTTGATTTGATCCGCGATGGTCATCAAGGCAAAGAGAAATCCCGAGTGTACTTTTCCAGGAAGGTTGACATTGGTGGTCGGTTCGGCCATGGCATCCTCAAACCAATCCAACCATGAATTCGGAATGGTCCCTCTAAAGGCAACAACGACCTCGGCAGTCGTTTTCCCCACTAAACAGCCTTCAATGCCAACATTTACGATGTGAATGTCATCTACAAAGCCTATATTCCTAAATTGATCGCAGGATTTTGGGTCGTCTTTGATGGCACATTTGAAATCGCCTGCGCTCACTGTGTGGGTCGTTGCACTCTCTGGTATCGCATAGGCCGCTGCTGATGCGCATAATAATTTACAGGCATCGATATCGGTTGGTTTCATACTTTTTTCATTTCTTCAAAAGTAGCGATAGTATTGGAGCTGTCTCAACGTAGAAATACCTGATTACATATTCGTTGGATTTTCTGCTTAAAAATATCATGGGCAATAAGACATTGAATGTTAAATACTTTAATGCAGAATAAATTATTCAATTTGATGACCATGGAAGTACAATCACCAATAGATTTGTGAAAGAATTATTTTCTGTGATATTTAATTTCTAAGATGCTGTCTGGAAAGTCGTCATTCCGACCCTAGACTTCGAGGGGAAGAAATCTGTTGAACGCTTACGAAAAGATAGACGATTGCCTCTCCATCAAAGACGAATCGCAGTGACACTATTTAATTCTTTTCTGACAGCCTCCGAAATGATCATAGGACAGGCCTTGAGTTCTTTTATAAATTCTTCCTCACTGAGCTTATTGTTCCTATTCGAGGAGCTTGACGAGATCAAGTTCTTATTAAAGAATTACCATTCCTTTACCTTTTTTGAAACTTTGTGGAGTATATAGCATACTTTATAGAGCATCCAAAGACCAAGTAGCATAAAGGCAATTATTCCAAAAGATAAAATAATATTGCCCCATGCGTCTGCTAAATAATTGGAATCGGTCGTTCTGTAATAATAACTTCCATCGGGGTTGACGATTTTTTCTGTTTTTTTTTGCAATACACTTATAAGTGTGATCATTAGTGTTTTTAAGGAAACAGCAATCATAGTTATAAGCATCAGCTTTGATTTTAAATAATTATTGCAAAGAGTTCACGAATAAGATCTCATTTGTTTTCTTCCTTTTCTTTCTCTTTACCCTTCTCTTTTTCCTTCTTCTTACGTAAGTGTTCCTCCAGTTGCTTCTGCCGCTCCTCCTTGGTTGGGATCCTGCCTACGGTAAAGCCGATGACCTCCGTCTCTGCCTTGGACGCCTTGTGCGTGGGACGCCTATCGCCAAGCGGACTCATGGTAACCATCAACGATTCCTTGTGGTTTGAGGTAAGCACAACCATCTCGCCATAGTACTCCCTGCGGCCTTTCCAGAAAGAGTATTTGACAATGTCAAGTTCCAAGGAGTCTGGCAAGAAGTAAACCGTGGCGCCACCCGTCCACTCGGAGGTTTCTCGCATATCTAGGCCATAGCCCTTCCATTGCTTGCGCAATATGTCGAACTCCATGCTGATGCGGTCCAGGTATTGCTGCTCCGTGTCCGGCACATACTGCTGTAGCGCCTTCCCACCTTCCATTTGCGTGAGGGCAACTAGGCTGTCGTATGGCATGTAATGCATCTGAAAGTCCTCTAGTTCTTGGCCATCAAAATGTCTAAAAACTTCCTTTGGATAAAGTGAACCCCACAGTTTGCTGTGGCATGCCGCTGCGAGCAGTGTAAGTCCTAAAACGACGATGAATGTTACTATCCTATTTTTCATAATCTAATCTATTGGGTATAAGCTGACCTCTATTTCTGAGCCGCTGCCCATGTCTCCAGTATTGACATTGATGCGAGCCTTTATCCTTACATAGTGGTTCCATCCTAAGCCAAGCCCTTGATAGCCTAACCCTTGATACGCTGTCCCATCTATCTGCAATATCATGTAGTCATACTGATCATCGGGGTAGAGGTTGGTCAAAGGTACGGGTTCCCATGTTGCAATCCATTCATTGCTGGTCAATTGCGAGTGCCAATCTACAAGTTGGTATTCGGTCACGGGGTCTTGCAGGATCGACTTTACAGATACCCTGATCTTTGTGTCTTGCAATAGACCATTATCAAAAAGGTCAAAATGATGGTCCCTTACAACGGTTTGCTGCAATAACGAAATACCGTCGTAGGTAGCGTCAATGGTTTCCCCCGTAGCCTCTCTCACACCCTGCATGCTTAATACAAGGTCGATCAATTCCTGTGGCGTCTGCGCATTGCTTGGAGGGAGGTTGCCGTCGCCCTCCAGAACAAAGAAAGGGTCGGCGCCTTCGATCTCCGCATTGAGCATCGTCACTAACTGCTCCGCTGTCATGGTGTTTGAAAGGAAGTTTAGATTGTTGTTGAGCGGGCAGGGGTTGGTTGGGTCGGTTCCGTCATTGGCGTTTCGTGGACAGTCCAAATCCGTAGGCAGGTTTGGCAGACCGCCGCCTCCTCCGCCACCGCCGCCAACGGGGCTGCCGTTGGTTGGGTTTCCTATGTTAGACCCGTCGGAACCGCCTCCGCCACCGCCGCCTCCAAACTCGGGTTCCCAAGACGTCTCACATCCTTGTAGAACGAAGTCGTAGCCGATCACATGGCTTCCGCCATAGGTACAGGTGCTGGGCGGGTGGGGGTTCCCTGCGGCACATTCCCATATTGGGGATAGTCCGTAGGTGCAGGTCGTCACCCATTTTGACGTCTCGGATGCACCCTCGTTGACGACCTCACCATTGGTATGGTAGAACTTGGCCTCGATGCCATGCTCCTCGGAAGGCGAGTAATGCACGACATGGGCATAGGTCTCGCCTTCACGCTCCTGTATGATCATGTTTGAAAAGGATGCCCCCTCATCTATGCTGGCAGTCACATCAAGCGTATATGTGATTATGTTCTCGTAGGTATAGACTACGGCCTCTTCGCTGTCGATGGACGCTATGAAGCTACCTTCGCGCTCCGTTCTGACTTGACTAAGGATGTCGGCTATCCCTCGGGCATTTTTACCCTCCATGTTAGATAGCCTATTGTTAAGTTCTTTAAGCAAAATGTAGGACTTTACACTTTTGCCTTTGGTTCAGGTTGCTCTACCTGCTCCTTTTGACATGAAAAAATTAGTGCAGTAGTGATTATTATGGTAATCGCTCTAATAGTAAAAACTTTCATAATTTTGGTTAGTTCAGTTATTAACTACAAAACAATGTAAAATAACAGTAAAAAACAATCACCTTTTTGGTGATTGTTTATATCCCCTCAATTGATTATAGAGGTAAGTTTTTTCTTGTATCAAATAGTCTTATCACAAAGCGATCATTGATATAATTGGCAATCCATATTTCAATAAAATCATCCCTTCTTCGGTTTCCTTACCAAAGAAGGGGCATATTGTTCATTCTACCTCCGCCTCTGAGATCAGCATCGGATAGGCTTGGCGTGCTTCTTTAAGCTCTTCGGCGTTAAGCTCACTTAGCTCTTTTTTAAAGATGGTCTTGGCGTATCGCTTCCTGAGGTCAAAATAGGCGCCGACCAGCTCATTTTGTACGGCGATGTAAAAGTCATAAGAGATCTCCCGGTCGTTTCTTACAGAAATAATCGCCTTTGATGGATGCCCCGACGCAGTTGGCGACCTTTCTCCTTCGCAATAGCTACAAGTGCCATCAAGATCATTGTCCAAAAAGGCTGTTGCCGCAGCCCTAAGTTCAGACAATCGTAATAATTTGTTTTCTACCAATAAGGCGTTGTTTGCGTCAATTTCAATGCGAAATACATCACGCTCTTTGGCCTTTTCCACACAATCCATGGTCAAACACGGTCTAGGGAGCTTACGCGGAATCCCTTTGTCATTTTCAATAGTGGTCGTGACCAAAAAGAAAATAAGCAACAAAAAGGCAATGTCTGCCATGGAGCCCGCATGAACAGCTGGCGACTCTCTTCTAGAATTTCTCATAATATGATGGTTTTAATGTTAATGTTTTCATAAACATCAAGATCAGTGCCAAAGGATTTATGAAGTCTTGATCCAATTGAATTTGATAATTCGTAATTTCATCCAGTGGAAAAGAAAGCAGAGATCGTCATCTTGGGAGGTGGACTAGCAGGATTAACGCTAGCCGTTGATCTAGCCTTGAAAGGCCATCATCCTGTGGTGATTGAAAAGGATACCTATCCGCGACACAGAGTCTGTGGAGAATATGTCTCCAACGAGGTCTTGCCATTTCTCAATTACCTAGGAATAGACCCATTGGCGGCCGGAGCCAAGCAGATCGACAAGTTTCGCTTTTCCGCTAGTTCTGGAAAAATGCTCAATGTAGACCTGCCATTAGGAGGTTTTGGGATTAGCCGTTACCTCTTTGATGAGTTGCTTTACAAAAGGGCATTGAAGCTAGGCGTGACATTCATTTTTGATAAGGTGGAGGAGGTCATTTTTCAATCCGACAGCTTTGTGGTCAAAATGAAACAAGGTGAGCTGCAGACGGCCATCGCCGTTGGTGCTTATGGCAAACGCTCTAATTTGGACAAACAACTCGATCGTAGGTTTATACAGAAGAAATCTCCTTGGCTTGCAGTAAAAGCACATTATAGTGGGGATTTTCAGGAGGACCTTGTGGCGCTTCATAATTTTGAAGGCGGATACTGCGGGCTCTCCAAAGTAGAGACGGATGCCGTAAATGTTTGCTATTTGGCCAATTATGGTACATTCAAAGCTTTTGAAGACATTGAAGCATTTCAACGGGAGCATCTTTCTAGAAATCCAGAATTAAAGGCGTTCTTTAATGACGCAACTATGATATGGGAGCGACCGTTGACGATCAGTCAGGTCTGCTTTGAAAGAAAACCAGCCGTAGAGAATCACTTGCTGATGATAGGTGACACCGCCGGACTCATTAATCCACTATGCGGCAACGGTATGGCCATGGCCATCCATAGCGCTAAAATATGTGCGGCGATCGTAAGTGAGCACTTAGAGCAGAAGATTTCTCGCGCTGTCATGGAACGACAGTATCAACTATCTTGGAACAAGGAATTTTCTAGTCGTATCAAAGCAGGGAATCTCTTGGCAAAATTGTTCAGAAGTGAACGCATAGCGAGTCCAATTCAAACAGGACTGACCTGGTTCCCGAAGGCGTTGCAAGGTATCATCAAAAGAACACATGGAAATCCAATACTTACTTAATGGCCATAGACACAACATATAGAAGTAATGAAGACGAGATCATGGATGATTTTAGTATTCAAGGTAAAGAATTGGAAGATGCTTTACAGAAAATCACACGGATCAATCAGTTCTTAGGCGGTTACACCGTGACTACCAATGGAGTTAAAGTATTACTTGAAGATTTCCCTATTGACTCGCCCGTAACTATTGTAGATATTGGTTGTGGCGATGGTAGTGTTTTGAAAAAGTTATCAAAGTATAACCCGAACTTTAAGCTGATCGGAATTGATGCAAATCCATTCACGATAGAATGTGCACTAAACAATTCTAAAAAAAATACCATTCAGTATAAAACGATGGATGTGTTCTCGACTCCCTTTGAAGATCTAGACTACGACATTGCGTTATTGACGCTTACCTTACATCATTTTAGCGACGAGCAGATCGTTAAACTCCTTAAAACAATAAAGTCGAAAGCTCGTATCGGCATCGTTATCAATGACTTGCAAAGAAGTAAACTCGCATATCGTCTTTTTCAAGGAATTTGCAGTATTTTTAGAATAGGTCATATGCCTCGGGAAGATGGGTTGACCTCTATCTTAAGAGGGTTCAAGCGCGAAGATCTAGAAAACTATTCCAAAGTGTTGGATTTGCCGGATTATCGAATACGATGGCGGTGGGCCTTTAGATGGCAATGGATCATTAGAACATAGACCGCTGAAAGAAAAATAATCTATTTTAACTCAATACATGCCGACAAAGATCGTATCAGTAGCGAAACAGTTACCAAAATATACAAGAACCACCGAAGAGATCATCCCTTTTTTGGACCTTTGGCTTAATGGTCATGAGGACCGCTTCAAAAGGAAGGTAAAAAAGATATTTGCCAATGCGGCAGTCGATCGGCGATACTCGATCATGGGTCCGGAAGAGGTTTTTAACAAGACCTCATTCGAAGAAAAGAATGCCATGTATAAACGGGAGATGACCGTTTTGGCACGGCGATCCTTAGAAGAAGCACTGGACAAGGCGCAATGGAATCCTTCGGACATCGATTTTATCATTACCGTTAGTTGTACGGGCATTATGATCCCTTCATTGGATGCTTTTTTGATCAATGAGCTAAAGCTGCGACAAGATGTGGTGAGACTACCGGTAACCGAAATGGGATGTGCCGCCGGAGTGTCTGGCATCATCTACGCGAATAATTTTTTGAAGGCCAATCCCGGGAAAAGGGCTGCGGTGATCGCAGTGGAATCGCCCACGGCGACCTTCCAGCACGAAGATTATAGTATGGTCAACGTGGTCAGCGCTGCTATATTTGGTGATGGTGCGGCCACTGTCTTGTTATCTTCCCATGAAAAAGATGACGGACCAAGCATCTTGGCGGAAGAAATGTATCATTTTTACGATGCAACACACATGATGGGATTTGATCTAAAGAACAGTGGATTGCAGATGGTCCTGGATGTCGAAGTTCCAGAGGAGATCGCTAGGCACTTCCCAGAGATCATTCATCCATTTTTAGAGAAACAAGACCTGAGCATCAACGATATCGACCATTTGATCTTTCATCCAGGTGGAAGGAAGATCGTTGAAACTGTGGAGAACCTTTTTGGTGCCTTGGGAAAGAACATCGACCATACCAAAGAGGTATTGCGATTGTATGGAAATATGAGCAGCGCCACGGTACTTTATGTTTTGGAACGTTTTATGGAGGCGTCTCCAAAAAAAGGCGAAAAGGGCCTGATGCTGAGTTTTGGGCCTGGATTTTCGGCACAACGAGTGCTATTGGAGTTTTAGCCTTATTGAAGAAATGCTTTAAATAAATGTTGAATAAAGATCGCCTTAAAAAACATGAAAGAATTTGAAGAAAAATATGTGGTGGTCTTGGGAGGAAGTTCTGGCCTAGGAATGGCTACCGCAAAAAAACTGGCTCAGCATGGTATGAATATCATTATCGTGCATCGTACCCGTCGATCGGATATGCCAGAGGTGGAGAAGAATTTTGAGGAGATCGAAAAGGCAGGGGTAGAATTGCATCACTTTAATGTTGATGCTACAAAGCCAGAAAAACGGGATGAGGTCGTTTTAAGTTTGAAGAAAAACCTTGGCAAAGGCAAACTTCACGGCTTGCTACACAGCATTGCGAAGGGCAACTTAAAGCCAATGGTGTCTAAAGATGCGCAGGTGTTGAAACATGATGACTTTATGCTCACCATCGATGCCATGGGAGCTAGTTTGTTCGATTGGGTGAAGGAGCTGCATCTAGCAGCCTTATTTGCTGCCGATGCTCGGGTAATCGCGTTCACAAGCGAAGGCAGTCATCGTGCAATAGAGAACTACGCGGCTGTGTCGGCAGCAAAGGCCACGCTCGAAGCCATTACACGTAGTATTGCACTAGAATATGCTCCTTTTGGTATCAAGGCAAATTGCATACAGGCAGGAGTGACCGATACGTCATCACTACGCCTCATTCCTGGCAGTGAACTATTGATCGCTCAAAGTTTGAAAAGAAATCCTAATAAACGCCTTACAATGCCTGAAGATGTGGCGAATGCGGTTTATTTGTTATGCAAGAAAGAGGCCGCCTGGATCAACGGTACTGTGATCCCTGTGGATGGAGGAGAACATATTCGGTAGATACCGATTATAATTATGTATGTTGAATGCTGAATGTTGAATGTGGAATAATGAGAGACATATCAAAATACGTCTTCGCGAGTCCTAAAATGTTGGAGATGAAACAAAATAATAAGGCGACATATCATTTTTTGCTGACGTAAAGGATTGAAAATCTAAGATGGTCGAATAATAATCAATTTTTTAAATAATGGCGGAAGACTATAGCAACATCTTTAAAAAACTTCCCTACACCAAGCCTTTTTTGTTTGTGGAGAAATTGGTGGAGATCAATGAGGATGGCGTCATAGGTTTTTATACATTGACGGAGGACCATGAATTCTTCCAAGGCCATTTTGTAGGATATCCTGTGACACCTGGGGTGATATTGACAGAGATCATGGCCCAGATAGGCGTAGTATGCTTGGGTATTTATATTTTGGGAGACCTCCTGACCAAAGATTCTAAAATAGCCATGACAGAGACCAATGTACAATTCTTGAAACCGGTATTTCCCAATGAAAAAGTGACGGTCATCTCAAATAAGCAATATTTTAGATTTGGCAAGCTGAAATGTAAAGTAAGCATGAGCAATGAAGCAGGCGAGGAAGTGTGCCGCGGAGTGATTTCGGGGGTAATTAAATTGTGAAAATCATAGTTGTAGATTGAAAGAACGTGTAGTTATTACAGGATTGGGAGTTGTATCTCCAAACGGGGTTGGAATCGATAATTTCGCTCTGGCCATAAGAAATGGGATTTCTGGAATACGCTTCGTTCCTGAGATGGAACGCTTAGGTTTTTCTTGCCAGATCGCTGGGCAACCAGTACTTTCTGAAGAAAAGGTCGCCTCCTATTTTACACCGCTTCAATTGAAAGGTTTCAACAGCAATGGTATTCTCTATGGCATTATTGCAGGTATAGATGCTTGGAAGAACGCCGGGTTACCTCTAGATACTGATGATGCAGATTGGGATAGTGGGTGCCTTTTTGGAACAGGTACATCTGGCGTGGACAAATTTCGTGAAGCGATCTATAAACTCGACGAAGGCAAAGTACGACGATTAGGTAGCACCACCGTACAGCAGACCATGGCCAGTGGTGTCAGTGCCTATTTAGGGGGTATGCTCAGCCTTGGCAACCAAGTGAGCACCAATTCTTCAGCCTGTATCACTGGTACCGAAAGCATCCTTCTGGGATATGAGCGTATTCTAGCGGGAAAGGCAAAGCGAATGCTTGTAGGAAGCTGTAGCGACGCAAGTCCCTATTTATGGGGTGGATTTGATGCTATGAAGGTGTGTACCTATAAACATAACAACGCACCCGAGGAGGGTTCTCGACCAATGAGCGCTAGCGCTAGCGGTTTTGTGCCGGGCAGTGGAGCAGGAGCGATGGTCATAGAATCGTTAGAGAGTGCAATAGAACGCAAAGCAACCATCTATGCTGAAATTGCCGGAGGTCATGTAAATAGTGGCGGTCAAACCAATGGCGGAAGTATGACGGCACCCAATAGTATCGCCGTACAGCGTTGTATAAGAGAAGCCTTAAAGGATGCAAAGGTACATGCAAGGCAGATCGATGCGATCAACGGACACCTCACGGCCACCAGCAAAGACCCAACAGAAATTGAGAATTGGGCAATGGCCCTCGAAAGAAGCGGAGATGATTTTCCGTATGTCAACTCCTTAAAATCTATGGTTGGTCATGCGTTGGCCGCTTCGGGAAGTATCGAATGTGTCGCCAGCGTATTGCAACTCCACCATGGTTTTTTATTTCCAAATATCAATTGTGAGGATATACATCCAGAGATCACAGATCTCATTGCCGAAGAAAGGATCGTTCGGAGCGTCATTGAAAAAAAACTGGAATATGTTGCAAAAGCGAGTTTTGGCTTTGGAGATGTCAACGGATGTATTATTTTTAAGAGCTTTAAAAATTGATATGACCAAAGAAGAAATTTACGCCAAACTAGAGAATATTATTAAGATATATTTGCCTGAGGGGGTTACAACAGCTGATATAAGACCTGAGAGCGATCTAACCAAAGAACTGAATATCAATTCTGCCAATTTAGTGGATATTGTGTTAGACGTAGAGGATGCCTTTGATATTGAGATAGATGATGCCTCTATCGAAGAAATGACCACTGTAGACGGGGCCATACGCGTTATCGATCAGCGTCTAGAGAATTGATGGGCCTATTGCCCTTCCTCGTCGGATTCCGCTTCAGGAAGCTTTTCTTGTGCCGCGCCAATCGGTTTTTCTAAAGGAAATGTAAACTTGATGTCGACACGGTTGTCTTTATCTTGCTTCATAACGTTGACCCCAAAATCTGCGATATTGATGCTGGAGAACCCGCGGAGTTCTTTTTCCTTAATGGTAAATTCCATGCGAACTTCCCGAGACCTTCCTCGTAACGTCATCATTCCCATAATGGCATACATGTCATCATCCAATTTCTCAACAGCGGTGCTTTTAAATGACACTTCGGGGAACATCTTTTTATAAAAGTACTTCTTCCACATCAAATGCTTGTCTCTGAGAAAATTGGAGGTGTTGATCGTTCCTATATTTGCCGTGCCGCTAAAAGACGCATTTTCAAGATCAGTGTCATCCAACACGATGGTAGCTTTGATCTCGCCAATGGTGCCTTCAACTTCTTTTGCAACGAAGGTAAAAGCAGCCTCTGCATTCTCAGTGACGACCTCAATGCGTTGTCCTTGAATGCTCGTGCCGGTAATTAAGGCCAGTAAAATAAAGACATGTAGTAGTTTCATCGATTGCTGCGGTTGTATCATGCCAAATATACGAAATGACGCTCTCGTTGGACCACCTTTGCCAAATTCCTTTTTAACATTTCCGTGTTAAAAAAGGAGCTTTCCAGAAATATATTTTGTTAACTTTCCAATAATCAGTAACTTAAAGTGCTTTTCAATATAAAAGACAACCTCCAAAAACCAATAGCCATGGAAACATTGCGGATAGATAATGAAGAGAAGTATCTTGTTAGTCTAGAGAAGATAGATAAGGAGCTACATTCCATTAGAAGAGCTTTGCACTCGCACAATTATGAGCCAACTACGCATCGATTGTTTAGGCGCTTGCAGACCTATCGACGTCATGTAGAGCTTTTAAGACGGCGTAATGATGAATTGATCAGATCTCTTCGAGACCATAAGGAGCAAGGGCTTGGCCATTTAAAAAGTCACATGCATAGCATCATAGCCTTTAGAAAGCGCATACAGCGATATCGCGCAAATCTTAGAGGCGGCAGAACTTAGGTCATTCACCACTCCGTATTTTGGCAATATCATTTTCGGTAATGATAGGATTGGCGCCTTCCTTAGAGGCGACCAAAGCGCCCACTGCCGAGGCGTAGTCCAATGCCTCTTCCGCATCCGTATGGGTCAATAATTTGTATATCAGGCTTGCCAGAAAAGAATCTCCAGCGCCTACAGTGTCTTTTACCGTGACTTTATAGCCTTGGTGTCTATAGAGCTGATTCCCATTGAGTAGAAGCGAGCCTTTAGCGCCAAGAGTGACACAAACATTGGTGGTCCGTGTAGCTTGGGCAATAAAGTGAGTTTGTTCTTCGATATCGGTCGAGGTAAAGGAGCGATGCCTACAAATGACCGTCAATTCTTCATCGTTCAATTTGATAAGATCAGCCAATTGTAGATAGGATATAACCTCGTCCAAGTTATAATGCGGAGCTCTTAGATTTACATCAAAAACCTTGTACGATGCCGATTTAAGCAGTCGGTCGAGTGTCTCTTTTGATGTTTTGCTTCTAAAAGCCAGACTGACGAACGTAAAAGCGTCGGATTCCTTAACCACTTCCTCCAGCGTTTTTGAAAACTGGATGCTATCCCAAGCTGCAGGTTTTTTTATATCATATTGCGCATTTCCATCATCGTCAATAGTGACCAGTACACTTCCGGTAGGATTTTTTTTAGTTCTTTGTACCAACTGTGTTTGCAATCCTCTTTGGTGAAGGTGATCGAGAAGGTCATTTCCTAGCGCATCGTTTCCGACGGCACTGATCAGATAGGTGTTTGCCCCATAAGAATGAAGTTTCAGCGCAACATTCAGCGGTGCACCTCCCACTTTTTTATACTCGGGAAATATATCCCAAAGGATATCGCCAAAGCAAATAATAAGTGGTTCGGGAGTGCTCATTTCAATAATTTTTCGCTTAGTTCCTCCAACGGTATCCCTTTGGTCTCTGGCATCTTAAATCGTACCCATAGGAGCTGCCATACCATCATCAAAGCAAAAAAGATAAAAACGACTCCTGCGCCTACCCACCCGAACAAGAGAGGTACTGAGGAAGGGATCAGCCAAGCGAGTAACCAGTGGGTGGCACTCCCAAAAGCCTGACCCGAGGAACGCAGCTGGTTTGGAAATATTTCGGCGATAAATACCCATATCACGGCACCTTGTCCAATGGCGTGGGCCGCGATAAAGATGAAGAGGAATATGGGCACCATAATTCCAGACCAGCCTAGAAAAAAGGCCATGGCGACCAGAGTCAAGGAAAGAATATAACCGACAGAGCCGATATACATCAACTGCTTTCTGCCTAGTCTATCGATCAAAAAGACCCCCAGAAGTGTAAATATGAGATTGGTAAGACCAATACCAATACTACTTAGCAAGGCGGTGCTTTCTGCCAGACCTGCCTCCTCAAAGATTCGCGGAGCATAATATAGAAAAGCATTGATACCTGAAAACTGATTAAAAAAGGCAATAAAGAAGGCAAGAAGTAAAGGTTTTCGGTATTTTTTTAAGAAAATGTTCTCCTTGTTAGCCTCGTCGGTATTCTTCATCTCCTCAATGAGTGATTCAAAATCCATGTTTGGATCAATTCGTTGCATAATTGCTTGTGCTGAAGCTCTATGACCTTTGGTGACCAACCACCGAGGGCTTTTTGGTATGGTAAAGGCCAGTAAGGTATAGATCGCTGCGGGAACGGCCTCAACACCCAGCATCCAACGCCACGCATTTTCACCTATATCGCTTAGCAGGTAGTTGGAGATAAAAGCGATCAGGATCCCTGCCACAATGTTAAATTGATATAAGGCCACCAATCGTCCACGGTCCTTTGCAGGAGCGATCTCCGAAACATAGGCTGGTGCTGCGATGGTAGAAGCGCCAACGCCCAAACCACCGATAAATCTGAAAAGGGCAAAAATATAGGGATCGTTGGCTAGGGCAGACCCAATGGCCGAGAAGACATAAAGCACTCCGATGAGGATCAAGGTATTCTTTCGACCTAGATGATTACTGGGGTAACCTCCAAATATCGCTCCAAATAGGGTTCCAAATAGGGCGGTTCCCATAACTACGATTCCATGAAAAGCATCAGAAGACTCCCATAATGCTTGTAATTTTTTGTCAGCGCCAGATATCACAACGGTATCAAAACCGAATAAAAATCCAGCCATCGCCGCTATCAATGACCATGCGAGTAGTTTTCTATTCATCCCAGCTAGATCTTATAGGTTGCACTGTAAATGTGGAAAGCTCGGCCTTCTTGTCAGCAGAAATACTGATGTTGGTGTAAGGAACGTTTGGAAATACCTGAGCCGTAAGCACATATTTTCCTTTTTCCACAAATAACTCGATCGAAGAGCGATCCAAATACAGCTCGAATGGCACGTCTTTATCCGAGACATCAATTGGGATCACTTGAGGCCTTTCGGCAAAACTTTTTTCAAAATTCACTATACCTGAAGCACTACGATCGAGAAATAATTGTTGCTGCTCGGTATCCACTCCTATGACCAGAGAATCGCCTTGTTTGTTGGAGAAGGTCAATTTAAGGTCTTTGGATAGGTTGGTGTCGAATGAGATCGCTGTTCGATTCAGGTCATCAAAATCTTTGCTGAAGGATTTTTTACTATCGACCACGATATCTGTCCTAAATAAGGTCTCGCCTATATATGAACCCAATTCACGAATAGGTTGGCTCTTTAGAAAATAGACATCTTGTTCTTTGACAAGGCGCAGATCCCTTGGCATGGTCATTGCCGACCGCCAGACCTTGGTTGGTGTATCCCTTGCATAGTTCCAATTGCTCATCCAGCCGATAAAGACCCGTCGATCGTAGGGCGCATTATTATAAGTAATACCGGCATAGTTGTCCATTCCGCGGTCGATCCATTTGGTTTCTTTTTGATCGGTGGTAAATGTGATGCCATCAAAGTCGCCCACAAAATATTGGGTCCCCGACCCGCCATTGGGAGCACCAGGGTTGATGCTTATGAGCAGCACCCACTTTTCCTCTTCACTATCTTGTACCTTCATTTTAAAAAGATCAGGGCATTCCCATACTCCGCCATGTGCGCCTTTATCCTTGCCAAAATCACTAAGATGCGTCCAATCCTTAAGGTTAGGAGAGGAGTAGAACTTTGCATGATCCCCTGCGACCAGTATCATTATCCATTGTCTGGATGCTCGATGCCAGAACACCTTGGGGTCTCTAAAATCGCGAATGCCTGTTGGATTCCCAATTACTGGATTCCCTTTATATTTGGTCCATGTTTGCCCATCGTCGAGGCTATAGGCGATACCTTGCGTTTGAAAATCATCACGACCTGCTTTTTCACCTTCCATCGAATGGTAGGTAAAAATGGCCACCAAAGGTGTCTTCCCGTTTTTGCCAAATCCAGCAGTATTCTTTTTATCCACAACAGCGCTTCCCGAGAATATGAGTCCATGTTTGTCTGGATATAAGGCGATAGGTTGGTGTTTCCAGTGGATCAAATCCATGCTTGTAGCGTGCCCCCAATGCATAGGCCCCCACACAATATCTTCTGGGTAGTGTTGATAAAAAAGGTGATAGATCCCGTTGTGATACACCAATCCGTTGGGATCATTCATCCATTTTTCTTTTGGAGTAAAATGAAATTGAGGCCGATACTTTTCATTCATACTGGCCGGCGAATCAATTTTTTGGATTTGGGCTTCAGGACGATCTTCCTTTTGCTCTTTCTTACAGTTCAGAAGTAATAATAAAACCAGTGGGTATAGGAAAACGCGTTTCATAGATCAGTAAAGTGCTTAGCTGCTCTAAGTTAAGGATAAAGAATGCATCAGCAATAGGGCAGAACGAAATCTTGTTTGCGAATTCTTATAATTTGACATATTTTTCAAGCCGCAAATTTTACATCTATGCTGTATAGTTATCCCGAGAACCCCTCGGCTGTCCCTGAGAATTTAACCGAAGTTCATCGTTCGTATAAGAGCAAGGTAGTCCTTGCCATCCTTGGTATCCTACTTTTCTATCTATGTTATTTTGGGATGCTTTTCGGCTTTTCGTACTTCACATATTATATGTTCAACAGCTTTATGAATGATGGAACCCTCTGGGAACTTGCCGGGGCCGTGGGCGGACTCATGTTGGTGTTGTTCACTTTGAAGTTCTTGTTCAAATTCAATAAGTTTCAAGACAAAGTCTCCGTTGAGATCACTGCAAAGAATCATCCTAAATTATACGCGTTCATTCACAGAATTGCAAAGGATACCAATGGGCCTATACCCAATAAGATCTTGGTCAATCATGATGTGAACGCCTGTGTGTTCTTCAACAGCACCTTACTGAGCCTATTTTTTCCACAAAAGAAGAATTTGCTCATAGGTCTAGGTTTGGTGAACGGATTGAATCTAACGGAATTCAAAGCGGTAATGGCGCACGAGTTTGGTCATTTCTCACAATCTAGTATGCAAGTGGGCAGCTATGTCTATATGGCCAATCAAATCATTCACGACATGATCTTCGAGCGTGACAAATGGGACGATATTCTAGCCATGTGGAGAGGGATCGATATTCGTATCTCATTTATTGCTTGGATCATTACTCCTTTTATCTGGTTGGTACGCCAATTGATGTTCTTGATATATAAGATGATCAATCTACTGCATTCATCACTATCGCGAGAGATGGAATTTCACGCAGATAAGGTGGCGGTGAGCGTTAGTGGTAGCGATGCGATAATCAATGCATTATGGAAGCTAGAGAAGGCATTTAGCAGTTGGGATGCGACTTTGTCCTATACGGGGACTGCAGCTTCACAAAAGATATATTCTGGTAATCTTTTTTTACACCAAAAGACCATGCTAGAGCAGCAACAGGAGGCAATGCAGAAAGAAATTGATGCTCGCGAATCTGACGAGGACGGGGTGCCCGTTGTATTCAAGGAGGAGGAAACGTATTCGTCCTTGGACATGTATGCGAGCCACCCGGCCAACAAAGATCGTGAAGAAAATGCAAAACGACCATATGTTTCGGGAACGGTTGATGAGACGTCTCCATGGATATTATTTGAAGAACCTGAAAAGATACAAGAAGAGATCACTCAAAAATTGTACTTGAACTTCATGCAACTAAAGCCAGCAGAATATATCCCTGACACAAAAAAAATGACTGCTTTCATCGCTCAAGAAAAGAGCACAGAGCAGGTTTTCGGAGAAGAATATATGGGGAGTTTTAATGAGCGCTATTTGAATTTGCCAGAGCTTTCAGAAATACAGCCTAATGGAGAAGATATTTCACCCGATGAGATACGTGATCGTTTTGAAACATTGGTTCGAGAAGAATTGCCCAAATTGATGCAGCCCATCAAAGAGATCAATGAAAAGTATCAAGAATTAGCTTTGATCTCCAATGGAGCCAAAAAAATAAAGGAGTTTGAATACAAAGGAACCAAATACAAGAAAAAAAACCTGAATGATGCTGTAGAATGCATGGTCAAGGATCGCGACGATCTACTGCATGCGCCTTTTGCGGATTGGGACCGAGAAATGTTACGATTGAGTTTGGCGGCCTTGGACGTGGAAAACCGAAAGGTACAGATCATACGGATAAAGATGCTAGACCATTTTCAAAAAGATCTTAAAAGCATTGTGGGAAAGAATAATGCCGTGCACAGCCATTTTACACGATTAGCAGAGAAAGGGGACGTTACAGACAGTGATATCAAGGGACTGACAATGACAGTAAATGGACTGGTCGATCATGTTAGATCTTTACGGGATGGAAACAAGGAAATGCTTTTCACACCCTTGCCCAACATTGAAACGCTGGATGAACTATTGGACATGCTTGGCAATAACGAATTGAAGAAAGTAAACTCAAAGTCGTTCAACAATGGTGAGTTTCAGACCTTGACCGCCAATGTCGATATACTTATTAACAACTATAATCGACTCATATTTAAATTGATATCGTTTTTGATCCGACCTTTAGAGGACCTTAAGAAAGAATCGGTTGTGGTCAACTAATTTGATTTAGGTGCTGATTTTTTTTTTTGCATATCGATCTTCAAGCATGGCTTTTAGGCGATTTAAAATTTAGTTACATCTGTAGGCGAGGCAATTCAATTTACCCGCTTATCTTTGAAAGGAAACAACCATAGGCATGAAAACAGTTGACGACCTTCTTAATGTGTTGATCCTTGAGGAACTTAATGAACACCAATTCAATGGTGTTAGCAAATCCATTGGTAGTCCCAACGTTTTTGGCGGACAAGTGCTATCGCAAGCCCTGAATGCCGCCTATCGGACCATTCGAAACAAACGGATCCTACATTCGATGCACGCCTACTTTTTAGAGGCAGGAGATCTAGAACTTCCCATCACCTTTGATGTTGGTATTATCCGCGATGGGGGGAGTTTCTCCACTAGACGTGTCACTGCAAAACAGGGAGAGACCACGATCTTTATCTTAGCGGCATCGTTTCATAGGGTAGAAGAGGGGCACTCACATCAAGTTTCGATGCCAACCGATCTAAAACAGCCAGAAGAATTGCTAAGCTGGACAGATGTGGTGAATCAATACGGTGCCTTCTTACCCGAGGCCATGAAAACCTTCTTGTCCATAGAACGCCCTATCGATTTTAAGCCAGTACAACTGCCCAATCCGATGGATCGAAAGGACCTGCCGCCAAAAGAAGATGTCTGGTTTCGATTGAAAGGAGATGCCTCCAAACTCGATCTGGCCACCAAGCAGCAGGTGCTCACCTATATTTCAGATTACAACATTCTATCGGCCGCCATGAACCCGCATGCGAGTCGCGCGCATTTTGGCAATACGCAGATGGCAAGTTTAGACCATTCGATGTGGTATTATAGAGACTTTGACTTTAATGATTGGATGCTATTCTCCATGGATTCGCCAAGCACCTATGGCGCCAGAGGCTTTGCCAGGGGCAATATCTTTACGCGCGATGGTAAGTTGATCGCCTCTGTAGCGCAAGAAGGATTGATGCGACCCAAGAGCGTTTAGAAGTTTTTGAGTTGAACGTTCAGGTGTTTGGCGTTTCAGGCCTTTTTAGGATTCCTTTAAAAGTTGTAAGCATGGTCATCGAAGGCAGTACTGCAGTTACAAGACTAAAAATTGAAGACGCCGAAAAGATCTTTCACGATTTTATGACGCTTCAAAAGACAGAAGGTCGTTGGTTTATCGTGAATAAGAGTTTTTATCGAGCGCAAAAATAGCCATTCTTCTCACGCTTGTGCTGCTAAGCATTCAAGTATGTCAATGCCTCATAAACGATAAAGGCAGGCCAGACGATGGCCTTTAAGAATCCTAAGACACCCATCCAGAAGCTGGTCGCTGTAGAGATGTAATAAATGGCAGCTCCAATAAAACCAAGTCCGTAGACGGCATTGGAGGAAGAGTTTTTGGTTTTGGTAGTTGTATTCATCGGTTGGTCATTTTAAAAACAAAATTGCTTTAGTAGACAAGAACAAAAAATGATTTAGGTCATTATTTAGGAGCGACAGATGAGATATCTTTATGAAAGATACAAATTGAATGCGTCAATAACCTCAAAAATTCATCATTATGTCCATTATCGACCTATTTGAATCTAGTGAACATCGAAACAATTTGGCACATTTTGCGACCATTGTCAATCTCGCCAATATCGATGGTTCCATCAATAAAGAAGAAGAAGCCCATATAAAGCGCTTGGCGGAAAAATTGAATATCACCTCCTCTGAATATGAGGAAGTTTTTGAGCACCCAGAAGGTTATCCCGTAACCGCGCAAAATGAATTGCATGAACGGCTGAAGCGTATTTTCGATTTCTTCAGGATTGTCTATACCGACCACAAGATCGAGTCTTCCGAGAAAAAACTCCTTTTCCAATATGCTATTGGCCTAGGTTTTACGGAGTCTAAGGCAAAGGACATCATCAATCGGTCGATCCGTCTGTTCGAAGGGGATATCGATTTTGAGGAATACAGTTGTTTCTTGGAGAAAAGCTAGCAGACAAAGCGATTTGAGTTTTTTAATTTTGGCTATCTTTAAGAGAACCAAAAACCCATCATTATGAGAACCTTCAGATCGCTACTCTTCATTTTATTGGCGCTTGTCGCTACGGTTGCTTGCAAGCAAAAACCCGAAGAAGGACCCAAAGAGAAAATGGCACAAGAAGACCTTCCAATAAAGGTCGAAGGTGAAGAAGTACGCTACGCGACCGATTCCACCGAAATGAGAGGCTATATCGCCTACGACAAGAACCTCGACGGCAAACGTCCCGGAGTTATCGTTGTACATGAGTGGTGGGGACATAACGACTACGTCCGTCAGCGTGCTGATATGTTGGCAGAACTTGGGTATACGGCAATCGCAGTGGACATGTATGGCGATGGCAAACAGGCCGATCACCCTGATGATGCGGGTAAATTCGCCATGAGCGTTATGAGCAATCTTCCAGCGGCCAAAGCGCGCTTCAACGCGGCGATGGAGCTTCTAAAACAACACAAGACCGTAAATGCTGAACATTTAGCCGCTATTGGTTATTGCTTTGGTGGGAGCGTTGTCCTCACCATGGCAAATACAGGTGCTGACCTTGATGCGGTGGCAGCTTTCCACAGTGGCGTACAATTGCCAGTGCCACCAAACGAGGACCTAAAGGCAAAGGTGTTGGTCTGCAATGGTGCAGACGACTCATTTATAGACCCGGCTTCGGTCACCGCCTTTAAAGCTGCGATGGACAGTATCAATGCGAGCTATGAGTATATTTCATATCCAGGGGTGAAGCATTCATTTACCAGCAAGGAAGCGGATGCCAATGGTAAAAAGTTTGGCCTCCCGTTGGAATACGATAAGGTGGCGGATGAGAAATCCTGGCAGGAACTAAAAGATCTTTTGGCGGAGACATTTTTAAAATAATTTCTCGTTTTTTGAATGTGATATTTGATCAGAAGTGTAACAAACATGATCTTTTTAACTCCTTTAAAGTACAACGTACTTTATCAATCAATCAAAACCAATCTTTATGAAAACTGATTTTCTCCTAATTATACGTAACCTTTTTATTGCAATCTTCGGCATGCTCTGTTACGCGGTCATTGCTCAAGATGATATATCGCAAGCCGACTGGCAGCAAGATCTTCGCTATTTGCAAAAGACGATACATACCGATTATCCATTTCTGTTCAAAAAGACCACTCCCGAGGAATTTGATGCCGAAGTTGAGAAGCTATATGCCGCCATTCCTACGATGCAGCCACATGAAATACAGGTCGGGTTTACGCGTATCATCTCTTCATTCAAGTACGGACATACCACGGTTGGATTCAGAGATGCGCCGATAAAATACCATCAGTTGCCGATGAATATCTACCAATTCAATGATGGATTGTACATAGAGGGTGTTCATAAAGATTATAAAGAAACGCTTGGAGCAAAGGTCATCGCGGTGGAAGGGAAGCCAATAGCCGAGGTGTTGAAAGCCGTTTACCCAGTAATTCCAGCGGAGAATTCGCAGTTCTTTAATGCTTATGGCATCGGATATTCGACCATACCTGAGGTATTGCATGCCCAAGGTGTCACCGAGAATTTAAAAGATGACATTACCTTGACATTAGAAAAAAACGGAAATACCTTCAAAAAGAAGTTCAAACCAATTCTAGCAGGACAAGTGCCACGAGAATATGGGGTGATAAAACAAGATGATACTTGGCTGAGTGCTCGCGATATGACCGATGTGCCATTTTATCTGAAGCATTTGGAAAGGATCTACTACTATGAATATCTACCCGAGCATAAGGCGGTCTATGTGCGTCACAGTCAGATCCAGGACGATCCATCCGAAGACATTCCAAGTTTTTATGCGAAGGTGTTCGATTTTATTGACAAGAACGAGGTGGAAAAACTGATCATCGATGTTCGCCTCAATGGCGGAGGTAACAATTACAAGAACAAACCTGTGATCACTGGCATCATTGCGACCGAGAAGATCAACCAAGTAGGGAAATTGTTTGTGATCATTGGCCGAAGGACCTTTTCGGCTTGCCAAAATCTGATCAACGAATTAGACAATTATACCAACGCTATTTTCGTAGGAGAACCCTCTGCTGAGAATATCAACTTTTACGGAGACAACAGAAAAGTGACATTGCCCAAAAGTAAGTTGCAGGTATATTTATCCTTTGCATGGTGGCAAGACAAACCGCAATGGGAAAATGCCGATTGGACAGCTCCGCATTTGGCTGTGGACATGAGTTTTGATGAATACCGAAACAATGAAGACCCTGTCTTGGCGGCCGCACTGAATTTTGCCGATGATAATTTCATCACTGACCCTATGCGGCATTTGACCAATTTATTCATGGCTGGAAAGATGGAAGAGGTTGCCTCTGAAGCCACAAGAATGGTCAAGGACCCACAATACAAGTTCTTTGATTTCGAAGGCGAGTTCAATAAGGCTGCTTATAGGATGATGGGTACTGGTCAGATGGACGGAGCCATGTATGTCTTTCAGATGAATGCCTCCTTGTTTCCCGATTCTGCCAATGTATGGGATAGCTTGGCAGAAGTCCATTGGAAGGCGAATAATATCGAAAAGGCCAAGGAATATTACAACAAGGCCCTGCAAATGGATCCCGATGGTGTGGGCAAAAATGCTAAGGAAATGCTGCAGAAGATCGCTCAGCAAGGGCAATAGGTCAATTTGACGCCTGTTTCAGGCTGATACTGGTTGGCAACTCAAAAAGTTCTAAACCAAAGAAAGGGACAGCCGCCAAAAGGTGGTCAAAAATATCGGCCATGATATACTCATAGTTTTGCCAGCGTTTGTCACTAGAAAAAGCATATATCTCTATAGGAATACCTTGAGGACTTGGTTGTAATTGACGCGCCATGATCGTCATCTCTTTGTTGATGGCCGTATGCTGTTGGGTATAGGTCTCCACATACTTTCGAAAAACACCAATATTGGTAAGATTCCTACCATTGATCGCTAGGGTTTTATCGATCTGCTTTTCCGTATTGTATGTTTGGATCTTTTTTTGCCGCCCCTTGAGATAGGCACCGATCAGTTGTATCTTTTTTAGCTGTTCGACCTCTTCATCAGTGAGATATTTGATGCTATCCATTTTAATGATCAAGGAACGTTTGATACGGCGTCCTCCAGATTCTTCCATTCCGCGCCAATTTTGAAAAGAATCGGAGATAAGGGCATAGGTTGGGATGGTGGTAATGGTCTTATCGAAATTACGAACCTTGACAGTCGCCAAATTGATCTCCATCACGTCACCATCAGCACCGTATTTTTTAAAGGTGATCCAATCTCCAATACGCACCATATCGTTGATAGATACCTGAATACTCGCCACAAAACCTAAGATGGTATCTTTAAAGATGAGCAGCAATACCGCAGAGGCCGCTCCCAGCGCAGTGACGAACTTCCAAACAGAGGCGCCCGTAATGATCGCAAAGGCTGTCATGGCACCTATGACCCAGGCAAAGATCATAAAGACCTGAATATAGCTGTCAATCGGTTTATCCTTGAACCGAGGCAAGGTTTTAAAGTAATCCCTAAATGTATTCAGTATACTGCGCACAATACGCAAGGTGAGGATGACACCCATGATGTTGATCACCTTTGCGGCGACATTCTCGGCATATTGAAAGTCGTTGAAGACGATGGGGATAAGTTCCAAAGCCAAGAGCAATGGAAAAATATGGGCCATGTAGCGCGGCGTCTTGTTGGCAACCAGAAAGTCATCAAAGTCGGTCTTGGATCTCGCAGCGATATTGGAGGAAACGATTCTAAGCAATTTCCACATGATAAGATCGACGATCCATATCAGCACGATCATTGCAAAGAACAAGGCCAGCATATTCACATAGCGGGCCGTGTTTTCCATCATTCCAATCTCGATCAGGTAATCGTATAACAAATGTTTTAAGCCGGCTTTCATGGTCATTTTATTTTATGCGAAATTAAGATAAACCTGAACAAGAAGAAATGATATCCGTTTGAATTCGCATCATTCTATCAACTTCCTGAAAGAACCAAGGCTTTATCCTAAGTCGTATATAGGAAGGATATAATCAAATAGGAATTTTATGAGAAAAGTACATCTAATTTATTTGGCAATCTTTTCAATGGTAGCGGCGTCCTGCTCTGTACCTAAGTTCGCCCGTGAGGTAAGGCAAACGGTCAACGGATCTTGGACATTGACCGATATCTCTTATGACCAACCCGGGCGTTATGAGACCGTGTTATTTAATGACGCGGATGCCAAGTGTTTCGTTGGAAGTGATTGGTTTTTCCGAAATAACAATAGCACTGGCACCTACACCATCAGCAGCAAGAACAATTGCGCGAGTGGCATTCGCTATATCCGTTGGTCGGTGAACGAGAAGGAGGAAGGGAAGGCCCAACTGCAATTCAAGTTGACGGATGAGCGTAAAAAAGACGTCAGCAGTGGGGGATACCTTTTAAATATCAGCTCTTTAAATTCGGAAACGATGGTACTAGATCATTCGGTGATGGTAGGTGGAAATCCTTTGAAGATCAGCTACACATTTAAGCGAACCAATAGTTAAGCGTTTATCAAATAACTTTTAAAATAGAACAAATGAAATTAGCATATCGAAATTTTGCGATCATCTTATTGGGAGTATCCTTGCTGATCAGTTGCAAGGCCGTTAAAAATGCCAACAACAAGCAAAAAGGCGCGGTCATCGGTGCTGCCGGTGGTGCTGTAATTGGAGGTGTCATCGGAAACAATGTTGGTGACAAGGACAATTCTGTCTTGGGAGCGATCATTGGCGGTGTCGTTGGTGGAGCTGCAGGCGCCTATATCGGGGATCGTATGGACCGGCAAGCCGAGCGAATCGAAGAAGAATTGCCAGGAGCGGAGGTAAAACGCGTTGGGGAAGGTATCAATGTGACCTTTGACGAGTCCAGCGGCGTGTATTTTGCTACGAATAAAGCGAATGTCAACAGTTCCTCATCTGAAACCTTGGATAAAATGGCCGGAATCTTTAAGGATTACCCTAAGACCAATATCATCGTTGAAGGCCATACCGACAATACCGGCGACGACACCTATAATTTAGACCTATCGCAGCGCAGGGCGCAGTCCGTCGTCAATTATCTCGCTTCCAAGGGAGTTGACCGTTCGCGATTTACCATCGCCTGGTATGGTGAAGGACAACCCAAATACGATAATTCTACGGTGAGCGGTAGGGCCAAGAATCGGCGCGTAGAATTGGGAATTATCGCCAATGAGGCCCTGAAAAAGGAGGCGCTGAATAAAACAAAAGGATAATCGTCCAATTGTGCCCCATCATTTAAAAGGCCATCCAAATCATACAGGGGTGGCTTTTTTTAATGGATTGTTAATGTTGTTGATTTTCTTTGTTTTATATGGTATCTTGAAGGTATGATGAAAAGAAAAGTATTATACCGGTCAGTATCATTGTTGGTAATAGCGGCTATGGCTGCATTATTCATGGGTTGCAAGACAACAGCAAGCAGTACTAAGATGGAAGACAACGCATCATTCAATGAGGTTGTGGCGCTGATAAACAGTGGATCCTATGAGCTTGAGGTCAATGCGGTACTACCATTTAACTCCTATGCGACTACCCAAGTGGTGAACGCCATTATGCTACCATATACTGGCAACAGTGCTGCCAGGATCAATGTGCAAGGGCAGAATAACTTTTTAAATTACAATGGTGAAGAGGTTGCGGCGGACCTGCCGTATTTTGGAGAGCAACGCCTTGCGGGTAGGGCCTATGGTGTGAATACCGATGGGGGCATTAATTTTAAAACGGCCCCAGAGGATTATGAGATCGTTGTGAATGAGAAAAAGAAAAGGGTCGTTATTACCTTTAATGCCGAAGACACCAATTTGACCACGGAAAACTACGATGTCACCATCGTTGCATTTGCGAATGGCAATGCCGAGCTCGTCATATTTTCTTCACATCGTGATAATATCCGATATATGGGTAAACTAGTGGCCTTAGCAGAAGACGAGGATAAGAAAATCAATGAATAATGCGTAAACCGTGCCTCACGAAACACCATTAAAATTCACTAATCATTTGTACGTAAGAGGATAGCGATTTGAAAAGTTGTAGGAAATGACTAGATTTATGCGGTATGCCGCTATTCATTTATCTAAAGAGAATACTTCAATACCTACTATTCTTTGGTGTTGGTTTTGGAATATATGCCCAAGATACGCAGGACGCTTCCCGTGCTAGAGACAGCATCATGCAACTCATATACCTTACTAGCGATCATATTCAAACAACGGATTACACCAGTGCTTTGGACTATTCGACAAGAGCGGTGCAGATGGCACAAAAGCTGGAGGACCGTTCGATCCAAGCACAGGCCTATAACTCCTTGGGCAATGTATACCAAGCTATCAACGAAAACAATAATGCCGAGATCTATTTCGCGAAGGCCTTGACCATCGGTGAGGAATTAAATGATATCGATATTTTGATCTCCGCGACGAACGGATTGTCTTATGTCCACTACGAATATCACAAAGACCCCGATAAAGGGATCGATTTTTTGAAACGCTCCTATGCGTATTGCCTAGAGGCCAATCAGCCCATTGCCATACTTGTTAGTTTGTTGAATCTGGCCAATATGTATTTGGAAAACAATAGGCCGAAAGAAGCAGCGCCTTATTTGGAAAAAGTAAGAAAGGCGTATAGATTTTATGCAGATGCCATCCCTAAATATGGGAATTATGTTCCGGTATATCATATGAATATGGAATACCTGCATGGTCTGTATCATCGACAACTGAATGAGAATCAACAAGCGATCGCGTATTTTCGGAAGGCGCAAGAGATAGGAGAGGAGCATCATTTGCCTATCGATCTGCTTGAAGTTTACAAGAACCTACACGAGATCTACAAGGAGCAGGGCAATGAACGTTTGACCATTGATAATCTAGAAAAGCTGGTAGCGTATAAATCGATCGTTTATGATATCGAAAAAAACAATCAGTTGGAAACGATCAAATCGCAATTTGAAATTGACCAGTATAGAAGAGAATTATCAGCTTCTGAAAAAGAAAAAGGGATGCTGGCAGCGCTATCTAAGTCGAAGTCCAAAACGATCATGTTCACTACGATCAGTATCGCCATGTTGCTCGTTCTTCTTGGGTCGATGTTCTATAGCTATAAAAAACGGCAATCCAATTATGAGCTAAAACTACTTAATGAAAAATTGGAGATCGAGAAAAACAATGCGGAGCGGCTTACGAAGCTTAAGTCGAATTTTATTTCGCGGGTGAGTCATGAGATACGAACACCCTTGTATGGCGTTATGGGCATCACGTCGATCTTAGAAGAGGACAGTGCGCTCATTGCAAAACATCGACAATCCATCGATGCCTTAAAATTTTCTGGGCAACACCTTATAAAACTTGTAGAAACGGTCCTCAACATTCGCCAGATCGAATATCAAAATATTCAACTGAACATCACCAATAACGATTTGCATGCTGTCATAGAAAATATCATACATGCCTTTGAGTTTCAGGCGAAGGAGCGAAACAATAAGCTCGATGTGATCATAGACAAAGCCGTTTCAAAGTATTATGAGTTTGACAGGGTCCGGCTTTCAGAAATCTTGATCAATCTCGTTGAAAACGCCATTAAGTTCACCAAGGATGGGACGGTGACGGTTGCTGTGGAATTAGCAGAGGCGTTAGAAACCGAAGACAAGGTCACTTTTAAAGTACGCGATACTGGCGAAGGTATTTTGGAAGACAATCTAGCACTTGTATTTGATGATTTCAACCAAGCGAAGGAAGAGCAAAATATCTATGATGGTGCTGGTTTGGGGCTTCCCATGGTAAAGCATCTTTTAGAATTGATGGACAGCCATATTCAGTTGGAAAGTGTCGTAGGCAAAGGGTCGACCTTCTGGTTCACATTGACGTTGCCAAAAGGAGAAGCACCTGTGACCGATACCAACAAGAAGATAAAGAAAAGAGCTGCCTTGAAGAAGATACTCGTTGTCGAAGACAATAAGATGAGTCAGATGGTGACGAGCAATCTCATAAAGCTCATAGGATACGATTGTAGGATTGCAGAGAATGGATTGAAGGCTTATGAGGTTGTTAAGGCAGAAGCGTTCGATCTGGTGTTGATGGATCTAAATATGCCGGTGATGAATGGTTTTGAGGCGACCAAGCGAATCAAATCCTATTGTTCAGAAATAAGTGTCATTGGACTGACGGCGACCGATGTGACCAAGATCCGTGAGGATTGTGTGAAGGTCGGTATGATAGACGTGTTTAACAAACCAATTAGTAAGAGTCAATTGGATCTGTTGATCAACAAGTATACGGGTGCCTCATAGGCTGGTAGAAGCGTTGGTGGGATCTGATCATAAAGATGTCGCCATGGCAAGCGGTAACGCACCAGAGACGTTCAATAAGAAGGAGGGAAGCGATATGCTCTACAATGGAAACTCCTATCGTCTGCGGTAAATAGGGTTATCACCCTAAGAATTGCGGTTTTTGCCTATAGCGTCATGCTAAGGTTCTTGCTAATATGCATGTTATTAAAACCGTACCCATGAAAAAGCAACTGATCGTTTCCCTTGTTCTTTTTATTGGATTTGTCAGCATCACACAACTACAGGCGCAAGTAAATCCCTCAATAAAGAAATTAGAGCAATATTTTAACAACCAACAATTGTTGATCACCTACAGGCAAGGTGAAGTCGTCTATGGCACCTATTATTTCTTGGAAGTTCATTATTGTCCCAATGGCTATTATGGACTTTACGGGCGTAGTGTTAAGGAA
This sequence comes from Sungkyunkwania multivorans, assembly GCF_042675645.1. Classification (NCBI taxonomy): domain Bacteria; kingdom Pseudomonadati; phylum Bacteroidota; class Flavobacteriia; order Flavobacteriales; family Flavobacteriaceae; genus Sungkyunkwania; species Sungkyunkwania multivorans. Next base: position 1,044,804 of record NZ_JBHTJH010000004.1, on the reverse strand, counting down.
ACGGTACTGGGTAACGAACAACGTTCTAATTGGAGAGAATACGGCACTTGGCAGATCACCAGTCAAGGCGGGGTGAACGGTATCTCGTATAAACCCATGAACGGCGTCCCAAAATTTGTTCCGTTGTATACCGATCGAAATGGGGGGTTGTTTATTTCCAGTGATATCAGTATTCAGAAAAAAGGCAGAGCGATCTGTCGATAAAGGTGTAAATGATGAGAACAACAAGAGCATATAATATATACTTTACCATGAATATGGCTTTATTCTTAATGTCTTGTGTCAATACGAGAAATACAGTGATAAAGAATAAAACAGAAGACATGTCGTCGGGAAGTAGAACGGTGATCATATCGGCACCAATAGTCTATAAAAGCGCGATACGAAAGCATGTAACGGACGATCAGTTTAAAGAGATGTATGTTCGCCGGTCGATTCAGGATTATTATATAAAATTTTGTGAGAGCGCTGTGAGCAGGAAACAGCTAGAACACCACATTAGGGATAAAGATGGTTTGATCAAAGCAGTACGTATAGAGATTGAATATCGCGATGGCGATTGGGATATTTGTGAAAAGGAGGATCGTTCTCAGGGCAGAGTCGGCACCTATGTGGTGGTACATAGGATCATGGAATGATGGTTAGGGCATAACTTTCAAAATATTCTATGTTACATACTATTCAGATGTGATCATCCTGCGGATGATACATCTGGATACAATCGTGAACGAATAGTGGGAGTTTTAGAATATTCTATTTTACATAATGTAAATTATGGTTCAATTATAACAAATTGTTGGAAGTGATTTACGCTTTATCTTGCTGGTATCATTGATGAATTAAATTTTATCAGGCTTAAGTGCTCAACGCTTCGGATTCAATTTCTTATTAATAATTTCCTTTTCATCTAACTCTATTGGTATTCTGCCAGATTTTAACGCTTCGGTAAAGTGCTCATTCATCCAGATTACCTCAATTCTCTTTTTCGCACTACCATTGGATCCTTGTGTTGTAGTTTCTATTTCCTTTACCGACCAACCTTTGTCTTTAGTGAGTAAATCGTTGTAGAGCTCGTTTCTATAGCCACTAATAAAAATCATAGATTTTGAATTGCAAATGAGGTTAAGTAAGTCCAAATGAAAATAACAGTCATTCGCCTCAATCTCATAACCATTCACTCGCTCTGCTAAATATGGAGGGTCCAAATAGATTAGTGTGGCCGGTCTATCAATGAATCTTTCAATTAACTTTTTTGCATCTTTGTTTTCGATTCTAACGTCTCTCAATCTAGAAACCACCTTTTTTAATCTGTCAGGTAAATTATTCCATCGGTTAACCCTTGCTTCTTTATTATTTCTAGAATATGAATCAGAATAAGAAAAACCGCCTTTGCGATCTCCAAATGCACCATTAATGGCCATCATGGATTTGATTAAAAATTGTCTAGCTCTTTCCACATCATTCAAACCATCAACTTTATTCCTTGCATTAAACAATTCCTCTTCAGAATATGGAGTTAGTTCGATTTGTTCGCATAGCATATTTGAATTGTTTCTTAATTGCCTAAAGAGATTCACTATTTCGCTATCAATGTCATTAATTATTTCTATTGGAGCTGGAGGTTTGGCCAATGTTACTGCTGAAGATCCACAAAAAGCCTCTATCCAGCAATTATGCGGCGGAAGGTTTTTGCACAACTCAATAGCCAGTTTATTCTTCGAGCCAAAATAGCCAAAGGGCGGTGATATTTTTTTGTATTTTTTGTTTTCTTCTTCAATCATTTATAAAGTCTTGTATAAGCATCAAAGTCACTTTCTCCATCGTCGTACATGTCCAAAGAATAAATGGTGAAATCTTCTTCTATTATTTCAAACATCTTTTCAGCTTTTAAATTTAAATTGCTAATTATATCTACATCTATTGAGTCTTCATATTGTAAAAAATGATAATAGGATGGTTCCTTTTCAGAACCACCTACTCTATGTATTCTATCAAGAGTTTGAAGATATTGAGCACAATTATAGGATAAATCATAGTAGATTGCGTCTTTACAAGTCGTATGTAAAGATATTGACTCTGCACATGCGGCTGGATTGGCAATTAATATATCTAAACCACTATTTGAATCTACAAATCTATTCCTGATTTTCTCCCTAGAGTTTTCAAGCGATTGATACTCTTTCTCAATTGGAGTGCCTCCAAAAATAATTTCTGAATTAAAACCGTTTTGTGAAAGATGTGATTTAATCAATTCTAGAGTTCCAATGAAATTCGACCAAATAACAACTTTCCGGCCCTTAGTTCGAATTTGTTTCACTAAATCCAACAGCGCGAATATTTTACCTGGTGTCTCCAGTTGATGATAGTTTTCAATGATTTTTTTAAGATCGGATCTGTCATACAATAAGTCCTCATTATAATTTTCTAGCGGATTGGACATTAAGGCTACATTAGAAACTGCTTGTCTTAATCTAATCATTCTACCCTTATATAACTTTGACACATATTTAATGTTCGCGGCGTAATCCTTTTTGGAATAATCTTCAATCCTATTTTCTATAGCCTTGTAAATTAACTTTTCAAAGTGTCTCATTTTTACTTTTTCCGGCTCTAAAAAAATTTGTTCTCTTAACCCCAATTCTTTTTTTCTGACTCTATAAAAAAGCGGATTGATTTTTTCCTTCACCAATTCTGCAGCTCTATGTATATCATTCGCATTCTCCAAACTTTTTATTCTAATTCTTGAAGCTTCATCAATTGCCATACTATTAGGCCACAGAAAGTCAATTAAATTGAAAATGTCAGTATAACTTTTTGGAATAGGCGTGCCAGTAAGAATACAACGAATCTTTGACAAAGAGCTAAGCCCTAGAACTGCTTGCGCCCATTGTCCATCAATTCTTTTGATATAGTGCGCTTCATCTATAACAAAGAAAATATCTATTCCTTCATTCTTAAATAAGTGACTTACTTGTTCAGAATCGAACAATAAAGTTTGAAACGATGTTAAATAGATTTCGGCTTTGGTTTCCTTGCTATCGTAATAGTTCAATCTCCTTTCGCTTTGAGATCCACCAGCTAAAACTTTTAAATTTGCTTTTCGTCCTAAAACAATTTCAAATTCATTCTTCCAAGGTCCAAAACTTGCTAAGGGTCCAACCACAAATAAAGTATTTACTAGCCCCTCGCTTCTTAGCTTCTCATAAACACTTAGAACAACAGATGTTTTTCCACTTCCTGGAACCGAAAAGTTCGCCCCATTCTTAATTTTATATAAATGATATGCAGCTTTTTCCTGATGATTCTTTAGAGGTCTTGATATCAAGTTTGAAATACCTTTTTGAAATACCCTATACTCCTCTGCTTCAAAGTTACCATTTTTAAAATTTAGCGCTTCGACTTTCAACTCCTCGAATTGTTGCTGTAGATAATTGCTATTGTCTTGAATCGTTGTAAGATACTCATCCAGACAAAATCTTAAATTTTCGTATTTCAAATAGTCAATTAAATCGCTTAACTCTGAATCCAAATTTTGAGTTTTAAGAACATATTCGGTATTATTAGAACGAACAAACCCAGACAATTCTAATCCACCACATTGGATTCCTGTCAGACCCTCAATGTTGTCCACGATAATTGCGCCATTATTGAATCTAATATTCAGCAAATTTTATTTCTTTTTTATAATACCGTAAAGTTCTTTTTTAATCTCATCAGCCTTTTTAATTATACTTTCTGTAATCTTTAGCGTTGACTTTAAATTTTCTGACTCAATGGCCTTTAAATTCATATTCTCATGATTGAGTTTGCCCAATGCGGCTTTTAATAAAGTTATTGGGGTTTCACTCTCCTTTACACCATCAAGTATATTCTTAGACTCGCGAACTCTATGTATTATATTTTCTCTGTTTTCATTATACCATTGTAAATCTTTTATCTCAGCATCTTTAACATCACTTGTAGTTTCCGCATATCCTTTCAGTTTGATTTCTTTCAATTTAAAAAGCTCAGCTTTCGATTGTTCGTTGTTCAATAACTTAGGAATCATTCTCATAATTTCGTGAGATTTTTTATCGACTCCGTCAATTTTTCGTGCTCGGATTAATTTAAACGCTATATCTTCAACTGTAGAGCGTTCATTTTTTGTAATATTTAGTTTATGAAGTTTTTTTGGATCACGGATATACCTATCTATACTTTTATGATAATCTATAAATGCCTGCCATTGACCTTTTTGAGAGCCTTTGGCAGTCGCAATAGTGTTGTACATTTGTGTTCTGCCAAGCCTGTCCAAATACCTATCAATACATTCTAAAGGCTTTAGAAAATCTTGTTCTATTTGATTAATTTGTTTTCTCTTTTCGGCAGGAGTAAGCATATTGAATGTTGCATCATACGAAAGCTGCTCTTCAATTGACATTCCGTTATTCAATTTCCTTCTAATTGAAATTGCTTTATCAAAGTTGGTATACTCGGACTTTCCTTGATTATGAAATTGATATGCACTTTCAATTTGCTCAATTTCATAGTGAGTAGGAGGTGTCTCATCACCGCTATCCTTTTTCTTGCAGGGCAAAATTACTACTTCTAGGTTTTTGTATTTTGCCTCTGAAGGAAACTCAGATGATAGCATTTCCAATGCCATCTTTCTTCTATTTCCATTTATTAGAAAGCCATCACAAGTGATTACAGCTGGCTCATCTTGCCCCCTATCAATTATGGTTCTTTTCAATTGATTCGTAGCCTCCTTATCTTTCTTTATTAGAAATTGACGAATAATCTCTTGACCAAACGCCGTTGCCTCAATCAATTCACCATTTTGATTTTCGTATGACAAGATATCGGAAGCTATTCGGCCATTGTCTTTTCTAAAGTTTAAATAAATTGTGGGAATTCTATAAACCTGTCTCTCTTTACCCTTTCTTTTATCATCACGGAAGAAAATACTTCTTTTCATTCCTGAAATTTCCTCTTTGTTGTCGTTTATTTCCTTAACCAATGATTCTACAATCGGTCTCGGTTTATTATAATCGAATGTGTTCATAACATTTTATATTTATTAAATCTTAGATAATACCTCGAAAGCGAATGCACTTGCATTTCTTGATGCCAATTCGTGAAAATGATCTTCCTTATTATCGAGCATATCAGAAATTCCTCGAACTATAAGCCCTAGGACTCCTTCATTAACCTCTATAGCTTTATAAAAGCCATATCCCTCCATTTCAATTGCAGCAGTATCGTTATAATGCTTTTTTAGCATAATTGCTAAATCTGAACGAGAGTCAGCAACAACTTTCTCACCAGCAGCGATAGGTTTAACTATTGCATTAGGGTTTATTGTACCATCTTCATTCCCGATTATCCTACTTTTCCAGTTATCCTTTCGCGCAACTGCTTTTGCCCTTTGCAGCATAGCATAGGATGATTTTCCGGAATCCGGTCTCGTAAGTAACGTACCATCTTTAATCTTTCCCATCTCATAGCCATACGCTCTCTCTGCTACTACAATATCTCCAAATGTTATATCATCCTTAAAACCTCCCGCTATGCCTACAAAAAGTACCACATTAGGTTTGAAAAAGTCTATGGCTCTTTCAGTTTCAATGCAACATTGAGTATTCCCAGCTCCAACTTCCGCGACCCCAACTTTCCAGATTTTTTCATCTCCATCGAAATATCCAACGTCGTAAACACCATCTTTTGGAGATGTTACTTCTTTTATATCCCTTAAATGTTCGCAGACACTATTGAATTCTATCGGGATGGCCGTAATAATTACGGCAGTTAGAGTATTTACTTCTTGTTCGCCTAAGCTTTCTGGCATAATTATTCTTCCTCAAAGGTTTTATTATGATATAAGCATTTTCATTTCTAAATAATTCAAAAATAGAGTTTTAACACCAAATTTAATTTGAAAAAATCTTTTATTGTAAAGATGCTAGCTAGACAAATCCATTCCATGGAAAATCTCACCCAATCTTATTAATTTTGATGAAGTAAATAATATACTTATTTTCAATCGGTAACCTCTACTCCAATCCTCGATCTCGAAGAAAGTCCCTCCTTGTTTAGTTGGCATTCACTTATATGAAACTTGTAAACTCAAAAGCCAAATTGCTTTGTAAAAACAGCGGTAATTTACCCAATCTCCCCCACTCTACCTTACGGTTTTCCCGTAAAAATGGTTCTAAATTTTGGATGTTTTAAATTGCTATTAAACTACAATTGGCCTTTAAGTACAATCAGTTTTTATATGGAAATTAACAGCCGCCATGAGTCGTGCCTATCGTTCAATAGCCTTTGGGTCTTATAAACCCTTTGGTATGCTTTGAGATCAACTTCGCAAAATGCAAGAGCTCCGGTTCGCTCCAGTACGGTCCCACCACTTGCACGCCAATCGGTAATCCTTCTTTATCTAGACCTAAGGGTATTGCTATCGCCGGGTGCCCGGTCGCATTGAAGCAGGCATTGTAGGGATATACATAATCGATATATTTAAGTGTGGTGCCATCGTAGGTAATAGGCGTGCCGATCTTACAGCGTCTGTAGGCAGGTCCAAATCCAGACGGGCACACCAACAGATCGAATTCCTCAAAATAAGTTTCCCATTCTTTAATGATTTGTAGGCGTTGCCCTAGCTGTTGCGAATAATCGGTAAAGCTGTCTTTGAACTTCCAATGAATGTGCTCCTCACCTTTCAAAAATCCCTTCTTCAATCCTTGTACCATAAGGGGTTTCACCAACCATGGAAGGTCCTGCATGATCATCATCATACTCAGCCTGTTATGTAATTCAAGCGTTTGATGGTGCAGCCCTTCTTTTGGGGCAAGTTGTTCAGTCTGTCCGCCCTGACTGCTGATCAATTGAATGAAGTCTTTGATCACTTTTTGAGTTTGCCTACTGGTCGTATGATCTTTCCAACCATTGACCCATGCAATTTTTAAATCGCTCATTTGTCTTTGTGTAGGCTTTTTCCAATGAATTGGAGTAATTCTTCGATCTCCCTTATCGGGGCCTTTCATAATATTCCATACCAATTCCAGGTCTTCTGGTGTTCTCGCCATCGGTCCTATGACGGCCATATCATATAGATACCCTTTGGTATTTTTTGGTTTAGGGACCAGTCCATACGTTGGGATGGTATTCTCTGTGGTCTTCAAACCATAGACCCCACAAAAGTTTGGAGGAATACGCACCGATCCGCCCATATCACCTCCCAATTCAATAGGAGTCATTCCAACAGCCAGTGCTACGGCCGATCCCCCTGAGCTGCCTCCCGGAGAATAGGCTTTATTGTATGGGTTGTAGCAAGTAGGATAAATGTCCCCATCAATTTGGTAGTCCATCATTTCCTTCGATATATTGGTCTTGCCTAGAATGATGGCTCCTGCCTCTTTTAAACGGGTGACGACCAAGGCATCTTCTGGGGCGGTCCAATCCTTTAAACGACGACTATTTAAAGTCGATCTAGTGCCCTTTAACCAAAATTGCTCTTTGATGGTCATGGGTACCCCATGAAGTGGGCCTCTAAATTGTCCTTGTTTTGCTTCAGCATCACAAGCCTTCGCCTCGAGCAAGGCCTCGTCTTCCAGCAGGATAATGACGGCATTTAATGAAGGGTTGTGTTGCTTGATCTGAGTGATGTGCGCTTGGACTATTTCCGTAGAACTCGCCTCTCCAGAGCGGATAAGTCCAGCAAGCTCTATGGCCGATTTGTATATAAAACCACTTGACATCATTTAGGTCTTTACGTCCACCAAATATCTAGAAGGAGGCATCAAAATCCTATGATAGATGTCATCTGAGAGCCGCAAGAAGCTCAATGTCTGACTTTTAATTCGTATTTTTATGGGTGTCACCAATATCCCGTTACCTCATGTTCAATACAGCAATTAGAAGCACTTCGGTAGGTATCCTGGCCATTTTCGCTCTTGCCCTATATTCTTGTAAACAGCAGGAAAAACCCAAAGAAACAACGGTTATGGATGCCAACAAAACCAATTTAAAAGAAGCGCTCACCTTTTATGCTTCTTTTGATAAGGGCATCGATGCAGATTTTGCCTTAGGTGATGCACAGATGTATACCGTACCCAATAGAAAAGCGATCGATTCTGCAAAGGTTGGATTGCACAAACTGGATATCAGCCGACAAGCGGGAAAGGGAAAATATGGCCATGGATTGGTCTTTACCGAACGTAGCACTGGAAATATCTATTATCCCAGCGAAAAAAACATCGCCTATAGCAAAGAAAATTGGAGTGGCGCAATTTCATTTTGGTTAAGCTTGGATCCTGCTACGGACTTAGAACCGGGCTATTGCGATCCTATTCAAATTACCGATGTAAGCTATAACGATGCAGCCATTTGGGTTGATTTCACCAAAGAGAACCCTCGCGATTTTCGATTGGGAGTTATTGGCGATCGCGATGTATGGAACCCAAACCCAGAAGGCCCTGATAATGAGAATCCCATTTTTAACGAGCGTCTTACCGGTGTGAAAAATCCGCCTTTTGGCAGTGGTCAATGGACCCATATTCTGATCAACTTTTCTGATCTTAATACGAATAAGGGACAGGCGTCGCTGTATATGAATGGTAAGCTCAAGGGGACTCGTGCCAATATCGATACACCTTTTACTTGGGAACTTGCCAAATCCAATATTTATTTGGGACTGGGATATATCGGACTTATGGACGATTTGGCTATTTTCAATAGAAATTTGACCGATAGCGAGATCGCCACGCTGTATGAGTTAGAAAATGGGGTGCATACTGTTTTAGACATACAGAAATGAGACCATAGACAAAGGTCTGTGCAGAAACCTCATTTTTCTGGCTTAGGAATGATCCTATTAAAAAATTCAAGGAGTGCCATTTCAATAAAACGGCGCTCCCTACTATTTTCAACTAGTTTGTAAACGAATGAATCAGCAATATATAAGGGATTTTTCGTCTACATTGTTATCCTAGTGAGGTGGAATGGTGGTCCCAGGGCCCTCTGCACAAGGTACTCTGACCCATTTCCAAACACGTCTTGGACGCCATCCATCCCATATCCATACGCGTTTCCACACCCATCGATAACAAGAAAAGGTCATGAGGGCTGCGGTAAATGTCTTAGCATCTAGATTGTCATATACTTCTACATCTAGATGGAAGATGTTCTCTGCGGTTAGCGGCACTTTCTCAGCGATCATGTCCAAAGATTCGGGCTGCGCTACCTGTTCATGGTCGTTCGCGTTAATACTGGCGGTACTCAAAAGGACCGTAAGAATACTAAGGCAAAACAATTTGATTTCGGATGTTTTCATAAGCATAGTTATTTGGTATTGACCTACTCTATTGGTTATTGGCTTTTCGGTTTCCGCCATTGATACAAGATATCATAATTTAACCTCCCTTTCAATCATGGTAAATGATGATTGTGCCTCATGGTTTACCATGAGATGAGCGTTAGAGAAGAATGGAGACCGTGGTGCCAAGACCGGGTCTTGATTTCACGTCCATCGTAGCAGAGATCAACATCACTCTCGATACGATGTTCTTCCACCCCATGCCTCTAGACTGGTCCACCCTCTTTACATCCATACCTTTCCCGTTGTCGGTAATGCGTAGGGCGAGATGTTTGTTCTTGTTTTCTAATATCACATTCACCAAGGTCGCCTGGGCGTGTTTGATCGTATTTGAGAGCAGCTCTTGAACGATCCTGTACAAGTTCACACTCTGATCCTCACTTAACGCACGAGCGGGTTCCTCTGCTTGTAATTCTATGGTGAGCACATTCGCTACGGTCAATTCTGTGATCAATTCCCGGATTGCGGGAACCAACCCGAGTTTGATCAGGGTATCGGGCATGATATTATGGGAAATATTTCGCAGTTCGTCATAGGCATGATCCACTTGCTTTATCAATTTCTCATGCGGTGCTGACTGTTCCTTGGATATTGGCAATAACGTCGCCTGCATCCTGATCGCAGAGATCGTCTGCCCTAGGCTATCGTGGAGATCTTGCGCGATCCGCTTGCGTTCTCTTTGCTCTGTTTCGATAATGCTCTTATAGCGCAGGTTCTCTTGTTTGGACAATAGCTTTTTCTTGTTCATTCGTTGCCAGGCCCACATCCCAAAGCTCAAAAGTAGCATGATGCTTATAAATATGACCCACAAGATATTTCTCTGATATTCCTTTTGTTTGATCACCGCCGCCTTTAAGGTGTTCTCCCTATCGAGGATCAATATTTGCTCTTCCTTTTCTTTGGTCTCATACTTTGTTTGAAATTCTTCCAACTTCTTTTTCTTGGATCTTTCCGCCAACGAGTCTTTGATCACCTGATGTCTCTTTAAAAATTTCAAGGCGTTTCGATGATCTCCCAGTTGCTCATAGGACTTTGATAACTGTTCACTGGCTCGTGCTATCGCTGGGTAACTTTTAATGCTGTCAGAAAGTTGGTAGCTTCTCCAATAGTAGGTAATGGCCTGTCTGTAGTTCTTCCTATCAGCATAAAAGGACCCGATATCGTAATCTGCGGTGGCGATATGAAGTTTCACTCCCGAAATGCGAGCCAGCTGGCTGGACATTTTGAAATAATGCAAGGCAGAATCGTATTCTTTAAGAAGTTGATAGTTTGCCCCTATATTGCTAGGGATAGCGTATTTTGGGTTAAAGCCATTCTTCCTACTTTCCTCCAAGGCGCTCTTGCCTATGGCGATCGCCTTTTGGTATTCCTTTTTTTGCATATAGCAGAAACTCAAATTCCCATAGATCTTATTCTTAAGGCGGTGGGCGTTCAATTTGGTGGCGAGTTCTAGCGCTTTTTGATAATTTTCTATGGCTTCGTCCGTGTCCCCATTGACGATGTTTAAAAAGGCCAATGCATTTTTCGCGTCCATCTCTAGCCTGAGAGAATTATTTTCGCTAATGATTTTCTCAGCTTGCTCATAATATTCCAAGGCGGTATCGAACTCACGCTTTAGCGTATGGCTGACAACCAAATTTAGCAAGGCATCTGTCTGGTAATACCAATTTCCTTCCTGTTTGGAACGCGATACATTGTCTATGCTATAGGCAATCGATCTTTCGGCATTATCGACCGCATTGTAATTTTTAGCAATTCTGGATCGGGTGTAAAAGGCGAGATCCGAACTTCGGTCATCTTTAAGTAAAGAATCCATTTGTAAGAACACCTTTAGCGATAAATGATAACTGGCCTGGGAATCATATAGGGAATCGGCAGTATGTTTTAGCTTCGTCAGTTCATCATTGGACACCTGCGAAAAGGAAACAGAAGTTATCAACAGAAAAACAGGGGCAAGATATATTAACTTCATCGGTGTTGTTTTAGACAAGAATGCTATTGAATGAATACTTACCTGATCATGTCCAAATGGCGAGATTGTTCTCTACCGCATAACGAACAAGTCCGATCACACTTTTCGAATTGGTCTTTTGAAACATACTCCTGCGGTGCGTCTCTACCGTACAAATTCCTATATTCAGTTCATTGGCGATTTGTTTACTGGATAGTTCGCGACAGATCAGCTGCAGAATTTCTCGCTCTCTGGCCGTCAATTCCACATTGGTCCTAAGTTTATTCGGTTTTTTGTCGTTGATAAGATCCACCATGATCGAGGAGATCTCATTCCCATAGTACACACCACCATTGACGATCTGATCTACTGCCTTTAGCAACTCGGCTTTGCCAGCTTTTTTCAACAAATATCCTTCCGCTTCTACATGTAGGATTTCTTTTACCAATTCTCGCCCAATATGCATGCTTAATACCAAAAACGGAACCTGTATGTTGCGTGCTTTGACCTTTTTGATCAACTCGATCCCGTTCATTTTTGGCAAGCCAATGTCCGTGATCACCAAGGCAAATGAGTCTGAGGTGATCAGTTCATAGCCTTCTTCGGCGCTGGTAACATTCTTTAGGGTTCCTATATTGTCATGGGAATTTAAAATAGACCGTAGTCCATCTGCAAACATGGTGTGGTCATCAATGACAAGGATGTCAATTGGCTTTGTATTGGTCATTTTCAATGAGGCATTAGGAAACTTTAATTGCGAATCCTGGTGTTATTGGTACTGTTAATATAAACAATTAGCCGTAAAATTTAAAGAAAAAAAGACTTTAACATATTGGGAAGCAAGATGTTAATTTGTGAATAGGTCATTTTGGAACGCCTTCCTACCGTAGGCTTGGTGTTGCTCCTCGCCTGCCTATCGTAGTCATTCTGGCACCCATAGTTTGCAAAGGCAAGTTGTGCTTCCCTCCTATACTTTGAATAAAAAACCCCATAAAAGCTCTAAGAACCTTTATGGAGTTTAACTTCGTTAGCAAAAAAAATAGAAGTTTGTAGGCGTATCTACAAATTGTTATCTCTTCTTCGCACACTTACCCAATCGACATACATATTCATCGTTGAGAATATATTGATCTGGGAGTTGTTGAAGATACCGTGTTTATCCCCGATATTGAGGTTGAGAATAAGGTTATGATCTTTAAAGGCTTCCATATTCAAATCGTTGTCACTGCCGCTCCAATAGACACCGAGCCATTGACCATCTAGGTATATGTGGCAATCCACGGCACCATTTCTGTTACGCCAAAGCATCGAATAGGTATGCCATCCTTCGGAGACCTCATATCGTCTTTCCAATCGATTATCCAATAGATTGTTCCCTGTTTGCGTACCATAGAACAAATTCCTGGCAAAACGAGCACTTCCACCAAACGAGTATCCTTCCATCATATCGATCTCCCCTTGTGTAGGCCAAACTCCCGGGTCTTCGTTCACCGTCCAAAATGCGGGCCATGCGCCATAGGTGTCGTTGAATCCCTTATAACCAGCGCCATCTTTCGCCAATAGCTTTATGCTTGCTCCCACCCAGATGTCTTCATTTCTCCTTGGATAGAATTTCTTTCTAGATTTCACATGGCCGGATCGATAGGTGTTACCGTTTTTCCATGCCGCCAATCGCAGGCATTGTCTACCGTCCAAGGTCTCCAGCCTAGGACTCCATCGTACGTAGTAGCACAGATCGGAATTGTAATCATATCGTCCATGTGTCCGTATCCAATTATCGTCTATATTAGAATTGGAGCTGAAATTTTCTGATATGATATCGCTCCAAGGACCTACCCTAGCAGAACGCTCATGTACAGCTACGACCTCGGGCTCCGATATATCAGGCTCGGGTATTTCTTCTGAAAGTGTTTCAATGGTGATGTTCTTTTCATCTAACGGTTCCGTTAGTTCGCTTTCGCAGGATGCAAATGTGAAACAAAGTGCAACCGCAATAAAAGATAATCTTTTCATAATAATAATAATTTAAGGTTGGTTACTTGAATTAAAATGTCACAGTACTCGATACGTTTACAGAACATATCAAATGCTATCACAGTCAAAAGTGTAAGAAGTGAATTAGATTATTATTATTACAGCCGAAAGGAATCAGTTGTTATTGTAAGGCAGTATAAATATACAAATTATTGATAAACAGACATTCACAAAATGGAAAGTGCCAGATCTTAAGATTGAAGTTTGTAGATTTTCATTGCTGTATATATTATTTGGTATTGAATAAGGATTACTGTAGTTATCATTGCCCATTTACCGTTACCGTTTGTACAGACGCCACACCAGCATGTGATCATAGTGATACATTATTATGAGTAAAACCACGGATACCGCTGTTGGCACCAGCTTATTTTTATTAATTTGTACCCTCTATCATCGATTTTTAATCAAGGAAAAACGTTATGCATCTTAATTCGATATGTCAACAGATCTATCTTCAGCGGAAACATAAACAATACTAAAACGAATGTTCTTTAGAATGCATAATTGTTCGAGAAGGTCCTTCAGTATATTATTCTTTGGGTCATTGTTCTTTTTGCTATTCTTTGTAAGATGTAATTCGGGTGTTAAAGATACCATGATTTCCATAGCGCCTGTCGCTACAGCCTATGATGGTTCTAAATATGCGGGTTCGCAAAGGTGTATAGCCTGCCATGAGAACATCTACAATGAACACTTAAAAACACCACATTACAACACTTCCCAGTTGGTAAGTGATGACAACGTTGTTGGTGATTTCAAAGTACATAACATCTTAAAGTTGAATGAGCATATCGTTTTTAAGATGATAGATGAGGACCAGCTTTATCAGGCTGCTTTTAAGGATGAGAGATTTGTTAGGAAAGAACCCTTTGATATTATCATTGGTTCGGGGACCAAAGGGCAAACCTTTCTTTATTGGAACGACAATAGATTGTACCAATTACCGGTCTCCTATTTAAATAAAAGCAACAAATGGATTCATAGCCCAGGTTATTCAAATGATCGCATCCACTTTGATCGCGCGGTAATTCCTAATTGTCTAGAATGCCATACGACCTTTGCCAGAAATCATTTACCGACCGATTTTAACAGCAATATGTTTGTAAAGAAAGAAATGATATTCGGTGTGGATTGTGAAAGTTGTCATGGACCGTCCTTAAAGCATGTAAATGCTCATATCAATGATCCCGAATTAAAAATGGCACAGCATATCTTGGACATTAAAACACTGACACGACAACAGCAGCTAGATGCCTGCGCACGCTGTCATTCAGGTTTGGGAAGACCCTTAAAAATGCCATTCACGTTTAAGACCGGTGATAAGCTTGATAGTTTTAGAATACCTAATTATATGCCGATAGATACGACCAAACTGGATGTTCATGGAAACCAATATGGCTTGCTTACCATGAGCAAGTGTTTTAAAAGATCTGAAAGTTTGAACTGTACCACTTGTCACGATCCGCATAAAAATGAAAGACAGCAATCAGCAACATTTTCTCAGAAATGCATAGGGTGTCATCAAGATGCTGGCAATCATTCATTTTCTTTGGAGCATCAAGAGAAACTTGATTGTATTAGCTGTCACATGCCGCTTTTAACTACATCTGCCATAACTTTTAATGGGCTAAATTCAAACGACCATTCGGATTCAATTAAAGTAAGAACGCACAAAATTGGAATCTATGGCAATGAACTTCCATAGACGGCTCCACATCCAAAAAGGAACATTGCCATCAATACTGTCCGAAAACGTTTCATCATACATTTTGGTCCAAATGATCAAATGCTATTTAGACGGAAATACGGTCATAGATCGCTTTTAAGATGATGCTTTTCGAATAGTATTCTCTAATTCCTCAAAAGCTTTTTTCTGCGAGTCTGACAGTATCGCTTGTTTGATTGCCCCTGTAATTATTTCAATAATATCTCGCCTGGCCTTTACACTTTTACCAAAGTAAGCATGTAATACTTTGTTGGGTATGATATAGTTTATTTTAAGGGTGTGCTCATCTATAAAATAAGCCTTGACCGCATGCATGCCGCTTTTCTTAAGAACTAGGCATTGTGACATATGTCCGTTAGGGTCTGTTCTTAATTCCCAAGAATCGTAGGTCTTAGAACATTCATAGTTGGTCTCTTTTTTAAGTCGGCTGTGTAACTTATCTAGCGTGTTATAGTCATTCCTTACTTCGATCAAATTTTCCATAGTCATCATTTTACAAGAATTTTATCGTTTTTTAGGCCTCATCTTCTTTCTCCTCTTCTCTACCGAAAAGAATGAAAAGAGCACCACCTCCAATGATCAAAACAATACGAATTATCCAGCCCGTGGTATTTCCCCAATTATCTATCCAGGCCAGCAACCGTAGATTATAATTGAAAATAGAGAGAACAAATGATATTATTCCCATAGCAGCAAGTAGAAGACCGCCTTTTCGTAGTTTTGACCCAATGTTCTCCATCACAACTTGGTTGTAAAAGAGCCACTCACGAATTGTAATTCATAAGCAGCTCTTTTTTGGTGTTTAAAAATCGGTCCAAGCTCGTACGGCTCTTACACCCAATATTGTATTATCTTTTGGGAGACTAACACTTTGAGTTACATTATACCAAATCGCATTATTACTATCAACTTCAGTTGAACTCCAATAGGAATTTGAAATAACATCTCCTCCATTTGCTAATATGGCATTACCAAGTATAGATAAGTTTGAGTAAAACTCATTCCATTCGTCCATACTTGGCAAAAACCAATCATCAAATCCGTTTTCATTTAAATTATAGGCAATTTCCGCAGCACTTCCTGAAGCACATGTTGAATTCATAATAGCATTTGTATTTGTTTCGCCAGTTCCTATTGCGGTTCCTGTTGCTCCTGTTGTAACTCCTAGGCAACCCCAAGGAACACCTCCTGCTTGATTATAAAGAGAGATAACTAAACCTTCACTATTATTGCTCGTAGGATCTATCCAGAATATTATACCCCCATGATTGAAATCCCCTATTTCATTAACATTATCAATTTGTATTTCAAAATCAGATGAGTCGTCTGCATCATCAGCTGATATTACAGCATCTACACCTTGATTTATTTCATAATCAAATAAAGATGCATCAGCAACAGTAACTACGCCAGTATTAGGGTCTATGGCAATAGCACCAGCTGGAGTTTGCGATACAATACTATAATTGGGGTTACCAGTGGCGTTACTTTGCACGGTACCAATAACTTGACCATTTGTAGGATTCTCGTCTATGCTTTCATCAAAAGTTTGAAATACGACTTCATTAATATTTGTAAGATTAATAGTTACGGTTGCTGGATTTGCCGACTCACTGTCAGAAATTGATGCTGTTATTATTGGGTTTGTTTCAAAATCGAATAAGGCGGCATCGGCAACAGTTAACTCGCCTGTGGTCATATCTATACTTAGGGCGCCAAAAGGAGTTTGAGATACAACACTAAAATTTGAATCAACTCCTCCACTAGATTGTACCAAACCTAGTACTTGACCAGTTGTTGGATTTTCATCGATGGTAACAGTTAAATCCTGTACAGTGACCTCTACATTGGTAAGATTAATAGTTACGGTTGCCGAATTTGCGGCTCCAACAGCAGAAACTGTTGCAGTTATTACAGGATTTGTTTCAAAATCGAATAATGCAGCGTCTGCAACAGTTAGTTCACCAGAACTATTATCAATAGCTAAGGCTCCGTTTGGTGTTTGGCTAGAAATGCTAAAGTCCGGACTAGATGTCCCCATGACCTCAATAGTTCCTATGATTTGACCGCTAATAGGATTTTCGTCAATGGTAACGGTCAAGTCTTCAAGCGTGATTTCTACACTGTCATCATCGCTACAGCTAAAAATTATTAGCGAAAGTGCTAACATGAATAGGTTTGTAAATTTGAGAGTTTTTTTCATGTCAAAATATGTTTATTAGATTTTAAGCAGGCAAAATATTATGGAACCCTTCTATCTTCGACAAGAAAAAATCAATTTGTGATGAAACCTACGCTAAAAAGTGATGAAGTCATTTTTAATAAGAACCAGTTTCAAAAAGCGTTATTGACAGCCTTGAAAAGCCTATGGATAATAGCATTGTGACAAAACACTTTGAAATAGTGACGAACACCAATCAGCTTAGATTCGTCATATTTTGATTAATATTACATTTGTTTAAATCTTTTTATATTGAAATCAGCTTTACTTTTTTTTACATTTATTTTTGCGCCTCTTACGGGAATTTCCCAGTCCTATATTTACGAACATTTTGATGTAGATGATGGTTTACCAAGCTCTGAAGTATTTGATGTCTATCAAGACAAACTAGGTCACATTTGGTTTGCTACTGATAGAGGTTTATCACGATTTAATGGATATGAGTTTAAAAATTTTACATCAAAAGATGGTTTGCCTGGAAATACCATTTTGGATTTTTTTCCACAAGGAGATGGACGTATTTTTTGTTTTGAACTTCACAGTAAAACCTTATTCTATTTTAATGAGGTATTTGACGGATTTAAATTATATCAGTTTAATGATGAATTGAGACAAAGTATCAGTCCGAAAACGATTATTAAATCAATTTTTGCGGATGATAAAAGCAACTTAACCTTAGGAGGCTATAGTATTCAGGGCTTTGTTGAGATATCAAACCAAGGAAAAGTTAACAAGCATTATAATAAATACTTTGAGCCGGATTTACCCTATGTGGAACGCAAGTCACATATTAAACTCGGGATATTAAAGCAAAATAAGGCATTTGGCTCCCTTTTTTATAATTATGACTCAGATGATAGCCTTTTGGCTATACCTACAGAACACCCTAATACATCGCGCATCTCTGTAGAGTTTCTTAATGACACCTCAATTGTATTTATTAATAATAAATTGGCAACATTTACTGCATCTAAAAACGTCACCTATTACGATACAGAGCAATACCCTACAGGAATTCAACGTATTAATGATACGCTATTTTGGGTCGGTTATTACAGTCAAGGTGCGGAGTTTCGGGATATTTCCGGAAATATTGTTAACACCTTTTTACCAAACAAATCTGTGAGTAGTTTTTTAATTGATGCAGAAGGGAGTTATTGGTTTACAACGCTTGATGATGGTGTTTTTAGAATTAAGAATCCAGCAATACAAGTTTTTACCAATGAAAATATTAATTCCTTAGTAAAGGATGATAAAAACCAACTTTTTGCAGGATACTACAACGGGGATATTACTAGAATTAAAAATCTTGAAACAAAATTACTTTATAAAGGTAAAAATGATCGTCCAGCACAGGTCGAGTTTAATTCCGAAAGATCGGAAGTTTACGCGTCGAGTGATTTTATTATTAAAAATCTAACAAAAAAGCAAACTCCTATTATCATAGAAGGTGGCAGAAAGCTGCCTGAAAATGTTTTAAATCCACTAGTTACCGTAAAGTCAACAGTCTTTACAATAATCGAAAATGATACCATAGGATTTTATGATACAGGTGTTAGAACTGAGGACATTTGTATGTTTAATAACGAAATATTGATTGCTACACCTTCAGGCTTATATCGTAAAAGAGACAATGAAATAAAACCCTATCAACCCTCGCCTCTTCTTAAATCAAGACTGTATGATATTGATGTAAATAAGACAAAAAACAAAGTGTACATGGCATCTCAAGACCATGGTGTCATTGTTTATGGTGACAGCATTTATGGTATTGATAAAACCAATGGTCTAACTCATAACTCAGTAAACGAAGTCCATATTGAAAATGACTCTACCATTTGGGCTTGTACCAATAACGGTCTAAACAGAATTGAATTTAGGTCCGACGACACATTTACCGTAAATACTATTACCAAGTCTGATGGTCTGTTAAGTAACGATATCAATGACGTAGAAATTATAAATGATACCATTTGGGTCGCAACAAAACGTGGGTTGTGCTTCTTTGATAAGGGCTTGATCGATAGAAAAGATACCCTGAATGTCTTATCTCTTAGTATTAAAAGTGTCTTGGTAAATAAAGCCAAAACTAATGTAAACAACGTTAAACTAAACCATGATCAGAACTCAATAGATTTTGAAGTTGAAGCAATTTCGCATCGTAATGTAGATAAAATAGAATATCGCTACAGACTGAAAGAAATAGATACATCGTGGACAAAAACATCTAATCGTCTTATTAGTTTCCCTTCGCTTTCTCCTGGAATGTATACCTTCGAGGTTAAAGCTTTGGTCAACGATGAAAAAAATGACCTTTTAAGCTTATATAGTTTTAAAATTCTTCAACCCTTTTGGAAAAGATGGTGGTTTTATTTGTTGACCGCTGTTCTTTTTTGTGGACTTGTTTATTTATTTTTTAGGATTCGTGTTCTCTCCTATAACAAGGATATTATAAGAGAGCTTTTACGGCTAGCTATAAAACGCCTTAAACGTAAAGAACGGTATTATAAGTTCAGAGCTAATGGTGAAGATTTTAAAATTCCGACACACGAGATTTTATTCGTTCATTCTCAAGGTAACTATTTAGACATAGTTACACCAAAAAAAACATTCACCATACGATGCAAAATAGGCGATTTTATCAGTAGCACTCCCGATAGTCTAGAATACCTTCGAGTGCATCGCTCCTATATCGTTCGACTAGACCAAGTATCGAGTAAAGGACGTAATTGGGTAGTAATAAAAGATCATAAAATCCCGGTTGGTGAAACTTATTTAAACGAATTGGAAAAAATTCAATTTTAATACTTCTTAACAGCTTCATCCGTTTCAACTGCGGTCATTGATCGGTTTGGGATTGACGAACACTCAAAATCAAGCAACAAAAAAGCCCGTCATCTTGACGGGCTTTTCATTAAACTTAGAAGTATATGTATTAGATAACTTTTACGTTCACTGCGTTTAATCCTTTGTTGCCTTCTTTAAGATCGAATTCAACTTCGTCGCCTTCGCGAATTTCGTCGATCAACCCAGAAAAGTGTACAAAGTGGTCCTTACTGGCACCTTCTTCAGTGATAAATCCAAATCCTTTAGCATCATTGAAGAATTTTACTGTTCCTTTACTCATTGTAATGTAATTAAATTTATAATAATTTTCAAAGTGCAAAGATGATGCCATTATTTGGATATCCAACATATTAATCCACTTATTTTCAATTTATTACTAAATATGGTCGTTAGGTGTCCGAAATCGATCGCCTGTTCTCGACCTAGACCTGCCCTATTTCTCCAGCAACGATTTTCCCATACCAGCAATGGATTCGGCCGTGTTATAGAAATCGAACTTCATTCTAAGCGTCTCTCGTTTGTTCATCCAATCCAATTCTATATCCAAATCTACTTTGGCACCATGCACTTTGCCCAAAGCTCCCGCAAATGAGGCTCTTCTAATGTTTACGACGGCATCCGACCCCTTTTCTACGATGAATTTTGCGGCCTTCCCAGTTTTACCCAGCGACCAGATCAGCCCATCCATAGTTTTCTGAGTGCCTTCAAGCGTCAATTGCGCCGATCTATGACTAGCGCGTGCAGAGATCAATCTGCCATCTTTTTCTGGGTCTATGTTCAATTTCGTCAATCCATTCAATACATGTTTGGCACCGTTCAAGGTCTTGGTGGCGGTGAATCTGGCTGTCTTCGTCGAGGCGATCTTGGTATTTACTGCTGATAATTTCACCAATTGGTGCTTTTTATAACCAGCTTTCTCGCGCTCTAGTTTTCGCAATGTATTATTTAGGCCATCTACCTTACGCTGCGCCGCATTTACCGCATCTCTCGCCTTTTGTATTTTTGCGCGATCCTTCGCCTGATCCTTGATGACCAGTTGCCGTATCTGCTCTACATTCGCCGACCAAGAATCTACCGTCTGTTGCGCTTTTTTTACATTGCTTTGCGCCTTCTGCAGCTTTTTGATCGATTCTGAGGTGGCGTTGGTGACATAGTTCTTCAGTTGATTCTCTATAAAGTTGCGGAAATCATTTTGCATGGTGACATTCAATTGCATGTCAACCGCTTTTGAAAGATCCTGTCCCCTTGCCGCAATGGCTCCTTGGAAGAGATTGAATACCTTCCCATTGACCATAAAATTATAGCCGTTGTCCACCAAATGAACATCCGTGGCCGCTTCAACCCCCAGAAGTTTTACCCCACCATTGAGCGCAACCACTGGTCTTTTATTACGCTCTATGCTTAAAGAGAATCCAGGTTTAGGCTTTCCATTGGCGCCCTTTAGTTCAAATATGGCAAGTTTTATGGGATCGACCGAACCGTGTGCAGTCATTCCATTGTCATAGTCCATGTCAAATCCTGCCTCCCCTTTCACGCCAACAATGGCAATAGTCCCTTGCATTCTAAAACCGGGTTCGTAATAAGTTTCCAGTACCTGCATCGGTGCAGGAACAGATTCGATCACCACATTTTCCGAATAAAAGCCGCGTAGCGTTTTTTGAAGTTGCGGGCTGATATTTCGCCTGATGCTTGGGCTGGTCACCAGATTTACCAAGTCCAATAGTTCGATCTTGTTGTATTGCAATGCGAGCATATTCTTTGAAGGATTTCGCGAATCGAAAGAAACGGAGGCGGCACCTGCAAAATCTCCAATGAACACTTGTCCGGTCAGGGCCACATTTGGTAGTGGTATGGGGGTGGTCGTAAAGCTAGCACCCATTTGTATGCCTAGATCCTTAACAGCCAAGCCACGAGCACCCAGCGGATCGTTCCATTGCCCTTCCATCATGGCCATAAAATTCATGGTCTGATCGGTAAGTACCAACTCAACACCTCCTCTAAACAACAGCTTGTCTCCAGATATATTGGTATGCATTTCACCCAATATTGATACCGAAAAATCCTTTGGCGAGGGCGTTAGTCTAAAGACCGCGTTCGATAAGGTGGCATTGGGGCCGATCTGGATATTGGTGTTGATATCCCCCTCTAAGACCACATTATCTAACTTGGAAGTGATGGGTGCACTGACGATCATATCTTTGACACCGATAAGATGATCCAGCTTTATCTTGGTAAGATCGATGCTCGCCATCATATTGAGGCCTTTTTTTACTCCAGAGCTAATTTTATCCTTAAATGGTGTCTTATCCTTTTCAGATTTGCTCTTCTTCTCTGAAGATAGTACCAATACCTGTTTCGATAGGTCAATGTTATCCAGAAGTTTGAGATGTTCACTGATCTTAGAGAGTTTGGCATCCTTATGAGGCTCGATCATAAAGAGATAACTATGATCTTTCTCGCCCTTCTTGGGTTTTGCCTTCTTGGCAATATGTCCGCTGATCACTCCAAATGTTGATACCGAACTGAGGCCTATCGACTTTTTTGCTGGAATAATGGACAATTCGGTAGAAGCCAGTTTGATGTCGAATAGTTTTTGTGGTAATGAAAAACCTCCTAGTTTCCAGTCTCCCAAAAGTGAGGTGAGCGTACCAGAGAAATCAACATCCTCTACCTTCCCTATATATTCTAGAGCATCCGAGTTGCTTTTAAGTTTTGCAGTAAATAACACATTCTTCCCTGCTATGCCTGTCGTCCCTTCCAAAATACCGGAGGTACGTTTCTTTTGGCTGTCCTGCGGATGTTCGATGGTAAGGATGGTCTTTATTCCTTTCAACCGGAACGCATTGAAATCTAAAAGTTTCAAATCCTTCAAAGACTCAAAAGTCAGATTCACCTCGGAAATCTTTTTGTCTTCTTTATCGAATTTAAAGTTGAAAACCCTCAAGGACAAACTGGACCGCAAGGTTTTAGGAATCAAATCTTTTAACGATTTTCCCATAAGGTCAGAAGCATCTCTATTGCCAATGCCAACCTTGGAATTATCAGGAAGTCGCAATTCAAAGAAGGTCTTCTTAGATAAACTATCGTAGGAAGCGGTGAATCCGACACCCGGTTTTTTAAAGAAGGTGCCAACACCTGTGAGACCGTTCTTTTCAGAATTCACTTTTAAGGATTGAAAGCTATAATTCTTATTCCCGATAAGTTCATTGAGTTTGAGGCGCACGGTCTCCTCTATCGAATCACTATATGGTGTGGCTGTGAATGAGTTGGAAAAGGCATTAGAAGACAATAGGAAAAGGGAAATAGACCATGATAATTTTAAACGGTGACGAAATAAGGAAGATCTCATATTGGTGTGTTTTGTGGTATGCTTCAAAACTATAGCGACCAACGATTTACACCAAATCATCGATGTGGACAACGGGTGGACATCCCAAAAATAATCGCGATTCTAAGAATTTTTATTGAAAGAGCATGCTGTTCACTTTTGGGAATTCACTTTTAAGAATAAACTTTTAAAAAGAAGTGGTTCTGGTTGATTGAATGAATAAGCCAGATCATTTGTCCATTAATATTGGGTCTTTGTTCATCCAGTGGCGGGGAAAGAGTTAAGGAATAATGTGGTAATTTTAAATCGAAGACCATCAAGGATCTCAAAAATATGAGAGTCCTCATTGGAGATGCGATTCCCATAGTTGATGCACATGAATTCCTTCATTTACAATGTATGAGACACAAATGCTACGTGATAAAATTATAAATATTTATATCGCTTTTGTTAATTCTTTCGCATCTAAAGTTTTAAAAAGTCCGCTTTAAGGCGTTTCTTCGTATTTGAATGTAGTATAACCGATCGAAACCACACTATTGCTATGAAAACTACATCACTCGTCCCGTTCATCATCGCATTTCTCATCACTTGTGTCAATATCGCGCAGATCAGTCCTGTTCAGTCGGGCGACTGGGATGAGCCAAGTACTTGGCCAAATAATCAACTTCCAACAGCAAACGATGACGTGATGATCACCAATGGGACCACCATCACACTTCGCAACATTTGTACTGCCAACAGTGTTAGGGTCATGGGAAAACTGCAGGCACTCAAAGGACAAGAACAGAATGCCGGATTTCACCTCGAGACAAAATGGGTCATGGTGATGGGACCAAGCGGCAGCTTAGAGATAGGGACTGCTGCTGACCCCTACATCAGTTCTGATGGTGGCACCATTACTTTGTTAGGAACCGATCCTTCCGAATTGATTCCCAATACCGGCGTACACTCAAAGGCAATCATGGTAATGGATGGTGGGCGTCTAGAATTACACGGTAAAAGGAAAGAAAGCTGGACCAATTTGGCTACCACTGCCGAGAAAGACGCTACCCAGATCATATTAAAAGAACCCGTTAACTGGGAAGTTGGAGATAAAATAGCCATCACCTCTACCGGACTTGCTACATCCCAGACCAAGGCTTGGGAAGATGTGGATGAAGTACAGATAACAAACATCAGTATGGACGGAAGAACACTCACCCTTGCCACACCATTACAATACAGGCATATCGGAGGCTCCAAGTCGTACACACGACCAACGGATGGTAAGACCTGGGAGGTAAATATCGCCGCTGAAGTTGGGATCCTCTCCCACTCCATCAAAATTCAAGGGCAAATGAATACGGCCATGGAGGAAGCTGGATTTGGCGGACATATGATGTTTATGAAAGGTTCTGTTGTTCACGCCGAAAATGTCGAGCTCTACAAGATGGGGCAAAAGGCCAAATTGGGCAGATATCCTTTTCACTGGCATCTCAATGAAGATGCTGCGCAGGGCAGCTATTTAAAAAATAGCAGTATTCATAGATCATTCAATAGAGCAGTGACCATACATGGGACCGACTATATTACCTTAGACGGTGTTTTTGCATACGATCACATTGGACACGGGATCTTCTTTGAAGATGGTGGAGAACGCTATAATACGGTTAAGAACAGCGTCGTATTTGTCACGAGACGTCCGCAGCAAGGGGAAGAGCTAACACCCTCAGACAATGAGATGAACCAACCACAGAATAGAACACCGGCATCCTTTTGGATCACCAACCCGAACAACTATTTCGAAAATAATGTTGCTGCAGGAACAGAAGGCACTGGTTTTTGGTTTGCATTTCCTACCAATGGACCCTTATCGCCATCGGGAAATATGCCATATTTTGAGAATATCATCCCCTGGAAGGAACCCTTAGGACTTTTTCAAAATTTCGTTGCACACAGCTGCATGACTGGTTTTGATGTGTTCGACCAGCTTAATGATGATCACTCGATCAGAACAAATGCGGGTTGGGACATTCAGACCGAACAGTATATTACCAACGGATTGTTCTACGCCAATGACCAGGCGATCTACTGCGGCCTTGGGAACGGCGGCGATTCATCTAAGGTGGTATTTTTAGATGGTGCCTTTAGCGACAACAAAACGGTGACCATGCTCGCGGCCAATTTAACCATTCAGAACAGTCTTTTTAATGTGGATACCGATCTAGGTGTCTTTGAAGGGGAACGCGAATTCTTCCGATTCTATGATGGCCCTGGCCGACATATCGATTGTCATTTTGAAGGTTGGGACCGACCAAATTCAAATATGATCAAACAGATTGTAGGTGGCGGAGCTACACCCAACGTGAATCCATCTTTTAGAGGATCGACCAAAGGGTTTGCAGCACCTTTCCCGTTTCGTTTTGTTAACATTCCGCCCAATACCCGTCCCAAAAAATTAAATCAATTCTTCAAGGATTATGATGGTGGCTTGCTAGGGAAAGCAAATACCACCTTGGTACGCGACGTCCCATTTAATACGGACGGACATGAGTACAAACACAGTTCTTGGGTCAACGCAGCAAGATCCGATTATTTCTTTGCGACCATCTGGCTTCATAAGTTGATGGATGACGCTGCCCCTCTAGTCGTCACCAGGACCAAACCAAATACGCCCGAAGTTTGCCTGTGGGATGTTGGTGATGATAACCAAACCTACAAGTATGGGGTGATCGTCAACCAAGGATTCACCTATAATTATTATTTGACACAGCCGCCTTCTGGTAGACATATTCACATTATCATGGATCGTGGCGAAGAAGGTGATCTGGTTATGACTTCCTATAAAGGTTTGGGCAAGCTCGCTAATTTTAGAGTAACTGGAAATAATTTGACCCAATTAAATTCGATCAGTGCAGTCGAAACCGCAACTAGCAATTCCTATTTTATTGATGGTAATGGCGATGTATATATCAAAATGCGCGCCAATGGCAATTCAAGATCTACTTTGGACCTGCGATGGGACGGTATGGGCGCATTCACCCCTGTGACGCCCCCATGTGACGAATTAACCGCCTTGGATGACTCCGATGGTGATGGACTTTCCGATACCGAAGAAGTACAGAATTGTAGAATGCCCAACGATGCAGGAGACCTTAACTTTGAGTTCAATCGGTCGGACGAATCATTTGAGCGATTCAATATCATTGCGAGCAACACAAGTAGTGAGACCTTTTGGTTGACTCGAGCAGATAACTCGAGTGACCCATATATTGTTCGAGGAGCCTTAAATTTTAAAGGATCAGAGGTGCCACAATTAAAAGTGCGTATTCGATCCCAGGCAGTGGGTTCTTTTCAGTTGTTTTGGACGACCACCGATCAACCTAACTTCGCTGCCGCGCGCTCGGTTACAGTGACTCCGCAGCAGCCCAATGTATTTGAAGAGCTTGTCTTTGACATGAACAATAATTTGGACTGGATGGATAAAACCATACGAAAGATACGTCTCGATTTTCCGCCTGATCCGACTGCCAATGTTCATACCTGGATCGACTATATCCATGGGCCAGATGTGGTTTTAGATGAAAATTGCGACCCATCACCCATAGTTAACTTCATTAGTCCATTAAGCAATCAATTAGTGGAAGGTGACGATCTGGGCGTGGTTGTAGAGGCTATTGGCAATAATGCAACAGCTGTCGATAACGGCATCGCAAACGTGCAATTGTACTTTGATGATGCGCTGGTGCGTCAAGAAAACGCAGCGCCTTACGAATGGGGTACTACAAATGCTAACAATGAAGATTTACCATTGATGAACTTGACTTCTGGGACGCATATTTTGAAAGCCATCGCTACTGATAATAGCGGTATTTCATCCGAAAAGATCATGGAAATCAATGTCTCAGCGACGCTTGATATTATAGGCACACAGACAGCGATAGAAAAACAGATCATTCTTTATCCAAATCCTGCAAAAGAAGCTTTGTATGTTAGCTTGAGTAAAGAGTTGCCATCTGCTGTGATTAGCATATACAACACTAAAGGAATGAAAGTGTACGAAAAGAGTGTAGGTAATGGTATTACCACCTTACCCCTATCTTCGCTATCGACTGGTTTATATTTTGTGAAAATTTCCACAGACACGATGCAATTCACCAAAAAGATACTAGTTAGAAAGTAGGTACAAAAATAATTATGTCATATTTTAATTGACAATAGCGATTTAAACCTGCCACTTAAAGCGAGTCACTTACCAGATGTTCTGGATCGACACCGCCTTCTAGCATATGAAGTAATCCTTTTGCAGCTGCCTCTCCCGAAGACATGGCAGCATTGAGAGAGCCATTGAGCAATTGATCTCCCGCGAGAAAGATGCGTTCGTTCAATAGGCTCTCTGTTGGTGAAAGATCATATCGCAACGCATCGATATCAGGAAGTGCCTGAGGGATAAAATAATGTTTTAAAAAGACAGTGTGCGCAATGCCACAAAAATCCTTTAGATCATCTTGCACACGTCGTATCAGATCGGTTTCATTTAGCTGATGCGATTTTACTACCGTTACTGAGAGCAGTGCATTGTCACCTTGCTGTAAGGTTTCAATACTATCATGATAAAAGATATTGTTGATCAAGGCCTCTTTATCGGCTACCAATCCGATCAATGGTGTGGTTATTGTACGTTTTGGTACTTCAAAATACAACGTATCACATGACTTCCAAGAAATTTCCTGATTTCGTAAATTGGATATCATCGATGAGGGATCTGTCGCAATGATCGTGGCGTTGCTTTCTAGTTCGGTCCCATCGTCAAGGGTAAGGGCGTTGCTTGTCACAGCTTTCACTTTTGTATTGAATCTAAATGTGGTATTACTTAATTTCTTAGAAAGTTGATGTGCAACAGCGCCAATACCGGCTTTTGGCAAGGTGGCATGACCCTCACCGAACATTTTATATACAAAACAGAACATCCTGCTCGAAGTTTGCAGGTCTGGCTCTAAAAAAATTCCAGTAAAAAAGGGCTTGAAAAAATTTGTGATGATACGATCACTGAATCCAAAGTCTTTCAAATAGTGTAGCGTGGTCTTTTCGGGTTCTTCAAAGATACTTTCTAACGACTTTTTCTTCAGTGCGATGTTGAGTTTGAATATCTTCCATTTATCGGCTAGCGACCCTACGTTCGATGTCAATGTGCTCCACAAAAAAGAAGGATCTCTAAGGGGGTCACCGATCTGTTGCGACCTTCCATTCTTAAAGATCAAAGCACCTGGACGAAGCTGTTGCAACGCAAGCAACTCGAGATCAAGATATTGCTTCGCCTTTGGGTATGCATCCAACAATACTTGAAAACCATGATCCAACTGATAACCTTTTACTTGGTCGGTCTTAACACGTCCTCCCACCTCACCGGTAGCCTCTATAATTATGGGTCTAAAGCCAGCCTTTTCTAATTCAATCGCAGCGACAAGGCCACTTATTCCAGCACCAATGATGTGTATCTTGTAGTCTTCCTTTTTCATATGATAAAAATACGATAAAAGTAAAGTCTAAAAGAAGCACACGTAAAGCAAAAAATTATATCTTCTCTTTGCTTTCATCTCATCAATATAAAAATCAAACAACAGGCCGAATATTCACATGATGAGTAGATGGAATATCCCAAACCTCACGAATCTTACCATCGACAATGCGCCATACGACGACCACATCGACCTCCATTTGCTTGTCCTCCAAGACGATGTCGTTTCTGCTATGTACAACGACCAATTCCTCACCTATAGGATATGCGGTTATTGGATTGACTTTAAAAGTACCCTTAGAAATAGCACCAATCGTTTTGAAGAACGTCTGAAAACCTTTTAGGCCCACATAATCGCCTTCTAGATGTGGTAGGTTTGGGTTGATGTAATGGAAAATTGCATCTTCAGCCAAAATATTAACCGCCGAAGCAATATTGGTAGGGTCAAATTTCTGTAATACTTCGATGTTTGGATGTGTTGTTTCCATGATACTGTATTTTTCTATTGTGTACCGCATGTCAAAGGGACCTTATCAAATAAACAACTGAAAATCGAACTGTGAAATGAGGAAAGTCAGTAACTGATTGAGAATTCTGAATAAGCTGATCGTAGGTCATTGCGAGCGGAATTCACTGGAGCGAAGCAATCCGTTGCATCTTGAGTTAGCAGCAGACAAATCGCATGGTCCATCCTTTCTCAGAGTATCTCGCGATGACAATTATATTATACTCATATTCATCACCAACTAAAGCGTACTACCCTACTTTTCTCAATACTTCCAAAGGCGGACTTTGCAGGACACTTTTGATATTGCTCAACCCAATGGCCATGACCAAAATGATAATTCCAGGCAAAAACAGAAGGAATGGAATTACAGAAGGCACAAATGGCTCCTTGAAGAGCAAGGTTGCCAATAATTGACTACTGACCAGTGATAATAGGATCCCAGCCAAACTTCCCAGGATGCCTAAAAATAAATATTCAAGTGCGGTGATACGAAGGATTTGCTTGCTCTTGGCTCCTAACGTACGTAGCAAAACACTTTCTCTGATTCGTTGGTATTTGCTGGTGCGCACCGATCCGATAAGCACGATAAGTCCAGTGATGATGCTGAAAAAGGCCATAAAATTCACGACCCAAGAGATCTTATCCAGAATGTCTTCGATGACCGTATAGATCTGTCGCAGGTCAATGACCGTGACATTGGGGAATTTACGTATAAGATCGCGTTGCAAGGCCGCTGAACTGGAATCATCCGGAGCGTAGGTGGTTAGTACATGAAATTGGGGTGCCTTTTCCAATACACCTTTTGGAAAAACGACCATAAAATTCATTTGCATACGTGCCCAATCTACTTTTCTGATGCTTCCAATAGTGGTTTCCATCAACACACCTTGCACGTTAAAAACAAGGGTGTCACCTACCTTTAGCTTGGCATTTTCAGCAAGATTTTCCGAGATAGAGATCTTCACTGGTTCTCCAGGCGTGATCTCCTTCACCCAATTTCCCTCTAAAATTTCTTCGGAAGCGATCAGCGAATCGCGGAAGGTGGTTCGAAACTCATGATTCAATACCCATTCATTGATTGTAGAGCTGGTATCTTTGCGAATCTCATTGGCCAATTGTCCATTGATGCTATGTACCCGCATGGTGACGATCGAAAGATTATCTATGACATCAAGACCCGTGGGTGTGATGCTAGCTGCTACGGCCTCCTGCTGCTCTGGCTGCACATCCAATAGAATCATATTGGCATCGTTAGCGCCATTCTTCAAAGCGGTCTTTGCCAGCAGAATATCCTTGGTGAAATATAAAGTACTGATCAGAAAGGTCCCTAAACCTATAGCTAGAATGAGCACCATGGTCTGATTGTTCGGACGAAAGAGATTCAACAAACTAGTGCGCGCCGTAAATCCCCATGATGCTGGGAAATACTTTCGTATTCCTTTTATAAAAAGCGCTGAAACACCAGCCAGTATGGCAAAGGTGATTACAATTCCGAGGACAAAGGCCAAGGCAAATAGTAAATCCTTTAAGATCCAAAAGGAAAATAAGAAGATAAAGAGCAGGATGGCTGTAAAGGTAAAAGACCGTGCTTTCTTGGACTTTACCGGGCTTTCTTCCGAAACCCTCAGTACTTCCAGAGGTGATACATACCAAGTACCGAGCAAGGGCAGCAATGCAAATAGCACCGACATCAAAACACCTAATAACAACCCCATGATGATGGGTTGAGGCGAAACGGCTATCTCAATCTCAAAAGGGAGAAATTCTTGTAAGAGGAGTGGAAATACTTGCTGTAGTCCAATTCCAATCATGGTTCCCAAAATCCCTCCAAAAAGACCCATGGCCGCAATTTGTATAAGATAGATCATGAAGGTCTGCCTTCTAGAAGCGCCCAAACATTTTAAAACTGCTACATCAGCCAATTTCTCCTTGATATAAATATGAACGGAGCTGGCAATTCCTATACAGCCAAGTAATAACGCAATAAAAGCCGCGAGGTTCAAAAATTTACCAAGATTTTCATAACTACGCCCTATGCGTCGGCTGGTACTGTTGTGCGTGTCAAGGTCTGCATTCTCGGCATCCAAGATAGGATCCAATGTTTTGTCGAGTTGATCGAGGTCCATATCAGGCGAGGCTACGAAGAAGTATTGGTATTCTTTTCTGCTCCCTAGCTGTAAAAGTTGGGTCTGCTCGATAAATCGGAAAGGAAGAAGTACGGTCGGTGCCACCGAAGTGGAAATTGCTGAAGAACCTGGAATCGAATTGATCGCACCAGCAATGGGTAGCGTTAGCAATCCCAACTTGATGGAGTCTCCCGCTTGTATATCGTATTGTAACATCAAAGTAGCATCTACCAAAGCACTTCCTTCTCGTTGATAGGTGGTAGCGGCAGAAGCAGGTTCGGTTTCCAGTGTTCCATAAAATGGGAAGTCTCCTTCCATGCCTCGTACTTGTACGAGCTTAGTGCCGCCATTTTTTGGGAAGGCCGCCATGGACGAAAAATTTACCTCAAAGGCGTCTGCTCCTAACGAATCGATAATGCCTTGCACCCTTTCATTGGGAAGCTGTCGGCTGTCAATGATAAAATCAGCACCGGTCAGTGCTTTTGATTGACGTTCGATATTCTGTTCTAAGTTCTTACTGAATAACTGAATCGAAACTACTGCTGCAATACCAATAATGATCGATGCCATAAACAGCAATAGTCGGGAAATGCTAGCTTTGCCATCACGCCATGTCATTTTAAACAGCCACAGGCTGCTGACCTTTGAATTTGATGTATCTATGTTCAATGCGACAGTGTTGGCTCGTTAGACATGATCTTTCCGCCTTTTAATCTGAGGATCTGCTGTGTTCTATTGGCAAGCTCTAGATCGTGAGTGATGATCACCAAAGTGGTACCCGCCTCCTTGTTTAATTCAAACAAGAGCTGTATCACTTTTTCACCGGTCTCCTCATCCAAGTTGCCAGTGGGCTCATCGGCAAACAAGATAGAAGGTGTATTTGAAAAGGCCCTGGCCAAGGCAACGCGTTGTTGTTCCCCACCTGAAAGTTGTGAGGGATAATGGTGAAAACGATCTGCCAGTCCGACCTTCTTCAACAGCTCTGTGCCTATCTTGGTCGCATCTTTCGCTCCTTGTAATTCCAGAGGTACGATGACATTTTCTAAGGCGGTCAAGGTTGGTAGTAACTGAAAATCCTGAAAGATGAAGCCTACCTCCTTATTTCGCAATTGCGCCCGTTGGTCCTCATCTAGCACTTGTAAGTTTTGACCGCAGAGTTCTACGACACCAGCGTCTGGATCATCCAATCCTGCGCAAAGTCCAAGTAAGGTGGTCTTACCGCTTCCAGAAGGACCAACGATAGAAAAGGTGGCTCCTTTTTCCACTTCAAATGAGATATCGTGTAAGACAGTTAGCTTTTTAGAACCGCTGCTGTAAGTTTTCTCCAACTCATGGATCTTTAATATCTTTGACATGTTGTCTTCAATTAATTTAAAAGGAAATGCGAAAAATGAAAAATAAGCAAATGATTTCAGATTTATTCAGTTGCTACAGACGGATTTCCTTAAAGTTTTGTTATTTTTTGATCTTGCCTTTATTGCTTTCTTGTGGGGAAACCACCTCTAAAAAAGAAGCGATTGAGACCAAAGAAAATACCGAAAAGAAAAGTACTGCCAATGAGGATACTGACACAAAGATCATGCTGTGTTTTGGTGATAGTTTGACCGCCGGATATGGGTTGGACGACATCAACGAAGCCTATCCTGCCATACTCCAGTCGAGGATCGATTCTTTAGGATTGAACTACACGGTCATCAATTCGGGATTAAGCGGAGAAACCACCGCTGGTGGCAGAAGCCGTATCGATTGGGTACTCAATCAAGAAGTTGACGTCTTTTTGTTAGAATTAGGTGCCAACGATGGATTAAGGGGAATTCCTTTGGGCGAGACACGACAGAACTTACAGGCGATCATCGATGCGGTACGAGAGAAAAATCCTAAGACCACCATCATCTTGGCCGGGATGCAGCTTCCTCCAAATATGGGGCCAGAATATACCAAAGAGTTTAAAAGTATATTTCCCGAACTTGCCGAAAAAAATAATTTGAAACTTATTCCCTTTCTCTTAGAAGATGTTGGCGGGGTGGCAGCACTCAATCAGGCCGATGGTATCCATCCCACGGCCGAAGGGCAGAAGATTGTTGCTGATAATGTATGGGATGTTTTAGAAGAGGTGATAAAGTAATTCACGAATGATCTTTAACCCTACGAAACTTATCCCATTGGTCATTACGAACAGCTGGAAGCCTTGAAGCAATCTGTCTGAAGAGAATTTCTATTAAAAAAGATTACTTTTCTATGAGGCCTCAGGACCTCAATGATGATTTGGATAAGTTTATTATTCACGATCATCATGTGCTTTCTGATCAACCCATATCAGCGAAGCCGCACCAGCGATCGCAGCATTCTTACCATGCATTCCAGAGCGCATCAGTTTTATCTTACCGCGGTAGATCTCCAATAGATGTTTTTCCATATACTTGTTGGCTGGCTCGAACAGCCATTTACCGCTTCCCGTCAACCCGCCCAATAAAAAGATGGCTTCGGGCTGTGTGAACACCGCAAAGTTAGCAAGCGCATACCCAAGGATCCGTCCGGTATATTCAAAGGCTTTGATAGCAATGGGGTCACCATTCTCGGCTGCGGCTGTGATGTCTTCGCCGTGAAGGTCGTTGTAAGCGATGTTTCTGAATACACTGTCATCCATGTATTTACTTAACAGATACATGATGGTGCGTTTTAGTCCGGTAGCGGAAACGTAGGCCTCCAATCCTCCAGCTACGCCCAAGCCCGTAAATCTGCCATCACCGACGGTCAGATCAAAATGGCCCAATTCTCCGGCAAAACCGAGATGTCCTTCGATGAGTTGGCCATTGGCCACGATCCCAGACCCCAAACCTGTGCCCAGCGTGATGACCAAAAAGTCTTTCATCCCTTTGGCATTTCCAAACAGCATTTCTCCCAAGGCGGCGGCGCTCGCATCGTTCATGATCTTTATTGGGAGGTCGATTTGTGCTCTTAGTTTTTCCACCAGCGGCACACTCCCCTTCCAAAGCAAATTGGCCGCATTCTCTATAGTGCCTTTTTTGCTAGAAGCGTTGGGGGCGCCAATACCGATACCTATCAATTTGGATTCTTGACCAAGTTGTATCTTTAGCTCGCCAATGGCTTCGATGATTCGGGCTATAAAATCATCGATATCTGGATATTCTTTTGTCCGGAAAAAGGTCCTTACTAGACTTTCGCCTTGTTCATTCACTAGGCCAACCTTTGTTTTGGTGCCACCAATGTCAATGCCGACGGCAAGCTTTAAAATGCTCATGTTTTAACGGTCTTGCGGTTAGTTCTTTTCTTTTTCTCTGGTAAAAGGTACGAAACGAACCCGTAATAATTCTCTAGTAACAAGGTTGTTTTTTCGTTTTTTCACCAACACCAACCGACTGCCACCGTCGTCAGAACTTACTGGAATGATCATCCGCCCTCCTACTTTTAATTGATCGATCAAAGGTTGGGGAATCGAGTCGGCTCCCGCAGTGACCATGATCGCATCAAAAGGCGCCCTGCTAGGCCAGCCATGATACCCATCGCCATGTTTTACATTGACGTTAACATATCCCAGTTTAGAAAGAAGGTCTTTTGCAGAAAGTGTAAGCTCCTTGACAATTTCGATGGTATATACCGAATCGACGATCTTGGCCAATACAGCGGCCTGATATCCCGAACCCGTGCCGATCTCCAATACGATATCAGTGGGTTTTAAATTGAGCATTTGCGTCATATAGGCCACGATATAAGGTTGGGAGATGGTCTGACCATGACCTATAGAAAGCGCGTAATCGTTGTAAGCAAGAGGTCTTGCATGTTCTGGCACGAAAAGATGCCTCGGAACCGTTCTCATCGCCCTTAATGTTGCAGCATCATTGATGTCTCTTGAAGTAAGCTGCGTTTCCACCATCTGTTGTCGTTTAGCGAGGTAGTCATCTTGGGCACAGCCCATGATAAAACTGATAAAAGATATGATTACAACGAGCCTTTTCATGATATATGATATGACAGAAATGATAGCTACAAACGATGCTTTGAATGGTAAATATCTCATCAGATGGTTTTTCTAAAGAGCATCGATTGCAAGCATTGTTGCGTTACCATCAAGGATTGTATAAACCCTAGGACTGTTAGATCAAATTCTTCGAAATATGAACGATCATTTTACGACATCTCCAGAATTGGCTTGATGACCTTTCCATCTTCCATATCCGTAACTGCTTTGTTAATGTCTTCAAAAGCATAGTATTCTACCAATTCATCAAATGGGAAACGTCCTTGCTGATAAAGAGTTATCAATCGAGGAATAAAAACCTTAACGATACTATCTCCTTCTACAACGCCTACCACCTTTTTTCCTGTATTGATCAATTCGTTCGCATCAAAGGCATACTCTGTTCCACCTTTTGGGGCGCCTACTACAGCAAGCGTTCCTCGATTTGCAAGTGTGCGGAAGGCCATTTCGGCTACCGCTTTTACCCCAGTAGCTTCTACTGCATAGTCCACGCCCAAGGTAGTAATTTCCTCGATCATATCTGGCGCATCTTTTTCTTCGCTATTGATAATGTGTATTGCTCCTAACTTTTTTGCCAATTGCAAGCGGTCGGAATTGATATCTACCGCAATGATCTCCGCACAACCCGCATTCTTTGCCGCCATGATGGCCGAAAGTCCGACAGAACCCACACCGAATATTGCGATGCTAGTCCCTGCTCTCGGATTCAAGGTGTTCATAACGGTTCCTGCTCCGGTTTGAATTCCGCACCCCAAGGGCCCCAGAAGTTTAAGATCCACATCCTTTGTCACTTTTACGGTATTGCGCTCGTGCGCTAGCGCATAGGTACCAAAGGATGATTGCTGGAAGAATGCACCGTTCAATTTTTTATCATTTCCTTGGAATATATTATCGTCTGAAGCTTGGCGCTTGTTCATAAAATTAAGCGCTTCCAATGCTACGCAATAGGTGGTGTCACCTTCCATGCAGGGCCGACAATGGCCACACGATCCATAAGATAAGACCACATGATCGCCTTTTGCCAAGTCTTTTACATGGCTTCCCACCTTTTCGACAATACCAGCACCTTCATGACCCAATACCACAGGGTAGTTAGTAGGAAGAATGCCATCTTTTACTGAAAGATCGGTATGGCAAAGCCCTGTGGCAACCACTTTGACCAAAACTTCATGCGCTTTTGGCTCATCAATCTCTACTTCTTGTATTTCAAATTCTTTTTCTTTTTCTTTTACTATAGCGACCTTTGTTTTCATTGTGATTCTATATATTTTTTGAAGTTAATATTCAATTACAATCCATTTGCTTGCAAGGATCGTGCCCCCAGTTCTTTAAACTGTAGCGCCAATTGGATTCCTTGATATTAGAATCTGGTGTTTGCGCTTTATGACGTTTGATGTAACCGACCACTTTGTTCATATGTTCTAACTGTGATTCTGTGAGGTCCGCTTTTTTTGTATTCTTGATATCGACGATCTTTCGTCCACTCTTGTGGCCAACCGACTCCCCGTCTCCCGAATCAGACCCAACACTCTTGGATTTGTCGGTTTCTAGCCAGTCTTCAAGCTCGCTTGGGGTCATATTGACAAGATCATAGAATTCATCGTAGACTTCATCTTTCTTAATGTCCATAAATTTTGTTGGTATTAGTGATTTATTCAAAACCTTCTTTGATCAAATGACTCTCAGAAATTCCCAAGGCATATAGTGCGGGTATCAAAGCATCCATCATTGGCGGTGGGCCGCAGAGGTACACAGGACTTGAAGCATCTAGGTTATGCTTTTTGAGGTATTCTTTATCGATCTGTCCTTGGGCGTACTCCTCTTTTTCCTCCTCCGAAAGGATATTATAAAAGGCATCTCCCAACCATGTCTCTAGATTCGACTTATAGATGATATCTTTTTCGGTCTTGTTGCCAAAGAATAGGCGATTTCCATTGAGCATGTTCTTTCGGTTTAGGTCCTTGAGAATGGCAATGAAGGGAGTGATACCTGCTCCACCTGCGATAAAGGTTCCAGGGCCCTTGTATTGAATGGCACCCCAAGCATCTCCAATGATAAGTTTGTCACCAACCCTCAGATGTTGGATCTTATCGGTGACGCCCTTATGCGATTCATAGATCTTGATGGTAAATTCGAGTTCGGAATTCTCTGGAAGACTGGTAAATGTAAAAGGTCGTTTTTGCTCGCGCAGCCCGTCTTTGTCTATCGCCAGCTCGGTGGCTTGTCCGGGAATAAAATTATATTCTTTGGGTTTATCCGTAAGCAGACGAACTACATCATGGGTGACCCATTCAATTTTTTTAACAAGTATTTGATGTTCCATCGGTTATAAATTATGATGATTAATTTTTGTGTTTGAATATTCAATCCAATGACAATTACGTCAATGATCGTTATACAGACGCCACTGGATTCATCTATAAAGATAGCGAACTGATGTGCCTTGCATGAACTCTATCTTCGCTATCTTTAACTCATAAAATAAAAAACACCGATTGTTTGATTGAGGTAACGATGCCGCTGAAAAGAGGTAAATCTGATTTATTCTAAAGATCATATGAAAATAAATTTCGCAGAAACACTTTACGATAAGCTCAACAATGAAGAAGATGCCAGAGTGTGCAAGGACATCGACGATGATGCTTGCCAGTGGGCCCCGAAGAATTACTTTTCATTGCTGTTGAGCAATACAGTGACCAAGCTTGGGGATACCTTGAGTAATCCCAAGACGGTATTGGCTTGGATCATGAGTTTGGTAAATGCTCCTGTCTATTTGATCAGTTTTATCGTACCAATAAGAGAATCTGGTTCCATGTTGCCTCAGATCATCATTGCTAGCTACATTCGTACCAAGGAGAAACGTAAATGGGTATATGTGATCGGCGCGATGCTACAAAGTGCATCAATTGCAGCGATTGGTTTTACGACACTGTATACCGATGGAAGTTTGGCTGGGTGGTTGATCATCATATTCTTGATCAGTTTTAGTCTATCAAGAGGGCTTTGCTCGGTAGCATCCAAAGATGTGTTGGGAAAAACCATCCCAAAAACGCGCCGTGGAAAGCTCAAGGGCTATACCGTGGCTGTTTCTGGAGTTTTGGTGCTTGCAGCTGGTTTGTTTATGATATATCAGTCAAAAAAAGATGTAGGAATTGAGTTCTATGCCTATACGATCTTCTTCGCTAGTAGCTTATGGATCATCTCGGCGATCATCTATGCACAGATCAAGGAATTCCCTGGAGAAACTTCTGGAGGTAGAAATGGCTGGAAGGAAGCGATGGATAGAATGGGTATTGTTAAGTCTGATGCTCACTTCCGAAAGTTTATCATCGCTCGGTCATTGCTGCTCTGTTCTGCCTTAACAGCTCCTTTCTACGTACTTCTGGCTCAAAATCAGATGGGCAAACAGGCTTATATCCTTGGATTGTTCATCATCGCCAACGGTCTCGCATCTGTATTGAGCGCTCCCTTCTGGGGAAAATTTGCTGACAGATCCAGTAAAAATGTTATGGCTGTGGCCGCAGCGATCACCGCGTTCTTAGGGATCACTGTTTTTGTCGTTGTGATGTTCGTGCCGAGCTTACGTGATTCTTACTGGCTATATCCAGTAGCTTACTTCATCCTTGGGATCGCGCACAGCGGCGTCCGTTTAGGCAGAAAGACCTATGTGGTAGACATGGCCAGCGGAAACAAACGAACAGATTATGTTGCTGTAAGCAATACTTTGATAGGAGCAATTCTCTTGATCACCGGAGGTATCAGTGCACTAGCATCACTAATTTCGATGGAAGGTATTATTCTGGTGCTATCGCTCTTTGGCCTTTTAGGCGCCTATAGAAGTTATCGATTGCCCGATGTTGAATAGATCGACTCGTCTCTTGATCACTTGCTCTTTCTCTGACTGTTTTTACATTTTTAAACTAATGCTTCTTGTACATTATGAGGCACTGGCTGAAAAGATGAAAAAACGGCTTTGAAAGTGGCCCTACCACGTGTTAGTGACCTTAGATCGGTAGCGTATCCGTACAATTCTGCTGTAGGTGTGATACATTTTAGCGTTTGATAATTATCAATACTATCAATTCCGATGATGTTCGACCTACGAGATTGTAGATCTGTCATGACATTCCCTACCAATTCTTCTGGAACTTTGATGGTCAGCTCTTGTACTGGTTCCAACAGTTTTGGCTTGGCATTTAAGAACGCTTCTTTAAACGCATGTGCCCCTGCTATTTTAAAGGATATGTCATTAGAATCTACCGGGTGCATCTTACCATCATATACCATCACCCGAACGTCCCTGACATAGGATCTTGTAAGCGGTCCTGATTCCATGACTTCTAATATGCCCTTTTTTATCGAAGGAAGATAGCGCGCATCGATGACCCCACCAACAATACAATTATAGAATACCAATTTACCTCCCCATTCTAGATCGATCTCTTCTTTACCGCGAATATTGAAGCCCTGAGGTTCTTCGATCCCTTCATACCAAGGTTCTATTTTAAGTTGAACTTGGGCAAATTGGCCTGCACCACCCGATTGCTTCTTATGCCGATAATTGGCTGTCGAAGATCGTTGGATCGTCTCTCTGTAGGCAATTTTAGGTTTTTCCATGATGGCATCAATACCATAGACATTTTTCAGTAGCCAATCGATGATGGCTAAATGCAATTCACCTTGACATCCAAGAATGAGTTGTTTCAATTCTTTCGAAAATTCTACGGTTACCGTCGGATCCTGGCTATGGATCTTTTTAAGCGCCTCACTTAGCTTTTCTTCTTCACTTTGATTGGCGGCATGGATGGCCCTTCTAGTCCGTGTTGCGGGATATTGAATCGGTCTTATAGCTATTGGATGCCCTTCGGAATGCAAGGTGTCGTTGGTCTCGGTATGTTTTAACTTTAGTGTTGCGCCTATGTCGCCAGCAGTTAATTTTTGGACGGGTTCTCTCTTTTTCCCATCCATGATGAATAGCTGGTGTAGTACTTCGGTCTCTCCATTTCTAGAATTGACAAGTTTGTCATTCACCGTAACTTCACCAGATTTCACTTTAAAGAAGGTGATCTGTCCCAAACTTGGCTGATAAAGCGTTTTGAAAACAAACAATGCTTTGGGGGCTTCTTTTTTTCGAATCACTTCTGTTCCGTCTGTACTTTGCTCAGGTGGAAGATCCGCAGCAGCGGGAGCTACATTGTCAATGAATCCCATTAATCTGCCGCTTCCCATGTCCTTCAGGGCCGATACACAAAAGACTGGGAAAAGTTCATGTCTAAGCATTCCCGCCTTGATACCTTGTCGCATTTCATCTTCGTTAAGGGTTCCTTTTTCAAAGAATAGTTCTAACAATGAATCGTCATTTTCAGCCGCCTTTTCAACCAATTCGTTGTGCAATTTATCAGCCAACTCCTTTTGATCGTCTGGTATGGGTAGCTTTTCAGGTTTGCCACCTTCAGGAGAGAATTTATAACATTTCATTTTTAAGACGTCGATAATGGCCTGCGCACCATCTAATTTGATCGGGTATTGAATTTTAATGGCATTATTACCCACAAAATCCTTAATACTCTTGAAACTGCCTTCAAAATCGGCATTCAAATGGTCTATCTGATTGACCACAAAGAGCGTAGGTTTGTTATAGCGGTCGATATAATTCCAAATGATCTCTGTCCCGATCTCAAATCCATGTTGGGCATTGAGAACCGTTACGATCGTGTCCGCTACCCGTATTGATGAAATGATCTCACCAATAAAGTCATCGAGCCCCGGAGTATCGAGGATATTGATCTTATAATTACGCCATTCGGTATGTAAAGGTGTGGCAAAAATGGATGTTTCCCGTTCTTGTTCTATTTCGTGATGATCGGAAACCGTATTCTTATTCTCTACAGTACCGCGTCTATTTATCAACCCAGCTTCGAAGAGCATGGTTTCGGCCAAGGTGGTCTTGCCAGCACCATGAGCCCCAACAAAAGCGACATTCTTTATGTGCTTGTCATCATATACTTTCATAATTTTTGGTCATTGAGTTTAAACCCCTAAAACTATAGATCGCTAACAACAGAATAAATGACTTTTGTTAGGTTTGCGTCATTATTTCAATTTTGATAATTGAATATTTTAAGCGCATCATT
This sequence comes from Sungkyunkwania multivorans, assembly GCF_042675645.1. Taxonomy (NCBI): domain Bacteria; kingdom Pseudomonadati; phylum Bacteroidota; class Flavobacteriia; order Flavobacteriales; family Flavobacteriaceae; genus Sungkyunkwania; species Sungkyunkwania multivorans. Next base: position 1,003,071 of record NZ_JBHTJH010000004.1, on the reverse strand, counting down.
TACGAATAATTGCAATGCAAGCAATGGGGCTTATGACCAGGTGTCTAGAGCCAAATTGGGCATTAGAAAGGCACTTACATCGGCACGATAATTTACTTATTTTTTGCGTATTGGCAATCGAATTTGAGACGGATATTTTCTTGAATGATGGATTTTGTTATGCGCTATTATCGCCACGGACTCATCATAATTATTTCCTCCAGTATTTAAATTTCTAGCAAAACGTGGAAAATTACTGCTAGAGACCTCTATTCTGATACGATGTCCTTTTTTAAAATAGTTGCTTGTAGCCATCGGTGTCAAGTCAATTTTATATACCTCGCCCTCATTCATAAAGACTTCTTTCTCATAGCCCTCTCTGTATCGCGCACGTTGTATGGTCTCATCCAAATTGTACGCAGTCCCATCGGGATATACATCGATCAACTTCATAGTGAAATCGGTGTCCTTCACATCTGACGATACATAAAGTGTCGATTCGATAAAACCTGTCACCTCGACCCCTTCTTTGAGTACATCGGTAGTGTACACCAAAATATCATTTCTGGTTTCCATCGCCTGTTGATCGTACGCGCCACCTTTTACGGCATTGCCGGTGCAACAGACATTTCCCCCCCACGAGGTCACTGGATTCATCGGGTCGTATGTAAAGCGATCTGGGTTATCTTTTGAAGGCTTTGTTGTTCTGAGCTCTCCATCTCCGTATACACTGTTGGCGTTTCCGTTGCTATTCAGAAAATAGGTGGTCATCTTGGTCTTTTCAGGAGGCCATTGGTCTGCAGATTGCCACCTGTTGCTGCCCATGGTATAATATTGGACACGAGGGGTCTTTTGTTTAAAATTGTTATTTTCACCCTTCAGCCAGAGGTCCCACCAGGCATAGATCTGCTCATCATAATTTAGCCGTGCATCACCCACACTTCGCTCACCAACAATGGTGTTTTCAGTTGCACGTGTGTATCTACAATGCAAGGTAGGAGCAATGACCAAGTATTGATTTTCGCGAATCATCGCATCTTTTGCATTATTTCTAATGTGATTGAACAATTTTAGATTTGGCGTAATAGATACATCATACCAAGAGGCAAACCAAAAGCTAGGAACTCCGATCTCCATAGTATCGTGATAGAGGCCGCCAGTGAACCAATCTGGATGATTCGGTTTGCGTCGCACCATCTTATCAAAGATCTCTTGCTTGCCATTGATATTTTTCAGTATATCCTGAATAGGCAAATGCTTTAGTGCTTCGGCCATGTCCACGGGGGGATTCTCCGGTGCCAGATCATAGAACCTAGAAATCCGGATAAGGTCTTCTTGAGACGCACCTGCTGGTATCCTAGGTTTGAATTTATCATGTTCCACCCCATACAACCAAGAGAAGAAAAGCAACTGCTCTACTCCTCCTCTATACCAATTCCCTTGTTCCATAATATTCCCTACACGACCTACTCCTGCTCCATATCCTTGTGGAACCATAGCGGTATGTGCGGGGTGGTCCAAGGCGGCTACGGCCATTTGCCATTCGGCGGTCGATGAGCAGCCATAAGTTCCGATCTTTCCATTGGACCAGGGTTGTCTCTTCATCCATGAAAAGGCATCATAGCCATCTGTCAGCGGTACGCCCAGAATATCCCATTCCCCTTCCGAATAGTAGCGCCCACGTTCATTCTGTACCACGTAGGCATATCCCCTTTTTACCGCCTCGTAAGCACGTTGGGCGGTCCGGGTTCTGCGTTCGCCATCACCCCATGAGTTGAAATTATATGGAGTACGCGAAAAGATGATCGGTACTTTTTTATCGTTCTTAGGTCGATAAATATCGGTGGCGAGGCGCACTCCATCGCGCATAGGCATCATTATTTTTTGGTCGATGATGGCGATTTTCTCGAGTTCCTCGAAAATAGTATCATTCTCTTGTGCAAAAAATAGTTGTGAATTGAATAAGAAGATAATGGCAGCGATAAAGCGAAAAAGCTTCATAATTGGAAAAAATTATATAGTTAGTGCCCTAAAGTTACTTAAAAATCGCGTTAAACAAATCGATTGTTTCTTAGTAGTCTAGCTGTATCTCGTTCCTAGAATGTTAATTAATAAATGTTTAAGAGAGAATGTCGTACCTTAAGAAGACCATGACCGTGTTTCATCGCAATAAAATACTTCTTTTTGGTTCTTTTGTACTTCTCGCCTTCTTGGGACGAGGATGCGCGGGAGATTCCAATCCTACCTCCTCTTTAGTAGAGGTCACAACGGAATCTTCAGAAAAAGAGAGAAATCCTAATTTTTCTGATACGCATTCCTTTGAAAAAGTTTCAGAGATTACGAGACTGGCCTTGGAAAAGCCTTGTGGCAGTTGTCACTTGAGTTCACTCAATACTCATAAGCCCGCGGCGATCGCTTTCTTTGATTTGGACCAAGGACCAAGATGGCATATTTCCCTAACCAAAGAAAATCTTGAAGGAATGGCTGGTCGTATAAAGGATAGACCTTCTATCACGGTGGAACAAAAAGAGGCGATTGCTGTTTTTCTCGAGTTGAAGGGGTCTGAGTTAAAGAAATAGCTCTGTGCCGATCTATCTTATAACGTGGTTTTAGGATTGATGTGCATAGTATTTTAACAAATGCTTAACGGGATTATTTTATACCTTTCGGCTACTAAAACTATAAACTAAATCAACAAAAATTTTATGCGAATTTCAATAAAATTAAATAGGGTAGCACTGGCCGCTTTACTTGTGGCTGTCGCTTCTAGTTGCAAAAACGATGCAGCCACTGCCTCATCAGAAAGTTCCAATGAAAAATCCACTGAATTAATGACCGATAATATCCTATTGAAAGAATGGACTGGGCCTTACGGCGGAGTTCCAGCATTTGATAAAATGAAGGTCGAAGACATTAAAGAGGCCGTGGAGACGGGTATGGAGATGAGTCTTGACGAAATTGAAGCCATTGCGAACAGTGCAGAAAGTCCAACATTCGAGAATACCATTGTAGCTTTGGAACGCTCTGGCGCCGAGTTGGATCGGGTATTTGCCTACTATGGGATTCTACGATCCAATATGTCATCGCCCGAATTCAGGGAGATACAGACAGCATTAGCTCCTAAATTATCTGAGTATGAATCTACCATTCTACAAAATGAAAAGCTCTTCAAGCGTATAAAGGCATTATATGATTCTTCGCAAGTACATCCGCATCCTGCGGATCAGCAGCGCGTCTTGGAATTGACCTATGATCGTTTTGCCATGAACGGCGCCAATTTAGATGAAGGAAAGAAAAAGCGCTACGCAGAAATAAACAAGGAACTTTCAACTTTGTACACCAAGTTCTCTAACAATGTACTACATGACGAGGAGAATTACGTTACCTATTTGACCAAAGATCAGCTAAGTGGCCTGTCTGATGGGTATATTAAGTCAGCTGCAAAGATCGCTGCAGACAAGGGACATGAAGGGAAATATGCGGTGACCAATACACGTTCGTCCATGGATCCTTTTTTGACCTATTCGGACGAGCGCGAATTGCGGAAAAAAGTATGGACCAATTACTATGCTCGCGGCGACAATGGCGATGAGTTTGACAATAATGACCTTATAGCCGAAATTCTAAAGTTGCGTCGCGAACGTGTGGAATTACTAGGCCATAAGAATTATGCCGAGTGGCGCTTGCAAGATAGAATGGCCAAAACACCCGAGAATGCGATGCAATTGATGGAAGCCGTTTGGCCGGCCGCAATCGCACGCGTAGCGGAAGAAGTGGCAGATATGCAGGCCATCGCCGATAAAGAAGGTGCAAATATTACTATCGAGCCGTGGGACTACCGCTATTATGCCGAAAAAGTGCGACAGGCTAAATATGACTTAGACAGTGATGAAGTGAAACAATATTTGCAATTGGATAAACTACAGGAGGCGATGTTCTATGTAGCAGGTCGTTTGTTCAATTATGATTTTAAGCCAGTGCCTGAAGGAAGTGTTCCAGTATTTCACGAAGATGTAAAGGTCTGGGAAGTGACCGACAAGGATTCTGGCGAACATATTGGGTTGTGGTATTTGGATCCCTATGCGCGACAAGGTAAGCGCTCTGGTGCGTGGGCGACGACCTATAGAAGTCACACCACCTTTGATGGGAAAGAAACCGTGTTGGCCTCTAACAACTCCAACTTTGTGAAACCAGCTCCTGGCGAGCCCTTGCTTGTTTCTTGGGATGATGCCACCACCTTTTTCCATGAATTTGGCCATGCATTGCACTTTTTCTCTTCAAATGTGAAATATCCCACATTAAACGGCGGTGTCCGCGACTATACCGAGTTTCAATCACAATTATTGGAGCGTTGGTTGTCCACCGATGAAGTGATCAACAACTATTTGGTACATCACGAAACTGGAAAACCTATGCCAAAAGCATTGGTCGACAAGATTAAGAACGCAGCAACCTTCAATCAAGGATTTGGTACCACCGAATATTTGGCCTCAGCTCTTATGGATATGAAATTGCATTTGGCCGACCCAACCAACATCGATGTGGACAAATTTGAGCGCGAGACCTTAGCGGAACTAAAGATGCCAAAAGAATTACCGATGCGACACAGGACGCCACATTTTGGACATGTCTTTTCTGGAGAAGGATACGCCACGGCCTATTATGGCTATATGTGGGCAGACGTGTTAACCAGTGATGCTGCGGAGGCGTTCAAAGAGGCACCGGGTGGATTTTATGACAAAGAAGTCGCAGATAGGTTGGTGCAATATCTCTTTTCGCCAAGAAATTCTATGGACCCAGCTGAAGCCTATAGAAAATTTAGAGGCCGTGACGCCAGTATCGAAGCTTTGATGCGAGATCGTGGGTTTCCAGTACCGAAAAGCTAAACGTATCGGAAATAGGTAGAAAATACAAAAGCGAGCGTCATTGAACGCTCGCTTTTTATTTTAAAAAAGTGCATTGATCTTTTCAAATTTTAGTTGTTCACAATAAGCACGGGAATATCTAGGAGCCGCACCATGGTGTTTACATTAACAGCTTCTTTCTTACGCCAAATACTTTTACTTTTGGATAAACGAGGAATACAAAAGAGTCTTGTATCGCTATGCTTCACATAATTGGCAAGCCCTTCTAAGGCGTTAGCTCCTTTAACGAATACATACGACACTCGATCCTGAGCATTATTCGATTCTTGTTCAGTTCCCTTCGTTGCCTCCTCTTTTTCACCAATGCTAAAAAAGCGCATAGGTTGGTTCGTTTTCTGGTGCAGATGATCGATGATCTCAAAGCCTTCAGCTGCAATCTCTTTGCCGTAGACTCCTAATGAAAGTTCGGAAAATGAGTGGAATTGCTGGGTATCACCACTGATCAAAATGTTGGATTGACAATTATCAATGATATAACTGGTAATACCATCACCGATAAAATCGACCACTTTGGATTTGCGTCGTCCAAGAACAACAATGTCAGGTTCCGCCGTTTTGATGTAATCGAGCATAATATCCTTGACATTTCCGTAATCGATCTTCGTGCTTATCGAAACATCTTCGGTTTTCGCAATCTTCTCCACCATTTCGCGAACCATTGCTTTGGTTTTACGATATTTCTTGTGAAGCTTTCGCATGGCCATGACCTGATTTTCCTGGTCGACCACCAAGGCAATAGAAATGACATGCAGGGCTTCGACTGAGCCATTTATCACTTTAGCCAACTGAGCCGCATTTCTCAATGCCCTTTCTGAAGCTTCGGAGAGATCGGTCAGCACTAATAATCGGTAGGCATTCTTTTGGGCATTCATAGCTTTCTTGTTTTTTGGTTGGTCATCACTAAAACAGCAGCATATTCTAGACTCCAATATTGTAAAAAAAATGTACGGCTGTTAGTGAACGATTTCTAAAATAGCATAATTTGCCTAAAAAATTGTTCGTTTAACGTTTTATTAAGAACATCAAAATCATTCTCATCAAAATTGTATTCACAAGAATTTCAGTTCGTTAACGATTCATCCATTGCTTAAAATCGCTTGTCCTATCTCGACTTACTATAAATTCTTGGTCTCTTGGGCTGCCTATGGTCAATTTGACGCGATGGTTATAATAGGGTGCGATCCTCTTGATGGCGTTTTTCGCGATGATCTGCCCGCGATTAATTCGGTAGAATCGTTCCTTGTCGAGGGAATTGAACAATTGATCGATGGTCTCATTGATCATATATCTTTTCTCTTTCGTAACGCCAAAAGTGATGCTATCTTCGGAATAAGCATATAACATGTCTGAGAGCCTGATCTGCACAAAACTATTGCCCTCTTTCACCAAAATTCCCTCACGCCTATTGGTCATTCGCATGCTATTGAGAAGTTCTTTAAGTATGGCGGGTTCAACAGTTCTCAAACCCTTCGTTTTTGAGAATTTATTCAATGCGACACGCAGGTCTTCTTTTTGGATGGGCTTTAAAAGATAATCTACACTGTTTACCTTAAATGCCTGAATGGCATATTGATCGAAGGCTGTGGTGAAAATGATGGGAGCTTGCACCTCAACTTTTTGAAATACTTCAAAACTGAGACCATCAGCAAGTTGGATATCCATGAATATCAATTCTGGAGAAGGGTGATGCTGAATCCACTGAACGGTATCTTCGACCGTATCTATAATTCCCAACAATTGATACTCAAAACCAGTGGCCTTCAGCATACTTTGTAATTGATTGGCCGCTCGTGGCTCATCTTCAATGATCAGTACCTGCATAGGCTTTCTTTTGTTGATTTGTTTTTAATAAAGGTAAGGATACTACAAATCGTTCTCCATCATTCGCTATTTTAATCGCGCTGTCAGCGATCAGCGCATAACGTCTTTCGATATTCTGCAATCCGAGTTTTGTAGAGGACGTGATCGTTGATTTTGGCCGTATGTCGTTGGTAACGATCAAATGGTCGTCGGCTACCGAAACCCCAATGATCAAAGGATTAGCTTTTGAAATGATATTGTGCTTGATGGCATTTTCCAGTAAGAGTTGTAAACTCATTGGCACTATCATCCTCTCCATTGATGACTCCGGGATGCTCCAATGTAATTTCAAGTTGTCTCCAAACCGTTCAGACTGTATATGGATATAAGCGCGTGCGAATCTTAACTCGTTGCGTAAAGAAATGAGATCAACACTGCCAGACTCTAAAATGAAGCGATAGACATCCGAAATTTTGTTTACAAACTCTTTTGCTTCTTCTTTGGAGTTTTGGTCAATGATATCACGAAGTGTATTTAAGGTATTAAAAAGAAAATGAGGTTGGGCCTGATTTCGCAATGCATCCAATTGTGCTTGTACAATAGCTTGTTTTGCCTGTTCTTCCTCTCTGATCGATTTTTTTAGTCGTATGTTATAGTAAATAGCTTCATAGATGGCCATTGTCATTGTACTAATAATGATGACTGGCAACAATACCTGAGATGAGCTTAAAGGCTTATAATTCTTGTCGAAAATATACGACAACAGATTGTTTCCCAAAAAATCGATTGATATAACCGTGCAGATAATCGACAACAGCAATAACAACGTCCTTTTCACATCGTTCTCAAGGCCAGGATATCTCTTGCGTAAGAGAATGATGATCGACCTAATGACAAACCAATTACAGAGGGTAAAAAATAACGAGACGCTCCAATTGATGACCGCATATTGAAAAGGGTAACGGGCGAACGAATTATTAAAAAGGAAGTCGGTCACAAAGCTTAGAACGATTATACCGATGAGTATAAACCACTTGTCGTCAAAACCTAAATACTGTATGCGTTTTTTCTTATTGAAAAGCATTGAGTCGAGATCATAATTTGATTAATGGCATGCCCTGTTTGGCTTGATAAAAGGTAAAAGCTATCCACGACGCATACAACAGTCCAAAGAGAAGCACTACGAACAGCTGGTTTCGTATGGGCGATTTCCATTTTCTCGTAAGCCCTAATGCGAATAACGGAATTATTTGCAAGCCATGCAATCCGAAAAAATGTGCAATACGCAGGTCGCCCGCTACGGTACTCCAATTAACCAATGGCAGTCCGGCGCCTCCATCGGCAACGCCGACATTATGTGCCATTTGTCCTATCATCTGTCCTCCTACCCAACTTCCGCCTACGATAATTATCCATCCGAGTAAAATGGCGATTTGTATGGGCATCGAAGTATGCAGTCTTAATCGAATGGTCTCAATGATGAAAAACACCATCACCAATACATTGATGGCAATCAATATTCCCATGGCCGCAAAGAGCATTCCATCAAATGCTGATGATATATTATAATGCGATTGCACGCCACGCGCAGCCTGATAGAAAATGATGCTAATCTCGAAAAGCAGCGTCCAAGAAACGATATTTCGAATAATATGTTTTTTGATCGTTGAAAATGGATAATAGGTGATCAGGTATCCTAAGGACAGAATATAAATGCCTCCTGAAATCAAGAATTTAAAAGGTTTCACCCATACGTTAAGGCCCATCAGCATCCTATCATCTAAAAAAAATGCAGGAATACATAAGATTGCAGTGATAAAATGTGCCATGGCAATCCAATAGAGGATTGGGCTTTCTAAACGTACCGTACTAAAAACGTGCTTTATGTGCTTCATGGCTGTTGTTTTTTGATCCCTCTTATGATCATGAATATCAAAAAACCAATGGGGCCCAGCATAAAGGTTCCCACTAAGCATGGAGCCATTAAAATCGGATGGATCTTAAGTGTTTTGTTTTGGTCCAACATCCACATGCCCACAAGTAAATCAAAGGCCAAATAATGTACCCATCCAGCTAAGACGGCCTGTTCTTTTGTGAATAGGGACATCACAGCATCCAAGCTGCCAAAATCCATGGCGCCACCTGACTGGATAGACAGACCAATATAAATGGCATAGACGATGGCCAGTATTAACGGAACGACCTTAAAATCGATCAAAAATCGGGTCAATTTCCATTGAGGTAAGAAGATCATTAAGATCCACATGGGCAGCGCCATCATGTTTGTTAAGGAAAAAACTTCGGTTGGTGTCATCATCTGTTCTTTTGAAATGTTTTATGAAACTTAGGGTCAAAGATGTAGCGGTATGTGAGCAATTGAAACTACTTTCTGTTGAATCATCTTTATAATCGATCGAATTGTGACCAATGATATCTCGACCGTTATACCTTTGGTCGACCTGGTTTGCATGAAATATCATCCATGCCCTGCTGATATCTACATATATCATTTGTTAAGTACGTTTTGGGGTCGTAATTTCGTCAAAACTTCAGGCTGCTTTCCCATGAAGCATTGGAATCGTTGAAGATGAGATTCACTAATAATTACCTAGCAAATGGATTTTCTGAGTATCATAAGCATTTTCACAGCGGTATCATTCATCTATTTTGGAATCTCTTGTTTGACCACTCATTATATGAAATCAGAGTTTATACGATATGGACTCGCAAAACAAAGAGTATTGACGGGAAGTCTTCAATTGATAGGAGCCACAGGTATTTTGATCGGTGTTTGGGGAAGTCCTTTCCTCGCTTTCTTTTCTTCATGCGGACTTTTCTTGCTTATGCTTGCTGGGTATAGCGTGCGATTAAAGATCAAGGATAGCTTTCTACGATCGTTGCCAGCGTTGATATTTGCTATCCTCTGTATCTATCTAAGTTATCGCTATTATGCCCTATGGCAACTGGAAGTTATTCGCTAGAGAAAGGCGATCAATAAGCACATCGTCATGAAGAGTGCCGCAGGAAACGACTTTATCAACGGGTCACTTATTTTAAAATGCATCGTGATGGAACCCAATAACAAGGCCGCCAATCCCAAACTGGAAGGTTGTTTTAATTCTGGATACCAAATGGCGGCAATAAGCCCCAATGCAAGAAGTACTTTTAAAGTGCCTACCAAATAACACATCCATACAGGAAGGCCATACACCTTAAATTCTTCAATGATCGTTGTAGCATTTCCGCCACGCCAGCGGGTCGCTTTCTTTGGCTGGACAAGCCAGACATTTAAAATACTTAAAGCAACGATACATTGTAGTACGATGATAAAATAATTCATGTTGTTTACGTTTTTTAATATCCCCTTAAGTTAACAAAAAAATTGTGTAGAAGAACGAACCCAATTTAGTTTATTCTAGAGGCGATATGCAGGTGTCACTTATGCCCTAATGGGAACTCTTTTTCATTAGCATTCTATAACTTTTAAAACATCATGCATCTTTGAATAACAATACGAGCTTTGTGTACACTATTAATTCGGATTTATTGCGGCCGGAGAACGCATGCACGATTTTGTCACAAGTCGATAAAAGCGTTGCTTTAAGCTCGGTAGTGAACTCTTTTTTATTTGAGTAGTAGAATTCACTAAAAGTCGTAAATGCCCGCTCTGAGGAGCATTGCTGCTTTATCAACGCTCGCAAGGTCTCATAGATGATATCCTCGCTGTTTAAGCTCCCCAACGTGTCTGTTGCGATATCCTTTACTATTTCTACGATCTTACGCTTTTCAATGACTTCTATCGTTCTATCTGCATTAGCGATCGCATATAGCAAAGAGGCAAAATGCTTATAAAATTCAATATTTCTGAGCGATTCAGGTATCATCTTTTCCTTACACTGATCATCCTAGATGGGTGATCATTTGATTATATTCAATGGATCTTCATGTGCGACCTTTTGGGCGTACAATGTCGAATACTTCTTTAAGTTCATACCCAAGACGCCTGCTTTCTTCATCATTCTAACTCCAACTATAGGAATCTAAATATCGCATTTTTTCAATACTTGATCTTGATGGAATTGTCCAGTTTTTTAACAGTAGCTGCTCCGCTTACCTTATACTTTGAAAACGGCCGCCTCGTCTTTAAAACTTTTAAATTCTATCATATAGCCATTGGGGTCCTTTACAAAAAAGGAAAGGTGTTCTCCCACTTTGTCCTGCATGAATACTGCTTCAGTAGTCACCTCTAATTCTGCCTGAAAGAGTTTGGCATATAGTTTACCCCAGAGGTCAACTTCTACGATTACGCCAAAATGGAAAGAAGGCAAGACCTGATCGCCCAAGCGATAATTCTTAAAGTCAAAAGAAAAATTACCGGCTTCTGTAAAGGTGAGTTGGTTGCCGAATAAATTGACATCCACCCATTTTTCGCTTTTTCTTCCAAGCTTAGCACCAAGATGATCGGTGTAGAAATCACTGGTTTGGTTAACGTCTGTACACGGAAGCGCGAGATGAAATTGAGCTTTCATAATAGTCGTTTTTAAGTAGCAATACGTTTTTGTTCTTCAAAATAAAAGGTAACGGCTGCGCGGTCTGAAGCATCCATGAATTTTACGACCTCATACCACGGTAGCCAAAGGATCGCTTTAAATTTTTGCGGCTCCATCAACTTTGGGACACCGAGAGTGGCATTGGCCACAAAGTAGTGTTTCCGTTTTATAAGATTCTTTTTTTTAACTCTTTCCGTGGCAATATATCTAAAGGCACTCTTATCTAGTAAAATTCCTATCTCTTCATAGGTTTCCCTGATAAGACCCGCTAAATGCGATTCATGTTTCTTCTTAATACCGCCGGGAAGCGTGTAGCGCTTTTTGTTGGTCAACTTTTCTAATACCAATAGTTTCTGGCCATCCACAAGCAATAGGCGCGACTTCTCTATGTTCTTTAGGGCTTTCATTCTTGTAATGGGCAGGTCGTTGTTTGAGATCCGCCCAATCAAATATACTATTCTGCAAGTTTTAGGTCGACTATGACATAGGAATCGTACTCTTCCTCTAGTTCATCGATCTCTGTCATCACTTTATAGGTTACCTTGAATATCTTTCCCTTGTACTTCTCATCGGTAAGATCAAATCTTGCAGAAGCTTTCGATTCTATCTCTTCAAACTCATATGAATTCTCATCTTCATCAGTGAAATAGTAGACACCTTCTTCATATCCATCAAAACTAAGTAGGACTGTAACGGTCTCTTGTCCCTCACCTGGAGCTATCGCCAGGTTGAACATTAACAGCGTGATCAATAGTGTTTTCATTATAGATTAAAGATTTGATATGGTTGATACTTTTTCTGGGCTGGTCTTAACTTCAATCGAAATTTTCCTCTTCGTTGGCCTCATCATCAATTTCCTCATTGTTGAAATTATCTTCACCATCGTCGATATTGTCATCGTCATCATCATTATCGTCGTCGTGATCTTCCATTACCTGAACGAGACGTTTACTTACCTTTACCAGATAACGGGTCGTATCAGTTTCGACCTCGACGCACTCAAGAATCTCATTGCTTGCATTTCTGAATGTGATAATATCATCATCATCATATCCTTCAGGAAACTTTTCCACCAGAAGATCTAACAATTCCTTGTTGAGCTTCTTAAAATCTATGATCACACGTTTTTTATTCTGATCTATCTTTTTTTTCATTTTTTACATCTTCAATATATACGCAAATATTAATGGTGCTACGATGGTAGCATCTGATTCTATTACAAACTTCGGAGTGTCTATATCCAATTTACCCCAAGTGATCTTTTCATTTGGAACGGCACCAGAATAAGAGCCATAGCTAGTCGTAGAATCACTTATCTGGCAGAAATAGCTCCAAAATGGGGTATTCTCTTCTTCTAGGTCCTGATAGAGCATGGGAACCGCGCAGATAGGGAAATCACCGGCAATGCCACCTCCTATCTGAAAAAAGCCGACACCCTTGTCTGAATTCCAAGTGTACCAATCAGCCAAGTATGCCATATATTCGATACCCGACTTAACCGTGCTGGCTTGCAGTTCTCCTTTCATCACATAACTTGCAAAGATATTACCAAGTGTACTGTCTTCCCATCCTGGGACCACCATCGGAAGATTTGCCTTGGCCGCAGCATACATCCAAGAGTCCTTGATATCGATCTCGTAATATTCCTCCAACACACCGGATAGCAATAGCTGATACATATATTCGTGCGGGAAATAACGTTTCCCCTGTCTTTCGGCATCTTTCCATAGCTTGAAAATATGTTTTTGCAGTCTCCTGAACGCTTCTTCTTCGGGGATACATGTATCGGTAACTCGGTTGAGGCCCTTTTCTAAAAGTTCGAATTCCTCTGTAGGGGTCAGATCTCTATAATTTGGAATCCTCACATAATGGCTATGTGCAACCAGATTCATCACATCTTCCTCCAAATTGGCGCCTGTGCATGAAACGATATGCACTTTCTCCTTTCGTATCATCTCGGAAAATATTTTACCTAGTTCTGCGGTACTCATGGCACCAGCCAGAGAAACCAACATCTTGGCATCTTTCTCTAATTGTGCTTCATAGGCCTTTGCCGCATCTACCAGCGTCGCCGCATTGAAATGCAGATAATATTTTTCAAGAAAGTTGGATATTGCTCCTCTATTGCTCATCGTATTCGTCAAATTCTAATTTGTTTCTTTTCACTTCATCTATTTCGAAGGCGCCATCATCCTCGGTCACCATATCCTGTTGTTCAAACTTATAGGAAAGCATCTTGTAATAGAGTTTGGCTGCGATGAAATCCGATGCCTTTTCATTTGGATTCGGGCATAACTCAACTATATCAAAACCCACCACATTCTTTTCCTCGAACACCTTTTTCAAAAATTCGAGTGTTTCATACCAAAAGAGTCCTCCAGGCTCTGGAGTTCCCGTCGAAGGAAGAATGGATGGGTCAAAGGCATCAAGATCGAATGTAATATATACGTTATCGGTCATTAGATCGATGGCAGCGTCCATCCAAAAGTCATCATTGACCATCTCGTGAGCAAAAAAGACCTGTTCCATATTCATCACACTTTTCTCCGAGGAGTCCATACTACGAATGCCGATCTGCACCAAATTGGTCTGCTGATTGGCCTCGTATAGTGCACAGGCATGATTGAATTGCGAGCCTTCATACTCTTTTCTGAGGTCGGCATGAGCATCGATCTGAAGCACGGTCAAGTCTTCAAAACATTCGTTGAATGCTCTTATTGCACCGATAGAGATAGAATGCTCTCCCCCTACCATGGTTACAAATTTTTTACGCTTGATGTAACTTTTCGAAATAGCATGAACCGCAGCCACCATATCTTCAGGCCGCTCATTTTCGGTGATAGCGTCCGCCAGATAGATACCTTGCTTATATACTTCGCTATCTGTTTCGATGTCATATAATTCTAGTTGTTCGGAGGCATCCAGAAAGGCTTCCGGGCCTTTGTCAGCACCTTTACCCCAAGTACTTGTCCCGTCGAAAGGTACCGGGATCAACACTACTTTGGCGGTCTCGTTTTTCGAATTGACCTCAGGTATTCCCGCAAATGTTCTTGTCGTTTTCATTTGTTACTACTTAACTAATTTAGATTTGAGAATCGACCGGCACCATATTAATAGTGGTTTCGGATGCTCTTTTCTCAGTCGTTTCATATCCAAGAATTCCAAGCAATTGATCTGACGTCTGTTGCGGTGCAAACAAGCTCGTTGTCAATTTCCCTTCCTCATCCCTGTCGATGAGCACATGTTTGGGCTGTGGGATCAAGCAATGCTGAAGTCCGCCAAAACCACCTATCGTTTCTTGGTACGCCCCTGTATTGAAAAATCCAATGTATAGCGGTTTTTCCTTTTTATATTTTGGCAGATAGATGGCATTCATATGTTGCTCAGAGTTGTAATAATCATCACTATCACAAGTGAGTCCGCCCAAAAGCACACGTTCGTATTCCTCATTCCAGCGATTGAGCGCAAGCATGATAAAGCGCTTGTTTATCGCCCACGTATCTGGCATGGTCGTGATAAATGAAGAGTTGATCATGTTCCATTTTTCACGGTCATTCTGCTGTTTCTGATATAATACCTCGTAGATCGCTCCGCCACTTTCGCCAACCGTATAGCTGCCAAATTCGGTAAAGATATGTGGCACAGCGACTCCTGCCTCGTCACATGCTTGCTGTATCTGATTGATGATCTCTCTCACCATATAACTATAATCATAGTCGAAGGCCAAGGAATTCTTGATCGGAAAGCCACCACCGATATTTAAGCTATCCAATGAAGGGCATATTTTCTTGAGGTTGATATACACCTTCATGCACTTCAATAATTCGTTCCAATAGTAAGCCGTATCGCGAATTCCCGTATTGATAAAGAAATGCAACATCTTAAGCTTCGCTCTGGGATGATCCTTAAGCTGATTATTGTAGAATGGAACGATATTTTTGTATCCGATACCCAATCGTGAGGTGTAGAACTCAAACTTAGGCTCCTCTTCAGAAGCAATACGAATGCCTACTTCAAAGTTGCCTTCAATAGTACTACTTAATAGTGACAACTCTTCGTAGTTATCGATGATCGGTATACAATTTTGATGCCCCTTGTTGATAAGTCGTGCTATATTTTGAATATACTGATCTCTTTTGAAACCATTGCAGACCACATAGGTATCATCTTTTATTTTTCCTGCTTCCTTGAGTCTTTCAACAATGTCGATATCAAAAGCGGAAGAGGTCTCGATATGTATGTCATTCTTTAGCGCTTCATTTAGCACATGGCTAAAATGGGAGCTTTTTGTACAATAACAATAATGATAGTTGCCCTGATAATTATTTTCTGTCATCGCCTGCGCAAACCAATCCTTTGCCCGATTGATATTATCAGAGATCTTAGGCAAATAGGTAAATTTTAAGGGTGCTCCATATTGGGCGATCAACTTCATAAGGTCGATGCCGTGAAAATATAACTGGTTGTTTTCGAGCTTGAACTCTTCTTGTGGAAAATCGAAGGTCTGCTCGATCAAATCGATGTATTTAGTTTTCATTATGCGTATTTGAAAAAGTTTTTATGAATATGAAATATGTTGCGAGTTGCAACGAACATCAATTCAATATCAAATACGGAAAATGAACACGGTGTAGGGCACGAAAGGTATTCGTCTTAAAAAACGGAAAATGGTAAAGGTTTCAGAGGTCAGCCTTTGAATTCGGTTCCCAATCCCTAGGGCAGCTTTTGGAGTAGACCTCTTTATCCTCCTAAGCCCGAATATGAAAAAAGTTTTCATCGGTATAGGCAATGCGTAACTTAATGTGACGCATTATCAAAACAAATGTAAATAAAAAGCGAATTTGAAAGCGTTTTTTTTGAAAAAATTTACATTGACCCAAATCAACTGTTTAAAAGGCATATGACATAGGAGCGCACAGGACAGGAACGATAAAGAAGCTTGTCCCTAAGAAAGATTTAAGGACAAGCTTTCCACAAACAAATTAACTAACTGACAAACCGCTGTTGCCGCTTAAGGATCTGGATAGCAAAAAGGGTGTGAATATACTTTGGCTGGTCGCTAATTCTTTTCAAACACCAAAGTATCTGTTCCTCCATTTCCACCACTGATATCGATAAGGCTAATTTTAGCGGCACTATAACTGACAATGTCCCAGTCGTCATTCAAATCTTCAAAAACACTGGTGGCAGGTACTGGAAATGCAATATTGAAGTCGATATCATCACTACTACTGCTGCTACTGCTGTTACTATCATCGGTGACCGACCAAGTACCAGTAACGGTATTGCTTCCATTGGTCGCCGTAAGCGTACCGTCTGAAGCAAACGTGAAATTATAGTCATTGAAATCGTTAGTTTCATCTTGACCAGAATCAACAAAACTTGTAATACGCCAAGTACCGTCTTCAGCAGTATTTTTTACGGCGGCGATCTCCTGGCTATTATCGATGATGTCATCATCATCGGAGGAACAGGTAGAGGACATCAATGAAATAGATAAAACAACTAGCAGCATTCTAAAAAGCAGAGTTTTCATAATTTATGGTTTTGATTAATGATTAAATTTAAAGTCATTCTTTTATATAGAACAATCGAAAAGGTAAAACTCCTACCTCCCTCTCCTAAAATTTTCGTTATCACTTTGGCAGCTTTTTTATATTGAGAAATTAGTATGTACTTTAGGGTTTGAATTACCTATACTAGGCGTTGCCTAAAATGATATTTCATGAGCAATAAAAAACACCCTAAAAGACCCAAGAGAAAGAAAAGGAGCTCCAAGCATTTAGGACAGGCACCTGGAGCGGTGGTCTATGTTGGAGAGAAGGAATTTAAAGAGACGAAACTCGAGGTTCATGATTATACCAAGACGGAATATAACTTATTTCATACCGATGAAATACAAAAGATCTTTGAGTTTAAGGGGAACGACCGCATCACATGGATCAATGTGAACGGTCTTGGCCACGCAAATGAGATCATGGCCATTGGAAAACACTAT
The DNA here is from genome assembly GCF_042675645.1 of Sungkyunkwania multivorans. Lineage (NCBI taxonomy): Bacteria > Pseudomonadati > Bacteroidota > Flavobacteriia > Flavobacteriales > Flavobacteriaceae > Sungkyunkwania > Sungkyunkwania multivorans. Next base: position 985,819 of record NZ_JBHTJH010000004.1, on the reverse strand, counting down.
AATCTTCATCCTTTGATCTTAGAAGACATTGTTAACACCGAACAACGACCTAAGATCGATGAATATGAATCCTATCTCTTCGTGGTGCTCAAAATGCTTTACTTTGATGCGAATGGTGATTTTGTGGTAGAGCACATCTCTATTGTTTTGGGAGAGGATTATGTGATCACCTTTCAAGAATCTGAAGATGACCTCTTCGATACTGTACGGTTACGTTTGAAAGATGAAAAAAGTCGCCTGCGCAATGTGGATTCGGACTACTTGGCATTCGCTTTGATGGATGCCATCGTAGATAATTACTTTGTGATCGTAGATACCATCGGAGAACGGGTAGAGCAACTGGAAGATGACCTGTTCACCGAAAATGTACAAGAAACCATCACGAGAGACATCCAAACCCTAAAACACGACATTCTGAGGGTGCGAAGAAACATACTACCATCGAGAGAGGTCATCGGGCGATTGGTGAAGTCCGAAAGCAATCTGATCTATGAGAAGACACGGGACTATTTGAGAGACCTTCAGGACCATGTGGTACACATCAACGAGAACATCGACGTCTATCGCGAAATGATCTGGGGGCTTATGGACATGTACATGACCACTATAAGCAATAAGATGAACAGCATTATGAAAGTGCTTACCATTATCGCCACCATCTTTATACCCCTTACGTTTATCGCGGGTATCTACGGAATGAATTTTGAGCATATGCCCGAGTTACAGTACAAATACGGTTATTATGTATTGTGGGGTATTATGCTTAGTATTTTTATCGCCCTGCTATTCTATTTCAAAAAGAAAAAGTGGCTCTCATAGCAATCATATGGATCTCATCAAAAAAATATCGAAATCTTTTGAATCCAGACCTTATGACATAGGCGTAGCGCTTGGAGGTGGCGGCACCCGTGGTTTTGCACATCTTGGAGTATTGCAGGCTTTGAAAGAGGCCAACATTCAAGTAGAAGCTGTCTCTGGTGTGAGTGCAGGAGCTATCGTAGGCTGCATGATCGCATCGGGGAAAGCGCCAAAAGAGGTGATGCAACTGATGCAAGACTATGACCTTCTCGACTTCACCTCTTTCCAAATTCCAAAAATGGGGCTGCTCAATTTCGATAAGCTGGAAGGATTCCTTTCCGAACACTTGCCCAGCGACAGTTTCGATGATCTAGAAATTCCGTTTTGGGTAACGCTCTCTAACTTAAACGTTGGAAAGGTCGAATATCACAATTCTGGTTCTTTGATAACCGCCGTGATGGCCTCCGCCTCTATTCCTGTACTATTCTCCCCTGTGACCATCGGCGAGTATACGTATGTAGATGGAGGCCTCTTTGACAATTTGCCAGTGCAACCTTTAAGAGATAATTGCAAAAAAGTTATCGGAGTGGATATTAGTCCTGTCCAAGAGGTAGAAAGCTTTAGCAATCTAATAGATGTGGCCATTCGCACCTTTCAATTAAACGACAAGTCCAATACCCGAAAAAATAAGAAAGAATGTGATCTCTTTATTCAGCCATTGGATCTCTGCGAATATGATATTCTCGATACATCCAACGCAAAGAAACTATTTGATATTGGATACGATTGTGCAAATAGCATGACCATAGACCTGTAAACTTTAGCCTATAAAACCATCCTCGAAAATGGTTACGGACTTTTGTTCGATGAAATCCCAAGTTGTTGCAAGCAGGGTTTTGAAGCGAAGCGCTACGAGATTATTTTCTTGGTCAAATGGATGGTTCGCTTCAAAAATAACGTTAAGTACTTCTTCATCGTCTTCAATCGAACAAATACCAAAAAGATTTAAAAAAAGCTCCTTGCTAGGTTCGTTATAGACCAACATCGCTTTATTTGAGATTCTCAAATTTTGAGTCTCTTGACCTTGTTTTTGACATAAGAACCAGATGATACCATCATCTCCCACCTGCTGTGTCTTCAATAGTGCTGTGCATGGCGGATGATGTGTTAGTTTCGTGACCAGCAAAGCCATTTCTACCTTCTGGATGGTACTTTTTATGAATCCCTTATGCAATTCTGACTGTTCCATATTCTATAAAGTTACAAAATGATATGTGGTAACCATCAAGGCTGTTTAACAATACATTAACGTTATTTTCTTGGATAAAGGAAAAAAGTTGTTAACATATAACAAGAAACAATATCTGCCATGAAACTTATTTCAATCAAAAGAAAAACAAAAACGGAAAAACGATATAGTAAGAGAATGGGGATGCTCACTACCAATGTCACTTACATTACTAAAAACCTCGTTGGTATTCCCATTAGAACATTGTACAAGTATCGGGAAACCTACTACGGTGCGACGAAAGATTGTAAAGACTGTGTGATTTCGAAATAGATTCAATAAATCACTTTTGCATCTATTCGCTTTTACCCTATGAGATAAGTTCTAAGGTACACTTCAAAATTAATTAACAAAATACATCAAACCTTCTATGTTCAAAGAAAGTACTAATCACATCTTTAGTTTTGAATACTTAATTTTTAGAAGCCAAACCAGCAGATGCATACCTCCCACTACCTGAGCTATCAGGTTTTTATGTAGAAGTCAAGATTTAAGTCCCAAAAATGGCTGCGGCTTCATCTTATTTCTAGCCAAAGTAGCAGTTATAATTAAATTTTAATGCCTTTATAAATAAATCACGCTTGCTAAAAATAGCAAGGTCCTGTGTATCACCTTTATTATAACCATAACAAAAAAAACGTATGAGACAACTTAAAATTACAAGTCAGATCACCAACAGAGAGTCCAAATCCTTGGATAAGTATTTTCAGGATATTACTAAGATCCCAATGATCACCGCAGATGAGGAAGTGGAATTGGCGCAACAAATACGCGATGGAAGCCATACTGCTTTGAATAAACTGGTCAATGCTAATTTGCGTTTTGTGGTTTCTGTTGCAAAACAATATCAAAATCAAGGCATGAAGCTTTCTGATTTGATCAATGAGGGTAACATCGGTCTGGTAAAAGCTGCGAAACGATTTGACGAGACCAGAGGTTTTAAGTTCATCTCCTATGCCGTTTGGTGGATTCGACAATCCATACTTCAAGCGCTGGCAAACAATTCGCGGATGGTACGATTGCCATTGAACAAGATCAATAGCATAAGCAAGATCAATAAGGCGTATTCTTTTCTGGAACAAAGCAAACAACGACCACCAAGTGAGGAAGAAATCGCAAAGGAACTGGACATGACCACCAGAGATGTTAAATTATCTCTTAAGAACTCTCGGAGACATGTTTCTACCGATGCACCTCTAAAAGAAGGTGAAACATCCACGTTGTACAGCGTTCTCGACCATGGCGATTCGCCCAGACCGGATAGTTCATTGATGCAAGATTCTTTAAAGACAGATGTGAATAGGGCGCTTAACAAATTAGATGATAAAGAGGCAAGTATTGTAAGGCTATACTTTGGAATAGCCACACCACAACCAATGAGCCTTTCAGAAATTGGTGAGACCGTTAATTTAACACGCGAGCGTGTGAGACAGATCAAGGAACGAGCGGTGAAACGTTTGCGACATTCTTCTAGAAGTGAGCCATTGAAACAGTATCTGGGTTAGATATCTTCTTTCGAAAACAATACTGAGGTGAGGACATTTTAAAATGAAGAAACATGAGAACGCAAAAAAACTATAAGAAACTTGGATTTACGTATTTAGAGACTGCCGAGATCGTCGTGGCGATCAATAAACTTATGGCCAACTATATCGTGCATTATCACAAGTTGCGAAACTTCCATTGGAATGTAGAAGGAGCAGATTTCTTTGAGCTGCATCAGCAGTTCGAAGTTGAATATGATAAGGTAAAAGAGAATATTGATATTCTTGCAGAACGGATACGAGTTTTTGGAATTAAGCCGCGTTATACGCTGAAACAGTTTATGGCCTTGGCTGAGGTGGGTGAGGTTGATGGGGAATTGAGTTCCTTACAAATGGTCAAAGAGGTGCTGAAAGACTTCGGTATTATCCATGATTCACTCCTTAATGTGGCCAACTTCGCACTAGAGGCAGGAGACATGGCAACCGAAGAGATCATGATGGATATGATTAGAGACTTGGAGAAAAGAAACTGGATGTTCACTTCCTTTGTAAAATGATATAGCGAAGTCAGCCTGATTTAAATCTTCGAAATTAATTAGCGTTCTACTAGTAGTGTTTTGTGTTACTGATCATCATTACGTTTGAGCGATTTGGATTAAGCGGCCGTGATCGATCTCTTCATTTCAAGACATTTGTTGTTGTAAGACATCACTATACTACTTAGTGAATCGGCAACCTCTTTTTGGTTTCCAGTGGTATTTTCCAGATAGAAGAGCGATAACCTTCTTATTTTATTCATGGTAGCTATAAAAAAATCATCGGACTGTTTCATTTTCAGAGGTAATGGTAATTCTTTTGCATATCGCCCGTATTTGTCCGAATGATTTCTAAAAATCCTTTCAGCCTCACTTTCAAAATGTTTCAATAAAGTATCTTCCATAGATTCATCGCTCTACGCATATCTACGAAGAAAAGTAGCCCATGGTTCTAAAAGATTCAAATAAAAAGGAAACCCTTATCAACATGTTTACGTAAATGTTCTCGATAACTATAACATCGGGAATATATGTTTACAAAAATTACGCTAAGGAAATTTGAATATTTTATTGTTGAACACAGAAGAATACTATTTGGCATCTATATTATTCTGATAAGTGTCCTATATTATGATCTACTCAGGTAGTTAAACTAATTTCTTACTTTTTTAAGATTGCATTATACAGTATCTTTTTGTGACTGCTTTTGCACAGACATGTGGAAAAATAAAGGCTTCCAGCGAAAAATTAGTGTGTTCACCTTCATAAATATGTTAACAAAACCCTTACAATTTTAACACTTATTATGTTAAAACTTCTTAAATAGGGTTAAACCTCGTTAAAGGCCTTGACAAAAGCCTTCTCAGCCTTATATTACTAGTGTAATTATTCAGAATTACTATCGAAAGCAGCGGCTTTTTTACTTTTTGAGTTCTCTTAGGGGTCCTCCCTTTTCAGCTTAAGCGTTGCTAAAAATCAAAATATTAATCTTTAAAAACTAACAATCATGAATTATTTGAACATGAATGACAAACAATTATTACCTGTTGTAACAGGACTCAACACCTTATTGGCTGATTACCACTTATACTATCAAAAGTTGAGAAATTTCCATTGGAACATATTGGGTAAAAACTTTTTTGACCTCCATGATCAATTTGAGGAACTCTACAATGATGCTCGTGTAAAAATCGACGAAATTGCAGAACGGATTTTAACCTTGCAATATCACCCAGTAAGTAGATATAGTGATTATCTAGAGATCTCAGACATAAAAGAGGAAAGTCCTTTAAAAACAGATACAGAAATGGTAACCTCGATCATCAATGACCATCGTATTTTACTGGCACAAATGAAGGTAATTATCGACCGTGCCAATGAGATTGGAGATGAAGGAACCATCGATATGTTAGGAGCCTACATTAGAGAGATGGAGAAAGCTAGTTGGATGTTAAATGCATGGACCAAGGAAACTACACAACAATTGAATAGCACCATGGTAAAATCCTAATATAGGACGTAACTAACATTATTAACTTAAAATTAGCACATGCAACTACAATTAGAAGCACCCGCCGAGACCATCACAAGCAAATTGGAAGCTTGGTGGGGGCTATTCATAGAAAATATTCCAAACTTAGCCATAGCGCTAACAGTACTTATATCAGCTTTCCTGCTATCTAAACTGGTTTATAACATTACGCTCAAACTGACATATAAGCGAATTAAACAAACATCGGTTACAAAGTTGATAGCAAGAGCAGCTTCGGTAATAGTGGTACTAGCCGGCCTATTCTTGGCGCTCGGAGCACTCAACTTAGGAAAGACGCTTACTGGACTTTTAACAGGTGCTGGTATCTCTGGACTCGTCATAGGATTAGCGCTTCAAGGAACGCTATCAAACACCATCTCTGGTATCGTATTATCCTTTCGGAAAAATATACAATTGGGGAACTGGATAGAGACCAATGGCTTTGCTGGAGAGGTGACCGATATCAATTTAAATTATTTCGTACTAAAAGAGGCAGATAACAATGTCGTAGTGATTCCAAATAAGACCATTCTTGAAAATCCATTCAAGAATTATTCACTCACCACGCAAATGCGGGTAGTGATCGAATGCGGAGTAGGTTATGACTCAGATTTGGACAACGTTCAAGAATTGACCACAAAAACGATTGCTGAGAATTTCGATCAAGAGAAAATTGGAAAGGAAATTGACTTTTTCTATACGGAATTTGGAGATAGTTCAATCAACTTTATCACTCGATTTTGGATCGAAGGACAAAGTGGTTTGGACAGAATCAAGGCCAAAAGTAAAGCTATTGTTGAAATTAAGAAAGCTTTTGACAAGGCTGATATCAATATACCTTTCCCAATTCGAACCTTACAATTTGAAACACCACTTGCTATGATGAAGGCCAACAAAGAAGAGCTGGTGTATAACTAATATGATGAAGTGATCTTACTTCAATACATTTATTAATTTTAAAATATAACATAATGACAACTAATATTCGACGGGCGCTCATTGCCACGGCAATATTAGGGTTTATAACACTTGCAGACATTCTGCAACCATCTGTAAATTCTGTATTGCAATATCTGGTGATTATCGGAGTGCTAACAACAGCATACTTTTCATGGAGACAATTTCAAGAAGAGCAACTGCAATAAGAATTTATTACTAGCTAATTAAGTTAGTGGAAAATGCCCATGCACAAATTTGCATGGGCATTTTCAATGGTGTAATATCTTCTTCCCTCCTATCAATTATCGTCGGTCATTCTTTCATGGTAAAGCCGAGTTTTGCGGTAACCTGCCATCGATTTATTTTACCGTCTTCGATAGATCCTCTTGTGTCGATAACCTGAAACCACCGCAGATTATCAATGGTCTTAGATGCTCTGGCAACAGCATTCTCTACAGCATGTCCAAAACTCTCCTGGGACGTGCCCGTAATCTCAATGGACTTATAAACATGATCACTCATAATAATTGGTTTTAAATGTTTTGAATCCTTATAAAGTTACGGAATAATCCTCTCGTCTCTTAAAAATAAATTATCTATTAATTTAAAAATCAGATAATTATCGGTTTCTATATCTCGGTCGAGCGACCCATTTCTTTTTAGTGTTGATAAAATATACTCCTGTAAGTAGGACGATCGCAGCAATCACGGACTGTAAGGTAATTTCTTCATTCAAAAAATACCATCCCAACAACAGCGCTATTATTGGATTCACATAAGTGGAAGTCGCTACTTTTTCAGGCGAGACCGTCTTTAGCAAGTAATTAAATGATGTGAAGGCAACGATGCTTCCAAAGACGATCAATAAAAGCATCGCCCATAGCGTTGTAGTACTCCATACAATTGGAGAACTCCATTGTTCTCCTAGCATCGGGCTTAGCAAGAGCATCATGGCCCCACCAAAAACCATCTGGTAAGCTGTATTTACAAAGTAGTTACTTGGAAGGTCGGCCTTTCCAACAAAGAGGCTACCATATCCCCAACTCAACATGCATACAAAGATCATCAACATGCCCATGATCGAACCCTCTTTAGTGATCAATTGTTTTTGACTCACCAGCAGATAGATGCCAATCGCTCCGAGAATCACACCTACTACCGACATCGCTTGTATTTTTTTACCCTGTAAGAGGCGCATCAGCAATAATACAATGAGTGGTTGAGCAGAAATCTCTAGAGCTGCAAATCCACTGTCGATATATTGAAGCGCCCAAACTGCCAACCCATTTCCTAAGGTCAGGAACAAAAAACCAGCAAAAATCGTATTCAAAAGCTGTCGAGAACTTATGATGATAGTGATGCTCATTATTTTGCAGATTCCAAAAATAACAATCCCTGCAACCACAAATCGGATACCAGCCAGCATAAAAGGAGGCAGTTCGGTCACCGCGATCTTATTCAGAAGATAGGTTGACCCCAAAATGACGTAAATGGCAATAAAAGCAAGGATGATGAATACCGTATTCGAAGATTTTGGCATCGGTTCTTTTATATGATGGAAATGCTAATGACGAGTAAAGATAGCATAAAGAAAATGACGAATGTTGTTTGTGACGTTTGCAATTAAAACTTTACAGTTGGTCCGTGAGAATAGCATTAGCTATAAAATACTCTTCACCCAACCACCATCGACCGCCAGAGAAGTGCCGGTGATATAACTTGCCCGCTCGCTGGCCAGGAAAGTGACGGCAGCGGCAAACTCCTCAGGTTTCCCAAAGCGTTTTAGAGGTATTTCATCTACAGCATTGGCAACAGATGGATCAGCCTGTATCAATTTCTTCAATCGATTGGTTTCTGTGTATCCTGGCATCACATTATTCACGGTGATATTATAAGGTCCGAGCTCGCTGGCCAATGTTTTCATCAAACCCACTACCGACGCTCTAACCGAGTTTGACAAGATCAAATTCTCCACTGGTTGTTTCACAGCTTGAGAGGTGATCGAAATGATCCTTCCCCAAGATTGCGATCTCATCCCTGGCAAAAAACTTCTGACCAAAGAAACGGTGCTGGCCAATAACAGTTCGTACGTATCATCCCAGTCTTCCTGACTTAATTCTTCGAACTTCCCAGCTGGTGGACCACCCGTATTGGTCACAAGAATATCGACCTTCTTAAAATGTGACAGTGTTTCTTCTACTATGCGTTCGCGGTCATTCGCGGAAGTTAGGTCGCCATTGATAGCAATCACCTTGCCGTCATTCAATACGGCGATCTCAAGCTTGGTCTCATCCAGCAGCCGTTGGTTTCTACCACAAATAATCACGCTTGCTCCTTCCCTAGCCAACTCCACGGCCACACTTTTTCCTAAACCTTGACTAGAGGCTGCCACAAAAGCAACTTTTCCTTTTAATCCTAAATCCATCGTTAATCGTTACTTCTCAGATAATCATCAGTGCCATCCAACCAATCTTCGCGAATAGGAGACCAAGTGTCTATCTCCTCAACGTCTCCGATCATCAATGCCTCGTGAGGGAGATTCGCTGGAATCACCACCACGTCACCAGCGTGCAGATCCACCACTTTCTCTTTGTTCTCACCAAACCAGAATCGAATGGTGCCAGACAATACCTGTGTTACTTGTTCGTTGACATGGCTATGTAAAGGAACCAAAAAACCATCTTTGAACCTCATTTTGGCCACCATCACCTTATCGCCATAAACGAGCTTGCGTTGCATCTTTGGAGTCACTTGTTCGGTGGGAACCTCGTCCCAATTCACTTTTTTTATCATGCGTATATTTTGAACCTTAAATATAGGAAATATCCATACCAAATCGAATACGTACCGTCCACAGTCCATCGAAACGTCGGTCTCCTCAAAAATGCATATAATTTTTGGATGTCATCATGTTATTTACTTGATTTTCAGGCTAAAAAATCGTATCTTTTAAAAGATGTGACAGTCCATCTTTTTGCTTTTCAAGAAGAATACGATGATCTTCTGAATTGCATTTTTCGGGAGTGCTCTCCAACTAGCTAGACTAGACACCAATTTCTTTTAGTAATTAATCAATAACCAAAAAACTATTTATTATGGGTAACGTAAAAACTACAGGGCAGAAGACCTACAAACGCCCCCAATTTAAGAGTCAATATGAAAACTATATCGGAGGAAAATGGGTAGCTCCAACAAAGGGCCAATACTTTGACAATATCTCTCCAGTAGATGGAACCAGCTTTACCAAGATCGCCCGCTCTACAGCAGAAGATATCGAACTTGCGATCGATGCAGCATGGAAGGCAGCTCCGTCATGGAATACCTCTTCGGCAACCACCCGCAGCAATATGTTATTGAAGATCGCTGATGTGATGGAACAAAACCTCGAAGCGTTGGCCCGTGCCGAAACTTGGGACAATGGTAAAGCCATCCGAGAGACCACGGCGGCCGACCTACCCCTTGCCATCGATCACTTCAGATATTTCGCTGGGGTCATCAGAGCTGAGGAAGGAAGCGTTAGCGAGCTCGATGAATTTACGATCTCTATGAATATCAAAGAACCTCTAGGGGTTGTCGGACAGATCATTCCATGGAATTTCCCATTGTTAATGGCCGCATGGAAGGTGGCGCCGGCGCTTGCAGCAGGAAACTGTGTGGTATTAAAACCTGCTGAGCAGACACCTGTGGGAATCATGATCCTCATGGAACTCATCGAAGGAATTCTACCAGACGGTGTGCTGAACGTGGTAAACGGCTTCGGAATTGAAGCGGGTAAGCCATTGGCTTCCAGTCCACGCATCAGTAAAGTAGCATTCACCGGAGAGACTACGACTGGACAATTGATCATGCAATACGCATCAAAGAACATTACTCCCGTCACTTTAGAATTAGGTGGAAAATCGCCCAACATCTTCTTTGAAAGTATTATGGATAGAGATGATGCTTTCTTGGATAAATGTGTAGAGGGTGCGGTAATGTATGCCTTAAACCAAGGAGAGGTCTGCACCTGTCCTTCTAGGATGCTCATTCAAGAAAGCATTTATGACAAATTCATTGAACGTGTCATCGAACGTACCAAGGCCATAAAGCTCGGCCACCCATTGGATCCAGAAACGATGATGGGAGCCCAGGCCTCTAATGATCAATATGAAAAGATCCTTAACTACTTGGATATTGGAAAAGAAGAAGGCTGTGAAGTGCTTGCAGGAGGAAAAGCCGCTTACAACGAAGGGTTGGAAGGAGGATATTATATCGAACCAACCATTTTGAAAGGCAACAATAAGATGCGAGTTTTCCAAGAAGAGATATTTGGACCGGTAGTTTGTGTCACGACCTTCAAGGATGAAGCGGATGCCATAGCGATCGCCAATGATACATTGTACGGTCTTGGAGCTGGTGTTTGGACGCGAGATACGCACCAAGCATATCAGGTATCAAGAATGGTAGAAGCGGGTCGTGTATGGGTGAATTGTTATCACCTCTATCCCGCCCATGCACCCTTTGGAGGCTACAAAAAATCAGGTATCGGTAGAGAAAATCATAAAATGATGCTGAACCACTATCGCCAGACCAAGAACATGTTGATATCGCACGATAAGAATGCAATGGGATTCTTCTAAGATGGTAGCACGTGTAACAATAACAGAAGATGCAAAGCGGGTCGTTGATGAATTGAGGTCCACACATGGCCCGCTCATGTTTCATCAAAGCGGGGGGTGTTGCGACGGCTCTTCGCCAATGTGTTTGCCCGAGGGCGAACTGCTGATCAACGAAACGGATGTGCATTTGGGAACCATTCACGACTGTGACTTTTATATGAGCAGCGACCAGTATGAGTATTGGAAGCATACGCATCTCACGATCGATGTCACCAAAGGAAGAGGTGCCAGTTTTTCATTGGAAATTCCAATGGGATTACGATTTGTTACCAAATCGAGGCTCTTTACCGAAATAGAGCAAAGGGATTTAAAAGAACTCATATGACCGCCTTGATCTGATACGGACGATCATTTTCTTCAGTCATTGAAACTAGGGGCTTCTCAAGGAGGCGCCTAGTTTTTTTGATGTAAAAATGCAGAGAGTTCTTTCTCACGTGCTTTAAGATTGTCATAAAAATTTTCTACAATACCTCCATAACCATGAATATATGTAAATCGCATATTGGCCATGCGATTTCGGTAACTTTGATCGGTCTTAATAAACACCTGACAATCATAATTACATCGAAGATCGATCATCAAGTCTTCGAACCAAGGGACTTGGTTTCTAAGATATTCTAAGTTTTCGCCGATGGTGAGCAACAAGATCTCATCCATACCATAGAGCGGTTTTAAGTGTTTCTTATAGGTCTGCGCTATATCGATAAGGATGTTTTCATATTCTGAATTACGGAGATCGGCATTGTCTATAAGCACCGTAGCCCGGTCGCTGACTTCCAAGTTAGCGATTGAAAACATCAAGGAGACGACTTTTTCCGGGCTTGTTCGCAAGGTGTCGTGCGCTCTATCAAAATAGCGCAAAAAATTGTGCTCTAACTCATAAATGTCGTTCTCTCTAAAGTCCTTGATCAGCTCAAGGTCTTCCTTAACTTGCACCAAGACCTGTGCTGCAGTATCTCTATGATACTTTTGAAGGCGTTTGTCTTCTTGTCGATTATTGATTCCTAAAGCGATCAAGATGCCAATGACTACTAGAACGATCTCGCCAATGGCATAGAGGAAGTATTTTTTAAAATCAGTTTTGATCCATTTTTGGCGAAGTCTTCTAAAAATTTTCATGAATGCTGCTGTGAAAAAATGTTGACAAGGCCCAAATATACTTAAATCTTTGCCTGATAGGTATAAAGGTCATAATACCGACCTTCCTTGGCGATCAATTGGTCGTGGGTACCCTCTTCGGCAATCGTCCCAGCCTCTATGACCAATATCTTATTTGCTTTTTTTATGGTACTTAAACGGTGAGCGATGACAATGGTTGTCCTATCTTTCACCAACTCGGCCAAACTTTTTTGGATCAATGCTTCGCTTTCGGTATCCAAGTTCGAAGTGGCCTCATCCAAAATAATGATCTTGGGATCCGCCAAAATAGCACGAGCAATCGCTATGCGTTGTCGCTGTCCGCCAGAAAGTTTTACGCCACGCTCTCCGATCAAGGTGTCCAAACCATCTTCAAAACGGTCGGTGAACTCATTGACATAACCCGCTTTTACGGCTTCTAGCAGTTGTTCCTCGGTAGCATCAGGTCTTGGAAATAGAATATTCTCCCGTATGGTTCCTTCAAACAGAAACTCATCTTGTAATACAACGCCCAAATGTTTTCTATAACTACTCAACTTTACCGTAGAAAGATCGATACCATCGATATACACCTTCCCTTCTACAGGATTTAGAAAAGAGGCCGATAGACCCGCGATGGTCGATTTTCCAGAACCTGAACTTCCCACCAATGCGATCACATTTCCAGCCTCAGCCTTAAAATTGATGTTATGTAGCACCTGTTTACCTTCCTCATAGGAAAACGAGATATTCTCGAAGGCAAGATCTCCTTTTATACCGTTCAGTATTATTTTTCGATCCATTAGTTCCTCCTCGGGAGTCATATTCATCAATTCCTCGGTACGGTCCAAGCCCGCGAGTGCATCGGTGAGCTGACTTCCAATATTGCTCATTTGCACAATAGGGGCAATCATAAAGCCAAGCAGCAAGGTGAAGGAAAGAAAATCACCCGTGGACATTTCGTCATTCATCATATAATAGCCCCCGATGCCCATGATACCCAAAGAGGCCAATCCTAATAAAAAGGTCGAAGAGCTGGTCATCAAGGCGGTGGCCGTAAGGCTCTTTTTCACATTTTGGAACAAACGATGAACACCTTCTTCAAAGGTGGCGTTCTCCTGAGCCTCGGCATTGAATCCCTTTATGACCCTTACGCCTGCAAGTGTTTCGGTAAGACGCCCTGTAACTTCGGCATTGATCTTTCCTCTATTTCTAAAGATGGGACGTATATATTTAAATGCCTTGAGCGCGACAATGCCAAAGATAGAGACTGGTATAAATACAAATAAGGTCATCCAGGCATTGATATTGATCAAAAGTACCAATGAGATCACAGCGGTGATCGTGCCACCTACCAACTGCACCAATCCTGTTCCGATCAAATTACGAACGCCCTCTACATCGGTCATAATTCGAGAGACCAAAGCGCCCGATTTCGTATTGTCGAAGAAACTGATCGGTAATGACAATACTTTCTTCTGTACCTGCGCTCGGAACTCCGATATCAAATATTGCGCCTGTACACTAAGAATACGGGTGAGTAAAAAGGAGGTAATTGCTTGAACCAACAATGCAACACCTACCAGCATCAACAAGTTCCTCAGGGCCATAAAATCCCTGCTCGGGATCACCTCGTCTAACAAAGCTTTACTTTTCCAAGGCAACACAAGACTTGCCAGCCTACTGATAACGATAAGAATCAATCCTATGAAAATAAGGTTCCTTCTGGGCCAGATGATGGTCTTGAAGGCCTTCGCCATGGTCACTTTTCCCCTAGATTTTGATTCTTTGGGATGTTCTGGTAATTTTATTTTAGGCATTCGGTCAATTTTTGAGTCAAATTATACTTACTTCAATATACATAATGCCCATTGGGCATTCTTAACATATTATTATTCTTCCGACAAAATTGCGGAGACATCAAGTCTGAAAACGGGAATGGTTGCCAGCACAGTTGCTGAGATCAAAAGAAGGAGAATTATCAAAAAAACATAGGCCTCTTCGATTATAAAAGATAGTTGGGTAATAGTATACTTGAATTCGTTCTCAAGGTAATTGGAGAAAATATAAAGCCCTAAACGACTTAAACAAAGCCCAAGAACATATCCGATAACCAAGAGGATAAACCCTTCTAGGAAGACGACAAAGGCCAACTGCCAATTACTGGCTCCGTAAGTACGCATCAAGGCCAGTTCGTATCGGCGATCTCTCACCAAGCGATAGAGGTTGATAAAAATACTGAAGACCGAGAATAGCAGAATTGCATAGGCGATCATTGTGATCACCTTAATTCCTACTCCGGTAAAGCTAAAGAGTCTATCCAGCTCATAGTTGGTCAACGCGGCTTGCATCTTTGTGTTGGCATTGATCTGTCTGGGTAGCTGGACCATTGCGATCGGGTTTCTGAATTTGACCAAAAGTGCTGTGACCTCGCGCTCAGTATCTTCGAGATTCGCTTCGTGATGTTGGTGAATTTCCCAAACGGTCTCTAAAGGTGTTGTGATAAGATTATCCAGAATAGTATTCGTCGGCGCATAGATCCCAACCACTTTTAGACGGCTGTCTTCATGGTCTTCAATCGCTTCTTCGAGCAATCCATGGCCACTTACTATCTCATCTCCTGTCGATATCCCTAATTTTGCTGCCACTTCCGAACCAAACACGACTTCCATAGATTTTTCAAAGGATCTTCCTGAGGCGATCTTTGCATCATAGATTTCTGGGAATGCTTGCGTACTTCCAACGATACGATACCCATTGTAATTATCACCATAAGAGATAGGAATGGCCTTTTCTACATGTGGATTTTTGGTTGCTTGGGCCGCTCTCTTATAATTGATATTCCCTGTTGGGGCATCTACATGCAATACTGAAGAAAGAATCAATTGCAACGGGCTACCCTTTGCTCCTATGACCATGTCTATGCCGCTTGTATTCTTTTGTATCTTTTCAGAGAATGCCTTTTCCAAATGGAAGGCGACCGAGATCAGTGCAATGCTCAGTCCCACTAAGAGGAGACTTAAGAAGGCATTGAGCGGTTTAGCGACCATATATTTGTAACTCAACTTGAGTAGATTCATAGCTCTAAGGTTTTGTCGAACATGGGTTTTACCCGTTGATCGTGCGTGATAAGTACGAGGTTGGCCTGGGCTTTTCTCGCGGTCTCTTTCAAAAGCTGAATCACTTTTTCACAGTTATGATCATCCAAATTGGCGGTTGGTTCATCGGCCAAGATGAGTATAGGCTTATTGATGATAGCAATGGCAATGGACAATCGCTGTTTTTGTCCTTCGCTAAGCTTTTGCACGTTCTTGTGCTTTAATTCGATTATTTGCAATTCCTCTAAGACCTGCTCAATGGCTTCGTCCGCTACTTTTTCTTTAGCAAAAAAAAGTTTTGCCTTAATATTTTCGATAAGGTTCAGCGAATTGATAAAGCGTGGCTTTTGAAAAATTATTCCGATGTTTTGACCTCTATATAGGTCTTTTTCCTTTTCAGAGAGCGAAATTAGGTCGGTGCTATCGTGAGCAATATTTCCACCTAAAGGTGCCAACAACAGCCCTAAAAGATGCAGTAAGGTGGTCTTCCCAATTCCCGAGGGACCTAGAATAAGCAAGTCCTCATCTTTAGCTAGCGTAATATCCGGAAAATTGAAAATTGGACCATTTGGATAGGCAAATCGTAGATCTTTCGTTTGAATCATTAAATGAAAGCTTTTCTACAAATATAGCTCGAATCGAACGATTCGAGCAACGCCATCAATATTCAAATAGCACTAATCAAAATCATAAAAGTATTCGCCATCTTTTAAAATTACATCAGGTGTTTTAATATCAGCCTCAGGAATTGTAGCGGTCAATGGTCCACGTTTTTCAACTCTGTGCGGAATGGGCTCGGCATCCAGAGGCGAGACAACTGCAATTGGCGGCTCTCCGCCTTGGCAAGCTCTTACAATCGGATATCTGGGCGTACGATCGAACTTCAATTTTTTTTCTCGCTTTGTTCCAATAGGCCTTCTGGCTGCATCTACCAGATAGTGTACGCCCGGTCTCAATTCGATTTCAATGACCACATTCTTTTCTGTTTCCTGTGGATTCCCAGACCAAGCAAATTCTTTGATAATTTTATTGGTGCTAACGTCTCTATATCGCACCCAATAATAAGGGTATTCGTAGACCGCATAGATATTCTGATATTCTGCATCGGTGAACCATCCGGCTTCTTTTACCTTTTCGCGTCCATACATTTGTACTTGCCTCTCATATTTGGGGGAATTGCAAAAGGCCTTGGTCTTGGTGTTACGCTTGATCTCCAGATCACCATCTATAGAGAGTATACGACCGTCCATAGTATTGTCTGTGACCTGTACAAACCCATCTGGGTCTACAGGAAGTGGTTTTTGCTCTCCTGGCCATTCTGGTAATTCTACATCGGGACCAAAGAGTTCTACCAAAGAGAAGGGCTCAAGATTTTCTTGATCACATAATGAAAAATCGGTCTGGCAGCGAAGGATAAGACTTGCCAACTCTGCTTGCTTTATTGGAAAGAATGAACGTACACTATCTGCAAGTTTCAAATCGTGCTCCTCAAAGACCTCGGGATATTTTTGAACGAATTCCGCATTGTCTATCGACGCTTCCAAATCATCGTACATTGAGGTCGCCAGATCCAAATAAGAACGTTGCTTGACTCGTATTTCGTTGAAGTTGATCTTTGGAAATCCTGCTATCGATTCGTAAGGTGATAATTCTACGTAGAGAATAACCGCCCTGTTATCGGCACTGACCTGTTCTTTGAATTCGTTGGCATAGGTAATGAAATCCTCGAGCTTAGCTGTTGTGGGGGTTTTTCCTCCTCCTTCGGTAATAACGGTGGTATTAATGTTCTTTGTGTTCTTTTGTTTTTCTTCTAGCTGCTTCACATCAACACTGGCCGATAATTTGTTCCCTAGATAGGTGTTCACACTTTCAAAGAAGAGTTCGTTCTGCTTCTTTTCGTTCGAATTTCTGCTGTGCAAACTGAACAATGCATGCATTTCACCGCCGGTATAAATCCTACTCACAAACATATCACCGCAGGTCCGCATAAAGGTCTCAGGGTCTCTTGTGGCCAACTCGATCAAATCTTCCTTTACCGATGGACCGATCATCACCAAAGGTTCATTGGAGTATTGCGCTTTTAAGACGGCATTTTGTTGAAAGTCGTTGAACTCGGTCTCCCGATACATCTTTGCCTTCAGTGAGTTCTCGGAGGTCACCCCAAATATCTTAAAATCCAGATCTACTTTAGCCGTGATTCCGAGTGCCTTTTTTAGCGACTCCTTGGTCTCTAGGATTTGCATGGTAACGATTCCGCTATTGCCACGGGCATTGGCCATGATCTCTGCAGATTTTATCGCCCCATCAAAATTCATCACCCCAAAATATTCGGTACCAGTGGCACTATTATAACCATTACCAAAGTTGAGTTTGTCATAGACGATAATGGTGTTAGGACTTACAAGATTATATGCTGAAAGGTCGAGGGTCGTTTCTTGGGATTCTTCCTTTTGCTTTTCTTTTTCATTTGGACTACATCCAAATAGCAGAAGGAACGTGCACAACAAGGTGGTTGCTTTCATAATGAGGAGATTGGTTGGTTATTGTTATCTAAGTTAGTGAAATTAAACCACTTGTCTTCTCCTCTTCATTAATGATATAGTGCGCTTAGAGCGCTTCAAAATAAAACAGTCTCATGTAGTTTGAGAAAAGGAAGAATAAGGATCGGAAGATGCTGTCGGATCATTTGCGTAGCCGCTTCTCAAAACAGACACTATTCTCCATCTGCGTATATGGCTCATAATTGGGGATTATCTGATATCCATTCTTTTTATAGAGCGCAATGGCTTCTGGCTGACGCTTGCCTGTTTCTAAAACACAGATCGAATAACCCAATGCACTTGCCCAATCTTCCAATGCATTAAGAATTTGGGTAGCAAAGCCTTTACCTCTGCTCCCAGGAATCGTATACATCCGCTTTATTTCAACGGTATCTGAACGAAATTCTTTGATAGCCCCACAACCTACCGCTCTTTTCTTATCATATAAAACGATGGTGTGTTTTAATTCCTCTATCCCATTGAATTGGTGATAAAAATTGTGCTCCTCCCCATCTCTTTTGGCAAGATCTGCATCGAGTTGAGCCACTAAAGCCTTGAAGTCTTCATTCTTAAAATTGGTTTTCTCTATGTGAATCATTTAGGAAATTTTTGACCTACAAAACTGAAATCTATGATAAATTTAACGATTTGGCTTTTAAATTAACGACTACGGCCAATTCTCAGCATCAAAAAAGCCCTGCTAAAAATAGCAGGGCAGATCCTTAAGCAACTTCGAATGTCTAAGCCGTTACTTCTTCGCGATTTCTCTTATCGATGATCTTTTCGATAAGGTCAGGTACTTTTTCGAAGGCTGCCGCCAATCCATGTGTCTTCCCAGCTTCGAGGAACGAAATATTATCTTCCTTGGTCACTAAGAAACCAATGGGTTCGATACCGATACCGGCACCAGCTCCCATACCTTGTCCTTTACGGGCAGGTCTTTTAACGTCAGCACCTTCTCCACCGCCAGAGCCAAATCCCATTCCTACTTTGATCACAGGAACGCATTCGAATTCCCCAAGTAGAAACTTTTCACCCACAACGGTCTCTGTCTTTGCCTCAGATTTGATAAAATCTGTGATCTTTTCTAGTAATTCTTCAAAGTGTAATTCCATAATATTGTTCTTTTAATGATTAATAAATGATCTAATAATAGCTATCGACCTATTCTGCAAGCGCAGGGTCAATAGATTTCGTCCTGCGTAATTGACATTGAAACCACCAGCATAGAAATTTAGAAAAGCAAAAAGCGGGTAGAGTTTTGAATTTGTAATGCAATTACCTGTGTCTACATCCAGCATGAACTCTTTTACTTTAAAAGACCGCAAAAGTCGAAGTATCGTCCGAGGACTCATACGTCTTCTTGTTGCTCTGATGCGTTTCTTCTCACCATTCTTTTTCTCCTTCTTTGGCTTCCAGATCTTTTTTAACGGGTAGAGATAGAAGTGAAAAACGACAACTTTGAGATGTATTCTCAAAACCTCTTCTTCATGCGCTTCAACGCTGGCTTTTAGCAGTCCTTTGAGTTGAATATAATACTGGCTTGAAGCGGTATCGATATAAAGAACTATAGGGGCAAGTAGTAGATAGATTGCCAACAGCAGAACCAGGATGATAACCACGGCTAAAAGCACCTTTGTATTTTTTGCAAAGTAACTGGATCGATGCCGAACCTGAAATGATTTTGGTCAGTTGTACAAAGATTATTTGCATTGAAGGACGGCGAGCATTAAAAAACACGGATAATATTATTTTTATATTTGAAGAAAACTGGATCTATGAAAAATTTTGAGTACGACAAAAGCCGGGTCATTAACTTTAGCGACGCCGTCTTTTCTATAGCCATGACTCTACTTGTGCTTGAAATTGCTATCCCTAGCGCCCGGCAAGTAAAAACCGATGGCACTTGGAGCGTACTGTCAAATCTTATCCCAAACTTCGTAGGATTCCTAGTTAGTTTCTTCGTCATAGCACTCTATTGGATTGCTCACTTAAGGCTTATGAAATACGTATCCTCTATTCCTTCAAAATTACTTTGGCTGAATATCCTCTTGTTACTTTTTGTAGTTTTGTTGCCTTTTTCTACTGCATTCTATTCCGGTGGCTTTGTTCATACTGGTCCTTTTGTATTTTATAGTCTAAATCTTGCCATCATCGGTATCTTTAACTATTTAATGATTCGCTACGTGTCCAAAAAAGAAGGAGTAGCTCTGGGTTTAGACACCATAACAGCGAAATGGCTAAAGTGGCGCGCTCTTAACGTAGTCTATGTGTGGATATTTGCCGCTATTTGTGCATTTACATTCTTCTGGGTCTCTAGATTTGCATTTGTATTGATATTTATTATACAGCCATTTATAGATAGGAGATATCGTAAGAAGTTGAACTCTTAGTCAGTTGCGGTTACTTGTTCTCAATAGCGTACTTATCTAAAACTCGGATAAGGCCATAATAAAATGAAAAATGACCGCATAAAGCGGCCTTTTATTCTCTTTGTTATAAAGCCATCATTCTCCCTCCCCAACAGGTTCGATTCCTGTATGAATGAAAACAAATCCAGCACCGCCATTATTGATAGTGACACTTACAGGGTCTTCATTGCGTAACATATCAATGATTCCCTGTTGTGACTTGTCTTTAAAATAAGCTGTTGCCTTGTTCAGGTCTGCAGAAATTACTGGCGCAGGTACCGCTGCAGCATCATCTACGAATCGAATTTGAGCGATATTGCCAGAAGCTCCCCAAAGCTGAAGTCTTGATGGTCTTCCTGTGTTTGCACTGTACGAATAGTTGTATTTCGTTACCTTGTGTACTTTAAATGCCATTATATGTGGTTTTATGGTTATCAAAGCAAACCTAGAGAATCCAATAACACCGCGATACGGGAATATCTACTTTCCACAAGAGGTTAAACCCCCGAGCATCAAAAACTTATTTGGTGAGGCCTTCAAAGTGTGCCAGTTATCCCCTACGTCGTTCTAACAGGACCAACATCATAAGACTTAGCATAAGTCGATGATCGTCATCGGCATCTGTTTCCTCAACTTTTGAAACCGTGAACTTACGTCCAAAGAATGATGGTTCCTTCTTTAATCGCATAACGACCTTACCCTGAGGGTCCATTACTTTGTAGGTTGGATTGAAGAGGTAACCCGTAAAGAATCCTAAAATTGGAATTTCTCCCAACACACCATCCATTACCTTCACCCAAGCATTCTCCTCTTGGATCTTGTATTGTGGTTTCTGATGTTGATCTATAATGTCGTAATTGGCTTTCCACAAAGAGGCCCATCCTTTTCGCGCTACTTTACCAAGTTCTTTGCCCTGTGGGTCCTTAAAGCTATACGAAGTAGAGAAATCCAGCCACTTATCCGCCTTAATGGTATAATTTACCTTGGTCTTGGAGGCGTCTTGATAGATAACGATGTCCTCTTTGAGCTTGAACATCTTTTGGCGTACGTAGGCCAAGGTCTTCCCTTGATTGTCGGTCGCGGTAAAATCATTGGCAAGGGTTGAGATGTTAAAGTCGAATTTGATCGGAAAATTTAGATCTGTCATAGAAAGTGTTTGTTAGGTGTTAGTTTCGTGATCATTCTTGGGGTTATTCTGTTACTGATCATTTTTTTTGAAAGCGGTAAAACTAGGTAAAAAATAGTTAATAGTAATGAGTAATGAAAAGTATAAAGGATAGTAGGTCGTTTCTAATCTAAGCTTCGAAGCCGAACAAGAGAACATTAAGATGCTTTCAGTCATTTCAATGTTTATTGGAATGCATCTTGCTCCAATATTATAGAGATTGCAAAGAATTCAATTCTAAACTTTCGACATTCAACCAGCAAAAAACGATACAACAAATAACGTGAGAAGCCACCATTCTTTTGAAATGACGTTCGTCCTTTTTACTTGACCAAAAAGAACCAAAAAGTAAAGGTTGCAACTGCTCAAACGGATCGACTATCAGTTTACAACCCATAATAGAAAGCCACTAATCTTCAATCTTGAACAATCAACGGTCACCTGTTAACTCTAAACGCTAAGCTCTAAATTTTCAATATTCAACATTCGACCCTATTGCATTCGCTCCAAAGTCTTCTTTGCATGACCACTTCCAAAACTAGCATCCAAATCCAAGGATTCCTCCCTTCCTAAAGTGTAATATAAATGCTGTACGCCAGCTTTGGCATAACATAGGATAAGGTCGGTTAGTATATTGTAGGCGCCTTTGGTCTTTTTACCAGCATCGCTCAAGTCCTTATAGCTTCGCGACGCGAATTTGGAACAATCGATCACCGAATCGTGATTGTTGATATAGCTTTTCCCAGCGATCACCTGACAACCTGCCGAGAAATTGGTGCTGCCAATGCCCGACCAATGAATGTTGATGCTTGGGTTCACATGTAATCCTCTCTTGTTACCAAAACGGTCGGTCGCTAAAAGGTCGTTGGTCGTTAGCGCATTGTCGTTGTCCCAATCGCGCAAAACCAATACACCTCTGGCATCATGCGGTTTTAAAGCGCGATATATCTTTCTTTCGTCGGTGATCTTGTGCCAACCGAAACGATACAGATGTTGCCCCTCAACCAAAAATGCCTCGTGCTTTCTATTGGCCATGGCCACGCTAGGATCGGTCGACCCCCAAAATTTGAAGACCATCCCTTTGATCAATAATACAAAGATGTCATCATTAGGACGCTTATGTTGTCTGTTTCCATGTTCTCTTCTAATACCCACTAAATGAATGTCGTTGGTATCAAAGTTCCAATCAGCGACTTTTATGGAAGCTCCCAGATCACTAAAGTTGTTGATTTCCTTGAGGATGGGCCCAGGCTGATTGGTATAATGTGTTTTCGCCTTTTGCAATAGTCGAATCCAATCTTTATATTCAGAGGAAGCATTATTCGAATCTGCAAGCCCCCATTCAGATACGGTGCCGGCGGCCTTCCATCGATTGATATGTTGCATAGTGCCATTTCCAACAATACCGTCTGGTTTCATTGTGGCAACGCCTTCAATCGTACGAACATATTCCTGAAACAAGCGCACCGCTGCCTGAGTCACATAGCCAAAAACACCATCCAAAGCAGCGCGTGGCATAAAACCGGCGTCCTTGAGAAAAGTCTGTAGGACAACCACGTCTTTAGTATCGGTTTCTCTAAAGCGTCGCCATTTGCTGCGATCGTCATCCCTAAAAGAGACCACCCGCTTTAAAAGGCCATCCATATGATACGGTGAAAGAAACGATTTTGGACTAGAAGGAACACTTCCCTTATCACAACTGCCAAGAAACAATACGGCCATGTCATCGATTTTGAACAACTGAAGTTGTTGGTTTACGCTAAAGTAATGGGCATGTAATTCTTTTCAAGAGGGAAATTGACCCTTTTTGAAAATTCCGGATGTCTGCTCTTCAGTAAATGTCAATTGGCATTTCTTTAACGCAGCCCCTTGGTCATTTTCAGTAATTTTAAGGGTATTGACTAACTGAAAACATCATCATTATGAAAAAGCTTCTAACCTCCTTTTTGGGAATGATGCTGGCATTATCCTTTGCGATCGCCAGTGAAAACCATCCGTTGAAGGCAAATTTTGTCACTGGGAATCCAGAGATCAATGCCATAAATAGTATGACCTTCGGGCCTGAAGGCATTTTGTTCATCGGCGATAGCAGATCGGCACAAGTCATAGCGATCGACCTAAGCAAGCAACCTAAGTCCGACCATAGCGAGTTGAGAATTGATAAGCTAGATCATATATTGGCAGACATGATAGGCACGCCTATCGATGAGCTACAGATCTCGGATATGGCGGTTGACCCCTCGAATAATAATATTTATGTAGGGGTAAATCATAGTTCGGGAAAGGCACTGCTTTTCAGGGTGGCTGATAATAAACTCAAACAGATTCCTTTGGAAAAAGTATCCTTCAGCAAGATGGCGCTCGAAGATCCGGTGGCGAAGGATGCAAAAGACAGGCGGGAACGATCACTGCGTAAATGGGCGGTAGCCGACATTCACTATTTCGATGGTAAGGTGCTACTTTCTGGCTTGAGCAATCAAGAGTTCGCATCTACTTTTAGAGTGATCGAATTTCCTTTTAAGAAAAAACAGGCCCAAGCGAGCTTGGAAATATATCATGCCGCGCATGGAAAGTATGAAACGCATGCTCCTATCAAAGCCTTTATCACTACCAAAGTTGGTGGAGACCCTTATTTGGTTGCTGGGTATACCTGTACACCTTTGGTATTGTTTCCAATGTCGAAGATACAGTTTGGAAAACATAACAAAGGACGAACTGTCGCTGAACTGGGAAGCGGTAATTCGCCAGTGGATATGATCGAAGTTGGCAAAGGAGACAAACGATATTTGCTTATTGCGAATACCAACCGTCCATTGATGCGAATGGCCTTCTCGGACCTCGAGAACTTTAAGGCATCCATGACCGAGCCGGTCACTGTTAAAGGCGCTGCAGAAGGAGTACCATATGTAAACATGCCTTTTGTAAATGTGCAACAGTTGGCCAATCTCGAAGATGGTTTTGTCATGGTGCAGCGCGAATCGGATGGCAACCTCGCCTTAAAGAAAGGTAGCAGTTGGTGGATCAATTAATGTTGCTTCTTTTATTTTGAATAACCTATTAAGTGTAACTATTATAGTATGTATTTGTTGGGGAGTACTTTCACAAGATTCCCCAGCTTTTACATTTAAGAGACAGGGAATCGTCTTTTTGGATAGCTCGACAACCAAAGTTGCACCCTTGGTCTTCAAGGGGAAACTCTCGTTACAGGAAACGGCATTGGCGACGCCAATCGTCGGTGTGCTAAAAGAGGCCGATGGATCACGCCTCTTTCAACCGCTGGTTCCCTTTTCTTTAGGGCAAGAATACTCGATGGTCTACAACCATCAAATATTTCACCTTAAAGTTGCGATACCTGAAGATTATAAACACATCACAGTCAAAAGCATTTATCCAACAGCAAAGACCCTTCCATCGAATATATTAAAGGTTCATATCCAATTCTCAGGGCCCATTAATCTTGTCGATGTTTATCGGCATATTCAGTTTTTTGATGAAGGTGGTACTCCGATGTCTCAAGCCATTCTTCCTTTGGAGAATGTTCTGGTGTCTGAGGATGAAACTTTATTAACTCTTTGGATCGAACCTGGCCGACAAAAACGTGGCTTGTCGCCAAATGAAGCGTTGGGAGTAGTATTTAAAGAAGGAAAGTCGTATTCGATGATCGTTTCTAAACAGCTAAAAGATAAAAATGGTGTGCCTCTGTTTAAGGACTTTGAGCATAGGTTCACTATTGGAAAGGCCGATAGGATACAACCAGATATCAGATCATGGAAGATAAAGGTTCCAGCAAAAAATAGTAGCATACACCTAGTCATCGATTGTGATGATCAGTTGGATTATGTCAGCGTTACAAATAAAATTTTAATTATTGACCCAAATGAAAGAAGGGTCAGAGGCACATGGATGGTTGGTGGCAGCGATCGTAGATTAATATTCGAACCCGAAAGTCCTTGGGTTGGTGGAAACTACCAACTTTTTATCGATGAAAAATTAGATGACCTAGCAGGTAATAATTTGATGCGACTTTTTGATAGCGAGATCACCAAGGACCGGGAAACGGCTATGCAGGCTAAGCAACGAAAGTTGTCCTTTTATATAGAATGAATCAATCCGTTGTTGGGTTTTTTACAGCCACCAAGAACCACATAATCTTAGTAGGGTCATTCTCCCATTCGCCAAAATCATCGACCTCCTTTAGGATAGTGAATCCTACCTCATGTAATTCTTGTTTTACATAGTGCATGGCAAGAGAATGTGCTGCGGTCTGCTCGGCACGACTCTTACCTTTGATGCGGTCTTTCAATTTTTCTAAGATCAAAATGCGTCCTCCCGGTCTTAGTGATCTCTTTACATGGGATAGTATGGTCATGTAGTCTTTCATCTCATGATAGGTGTCCACAATAAAGACAGCATCAAGCGTAGTTCTTGGTAGTTTAGGATTATCATAGTCTCCTAGAATCGTTCTTATATTGCTGTACTGATGGTGCTTCAAGTAATTTTCCAAGGTTTTAAGACGATCGGCTCTTACGTCCACGGCAAATACTTTTCCTGTGGTACCCACCTTCTTTGCCAAGTGAATGGTCAAGTACCCTTCATGACAGCCAATATCGGCAACTTGGTTTCCAGGCTTTAATCCAACTGCTTCAAATAAATTTTCCACATCCATCCAAGTATCGCGATCTGTCCAATCATCTTCAACATATTGACCATAGCCGCAAGATTGAATCAAAAGAACTAAAAAGGCGGATAACAAAGTTGGGTTAGCTTTCATAGATGAAAGATAAAGAAATAGCCACTTCCCTACTCTTAAGAAACCCTTAAAGTAAGTATATGCAACTTTTTAGTTGCGCATTCAAATATGTTTCATATATTAGCAACCATAAAGTTGCATATTAATCAATAAAACGAATCATTATGAATGACCTGATCACAAAAGAACACATCTTTCACCATCCTATCGATAAGGTATGGGATGCCATCTCAAAGGCCGAAGAGATCTCGGCATGGTTCATCAAGGCCGACTTTAAGGCTGAAGCTGGGTACAAGTATACCTTCAAAGCGAGTGAAGAAAACGGCTGTGCAGAGATCACTGGTGTCGTCAAAGAAGCGAACCCTTATACATTGGTGTACACCTGGATAGTGAAAAAGACGTCTGCAGAGACCACGGTAAAATGGATGTTGGAAACTGTAGAGAACGGCACAAAACTCTATTTGGAACATTCTGGTATTGCCAATTATCCAGATGCTAGTGCCGTATCCTTTTTTAATAGCTTTGATAAAGGCTGGTCCAATTGCATCGTGGACTTAGAAGGCTACCTAAAAGAGGCTGTACATGCAGGATAAGATCACTAAAGTACTCAAGGCCATTGCAGACCCAACCAGGCGTGAGATCTTTCACGCCTTGGTCATGGCTGCTACCGCATTGCCAATAACCCATATCTCCAGTCAGTTCGAAATGACTCGGCAAGGGGTTACCAAACATTTAAAGACACTTGAAGATGCGGGATTGGTCCACATCAATACACAAGGCCGAGAGCGCTTTTGCTACGCCGATCCGAAACCATTGAAAGCAGTAAATGAGTGGATGAAGTTCTACGAGCAATTCTGGGATGACGCTATTGGAAGATTGGGCAATTATTTGGATAAGAAGGCCTAGTACAAAATTTGAAAGCTTTCATAGAAGAATTCGGCCCTGAGATATTCTTTGTTTCCTAAACTATCCAAGAAATAGCTTTTGCGATGAGCATCCAACAGCAGACCTGTATCTGTGTTGGTTTCCAATGATTCCACAAGACTGATCTTACCATTGTGGACCACCTTATACCCTAAAAGTTGGTAGCTGTCTCTTTCAAAATAGAAGGTCCATTGGTCTGCATTATCTCTTTTCTCTGAAAATGTGGTGTTGATCAGGTGTGCTTCATCATTATTGAATGTTGCAGTACCGGCATAGTGTAATGCCGTATTATCATCCTTTAATTTAAAGGGCAAAAAAATCACATATTCCGAAGCCAATACCGATTTTTTAGCAGCATCCAATGCTTTTGGATCGGTCACAATTGAATCATTCACGGATTTAGCTACATGATCACCATTTGAAGTGATCAAGAAGTCCTTATCATCTTGTTCCCAGCGAATAGATATCATATAAGTTGGATGGTATTGAAATGATTGGTGTTGTGTGACCTTAGATTCCACTTTTCCATCGGGAAAGTACAGAATGCTGGTCTTATCAAACTTTATGGTTTTGATTCGCTGCCAAGTTTCTGTGCCGCCATGTTGCTCAATCGCACGGTCGACTATGGCTTTGGCGTTTGGATGCGGTTGGCAGGCTATCACTAAAGGAAGTAGTAAGAGCAATAGTGGTCGTATTGGTTTCAAGCATGGTCTCATGCTTTAAATATCGAGAAAAAATCGCTCTTTGGTCTTAGAATGTGCTCCCAGTCGTTCATAAAAGTTAATTGCACGGACATTGAATGTTGGTGTTTGCCATTGCATCGTGTCGCAGCCTATTTTTTTTCCTTCGTCACGGATCCGGTCAATGAATTTTGCGCCAATACCAAGACCTCGTACGTATTCCTTAAGATATAGACAGTCCATATAGACATAGGCCGCTGCATCCCAGGTAGAGAATTGTTTCATATAGGTCGCATAACCAACAAGCGTTCCCTCCTTATCCGCCACTAGGCAGAAAAATTTAGGAGATGGTCCAAAGAGCGCTTTTCCCAATAGTTGAACCTTGCCTTCGGCATCATATACTGCTTTTTCATAATCGGCATGCGCTTCGCACAATTCCACTATTTGTAAAATATCCTCTTTAGTTGCAAAGCGAATCGTTGGTGCGATTCTCATATTTTTGTTAAATAGCCATCATTTATATAGGCATGGAAATCGGGATGTTCTGGGCTACTGAGAACATGGTCGATCCATGATTGTCGCTCGTGCGTTAGAATCTCATACTCCCAAATGCACTTTAGTGCGTTTCCGTGTTCTGAGGTCTGTATGCACTTGGTCTCATAATCAGCGAAGAACAATCGGGTGTCCAACATTTCACCGCCGGTCCACCAATTGAACAGCATCCAAACCCCTTCCCTAGCCTCGTGAATCATTAATATGCCCACCTTGTAAACTTCAAGGGATGTATCATCTGCAATTTTCGTCCAACTTGGCAATTGTACCAGTACTTTGTTGCGTACGTCATCAGCACCAAATTGCTGCTCCTTGGTCAACGTGTATGTTTTCACTGACCAATCATCAACATTCACAACGCCATAGAAGTCAATAGCACGATCTTTATATTTTTCAAGGTATTTCATCGTTCTTCGGGTTTTAGGTGGCCATATTTCTCGATAAGTTGTAAGGCTTTTGTCAAGTCCTTTGGTAGATGTAATCGCTTATCGGATGTAGGATACTTAGCGACCATTTTGGAGGGTCTTATTGGTCGTTTTTCAAAATTGCCACCACAACTCGGGCACACATTTTTAAAGATCTGTGTTGCGCAAGCTTGGCAATAGGTACATTCGAAGCTGCAGATCATCGCTTCGGTGGACGTATTCGCAAGCGCTTTGCCACAATGTTCGCAATGAGGTCTTATTTCCAACATTTTATAGATATTTTTCTTTAACAACATCCATATGCCAGATCTCATGTCCTGGAATCACAAAGGCAGCCGCTCGGCCCGACATTGGACTGCCATTGGAATTCCCTATAGATGCTAGATCATCTTCGGACAGGCTCTTAAGTAACGATATCGAATGATCCCTGACCGCTTCGAATTCCGCCAGCAACGCATACATCGATTTTTGATCGGCAGCGGAGGGTGCTATATAAACATTCTGGTCAAAACCTGCCAAAGGCGTCTTATCATTTCTTGCGATTCGAAAACATCGGTACATAAAGATCCGCTCGGTATCTATCAAATGCTGAAAGACCTCTTTGATGCTCCATTTGTCGGTTGCATATCGAAATTGTTGTTTGGCTTTAGGTATCGTGCCGAAGAAATCTGTGACGTTCGCCTTCCCATTTTCGAAAGCTTCAATTAACGGACAGTTATCATCGACCTTGTCGATATACCTTCCGTAGTATTCGTGAAACTCATTTGGTTGTAAATCTTTTGTGGTCATGTATTTATTGTGTTGGTCTATTCAAAGATATTCAGAAAATCACAAGTCTACAATTCGATAAAATGGCAAATAGAATTTTTTACCTTAATTTTGAATATCTTTTAATTTAAAAAGTTTAAAAATGAAGGTTGATAAATTAAACTGGCTAATTTTAGGACAACTTCAGTCAAATGCACGGGCCTCACTCACCGAAATTGCAAAGAAAGTAGGACTTTCCTCGCCTTCTGTTGCCGAGCGTATACAAAAGATGGAGGATGCAGGTATAATCGATGGCTATACTGCTAAATTGAATATGGAATCTCTGGGTTACTCGCTTGGGGTATATATTTCTATTAAGATACGCTTTGGTCAAGTGGAAAAATTCACAGAATACATCAAGACCGTTCCAGAGATCTTGGAGTGCCACAAACTTACTGGCAATGACTGTATGTTGATGAAGGGATATGTTAGAGATCCGAAACACTTAGAAGCATTGAATCTTAAACTCGCTCATTATGGAGAATTGACCACTTCGCTGATTCTTTCTTCAATAGTGGATTCTAAGATCTACAGTACAAATTTCTAGTTATCCTTTGCTAGAATCGATGGTGATCATTTTCTATTCTTTTTTCGACGATTGAAGTTCTTATCACCTCTGGTCTTGGGCTTCTTGTATTTCTTAGCAACCTCTCTTCTGTAAGACCCACCTTGATTTGTCTTTTTATTCTTTTCCTTTTTCTCATGAACATGAGGTTTTGGAGTTTCTCCTTCCACGGTAAACCCTTCCATGCTATCGTCATTTGGCATTTCTTCGGGCAGCAGCTTCTCCGAAATTTCCACTTCCTCGGGAAGGTCATTCTTGGGAATGGTATACGACATCAAAGATTCGATACGCAATTTAGCCGCTTTTTCTTTTTCGGTTGAAAATAAAATAGCTGCTCCTTCCTGTGTTGCGCGACCGGTCCTTCCAATTCTATGCATATAGTTCTCTGGAAAATTGGGTGTGTCGAAATTGATGACATGCGTGATCCTGTCAAGGTCTAGCCCGCGTGCCATCACATCAGTTGATATCAGTATCCTGTCAATACCTTCATCAAACCGCTCGATCGAGCGAATTCTGTAGTTCTGGGTCTTATTAGAATGAATCACACAAGTTTCCGCACCAAAATCGTCTTCTATGGCTTCGAACAATTTATCTGCGCGTTTTTTGGTAGCAACGAAAATCAATACTTTGCTATAAACCTCTTTATTTTGAAGCAAGTGTGACAAGAGGTTCACTTTGGTGTAAAAATTAGGAACAAAGAAGCAAGATTGTGCGATATTATCAAGTGGAGTGCCACTTACGGCTACCGATACCTTCGCCGGCTCTATGAAATAATCTTCGATCAACATCGCTACATCATCGGTCATCGTAGCAGAAAACATAATATTTTGTCGTCTTTCGGGAAGCAATTCGAAAATATTGGCCAGTTGAAATCTGAAACCAAGATCCAACATCACATCCACTTCGTCGATCACAAGCTTTTTTATAGCCTTCAGTTTCAACGCCCTGGTCACTACTAACTCATATAGTCTACCAGGTGTGCCCACAATAATATCTGTTCCTTGTGCTATGGCCTGGTGCTGCAAATTGATATTTGCTTCTCCATAGACTCCCAATACCCGAAGGTTGATATACTTGGCAAAGCTCTCGATCTTCTCAACCACTTGTATCACCAGTTCTCTAGTTGGAACTAAAATCAGTATCCGTGGTGTAACTTGTTTAGAAAACTTCAACTCGTGCAAAATTGGCAGCATGTATGCCAAGGTCTTGCCCGTACCTGTCTGTGCAATACCAACGACATCCCTGCCCGAAAGCACCACCGAAAAAGCGGCACTCTGGATTGGGGTGGGCTTTTCAAATTTTAGGTCGTCAATGGCGTAGTGCAGTTGTTTTGACAGATTGAAGCTTTCAAAAGAATCCATTAGATAGGCTTTTACAGATAAACAACTAAGTGAAGTACTATTTTTTCTTGGGCATCGGCCCTCGCAAATGAATCACAAGACCATTGAGGAAGTTACGAAGGAATTGATCCCCACATTCCACATATTTTGGATGGTTCTCGTTCCTGAAAATCGCGCCCAATTCACTTTTGGTGACTTTAAAGTCTACCAAAGCACATATTTTTACAATATCCTCGTCGCGTAGTTTATGTGCTACCCTTAGCTTTTTAAAAATATCATTGTTACTCAATCCCATACCGCAAAGCTAGCTGTTTTCAATGAAACCTAAATATCCTTTACGCAAAGATATTTATTTTAGATAGCTATCGCTGCGATACCACTAATATCTACAGCGTTGAAAGTTAAACAATCGTTAAATTACTACTTTGTTATGCATAGTACTGTAACAAAAATGTTTTCCCGTCGTCTATTGAGTGTAAACAAGTTAAAAACCATATAAATTTTTAGTCATGAGAACACTAGACAGCAACCAAATTACAAGCAAGCCAATCAACTCTAAGAGTTATGCTTGGAACGCAAAGAGACGTTACAGATAAGTGACAAATCAATTAATCAATCTATTTTAAACAAACATCATGAGAACACTGGACAACAACCAAATTACAAGCAAGCCGATCAACTCTAAGAGTTATGCATGGAATGCAAAGAGACGCTACCGATAAGTAGTATTTATCAATCAACAAAAATTAGACCGTTATGAGAACGTTGCAAAACATCAGAAGGCGTATCGAGTTTGAGATGCAGCGGCAAGAGGCACTCAAGTGTAGTATTAGCGAACAGCTTCACCAAGAAAAAATATTCTTCATAAAGAACAAACGTTATGCTTTTTGAAATTAGATCAGTGACTGTAAGGCCAAATGAGATTTAGTATCATTTGGCCTTTTTTTTTATGTTCGGCTGAAGAAAAACTTCATAATTTTATCAATTTATAGCGAAAGATCACCGCCATTGATGAACTATGTCTAAAGTCATACACTCCCATTATAAGATTTACAAACCCTTCGGCTTTCTAAGCCAATTTGTGAACAACGAACAGCGGCAAGGCAAACGAAAGATGCTTGGTGACCTTTATGACTTCCCCGAAGGCCTCATGGCCATTGGCCGTTTGGACAAACAATCGGAAGGTCTACTGTTGCTCACAACAGATGGGAAGCTAAGTCAACGTATACGAAGTAAGTTTATAGAAAAAGAATATTACGTACAAGTCGATGGAGCCATCACCTCCGAGGCTATTCGCCATTTAGAGACCGGTGTTACTATTACGGTCGATGGAGCTCCCTATTTGACTAGACCCGCAAAAGCAGTGAAACTAGGTAATACCCCAGTGCTTCCAGCACGAGGTAAAAAGATTCGCGATGACAGGCATGGCCCAACTTCTTGGATTTCGATCACCATCACAGAAGGAAAGTTCAGGCAAGTGCGCAAGATGACCTCGGCTGCAGGTTTTCCCACGCTGCGTTTGGTAAGGTATAGAATTGGTGAGGAAACCATTGATGGAATGGTTTCGGGAGAGGTCGTGCAAATCTCATCAATGAAATGTTGATCAAAAAAAAGGGCACTTTTCAGTGCCCTTAACTTCAACATATAACTATTATTTAGACGTGGTCTCCAAGATGATGATGCTCATCGATCAGCGGTCCACCCTCAATGATCTGCTCAGACGCTTCGCTAGCAAATTTTTCAAAATTCAAATGGAATGAATGCGCCAATTGAATCGATTTGCTCACGTAGGCACCTTTTTGCAACCAAGTATTCATTGGGTCCAGCATTTCGGAAGGTACTCCAGGACAGTATTTTGGCATGAATAGTCCAAAGATCGGATGTTGCTCATAATCGACATCCTGAAGCTCTCCATTGAGGATCGCCGTGATCATCGCACGGGTGTATTTCAATTTTATACGACTTCCAACACCGTAAGGGCCTCCACTCCAACCCGTATTGATCAACCACACATTGACTCCGTTTTCTTCCATCTTTTCGCTAAGCATTTCAGCATACTTCGTAGGATGCAACGGCATGAACGGCTCGCCAAAACATGCGGAGAATGACGGGACGGGTTCAGTAATACCGGCCTCTGTACCTGCTACTTTTGCAGTATATCCTGAAATAAAATGATAGGCGGCCTGCCCAGGAGTCAGCTTCGATACCGGTGGAAGTACACCAAAGGCATCACAAGTAAGGAAGAAAATATTCTTAGGGTTCTCTGCGTATGATGGCAATTGAATATTGTCGATATGATCTAGAGGATAGCTCACTCGAGTATTTTGGGTGATCGAACTGTCAAAATAATCAACTTCACCTTTCTCATCGATGATGACGTTCTCTAACATCGCGCCAGGTCGAATGGCTCTATAGATGTCTGGTTCTTTTTCCTCGGTGAGGTCGATCACCTTTGCATAGCAACCTCCTTCAAAATTAAATATGGTATTCTCGGGAGTCCAGCCGTGTTCGTCATCTCCGATCAATTTCCTGTTTGGATCAGCCGATAAGGTTGTTTTTCCAGTACCGGAAAGGCCGAAGAAAATAGCGGTTTCTCCATCATCGCCAACGTTTGCCGAGCAGTGCATCGGTAGCACATTATGTTCCGTTGGGAGAATCAAATTCAAAGCAGAGAAGATTCCCTTTTTCATTTCGCCAGCATAGGCCGACCCGCCAACTAAGGCGATCTTTTTAGTGAAATTCAAAATGGAGAAATTTCCTTGTCGGATACCATGTTCCTTCGGGCTTGGTGTCTCATAGCCTGGTGCACAAAGGATCAACCAGTCTTCATCGAAGTTTGCGAGTTCCTCCTCATTCAATCGCAGGAACATATTTTTCACAAAATAGTTGGACCAAGGGTATTCAGCTACGGTTCTAACATTTAAGCGATATTTAGGATCTGCACACACTGCGGCATCCCAAACGTAAAGCTCTTTGCCAGATAGGTATTTGACTACCTCGTTCTGCAACTTGTCAAAATTCTCTGTAGAGATCGGCTTGTTGATCTTGTTCCAGAATACTTTACCATCTGTATACTCGTCTTTTACGAGAAAACGGTCTTGTGGCGATCTTCCAGTAAATTTACCAGTGTTGATGGCCAAGGTGCCATTTGCAATCTCTACACCCATACCTTTTTCAACGGTGATTCGTTGAAGCTCTTCGGCAGGGAGATTCCTATGAGCTGTGGCATTTTTAATGCCATACCCATCTAAGTTCAGTTTTTTTGCGGTCATTGTCATATCTTCCATAATAGTTGTTAAATAATAAAGTTATTTCAATTTTCTTAAAACGGCCAAATCAATGGCACAAGCGTCAATGTTGTTATAAAGAAGAGTACCAGTAATGGCCCTCCTATTTTTAGATAATCTACAAATTTGTAACCTCCAGCAGACATCACCATGGCGTTGGTCGTGGTCGCAATTGGGGTTAAAAAAGCGGTTGAAGCACTGATGGCCACTGTTATCATAAAAGGTTTTGGCGACAGCCCCAGCGAAGTTGCCGCTAGGATTGCAATGGGTGCCATCAATACCGCAGTTGCCGAATTATTGATCATTTGGCTGAAGATCGTGGTCAAAAGAAATACGCCTCCCAACAGCATCAAGGGGTGTAATTTTCCCAAATGATCGACCAAACCATCCGCGGCCATCTGCGCGACCCCGGTCTTCTGCAATGCCAATCCCATCGGAATCATGGCGGCGATCATCACAACGCTTACCCAGCTGATTCCCTTGTAGGCTTTGCTGATGGGTACACATCCCGACAACAAGATGATACCTGCGCCAATCATCGCTGCTACGGCACCTGGAACCACTTTGAACACTAAAAGTAAGATCATCATGATCAAAGAGCCCATAGCGATATATGATCTTGGGGTCAACTCTTCAACATTTTTGGCCATGCCTTCTGGACTACCACAAATGACCAAATTTTCATAAAGCGACTTGAGCTCTCCTATGCTTTCCCATCGACCACGGATCAAAAAAGCATCGCCTGCCTTTACTTTGATCTCTTTGTCTTCTAGAGGTTTGTTATTTCTAGATGCGGCCAAAAGCTGAATCTCAAATCTTTTGAAATAATTGCCCAATTTGATCTTTCTGCCGACGAACAAGGATTTGGGCGTAACGATCACCTCTGCCATTCCCACTTCTTGATTGATCAGATTATCTTTCAACTCTTCATTGATGTCCTCCAACCTCCACAGACCTAGTCTAAATTTGATCATCAATTTATTGATAGCCTCCGTCTCTCCTTGTACTGTGAGGATATCATGATATTGAAAGACGGTCTCTGCAGCTGGAAATTCAATGTTGGCCGGATTCCCTTTGAGAAGATTTGGATACCTTCTTTTAAGTCGGATGACCGAGACGCCAAAGTCCTCTTCAAAATTCCAATCACTCATTTTAGTGCCAATGAGCGGAGAAAGGGAACGAACACGTAGTTTAAAGTAATTATTGTCCAGTCTATAGGCTTCGATCCATTTGTGCATTTCCGAATCGATGTTTACTGGACGATTCTTCGTCCTATAACTGGGCAACATCTTAAAACCAATATATCTGAAGTATACAATCGCTAAGATCAATAACGGTACTCCAATCAAACTAAATTCAAAGAACGATAACTCTTCAAAACCTTGCTCCAAGAGCGCATTACTGGCGATGATGTTCGGAGGGGTCCCTGTCAAGGTCAACAATCCTCCTGTATTTGACCCGAAGGCCACCGGCATCAATAGTTTTGAAGGTAATGTGCCAGCACTCCAAGCTGCTGATATGGTCACGGGAAGAAGTGTAGCAACTGCTCCTGTATTACTTACAAATCCTGATAAGAAACCAGATCCGAGCGTAACAATGACTAATAACTTTTTTACACTCTTCCCGGACCATTCTATAAATTTCTTTCCTGCGATCGCTGTCCATCCGGTCTGGGAGAGACCTTCGCCTATAATAAACAGGGCTGCGATCATGATTACCGTCGTATTGCTAAATCCGCTGAATGTTTCACTTACGTCCAAGATTCCTGTGAGATATAAACTGAGCATTGACATCAATGCTACTACATCTGGCGGAAACTTGCCCCATATGAACAATCCGATGGTGATGAACAAGATCACTAACAATAATGTTACCATACATTTTAAGTAATGCGATACACGCAATTACGAATTAATCAATCGTTAGTAATGGCACCTTGGTATGCATCGTTAACAATTTGGTAAGTCTACCCTCTGAAGGCTTTCCATTTTTGGAATGATTTCGAGGCAGAATGGCCAGCATGTCAATATCTTTATTCTTGACGTAATCAAAGATCCCCTTTTCAATATCCGTCTCTTCAGGGAATGAATGATGCGCATAGAAGTTCTCTAGGTAATACTCAAGAATATTTTCATTCTTCTCATCCACTTTACTGTATCCCGTCAAGTCTGGGTCTACGGTAAGCACATGCACCTCTGCATTGAAGCATCTTGCCACATCGAGCAGTACCTGAAGGGCAGACGAATCATCGATCTCGTTCTTTCCTATGGCCAGGGCAATTTTCTTTACACTAAAATCGATAGTGCCTACGGGAATCACAAGCACAGGGCAATCGGCCTCAAGAACCAAGTCAACTGTATTAGAAACGGTCATCTCTTCGCTAAGGGTAGAACCTTTGGTGCCCATGATGATCAAGTCGGCGCCATTGGATTCCTTTATTTTTAATATGGTTGGTACCAACGGTCCCGATGCTATGAGGAATTCATATTTGACCTTTGAATCCACACGAAGATCTTGGATAAACTCTTTAAACTTCTTGTTCATCGTTTTGGTCTCTTCGCTATTTATGGGTGTAGCGGTCGTATAGAGAAATTGAAGGGTGATCTTATCCTTTTTGATAAATTCCATAGCACACTTCAAAGCACCTCTAGAAGTTACCGTGAAATCAATTGGAACTAGAATTTTTTTAATGGTGTCCATAGTTGCATTTTTTAGTTATTGCTTTAATAGTCATTGTTGTAAGCAAATTTCCTTAACTAATACAAGGATTTAAATGATAATTATCAGCCTTTCTAACAAATGCTAAATCCTCAATTATCAGGGCCTGGAGTATCCTTAAAATGAAAAATCCTAATTACGAAAACGTTGTCATAGATAGTTTCCTTAATATTTTCTTTGCGTATTTTTGAATTCATGTATGCCATCATCGATATCGAGACCACAGGAAGCACCTTAAGAGGGAATCGCATCACAGAAATCGCCATTTTTAAGCACGATGGCTATCAGATCGTAGACGAATATTGCACGCTGGTGAATCCACAGTCGGAGATCCCTTTCTACATTACAGCCCTTACGGGTATCGATAACGGTATGGTGTATGATGCACCTCTTTTCGAAGAAATTGCCCCTAAAGTGCTAGAGATGACCGAAGATGTCATTTTTGTTGCCCATAGCGTCAATTTCGATTTTAATGTAATAAAAGAAGAGTTCAGCCGCATTGGGGTCGACTTTCAGCGAAAGAAGTTGTGCACTGTGCGCCTATCGCGCAAGCTGATTCCAGGTTTTAGATCATACAGCTTGGGAAAACTATGCAACAGCCTCAACATTCCATTGAGCGATCGGCACCGTGCCCGTGGTGATGCGCATGCCACAGTTTTGTTGTTTGAGTTGCTTTTGAAACAGCAAAATGCTGCAGAAGTGTTTAAGAACTTCCTCAATCCCAGAAGCAAGCAAGCTACGCTCCCAGCGAATCTTGAAGCATCAATCATCGATCAGCTCCCAGAAAAGCCAGGCGTGTACTATTTTCGGGATGAGAACGCAAAGATCATTTACGTAGGAAAGGCGATCAATATTAAAAAACGGGTACTTCAGCATTTTTATTCAAAATCGAAGAAAGAATCAGCCATCCGAAGAGAGATTTACAATATCGACCACTGTGAGACCGGAAACGAATTGATCGCCTTGCTATTGGAGTCTGCAGAGATCAAACACCATTACCCCAGACACAATGCTGCCCAGAAACGTAACAACAAACGATTTGGCCTAATTACTTATGAGGATCGCAACGGCATCTTGAGGATCGCCTACAATGACCTGCGACTTTCGCAAAACTCGATAGCGGCTTTTGACAGTATCACTTCGGTCAGGATTTTTATCGAGCATCTTTGTCGGGAATATCAGCTTTGCCCAAAGTATACGCAGCTTATGGAAAATGGAAACTGTGGAAGTCACTTTTCTATTCAAAATTGTGCTGGTGTTTGTGAAAATAAAGAGGCCATCACTACCTATAACCAAAGGGTCCTTGAGGCCATTGATTCTTTAACAATCCTCGAAGAAACCTTTATCATCAAAGAAAAAGGACGACATGCGAATGAGGATGCAGTAGTTTTGGTAAAGAACGGAGGATATGTGGGTTATGGATACATTGAAAAATCTGCCACGATCAATTCTCTCGAAGATATTGAGGGATATATACTACCGCAAAAAGACAATGAAGACGTACAGAGAATCATCCGTTGGTATTTATCTGATAGACCTGAGAAAAAATATGAGTTCCCTCTCATGACCTCTTTTGGGTGAAACTTATGCTTGGGCAAATAGAAAATGGCCCGCAAGAAACGAAATTATAACTTTCGGTTTTTTCTATGAAAAGTAAGACATAAGTGTTAATTTTAGGCGTCCAACCAATAACCTAATTAATTAATGAAAAAAATCGCAATATTTGCGGTCGCCGCTGCGGCCTTATCTTCATGTGTATCCCAAAAGGAGCATCTTGCACTTCAAAACGATCTCGAGGAAACCAAAACCCAATTAAAATCCATCACTGAAGAACGCGATGCGCTGAATGAGAAAATGGGACATATACAAAAGCGTATAAGCACGTATTATAGCAAGATCAACGATTTAAAGAAAGAAGTAGTTGGCGATGAAGCGTCCATCGAGGAATCCCCTGGTAGTAACGGAGTTGGCTATGCGACAGGCAATAATGAGCTTGCAGAGCGATTATTGGCATCGCTAGGAAGTGAAGTTCGTGATAACAACAATGTGAACATATATGTTGACCAAGAAGTCATCTCCATATCGCTTGCCAATAATTTACTGTTTAATTCTGGTGGTTATCGCATCAAACGGAGCGCAAATGATATTCTTGCCAAAATTGCTTCGGTCGTCAATGAAGATGATAGCGTAAGCATCATGGTGGAAGGTCATACAGACAACATCCCTATAAGCAGACCTGGTATAGCAGACAACTGGGACCTAAGTGTGAAGCGCGCCACCTCGGTAGTTAGAAAACTGCAAAAGACCCACAAGGTCGACCCTAAGAAGATGATTGCCTCTGGTAGAAGCAGTTATATGCCTTTGGTGGAAAATGACAATAGAACAAATAGAGCAAAGAATAGACGTATACGGATACTGATCCTCCCTAATATTTACAAACATCTATCGCTTATCGAAGAATGATCCATTCGTAACGCTCATAAAATCAAACAACTATAAATGCTGTGGGTACTTTTTTAAGGTTTTCTGGTTTGCTACGTGAACCATATGGCTATTTCGGTACGTAAATTATTATATATTTTTTATTCATATTCTATTTATAACTAATAACCTAAAAATGAAAAAAGTTATTTTACTCGCAGCAACGATTGCCCTAGCATCTTGTGTTTCTAAAAAAAAGTACGTCGCTCTAGAGCAAGAGCACGCAGAAACCAGAAGCCTACTACAAAAGACTGCTGTTGAACGTGACGAGTTAAAGTCTAAAATGACCAACGTAGAGCAGCGTGTTGAAGCCTATTACGACAAGATCAATTCTTTGAAAGAAGAGGTCAACGAGAAAATGTCGATGTCTGACGATGGAACCATTGTCGTGTCCAATGCTGCCAAGGAAAAAATGCGTGCGACCTTGAGCAACGTTAGCGCTTCACAACTTAGCACTGCCTCTACCTTAAAGGACTCCATGAATCTTGCCATCACCTATAATCTCACCAAATCATTAACGGACGATATCAAAAACGATGAGAACATCGATATTTCTATCGACCAGACTGTGGTGATGATCAATCTATCGGACAAATTCTTATTCAAATCTGGTAGTTTCCGAATCAACAAAAAGGCAGATGAGGTTCTTTCGAAAATTGCGGAAGTCATCAAATCTGAACCCAGCATTGATGTGATGGTCGAAGGTCATACCGATTCTAGACCTTACAGCAGACCCAACCTATTGGACAATTGGGACCTGAGTGTAAAACGCGCGACATCGGTGGTAAGAAAGCTTCAAAAGACACATGGTGTAGATCCGTCGAAGATGATCGCTTCCGGTAGGGGAAGTTTTGTTCCTTTGGTACCAAATGACAATGCAGAGAATCAAGCGCGCAATCGCCGCACTAGAATTGTCATTCTTCCTAATTTAGATAAGTTCTTAGCCCTTATGGCAACCAACGAATAATTGCACTTGACATAACCATTTGGTTAGGTTGATGAAAATACCGCTTTCCCCAAAGGCGGCATTTTTTTGCCTAATTTTCTGACAAATTGTTAAAGTATCCATTTGCCCAACTGATAAGGGAAATTTGAATAAAATTTTGATTTTCAAGTTCTTTTTCCTAATATCGAAAAACAAAAACTACTTAATATCATGAGCTATTTCTTTAAAAGACCTCTTATTCTACTACCAATTCTAGTTTTTACTATGTTCGCCTCGTGTAGTAATGATGATAACGATCAAGATACAAACCTTCAGGCAGACAATGTCTTCGAGTATGTTGACACTACTGTAGAATTGAACACACTGATCATCGATTTTTTCAGGACCAGTAACAGGGTATGGATAGGAAAGGGTGTCAATATGAGTGTTACTGGCAATAATGTGCTCGCAGATAGTACAGTTGACTATGTCTATTTTGACATACAAAATCAAACTGATATTGAAGCCGGCACATACCAATTCAATTTGGATGATGCGACAGCATTTACCTTTTTTGGAGAAGTGGTTTTAGGCTATGATCCCATGACCGAGCAAGCCACTACCACGGCACAGATCACAGGTGGTACGCTTACTGTTGAAATTAATGAGGGTGAATATACATTTGTCTGGGATTGCACCGTTTCAGGAGGTATTCGTGTGCAGGGGAACTATACAGGCACCGTTGATCAAGCTATTGACTGATAACGAATAAATAAAAGTACTGCCTCCCTACAGGAGGCTTTTTTTTTGTACTTACTCAAAGAAACCTACGATCCTTCGCACGATATACAAATTTGAGTCCGCTCCAGTCCTGATCGACCGCACATACCTTGATGTCTACCAATCCCATGGCAGTCAAACGATCTCTTATTGGTTCTCTTTTTAATGTTGTTGGAATTTCTGAACTACCTTTTGGCCAACTCACCCAAAGCATTCCTGTTTTCTTTAGAATAGGTTTGAGCGCTAATGCCTTTTTTTCTAACTGCGATAAGGATGTACAGAACAAATGTATAAAGTCCGCCTTCTCGGATGTTAGGTCTTCTAGAAAGTGAATATTTGAAGGGAGGTCGCCCAACAGTTTCAAGTAGTGATCGGGCGGATTGACCAGCAGTACCGAAAAGCCGTCCTTCAAACCTAGTTTCTTACTTAATGGAGTACCGGAATATCCTGCATCATTCGTCATTTTGCATCTGTTATCTTTATTTTAAGCAAGGTACCAAAGTATTCTTTAGGTAAGATGATCATCAAACCAAGCGATCATTCCCAAATATCGTCTCCGTTACGCTCGTACCAGACCGAGTTGTCAGAGATCCGTCTTAGCGAGGAGTCGCTTATACGCTCA
This sequence comes from Sungkyunkwania multivorans, assembly GCF_042675645.1. Lineage (NCBI taxonomy): Bacteria > Pseudomonadati > Bacteroidota > Flavobacteriia > Flavobacteriales > Flavobacteriaceae > Sungkyunkwania > Sungkyunkwania multivorans. Next base: position 943,399 of record NZ_JBHTJH010000004.1, on the reverse strand, counting down.
AATACAATATCCTGCTGAAATTCTAGAGTATTGGGTCCAGAGCGCAAGGTTACCCTATTACCAAATACTGAATAATCTACTCTGTAAATGATATCGGTAAGTGAAATTTCTGCTGTTTCAAGATCAATGAAACTCAATTGCTGATGGCAATTTATAAAAAAGTTCGGATCTGGTTGTGCATCAAGACACTCTTGTAATGTATCAAAAAAGCGGTGGTCAAATGTTTTCCCAACATAATCAGCTTTCCTCACATCGTCACTTGAAGAACAGCCCAGAAGGAACGATACAGTTAAGAATAGGACCATCGATCGTTTCATCTTTTAAGAAAATTTATTTGCCAAAACATATAATTCATTAATATCGGTATATAAAGCTAAGAATCTTTTAGTTCTTTCAAAACCTCTTCAGCCGATTTCGATATGCCATTGTAGCATCGATACACCCATCTAGAAAAGAAGAATAGGAATATTCCCATAATAGCAAAGTACCATAACCATTTTGTGCCATTCATCAGAAATACATCCTTATCGCCGATCAGCTTAGATGCCACAGGCACCGAGACCAACATTAAAATAAAACTTGAGGCCATTGATATCTTCTGAATCAATAAAAACGATTTTCGCCTTTTTGTAAAATCAACAATTGTCTGCCTATAGTTATTCCTCACGATGTCGATCGTCTTCATTCGCTTGATGGATCTTAAGGATAAAATAGGCAATATCACTAAAAATAGCACCACAATTAGGCCAAAAAGTGACAAATACCAACTATCTAATTTATTGAAGTTGATAATTACAAACAGTGCCATTAGAAAACAAATCACTGCACCAGCCGTTTCATACATTGAAATAGCATTGAATCTGTTCTTAAATTTCTCTTTTGTCATCTCTATGATCAGTTTATCAGTTAGCTTCTTTTGCTTCTCTAGTTGATCGCTCATCTGCGACCAAATGTCTTTCATCTCTTCGATATTCATCTCGCTTGTTTTTCTGTTACTGTCGATTTTAGCTTCTGTTTTATCCTAGAAATTCGAGTCCCAACATTGCTCGTGGTCAATCCAGTGATGGCGGCCATCTCTTCGTATTTCTTTCCTTCGAGCAAAAGAAGTATCAATCCCTTTTCCAGATCATTCAACATTTGTATATGGTCGTACATGAGCTTTAGGCGCTCCTCAAAGTCAGCATCATAATATTCTGTTTGTTGTAACACTACTTTATCGATGGCGACCTTCTGCCCGTTTCTTTTTTCTCTTTTTATCCTGGTAATGGCTGTGTTCAAGGCAACTCTGTACATCCATGTCGATATCTTGGACTCGTTTCTAAAACTTTCAAAATATTTCCAGAGCTGAAACACGATATCTTGATACAGGTCTTGTTGGTCCTCTCGATTGTCGGTATAGACCGTAGTGATCTTGAAGATAATACCCTCGTTATCCTTAATGAGCTTTGTGAACTGCTCTTCTTTACTCATAGAATGCTAATGATTTGAACAATTAGTATCCAAGGGTATAAAAAAATCACATTTAAATTCTAGTTTTCCAAAAATAAAGATGCTTTTGAAAAATAAAATAAAAGGAGATACGAACGTATTCTTATGAAAAGGTAAAAGTAGAGGCTATTCTTTGATCACTACGATCGAGGCGGTGAAGCCAGTTCCCAAGAACCAATAATTGGAAGACACGATATTACCTTGGTCATCCAAAACTCTGAGCTCTGCGGTATTGGGACTAGATTGTCCTTCATTGAGTGCCTCAAAATCTATTTTGTTAAATCCAGATTGTAGTTCCACCTTGATCGCCTTGTAATCCCCAATGAGATACACTTGACTTTGCACTACGACATCATTGACTTTGATCCGTATCAGGTCGCCGTCCACAAATTGATGGTCTCTACACAGTATTTTTACGAATTCACCATTGTTTCTGAGGTCTCCCAGGTATTGATTACGTCTGTAAATACCTTTATAGTCATCTTTTTGGGCATTCGACTTTTGTTTGAATTTTTGGTCTACCTTATATTCTGGAAACCCAAGGTCATTGGTACGCATGATCGCTTTCTGATCCTCATCGGACCTAAAACTTCGAGGTGCTGCCTCTTCCTCTTTTGGTAATAGCAGGCTTGGAGTGCCCTTAGGGGAGTCTATGGAAAAAGAGGTGCCGTTCTTATCACCATCTAGAACGATGGTATCCTGCGCGCTCACGACCATGATCGGTGCGCAGAATATTAACCATATAAAGAGGTGTTTCATCATAGCTCATTAAACAGGGCGAAAAATAACAACATTTTATTTTTCTGACCGTTAAAAACAACATAAATGTCAGGACAAATTATAGTTTAACAAAAATGATGCCTAACAGGGACCTTGGTAGTAAAATAAAAGAATGCCTTACATTTTTTCCGGGCCAGTGCTATGATTTGATCCGCCTTAATTTTCTGCGAATCTTGTTGATGGCGGTTTCGATAGACTTTTCTGGTTCTATGACGTTGTAATCCCCCCAAAAGTTAGGGTCGGAGAATCCTGAAACTTCATCTGATAAAACCACAGAGGGTCGAAGACGTTCACGTGGTTGCACAAATTCCTTTGCGGTGTTCTTTTTCCAATCGGTAATGGCCATTTCCCCAGAGATGGCATAAGTAGAGCTGAAGAGCTTATTTTTCCACTTCACTTTGAATACCATTTGCACATTACTATACCCATAGTACCATTTACCATCATTCTGTCGATAATCCACTCTGTAAGCGGCCTGAGTGGGATACACCTCTGCCCTTGCAGGTTTCTTTCTCACAAAGATCTCGCTGGCCTCCTTTCTATTCTCAACATTTAAATTATAGATCGCGCTTGTCAACGCGTAGGTATTCGCGTCGATATAAAGTTTCCCATAGAACAAGGGTAGCGAAATGTCTGGACGCTGCTTAAAATTGATAACATATACGGGTTTTTCATTGATAAGGGTGGTACGGCCAAAGCTGAAGTCGTAATAATCCAACTGTCCATTTTCAAACATGAACTCAGGATACTTCATAAAATCGATATAAAGTGTATTGAATGGTCCTCCACGGAATTTTAGAGCTATGGTATCCAATCTTGAATAATCTGTGCTCTTTCTCGCCTTATACAGCTTCATCACGTCCTTTCTGCTAGAACTGTATGGCTGCTTGTAAATGTTAACAACGGCTTCGGACAACGAAACGTTCCGTCTTCTTTTCTTGATCGATTCTCTATAGAAGGCTGTCATTATTGAATGATCACCAAGATAGTTGTCTCCTTTTTTTGATAGTGCCTTTCTCACCACCTCCGCTGCATCTTTTGGCATGGAGATCTCTACCTCGGAAAGTTCGGTCACTGCGATGTCCAAGTATATCTTGTTATTCGACGATTTAAGTTCTGACAAGGGAATTATTTTATCGTCATAGCCCAGATGCGATATTCTTACCCGTGCATCGGTCATCGAAGATGGGACTTTCAATAAAAACTCCCCTTCGGTATTAGTGATCACACTGATATTGGTCCCTTCGATGGCGATCGTGGCAAATACCAGAATATCCTTCGATTCACTATCTTTTACCACTCCTTTGTACTGTTCATAATTCTGGCTCTCCTCTTGTTGGAAAAATGCCGCTTTTACATTTTGAAATCCTAGAAGCAGTGCAGCTAAAAACAGTGTCGATAGTTGCACCGAAATAGTATGTCTGAACGATGTGAAGATTATTGGTCTCATGATTTGAACTTTGATATTTTCTTTTCCAGTTAAACACCCTTAATTTATGGAAATTTAGCGACTTATAAAAGTATTGTCGTCGAAATCGATTTGCTCCCATTGTGCCATTTCCTGTGTCTCTTTGTGAATGATCTTTTTGAGCCCTAGATTTAGCTTCTTTCTGCTCCAGTAACTACTTGCCGGATGATGTAATTGGTACTCGCACGAGAGATGTCTCGATAATTCTTGGGACACCATCTTTTTGAACATTTTGGTGCTTGCATTGAAGCAATAGTCAAAACGGTTCTTTTTGATAAAGGCCTCGAATTCTCTCTGGTATTTCATCCCATACCAACCATGGAGCCAACAATTAAAACGGGTCAATTTATCTGCACTTTTTTTAAACAGGAGGAAAAGAGAGGTTTGGAACGGTACCATATTGTAGAAGGTCACTTCGAAACATTCCTCTCCAGATCCATCCAGATGTTGCATCAGTTGCGGAAAGGTCTCCCTAAAGTTGGCGAAAGACTTTTTGGACAATGGCCGCCCCGCTTTGAATTCGTTCGAATAATCGAACTCATATCGATTGGGGGATGCTAATATGAAAAGCACTTTTTTACAGTGCTTTTGCAATGGTTGTGAAGAGACCTTCTCACCTTGAATCCAAAATGTCCATGGCATTACCAAGTGAGGGGGGCGAAAAAAGCGATCTCTAATAATGACGAAATTCTCCTGAACATCGAAGAAAGCCTCCTCGGGATCGTTGATCTTTACAAAATCGTCACGGTGAATACTGGTAACGCGTTTGCCCCGTCTATTGTACACCGGGATCGTAGTGATGGTCGTCATATGTTAGTTCATAAATTGGGTTGCATAATTAATGAATTTTCAGATGCGAAGGGGAAGAAGATATGAACATACTTTGCACATTATGCAATTTGACTATATCTCGATAAGGAGAAGCGATAGAATCTTTAACATATCCTTTGCAAAGAATTGTTAAAATAATAGTATAATTGCATTTAATTTAACAGAAACGGATGTTTACATCCACATATTGAAGTATAATTTATGGGAAGACCAGCAACCAAGCCTCTTACCAGTTTTAAAGATGGTTTTTATATCGAGATCAGAAATAAGGGCTCTAGAACTGGAATCGTACTTAGAAGGGATACCGAAAAGCAAATGTTACAAAGTGCGAAAGCATATGAGGCTACAAAAGAAGTGGTTATTTTAGGAGAATCAAAGAACGGTAAATGGGTTGATGATAACAAACCCAAAAAAAAGACCGCCTAAAAAGCTTGAAGAAAAATAATTATTAACGCCTGCATGGCAAACGGAACGACCCAATATATCCATATTTGGGTCGTTTTTTTATGCCCCCCTATCATTTCACTCTTTATCTTCATTCTTTTACGACCATTGTAATGCAGCGTATTATAAAAATAGATTCCGATGGAAGAGAGGATAAAAAGGGTCCACCCATTGGTTTCGGTCATTGAAAAAGCGTAGGACCGTCCGATCAACTTTACTAGAATTAAACCGACCAGTAATAAGGTGCTGATCTGCAAAAAAGAGATGTATAAGACAGCTTTGGAAATGGCCTTTTTAAAATGCCCCTTCCTTGCCCGCTCTTGATAATAGCGAAGCACTTTATAAAATAATTGATCAAAAAAATTCATCAGTGTCGCACTTTCAAAACTTCAACAACATCATTCAAGGTATGGCCCTTGGCTTGCAACAGTATCAGATAATGGAACAACAGGTCCGCGCTTTCGTTTAGAAAGAGTTCTTCATTGTCATCTTTTGCCTCGATCACGACTTCTACAGCCTCCTCGCCTACTTTTTGAGCCACCTTGTTAATGCCTTTTCTAAATAGGGAGGCAATGTAGCTTTGCTGATTTTCAGAGTTTTCCTTTCTGTCTGTAATTATTGTTTCGAGTTGAGATAAAAAACCAAAATGTTGCTTGTTATCCTCTGCCCAGCATGTATCTGTTCCTTTATGACAGGTCGGCCCTGACGGTTTTGCCATAACAAGAAGAGTGTCATTATCGCAATCCAGTTTCATAGCTACCAGATCTAAAAAATTACCACTTTCCTCTCCCTTGGTCCAAAGGCGTTGCTTGGTTCGGCTAAAGAAGGTCACTTTCTTAGTTTCCATCGTCCTGTCAAGGGCTGCCTGATCCATATAACCGAGCATCAGCACATTTTTAGTTTCGGCATCTTGTACGATTGCCGGCACTAGCCCATCGGTATTTTTGTTAAAATCTATATTCATTGCTTTTCGGTCATTCCTGCGAACTTGCCTTTCGGCAGACAGGAGCAGGATTCTATTTTTAATTGATCTATTTCCTATTTTGCATTCCTGCGTTCGCAGGAATGACAATCAGAGTCGTACGGGAATATCGTTGTCCCTCAGTTCCTTTTTTAAATCTTTAATTTCTATTTCCTTAAAGTGGAAAACACTTGCTGCAAGTGCAGCGTCCGCCTTTCCATCTTTGAAAGTATCTACAAAATGCTGTGTATTGCCTGCACCACCTGAAGCGATGATCGGAATATTCAACATTTCTGAAAGCCTTGCCAAAGCTTCGTTGGCAAAACCATTCTTCGTGCCGTCGTGATTCATGGAGGTGAACAGAATTTCTCCTGCGCCGCGTTCCGCGACTTCTTTTGCCCATTCAAACAAGTCGAGTTCTGTTGGGACCTTACCACCGACCAAATGCACTTTCCACTCACCCTCTATTTCTTTGGCATCGATCGCCACGACGATACATTGTGACCCAAATTTGGCCACTAGATCGTTGATCAACTGAGGATTTTTTACAGCTGAAGAATTAATGGAGACCTTGTCCGCCCCTCGCTTGAGCAATATGTCCACATCTTCTACAGAACTGATGCCACCACCTACGGTAAATGGGATATTTACCTTTTCGGCCACATGAAGCACCAAATCTGCCAAGGTCCTTCTCCTTTCTTCGGTGGCGGATATGTCCAAGAATACGAGTTCGTCGGCCCCAGCTTTCGAATAGGCGTCTGCCAACGCTACGGGATCACCAGCATCTCGCAGGTCCACAAAATTGACACCCTTTACGGTCCTCCCGTTCTTTATGTCCAAACAAGGAATAATACGTTTTGTAAGCATTTATATATTTTGAATTGAGATCTCCCCGCTATCAAAAGTTGGAAGATCTAGTTCTTATTTTTAATATTGAGATCTACCCCATCATAAAAACCTAGATCCTTTGCCACGAGCTGCTTCACCCAAAATGCGATCTGGCCGGTATGGTAGGAATAATGTTCTACCACATGCATCACAATTCCAATCCCAGAAAATGTAAAGCCTTGTACCTCACGTTTCTTTGTCAATTGTTCTGCCGTGGCATATTGAATGGTCGCCTTCGCCTTGTTGACGATCTCATCTAACTTTTCAAACAATTCGTCTTTCACGAGACCCTCCATAGCATTGAACTCGGCATCTCTGTCGCGATCATCTGGCAATTCTCCCAAAGAGGCTATCGCGTATTGGCCAATGTTACCACAGAGATGCAAAATGAGATTCCCTATACTGTTAGAAACGTGGTTGGGTCGCACCCAAACGCCAGCCTCTCCAATTTCGGACAACGCTCTTTTTATCATCCGTGTACTCTCATCCAGGCGATATATGGCGTTTTGTTTGAATTCTTCTATGATCTGTGCTTCCATGAGAAATAGGATTATAGAGAGCAAAACAACGAATTATATATTCTTTCTTCTTTCGGTTTTGTCGGATATCTCTATCCTTCGTCCTTTGTCTTTTTAAACTTCTAAAATATAATTTTCTAACTGCTTCATGCTAATCCTTCCTTCATAAATGGCCTTACCAATGATAGTGCCTTCACATCCAATTTCCGCAAGCTTGGGTAATTCTTCAAAAGTTGAGATCCCGCCAGAGGCGATCAGTTTCAGCTCATGGTCACAAGCGCTTAATATTTTTTCATACAAATCGAACGATGGGCCTTGCAACATCCCATCTTTGCTAATGTCGGTGCATATTACATAGTCAACTCCTTCGGCTTGATATCCCTGAATAAAAGGAATCAATTCTTGCTCACTCTCTTCCAGCCAACCAGAAATGGCGATCTTCTCGTTATTAGCGTCGGCGCCAAGGATGACCTTTTCGCTTCCATATCCTTTCAACCAATTTTTAAAGGTTATTGGGTCCTTTACGGCAATACTTCCGCCGGTGATCTGATTGGCACCACTTTCAAAAGCGACTCTTACATCCTCATCCGATTTGAGGCCGCCGCCGAAGTCGATCTTCAAGCTAGTTTTGGACGCGATTTGCTCCAAAACCTTATGGTTGACAATATGTTTACTCTTAGCGCCATCAAGGTCAACTAGATGTAAATGATCAATTCCATGGGCTTCGAACTCCTTGGCAACTTCCAAGGGGTTCTCATTATACACTTTTTTGGTGCTGTAATCTCCTTTGGACAAGCGTACGCACTTGCCGTCTATAATGTCTATGGCTGGGATAATTCTCATTTCTTATTGTTCATGTCATTCCGCAGCTGATACGGAATTATAATTAAAATATGTTGGGTTCCTGTTATCGCAGGAATGACAAGGGTCAAGATTCTAACTTCAAAAAATTTTCTAAAATTCGCGCTCCAGCCTCACTACTCTTCTCTGGGTGGAACTGCACACCATAAAAGTTCTTCTTTTGTAATGCTGTGGCATATTTCAGACCATAGTCGGTGGTCGCGATGGTTTCGTTGCACACCGGAGCATAAAAACTGTGCACTAGATACATATATTCGTTCTCCTTGACCCCGTCAAAGAGGTGAGACTTTAGATCTGATATCTGATTCCAACCTATTTGCGGCACTTTTACACCATGGTCGAATTTCACGACATCTACATCAAATATCCCCAACCCGTGGGTATCTCCTTCTTCCGAACCATTACACATCAATTGCATTCCTAGACAAATTCCCAAGACCGGCTGTTCCAAATTTGGTATCAGAGTGTCCAAGCCAGTTGCCTTAAGCTTATTCATAGCGCTGCTAGCCTCTCCAACCCCAGGGAATATTACCTTATCGGCAGCTTGGATAACCTCTGGGTCATTGCTTAATACCGATTGGTATCCTAAACGCTGAATGGCGAATTGAATACTTTGTATATTGCCTGCGCCATAATCTATTATTACTATTTTCATATTACATCTACGATTAAGAAAATAATGAATTTGAATTCCTGCTTGCGTAGGAATGACCATTGGATATGATTTACAACATTCCTTTGGTCGATGGCAAGATCATCTTCTCAGCATCCCGTTTCACGGCTACCTTAATAGCCTTGGCAAAGGCCTTAAAGATAGCTTCGATCTTGTGATGTTCATTCTGTCCTTCTGCCTTTATATTCAAATTGGCCTTTGCTCCGTCGGTGAATGACTTAAAAAAGTGATAGAACATCTCGGTTGGCATTTTCCCGATCATCTCCCTTTGAAACTCTGCCTCCCAAACCAGCCAGTTCCTTCCACCAAAGTCAATGGCCACCTGCGCGAGACAATCGTCCATCGGCAAACAGAAACCGTAGCGCTCTATTCCTAATTTGTCGCCTAATGCCTTGCTGAATACCTCACCTAGTGCAATGGCCGTGTCTTCGATGGTGTGATGCTCATCTACTTCCAAATCGCCTTTAACGCTAATGTCAAGATCCATTTGCCCGTGACGTGCTATTTGATCCAACATATGATCGAAGAAGGCGATTCCGGTGTTGATAGTGCTCTTTCCGGTGCCGTCGAGGTTCAGGTCGATAGCGATATCGGTCTCATTCGTCTTCCGTCTGATGCTGGCAGAACGACTTTGAAGTTTTAAAAATTCATAGATCTTTTTCCAATCATTGGATTCCAATGCGATGACCTTTTGGAGCTCCTCTCGTTTTACCGTGAGCTCGTCATTTCCCAAGTTGGTGTTATCATTGATAAAGATACCCTTCGCCCCTAAATTCTTGGCCAATTCAATATCTGTGAGACGATCTCCCATCACAAATGAGTTGGTTAGGTCATAGTCGTCCGAAAAATATTTGGCGAGCAATCCAGTACCAGGCTTGCGGGTGTCTCTATTTTCATGGGGAAAGCTACTGTCTATAAAGATCTCATCAAAGGCCACGCCCTCGCTTTCAAATGTTTTGATAATGAAATTTTGAACTGGCCAAAAAGTATCCTCTGGAAAGCTTTCGGTTCCCAGACCATCCTGATTGGTGATCATGGCAAGCTCAAAATCGAGTTCTTCGGCAATCTTCCCCAAATATGTCAGCGCCTTTGGATAAAAATCTAATTTTTCAAAGCTATCGATCTGCTCATCTGCAGGCTCTTTGATCATGGTACCATCTCGGTCTATAAACAAAACGCGTTTGGCCATTATACAATCTCTTTTAATGCGTTAATCAATCTTTTATTTTCTTCGGGGGTTCCCACGGTAAATCGCAATGTTTGCTCACATAGCGGTTGTGTACTTCGATTTCTTACCACGACCCCCTTTTGCACAAGTTGTTCGTATCGTTTGTTGGCATCGTCAACTCGTGCCAACACAAAATTAGCATCCGTCGGAAATATTTCTTCTATAAAATTCACCTCTTGCAATGCTTTGACCAAACCTTCCCTTTCCTTGATTATTTTCGACACCTCTTTTCTTACCGCCGACATATCGGCGATTCGTTCTAACGCTCGTTGCTGCGTAAGCTCATTAACGTTGTATGGCGCCTTTATTTTGTTGAGGATGGCGATGATCTCTTTAGAGGCATAACATATTCCCAACCGAATTCCTGCGAGCCCATAGGCTTTGGAAAGCGTTTGCGTAACGATCAAATTTGGATAGTCTGAAAGTTTAGACACCCAGCTTTCATTTTCGGCAAAATCGATATAGGCCTCATCGATGACTACGAGTCCATTAAAACCATTGAGCAAACGTTGGATACACACTGCTGAAAAACTATTTCCCGTAGGATTATTGGGCGAACATAGAAATAATAATTTGGAGTTCTTGTTGGCCATGTTGAGCGTCTCTTCAACTCTTGGTTCAAAGTCTTTAGAAAGCAACACTTCTCTATTTTCCACATCATTGGTCGCTGCAAGTACTTTGTACATGCCATAAGTTGGTGGCAACGTAATAATATTGTCGACCTTTGGCTCGCAGAAAGCCCTAAAAATAAGGTCCAACACCTCGTCAGAGCCATTGCCCAAAAGAATTTGACCAGAATACACTCTTTTTTGCTTGGCCAACACTTCTTTTAAATCGCGCTGCTGTGGATCGGGATAACGGTTAACACCATTATCAAATGGATTTTCATTGGCGTCCAAGAAGACCATGTCCTTATCGAAGTCCTTAAATTCGTCACGAGCCGAACTATATGGCTTCAGCGTCGCGACATTTTCACGGACAAGATCATTTATATTGAAGGTAATCGCTTTCATCATTTCAAACTTTGCAAACGTAATGTTACTGCATTCTTGTGTGCATAAAGTCCCTCAGCCTCAGCCATCAACTCTATGGCTTCTCCTATTCCCTGTATTCCTTCCGCAGATATCTTTTGAAAGGTCATACTTTTCATAAAGCTATCGAGATTGACACCGCTATATTGCTTGGCATACCCATTTGTCGGTAAGGTATGGTTGGTCCCTGAGGCGTAGTCACCAGCACTCTCGGGAGTATAATTACCCACAAACACAGAGCCAGCGTTGACGATCCCATTTACATAAAGGTCTTCCTCTTTCACACATATGATAAAGTGTTCAGGGCCATATTCGTTGATCAATTCTAGTGCGGTCTCATCATTTTCAACATAAATAAGACGAGAATTCTCGATGGCCTTGGATGCAATATCCTTCCGTGGAAGTGCCGCAAGTTGCCCATACACCTCGTTTTCGACCTTTTCGATCAACGATTTCGAGGTGGACACAAGGATGACCTGACTATCTGCGCCATGCTCTGCCTGACTAAGCAAGTCAGAGGCTACAAAGGCTGCATCGGCAGTATCATCTGCAACCACCAGCAATTCCGATGGGCCCGCTGGCATATCGATTGCCACTCCAAACTTTGTTGCTAGTTGTTTCGCTACCGTAACAAATTGGTTGCCTGGACCAAAGACCTTATACACCTGTGGTATCGTAGCCGTACCAAAGGTCATTCCAGCAATCGCCTGTATACCGCCCACCTTATAGATCTTGGTGACACCGCAAAGGCTCGCGGCATATAAGATCGCTGGGTTCACTTTCCCTTTCTTATCCGGAGGAGAGCATAATATGATCTCTTTACAACCAGCAAGCTTAGCAGGAATAGCTAACATTAAAATGGTCGAGAACAAGGGTGCTGTTCCTCCCGGGATATAAAGTCCCACACGCTGAATCGGGCGTTTTTCTTGCCAACATTTTACACCTTTCATGGTTTCGGCGGATACCATCTCCGTCTTCTGTGCGGCATGAAAGGTTTCGATATTGGATTTGGCCAATTGAATGGCCTTTTTCAATTCATCAGAAATAACCGACTCGGCCTCGTTGAGTTCAGAATCGGAAACCATATTGTCACTTAATTGAACGCCATCGAAAAGTGAGGTGTATTTTTTGATCGCGCTATCGCCTTTGGTCTTGACCTCGTTAAACACCTCCAAAACTGTGGCCTCGATATCTTCAACGGTCTGTGTGGGTCGTTTCAGGATATCTTTCCAAGTATTCTTATTTGGACTATATATCTTTTTCATCATTTATAAAGTTTGATTTAAGCTTTTGCCAGAGCAAAACCACTACACAACCATTTTTTCTATTGGGCATACTAGAATTCCCTCGGCTCCTGCCGCTTTGAGTTCGTCGATGATCTCCCAAAATTTATCCTTGCTAATGACAGAATGCACTGAGCTCCAACCCTTTTCTGCCAATGGCAATACTGTAGGGCTGCGCATTCCTGGTAGAATGGAAATGATGTCCTTTAGCTTTTCATCTGGAGCATTCAGCAAGACATATTTGCTTTCTCTTCCTTTTTGTACCGAACGTATTCTAAATTGAAGTCGCTCCAGAATCTCTTTCGCTTCGGACGAAATTGTTGGGGACACGGTCAAAACAGCTTCACTTCTTAGCATCACCTCTACCTCCTTCAAGTTGTTCTTGAAAAGCGTACTGCCGCTTGAAACTATATCACAGATGGCATCCGCCAACCCTATGTTTGGGGCGATTTCTACAGAACCATTGATAATATGGAGGTCAGCCTCGATGCCCTTATCGGCCAAGAAGGTCTTTACCGTATTGGGATAAGAGGTGGCAATACGCTTCCCCTTGAAATCTTCAATGCCTTTATAGTTCTCGTTTTTAGGAATGGCCAATGACACCTTACATTTGGAAAACCCAAGTCGCTCCACAATTTTAAGGTCTTGCCCTTTTTCGATAAGTGTGTTTTCGCCCAAGATGGCAATGTCCACCACACCATCTCTAAGATATTGAGGAATATCACCATTTCGCAAGTAAAAAACTTCTAGTGGAAAATTTCTAGCCGAGGCCTTGAGCTGGTCTTTCCCATTATCGATAGATACACCACAATCTTTTAATAATCTAAGAGAATCTTCGTTTAGTCGGCCAGATTTTTGGACCGCAATTCTAATTTTTGTCATTTTCAATTTTCAATTTGACTATGAGTAGTCAAGCAATTCTTTAAAGAAAAAACCCGCTTGAGCTACTCAAACGGGTTCGTATATGATTTAATAAATACACATAACATTCTCACCTCGCCTGAGCGTAAGTATGAAAATGATGATGATGTAATTGATTACTTTGCATTCGTATTTCTATTCTGTTACAAATTTAAAGGAATAATATTTATTTGCGCAATTTATTCGCACCCTTTTTTAGTTGCGAAAAGGTGCATTTCATCGAAAAATTGTTACAATTGGTACTTTTTGCAACCACATAATTGTTCAACGAATATGTATTCTTTAATTTTAAGCGTAACTAACTGATAATCTATGCTATGAAACAATTCTTCCTTGGTTTTTTGCTCTTTTTGGCATGGTCTATTTTTGGGATATGGTTCTATTCCTGCAAAATCAAAGCCATATGCGACCGACCAGAACCGATTCCTGAACCGAAAGAGATCGCGGTCGTCCCAAAAGTTTCATTCGAGGATCGTTTACGCTTACGCAGCGGTGACGACTTTTCGTTGAGTGATCTTCGAAAAGTGATATTGGTAAAGGATTCCACCATCGTTCGCCTTAGAGACGCTGATAGCACCTTGCGATTGCGGATCTTCAACTACCTGAATAACAATCAAATGAAGGAACTTTCGCTGACCGGATATTATAGGAATGATGAAAACCCTCGATTTGGATTATTACGTGCCGAGAACTTTAAAGAGAAGTTGATTTCTTTTGGAGTTAATGGCGACAAGCTATATTCTTCTTCCGATACCCTAAGTTTCAGTTTTAATTCTTCAGGACTATTTAGTGGCGGCATCGGTATGAACTTCCAAGATATTCCTGAAGAACGATTGGCCAAGATCGAAGCTGGAATCGCCAACAAGATATTATATGCAGGTTTTGGGTCGAAGACCTTCAAACCGGACAATACTATCCAAGCATATGCAAAAGAGCTGAGAGCCTATCTGAATAAATATCCCGAAAAAATGGTGACGGTCACCGGACATACGGACAGTGTTGGTGAAGAAATCAACAATCATTGGTTTGGAATGCAGCGTGCCAAGAACGTTAGAGACTATTTAATATCACAAGGGATAGAAAGTGCCCGACTTAAAGCTGACTCTAAAGGTGAATTGTCGCCAATTGCTACCAACGCCACCAAAGAAGGAAGGTCCTTGAATAGACGAATAGAGATAACCATAAACTAACAACAACATCCCTGAACATGAGATTTTTAGCACTAGAACCTGTCGAAAACAAAGAATACATCGCTTTATTTGTCCTATGTCTCATTTGCTTCTTGATCGGCTGGCTTTTCAGCCGATGGTATTTTAAAAAGAAATACAAGAATGAGCTCGATGAATGCCACGCGGAAAAAGAAAGAATTAAAAGGCAAAAAGAGGATTTTATCCATACTGGGAACTCCCCGATCGTTGAAGCATCAAGCAGCAGCGAGGGAATTAGAGCGATAAAGACAAGAGAACGTAGCGGAGCCGTCGTGGAGAGTTCACAAACATCCATTGCCAAAACTGAGCCTGCCGATAAAAAGGGTGAGAATCTATTGAACTTTGACCGTTTTGGTCATGCAGACCCGTCGAAGAAGGACGATTTGAAAAGAATTGGTGGAGTCGGACCCTTTATTGAAAATAAACTGAACGACATTGGTATCTATACATTTGACCAGATAAGCAAGTTTGAAAAGGAAGATATTGAAATGGTTACGGAACTCATCAAATTTTTCCCAGGTAGAATTGAACGTGATGATTGGGTAGGGCAAGCCAAACGTTTAAAGATCGACAGCTAGCGTAAGATCGCTCCGATCGCTTCGTGAAATTGAGGAAGCTTGTTCATTTTATTGTGTTCCCCTCCATCGATACGAAAAAAGTGTTTGTTCTTTGCCTTCGATCGTTGATAGAGTGTTTTCCCCATTTCAAAGGGAACCAACGCATCTTCATTACCATGGATGATGTAGGTGTCCGCTGTGATCCCTTCTATATTCTCAATATTTTGAAATGGATACCTCAATAAGATATCGATAGGGAGAAAGCCATACCTTCGTTTTGCAACATCTTCTATTTCTGTGAATGTAGACTCGAGTATCAGCTTTTTTGGATCATTGTTTCGCGCTATATGACTCGCGAAGGCACCGCCCAACGATCGTCCCCACAAGACAATATCTGATTCGGGATAAAGGCTTTTACAATAATTATAAAAGAGTTGTCCATCCTCGAGCATCGCTTCGATCGTTCTTTCGCCAGTACTTTTACCGTATCCGCGATAATCCCATACGACCACATCATACTCATATTTCTCTAAGAGCTGTTCTCCCCAAGCACCCCATCTATCTAGTTCGCCCTTATTCCCATGAAAATATAGGATAACACCCTTGGGACTTTCTTTCGTAAAATGAATCCCATTTAAAACAGCATCATCACCGTTTTTTAGAAATAATTCTTTATAGCTGTTTGCAAACCCAAATCGGTATTCATTGGGAAGCGTATCGCTCATAAAAAGTAGTTTTTCTTGAAATATGGTCATCAACAAAGCAATGGACATGTAGAAAACACCAACAGGAAGAAAAAATTTCGTGATGACCTTTCTCAACATCTATGCTCTCTTTTTTCGTTTGAAATTTAGACTGGTCTTTTCTGGGTCGATCTCCTTAGGAAGCTTCGAATGCAAGATCTCTTCTAGGAAACGATGATATTGTGGAAAGGTATGCAGGTTGTTATGCCGCCCATCGATCACAGGATACAGTCTTGTCCACTTTGCATTGATCTTTGAAAGCTTTACACTCTTTTTGAAAGGAATAAGGCCATCACTCGTGCCATGAATGATCTTTATGGGGCACGCTACATACCTTATCCATTTGTAGGTTGGTATCGGATATCGCAATACCAATGACATCGGCATGAATGGCAAGTAACGTTTAGCGATACTCTTCATGCTATAATATGGTGCATCTAAGATAAGCATTCTCGGGTTGTTTGTAGATGCTAATTTTGTCGCAAACCCAGAACCGAGCGACCTTCCGTAGAGTATGATATGTCGCTCGTCCACTTGTTTCTTTAGTTCATCATACATGTATTGAAGGTCTTTTTTAATGCCTTCAACCGTCCTTCGACCCGTACTTTTACCATAACCTCTATAATCCACCATAAGGACATCAAACCCCAATCGGGTAAAGTCGATCGCAAATTTGCCCCAACCTTTTAGACTGCGTGAATTCCCCTTCAAATAAACGACAATACCCTTTGGTCTTCGAACCTTAAAATGCACGCCGTTGATGTTTACGCCATCATCAATTTCCACATTGTATTCATCATAGATCTGGTCCTTGTACTTGAATTCGAAATCCTTTGGAAGTTTTTCTGCCTTAAAAATAAGTCGCTCTTGCAAGAAGTAGAATACCACGTTCAGCAAAACATAGACAGACAATATAATTACGATAATAGAAAACCATTTAGCCATTTACATTCTTTTAGCGCTAGTGACATTATTCAAAAAAAATGGGGCTTGGGGAATACGTTCTTAACATTGGATCCTAAAGAAAGATACGCAAACCTCTAGAATAAAAAAAAATGACCGATGCCGTACAAAGCCGATGGCCTAAAACGAAGCGGCGGTCATTTTAAATTTTGAAGAATAAAATCGAGCGTCTTATTTTGGTTGTTATTTTCAACAAAGGCAGAAGTAAAATATGTGGAGGTCTTAGACAGTCCGAGTTTTTGGAGCTTTTTGATGGTCTCGGCATAGCTCAGCGTTGTCTTTCCAGTAAGTAACACCCCCAAATCTTTACCCGCATGAAAATAATCATATACTTTTTTAAGTCCAGTTAGATAGAGGTAGTCCTTGGTAAAGCCCCCTCCGCGATGCACTCTTAGCGTAATGGTAAAAGCGCTATCCCTATTTAATTTATATTGGTTGTGCAATAGGTCGAAGGTGTCTTTGAAGTCATAACCTTTTAACAGGCTATCTACTGCTATGACACGATACGCTAGCTCTTTAAGTCTTTTGAGAGTTAAAGCCCCACTCATATACTCGGCAAAGACCGCCAAGCCCTCTTGGGTCTCTACATTCTTTGGCAATCCGTTGGAGAAGATCTTCAAGGGTTGGTCGAGCCCGTTATAGGTCGTCACCAAATGGACTCCTATTTCGTGATTAGCCAAGGTCTTCAATTGATTCTCACTAAAGAGAACATTTTTTTTAAGCAATAAGGTCTGTGTACTATTGCTAACCATCGCTTCAGCTGCCAACTTTGTGCTCAATTTCACATTCAGGTCAAAATCGTATTGTTCGGCGAAGGCCTGAAAATATTCTTTTGCTTCTTCAGCAGTGAATGCAGGTATCATGTCGCTGCCCTCTTCTTCATCTTCGAAATGCAAAATGAACTTGGCATTTTCTACATTCCTTTCTTTCGGAGTGCCATAAGAACGTAGACTGTTGAAATAGAAATTGGTCCCTTTCCCGATGTTCTCAATGCATTGGATCATGCCAGAATAGAAATAAATGACATCTTGATACAGCTTTCGTATCTCATCATCTTCAATTCGTTCGAGACGTTGGGAATAGAATAATCGGTGTAATTTATAGGCGTCGAATTTCCGCTTGGGATAATGAAACTTTGGATTCTCGCTGTATTTATGGGCAAAGAATCGCCTTTTTTCAGCTTCGATATTTTGTGGATTCACAAAATTCAAAAGTTCTATACGCTGCACCAACCGACATAGATTGGCATCTATCTCAAAAACATCGGCATATTTCTCCACCACCTCTTGGGTCATCATTCTAGTGTTTTGGGAACGCTTTTATAAAACTTGCTGCATGAGCTGGTAATCGGTATTTCAATTCCTTTTCGATTGCCGCGACCACTTCTGGAAACATGATGTGTTTAAGCTCATCACAGTAAATTTTCTTCACTTCGGTAGCCAAAACTAAGGTATTTTTGAAATTCTGCGTGATGAATTTCAAAAAATATCCATTTCCTTGAAATGTATCATTTTCTTTGGCGTCCGAGTCGATACCATTCGGCAACCTCATCTCTGACAAACTTTTTATCCACGCTTCAACCATGTTTCCAAAGCGCACATTGTCGATATTTGCCGTGCCCAAGTTCCAAGTTGGTACATGACGATCCCATCGACGCCAGTTATAACTGTGCATATCGTAAA
Source organism: Sungkyunkwania multivorans (assembly GCF_042675645.1). Taxonomy (NCBI): domain Bacteria; kingdom Pseudomonadati; phylum Bacteroidota; class Flavobacteriia; order Flavobacteriales; family Flavobacteriaceae; genus Sungkyunkwania; species Sungkyunkwania multivorans. Next base: position 924,871 of record NZ_JBHTJH010000004.1, on the reverse strand, counting down.
CTACACAATGACCATGCATCTGTTCTAACTTGGATATTAACGCATACACCACTTTATAAAAATTAGCATGTTTGGATAAGCTTAGGTCGCGCTCTTTGACGGACAAAGGTTGATGCCACAGACGCTTACCCCACGCATCTTCGTATATGGCATTTTCTGGGGCGCGATTCAGGTCGTATTCGAAACGAGAGTCGCAACCTGCAATGACAATCGGATGTGATTGCACCATCTGCTTGGTGGCGGGATCTTCCTCGTACCACCGATCGTAGGCAGAGTGCATGCAATTATCCCACAACGATTCTCTAAACTGTGAGCCATCATGTACTGCGCCACAGGCATAATGCACGTAATCGGATATTTTTATAGTGAAAGAATAGTCGTCTGAGACCGCCTCGAAGGTTTCTTCAGCCGTGATCCTCGAAATGATATCTGCAACGGAAAGCTTAAGCATCTTCGACTGTCTTTCGTAAACGCGATCTTCGGTCGAATGCCTGAAGTTTATCGATCACCTTGCTCTCGATAAAATCGATCACCTTTGATTCTAATCGTGTCTTATAAACCTTGTTCATGTAGGTGATCCCACCAGGGCTCATCACATTAACCTCGACCAGTTTTCCTCCTATGACATCTATTCCTACAAAATACAGTCCATCATTGACCAGCTTGGGGCCAATCTGTTTGCAAAGTGCCTTCTCTGCCTTTGTAAGCTGATGCTTGGCAACACTTCCGCCAGCGGTAACGTTAGAGCGATGGTCTTCACTTCCAGGAATGCGTCGCATGGCGCCAATGGGTTCCCCATTTAAAAGTAAGATACGAACATCTCCTTGATCGGCACCCTCTATATACTCTTGAAGGATGACATAGTTTGAAGAACCATCGGCATTGGTAACATAGAAGTCAAGCAAGGATTTAATATTGGACATGGCCGACTTTTCGATGAGAATCACACCAGAGCCTCCAAAACCGTTAAGAGGTTTAAGGATCATCTTCTCTGATTTCGATTCTTTTATCTGCTTTACCAGATAGCTTTTGTTCTTCGAAACATGGGTTGCCGGTATAATGTTGCTATGAGAATCTCCAAAGGCTGCTGTATAGAGTTTATTGTTGGCTTCTCGCATGCCCTGCAACGAGTTGATAATGAAGACATCGTCCTTTACAGAATCCAGGAAGTTGAGCATTATTGGGTCTAAGGGCGGATTTGCCCTCATAAAGAGGACATCGAAACCTGCCAAGGGAAGCATCTCCTCTCGTAGTTGTGCCTTATTGTAAAAAGACTTAAGTGTGGCAGGAACTTTTTCCATTCTACCAACCACCTGACAAAAAGCATTCGTAACACTGTTTCGGATGGTTAGATTGGCCGGAGAACATAACGCAACACCATGCCCTCTTTTTGTACATTCTTTGATCAATGCGAGCGAGGTGTCATTTTCTGGGTCGATCTGCTCCCACGGATACATCAAAAAGCAAATATTCATTGTAAAGCGATTATCTGATTAGCTTGAAATAAAGTTAGTATAAAAAGTTAAATATGAGCAAGTTATTATTTCACCTCCTCGTAATGGTCATCCCAACGTTTCTCTTTCGGAACTCCGAGTTTTCCCAACGCTTTGGCCACCAACATCGAAACTGTGGCGTCACCGGTGACATTCACCACCGTTCTGCACATATCCAAAGGCCTGTCCACTGCAAAGATCAATGCAAGACCAATGGCGAGCTTGTCAGCAGGGAAACCTACGGCTTCCAATACAATGACCAGCATGACCATTCCCGCCCCAGGAACAGCAGCAGACCCTATCGATGCCAGCAGTGCTGTAAGAACGATGGTCAACTGATCTCCTAAACCCAGGTGATGGCCCAATGCTTGAGAGATAAATACCGCAGCAACCCCCTGGTATAAACTAGTTCCATCCATGTTTATGGTCGCTCCCACCGGTAACACAAAACTGGAAACTTCCTTGTCCACACCGATATGTTCTTCTACCCTTTCCATCGTAACTGGTAAGGTCGCAGCGCTAGAACTTGTCGAAAATGCCAACAATTGCGCAGGACTGATCTCCTTTAAGAACCAAAATGGATTCTTTTTGGTAAATATTGTAACGACGATCGAATAGAAAACGATCATCAAGAATAGACCGCCCACAACAACTAGGGCGTATTTAAGCAGCGCATAGAGTAGATCGGGGTCACCAGAACTTACAACGACATTTGCAAGAAGCGCAAAGACTGCGACTGGTGCAATCAGCATGATAAGATCCACCATCTTAAGAACTACATCGTTCAATGCATCGAAGAATTTTTTAAGGGGCTTGGCAGCCTCCTCCCCGATAAGTAGCATCGAAATCCCAAAGAAGATGGTAAAGAAGATCACTTGGAGCATCAATCCGTTTTCGGACATGGCATTTATGGCATTATCTGGCACCATATCTACCAAAAACTGCAAGGGTCCTCTTTCTTTTTGGGCCCCAGCTTCTGCTATTTTCGACTGTACCCCGCTATCTTGTGCATAGGTTTCTGTGAGCTTTGCCACTGTTTCCTCGGATATGCCATTTCCGGGTTGAAAGACATTGACCAACAATAATCCGATCGTGATTGCGATCACTGTAGTGACGATATAGGTGATGATCGTGCGGATTCCCATATCCTTGAACTTGGAAATATCTTTCAAATCGGAGATTCCTTTGATCAACGACGCCAAAATCAGTGGAATGGCAATAAGCTTCAGTAGTTTTACAAAGATAGTTCCGAATGGACTTATCCAGTCTACGACAAAATCCTGCCCTCCAGAAACGAAGGTCATTGTAAAACCAAATAGAATACCTAATAGCATCCCGATCAATATCTTCCAATGTAGTGCTAGTTTTTTCATTTAATACTTTTTCTTGTCATTCCTGCTCACCTGTCTGTTGGCAGACAGGGGCAGGAATCCAAATTAGTTATACTCCTATCTACTAGGCTTCGTTCAAAGTTTGATCGTTCTATTCAAAAGCACAAAATCTGCCAGTACCAAAGCAGCCATCGCCTCTACGATCGGCACTGCGCGCGGCACCACACATGGGTCGTGTCGCCCCTTTCCTTGTGTTTTCACTTTGTTTCCCTCCTTGTCGATCGTCTCATAGGCCTGAATCAAAGTTGCCACAGGTTTGAAGGCTATATTGAAATAGATGTCCATTCCATTACTTATACCTCCTTGAATGCCGCCACTAAAGTTGGTTTTGGTGCTTCCGTCTTGGTTGAATTGGTCGTTATGATCGCTTCCCTTCATCTCAGAGCCCGCAAAACCACTGCCATATTCAAAACCCTTAACGGCATTGATGCTTAACATGGCCTTGCCAAGTTCTGCGTGTAGTTTATCGAAGACAGGTTCACCCAAACCTACTGGTACATTTTGAATCACGCAAGTGATGATTCCACCGACGGTATCACCTTCTTTCCTGATCTGTTTGATATATTCTTCCATCTTTATGGCCATATCGGCATCAGCGGTGCGCACCGGATTCTTCTCGATCTGGTCAAAGTCCAACTCTTGATAAGGTTTATCGAGCTTCAGGTCGCCAACAGATGACACATATGCGGTGATGCTTACATCTTTAAGGAACTGCTTTGCAATCGCGCCAGCCACTACCCTACATGCGGTTTCGCGAGCAGAACTTCGTCCTCCTCCACGATAATCGCGAAACCCATACTTTTGGTCATAGACATAATCGGCATGACTTGGGCGATAAGAGTCTTTGATGTGTCCGTAATCCTTTGATTTTTGGTTGGTATTATGAATGGCAAAACCTATTGGTGTCCCAGTGGTCTTCCCTTCGAAAATACCCGAATAGAACTCGACCGAATCGGGCTCTTTACGTTGGGTAACGATTGCCGATTGTCCTGGTTTTCTGCGGTCCATCTCTCGCTGTATCGCTTCAAGGTCCAACGCTATACCCGACGGGCAACCATCGATGATTCCGCCAAGTGCTCTGCCATGCGACTCGCCAAATGTAGTAAGCTTAAAAAGGGTTCCGAAGGAATTTCCTGCCATGTGTTCGTTTTTGTGCAAACGAAAATAACCCTATTTGCCCAGAAACAAAAACAAAAGTTGGTAATACCAAGTTAACATTGGACCTGTCACTTGATATAGATTTAACGCACAACTCACAATATCATAAGAGCCTGCTAATCTTCAATTAACGATCGGTCCTTTAATTTGAATCCCAAATAGGACCCTCTTGAGAAAAAGAAGAATAGAAATCGCGGTGATCTCTGATGTGCACTTGGGCACCTATGGTTGTCATGCCGAAGAGTTGCTGGCCTACCTAAATAGCATAAGGCCTGACAAACTTATCTTGAATGGCGATATTATTGATATGTGGCAGTTTAAGAAGTGGTATTTTCCAAAATCTCATTTACAGGTCATCAAGAAGATCATCGACCTATCCACCAAAGGCACAGAGGTCTTTTATGTTACGGGAAATCACGACGAGATGCTGCGTCGCTTCAGCGATGTGACGTTAGGCAATATTCATGTGGTTGATAAGATGCTCTTCAATCTAGACGGAAAGAAGGCCTGGGTCTTTCATGGCGATGTTTTTGACGCTTCCATTCAGCATACCAAATGGGTGGCGAAGCTCGGTGGCTGGGGATATGATCTCCTCATTCTATGCAATAGGCTCGTCAATTGGTGTTTGTTGAAAATGGGAAGAGAGAAATATTCACTCTCAAAAAGAATAAAGAACAGTGTAAAGAAGGCGGTCAAATATATTTCCGATTTTGAAAGAGTGGTGGCCGACTTAGCCATAGAGCAAAAATATGGCTATGTCATTTGCGGACATATTCACCAACCAAAATTGGTCAATAAGGTAAACGGCAAGGGTTATTGTATGTATTTAAATTCTGGAGATTGGATAGAGAACCTTACGGCGCTCGAATATAAGAACAAACGCTGGAGGCTCTATAAATATAGCGAAGACCATCTCTCCCCTTTTTATGCAGATGAAGAATTGAAATCGATGAACTATAAGGATCTCTTGGCAGCAATAACCATTACCAAAAAACAGCCTTAATGCTCTCGACGCTCTAATTCTTTGTCGATCGCGTTTCTAGATGAATAAAGAATCGGAAGAAAAATAAGCAAACATAGAAAGGGAATCGCCAACGGGATATTGGCACCTTGCAATCCCGAATCTTTGAACAGAAGAAACAGAACTGCTGCATAAATGGCCATCAATGCATAGTAAACATAGATAAGACCAGTGTAAACATTTCTTTGATTCTTTAGTTTTTCCGTTGTGGCGGTGGTTATTTTATTCTCTTGCATTTAATATCGATCTATTCAATAAGTAGCGCTTCCTTCAAAATAGTTACTGGATGAAGCGCGAAGCGTCCAGTACCGTCTTTTATTTGATGTCTGCAACTTGTGCCATTGGCGGCAATGGTGACATCTTCAGGAGCTTTCCGAACCGCTGGAAATAATACTTGTTCTCCTACTTTCATGCTCACCTCATAATGTTCTTTTTCGTAACCAAAAGAACCTGCCATACCGCAGCATCCAGACGGTATGATTGTTACGCTGTAATTCTTTGGGAAATTTAACATGTTAAAGGTATCCACCTGATTTGCCAAAGCCTTTTGATGACAATGAGCATGTAGTTTGATCTGTTTCTCATTGGTTGTAAATTGCGACAATGCAATATTCCCAAGTTTGATCTCATTTGCAATAAATTCATCGATCATATAGGTGTGCTTGGCAATTTTCTCCGCGGTGGCCTTGTCATCTGCTAGGCGTAAATATTCATCTCTAAATGTTAAGATCGCAGAAGGTTCTAATCCTACCAGAGGAGTATCCTCGGAAATAAGCGATTTGAACCTAGACACATTCTTGTTGGCCACGCGTTTCGCCTGTTTTAGGAATCCTTTGGAAATTTGTGAACGGCCACTTTCCCAATGTTTTACTAATTGTACCTCATAACCGAGTCTGACCAATAATTCGATTGCATCAAGGCCGATCTCTGTATCGAGATATTTTGTGAACTCATCATTGAAAAAATAGATTTTCTTTACGATTTTTTTAATCTTAAACCCTTTATTTATTGAAGTTACGGCTTTTTTATTTAAAGTTTTACTTGAAGTTATTGGAATGTCTCTGAGAGGATGAATATTTAGCAAACTCTTTAATATACCATTCGTTATTTTATTATTAATGATGGGGTTGACAAGGCTATTGGTTCTTTTTGCAAGATGATTGAACTTGGCATTATTCGCAAAGATCTTATCACTAAAACTGGAGCCATGCGCTTTACGAAACTGATATAGAAACTCTGCTTTTAGCGTTGCCACATCTACATTGCTTGGACATTCGCTAGCACATGCCTTACAACTAAGGCAGAGATCAAATACTTCTTTCAGTTCTTTATGATCGAATATGTTTCTTTTTTCAGAAATCGTCAAAAATTCTCTGAGTGCATTGGCCCTTGCCCTTGTGCTATCTTTTTCGTTTCTCGTGGCATGATAACTTGGGCACATAGCCCCTCCTGCGGTGGGAAGCTTTCTGCAGTCTCCGCTGCCGTTACATTTTTCGGCAGCTTTTAAGATCCCTTCAGAATCGGAAAAGTCCAACAACGTATCGATGACCGGCTCCTCTCTATCAGTTTCGTAGCGAAAGTTGGCATCCATAGGTCCAGCATCAACTATCTTTCCGGGATTAAAAATATTGTTTGGGTCAAAAGCTTCTTTAATTTGTTTTAAGAGCTGGTAATTCTTTTCCCCGATCATCATTGGAATAAACGCTGCTCTAACAATTCCGTCGCCATGCTCTCCGCTAAGACTACCATTATATTTCTTGACCAATTGTGCCACGTCCGACGTAATTCGCCTAAAAAGCCCAACATCCTCAGCTTTTTTTAGATTGAGAATGGGCCTTAAATGGATCTCACCAGCGCCAGCATGCGCATAATAGACAGCCTTCTGGTCATAAGTACTCATCAGCTTGGTAAATTCTGCGATATATTCAGCAAGGTCTGGTAGCGCAACGGCCGTATCCTCAATACAGGCGACCGCTTTTCTATCACCAACGATATTGCCAAGTAGTCCCAATCCAGCCTTTCGCAATTCGAGTGCCATCGCTATTTCATCTCCTTTTAAAATGGGGAAGGCATAGGAAAGCCCTGTCAGTTCTAGGGTGGCAATAAGCTGCGCTGCTTTCTGAAGTGCCTCAACAGAAGTATCAGCACAGACTTCAAGCATAAGTATTGCGGCCGGATCTCCCTGGATGAAAAATCGATTTTTTAATTGATTGAGATTATTCTTTGTACAGTCTAAAATTACCTTGTCCATCATTTCGCAAGTATAGAGGTCGTGCTGCATTACTGGCTCGACGGCTTTCATGCAATTTTCTATACTGTCAAAGTGTGCCGCCACCATCACCGACTGCGATGGCGGTAAACGATCCAGCTGCAAGACAATTTCTGTAGTGAATGCAAGCGTACCCTCACTTCCCGCTAGCAGTTTACACATATTAAAACTAGCGCCATCTGTTTCGAATGGTCGCATCTTAATAAGTTCATCGATGGCATATCCAGTGTTTCTCCTATGGATGCGTGGATCTGGGAATCGATGCTTTATTTCCTTGCGAACAGCCGTAGGTGAAAGTATGGTTTCGATCGTTCTGTAAATTGTTCCCTCTAAGTCATGTTCCTCGGCCTTCTTTTTGAAGGTTTTTTCAGAAATACTTTCAAAAACGGCTGTACTGCCATCCGAGAGGATGGTTCTTAATTGAATGACCTTATCACGAGTAACCCCATATTTTATTGAGGTAGTCCCAGAGGAGTTATTGCCCACCATTCCTCCTATCATGCATCGATTAGAAGTTGAAGTGTTAGGGCCGAAAAACAGTCCGAACGGTTTTAGGTAATCGTTCAGTTCATCTCTTATAACTCCTGGCTGCACCCTAACTTTGCCTGATTTCTCATCGAGCGCTAAGATCTTGGTGAAATATTTGGAAACATCAACCACTATACCATCGCCCACGCATTGTCCTGCGAGGGAGGTTCCCGCAGTCCGGGGAATTAAGGAGGTTTGATGCTTTCTGGCAAAATCGACTAGAATTACAATATCATTCTCATCCTTGGGATAGGCAACAGCCAAAGGCAACTTTCTATAGACCGAAGCATCCGTTGCATAAATAGCCTTCGATAAACTGTCGGTAAGAAGTTCTCCTCTGAGCGTTTCCGCGAGTCGTTTCAAAACTTTTTTTTCCAAGAATGCGAGTATTGACCTGTGACACACAAAAATACTACAACGCTCGAATTATTATGGCTTCACACGAATAATTAATTGTAGGAGTGCGGCAAATAAAACATGTCATCGATAGCCCCTTTCTATAATTCGAAGCTCTAACTCGAATAAGAACATTTCTATAATAGTTCATATTTTTAGCAAAAAAGCCACAATGCTTTTGATAAAATATCGTTATTTACACATCGAACAATAACTATATAACATATGAAGAAGCACATTTTATTTCTAGGTATTTTCTTTTCTGCTGTAGCCATGATGCAAGCGCAAAATATTGCGAAAAATGCGCTTGGGCTTAGATTAGGCGACAACGATGGTTTTGGTGCCGAAATTTCGTATCAGCGAGGACTTGGCGATGATAACCGACTGGAGTTCGATCTAGGCTGGAGAGATGGCAATAATTTTGACGCTTTCAAATTAGCAGCGCTTTATCAATGGGTATGGCGTATTGATGGCGGATTCAACTGGTATGCGGGCGCTGGTGGTGGTATAGGTAATGTTGATTTTGAAAGTCCCGTTCCCGGTATCGATGGCGGAAGTGAGACCTTTATCTTTGCCGCTGGTGACATCGGTATCGAGTATAATTTTGAGATTCCATTGCTTATCTCGCTCGATTTTAGGCCAGAGATCATTTTTAATGACGCCTTTGATGACGATGTAGATTTTGATATTGCACTTGGACTTCGCTATCAGTTCTAGGCATTAAAATAATAACGAATATTTAAGTCCTGCCCAATGCGGGACTTTTCTTTTTGCCTAAATTTTAACTTCCATTTAAAGGGCGAATGGTTACATTTGTGCAAAATCATTTTAGAGACCTATGAAGAAAATTTGTTTTTTACTATCTGCAATGCTTATGCTGGCCGCGGCCTGCGAAAAAGCCCCTAAGGGATATGAGGTAAATGTGGATATCAATGTTGAAGACGGTAAATTGGTATTGTTGAAAAAACTGGAAAATGGCCGGTCATTTATCACAATAGATTCGGCGACAGTAGCGAATGGAAAATTCAGTTTCACTGGCGATATAGAGATTCCAGAAATGCATATGATGTTTATTGATGGCGTTAGGGGAAGTCTTCCCGTGATTTTGGAAAAGGGCAGAATCGCAATCGTAGCAGACAAGGATAGTTTACAATATGCGCAGCGTTCTGGCTCTAAGTCAAATGATGAGTATACGGAGTTCATGAACAATATTAAGCCACTGATCACGGACATTTATAGTACGCAAAAGGAATTGATAGAAGCCAGCAGAAACAATGACATGGAAAAGGCAGAGGCCTTGAAGAAAGAATTCAGTGAGAAACAAACTGCGATCCAAGACTATCAATTGAATTTTATAAAAGAACATCCAGATGCATACTTTTCTGCCGTTATTCTGCAGCAAGTGATGGCGAGTAAGCAAAAATCTAAGGAGGAGATCAGAGAAATGTATGAGATGCTTTCAGACGACGTGAAAAAGGTGAAGATCGCACAGAATATTGAAGAAGAGATCAATAAGGTGGATCCTTTGGCAATCGGGAGCCCTGCACCAGATTTTACCGGGAAGACCCCCGAAGGAGATGAACTTGCCTTGAACGATATGAAGGGAAAGGTTACTGTGATCGACTTTTGGGCTTCGTGGTGCAAGCCTTGTCGAGTAGAAAATCCAAACGTGGTTAAAATGTACAATAAACTACACGATAAGGGATTGAATATTGTAGGCGTTTCTTTAGACAAGGATGGCGAAAAGTGGAAGGAAGCGATACAAGCTGATGGCCTTACCTGGAGTCACGTTTCAAATCTGATGTTTTGGAATGACCCAATTGCCAAGCAATATCAGGTGACATCCATACCACATACCGTGATCCTCGACCAAAATGGTACGATCGTGGCAAAAAACCTTAGGGGACAAGCGTTAGAGGCCAAAGTGGAAGAGTTACTTTCAAACTAGAAGGATTGTTCAAAAAATAAATCGTGTGCGGCGGCTCCCTCTGAGGGGCCGTTGTTATTTGATTCATTGTCAGCATGCTAATAATGGACATTTATAAACTTGAATTATTTGTTTGGCCGAAAGCAAAACAATAATATATTTGCATCCGCTTCTGATAAGGAAATTTACCGAATTTGAAGTATTTGGGGAGATACTCAAGCGGCCAACGAGGACAGACTGTAAATCTGTTGGTTTTTACCTTCGCAGGTTCGAATCCTGCTCTCCCCACAAATAAGCACAAAGTCCGCAACCTTGGTTGCGGACTTTTTTAGTTTTCAAAGAATGGTGAAACTCGTTTCTTAAATTCGTAGGAAACGAAAAAAGCACAGCGCGAAGGCGGTGTGGACTTTGTATTTTCAGAACGTCGGGAAAAGGAGATGCAATCCTGCTCTCCCCACGAATAAGCACAAGGTCCGCAACCAAGGTTGCGGACTTTTTTAGTTTTCAAAGAATGGTGAAACTCGTCTCTTAAATTCGTAGGAAACGAAAAAAGCACAGCGCGAAGGCGATGTGGACTTTGTATTTTCAGAACGTCGGGAAAGGGAGATACCATCCTGCTCTCCCCACACAAAATTTCTGAGGAGCTACAATCAAAAGCTTGCTTTTGTAAAGTAGCGATAAAGAAATTTTATGTTCGGGGCCACCCGAACAGGAGGCGCGAGCGAAGGTGAGCGAATCCAAAAAGGTCCGGGGCCACCCGAACAGGAAGCGCTATGCTGAGGATTTGGCGAGGTAAGTCGAAAAAATATGCTACGCCAAAAGTCGGCATTTGTCACCCTCTGCTCTACCAAAAATGCCGTTTTCTATCTGAGCTTTCCTGCCTTCTCCAAAATGAATAAAACAATGATAGGCACTGCTAATAGACCAACCACAAGTGGTTCTGAGGTAATGAGACTAGGTTTGAATATCAAAGTGGTCACATATCCTCCGATGGCTCCTCCAAAATGTGCTGTATGCCCAATGTTGTCAAATCTACCTTTGATGCCCACGATGGTATAGACAAGATATCCAATTCCAAAAACCCATCCAGGGATAAAACCATAGATACGCATCTCTGGAAATAACAAAATTGCAGCATAGATAATTCCCATTACAGCCCCGCTCGCGCCTACGGCGCTATAATGATACTCATCCTTATGAAAGCCCAGAGCCAACAAGCTCCCAAATAGCAGACTCACCATATAGACGATTAGAAACCGTCCTTGCCCAAAATCGTAGATAACGATATCCGCAAAGAAATAGAGTGTAAGCATATTGAAGAGGAGGTGCCGTGAATCGACATGCAAGAAGCCGGAAGTGAGCATTCGTATCTGCTCTCCTCGCTTGATAGGTCCAATCTGAAACTTGTATTTCTCAAAGAATGAAAAGTCATTAAAACCCTTCATAGACACCAACACATTTGCGATAATAATAGCGATGGTGATTGCACTTAAATTCATCATAAAAAAATGGCTTCAGCATCAAATATAATTATATTTGCCAAAACTCGCTTCATGCAATTAGTAGCTTATATCTTAGTTTACCCGCTGATCTGGGTGGTCTCTATATTACCTTTTAGAATCTTCTATTTTGTCTCGGATTGTATCTTTTTTCTGTTGTATTATGTCATTGGATATCGCAAAAAAGTAGTGAGGAATAATATCCAAATTGCATTTCCAGAAAAGTCTGAAAATGAAATCATCGCCATTGAAAAGAAATTTTATCATCACATGGTAGATCTGTTCATGGAAATGATGAAATCGCTAAGCATGTCAAAGAAGCAGATGACAAAGCGATTTACATACACGAATCTGGAAGTATTGCATCATTATGGAAAAAAGAAACAAAATGTAAGTCTGGTCTGTGGCCATTATGCAAGCTGGGAATGGATGATGTCATTGGGTTATTTTATCGAGCACAAAGGATATGGTATCTATATGCCCATAGCCAATAAATACTTTGATCGGTTAGTGCGTAAAATTCGCATGAAACATGAAGCCTACTTGATTCCGGTGAAGGAAGCTTCTAAAACAGTCGTAAAACATCATAAGGACGGAGAACTGAGCATGTACGGCTTTGCGATGGACCAATCGCCGATGCCACATAGGGCCAAATATTGGCGTAAGTTCTTCGGGGTGACCGTTCCTGTATTTGTAGGTGCTGAAGAGTTGGCAAAAGCTTGTGACCATGCGGTCATATTTCTAGATATCCAAAAGGTGAAGCGCGGTTACTATCAGACTACTTTTAAGGTGATCACGGATACCCCAAACGAGTATGAAAACTATCAAATAACCGATACTTTCACCGAAATGTTGGAGGAACAAATCCGTAAAGCTCCTGAGTATTATCTATGGACACATAGGAGATGGAAGCATCGTGATAAAGTTCCTACGGAAGTCTTAGAAACTCAAACGGCACACTAATCCAGGTAAGCTGGCTTTAACATCTGTCTGTCGAAAAGCGGTTGTACCGTAACTTTGATCTTTTTATACGCTTTGATCTGATCGCTCCCGATCAACGCTTCCATTTGCTGCGTTTCTTCATCGCTCAACGATTGTAACAGCGCTATTTTCTTATCGCGCTTATAATCGCTCTCTTCGATATATCGACGTTTGACTAGAAATTGCGCCACTGTTTTCTCAAATTTAGTTCTTAATTCACCATCTAAGATCAAGCCACTGGCGTAAACATCTGTTATTGCCTGTGCTCTATCGATGAGATTCATAGACTGGAGCGAACTCTGAAGTTCTTGGGCTATGAGGCTAGAGGTAAATAGGCAGAATAGTAATAGTATCTTTTTCATAATGCAGCTTTTTCCTAAAGATACAAAGCCAAGCGCCTACCGCCTAAAATTAAATATTAAATTATTTATAAAATTAATGAAGTGTCAGTTATGCATAAGAAATACTTATAAGTGTCATAAATACTCTAAATGCCTGCGATCGCCTTGATCTCTTCAATGAAACGATGTGCCAGTTCATCCGCTTCTTGCTGACTAGAGGCTTCTGTGTATATCCTGATTATAGGTTCGGTATTTGATTTTCGCAGATGTACCCAATTGTCGGCAAAGTCGATCTTTACACCATCGATGGTCTTTACATCTTCCGAAGCGTACTTCTCTGCGATCAGCCCCAGAATTCTATCAACATCCAAATGTGGTGTAAGTTCGATCTTCTGCTTACTCATGAAATAACTTGGATAGCTTTTGCGAAGCTCACTTACCGAAATACCCATCTCGGCCAGATGCGACAAGAACAATGCGACTCCGACAAGGGAGTCTCTTCCATAGTGAAGTTCTGGATATATGATACCGCCATTCCCTTCTCCCCCAATGACCGCATTGTTATCCTTCATCAACTGCACCACATTCACTTCGCCAACTGCTGAGGCCTCATAGTTGCCTCCGTGCTTTTCAGTGACGTCTCGCAATGCACGTGAGGAAGATAGATTGCTAACCGTATTCCCTTTTGTTTTGCCCAAAACATAATCGGCTACCGCTACCAGGGTATACTCTTCACCGAACATCTCCCCTTTCTCGTCGATGAACGCCAAACGATCCACATCTGGATCCACTACGATCCCAAGGTCTGCCTTTTCCTTTTTAACCAGCTCGCAAATATCAGTAAGATGCTCTTTAAGAGGCTCCGGGTTGTGTGGGAAATCTCCATTTGGAGTGCAGTACAATTCTACCGTATAAACGTCCAATGCCTCCAAAAGCCTGGGGATAGCGATACCTCCTGTAGAATTGACCCCATCGACCACTATCTTAAATTTGGCATCTTTGATCTTCGCAGATGCTACAAGATCGAGACTTAGGACCTCTTCGATATGAAGATCGATATATGCATTGTTAGTTCTCACATTACCAAGATCATCTACCTGCGCAAAGTTGAAATCATCACTGTCTGCGATCTCTAAGATGCGCTTTCCATCGGCGCCGCTCAAAAACTCCCCCTTGCTATTTAGTAGTTTCAAAGCGTTCCATTGCTTTGGATTATGACTCGCCGTTAAAATGATGCCACCATCAGCATGTTCCATTGGGACCGCGACTTCGACCGTCGGTGTTGTGGACAATCCCAGATCTACGACATCGATTCCTAGGCCGATCAATGTATTGACGACCAGATCCTGGATCATTTCTCCAGAAATTCGAGCATCACGGCCGATGACGACGGTAAGCTGTTCTTTCTTTCGATCATTCTTAAGCCATGTTCCGTAAGCAGCCGCAAATTTAACGGCATCAATAGGAGTGAGATTATTTCCAACCGTTCCTCCAATGGTACCACGTATTCCAGATATCGATTTTATAAGTGTCATAAACGCTGTGATTTTTGGCAAATATACAATTCCGAAATAGGATTTCTTTATTATGAATTCGTAAATTTAGCTGATGAATTTTCTCGCACATATCTATCTTTCTGGAAACGACCGCGACGTTATTCTTGGAAATTTTATCGCTGATAGCATTCGAGGAAAGAAGTATCAAAAATATCCCAAAGACATTCAACGAGGTATCTTGCTGCATCGAGCGATCGACACTTTTACCGATGCGCACCCTACCGTAAGACAAAGCACAAAACGTTTGCATAAAAACTACAGCCATTATAGCGGAGTCATCGTGGATATCTTCTACGATCATTTTTTAGCCAAGAATTGGCTTGATTATAGCGATATTCCTTTGGAAGATTTTACGAATGACTTTTATGACCTGCTCGAAGACAAATTTGATATTTTGCCTGTCAATATCAAACGGTTTATGCCATATATGATCTCGGACAATTGGCTATTGAGCTATGCTCAGGTCGAAGGTATCGCTCGCGTGTTGAACGGGATGAACCGCAGGACCAAAAATCGTTCAAGGATGAACTTTGCAGTGATCGAATTGGAGGAATTCTATGTGGAATTCGAAAGTGAGTTCAGGTCGTTCTTTAGTGAATTGATAACCTATTCTAAAGATAAATTAAAAAGCTTATGAATACGCATTTCATCAAGTTTAGCTTTCAATCAAGGATAAGAATTGTGGTCATATTGACGCTCCTTAGCTGTTTTGTCTCCTGCAAGAAAAAACCAGTAGGACGTATTACGGATAATGCGATGGTGGTCTCCGCCAGAATTGAGGCCTCCAAGATAGGTTCTGATATCCTGAAGCAAGGTGGTAATGCGTTTGATGCAATGATCGCGACACAGTTTGCGCTGGCTGTCGCCTATCCCTATGCGGGAAACATCAGCGGTGGGGGTTTTATGGTCTATAGGGACAAGGATGGCAATGTTGGTGGACTGGATTTCAGAGAAAAAGCCCCGCTCACAGCCACACACGATATGTATTTGGATTCCTTGGGCAATTTTATACCTGGTAAAAGTACCGAAGGAGCCACCGCGGTAGGAGTGCCTGGTAGCGTATCTGGGGTCTTTGCAGTACATCAAAAGTTTGGTAGCCTTCCCATGGAAACTCTTATACAACCAGCTATCGATCTTGCCAAACAAGGTCTTATCGTGACAGAGAAGCAAGAAGAACGCATAAAAAAGTATCAAGAGAAGATCATAGAGATCAGTGGCAAACAAACGCTCTTTGCCAATGATTTTAAAAGAGGTGATACGATCAAATATCATGCACTGGCCCGTACATTGCAGGCAATCAAAGAAAATGGACAGGATGGTTTTTACAAAGGAGAAACCGCAGAAACTTTGGTTCGATTCTTACAAGAATGCGGTGGAATCATCACTTTGGAAGATCTCGCAAAGTACCAATCGGTATGGCGGGAGCCAGTTATCTTTCAATATGACGAACTCAAGGTAATATCGATGGCTCCACCTAGTAGCGGAGGCATCACCTTGGCACAGATCATGAAGATGATCGAGCCTTATGATCTGCGAAAAATGAATCATAACAGCGTAGAAAGTATCCATGTTATCACTGAGGCCGAGCGCCGCGCCTATGCCGATCGCAATTACTTTCTTGGCGACCCTGATTTTGCCGACATTCCTTCTGAAACTCTACTGGATAGTTTATATCTATTGGATCGGATGGATTCCTTTAGCTTAGAAAAGGCGACATCTTCCGAATCGATTTCGCATGGAAAGATTGAAATCGTAGAAAGTATGGAGACCACGCACTTTTCTATTGTTGACAGCTTAGGCAACGCTGTTTCTGTGACCACGACGCTTAACGGCGCTTATGGCAGTAAACTGTATTGTGATGAGCTAGGTTTTTTCTTGAACAACGAAATGGACGATTTCAGCGCAAAACCAGGGGTACCAAACATGTTTGGGCTTGTCGGCGCGGAAGCGAATGCCATTGCCCCAGAAAAGCGCATGCTGAGTTCGATGACTCCTACCATAGTGGAGAAGGATGGCGAACTTTGGATGGTCGTAGGCACTCCCGGTGGAAGTACTATTATCACTTCGGTGTTGCAAACTATTTTAAATGTACATGAATATGACATGGGAATGCAAGAGGCGGTGAACCGGCCACGTTTTCACCATCAGCATCTGCCCGATGAGATCAGAATGGAACCTGGGGTATTTCCAGAACGCGTGGTTAAGAAACTAAAAGAGAAAGGACATACCATCAATGAAGAGAGAACGCCGGTCATTGGAAAGGTCAATGCCATTCTGGTTTTACCCGATGGCAGATTGGAAGCCGGTGCTGATCCTCGGGGAGATGAGGCGGCCGTTGGATACTGACAACGTCTCAATTAGGAATTAGACTTAGGAATGATGATTGTTAGATATGAACTTTGAGTACCATTTAGCGCATTGTTTACAGGAACACTCTAATGCGACGGACGCTAAAGCCATGAAAGCCTATCTAAAAGGCAAGTTTGAATTTTACGGCATCAAGACGCCAAAACGTAGAGAACTGCTTAAGGAAGTGCTTAAAAGCCATGTTGACGAAGTGCAACAGCAACTAGACAGTGTCGTTTATGACCTTTATTCACAAAATTATCGAGAATTGCATATGTGCGGAATGGAACTCTATTATAAGTTCAAGAACAAAAAATATATGCTTGGGGATATCGCAATGATCAAGTACCTGATCACCACTCATTCTTGGTGGGATACGGTAGACTATATCGCGAAGTGGATATTAGGTGGTTATCTACTGAAATTCCCAGAAGAAAAGAGAACGGTTATAGACACCTTCTCCAGTGCCCATGATATGTGGCTTAACCGATCGGCCATTTTGTTTCAATTGGGTTATAAAGCCAAAACTGATTCAGAGGAACTTTTCAAACAATGCAAAAAACATGCGGATTCTGATGAGTTCTTCATCAAAAAGGCGATCGGATGGGCCTTACGAGAATTTGGCAAGACGGATCCAGAAGCGGTCTTGGCTTTTGTAAATTCAACTACTTTAAAACCTCTGAGTCGTAAAGAGGCCATTCGAAATATCATCAAATGAAAAAGTTCTTTATTCTACTAATTTTATTCTGCGCTTGTAAAAAACAAGCCCCTACCCTTGTACATTCGACCGTAGACACATACACCAAGGATATCATTGACCCAAAGGGGAAAACAATAGAGGAACGTTTCAGTACTCCCGATGGTTTCTTGAGGACAACGGAAGCGGAGGATTCGTTTGCACATTACTTACGTAGACTTCCCTTGAAACCACACGGTAGCGAGGTGAAATATTTTGACGGAAGCATTAAATCCAACCGCAACGTCTATTGCGGAGTCATCGATATGGAGATTGGCAGTAGGGATCTTCAGCAGTGTGCAGATGCGGTAATGCGCTTACGTGGCGAATACCTATATGAACTAAAGAAATATGATCAGATCCATTTCAATTTTGTTAGTGATGCCAAGCCAAGATATTATTTGGACTATGCTAAGGAAAACCGTAGTTATAAAAAGTTCAGAAAATATATGAATTACATATTTGCCTATGCCAATACTGCTTCTCTATTGAATGAAATGAAGGGCGTTGAACTATCGGATATGGAGATCGGTGATGTATTCATCCAAAAAGGCAGGCCGTTTGGCCATGCCGTTATCGTGGTCGATATGGCAGTCGACCCATTAAACGGGACAAAATTATACATGCTGGCTCAGAGTTATATGCCGGCTCAGGAGACCCAAATATTGGTGAATCGCAATAATCGCGATAAAAGTCCTTGGTATGAGTTAAAGGAAGGCACTATCTTTACACCAGAATGGACCTTTGAGCCTTCGGACTTAAGGAGATTTAAAAACTAATCACCACATCCAAATGAAATCATTCTTCAAGATCATCAAACGTATCTTCCTCTTTGTGCTGCTGATGCTGATAGTATTGGCTATCGTATTGTTCAGCTATCACGAACCGCTTCCCAAAGCAACGTCTGGATCTGAAGCGGATGCGTTGGCCGAGAAAATGTTGGAGGCGGTGAAGCATGACGCCTACAAAGCCACCAACTATATAGAATGGACATTTAAGGACATGCATCATTACAAATGGGTAAAGAACAGTGGCAAGGTCGAAGTCTATTGGGACGATCATGTTGTTAGCCTCGATCTAAATGATCATTCAAAGAGTGAGGCTTTCACCGATGAGACCAAGGTCATTGGTAATATGAAAACCGAATTGACAGATAAGGCGTTGGCCTATTTTAACAATGACTCGTTCTGGCTCGTAGCACCGCACAAGGTTTTTGATACTGGGACGAAACGTGGCATTGTCACCTTGGAAGACGGTTCCAAAGGGTTATTGGTGACCTATACCTCAGGAGGAACTACTCCGGGTGATTCCTATTTATGGATATTGAACGAGAATGGATTGCCAAAGAGTTATAAGATGTGGGTGAAGATCATTCCGGTCGGAGGTCTAGAAGCCACTTGGGAAGGTTGGAAACAGACAAGAAGCGGAACCCTTTTGCCCACAAAACACAAAATACTGTTTTTAAATCTAGACATGGGTGAAGTGATGGGTATGTGATCACTTTTCTTGTATGGGCACCCAAAAATTGATGGTCGTCCCTCTATTATTGCCCGAGGACACCTTGAGTTCGCCCTTTAATTGCTTGATCCGTGCCTGAATTTGACCAAGCCCGATCCCTCCTCTATTCTCTAAAATCGAAGTGTCGAAACCTTTCCCATTATCATGCACGGTGACGAATAACTTATCGTTAAGCATGGTCAAGTTGATCATGGCTTTGGTGGCTTCACTATGTTTAATGATGTTGTTCATCATCTCCTCGATCATATTGTACACTTTTACTTCAAAACTTTCTTCGAAACGCGGAATGGCGGTCTTATTGTCAAAAGTGAATTCAAGTCTGGAGTTGGAATATTTCTCGCAGATATCGGTCAATGCAGACTCTAGGCCAAACTTCATCAATACCGAGGAGATAAGACGGTGCGAAAGGTCGCGGATCTTGCCCGAAGCTTCACTGATGATCCCTTGCGCCTTTTGAAGTTCTTCGGGGTTATCGGAAAGTTTTTGTTTCACTACCTGCATATGTAAATTGGCAGAGGATAACAAGGAGCTCACGCTGTCATGCAGGGTCTGTGCGATGGCCTTTCGTTCGTTCTCTCGTCCATCGAGCGTGGCATTGATCACCTTAAGTTGATTTTCGGATTGCAAAGAAGCCAATTCCTGTTGTCGATCGAGGGCTTGTTGGGTAAGTTTCAGTTTGAAATTCTGTCGTTCTGAGATTGCACTTCTAGATAAGAAATAAAGTGCCGCGATGACCGCCATCAACACAATGCTCAAGACCGTGGTCCAACGCTGAAATTGAGCTTTCTTATTGGCTTGCTCGGCGATCTGCAGTGCTGCTTCTTTTTCGGTGCGTTCTACATTAAAACGGGCCTCGATCTCATTCAATTGTTTTTTCTGTTCCAGTTCTCTGGCATCAAAGTAGTAATCAAAACTCTCTTCAGAATATTTATAGGCGTTTTTGAAATCTCCCAGTTTTTCATATACATAGGACAGGTTCAAGGTGGTCGTATAAATGTTGTTCGTCCTAGCCGTACTGTCCATCTCTATGCTCTTATAAGCTTTGAGGTTTTGAAGGTAGATCTCCTCGGCCTTTTTGTAATTTCCTTCCGATATATAAATAACGCCCAAATTGGACTTGGCCGCTAACAGCCCTGAACGATCTCCCGACTTTGTACATATGTCGATCGCCTTCTTGGAATGTTCCTTTGCCTTATCGAAATCATTAGAATATGAGTAAAGACCGGATAAAATACTATGTGCCCTACCTTTTAAGGAATCGATGCCTTTGAAGTTCTTAAAATCCTTTACGATCTTATTAAAATGATATTTAGAAACATTGAGCAAACGGTCTTGGACGGTATCTGGGAGGGATTCATCGTTATAATAGTCTGCAGTATAGCAGTTGCCCATCAACATCTGCAGTCTAGCCATGCCCAAGGTATCCCTGGCTCTTCTTCTCAATTGATAGGCTTCCTTAAAATATTTCAATGCATTTGCGGTCTCATTGTTCAAGCGGAAATACTCGCCGATCTCCTCGGCAATTCTAACTTGACTATCGCTATCGCTATTTTTTTTGTAGAGATCGTATTGTTTTAGTGCTGCTTCCAACAACACCGTAGGTGATTCCTTTTTAAGCACAATTTTCCGCTGTGCTATCGAGTCTTGCAAAACCAGAGGGTAATAAGATGAAAAAATGCTGTCCGAAGCTACAAGCTCGAACAGCATTAGGTATATGGTTACTAGTGTAAAGATCTTAGCCATCAATGATCACTTTTGGCTTCCTGGGTCCCATTCGGCCACTTTGCTCTACTTGTTGAAAAGCTACAATAACTTGGTTTTGTCCATTAGGAAAGTATTGCTTGCTGTATCGGATCTCTCCTTTTCCTTGTGACAAGGTAACGATATTTTCGTCACCATCTTTGGAATAAGCTACTGCCGTTCCAGAAGTCACTTCGAATGTAAGCCAATACTGTCCACTTGAATTTTGTTTCAAGTCGTAATCTACTAGTCTACTCATATGCATTCTAAATTTAGGTTAATAAAAAAATTAATTGATAAGATTGTATTTTAGGGCCATCTTCACTAATCCAATTGAATTTTTTACTTTGAGTTTCTTGATAAGATTCTTCCTGTGGGTCTCTACGGTATTTTTGCTGATGCCGAGTTGATCGCTGATCTCTTGTCCGCTGTATTCTTGTCCGATAAGTTTTAAGATCTCTAATTCTCTATCCGTGATGCTTTCCAAGCCTTCGGCAATACTTGCATACTTTCTGTCTTCATTGATCGGCGTTCCCGAGAAAGAACCCAGTATTCGCTGTCGAATGCTTTCGCTGAAGTATTGCTTTCCAGCATAAACATTCTCTATGGCATCCGAAATTTCTTCACCCGCGCAATTTTTCGCTAGAAAACCATCGGCTCCCAATTTGATCACTTCACGAATCAATTTTACATCCTCATAACTAGACAGTATAATGACACGGCATGGAAACCCTTCCTTCCTGAAAGTTCTCAATACCTCGATCCCATCGGTCTCTGGCATATTGATATCCATGATAAGAATATCGGCTTCGTTCTCCTTGATCCTATCTAGCAGGCCCACCCCATCGAGCGAAAAACCAACGACCTGAAACCTTGGGTCTAACTTTAAAACTGCGAGAAGACCATCTATTAAAACTTGATGGTCATCTGCCAAATGAATCTTTATTACCGAATCAGCCATATTGGGAAAAATTGCCTCGTAACAAACATATGTATCACATCTGTTTTATGCAATAGCTATTTGAGGTGAATTTTTTCTTCACCAAAAATGGTTACACTTGTATTAAATATACTACAAATAATCTATACGGCAAATAGGTCTTTGTCTTAGGATATCCGCTCCGTCGGTGATGACTGGTCGCTATCAAGTACCCATAGGAAATAAAAAAGACCGTTTGGGATCTTCCAAACGGTCTTTCTATAGTAAGTATAGCCTTAATTACTTCACTTCTTCAAAATCTACATCTTGCACATCATCACCTTCCTTCGTGTCATCAGCAGTAGATTCAGTTTCCTGGCCTCCCTGTTGCTGAGCTTCGGCCTGCGCCTTATACATTTCCTCAGACGCCACTTTCCATGCTTCATTGATCTTGTCTAACGCCGGTTGTATGGTATCCAAATCTTTGGTTTCGAACGCTTTCTTCAATTCTTCCAAGGCATCTTCTATTGGCTTTTTCTTATCGTCTGAAAGTTTATCACCAAATTCTTTGAGCTGCTTTTCAGTTTGGAAGATCATTGCATCTGCTTCATTTACCTTATCGGCCTTCTCTTTCGCTTTCTTATCAGCATCAGCGTTGGCTTCGGCTTCGCGCTTCATCTTTTCGATCTCTTCCTCTGTCAATCCTGAAGAGGCTTCAATTCTGATGTTTTGCTCTTTATTTGTGCCTTTATCTTTTGCCGATACATTGATGATACCATTCGCGTCGATATCGAACGTTACTTCGATCTGAGGAACTCCTCGTGGCGCAGGTGGAATTCCATCTAAGTGGAAACGGCCTATCGTCTTATTATCTGTAGCCATTGGGCGTTCTCCCTGTAGTACATGAATTTCAACTGATGGTTGATTATCAGCTGCCGTAGAGAATACTTGTGACTTTTTAGTTGGGATCGTCGTGTTTGACTCGATCAATTTGGTCATCACGCCTCCCATGGTCTCGATACCTAATGAAAGTGGTGTCACATCTAAAAGCAACACATCCTTTACATCTCCTGTGAGAACACCTCCTTGAATTGCAGCACCAATGGCCACAACTTCATCAGGATTCACTCCTTTGGAAGGTTTCTTGCCAAAGAACTTCTCTACAGCCTCCTGCACTGCTGGGATTCTTGTAGAACCACCTACCAAAATAATCTCATCGATATCACCTGTTGAAAGTCCCGCACCTTTTAATGCCGTTCTACATGGCTCTATGGTACGTTGCACCAAGTCATCGATCAACTGCTCGAATTTTGCTCTTGATAGCGTGCGCACCAAGTGCTTTGGTCCAGAAGCAGTTGCTGTGATATATGGTAAGTTGATTTCGGTTTGCGCAGAGGAAGACAATTCAATTTTTGCCTTTTCGGCAGCCTCCTTTAAGCGTTGAAGGGCCATGGCGTCATCTCTAAGGTCCATAGACTCTTCTGACTTGAATTCTTCTGCCAACCAATTGATGATCTTTTCGTCAACGTCGTCACCTCCCAAATGCGTATCACCATCAGTAGAGAGCACTTCAAATACACCGTCGCCCAATTCTAATATGGAAACGTCATGCGTTCCTCCACCAAAGTCAAAAACAACGATCTTCTGGTCTTGTCCCTTCTTGTCCAAACCATAGGCCAAAGCTGCTGCCGTAGGCTCATTGATGATCCTTCTCACCTTAAGGCCTGCGATCTCGCCTGCTTCTTTGGTGGCTTGTCTTTGGGCATCATTAAAATATGCTGGCACTGTGATCACCGCTTCGGAGATGTCTTGCCCTAGATAGTCTTCAGCAGTCTTCTTCATTTTCTGAAGCACCATTGCAGAAAGCTCTTGTGGCGTATATAAACGACCATCAACATCCACACGTGGTGTGTTGTTGTCTCCTTTTACCACTTTATAAGGTACACGCTTTGCCTCTTTTTCAGACTCGGAGTATTTATTACCCATAAAGCGTTTGATAGAATAAATGGTCTTGGTAGGGTTTGTTACGGCCTGACGCTTTGCAGGGTCGCCCACTTTGATCTCGCCACCCTCTACAAATGCGATGACCGATGGCGTAGTTCTTTTACCTTCGGCATTGGGAATCACCACTGGCTCATTCCCTTCCATCACAGAAACGCACGAGTTGGTGGTTCCTAAGTCAATTCCGATAATTTTGCTCATTACGTATGTATTTTTGTTGTGAAATTTCGTTTTAAACTCGAACAACAAAAAGCAATGATCGTGCCATTGAAAAATAGCTGACAGGTTGTCAGCGAAACAGTAGAAGTATTCTTTTCATGTCATGTGTGCAGTCGATACAAATTAGTCCTTACAACCTGCTCGCCGCCTCGTATCTACAAGATAGATGATCTTCCATGCACCATTATCTTTAAATAGCTGAAAGGAATTCACTCCACAATGACTGAATTGGTCATTCAAGTAGAACTCATAAGGTGTCCAAACATGCGCCATATAATCCTCTACTTCTATTTTGAAAAGCAATAGTTGTTCATTCCATCTTTGTCCTACAGGCCGACCGGCAATGGCATTGAGAAACTTCGAGGTATCGTCTTGGTTCAATACATCCTCCCCTTCTTTGGTCTTATAGATGGTCTGCATGATCATGTCCTTGTGCATTACCATCTTCATCTTTGTTGTATCGCCTTCGTGAAATCCTTCAAAAAAATCCAGAACCACCTGTTTTACGGCTTTCTTCTTCAATTTCATGTCATCCAACTCCGGATTTCTTTGTGCATTGGCCAAGAAAGGCAGGCTTATCGCAAACATAATAAGCAGATATCTCATCTTCTTGTTTTTATATTGGTGAAAATAGCATTTCAATTTCAAAACTAAATTTCAATTAAAGAAAACTTTAACAAAAACATCCTATTTTTGCTTACCAATAACAATAGTTAGATGTCTGTAGCAAAGAAACAATACAAGCGTATTACCACCAATACTTTAGTGGAGATGAAAAAAAATGGAGAGAAGGTCTCCATGCTCACGGCCTATGATTATACCATGGCAAAGATCGTTGACGGTGCTGGTGTCGATGTGATCCTTGTTGGTGATTCCGCCAGTAATGTGATGGCAGGTCATGAAACTACACTACCAATTACGCTAGACCAAATGATCTATCACGCTTCATCTGTGGTCAGAGCCATAGAGCGTGCTTTGGTCGTCGTAGATATTCCTTTCGGAAGTTACCAGTCCGACCCCAAGGAAGCCTTGCGCTCAGCCATAAGGATCATGAAGGAGAGTGGTGCCCATGCTGTAAAAGTAGAAGGAGGAAGAGAGATCAAGGAATCTATAAAGCGTATCCTAAATGCTGGAATCCCTGTAATGGGACATTTAGGACTTACTCCGCAGTCGATCTACAAATTTGGCACCTATACGGTTAGAGCCAAAGAAGAGCAAGAAGCGCAGCAACTCAAAGAAGATGCAAAAATGCTTGAGAGGGCGGGATGTTTTGGTATCGTTTTAGAAAAGATCCCTGCGAAATTGGCCAAGGAGGTCGCAGCTAGTGTTTCCATACCTATTATCGGTATCGGTGCTGGCAACGGAGTGGATGGACAAGTGCTAGTATTGCACGACCTTTTAGGGATGACCCACGAATTTAACCCACGTTTCTTGCGACGTTACATGAACCTTTTTGAGGACATGACCGAATCTATAGGACAGTACGTAAAGGATGTAAAGGCTGTGGAATTTCCTAATGAAAATGAGCAATATTGATCAGTTAGCCTGTGGGAAGAAAAGTTTTCTCCAATAAAGATAATCTTCAAGTACTTTACGAGGACAATCACCTCATTGTGGTGAACAAGCGCCCTGGCGACATTGTGCAAGGAGATAAAACAGGTGACATCCCTTTAAGTGATGTTGTTAAAGAATACTTGGCACAAAAGTATCATAAATCAGGTAACGTATTTCTTGGGGTGGTGCACCGACTGGACCGCCCTACAAGCGGTGTGGTGGTGTTCGCAAGGACATCGAAGGCGCTTCCTAGATTGAATAAACTCTTCGCAACAAAGGAGGCGAAAAAGACCTATTGGGCAGTAGTGAAGGAACAGCCTCCAAAGAAAACGGATATGCTTACCCATTGGCTAAGACGCAATCCAAAACAAAACAAATCCTACGCTAATGACAAGGAAGTTTCTAATAGCAAAAAAGCGATGCTCGAATATCATGTCATAAAGCACTTAAACAATTATCATTTGCTCGAAGTTGAACTTCACACAGGGCGGCATCATCAGATACGCGCCCAATTATCGGCGATAGGCTGCCCTATAAAAGGTGATTTGAAATATGGTTCTGATCGCAGTAATAGCGATGGTAGCATTCATCTACATGCAAGGGCCCTCAGTTTTGTGCATCCAGTGAAAAAAGACGAGATGCGATTTGTAGCCGAGCCACCCAAAGATGCCATTTGGGACGCCTGCACTTAGTATTTAATTATCTTTAAACAAATTTAATCCAATGAAAAAAGCGTTATTCGTTTGTTTGCTTGTCATATTCACCTCCTGTGGTAGCTACTTGTCGATGAATTCATTTTACAACCGTCATAAGAATGACCCAAATGTATCTGCTGTAAGAGTTCCTGTTTTTATGTTTAGCTTCCTCCAGGGGCTTTCGCCAGAGATGAATGGGCTCTTAAACAATGTCAATGACCTTCGTTATATGCAATTAAGGGATATCTCCCTCATCGAAAGCGAACGCATCAATGCAGAGATGAGTCAGATCATCACCGACCGATTCGTAGAGGTCTACCGAAAGAATGATGGGCTGGCAAGAACAGTGTATTCTGTAAGAGAAAAAGGAGATGTTATCAAAGAGGTGATCATCTATACCAACAACGGCTCCAGAAGCACCATAGTTTATCTCAATGGTAACTTTGCACCGCAGACCATTAGAATGATGGCAAAAAATGATGGATTCGAATCATTGTCATCCTCTTTGAGCCGTCAATACCAACCGAATGGTATGAGTACACCAGGAAT
The DNA here is from genome assembly GCF_042675645.1 of Sungkyunkwania multivorans. NCBI lineage: Bacteria > Pseudomonadati > Bacteroidota > Flavobacteriia > Flavobacteriales > Flavobacteriaceae > Sungkyunkwania > Sungkyunkwania multivorans. The sequence goes on along the minus strand of NZ_JBHTJH010000004.1, from coordinate 898,034 downwards.
TACCAATTAAAAATGTAGTAAATAAAAAAAGCCGAGCGTTTAGACGCTCGGCTTTTTAATTGTTATTTTATTTAAAAGGATTACTCGATGATCAACTTCTTAGTGACCTTTGATGCCTCATTAGAGACCTTTACGAAGTAAACACCTTTCTGCATTCCATTGGTCTTTAATTCTTCACCCTCATAAGATTCGATAGTACGAACCAGTTTTCCGTTGATATCATGGATGGTAACATCTACGTTCTCAATTCCTCTGATCTGGAATTTACCTTTAGCGGGGTTTGGATAGATCTCAAATGCCTCTGCGCTTATTCCTTCTACAGAAAGACTCCCAGGCGTTGAGCCTGTGCTATCGAAAAAATCACTGGTGATTTGTGTTGGAGCGTTCGGGCCAGTACAGTCAGCACTATCAAAAGGACCGCCGACGAAAGGACCACAAGCCGTAAACGTTTGATCGTCAAAACCTGCACTACCATCAAAGGAGAACATCGGATCTACAGGAGCACCAGCGTATTGAATTCTTATGTGAAACAATTGCGTAGGTGTCGAGGTTACGTTATTAGCAGCTATCGTTCCAGCGGCAAAAGTTTGCGTCCAGGAAACAGCTACTTTAGAAGTAGTATTGTCATTCACAGTAGGTGTTGTTCCGAAGAAATTTGCAGCAGCAGCATCCACGAACTGTCCTAAGATGTATCCACCCGCGTTAGGATAAGTGATCTGGATAGTACCAGCAGCATCGATATTTGAGCCAAAAGCAGCAGTACTGTAATCGAAATACAGAAGTCCTTCTCCCATCTTGAAATCAGAGACACCATTGTTATCGACCATGACATCTACTTCGTAGAAATCATTCATACCATCATTGGTATTTGTTGCATTGGCAAAAGAGAAATTGATCTCCTGTGCCGTCATCGATACCATTCCTCCTAGAACTAATGAAGCGACTGCTACGATATTTTTCAAACTGTTGTAATTTTTTTTCATTGTATTAGCATTAAATTATTGTAGGTTATTTTTAGAATTGTTCTCCTTTACCGTTATTTGGTCTTGCTGCCAAATTGATATCTGTTAATTGAATTTGTCCGTCCATGTTCATGTCAGCAGCATCATAGCCTGCAGTTCCCAGCAGGGCCCGCATTGCATTGATATCTGTATTCTGCACTTGTCCGTCACCATTGTAATCTCCAACGATAAGTGCAAATTTACCACCACTAACACTAGCTAAAGCATTGGTCCCTCCTGCCACTGAGGCTGTATTACTAGATAAGTCTATAAAGGTATTTGTGGTAGAAAGTGCAATAGTACTAGCTGTGCGTATTCCTAAATGATTTCTATGATTGACGACCGCGTAGTAGTTATCCGCTGGTTGTTCGAAGGTTATTGGGGAAACACCATCTACATCTACAATGTCTCCATCCTTCTGTATCAATGCCGATCGGGCATCAACCATAATTGAGGCATCATTGGCATCTCTTAGTTCTACCCAAACCCAATCTACAATATTATCGCTATTACCATTGTCATTAAAGACACCAGCATCTACCGTTAACATGTCTGTATACGGAGACGTCGTCGGAACAATAGTTCGAATCGCATCGGTCATCTCTGCCGCAACGGCACTATTCAACATGGCGCCCTGCAACAAAACCCTAGCGTTTAGGAGGATCATTATTGCATCGCCTTGTTGAAATCCTTGAGTTAATGTTATTGAACCATTAGAAATGGTCGATACGGCCAATTCTCCGACGGTGAAATCCATGGTGATACTGCCGTTAGAAATAGTCGAACCTGCAGAGGCGACCACTTGACGCTCTATCGATTGAGCCATAAGACTCCCTGCAGTCAATACAGCAGCTAGAAAAAAGGTAATTTTTCTCATAGATTTAAGTATTCTGGGTAAATGTACATTTTGATTATCTATTTTCAAAAAAATGTTTGTGAATATGCTCTTATTTGTTGCACAACACATGATTTTCGTTCATTAACCAAAATATACCCTATTTATGGTTAAGGGACAAAAAAGATCGACTTATGCTATAGTGAAGGGGTTAAATTGATGATTTCTACATTTCAATGATCGTAATGATCATCTTGAAGAAATCTCATGTCAAATGTATAAATATTTCTCAACATTCCAAATATATCATACGAACTTCACCCCAGCCTATTGAATTCCTCTTTTTATTGAACCGATTCCCTGAATTATTAACAATAACGTCATTAATACTTTCAAAGGTAAGGTTAAAAAGTACCGATCAGAAGGTATTATCACCTAAGCTAAAGGGCAGATTTCCCCATAAATTCATAGTAATAAATGATCATTTTTGTAGGGATTAGCTAGGAAAATGATACCAAAACATATATTTTAGATCAGTGCTAAACCAACCACAAAATGAGCGCTTTACAATTCACTAAATCTTTCTTGTCTAAAAGTATTGGATACGCCAGAATATTCTTTTTTTGGTTTTCGCTTGTCCTCAAAGAATTGGGACGCAATATCGTTTCAGTTCTTATGATAGGTCTCACTTACTTTTTATTGTGGCATTTTCCACAAACGCTGGATCTATTGCTTATCTTGAACCAAGTGGATTCGGTCTTCAATATAGAGGTCCCATTGTATTTCAGCCTACTCACGCTTCTGGCCTATCTCATTTGGTATTCTGCCAATTATCTAGATCGAAAAGTGTATGATAGGTTGACCGTGAAAAAGACCTTTACGGTGACACCAAATCAGATCAAAGGCAATATTCACAAGTCACAGAATGTATCTACTTCTACATCCACTGGCAAAGTAAGCAGCCATATAAAAAGACTTCATGTAAGAAAGACAATGCCAAAAGTTCTGGGATTTCTACTTATCACTATTTCAGCTCTTGCCATTCTAAATGCAGCGGAGCAATTTGGCATCGACAATGTCCTTAGCGACATTATGAAAGCCGAAACTGCCCTTTTATTGACCTTCATATTCATGCTTTTGATGCTTAATTATACGATTTACTCCAAATTCAGAAAGTTCTTATCGGCCTTGCCGAAGAAGAAATGGTTCTTTTATCTCGCCTCGTTCTCGCTCGTAGTCATCATAATTTTACTTGGGATGTTGAACAATCAAGACAAACAGAGTATTCTTAACCTTTTTATCGCGAACTGTATTCTTGCTTTCCTCTTTTTGGGATATGCATTTTTGAGTAACAAATTACTCAGCGAAAAGACACAGATCTTTATCCATCGCATCAGCTACGTATTGATTGCTGTGGTCGTCATGCTATTTTTTGTGTTTTCGGTTAATCCTGAGTTCTCTAGAAAGATCAATCCGCTTTCGGTGATCATGGTAAGCCTCATCATCTTTTATATGACGGCATTCGGACTTGGACTGTTGGGGAAGAAATATAGGATTCCGTTGTTGGCCATCGTTGTTGTATTCTGTTTTTTATATGGCAAGAGTACCGCCAATAGAAAGAATTTCAGGCATTATGAAATAGACTATGTAGAAGCCAAATCCTCGCAAAAGAGGACCACCCTGAACACACATATCGAAAATTGGATCAGCGAACGCAAAGCCATTATCGATAGTTCGGCGACAAAATATCCTATCATTTTTGTCTCTTCGGAAGGAGGCGGTTCGCGCGCCGGACTTTGGGCATTTTTGGTGCACAGCTATCTCAACGATGCAGCACCTTCATATTATAGCGACCACCTGTTTTCGCTTTCTGGAGCTTCTGGCGGCGGGGTAGGCAACTCCATGTTCTATAGCAAGGCAAATGAGGCTTTCCAGCAAAACAAGACATTCAACTTTAAGAGCGATAAGCCCAATGGTAGATTTAAATATAGGGCGAGCGAAGTCTACAAGAACAATTATTTGTCCTCCTCGCTTGCTGCATTGTTGGGAAGAGATCTTTTTCAGAGTACTTTTGGAATATTACCCGATTTCCCAGATAGAGGCAGTACCTTGGAGGGTGAATGGGAAGCTGGCCATTTGGCTGAAGTTGGAGCTGATGAGGATAGAAGCCTTTTATCTCGTAATGTACTCTCTTTCTACAAAAAGAACGAAGTTGGAATGTCGCCACCGCTATTAATGATCAATACTACCCATGCGCAAACCGGTCAGTATGCCGTTATCTCCCCAGTAGATTTTAGAAAAGATCAGGAATGTCGAGGTTTTCGAGACTTTCTGGACGATTTTCAACAGATAAATCCAAATAAAAGTATAAAGCTCTCCACTGCCATGTCATTGAACGCGCGTTTTCCTTTTGTGAGTCCCGCTGGTGAGGTTAAAGGTGTTGGGCAATTCGCCGATGCTGGCTATTATGATAATATAGGAGGAACGGTCTCGATCAATTTACAGATCATTTTCAGAAAAGTTTTGCAGAAGAAGTTTCCTGAACTCTTAAATAAAATCGAGATCATCAATCTCGTGATCAATAATGATGACGAAGAACAAATTGATCACAGCAAACCCATGACCCAGCTTCAGGCTCCATTAAGTACATTGATCAACATACGATCGGGGCATACCAAGGAAAAATTAGAGGATCTAGGAAAAACATGGCAGGTTACCCTAAAGAAAACCCCAATTTACACAGAACAGAACCTCATGGAGCAAATGATCACTACAAAAGCGGAAGAAAACGATTCTACACTAAAGGATGAGCCCATCACCCCGATATTGCCATTAGGTCGCTATCTTTCCAATATTGCCATAAGGTCTATCGAAGCACGATTGGAAACCGAAGAAGTGAAGAAAAAGCTAGACCTGCTCGCATCTAAGATGAACGAAATTGAATCATTTAAATAGAACTAAAACCAATAGCATGAAAACATTAAGAACAAGAATCTCATTGACCCTCTTGACACTCTCATTTGTGTTGAGCTCGTGCGGGGCATTTAAAACAGCTGTTTTTGACCAATACAGCTATCAACAGGCCATTTCGCTCAAAATAGAGTCTAAGGCGCTACTAAACAAGGCGGTAGAACCCTATACCGATCATGAACAAGAGGTGGAGGACCTAAAGAAAGAGGTCGAAAAGATGATCGAGTATGAAAAGAACAAAGAGAATAACAACTTCACATACAAGATGTGGGAAGTGCTTGCCGATGAAGATAAGAATCTATTGGCAGGACTGTTAAAGCGTTGGAAGGATCAAGGACAATTAAGTCAGGTATTTGTAGATCAAGCAAGTCCGCAAGTGATGGAAGCCTTCGATCTTTTGATCAAATATGAAGGACAAAAAGACAAGGAAGGCGAGAGCGGTATCCTTAATTTTTTAAACAATAACTAAAACAAGAGATCATGGATTTTGGAGACATATTAAAAGAATTAAAAGCTAACCTCTTTGAGCTGATCGGCGACCGAGTATCTGATTTTACCAAAGAAGGAAAAAAGGATATGGAGGCATTTTTGGAAGCTTCCAAGACCAAATTAAAAACGTGGACCAAATTGTTGGCAGATGGGCATTTGACGCTCGACGACTTCGAGTGGTTGGTGAAAAGCCAAAAGGACCTATTGATCATGCAAGCACTTTATCAAACAGGAACTTCGAAGATCAAATTAGGACATTTAAAGAATGCTGTTATTAGAACCATTGTCGACACCATAAAGGCAGTCGTTCCCGGAATCTAATCGGTACATCGAATGACCAACTTCCCCCTCACCTGTCGTTTCATCATTGCTTCTAAGGCCTTTGGTGCTGCTGTCAGTGGATAAATATCATGAATGTGCGGTTTCAGTTGGCCTTTGGCATACCATTGCATGAGCTCCATGGCATTTTGCATGTTCTCTTTTGGGGTTTTCATGGCAAAACTTCCCCAAAAGACACCAATGATGGCGCAACCTTTCAACAAGGGTAAGTTCAATGGAATCTTGGGGATGTCACCCGCTGCGAAACCAACTACCAGATAACGTCCTTTCCAAGCCATTCCTCTAATGGTAGGCTCGGAATAAGGTCCACCAACCGGATCGTATGCGACGTCGACACCTTTATTGGCGGTCAATTCCTTGATACGGGTCTTGAGGTCTTCTGTTGAATAATTGATCACTGCGTCCGCCCCATATTCTTTGCATAGGTCGAGCTTGTCATCAGAAGATGCAGCTGCGATCACCTTTGCGCCCATCAATTTACCAAGCTCCACAGCCGCCAAGCCTACACCGCCTGATGCCCCTAAAACCAAAAGCGTCTCTCCTGCTTGAAGCCCTCCACGATCCTTTAACGCATGATACGATGTTCCATAGGCCATCATAAAAGACGCAGCCACAGGAAAATCCATCATTGGTGGTTTCTTAAAACAAGCATTCCCAGGAACGACCACCTCTTCTGCATAGCCGCCATTCAATACAAAACCAAAGACCTCATCACCAGGCCGAAGATGCGAAATGCCATCTCCCACCTCTTTCACAATGCCAGCGATATCGCTGCCTGGAATAAATGGAAGGTCGGGTTTGAATTGATATGATCCCTGAATGATCAAAGTATCCGGAAAGTTTACGCCACATGCCTTAACCGTGATCAAGACCTCTCCTGCCTTCGGTTTTGGATTTTCAACTTCCTCTAATCGCAATGTGGATGGAGGTCCGAATTCTTTACAAACGATCGCTTTCATTATTATTGGTTATTGGGTTGTTAGGTTGTTGGGTTGTTGAGTCAATGAGTTAATGTGTCAATAAAGATGATTTGAAAATTTGATGATGAAGTAAATTGACCGCCTCATAAAAACATCTGGCATCATACATTTATTGGTATTGCTTCCTCGCATTGCGTTATTCATTTGCCTATATTCAACATTTTTCTTTCCACGACAATTCGTAAATCGTAAATCAAAACTATGCGTCTTCGATCACCTTCAACACCAGTTTGCCCATCTTATCACCTGAGAAAAGGCGAAGGAAGGTCTCGCGAAAATTTTCAATCCCCTCATAGATATCTTCTTTGCTCTTCAGTTTGCCCTGCTTTATCCAACCACCCATTTCCATGGCAGCTTTTCTATAGTCTTTCGCGTAATCCATCACTACCATTCCTTGCATCGTGGCTCGATTTACCAGCAACGACAAATAATTGCTAGGTCCTTTTATCGCAGTTTTATTGTTGTATTGCGATATCGCTCCACAGATGACAACTCTTGCGTGCATCCTTAACCTGCCTAAAGCCGCATCTAAAATTTCACCTCCCACGTTATCAAAATAGACATCTATTCCTTTTGAACATTCTCGTTTAATTGCGGTATGAATGTTTTCGGCCTTATAATCGATGGCGCCATCGAAGCCTAACTCATCTACGATATATTTACATTTCTTTTCGCCTCCAGCAATACCGATCACACGACATCCTTTGATCTTGGCTATCTGACCCACGATACTTCCAACCGCTCCGGCGGCACCAGATACCAAAACGACATCTCCTTCTTTGATCTTGCCGACTTCTAAGATTCCGAAGTAGGCGGTCATTCCAGGCATGCCCAAAGTGCCAATGTACATAGGTAAGGGTGCCAAACTAGGATCCACTTGATGCCAGTTGGTGCCATCCGTCACAGCATATTGTTGTACCCCACTCCAACCGGTTACATAGTCTCCAACTTTAAATTTTGGGTGTTCGTTGGACTTGATCACTTCTCCCACTGCCCCGGCGCGCATCACATCCCCGATCTGTACCGGTTCTATATAGGATTTGCTATCGTTCATCCAGCCGCGCATGGCAGGATCCAAAGAGATATAATGTTGCTTGATCAGCACCTCTCCTTTATTAAGTTCAGGGATGGGATTGCTCTGTAATTCCCAAGTATCTTCGTCTGGCAATCCTACTGGGCGTTTTTTGAGTATCTGTTGTTTATTGTTCATGGTTATTATGTTTTTACTAGTTGATTTTTGTCGTTCTATCTTGTTCTCGATACAATTTTTCCGATGGAAAAACTACTCGAACTGACATTATTTCTTTTGAAGGCTCTCTACAAAATATTTCATCTTGGCTCTAATCTCGGGTTTCCACCAAAGTTTGATGGCCTGCCCAAGATCTGCCTCCGGGTCGGTCTCAAAGCTTTCTAACAAATGCTGACGTAATTTGAACTTCGTATTCTTAAATATCTCCTCGTCAGCTCGCAAATAATGTTTCATTTTAGACTCGGCCTTGTCTATGACATCTTCCAAAGGACAAACCTCATTGACCAGACCACATTGCAATGCTTCCTCCACTTTAAGGAGGCGACCTTCCAAAATATATTGGTTGGCCAACCCACTGCCGATCCAATAGGCATAGGTGTTGATCAGATTATTCGAAATCTGAATATTTACTGCGACTTCATTCAGGCCTATCGTATACTTCTCTCCTGTTGCCATGATACGATAATCTGCTGCGATGGCAATAACGCATCCACCCGCGGGTGAATGTCCTGTAATACCGCAAACGAACGGCTTGGGAAACTTTGCCAACTGAATGAACATTCCACCAAAATCGACGAAGAAGTCCTTGATCTGTTGCTCATCATAACCATAAAGTTCGATCACATCCAAACCGGCGGAGAAGAAATGGGGTGTCCCGGTAAGGACGACGCCCTTTACCGAATCGTCATTTTCTAGCTGAGCGAAGGTTTCCCTGATCTCTCGAACCATCTGCTGATCGATCACGTTGGCCTTTCCGCGATTCAATTGAATGACGGCATAGTTTTCTTTTCTTTCTATATTGAGTGTTTGCATCTTCTCACGATCATTTTTATTTATGTTTCATTATTGTTTAATGGATTGATATCTAAAAGTCGATATTCAAATTAAAAATTTGAGATCCCTAATTCTACAAAGACGTTCCCCCGTCTAAGGTAATTGTCTGTCCAGTGATAAATTTGGTGTTGTCCGATGCCAGCCATACCACTGCTTCTGCGATCTCTTCTGCCAGGCCATAGCGTTTCATGGGGATGACACTTTTGAGCATCTGGTCCATATCCGGACGCACCGACAGCAATTTTTCCAGTAGGGCTGATTCTGTATAACCTGGGCAAACGGCGTTGACCCTGATATTCTTGGTTGCATATTCCAAGGCAGCCGATTTGGTCATCCCGACGACCGCAAATTTGCTGGCGGAATAAGATAGGTTGTTCAAAGACGCCTTCAATCCTGCCAAGGAGGCGATATTCACGATATTTCCATATCCCTGCTTCATCATCTGCTGTAATGCGAGTTTCATACAATAGAAAACACCCGTTTGATTAACAGCTATCACATTATCCCAGTCCTCTAAGGTATACTCGGCAGTTTTGGCCATCTGTCTAGGTCCAATGCCCGCGTTATTCACGATCACATCCAACTGCCCATACTTTTTCACCGTTTCCGTGATAAGTTTCTCAACATCTTCAAATTTGGCCACATTGGCAACATTGATTGTAGCTTCTCCTCCACTTTTAAGAATTTCATCAACAACCGATCGTGCTTTTTCTTCTTTGAGATCTGAGACCACAACTTTTGCACCATGTTGTGCAAAATGTTTGGCGGTGGCTGCGCCGATACCCGATCCTGCACCGGTGACAATGACGATCTTATCTTTAACATTCATGTTCATTAGTTTATATTTTTCATTTCCAAGACTGTGGAAATCTTTATGGTTATTATTCCTTACATAAGATCAATCGGGAATCCTGGAGTGCACGACTTCGCATCGCAGCAGGATATCCTTCAGTAGTGATCATTTTTAGAAAATCTTGTTTGCTAGCGTATTCTATGATCAACACTTTGTCCCATTCCGTATCATCAGGACCTATTAAGGTGAACTGTGACCTGCCTTGATAGACCACTTTTGCGCCCGAAGCTTGAAAGAATGGAAGTACGGCATTCATGTACAATGCATAGGCCTTGGCACCAGACATATCGGAGCCCTCCACTTTCTCTTTGAATTTTAAAAGATTCAACATTTGAAAAGTCCCTACGACAGGAAGGTCATTGAACGCTTCAAATTGTTCCTCAGTCATATGGACATAGTTATCGTTGGCCTTCATAAAGTAGGATGTGTTCTAGCTTTTGTTTTCTATTTAAATAGGTTGAAGCGAGTTCTGCAAATGATCAAAAGAAGGCATTCTCATTTAATCTATCTTTTGTTTTTGAATGGCATGAAGCCCGAGATTACATAAGAGTTCTGCTGCCTTGTTCAACTGTGCAAAACGCGGATCTGTTGTCAGTCCTTTATTATAGCGATAGTATATCTGCTGGGCGATCACGGCGATCTTGAAAAGTCCGTACACATAATAAAATACCAAGTGGTTTATTGCTCTTCCACTCTTTTCGGCGTACATTTCAACAACTTCACTTCTGCTTGGATTCCCTTCCATCACTGTTGGTGATGGTATCCCCTGCTGTACGAATTCGTGATCACTAGCCATGGTCCAATAACCAAGTGTAGTTCCAAGATCCATCAAAGGATCTCCCAACGTGGCCATTTCCCAATCGAGCACCGCTGTCACCTCTTTCCAGCTATCATCTTTAAAAACCACATTGTCATACTTATAATCATTATGAATAAGGCAATGATCGTAGGTCGCTGGTTGATTCGCTTCCATCCACTTCATCACCTTTTCGGCAGCCGGCACATCGTCCGTAGCGGCCTTTAGATACTGTTTTCCCCAGTTGAGTACTTGTCGCTCTACGTATCCTTCGGGTTTTCCCAGATATTCTAAACCTTCGGCTTTGTAATCCACATTGTGCAATTCCACAAAAGTATCCAACCAAGAATTCGCGATAACCTGAAAATCGGCTGCGGGCATCTTTCTCTTTTTCACTTCATGAATATTCAAAATGATGCCATTCATCTTTTCCATTACATAAAAGGGACATCCCAATATCTCGGCATCCTCGGTATAGGCATACATGGTAGGCACTTTGGAAAAAGCTTTTTTCAGTCCCGATTGTACCTTGTATTCCCTGCCCATGTCATGCCCGCGCTTGATCGCTCCAAACGGAGGACGTCGTAGCACATATTCTTTGTCCTCTATTTGTAATTGATAGGTAAGGTTCGAGTACCCATGCGTGAATTGCTTGACCTTTAATTCGCTGGAAGTGCTATTGATCAGTCCTTTCTGTTGAAGGTGTCTTTTTAGTGGTTCTTCATTGAGCTCTTCGCCCTTGCGTACTTGCTGCATACTTATCCTTCGCTTGAATATTTGTTGATGACACTTTTTCCTAATTGGTACATGTGTACCTCATCGGGTCCGTCTGCCAAACGCAGCATGCGCGCGGCGACAAAAAAATGCGCCAATGGAGTGTCTGGGCCTACACCCATTCCACCATGGATCTGAATCGCTCGATCGATCACATTCAGGGCCATCTGAGGGGCGACTATCTTTATCATCCCAATAAGGTCTTTAGCCTCCTTATTTCCATGTTTGTCCATTTTGTCTGCGGCAGACAACGTCAATAGGCGCGCTTGTTCTATTTCGCATTTTGATTTTGCGATCTCTTGTCGAATACTGCTATAATCCTTAAAGGTCTTCCCAAAGGCGATGCGTTCAGCGGCGCGCTGAGATGCCATTTCCAACGAACGTTGCGCCATGCCGATCAAACGCATACAATGATGAATACGGCCAGGGCCTAAACGGCCTTGTGCGATCTCAAAACCTCTTCCTTCTCCCAAAATCAGGTTTTTCTTGGGCACTCGTACATTATCCAAAACGATCTCCGCATGTCCTTCTGGAGAATCATAAAATCCAAATACCGAAAGTGGACGAATTATTTTGAGTCCCTTGGTGTCCATCGGAACGAGTATCATGCTTTGCTGCTTGTGTCTTGGAGCTTCAGGGTCTGTCTTTCCCATGATGATGGCAATCTTACAGTGGGGATCCATTCCGCCGGAAGACCACCACTTTCTACCGTTGATCACATAGTCATCTCCATCTGCACGAATCGAGGTTTCAATATTGGTCGCGTCTGAGGAAGCTACCTGCGGTTCGGTCATCAAAAATGCCGAGCGTATGTCTCCGTTCAGCAAGGGTTTCAACCATTTTTGCTGCTGTTCTGATGAGCCGTACTTTGCCAAGACTTCCATATTCCCAGTATCTGGAGCACTACAGTTAAAGACTTCTGAAGACCAAAGTACACGCCCCATGATCTCTGCCAAAGGGGCGTACTCTAAGTTGGTCAGCCCAGGGCTCAGCTCGCCATAATTCTTGGGTAGAAAAAGATTCCATAGACCAGCTGCTTTCGCCTTATCTTTTAGATCATCGAGACCCGGCCATCGTTTCCAATAATTTTTTGGGTTGTAGTTGAAGGCATATACCTCGCGTTCTACAGGAAGAATATGCTCATCAAAGAAAGCATTGAGTTTTTCCTGAAGGTCTTTAATCTTATCTGTATAATCGAAGTCCATTCTCGTTGGTTAATGCATATTTTTTCTTTTTTGTGCGTCAGGCTCATCTCTAAATATCGTACGATACAAATGATGCCTAATAACTGGAATGGTTACCCTGCTATCAAATATCCACCATCAGCATTATAAACGCTTCCGGTCATATATGCTCCAGCATCGGAAGCCAAGAGACAGACCATCCCTGCCATTTCATCGGGCATTCCCATACGACCACTTGGCAGCGTTCTTTCTAATTTTTGAAGCAACTTTTCATTTTGCCAGAGTGCGGCGCTAAACTTGGTCTTGATCAGTCCTGGACAAAGTACATTGGCTCTGATGCCATATTGGCCCCATTCTTTGGCCTGGTTCTTTGTGAGCATCAACAGCGCCGCTTTACTTGTGCTATATAAGCCTAAGCCAGCTCCAGGATGCAAAGCTTCTACCGAAGCAATATTGATAATACTTCCGCCACCTCGTTCTTTCATGCTTGGTAATGCGAGATTGGAAAGCATCCAAGGCGCCTTTACATTGACGTCCATGATCTTGTCGAATATACCTTCGTCAGCATCCTCAATAGGGCCATATACCGGATTAATGGCAGCATTGTTCACCAAGATATCGATGCCTCCAAACTGGCTGACGGTCTTTTGTATAAGTTCCTCACGTTGTTCCGACTTTCCTATATGACAGGAAATGCCAATGGCCGCGTAGCCTTCTTTTTGAAACTCTGAGGCTACCTCCTCTACCGCCTCCTGACTTCGGCTACTGATCACAACTTTGGCGCCTTGCTCTGCCAGCGCTTTTGCAATGGCCTTTCCAATGCCTTTACTTGAACCTGTGACAACGGCCACTTTTCCATCTAGATCGAATGCTTTTTTTATACTCATTGCTATGATTGGCGTTATTAATTTAAAATCTCCTTCTCTCCGGCAATGGTCAATACTTCTTCGTTTGTAAGTATTTCGGCTAGCGAGGTGGTTTTTGGAATTTCGTATTTAAAATAGAATTTCATTGCATGTATCTTGCTCTCGTAAAAGTCTTGTGAATGTGCATTGTTACCAATGACCAAGGCGTTTTTGGCATGTGTGGCCATATCCAACCACAACCAACCGATGGTGATATTGCTGAAAAACTCCATAAATGGTGTCGCATCCGAAAGGAAACGCTCGTAGTCTCCTTTTTTGGCAAAGCCAACTAGAAAACCGATCACTTTTTGTGCAAGCTGCAGCTTCTCACCAAGTATATTGGCGTAGCTACGAAGATCGTCAAATTTTGATGCTTCTTTGATGGTCTGCATTACTTCTGTTGTAAGCAATTCTAAAGCTTTACCATTTTCCATCAGCAGCTTTCTCCCCAGAAGGTCTTGCGATTGGATTCCAGTCGTGCCTTCGTAGATCGGGAAGATACGGATGTCTCTATAGTATTGTTGAAGAATGAAATCTGTACAGAAACCGTAACCGCCAAGCACTTGAAGTCCATTAGAAACGGCTTCTGCTCCCTTTTCTGAAGGATATGTCTTTACCATAGGGATCACCAGTTCTAGCAAGAGTCCATATTTTTCCTTTTCGGCCGGGTCGCTCGCCGTGTATTTAAGGTCATAATATTTCGAAGCCAATAGTACCAAGCTCAAAGAACCCTCGGCAATGACCTTTTGCAATAGCAGCATTCTGCGAACATCGGGGTGATTGATGATCAGCGTTTGCCCTTCATCGAGATTCTTCTTTCCAGAGCTGGTCAATTTTCTACCCTGTGGACGTTCTTTTGCATATTGAAGTGACGCTTGGTAAGCGGCCATGCTTATGGCGGCCGCGCCTCGACCAACGGCAATCCGAGCGCCATTCATCATTAAGAACATGTATTTGAGTCCTTGATGCGGTTCTCCCACGAGCCATCCCCTGCAATCATCGGCATCACCAAAACCTAAATGCGTGGTGCAATAGCCACGTTGTCCCATCTTTTGAAAATCTGCTACCGTGGTAACATCATTGAATATCAAACCATCTTCTGTAGGTCTATTCTTAGGAACTATGAATAAAGAAATTCCTTTTGTACCTGCAGGAGCACCTTCGATCCGTGCTAACACTAAGTGAACGATGTTCTCTGCATATTGGTGGTCACCACCAGAAATGAAGATCTTCTGTCCGGTGATCTTATAATAACCATCATCGGTTGGGGTCGCTTTGGTCACTACATCGGACAATGAACTTCCGGCTTGCGGCTCCGTCAGGCACATCGTACCGCCCCATTCGCCTGAAAGCATTTTTGGAACATAGGCTTCGTTGAGTTCCTTGTTTGCAAAATGAACGATCAATTCTGCTGCGCCATAGGTAAGTCCTGTGTATCCTGGCAAATGGTTATTTGCGGTCTCTTGGATGTAGGTCGATGCCGTTTGGATCATCAGCGGCAACTGCATCCCACCATCGTCGTAGTCGAAAGGTCCGGCAATAAGTCCCATTTCTCCGCCTTTCTTCATCATCACATCAACTTGTTCATGCACCATCACGGTCCCTTCGTCATGATAAGCAGGCTTTTCGTCCATCTCTTTAAAATAAGGAAACAGCTCTCTATCAGAAAACTCTTTTACCGAGTCCAAAAAAAGGTCCAATGATTCGGCATCATGGTCTGCGAAGCGGTCTTGCTTCAAAACCTCGTCTAAATTGTGTACTTCATTCAGGAGATATTTCAAGGTCTCCAAATCTATGTAATTGGCCATGGTATTGAAGTTAATTTGGTTTATTGATCATAATCCCAATAAAGTTCGGGAATATTCATAGATTTCCAATTAAACCAGTTTAATAAATGAGATTATCATTTTTTGCTGAGTCGCTTTCGGATCTTCGAAAGACCAACGGGAGTCAATCCCAGATAGGAGGCGATCAGATATTGCGGTACCCGCTGAAAGAGAGAAGGGCGGCGTTCTAACAAGTGCAAATATCGTTCTTGGTGCGACAAGCTCTTGAGCTCGGTGATATGCCGAAAGTTGACAACAAATGCCTTTTGCATAGAGAGGCGACCAAAACGCTCGAGCTGATGGGAATGATCGAAACAGCGTTCCACATCCTCTTTTGCAATACCATAAACAATAGAATCTTCCGTAGCTTCTAGATATGATTCGGACGGAATCTGTTCTATATAGGCATACAGATCCGTGAAGAAATAACCTTCCGTAAAAAACTCCATGACCTGAGGCATCGTGTCCTCGATTGAATAATAGGAGATACAACCCTGTTGCGTAAAATAGAAGGTATCACAATACTGCCCAGGTTTAAGTAGAACGTCTCCTTTTTTCAGTGTTATTTTACGATAGAATTGAAGACCAAAATTCATGTCTTCATCATCCACAGGTGTATAGGAGCGTATCTTATGTTTTAAGTCTTCCAAAGGTTATAGAAAAATTTCATCTAAAGAACAAAAAGATTCTTTTAACCACAAAGAATTCAAAATAAAAAACCGCGGCCAATAACGACTGCGGTTTCTCTTGAATAACATGAAGGACATGCTATTCAACAATCAGCTTTCGTGTGATGCTTTTCTGGTTACTAAATTGGATGTTCACCAAATAAATACCAGAGCGCATATCTTGGACATTGATCTCCTGTCCATGATAATTTTCAATTTCGTTGACCATCTTACCCAAAACGCTATACATGCGTAGGGTTGCGGAGTGCTCTATACCCACTACCTGAAATACTTGTTTTGCAGGATTGGGATGCACAGATATATTTTTATCTGTTTGAGCAATTTTCGAACTTTCTTTATCGTTGATCTGTGCTGAAATTGACGCACAAATGAAAATAAAAAAAATGAAGAGGTAATTTTTTAGCATATGGGGCGTTAGATTAGGTTTGTAAACATTGGGAAAGGAAAATTATATAAATATCTATGCCTGTGCAAATAATTGTTATGAAAGTGCTTAGAAATGTTGCCAAAATGTGAACTTTGTCAAGTTTACCACACCACCTTGTAAGTAATAATTCACAAATACCGGAAGAAACCATAAATATCGGATACAAATAGCAGTTCCTTAAACTGTCGCGGCCTTACGTTTAGCCAATTGATTTGTCTTTGATGCCAAGCGCTCTTCTACAAACTCTATCTTGGTCTTGCCATGTGCCTTTGGTCGGCCATAATCATCCAAATTTACCATGGTAATATTCTCAACCGTAAGTATGGTCTCGTGAGTCATTTTGTTTCTCGCTTCACATTTCAGGACCAAAGACGATCTCCCAAATTTCACAACCTCGATCCCGATCTCCACAATGTCTCCTAATCTTGCAGAGCTCACAAAGTTGATCTCGGACATGAATTTTGTCACTACTTTTCGATTTTCCAGCTGAATGACTGCATACAAAGCCGCTTCTTCATCTATCCATTCTAATAAGCGCCCTCCAAACAATGTGTCATTGGGGTTTAGGTCGCCGGGTTTTACTGCTTTTCTTGTGTTAAATCTCATAGCTTTTGATGTTTCCGTTCAACATAAAAGTACAATGAAGCCACTAAAAATAGCGAACGTACGCTAATTTTTATGTTATCGATATTTGATTCGAGTTAAATTGGGATACAGACAATTTTAGTAGCTGTTTTTTACAAATTTAGTGATCACGATGTTCTCTCTAAAATATTAAGGAAAGTGATGACGGCATCCCAATAGCCTTTGCTGTCCGAAAGTTTTTCCCAAAGCGCTCTCTACCCATGATTTTACTTTGTCTTTGGTAGCTTCATATCGACAAATTAAGAGATCATTAAGTTAAAATTGTTTAAAGATACCCGTATTTCAATAGAACAAACAACCGCTTTCTTCTCAAATTAATGTTAATCTTGCTAAACTTTTCTTAAGGGTCCATCGCGGTGAAAGGGAAACCGATAATTTTAAGAATACCTAACCAACTCTTAAGACAATGAAAGAAATACTCTTCCTGATTATTTTATGGCTTGTTTCATTACTATCCCATGCACAAGTCTCTGATGAAAAAGCGATCGAGCAAGCGGCGATCGATTATATGGAAAGCTATTACGAGTCCAATACGTCCCAAATGGAACGTGCCGTTCATGAAGAAGTAGCTAAGAGACATGTCGTGGAACGCGAGGGTTTTCAACTTATAAAGAACATGGGCTATACCGAGCTGGTCTCTCTCACAAAACTCGATGGGAAAAAATGGTCCAAAGAAAAGGACCAACCTTTGAGAGTAGCTGTAAAAATATTAGATATCGATGGAAACATTGCCAGTATCAAGGCGTTGACCAATCAATACAACTTCTACGATTATATGCATTTGGCCAAGATCGATGGCCAGTGGAAGATCATCAACGTACTTTGGGATTCACGTAAAGAAAACAAAAACTAGGTCGAAATGAATGATAGTATCGCCTATTACTCCGATCCTTACTTCAAAGTTTTCAAAGTGCCACAATGGCGAGCAACGCTCTATAGATTTCTCTCGGTGAAATTATGGGGGAATATTCCGAGCCCGACACAACGAAAGATATCTCGATTGTATAGTTCGGTCTACGACAAGCCGATCTCAAAACATATCATCAAGCCATACATCAGAGCAAACTATAGCGACAAACAGTATCTAGAAAAGTTCAAGCCGCCTTTTGGAAAGACCGAATTTGAAAGTTTCCAAGATTTTTTTATACGAGAATTCAGGGAAATGCCTACAAATTCGAGTGATACCGTATGGCCATGTGAGGGGCTTTTATGCGATGTGGGAAAGATTCGAGATATCGCAACCACCAAAGTGAAATGTGATGAGCGCTATGTTCATACGGTCTTTGGTGTTGCCAAAGGAGAGATCCCAAGAGATTATACCTTCACCAATGTTTTTTTGCATAACAAAAATTATCATCGCATACACGCGCCTGTCACAGGAACGATCACACGCATTCAACATATACCTGGAGACCTGGTGATACTTAGACCATGGATATATAAACAAAATCCCTCGTTGCCTGCATTTAGAAATGAGCGTGTTAACATAGATATCACCGATTCACACAATAGAGTATGGTATATATCCATTGTTGGTGGTCCCGCTGTTGGCACCATCGAACTACCGGAAAAGATAAGAATAGATGCTACCATCAAACAACTCGATGAGATCGCCATGTTCTATTTGGGCAGCACTTGTTGCATTGCCGCTCCCAAACATCCTTGCTTTCACCAAAAGAATACATTTGTAGAAGTTGGCGCTAGCTATTAATTTTGCTCCAAAGCATTGCTATGAATCTAAGAAACAGTTTTAGGCTGGTCGCCTTCTCTGAAGGCGTCTCCTATATTTTACTCCTTTTTGTTGCCGTTCCCATTAAGTACCTTGGAAATAATGAGAGCTTTGTGAAGATGCTGGGCATGCCACATGGCATTCTCTTTGTTTTATATATTGCCATGGCATTTACGATCCGTCCAGAGCAAAAATGGAGCAACAGGACGTTTGCATTGGTGCTCATCGCCTCTCTGATCCCGTTTGCCACATTCTATGTGGACAAAAAATATTTGCGCACCACCACTTAAAATAGTGTTTGAGTGCCTTCTTTTTTAACCAAGGTTTTCGGAATGGTCAAGTTGGTCCCTAAGGTTTTATTCAATTTCTCGATAAAATACGCCGAGAGCAATGGCGACTCCAACTCCACATTCTGATGAATAAAAAAATGGATGTTACGCAACCCTTGTTGCTCCCACTTCTTCAAACGAGCGACCCAGTCATCCAATCTATTATAATCACTCTCATGATTGGCACCGACATAACGTATAAAGGCCTCATTGGTCGTCAAGCGCATGTGCATCAGATCCCGTCGTCCAGCGGTGTCAACAAGTACATTGGTGATCTTATGCTCTTCGAGTAGATGATATAATTCGTCAGCGACCTTTTCGTCATTGAACCAATCGGTATGTCTAAATTCCATGGCCAGATCGAACTCCTTAGGCCACCTTTCTACAAAGGTTACTACGCGATCCCAATTCTTGGGAGCAAAATTCCCATGCATCTGAAGAAAGATCGTTCCTAATTTCTCTTTTAGATTACTCGCAGCGTCCAGGTAAGCGTCGACAAAAGGATAGACCTTATCATTCAATCGGCGTAAATGACTAATGTCTTGGGAAAGTTTAGGAAAGAACTTAAAATTTTCTGGGGTCTTTTCATACCATTTTTGAAACTGCTCGCCAGGGAAAATACGGTAAAATGTAGCATTCAGTTCGACCGAATTGAATTGTGTTGAATAGTATGCCAATTCGTCTTTGGTGCCTCTAGGATAAAAATTCTTCAGATCCTGTCTGTTCCATTTGGCACAACCTACATATACCTTTAGCGGACCGTCTTCTTTTTTTGAAAGCACAACAGCAGTATCAGGATGGTCTGCCGGAATCGTAAAATCAATGTCTTGCGGGTTATCTACTTTACCGAATTTCATAAAGGAAGTTTATTCAAAGATAAAGAAACCGCCACGTCCGAAAAAACCTAGAGCCAGACAATGCTCATAGATCCAATGAATCAAGCGGTGCAACTGTGAATAAGCTGTTGATAACCTTTTGATAACAAGTTGGATCTTGGTGGAAAAGCGATAATTTTTCATTTAAATTTATTAAAACTCATACAATGAACGACAGACCTAACGACGTTCTGAGAATTCGTCCAGAGATACCATCTGCAAGGATTTCTGACAATATGAGTGCCGATGAGCGCTTTCAGAACAAGACACTTCGTCCTATCATTAAGTTGCAGAACCCACTGTTGATAGAAGTTTTTAGAAATTATGTTAATAAGCACAAAGGCGTCTTTTATGCGCTTAGCTTGGAAAAGAAATTGATCTTTATTGAGAATTGCATCCAAAAGGATATCAAATTCAGAAACTCACTTAAGGGAATGGTCATAGGGATGTTTACCGTTGAAGAGTATCTTTTTTATATAGAGAATTCTTCATCGCTCAATAAGCGTATGATGAACATCGTTATCGAACGCTTAAAGGACCAAGTACAACTGCTCGATCGACCCTTGCTTGCCGAGGTCGTATAAGATTTAATAGTTCTTTAACTAATGTTTGTTGATACTTTGCCTAATTTTGAAACGTTCATTTCAGAATAAATATGGCCAATATCGTTCAATTTGACAAGGATAAAGTACTTACCAAAGTTTCAGAGGTTTTTCAGACCAAAGGCTTCAATGGAACCTCGATGCAAGACCTGGTGGAGGCCACCGGCCTTAACAGGTCGAGCATCTATAATTCTTTTGGCTCCAAGATGCATCTCTATCTCATGGCCTTAGATAATTATAGCAGCCACACCAAAGAGCAGACGCGGAAGGTCATTGAAAAGTCCCGCTCGGGGCTCTCTGCTATCAAATTGATATTCTCCCTTTACATTAGTACAATCTTGGATGACAAAGAAAAAAAAGGATGCATGATAGCCAACTGCAAGACTGAATTGGCCTCATCAGGAAAACAAGAGATCATCAGTTGGCTGCAGCATTCTCAGGAAGAGACGCTCGACTTTTTAGAGGGTCTGGTAGCAAAAGGTCAAATTGATGGAAGTATCAATAAAAAACAGAGTCCGAGTCAATATGCACTCTATGTGTTTACAGCTTTGCAGGGATTAAAGATGACCGGCATATTAAATCATGATCACAATGAGCTGGAGGCTTTAGCATCCACGTTTATAGACACCATTACTTAATATTTTTTTAACCTTAATTTGAAACGAACGTTTCAATAAAATAATTTAACTATGAAAAGATTTGAAAACAAAGTGGCCATTATAACCGGCGGTACTAGCGGTATGGGGCTGGTGACAGCAAAATTATTATTGGGCGAAGGCGCAAAGGTATTGATCACTGGACGCACCCAACCCAAGATGGATGCGCTTGACAATGACCTAAGCGGGAATTATAAATTGCTCTTGGCCGATGCCTCCAGCCTAAAAGACAACAAGCGAGTGGTGAATACTGCCGTAGCGACCTTTGGCAAGATCGACTTCTTGTTCTTGAACGCCGGAATCTTTGAGGCGCTCCCTATCGGACATCTGGACGAGACTTCCTTTGACCGTATTTACAACATCAACGTAAAAGGTCCACTATTCTTGGTGAACGAAGCAGTCCCTCATTTGAATGATGGCGCCTCGATCTTGTTCAACACCAGCGTCTCTGGTGTAAAAGGAATGCCCGGTGTAAGCATCTATGGCTCTAGCAAAGCGGCCTTGCGTTCTATGGTGAGGACCCTTGCCGCCGAATTGGCCGAGCGCAACATCCGCGTGAATGCCGTAAGTCCAGGTCCAATCGAAACACCGCTTTGGGAAAAGACCAATCTCTCTGAGGAACAGATCGAAGGGTTTGCTTCGGGAGTATCTCAACAGGTTCCACTTGGAAGATTTGGAAAAGCGGAAGAAGTGGCAAACACAGCATTATTCTTGCTTTCAGATGAATCCTCCTATATCACAGGTTCTGAGCTTGCCGTAGATGGTGGAATGGCGCAGGTCTAAATGTTTCGCCTATAATTGACGTTAGTAAATAGGGGTTAAAAACAAAGTTTGATCATTATGACTCGCCAAAGAGAAAAGATAATCTGTTGGCCGATCATTGCGTTCTAACAGATTTCTCTTACCGAAATATGGAGATCGGAATTATAACTTTGTAGCCCCTTACTTTCACCATTCCTTTGGTTCTCCATCGAAGAAAAAACGACCGCTTGGGCCATCATCCTTCAGTAGCGCTAGTTTTAAAATACCTTCTGCGGCTTGCTCAGGGCTTCTTGGCGCCGCCTTCCCTCCCATCTCGGTATGCACCCAACCTGGGTCTGCGGCATTTATTTTGATATTGAGGTCCTTCACGGCATCAGCGAACAGTTGCGTCATACCATTCAATGCATTTTTAGAGAGTTTGTAGCTTCCTACTTGGGCGCTTCGTAGTGCGGCATTTGAGCCGTAGCCAGAGGAGATATTCACAATACGCCCATAATTATTCTTTTTCATCATTGGCAATAGCGCCTGGATAAGATAGAATGGCCCAAATAGATTGACATGAAGCGTATCCTCAAATGTTTTTGGGGTCACCTCGTCAATGCTTTCAGACTCATCGAGGTACACTCCAGCGTTATTAATAAGTATGTCCAATCCGCCATAGGTCTTTTCGATTGCTGCGGCAACTGCTTTGGCCTGTTGTTCGTTGGTCACATCCAACCTTTGAAAATCCACCAACAGGCCCTCTTCTTTTAATGACGCTACAGTTTCGCGACCTTTCGCTTCATTTCTTGCGGTAAGAATGGTGTGAATACCGTTTGAGGCCAGTTGTCTCACTGTTTCCAATCCAATACCTCGATTGGCCCCAGTTACCAATGCAATTTTTCTATTCATCATTTATTCATCGATTAGAGAAACTCCGTTAAGATCAGTGGTAAGAACATCACTCATGTAATCGAAATAAGGTCTAATGGCGTTAAAGGCACTGTCGACCTCATTGATAAAGTTTTTCCCAGTGACTTCTTTATCGCTAAATTCTTTCGTGAAGATGTATTGCTTTTTCTTGATCAGATCGATCGCTTCGTGCTCTTTATTAAAACCTTTGGGGGCTGTCTTTACTTCATCACCCTTCAATTCACCCCATACCTGCTTGAATTTTTTTTCATTGATGATCTTTCTTATCTCCTCATCGTCCATTTCAAATTCTTTTCGTATTCTGAACAGGTCATCTTTGTGTGGTTCCCAGAAACCGGCTGCTATAAAAGATGCACCCGGTGCAATATGCAGGTAGTATCCACCGCGGAGTCTGGGCTTTATCCGATGAAAGCTTCCTCCGAAATGGGTTTTATAAGGTGTCTTATCCTTTGAAAATCTGACATCCCGATAAATACGGAACATTTTCATGCGATCGATCTCATCATGTTTGTTCAAGGCATGGTGTAAGGATGTATAAAAAGCTTTGACCTCTTTTTCGATTTCTTTGAACTCTTTCTTGTTCACCTCGAACCATTCTCGATTATTGTTTTTATGGAGCTCCTTGAAGAATTGAAGCGCTCTTTTTGGTATGGTCATACTCATTGGTCTTATTTTGTTTTGAATTACAAACTTATCCTGAAGCTATTTTTTAGAACATCGGTAAGGAAGTTACTATAATTGTAACTAATCTATCTGTATTTTCACCTTTATTTAACTAGTTTGCCGTGGTACACAACCCAATAATTTCTACTTTTATGTATCGTATAAACAGCCTCCAATAATGGTTATGGAAAAGAAGGACATCATAAAAAACATACAAGACCAGAAAGAACGTCCACATCTGCGATTCAAGCTCAAAACAAAGACTGAAGAATTCACTGAAAAACTTTTCTACACCTTGTTCGATGCTGATACTGCGGTTGCTGATAACATAGACAGTCTAGAAATAGAATTTACCGAACTCGCAGATCTTGCTTGCTGGGACAAGCGCCATACTTGTGGCAAAACATGGCAGCGCTATTTAGAGACACTACCAGAGATCCTGAAGAAATTGAATCTTGATGCTAACGCCATATCACGAAGTGACCCTGCTGCAAAGTCGATCGAAGAGGTCTATCTCTCATATCCAGGATTCTTTGCCATTGCCATATATAGGTTGGCCCATGAATTATATAAGATAGGTCTTCCTTTGATCCCAAGATTAATGACCGAATTTGCACATCATCGTACTGGGGTAGATATCAATCCAGGTGCCCAGATCGGCGAATCCTTCTTTATCGACCATGCGACCGGAGTGGTCATAGGTGAAACGACCGTTATAAAGAATAACGTAAAGATATACCAAGGGGTAACATTAGGTGCGCTCTACGTTGCCAAAGAACTGGAAAATATAAAGCGACATCCCACCGTTGAAGACAACGTTACCATTTATGCGAATGCTACGATACTCGGCGGAGATACGATTATAGGAGCCAATAGCATCATTGGAGGGAATGCATGGCTTATCTCCTCGGTACCTGCCAATTCTATTGTAACACATCATCCCGAGGTAAAGATCAAAACACAAGTCAACGATTAAAGAGCAATGAATTCTACCATCATAGACCAAATCGGCAATACTCCCTTGGTACGATCTACAAAATTGAACACCAATCCCAACGTAACACTGCTCTTTAAGTTAGAAGGTAACAATCCTGGCGGTAGTGTCAAAGATCGTGCTGCATACAATATGATCAAAAGTGCACTGGAGCGAGGAGACATTGATAAAGAAAGTCGACTTATCGAAGCAACTAGTGGCAATACAGGCATTGCTTTGGCAATGATCGCGGGTATCTTTGGACTAAGTATAGAATTGGTAATGCCAGAGAACGCTACCAAAGAGCGTGTACAAACTATGAGCGCTTTTGGAGCAAAAGTGACGCTGCATCCAGAAGGTATCGAAGGGGCTAGAGACTATGCAGAGGAAAAGGTCACCAATGAAGGCTTCGTAATGTTAAATCAGTTTGCCAATGATGATAATTGGAAAGCTCATTACAAATCCACTGGACCCGAGATATGGAGAGATACCAATGGTACCATTACTCATTTTGTATCAGCCATGGGTACAACAGGGACCATCATGGGTACTTCGACTTTTCTAAAGGAGCAAAATAAAGATGTTCAAATTATAGGAGCCCAACCTACCGACGGATCTAAAATCCCTGGTATAAGAAAATGGCCGAAAGAATATTTACCAAAGATCTTTGACAGCAACAAAGTGGATCGAATATTTGAAGTAAGTGCTGAAGAGGCTACGATCATGGCGAAGCGTTTGGCAAAGGAAGAAGGTATCTTTTCTGGGATGAGCAGCGGGGGCGCCGCTACTGTTGCTCTAAGATTAGCGAGTGAGTTAGAGTCTGGGGTGATCGTTTCGATCGTGTGTGACCGCGGTGACCGCTACCTATCTTCAGATCTTTTCGCCTAGTTCACTCAAATTCTAAATTATTCAATGAAAGTCCCGAGGCGGGAGCAACAAACTCCAAATTGACATTGCTATTAGCTTGTAAACTCCTTTCGATATCGTTCAGCGACAGCTCTCCTTTCCCAAGCGCGATCAACGCACCTGCGATCATGCGTATCTGATACCTTAAGAAACCGGCCCCATGAACATGCAAGGCAAAACTCTCATCTGGAAAAAAGCTCGCCCTATGCAAATCATTGGGCAAGATCTCACATCTATCGATAGTTCTTTCAAACTGTGTCTTTTTTGAAGGTCTTACCGTGTAGGCCTTGAAGTTATGGGTGCCTTCGAAAAGTTTGGCCCCTGCCTTCATTTGTTCAATATTAAGTGTGTCTACAATATTTGCAATAAAAGGAGCGGCAAACGGGTGATTCTTTTTTCCATGTGAAAAGAGATAGACATATTCTTTTTGTTTCGCATGCTGAATGATATTAAAATGTTCATCAACCATCTTGATATCCGTCGCACGAATGTCTGGTGGCAAATTTTTATTGAATAGATCCATAAACACAGGAATATCTTCCAAGGGATGATCTACGAATAACTCAAAAGCGGCATGGGTCGCCGAGACCATGGCATCTGTACGTCCTGCTCCCAAAATTTTAAAATTCATGTTGCCTTCAAACACATAATTCAACGTTCTTTGGATCATCCCTTCCACAGTTTTGTGTGTAGGTTGTTTTTGCCAACCATGAAAACGAAACCCCAGATATTGAATACGTATCAAGTAATAGTAGCGTTGCTGCTTCATAAAGCGAAAATACATAAAACTAACTCTTGCGGAGAACTACGGCTAAAGACCAAAAGATATTATAAAGAAAAAAGGCTCCGCACTTCTGCGCGAGCCTTTTAAGATTGTAGTGCTTGTTATAATTTGGGACAATAACGGTAGCACTTATAACCAATAACCAAATAACCAAGGCTAAGAACGGGACATAATCCCTTACTTGAAAATTATTGTTGTCAACTCGCCATTTTTGTCGTCGAAACTAGAGGTTGTTGTACTTATGCGCTTAAAGGATAAAGAATTGTGACTGGCATGCTCATCGCCCTTACCATCGCCATGGAGGCAGCAGCCGAGACCTGGAAGGTCTGTAAAAAGAAAAAAGGCTCCGCACTTCTGCGCGAGCCTTTTAAGATTGTAGTGCTTGTTATATTTGGGACAATAACGGTAGCACTTATAACCAATAACCAAATAACCAAGGCTAAGAACGGGACATTATCCCTTACTTGAAAATTATTGTTGTCAACTCGCCATTTTTGTCGTCGAAACTAGAGGTTGTTGTACTTATGCGCTTGAAGGATAAAGAATTGTGACTGGCATGCTCGTCGCCCATACCATCGCCATGGAGGCAGCAGCCGAGACCTGGAAGGTCTGGAAAAAGAAAAAAGGCTCCGCACTTCTGCGCGAGCCTTTTAAGATTGTAGTGCTTGTTATATTTGGGACAATAACGGTAGCACTTATAACCAATAACCAAATAACCAAGGCTAAGAACGGGACATTATCCCAGTCTTGAAAATTGTTGTTGTAAAACTCGGTATTCTTGTAGTGGAAAAGCTGTTTTTTGTATATGGCTATTTATCAACCTTTTAATTTGGATGTCATTAGGACACCGAATTCAGTAGATAACGGAAACGTCTCCCTTGCCTTCTCTGATCACTTGAGGCTCATCGCTGGAAAGGTCGATCACTGTTGAGGCAATGTTGTCTCCATAACCTCCATCCACGACCGCATCGACTAAATTCTCCCACTTTTCTAAAATTAGTTCTGGGTCGGTGGTGTATTCCAGCAATTCATCTTCGTCATAGATCGAGGTCGACACGATTGGATTGCCCAACTCCCTCACTAGCATTCGTGCGATATTATTATCCGGCACTCTAATACCAACTGTCTTCTTTTTTTTGAACACTTTTGGTAGATCATTGTTCCCGGGAAGTACAAAGGTGTATGGCCCTGGTAAGGCCCTTTTTAAAATTTTAAAGGTAGCGGTATCTATTTGTTTAACGTAGTCCGACATATTGCTCAAATCGGCACAGATGAAAGAGAAATTGGCTTTTTCCAATTTGACCCCTTTGATGCGCGCTATGCGCTCTAGCGATTTGGTTTTTGTTATATCGCACCCTAAACCATACACTGTATCTGTTGGATATATGACCAATCCTCCATCGCGTAAAATCTTAACTACCCTAGCGATTTCCTTCGGATTTGGGTTTTCCTCGTATATTCTAATGAATTCGGCCATTATTTCTATCTAAAAGAGTTCATATCTATATAGAGATAATCTTAATGACAAAGATAGCTAATGTTGGCACACAGAATCCGCTATTCATAGTATATTTGACGACAATTTATCCTTACAATGAAAAAGATCCTTCTTCTTTCTGATACCCATAGTCATATCGACAAACAAATCTTAAAATACGTTGTTCAAGCGGATGAGGTATGGCATGCAGGAGACATCGGAGATCTAAAGGTAACAGACACCCTAAAGGCCCTAAAACCTTTGAGAGCCGTGTACGGCAACATCGACGATGACAAAGCGCGAAGGGAATTTCCCGAGAACGATCGCTTTTTCTGCGAAGGGGTCGATGTTTGGATGACCCATATCGGTGGCTATCCCAATAAGTATAATGGACGAATCCGCGAGGAGATCCATAAGAATCCTCCAAAACTGTTCATCTGCGGGCATTCTCATATTTTGAAAGTGATATTCGATAAGAAACTGGATCTTTTACACATGAATCCGGGAGCTTGTGGCAAGCACGGCTTTCATAAAGTGAGAACCATGCTTCGATTTACCATAGATGGGGAGAAAATAAGTGACCTAGAGATCATAGAATTGGAGAAACGAGTATGATCCGGTTTGATGCTCCCTATTGGTAAGGGTATTTTATGAATAAGCAAGCATTATGGAGGTCCCTTCCTTTTTTAGGCTTAAAATCGTACTTTTGCAGCTTTGCTAAACTATGACCGAATACGAAGAAAATATCGAGGTAAAAGGTGCCCGAGTTCATAATCTAAAGAATATCGACGTCACTATTCCTCGCGAAAAATTAGTAGTGATCACAGGGCTCTCGGGCAGCGGTAAGTCCTCATTAGCTTTTGACACTATTTACGCCGAAGGCCAAAGACGCTATATAGAGACCTTCTCAGCTTATGCCAGACAATTCTTAGGTGGTATGGAGCGACCCGACGTCGATAAGATCGACGGTCTTTCGCCAGTGATCGCCATAGAACAAAAAACCACCTCAAAAAGCCCACGTTCTACCGTGGGGACCATTACTGAGATCTATGATTTTTTGAGATTGCTCTTTGCACGAGCAAGCGATGCCTATAGCTATAACACCGGTCAAAAGATGGTGAGCTATAGTGACGAGCAGATCAAAGAATTGATCATCAAAGATTTTGAAGGAAAAAAGATCAATATCCTTTCTCCTATTGTCCGATCGAGAAAAGGTCATTATCGCGAACTTTTCGAGTCTATTTCAAAACAAGGCTTTGTAAAGGTGAGAGTTGATGGTGAGATCCTCGATATCGAAAAGGGAATGAAGGTAGACAGGTATAAGACCCATGATATTGAGATCGTTATCGATAGACTTCAGATAAATTCTGGAGATGAAATCGAAAAACGCTTGATGGAAACCATCAACACAGCCATGTATCATGGCGATGATGTTCTAATGGTGTTAGAACACGAGAGTACACAAGCACGATTTTTTAGTAGGAATTTGATGTGTCCGTCAAGTGGTATCTCTTATCCAAATCCAGAACCCAATACCTTTTCGTTCAACTCACCCAAAGGCATGTGCCCCAAGTGTAACGGGTTAGGTAGCGTTCATCAGGTAAATCATCAGAAGATCATCCCAAACGCCGCCATTTCCATCAAGAATGGGGGTATCGCCCCTTTGGGAGAATTTAAGAAGTCATGGGCCTTCAAACAAATGGAATTGATCGCAGAGCGCTTTGAGTTTAAGCTAAGCGACCCAATAAAGGAGATTCCATCCGAGGCATTAGAAATGATCTTGAATGGTGGGAAGGAACAATTCTCTATCGAATCTAAATCCTTAGGTGTTACGCGAAATTACAAGATCGATTACGACGGTATCATACCATTCCTAGAGCATACCTACAAAGAAGGGAATTCGACCTCCCTGAAACGTTGGGCGAAAGAATATATGGACAAGATACTTTGTCCAGAGTGTAAAGGATCCCGATTGCGAAAGGAATCGCTTTATTTCAAAGTGAATGAAAAGAGCATTGCCGAATTAGCACAAATGGATATTGTGGAACTTTCAAGCTGGTTTAAGGAAGTACCCAGTAAGCTATCCAATAAACAATTCAAAATTGCAGAGGAGATCTTGAAGGAGATCAACGCTCGTTTACAGTTTTTATTGGATGTTGGGCTCACTTACCTTTCGCTTAATAGAAGCTCCAAATCACTTTCTGGCGGAGAAGCGCAGCGCATCAGGTTAGCAACGCAAATAGGTTCGCAATTGGTTGGGGTGCTCTATATTTTGGACGAACCTAGCATTGGACTCCATCAAAGAGATAATGAACGGTTGATCAATTCTTTGGAATCTCTCAGGGATATTGGCAATTCTGTTATTGTCGTAGAGCATGACAAGGATATGATCGAGCGGGCCGACCATGTTATCGATATTGGCCCTCGCGCCGGAAGACATGGAGGAGAGATCATTTCCCAAGGCAATCTTAAAGAACTTATCAAACATCATACACTCACTGCAGATTACTTAAATGGCACCAAAGAAATTGCAGTGCCAAAGAAACGTCGGAAGGGAAATGGTAAAAAAATCACAATAAAGGGTTGTACTGGAAATAATCTCAAAGATGTTTCGGCAACTTTTCCTCTGGGGAAAATGATCGGGGTCACAGGAGTTTCTGGTAGCGGTAAATCCACCTTGGTCAATGAAACCCTCTATCCGATCCTCAATGCGCATTTCTTCAATGCTGTTAAGAAACCCATGCCTTATAAGAGCATTACGGGATTGAAGCATATCGATAAGGTGATCGACATCAACCAATCCCCTATTGGTCGTACCCCTCGGAGTAATCCAGCGACCTACACGGGCGTTTTCAGCGAGATACGAAGTCTATTTTCGAAAACACCGGAAGCTTCTATCCGTGGATATAAACCAGGCCGTTTTAGTTTTAATGTTACAGGTGGCCGCTGTGAGACTTGTCAAGGAGGAGGTTTAAGGGTCATAGAGATGAACTTCCTACCAGATGTCTATGTGGAATGCGAGACCTGTCAAGGGAAACGGTTCAATAGGGAAACATTGGAAATCCGATATAAGGGCAAATCTATTTCGGACGTGCTTAATATGACCATCAATGAGGCCTGTGAATTCTTCGAACATATTCCGAAGATCTATAGAAAGTTGAAGACCATACAAGATGTGGGATTGGGTTACATAACGCTTGGGCAACAATCCACTACCCTATCCGGCGGTGAAGCACAGCGCATTAAACTGGCTACCGAACTCTCTAAAAAAGACACTGGAAATACCTTCTATATTTTAGACGAACCTACTACCGGATTGCATTTTGAGGACATCAGAGTTTTGATGGATGTTCTGAACAAATTGGCCGATAAGGGAAATACCGTACTGATCATTGAGCATAATCTCGATGTGATAAAGATGGTAGACCACATCATTGACATTGGATATGAAGGTGGAAAAGGTGGAGGTGAAGTTGTTGCGACCGGCACCCCAGAAGAAGTTATCAAAGACAAGAATAGCTATACCGCTCAATTTTTAAAAAAAGAATTACTTTAGTCGGCATTTTAAAAGTAAATAAGAATATCGTATATGAGAAAAGAGCAAAGTCACAAAGGCTGGAATGAGATAAAGACAAACGATTCGTGGGCTATCTTCAAGATCATGGGAGAGTTTGTCAATGGATTTGAAAAAATGAGCGCCATCGGTCCATGCGTTTCTATTTTTGGTTCGGCACGAACCAAACCAGAGGATACATATTATAAGCTGGCAGAATCTGTTGCAAAGGCCATCGTGGAAGCAGGGTATGGCGTTATCACTGGTGGTGGCCCTGGTATCATGGAAGCAGGTAACAAAGGGGCACATCTCGCAGGAGGTACTTCGGTGGGGCTCAACATCGACCTGCCTTTTGAACAACATGACAATCCCTATATCGATGGTGATAAGAGCTTGGATTTCGATTATTTCTTTGTGAGAAAAGTGATGTTTGTAAAGTATTCTCAAGGATTTGTGGTGATGCCAGGCGGATTTGGAACGCTCGACGAGTTGTTCGAGGCCATGACATTGATCCAAACTAAGAAAATAGGACGTTTTCCTATCATCTTGGTTGGAAGTGAATTCTGGGGCGGCCTCATCGATTGGGTGAAGGAGACACTTTTGGAAAAATTTCATAACATTAGCCCTGGGGATACCGATTTGTTTAAAGTGGTGGATACCGAAAAAGAGGTCATAGAGATCCTTGATTCATTCTACAAAGAGTACAACCTGAGTCCAAATTTCTAGACTAAAAAAGATATAATTTCTATTAAGCCCGTTAGTAATGAATTAACGGGCTTTTTTATTGAAAATGACTACATTTGCCCTGCTAACTTTGAAAATGTAAAAATTGAAAAGAACCCCTATTTTTTTGCTCATCTTGTTTTGCGTGCAGTCGCTCTTAGCGCAAGACACCATCAAGACGATGTTTTACAATCTTTTAAACTTTCCATCGACCCAACCAAGCCGAGTATCACATTTAGATGCTATCCTCGATGATATACAACCCGACCTTTTTTTGGTCTGTGAGCTGGAAAATGAACAGGGTGGCGAATTTTTGTTCGACAATGCGCTTCAAAATGTAACCAACGATTATATAATGGCCCCATTCGTTTCCAATCAATCTACTGGAAATCAATTGCAGCAGCTGGCGTTTTACAACAAGAACAAACTGATATTGGATAATGCTACCACCCTTCAGAGCGATATTGTAACAACCGATCTGCGAGATATCAATAGGTATTCATTTATACTAAATACAGCTGACGCAGCGACCAATCCCATATATTTAGAGGTATTTGTGACGCATTTGAAAGCAGGAAATGGAGCCATCGACCCCAATAATGCAATACGAAGAGAGCTTGAAGTGCAGGCATTGATGGACTATTTGAACACCAACGCCACCACCTTTTCTAATAGATATATTCTATTCGCTGGAGACTTCAACGTGTATACTTCTGCCGAAGGTGCTTATCAGTTGATCTTAGATAGCATGAATAACAATAGCATCGATTTCATCGACCCGATCAATAGACCTGGCGCTTGGAATAATAATTCGAGCTTTCAAGATATCCATACACAATCTGCCTTTTCCAGCAATAGTCATATGCTTGATGAAAATGGCGACCCAGATGGCGCACAAGGTGGAATGGATGACCGGTTCGACTTTATCATGATTTCGGATAACTTACTAGGGAATGCGGAGCTGGAATATGTTCCAAACTCTTACATCGCCTACGGGAACAACGGGAATTGCTTTAATGACAATGTTAACGATACGAACTGCACCGGTACTTTTTCCCAAACGATACGGAATCATCTATTTAATTTTAGCGATCACCTTCCTGTGGTGATGGAGCTTCAGACAGATCAACAACTATTGAGCGTCGATGAGGTCGGAGAAGTTAGCACGGTAAGGCTTTCCAAAGGAACGATCGTGGGTAATACTCTCAGCGTGTCGCTTACCGATAACGTTTCGGTATACCAACTGGCCATTTATAATGTTTTAGGTCAAGAAATGGAACGAAAATTGATTCAGAATCAAACAAATGCCGATATTGACGTTTCAAACCTACCCTCTGGAGTCTATTACTTGAAAGTTGTGGCATCCAAGGGCGACATCACACTTAAGTTTATCAAGCAATAGTTGAAAAAACGCTATAAATATATACTCATTATCATCTTTGCCTGGTTTCAGTATGCTGGCTATGGCCAAAATCATTATACCATAAATGCCAAGCTAGATGTGGAAAATAAAACACTGAAGATCCAACAATTGATGGTTTTTCACAATCGCTCGAAAGATACTTTAAATCAATTGTATCTGAACGATTGGGCCTACGCATATGCGAATCGAGATACACCATTGGCCAAAAGATTTGCGGAAGAGTTCAATCGTGGTCTTCACTTAACAAAGGACAAAGACCGGGGAAATACCGATCTGATCGCCATTTCAGATAACAACTACGACTATATTGAGTGGAGTCGCCTAAAGAGACAAAGCGACATAGTTAAACTTCAGCTGAATTATCCCGTTTATCCTGGCCAGAAGTATGCGCTTAACGTATCCTACGAGGTACAACTCCCAAGTGACCGTTTTACACGATATGGCGTCGACGACCAAGGTAACTATTCGCTGCGCTATTGGTATCTAAGTTTTCCAGTATATAAGGAAGGTGACTGGAAATTGCACAGCAATAAGGATCTCGATGACATGTATATGCTTGGGTCCGATTACAAGATCAATCTAGAATATCCTTCCAATTTGTCATTGGTGACCGAGTTGGAAACCATATCCAAAAGCGAGTTAGACGGAAAAAAGTTCACCACGCTGATCGGATATAAGCGCACAGATATTAAACTATTCCTAAAAAAGAACAATGATTTTGTTGAATATGAGACCGATAAGTTCTCGCTGATCACCAATATGGACGATAAAAAGCTTTCGGCATTGTCCAAGTCATTGATCGTCGACCGTATATCGTATTTTATGGATGAACGACTGGGAAGTTTTCCGCACCAAAAACTCTTGGTCTCGGAAATCGATTACCGGAAAAATCCGGTGTATGGCCTCAACCAATTGCCTTCATTCTTTAGACCGTTTCCAGATGACTTTCAATTTGAGATCACACTCTTAAAGGCCGTTACGAACAACTATCTTGAGAAAACGATGCTGCTGGACCCAAGAGAAGAACAGTGGGTCACCAATGCGCTGCAGACCTATCTTATGATGGAATATATAGAAGAGTTCTATCCCGATATGAAACTAGCGGGCAATCTTTCCAACTTCTGGGGTATTCGACGGTATGAGTTCGCAAAGATGCAGTTTAACGAACAATACCCTTTCTTTTTTATGATGATGGCCAGAAAGAATCTGGACCAACCGCTTTCGAGTCCTCTGGATTCTCTGATCCGTTTCAACGAGAAGATCGCTAACAAGTATAAAGCTGGTGTTGGCTTCAAGTATTTGGAATCCTATTTGAACGCGGACATCATAAAAAATTCGGTCAAGAATTTTTATAATGAATACAAGCTCAAAGACATAAGCCAACAAGATTTTGAAAAAGAATTACGTGCAGCCTCACCCAAGGATATATCTTGGTTTTTCGATGATTTTGTTTCCACACGGAGTAAGGTCGATTATAAGATAAAAAAGGTAAAGAAGTTTGGAGACTCGTTAAAAGTGACCATTAAGAACAAAACAAAAAAGAATTTCCCTGTAACCTTGTTCTCTCTGCAAAAAGACTCCGTCATCTCAAAGATTTGGTTGGAAGGAATACAAGATCAAAAAACCATTACCATTCCGAGCAATGACGCCGACAAGCTTGTGTTGAACTATGACAAGGTGATACCAGAATTTAACCAACGGGACAACTGGAAGTCTGTAAATGGCTTCACATTCTACAACCGACCTTTTCAATTTCGATTCTTCAAGGATGCGGAAAATCCACATTATAATCAGATATTCTTTGTGCCTATAGCGACATTCAATGTATACGACGGATTTACGCCCGGTCTACGATTTTATAATAAGGCGATCATCAACAAGCCTTTTGTCTATGATATAAAACCTTCTTGGGCTTTTAAAGAAAAGGCCTTGGTGGGAAGCGGTTCCATCTCACTTACCGACAACTTTGAGGACGACGGTTTATACTTTGCGCGTTATTCATTAGGAGGTGCGACCTTTCATTTTGCTCCAAATTCTAGGTATATCTCTATAACACCTGCGGTTTCCTTTGGATTTAGAACTAAGGATTTTAGATCTAACAAACGGAATCTATTTACTTTACGACACGTCATCATACAAAGATCCAGAGATGATGGCACTCCTGTTGACACGGAGCCTGATTATAGTGTTTTCAATGCTCGTTATACCATATCCAATCCCGGTGCCATTAATTTCTTTTCTTGGAGAAACGATCTACAGATATCGAATAATTTTTCAAAGTTCTCGGCCGAAATAGAATATAGAAAGCTTTTCAGGAACAACAGACAATTCAATTTACGCCTATTTGCTGGGAAGTTCATATATAACGATACCGAATCTACAGACTTCTTTAGTTTTGGACTCTCGAGACCCAATGACTATTTGTTCGATTATAGCTTCCTAGGAAGATCGGAAGATGATGGTCTGGTAAGTCAGCAGTTTATTCTTGGCGAAGGTGGATTCAAGTCAAAATTGGACGACCGCTTTTCTAATGACCTTATGCTAACCGCGAATACGAGCTATAGTATTTGGCGCTACATAGAGGCCTATGCCGACTTTGGTGTCATCAAAAATGATGGAGAACCCTTCAAGGCCCTTTATGACTCCGGCATTCGCCTCAATCTTGTAGAGGACTATTTTGAACTATATTTTCCTCTCTACTCCAGTCGTGGCTGGGAACCGGGACTCCCCAACTATGGAGAACAGATTCGTTTTACGGTTACCTTGAGTCCTAAAACGCTGATCAACCTCTTCACAAGAAAATGGTTCTAATGGTTTATTGCATATTTCTTAACTCAAATTCCAAAAAGTGATATTTATTGAATATTTCGCTTTTTTAAGGTGTATTTATTAAATATTTCATACTTTTTTGTGAAGCTCTGACGTTGCCATTCCGTAATCTTTTTGTTAAATTTGTGCGCCGCTAATTTTGACGCTCTATGCAAATACACTTTGACACCCAGAAAGACATTTCCTTTGAAGATTTCAAAGCACAGGTGCTGAATGACTATAAAATAGCCGTTACAAGCCGCGAGTGCAGCTTGCTTGGGCGAAGAGAGGTGTTGACTGGCAAGGCAAAGTTTGGAATTTTTGGAGATGGGAAGGAAGTGCCACAGCTGGCCATGGCAAGAGCCTTTAAAAAAGGTGACTGGCGTTCTGGATATTACAGAGACCAGACGTTCATGATGGCGATTGGAGAACTGAGCATTGAGCAATTCTTCGCTGGTCTTTATGCGCATCCAGATATTGAGGTCGAGCCTATGTCTGCAGGAAGACAAATGGGAGGTCATTTTTTAACACAAAGTATCAATCCTGATGGTACATGGCGTGATCTCACCGAGCAGCGAAACTCTAGTGCCGACATCTCTCCAACTGCAGGGCAGATGCCACGTCTATTAGGCTTGGCACAGGCTTCCAAGATCTTCAGGAATGTCGCAGGTATCGATTCCTCCAAGTTTTCAAACAATGGAAACGAAGTCGCTTGGGGTACCATTGGCAATGCCAGCACAAGTGAAGGGCTGTTCTTTGAAACCTTCAATGCGGCAGGAGTGCTTCAAGTACCAATGATCATCAGCGTTTGGGATGATGAATATGGAATTTCGGTACATGCCAAACACCAGACCACCAAAGAAAATATTTCAGAAATCCTAAAGGGTTTCCAAAGAAATGAAGATCAGGATGGCTATGAGATCATTCGAGTTAAGGGCTGGGACTACCCTTCCCTGATCGATACCTATCAAAAAGCAGGGGAATTGTCTCGTAGAGAACATGTTCCCATCCTCATTCATGTGCAGGAGCTTACGCAGCCGCAAGGACATTCGACTTCTGGATCGCATGAACGTTATAAGAGCGAAGAACGTCTATCGTGGGAAAAAAAGTTCGACTGTAACCTGCAGATGCGCAATTGGATGATAAACAATGGGCTTGCTACTGCCGAAGAGCTCAGCGCCATCGAAAAAGATATCAAGAGGAAAGTACGAGAAGGAAAAAAAGACGCTTGGACGGCCTTTCTGAAACCTATAAAAAAAGAACAGCAAGAGGTGATTGCGCTACTTGAGGCACTTGCAAATAAGAGCGTTAACCGTAACTTCTTGAACAAACTGAAGCACGACCTTATCTCCATCGATGAACCTGGTCGTAAAGATGCAGTAGGAATCGCTAGGAAGGCCTTGCGGTATCTCACCACGGAAGACTTGCCTGAAAAGAAACAACTGCAGCATTGGATCGCGCGCTTCTTTGAAAAAACACAACCGAAATATAGCTCTCATCTTTATAGCGAAAACGAAAATAGGGCAACGAACATCGCTGCAGTTGCCCCTAAATATGATGACGAACCACAACTTGTTGATGGTCGCATTATTCTAAGAGACAACTTTGATCGTCTATTTGGTAAGT
This sequence comes from Sungkyunkwania multivorans, assembly GCF_042675645.1. NCBI lineage: Bacteria > Pseudomonadati > Bacteroidota > Flavobacteriia > Flavobacteriales > Flavobacteriaceae > Sungkyunkwania > Sungkyunkwania multivorans. The sequence continues at coordinate 860,437 of NZ_JBHTJH010000004.1, read as the reverse complement.
ATCCCAATACCCTGATTTTCGGAGAAGACGCCGGAAATATTGGTGATGTCAACCAAGGCCTGGAGGGGCTGCAGGCAAAATATGGAGAATTGCGAATTGCAGATGCTGGTATTCGTGAAGCAACCATTTTAGGACAAGGTATCGGAATGGCAATGCGTGGACTCAGACCGATTGCGGAGATCCAATATTTGGATTATTTGCTGTACGCCTTGCAGATAATGAGTGATGACCTCGCTACCTTACTTTATCGCACCGTTGGCAAACAAAAGGCGCCGCTGATCATTAGAACACGTGGACATCGCCTGGAAGGCATCTGGCATTCAGGATCTCAGATGGGTGGCATCGTTCATCTTTTGAGAGGAATGCACATCTTAGTCCCTAGAAATATGACAAAAGCTGCCGGCTTTTACAATACGCTTTTAGAGAGCGATGAACCGGCCTTGATCATCGAATGCCTTAATGGCTATCGATTAAAGGAAGCATTACCCAATAATCTTGGCGACTTTAGGACTCCGATCGGTCTTGTGGAGACGATAAAAGAAGGTACGGATATCACCTTGGTTTCCTATGGATCAACGCTTCGAATCGTAGAACAAGTAGCCAAAGAACTGCTCGAGGTGGATATCGATGTCGAAGTTATTGATGTGCAGTCATTACTTCCATTCGACCTTGACCATAATATTGTAAAAAGTATACAAAAGACCAATCGCCTCTTGGTCATAGACGAGGATGTGCCTGGTGGCGGAAGTGCCTACATCTTGCAAGAGATCTTGGAAAAACAGGGAGGCTATCAATATCTGGACAGTGCGCCGCAGACCTTGTCCGCACAACCGCACAGACCTGCCTATGGAACTGATGGTGACTACTTTTCCAAACCCAATGCCGAAGATATCTTTGAAAAGGTATACAGCATTATGCATGAGGTTTCTCCGAAAAGATATCCCAAATTGAGATAATACTCAATACGTCCAAAAAAGGGGTCAAAGATTCAACTTTGATGCTCCAGTGATGGTCAATTCGCTATCTTCTATCAATACGATCAACTGCAGTTCATCATTTTCCTTTACCATGGTCGGCATCGCTATTCTTGAAGTACCCGAGGGTCTCACCGGCTCGTATGATTCAGCGACAACGATATGCGTGTTTTTAAGCTTTCGGTTACGATTTTCGCCTCTTTTTATATCGGTCGTGCGCTCTTTGATGACCAATACAGTTCTGATCTTCTTATCAGAGAGCTCCCCTCTGACCTTATAGCTCATCGATAATTCATCACCGTTCTTTTCTGCGGACAAAATATCGATCCGGTTCTCCGAGGGAATCGCCATATATGCTTCGATCCTAGGAAGAAGCTTCTTTCGATCAGAACCCACGAAATGCTCTTTCCCATTCACCACTAATTGAGGTGTATAGATACTGGATGCATGAAACTTTTGTCCATAGCGGCGTTGTTTTTCCGTATAGCTAGCCTTGCTATATGGGTCTTGCCAGCCTATGTAATTCCAATAATCCACATGATACGACAATACGAAGACGTCTTCTTTCTCATAGCGTTCCGCCACTTCATCGAGCAAGGCATCTGCTGGAGGACAACTACTACACCCTTGAGAAGTGAATAGTTCTAAGACGACCATGGGATCGAAGTTATCAGATTTGTTGTTTGGTATTAAATGACTTGCTGACATCATCGCCACGACAATTGCCATCAAAAACGTTAAAAGTACTTTTCGCATGCTAAATGTTTTATACATTTGAAGTATGATTTTCTCTCAAAAGCTTACAGTACTTGGTTGTTTTTTGATAATTTTTAGCTTTTGTACCACTAATTCACAAGAGGTGGCAGTGCTAAAATATGGTGGCGGGGGCGATTGGTATTCCAACCCAACGGCCTTGCCCAATCTCGTGAAATTTTGCAATACCAATATCAACACCAAGATCGATGAACGCATACAAACAGTAGATGTTGGTAGTATCGATCTTTTTCAGTTCCCCTTTGTTCATATGACCGGACACGGAAACGTTTATTTCTCAGATGAGGAAGCAGAAAATCTTAGAAATTATCTCATCTCTGGTGGTTTCCTTCATATCGATGACAACTATGGGATGTATCAGTACATTGAAAAGGAGCTGAAGAAGGTATTCCCTAACAATGAATGGATCGAACTCCCGGCGAGCCATCCCATCTTCGACCAGAAGTTCCGATTTGTCAATGGGCTTCCAAAGATACACGAGCACGATGGTCTACGACCTCAGGCCTTAGGAATAATTCATGAAGGCCGTCTTGTATTGCTTTTTACTTTCGAAAGCGATCTTGGAGATGGATGGGAGAATCCCGAAATTCATAACGACCCCGAGGCGGTCCGACAAAAAGCACTTCAAATGGGTGCAAACATTGTACAGTATGCCTTTGAGAATTAGATCAGGTATACGTTAAACCTTAAAGTCTTCATACGATAGCACAGCTTGATCACTACAACAGCAAATTTGAGGAACGTCTCTTTCCTATTGTACTGTTGGCCGATAATGTTAGGATGGCCGCAAATGTGGGCTCACTCTTTAGGCTCGCAGATGCCTTTGGCGTGACAAAGGTCATTTTCTCAGGCATCAAGGCCGTAGAATTCAATGCGAGAATGCGAAAAACGGCAAGAGGGACCGAAAAGAATATCCCATATGCATGTATCAAAGATCTCACTCGATCGATCGCCGATCTAAAAGAGCAAGGCTATTCTGCGATCGCTATTGAAATTACCAGCAGCAGCATACCGGTACATCGATATGATTTTACAAAACATGAAAAGATCGCATTGGTCTTGGGTGGCGAAAATCACGGAGTTTCAACATCCGTCTTGCAAGAATGTGATAGCATCGTTCACATAGATATGTTTGGAAAAAACAGTAGCATGAACGTCGCACAAGCTGCCAATGTCTGTCTTTATGAGATCACTAGGCAATGGATGGATAGAATTTGAATAGGAATTCCTATCTTGGTCGTAACGATCTTATATCACCAATAACTAATCATTAAAAGATCACTACCATTTATGAGTGCAAGAGTCATTGCAAATGGAATTTTGAGAGCCGTTGCTGTAATTTTCAGCGTCTTTCTTTTGGGGTATTTCCTATATGAAATTCGATCGGTCCTTGCCTATATTGCGATTGCGGCCGTTGTATCCCTAATAGGACGACCCATTGTATTATTTCTTAGAAGGAAATTGAAGTTTAGGAATACGCTGGCAGTGATCGTAACGATGACCCTACTCTTCGGAATTCTCTCTGGCCTGATCCTCATGTTTATTCCACTGGTAGTAGAACAAGGGCGTAATCTTTCGCTTTTGAATATTGATGAATTGAAAGGAAATATTGAAGACCTATATAGAGAAGTGACCGATTACTTTGCCATCAGCAGTATCGATATAGAGCGTTCTATCGAAGAGTCCAATATCCTTTCTAAGTTGGATTTCTCAGCCATTCCTGATTTTCTTAATACCGTAGGAAGCACGCTTGGCAGCTTTACCATTGGGCTATTCTCTGTATTATTCATTTCTTTTTTCTTTTTAAAGGACAGCAAACTGTTTGAGCAAGGCATTATGGTCTTCGTCCCCGACAATAAGGAATCACGCCTACAAAAGTCTTTCAACACCATCAAGGATCTGCTTTCAAGGTATTTCATAGGACTTGTTTTTCAAATATTGATTCTATTTGTGATCTATACGATCACTTTGTTGATCTTCAGAATAGAGAATGCCGTGGTGATCGCTTTTTTATGTGCACTACTGAATCTTATTCCATATATCGGGCCGCTTGTCGGTGGTTTCTTGATGCTCATTTTGTCGATGACCAGTAACTTGGGGGAGGATTTCAGTTCGGTGATCCTGCCAACCACCATTTATGTAATGATCGGTTTTATCATTGGGCAGCTTATCGATAATTTCTTCAGCCAACCCTTCATATTTTCCAATTCGGTCAGATCCCATCCTTTGGAGATATTTCTGGTGATCATTATCGGAGGATTGCTGTTTGGAGTTATTGGAATGATCGTAGCCGTACCGGCCTATACTGCCATAAAGGTCATCCTAAAAGAGTTCTTGGCCGATAATAAGATCGTCAAATCGTTGACCAAAGACCTCTGATGCCCTTTAATAAGCACATCTTAGATAACGCCAATCAATCCTTTATCGACGCACATTTAAAAACAGACATCAGTTTGCTGGCGCTCAAAAAGCCTAGCTTAGCTCACGTTTCTATTCACGAGATCATCGAACAGATACAGTCAAAAATAAAATGTGAGAAAAAGCTTCCCACCTGGTACCATACGAAGAATATCTATTACCCAAAAAAGCTTTCGATAGAGCAGTCCTCGTCAGAATTGACGGCCGCTTACAAGGCCGATTTGATGCAGGGCAAGAGACTGATCGATCTTACAGGAGGGTTTGGGGTGGACTCCCTTTATTTTTCCAAGACCTTCGAGTCGGTCATCCATTGCGAGATCAATGAGGAATTGTCCGCCATTGTTTCTCACAATTTTAAGCAACTTTCTGTAGACAATGTAGAAACGGTAGCTATTGATGGTCTAGAGTATTTGAAAAAGACGACAGTATCTTTTGATGCTATCTACGTGGACCCCGCGCGAAGAGACGATATCAAAGGAAAGGTTTTTAAGCTTAGTGATTGCTTTCCTGATGTGGTGGCCCATTTGGACCTCCTATTTTCGCATAGCGACCATATCTTGATAAAGACCTCTCCTATGTTAGATGTCAAAGCCGGAATGAGGGAATTGTCCCACATAAAGGAGATCCATGTGGTTGCCGTGCATAATGAGGTCAAAGAACTGCTCTGGCTGTTGCAAAGGAAAATAACGACCCAACCACTCGTGAAAACAATAAATATCAAGAAAAGTGGTGAGGAGCACTTTAGTTTTTCGCTGGCAGATGAAGCTGAAACGACTCCGCGATATTCTGTACCCAAACAATATTTATACGAACCTAACTCGGCGATCATGAAGGCTGGGGCCTTCAACATGATCTGGACTTCGTATCATTTGGAAAAATTGCATCCCCACACACATTTGTATACTTCTGACGAGCTAGTAGATTTCCCAGGGCGGGTCTTCCACATAAAAGAGGTGCTTCCGAACGAAAGGAAGTTCTTAAAGAAAAAATTGAAGAATTTAAAGGCGAATGTCACCGTCCGCAATTATCCTGAAAGCGTGGCGGCCGTAAGAAAAAAGATTGGAATTAAAGATGGAGGCGACACTTTTCTGTTCTTTACAACGAACAAGGAAGGTAAAAAGATCGTACTAATCTGCGAAAAGGTTATTTGAAAAGGGTCATTTATCCTTTTGGCTATCTCTGATCGCTTTCATTGCCTTTTTGAGTTCATCAAAATGCAATTTTTCCGCGATTCGTTTTTGCTCTAGTTCTAAGAAGATCTTTAGGGCATCGGACTCGTGGTATTCTTCGCTGATCTTTCGTTCAGCTAAAAGTTGTGCGATGTCCAATTTCTTATTCGTCATTGAGCTCGTGTTCTACCTCCTCTAACTTTCTATTAAGGTCTTCGCCGGTAAAGTCTAACATCGCTTTGAAAACAACGGTATCGTCCTTCTCGGGCATGATGTTCGCTATATTGGTCACCATTCCCACATCCCTCTTCAGTACAGGAAGTTTGGAAGATATGGAGGAAAGCTTGGCAATGCTTGTTTTGATGCCGTTGAAGTAATAGACCACCGCCACAGAGATCACGATCGACAGTGACACTATCGAAACATAGTAGGCTGTTTTATTGAAATCTTGGGCATCCCACAAGCTCCAAGTGATAAAATAGATGGAGGTGAACAAAAAGGCAAGTGCTCCCAAGATAAAACTGAATTTGATCTTCCGCACATCCCTGCTCCTAGAACGAAATCCAATATATGAAGCCGCCCGAATAAGTAAGATAGTGCAGAACAGTAGTGATATTGGAAGGCCAAGAGAAAATAAGAACGCCTGAATATTAATAAATCCAAATATCCTATTATCAACTCTCGCCTGTTGCAATTCCTTATATACGAAAGAGGTAGTCAACTCTTGTTCCTTATAGGAATTAAAGAGAGCTACGTCTTCCTTATTCAAGACATAGCCCTCCCTTAAATCATCTATTTTTAAAGAAAGAGCTTCACGCAACTGCTTTCGCTCTTCCTTTTCTATTTGGTAAACATTTTCAGCTTTCTCCAATGCGTCAGACTTGTCACTGAACAGCATCTGCACAAAAGGCGCTGTTGTTCCTAGTATAGCAACGAAAACAATAAAAAACGAGATAAAATTGATCTTACTCGTCTTCCCCTCCTTGGCCTCCTTGTTTAGTGGGATCGATGTTCTCTTTATCTGTTCCATAGAGCTCTATTTGGTCTTGATAATCGTCATCTGCTGTATCAGTACACGATACTAATACATTGAATGACATTAAAAATATTACGATTCCGAACAACAATTTTTGTAATTTCATGATAATAAGGTTAAATGGTTACTAATTTAAGTTCCCTTAAAGTTAAGTAATCACAACCAAAAAAATATCATGTCCTTGACAAAAACAGCAATTCTTATATAAGTGGCTTTTTCAAAATGTCTGAAAAAGCTACCTGACTGTTCCTTATAAATATAGAATTTTTCTTAAAAATGAAGGTGTTACCATGGTCTTTTTTCGATGAAGTAAAAGAATAAAAAGACTAAGTAACTGAAAAACAGAAATTTAGAATATTTTCATTTATGGTCAACTATATAAGTGACCTTGCCATATCCTTAAAAGGACGAATACATCTCGATCAAACCGTTACGGAATACATCTTTTCTCTCAGTTCTTTGATCTTAGCATCATTCATATACTCATCAAAAGTCGCATATCGGTCGATCACACCAGAAGGCGTCAACTCTATCACTCTATTTCCCACGGTTTGCGCAAACTCATGGTCATGCGTGGTAAGCAACACCGTCCCCTTGAAGTTCTTTAGCGAGTTGTTAAAAGCGGTGATCGATTCCAGATCCAAGTGGTTGGTGGGCTCATCGAGCATGAGCACATTTGCACGAAGCATCATCATCCTGCTGAGCATGCAACGAACTTTTTCACCCCCACTTAATACACGAGACGTCTTTAAGGCTTCTTCTCCACTGAAGATCATTTTCCCTAAAAATCCTCTAACATACACCTCTTCGCGCTCTTCTTCGGTGGTAGCCCATTGTCTCAACCAATCGACAAGCGTCAGATCATTCTCAAAAAACTCAGAATTGTCAACCGGCAAATAGGATTGTGTGGTGGTAACACCCCAAGAATATTTTCCAGCGTCAGCCTCCTGTTTGCCGTTGAGGATCTGGTAGAATGCGGTCGTCGCTCTTGAATCTTTAGAGAAGACCACAACCTTATCTCCTTTGTTCAAGTTGATATCAACATCCTTGAAGAGCAGGTCGCCATCCACGGAGGCGGTCAACCCCTCCACATTTAGTATTTGGTCTCCAGCTTCTCTTTCCCTTTCAAAGATGATCGCAGGATAACGGCGGCTAGAAGGTCGGATCTCTTCGACATTCAACTTTTCGATCATCTTCTTTCTCGCCGTGGCCTGTTTGGACTTCGCCACATTCGCGCTAAATCGTGCGATGAATTCTTGTAGTTCCTTCTTTTTCTCCTCGGCCTTTTTGTTTTGCTGCGCCCGCTGTCTGGCCGCTAACTGACTGCTTTCGTACCAAAAGGTATAATTACCAGAGAAATGATTGATCTTTCCAAAGTCGATATCGGAGATATGTGTACAAACCGCATCCAAGAAGTGACGGTCGTGTGACACGACAATGACTGTATTGTCATAATTCGCCAAAAAATTCTCTAGCCAAGTGATGGTCTCATAATCCAGGTCGTTGGTGGGCTCATCCATGATCAGCACATCCGGGTTTCCAAATAGAGCCTGCGCTAAAAGAACACGGACCTTCTGTTTGCTATCAAGGTCACCAACATTGGTATAATGAAGATCTTCCTTTATTCCCAAATTGGAAAGCAGTGCCGCCGCTTCGCTATCGGCATTCCATCCATCCATCTCTTCGAACTGCACTTGCAACTCCCCTATCTTCTCGGCATTCTCATCAGAATAGTCGGCATACAAGGCATCGATCTCCTTTTTAATACTGTAGAGTGTCTTGTTTCCCATGATCACCGTCTCTAGAACCGGAAAATCGTCATATGCGTAGTGATCTTGTTCCAATACAGACATTCGCTTGCCTGGCTCCAAATGTACATGTCCCGACGTAGGGTCTTGCTTTCCTGACAATATCTTGAGAAATGTCGATTTCCCTGCGCCATTGGCCCCAATGATGCCATAGCAATTTCCTTGAGTGAAGGTTACATTTACTTCATCAAAAAGGACTCTTTTACCAAATTGTACGGATAGATTATTAACTGATAGCATCTATTTTCTTTTAACTTCTAAAATTACGCTGCAAAAGTAGTCATTTGCCTTAAAAAAAGATTGATTCTATGGGTTTTTTAGGCTTTAATTTAACAGCGTATTAACAGCAGTATTTGGATGAAGCGTTTAGATTTGTTTTAAAGAAAAATTATTTGGCTTATCCACAGAGATGAGACAACACTATATGAAATATCTATACGGAATACTTCTATCTCTCCTCATCATTGGTTGTGGCAACAACCGTTCTTCCAATGATACTGCTACTTATTTTGGCGGACATATCATTAAACCCAACAGTAAATTTGTACTTCTATACAAAGATGAGAATCTCGTCGATTCTATAGAACTTGATGATAACAATCGCTTTATCATCACCTTGGATTCTGTCGAAGATGGCCTGTATAATTTTTATCATGAGCCTGAATATCAATATGTACATATTGAAAAAGGGGATAGTGTTCTTATGAGACTCAATACCATTGAGTTTGATGAATCCCTTGTTTTTTCTGGTAAAGGTGCTGTGAAAAATAATTTTCTTATCGATATGTATTTGATGCATGAGAAGGAAGACCGCTACATCAACGGATTGTATTCGCTTCCTCATGATCAATTCAGTAAAAAAATAGATTCTCTTTATAGCATCAAGCAAGAGAAATATAACGATCTGGTCGCAAACAATGACCTCTCTGATCATGCTACAAAGATAGCAAGGGCCACTGTAGACTGTCGTTATTATAGTCTGAAGGAACGGTATCAATATCTTCACAGGAATAAACTTGGTCTGGACCATTTCGATGTTATTCCTAAGGATTTTTATGCTTACAGGAAAGATATCAATCTTAATGATAAGGAACTTAGCTACTTCAGGCCTTACAGAAGATACCTTCTAACACATATCAGCAATTTGGCCTATAACCATTGTGCGCAAGAGATCTCTAGTGATAACACCCTAAATTATAATACCAGACGCTTGGAGTTGATCGATAGCATGCTGAAGATCGACGACCTCAAGAATGACCTCTTAAGATACGTTGCCTACGAATTTATGTTGGAGAATCAGGACATCGACCAAAACGAGACCTTCTTGATCAAGTTTTTCAAGACATCGACAAGTAATAAGCACGATCAAGAGATCAATCAATTGTACCATAGCATTAGAGCCATGCAGCCTGGACAAAAGCTACCTTATGTGCGGATTGCCAATGCTGGTTCTAATATCACGGATCTAGACAAAATGCGTTCGGACAGAATAACGGTCTATTATTTTTGGTCGCTAAAACAGAAACGCCACATGAAGAATGTGCTTAGAAAGGTGAAAAAGTACAAAAAGCAGTATCCCACTGTGGACTTCGTAGGCATTAATCTGGATGGTGATCACGGTGCCTGGTTAAAAGGCTTAAGTGATTATCAATTGGACGGTGAAGACCAATTACGTATTACCGACTATGATAAAACGAGTAAAGACCTCGTGATCAATAGCCTTAACAAACTCATCGTTGTAGATGGCCAAGGAACGATCGTTGAAGGTTTTGCCAACATTCACGACCTAAATCGTTTAAAGGTCTTTAGGGAAAACGATATGGTCGCAAAAACATACTAATGAAAAAACCACTTATCGATAAGTGGTTTTTTATGAATCAATAAAATTTCCCGGTTGCTTCTCCTGTTTTAGTTTCCTTTCTTATAATCTGCCAAGAACTTTTCTAGTCCGATGTCGGTCAAAGGATGTTTTAAAAGTCCAACGATCGAAGAAAGCGGCCCTGTCATCACATCAGAACCTAACTTGGCACATTCGATCACATGCATTGCATGACGCACTGAAGCGGCCAATATTTGCGTTTCAAAACCATAGTTATCATATACCTCTCGGATATCTGCGATCAGTCCAAGACCATCAGTGCTAATATCGTCCAATCGCCCGATGAAGGGTGATACATAGGTTGCGCCTGCTTTTGCCGCTAGCAACGCTTGGCCAAGTGAGAAGACCAAGGTACAATTGGTCTTGATGCCTTGGTCGCTGAAGTACTTTATCGCCTTTACACCATCTTTGATCATGGGCACCTTTACAACGATTTGAGGATGTAATTCTGCAAGGGCCTCCCCTTCTTTTACGATGCCTTCGAAGTCGGTAGCGATCACCTCTGCCGAAACATCGCCATCGACGATCTCGCAGATATCAACATAATGTTTAAGGATATTGTCATGGCCGGTAATTCCTTCTTTGGCCATTAGGGAGGGGTTTGTTGTGACTCCGTCCAAGATCCCGAGCTCCTGTGCTTCTTTGATCTGGTCTAGATTTGCCGTGTCGATAAAAAATTTCATTCTTTTTTGTGTTGTTTATATGTAAAATTCTATGAAGACAAAGCTACATTAAAAAAATGGGAGCTAGGAAAAATAAAAGGTAGAAAATCGCTGAGTTTGGGGTACAAAAAAAGGCAAGCTACCTACATCGCACCGCTACAACCTAATACCCTTGCTGCGTTCCCGCCCTGGGGGATTCAAAGGGAGCTGGTCGTGTAGGACTTGCCGACTGCAAAGATACGACCCTTTTTATATTTGTCCAACGATTTTTAGGTCTTAATTTTATTGAATACCTTGCTCAAAATAAATTGTTCACATGAAGTTTTTCAATCTGTTCATACTGTTCATATTAACCATCGTACTCGCCAATTGTGGTGGAGATAAGAAATCTAAAATATCGAGTTTTACAATTGAGCTGGTGGGAAAGAAAAGCAGCTTTCAATTAGGAGAGTCTGTATCACTGGAGATAAAGAATCCGAAGGGAAAGACCATCGATTCGGTACAGTTCAGTCTTGAAGGTAGAAGCATCCTAGAAACCTTTAGTATTACCGACCAAAAATTAGGAGAAAAGATCTTGACGGCCACGGTATTTTCCGAAGGCAATGTTGAAAAGACCACAAAAAAAGTGACACTACTATCGAACACGGCCCCTAAGATATACACCTTCCATGTATTGAATGAATTTCCGCACGACCGAGATGCTTTCACACAAGGCCTGGAGTTCTATAATGGTTATCTCTACGAAGGAACAGGGCAACGCGGAAGATCCTCCTTGAGAAAGATCGATCATACCAAAGGAGAGATCCTCAAACAAGTAGCCCTATCTGAGCGCTACTTCGGTGAGGGCATCACCATCCTCAATGATAAACTATATCAACTTACCTGGCAATCGAAGACCGGATTTGTATATGACCCAGAAACCTTAGAAAAGCTATCTTCTTTTGCCTATGGTAAGAGCAGAGAAGGTTGGGGCCTGTGCAACGATGGCAAGGTCATCTATAAATCGGATGGAACCGAGAAGATATGGACCTTGGACCCTGAGACCTTGGTGGAAAAAGGATTTATTCAAATTTATACCAACAAGGCGAAGATAAAAAGTGTGAACGAGCTAGAATATGCCAATGGGAAGATCTATGCCAACATCTGGCAGAAGAACGGTGTGGCCGTCATAGACCCCTCCAATGGTGCGGTGGAAGCGGTTGTAGACTTTAGCGCCCTTAAGAAAAGAGTGACGCAGCATGACAATTTGGATGTGTTGAATGGCGTAGCGTACAACCCAGATACGAACACATTTTTTGTCACCGGCAAGAACTGGGACAAGTTGTTCGAGGTGGAGATTGTAGTGGAATAGCGCTAACAAGGGAAAACTGCTTTTGCCAGTTTTGGACATTGGCAAGCAAAGAAAAAATAAACTAGCCTAGGATTTAAGTCCTAGGTATGGTGGTCTGATTCACATCAAATCTACATTACAAATAGAGGATTTAGCATATGTAGAGCATTTCACAATAAAAAAAGCCTGATAAATTTCAGGCTTTTTCTATATAAAATGTAAAATGCATTGCTATTCCGCCTCGCTCTTGATCACCAATCTAAATCCTTCACCGTGGATATTTAGTATCTCCACGAGATCATCCTTTTTAAGGTACTTACGAAGTTTGGCAATATACACGTCCATACTTCTCGAGGTAAAGTAATTGTCGTCCCTCCATATCTTGGTCAAGGCCAATTCTCTAGGCATCAGATCATTTTCATGTAGTGCCAATAAACGTAACAATTCGTTTTCCTTCGGCGACAGCTTTATCGGCTCTTCGTCTTTATAGGTAAGGAAGCGCAGTTTGCTGTTCAGGTGGAAATTCCCTATCTGAAATTCAAATTGTTTGCTGTCTGCCACAGAATCATTGGCTTTTCGCTGCATGATCGCCTTGATCTTAAACAACAGCACTTCGCTGTCGAAAGGCTTATTGAGATAGTCATCTGCTCCAACCTTATATCCTTTGAGCACGTCTTCTTTCATGGTTTTGGCCGTCAAAAAGATGATCGGCACGTCGGCATTGCGTTCTCTTATCTCTTTGGCCAAGGTAAAGCCATCCTTATAAGGCATCATCACATCCAAGATACAGAGATCATAATTGTCTCTCTTGAATTTTTCAAATCCCTCCATGCCATTCTTCGCAAGAACGACATCAAAATCGTTCATCGATAAATAATCCTTCAATACGGTCCCAAAATTTGGGTCGTCCTCTACAAGTAAAATTTTCTTATTAGCTGTTTCCATAATTCTTTTTCAAATTTTATATCAAAGGTAACTTTATATAAAATGTGCTTCCTTTATCTTTTTCACTGTCGGCATATACTTCGCCTTGGTGATCTTCAATGATTCTTTTAACATAGGCCAATCCCAAACCATGACCTTTGACGTTATGTATATTTCCTGTATGCTCTCTATAGAATTTTTCGAAAACGCGTTTCAGTGCTGCCTTACTCATTCCGCTTCCTTGATCTTGCACCTTTATTACTATGTGATTTTTTACATTTTCTGTAAATACATCGATTTTGGGCGCGTTTGGCGAATATTTTATAGCATTGTCCAAAATATTGACCAATACATTGGTGAGATGCATGTCATTACCCAAAACTTCGGCTCTTTCTGCTTCGAGGTGCATGTTCACATATCCCTTTCGATCTTGAACGATCAAGGAGACATGGGCAATGGCCTCTTTGACTAGGTCGTGCATCAGTACTCTGTCCTTACCGATGTCCAATTGATTTTTTTCAAGTTTGGATATCCTAAGAACGTTCTCTACCTGTGCGTGCATCCTCTTATTCTCATCACGAATCATGCCGAGATAGCGCTTTACTTTATCTTTATCATCGATCACCTTTGGATTCTTAATGGCATCCAATGCAAGATTGATGGTCGCTATGGGCGTCTTAAACTCGTGCGTCATATTATTGATAAAGTCGGTCTTGATCTCCGAAATTTGTTTCTGCTTGATCAACTGGTACAATGCGCTTGAGTATGCGATAACGATGATCAGGGTAAAAATGATGGACAAGAGTGCCATCCAAATGATCTGAGAGATCAAAAACTTCTTTTTCTTTGGAAAGAAAACGACCAGATCGAAGTCGCTATTACCTCGAGAATCCACAAAAAGCGGAATCACATAAGGAACTGATTCTTTCTGGGGAGTGTAGTTGGTGGTTTTTACTTTTGTGGCCAAGCCGTTACTATAAACGCCATATTCATAGTGAGTATCAATGCCTCTGTCCAACAATTCACTTTCCAGCATCAATTCGAGCTTGGTCTTATCCAAGCGTTTGTGAATGGGTTTTTGCTTGGCAACGCGTTCTAGGCTAGCTTCAAATTTTACCTCATCTAAGGCCGAAAGATTTTCGACCCTACGATTTTTTTCCGCAATCGACATATTCCCCATCTCTTCATCGAAAGACTCTGTGATGATCGTGGTGGTCTCCACACTGGAATAATCTTTAACTGTCGCGGTATCTTCTATAGAGCTGTCAAAGAACGATGCAGTGATGTTGTAATCCTCTTCTAAAACACCGTGAGAATACACGTATGTTTTGTTGTTTTGGTCATCCCTGCTTATAAACTGAAATACTTGGGTATAAACGGAATCCTTAGGTATCTTCAAACTATCTACCATCTTGTCTAGCGTGGCATAGTAATCTCGGATCTCATTCTTTCTAATCTTCTCAGATACCGATTTAAGCACCTGATTTACATTCATAGAAAACTGCTCCTCCTTATTGTCTACCGTCGTTTTGATCCAATAACCCTGCACAAAGATGATTCCCATCAACGACAAGCTCATTAACGCCACTAAAGAAATGAATAACCGTTTACTCATTTGGTCAAAATTAAAGGTTTAGCTGCTTGACTGTTTTGGTTTTAACCTAAGGTTAACAAAATTGTTAACAAATTGAAAGAATTATACTACTAAATCCAAAAGTTCTGCATGTATTTTCGCAACTTGTTTTTGGGTATCTTCGAGGAGAACATTGTGGATCACATAATCGGAAAGTGCCGTCTTTTCTTCATCTGTCCATTGGTTAGAAATACGTGCTTCTATCGCGTCTCGTGTGGTATCATCTCTTTCTAAAACTCTAGAAATACGAACTTCTACCGGTGCCATTACGGTAATGATCTTGTCACATAATTTATAGGCATCATTTTCGAATAGGACTGCTGCTTCCTTGATCACGTAGGGAGCCTTTTGTTTCTCTTTCCATCGATCAAAATGATCGCCGACCGCTGGATGTACAATATTGTTCAAGCGAACCAAAAGCTCTTTATCAAAAAATACCTTGGATGCAATATACGATCTATTCAATTCGCCCTCTACATAGGCTTCTGGCCCAAGCAGTTCGATGACCTTATGCTTCACATCCTCTTCTTCATTCATCAATTTCTTGGCCTCGACATCCGCGATATATATCGGAACGCCAAGCTTCTCGAACATTACAGCAACTGTGGTCTTACCACTTCCAATGCCACCCGTTAATCCAACTACCATCATTGTTTGATCAGATAATCTATATCATTGTTCACTATTCTTGGCATACGTGCCTTTTCTGGGGAAGAAACTATGGTTGCCACTAAATTTTGATTTTCATTCAACGATGCAAAATCACATTCAATGACAAATTGTGAAACATTGACCGCTTCCAGGTCTTGAAAGGCCACATTGTAGCGCACCGTTACTTCGGCAGGAAAAAGCTTGACCTCTTTCCCTTCAGGGACATTTTTTAAAGAAATTGGTACGACAACAGACTTCTCGGTAAATCTATCCACCACTCCTTTGGCCACCACGCTGGTCGCAGAAAAATCAAGGCCACCGTAGATGGCTGGAATATCTAAACGCAAAGGCTCCTCGAAATCTTGTGATATTTCCTGTAATTGCTTCTCCTCGGTCGTCAGAAGTTGCAAGCTATCAATGAGATTCTCCGCTCCGGAAACTGTAATGGAATCTGGTTGCAGTTTAATTTCTGAGTAGAGTGAAAACCCTTTTTTGAAATTCACTTCCAGCATGGAGGTCACAGGAATTCGTTTTGTCTTATTAACGCCTAGATCCAAAAAAAGTGAATCCAGTGCGATCCTTTCCAACTTCACATCACCAGGGAGTTGCTGTGCCAATGCATTGAATTGTTCAAAAGTGGTGATGTAATGATTTACTCCTTGTATTTGTGTGGCACCAGACGCGTTTACCTTTACCTTTGGTGGTGTAAAAAGATATCCCAGCATTCGGTAGCCATTAGTGGAAACCAGCAACGGGATCTCAGGGTCATCGCGATTTAGCAAAAGTTTATCCCCTGCTAGTTGACTATAAAGAACTCTGGCGCTTACCACCCCTGTATAGTTCATTGAAAGCTTGGTAATGAACCAGAGTATCAGCGAAACCCCTAAGAAGATCAAGAATATCTTCATTTTCAGTTTTCGCAAGAATTCCTCGAATAGGAAACGCAATATTTGTCTTAACATAGTCATGATTCTCAAGAAACAAATGTAGCGAAACGAAAAAGAAAAGCCACTTTTAAAAGTGGCCTATGACTCGATCGCTCAATGGATCAATCTTCTGAAAATTCTTCTACCACTTCTTGGCTAACTCCGGTATTGGAGAACCCGCCATCGTGAAACAAGTTTTGCATGGTCACTTTTCTGGTTAGATCAGAGAAGAGACTTACCGTATAATCGGCACAATCTTGTGCACTGGCATTACCTAAGGGAGACATTTTTTCGGCGTAATTGATAAAGCCATCAAAACCTTTCACGCCTTTACCCGCGGTCGTTGGGGTCGGTGATTGTGAAATGGTGTTCACCCGTACCTTCTTCTCTTTTCCGAAGAAATATCCGAAACTACGTGCTATAGATTCTAAATAGGCCTTATTATCCGCCATATCGTTATAATCTGGAAAGGTTCGTTGTGCAGCCATGTAGGTCAAGGCCACAATGCTGCCCCATTCGTTCATCGCATCGGCCTTAAAAATGGTCTGACAAACCTTATGAAAAGAGACCGCCGAAACGTCCCATCCTTTAGTAGTCCAATCATATTTCTGATCGGTATAGTGGCGTCCTTTCCTAACGTTCACGGACATCCCAATGGAATGAAGAACAAAATCCAATTTCCCTCCTAGGATCTCCATAGATTTTTGTACCAAATTCTCTAAGTCATCAAGATCGGTAGCGTCTGCTGGGATGATCTCGGAATTGGTCTTTTTGGCAAGCGCATCTATCTGCCCCATTCGCATGGCTATTGGAGCATTGGTGAGAACGAATGTTCCTCCTTCCTCATGAACGCGTTCCGCCGTCTTCCATGCGATCGAATTTTCGTCCAGTGCGCCGAAGATGATTCCTCGTTTGCCTTTTAATAAATTGTATGACATGTGTAGTTGATTAGTTAATTGTATTATGTGGTCAAAGATAGCTCAAAAAGATCTAATTCAATAGTTGTTTAGCATGAGCCATCGCCGCATCTGAAATGGCTTCCCCTCCTAACATCTGTGCGATCTCTACGATACGTTCTTCTGAATTTAATTTTCTCAAATGAGTAGAGGTAATATCATTCTTATCTTCCTTATAGACCTTGAAATGGCTATTCCCTTTGGCCGCAACCTGCGGAAGGTGCGTGATAGAGAATACTTGCATCGTCTCACTCATCATAAGCATAATATCCGCGATCTTATTGGAGATCACCCCGGAAACGCCCGTGTCTATTTCATCAAAGATAATGGAAGGTAAATTGGTATATCTCGAAAGTATGGCTTTGATGGACAACATAATTCGCGATAGCTCGCCTCCAGAAGCAACTTTTTTGAGTTCTCCAAAACTACTCCCCTTGTTTGCAGAAAGCAAAAATATCAATTGATCCTTTCCGTTGGCAAGATACGCATCCTGAAGGGTCACTTCAATTTTAAAACGCGCGTTTTCCATTCCAAGATCGCCCAACATGGACTCTAATTGTGCCTTTAGCTTAGGGATCGCAGCGTTCCGTTTTGCATGGATATCTTCTGCAATAGTATCTAGGACGTTCTCCTTTTGTTCTACCATGGCTTGCATCTCAGAAATTTCTGCTTCTATGTTCTCGGCCTTCCCTACCTTTTCTTCAAGTTGATGCTGAATATGAAGCAATTCTTGTATTTCCTGGACGCCATGCTTTTTCTGCAAGGCATATATCTGTTGTAACCGATCGTTAACGACCGACAACCTCGAAGGATCTGCTTCCAAACCAGCCTGTGCATCCTCTACTTCAGCAAACAGATCATCTAGCTCAATCAGACTGCTATTTACACGCTCGAATAATTCTTTATATCGTATCGAGTAATTCACCAATTTTGAGAGTTCATTTTTGGCCATATTTAGATTGGTCAAAATCCCTATTTGCTCTTCATTGAGCAATGCCATTACGTTGGAAAGGCCTTCGCCTATCTCTTCAATGTTGTTCAGCGTCTCAAATTCAGCCTCTAGTTCGGCGAGCATCCCAGGCTGCAATTTAGCCTCGACCAACTCATTGAATAAAAAGGTATTATAATCGTGCTCTTTTATCGATTCTTGTTGGAAGGATACCAATTCCCTTAATTGCTTCTTCAGTTGTTTATAGGCTTTGCCTTCGCTCCTGTAGCGTTCCAGTTCTTCCGAAACGTCGGCCAACGCATCCAACACCTTGAACTGGAACTGATTGTCCGTCAGCTCTAAGGTCTGATGCTGCGAGTGGATATCGATAAGCTGCACGCCAAGCTCGTTTAGGACGTTGAGCGTCACGGGCGTATCATTTATAAAGGCACGGGACTTTCCAGAGGGAAGAATCTCCCTTCTTAAGATAGTGAGTTCCTCATAATCCAGATCACACTCATCAAAGAACGATCTTAGCACATAATTTTCAATCCTAAACGAGGCCTCGATAATACATTTACGAGATGTATCCTTCAGACTGTTCAGATCAGCTCTTTTTCCCAAAACCAGAGAAAGACCTCCTAACAAAATAGACTTTCCCGCGCCCGTCTCTCCTGTAATGATGGTGAGCCCGTCGGTAAAGTCGACTTTGATATCATCGATCAACGCATAGTTTTTAATAGAAAGTGTAGTCAGCACAGAATAAAGGATACATTATATTAGCATATCAAATATAAGCGAGTTTACAGGATAATCAAACAAGCATTATCAGTTCCTGCTGTTTAGAATTTGATACTTTCCCATTTACTTGCAAAGAAGGGTGCTACCCTATTGAGAATATCCTTTGTTTGTACAATGTTTATCGAAGGACCATCGGAGAAAATTCCTTGTATTTCATCGCTTTTGGCATCAAAGAATATCTGGATCAGGAAAGCGTTTGGTCTGCGATTATTGATAATGTCAAATAGGCGCAAGCTACTAGCGATCTTCTGCTTTGCCTGCTTTGGATTATCGTGCATCCTGTCTAGACCATACCTGTGATATTGATACATAACAGTATGATATTCTTTGAAGGTGTTCGATTTAAGATTGTCGATGAGCCAATAGCGATTCCTTAAGTTTCCGTCTTGATTCCACCCACCAAAACCAGAGGATTGTGCCAAGTTGGCGATCTTCTGGGCTTGGTTAAAATGTTCCCGCCCTCCATTGAGTTGAAAGGTGTCTGCATCGATTCCTAAAATGATGTAAACATAGAATGTAATGACCGATGTAAGATTAGACTCGAAGGTGTTGGGGTTGAATACCAACGGTTGAAACTCGAGGTATCTAAAAGTAAAGTCGCCATCCTGAAAATTCAAGGTCGGCGTCTCGTAGGTAGAACCATATACCGGTCTTGCCGCTTGCACCTGAAGCGTTGCCGTAAATTGATCATTTTGGTATTCGCTTACGTTGATGACCATGCTGCAATTGATCCGTTCTTGAGTGGCGTATTTGGTTTCCGTCCATTTGGTCTTATTCACATAGTCCGTAAGTTCACGCTCCAAGGTCTTGAATATCTGTTGATTGGTCTGATTCACAAAGTCTGAATTTACCGAGACGGTACAATTCAATTCTTGCGCCAAGGCGATATTAGCGCCTGAAAAAAAAATAAGAAGTAGGATGAATTTACGCATTGATATTTTTTAGGATGGTTTTGAATATATCTTGAGCAACCTCAGTTTTGCTTTTCAAGTCAAATTCTTGCACACCTTGCTCCTTGTCGATGATCGTCACTTTGTTGGTCGCTTTCCCGAAGCCTGCGCCTTTGTCTTTCAACGAATTGAGCACGATGGCGTCTAAATTCTTTTTATTGAGTTTGGACTTGGCATTCGCTAGTTCGTTTTCGGTCTCTAACGCAAATCCAACTAAATATTGTCTTTCTTTCTTCTCTCCAAAAGAGGCTAGAATATCCTTGGTTGGCTCGAGATCGATGCGCATGGCGGCCTCATGCTTTTTGATCTTTTGCGCTGCGACATTCTTTGGCCGATAATCTGCTACAGCCGCAGATAAGATGGCAATATCAACAACATCATAGACATCGTGCGCCGCTTTGTACATTTCTTCTGCGCTTACCACAGGGATCACTTCGATTGATGAATGTTCAACAAATTGATGCGTTGGCCCAGTCACCAAAAATACTTGAGCTCCAAGATTAGCGGCTTCTTTTGCCAACTCGAACCCCATTTTTCCAGAAGAATGGTTGCCTATAAAACGAACAGGGTCGATCGCTTCGTATGTCGGACCTGCAGTTATTAGCACTTTTTTATTTCTTAAGGGAAGTTTGCTAAGGATATCTTTGGAGATGAATTCTAAGATGTCCTCGGGTTCGGCCATTCTACCTTCTCCGATCAAGCCACTGGCCAATTCTCCACTGGTTGCCGGAATCATCACATTTCCATAGCGCTCCAATTTTTCAAAATTCTCTTTTGTAGACGGATGTTTGTACATGTCCAGATCCATTGCAGGAGCAAAATATACAGGGCATTTTGCCGAGGCATATACGGCCATTAAGAAATTGTCACAATTTCCCGTCACCATTTTAGACAGCGTATTTGCCGTGGCCGGAGCGATGACCATATAATCGGCCCAAAGACCAAGATCGACATGGTTGTTCCATACAGCATTCTCATTCTCCTCGTCGATGAATGATGACAATACGGGTCTCTTAGAAAGTGTGGATAAGGTAAGCGGTGTGATGAAATCTTTAGCGGCAGGTGTCAAAATGACTTGCACCTGTGCACCTGCCTTTATAAAAAGTCGTACCAAAGAAGCTGTCTTGTATGCGGCGATTCCACCGGTGATCCCGAGAAGGATGTTCTTACCGCTAAACACAGACATGGGTCTAATCTTCTTTTTCGGTATTTCTGTAGTAGATCTTATCTTCCAACCACTCTTGAACCGCTAGTGCGTGGGGTTTTGGTAATTTTTCATAGAACTTTGAAACTTCGATCTGTTCCTTGTTCTCGAATACTTCTTCCAAGCTGTCGTTGTAGGTCGCAAATTCGTCTAGCTTTTCAAGCAATTCCTTCTTGATCTCTGAATTGATCTGCGTCGCTCTTTTCGACACTACGGAAATAGCTTCATAAATATTATCCGTCGGTCTGTCGAATTTGTTCTTGTCAATCGTCGTTGTACTAACTGGGGCATTAGAATTCTTAACGTCCATGCGCGTTGCTTTTAAATTTTATCTTGAATATTTTCTAGTTCCTTATCAATATCGGCTCCCATCTCTTCCACCTCATCCATGTATTCCGATTCACTGTAATAACGAGTAAAGTTATTGTAGGCCAATTTAGCTTCTCTAAGGCGCTCTGGCTTCAGTACTTCAAAA
Organism: Sungkyunkwania multivorans; assembly: GCF_042675645.1. Taxonomy (NCBI): domain Bacteria; kingdom Pseudomonadati; phylum Bacteroidota; class Flavobacteriia; order Flavobacteriales; family Flavobacteriaceae; genus Sungkyunkwania; species Sungkyunkwania multivorans. The sequence continues at coordinate 838,939 of NZ_JBHTJH010000004.1, read as the reverse complement.
CTGTTAATTGCCAAGGTATATGACGAGTGCAATTTGTAGTACAGCGCCTTCTCTCGATAGGGAGTTCCAGGATAGTCGGCAATGAAATTGTCGAATGCCTTGATGGCCGATTTATAATCTCTGATAGTATTATATTGTTTAGCGATCTCAAAGGCCTTTTTCTCCAACTTTACCTGAAGCTCTTGTACCATATTATTGGCCTCGGGCAGATCGGGAGAGTTGGGATAACTATTGATGAACGACTGAAGCTTGTCGATCGCCTGAATCGTTTCTTTTTGGTCTATGCTATATCTCGGTGATAACTGATAATAGCTCTTTGCTCCCAAAAATGCTGCGGTCTCAGCTTTCTCACTTCTTGGATATGATCTTGAAAAACGGTCGAACTGATACCCAGCAAGGTAAAAGTCCTCTGTTTTATAATAAGAATCTGCCATAAAATATACGACTCTTTCTCCTTGAGGTTTGCCCGCAAACTTGGGAGCGATCTGCTCAAAAAGACGGTTGGCCTTTTTGTAATCGCCCTCATTATATAACTTTTCGGCAAGATCGTATTTTAACTTTACATCTGTCGATTTCAATGCATCTTGATACTCGCTGCATGAAGTGCCAAGTACTAGAATGCCGATTAAACAAATTAAATTTCTCATAAATTTAAACATCGGGCAAAATTAGGTATTTAAAGCGGATTTTTAAAAAGTATTTTTGTAATGGCTAAAATAGCGTCCATTTCCTGAGAAAAAATGACTTTATCATACTTTTAACGTTCGATAGCAGTTGTTTTGCTCAACCTTTTATGGTCGAGAGTTGTTACGCCATCTTCATCAAAATAGAAGGCCTTTTCAAAATGTCTGTCCAGTTCGGTTTCGCTCAGCAAATAGGAATGTACTTGATGCACCACTTGATTAAAGGTTTCATCATAGTAACTTGCCAGGATAACCAATTCGGCATTCAGCTTTTTCAATTGCTCCTTAGAAAATTTTGAAAGTGGGCTTTGATCATCGAGCGGATGAACTATGGTCCAAGTGATGGGCATATAGGTAATAGCGTCTCTTTCCAATTGAAGCTGATAGAAACTACGCGAAAATTCTCCATTCTTCTCCTCAGAAATTGAAAGTGTCACTTTTACTCTGGGCTGGATCATTACATTTGTCCTGCGGTTCATCAGACGAAACATGATGGCCTTTCCATTATTGAAGTCACGGTAGATCATATGTTTGCTAAAAACGATACTCGCCCTAGGTTTAGCGAACCTTCCATATAGCAATCCTGTAATGAAAGAAAAACTTAGCAAGCCAATGAGCGCCTCAAATGTCGAGATCCATCCGGCGGCCAGTCCCTTTGGAGCCATAGCGCCATAACCTACCGTAGTTATGGTTTGGGAAGAAAAGAAGAAGGCATTTAAGAAATCCTTCAACACGTCACCACTTGGGGGTATGATGTTCTCGATCCCTGCAATGACATAAAGAGCCGCAAAGATCGAATTGATCACAATATATCCCAACACCACTATAAAAAAGAATCTCCCCCAGGAAATACTGATCAGGTATTTGTAGGCAGAAAAAATACGCCCACGGTGATTGACATGTGCTATGTTGAAAGTCCCATCCTTGTTCACCATTCGCTTGGCATCCGCCACCGATGCCGTACCCAGTCCTGGGTCTATAACTTTTTTAGCCATTGCACACTACCTAATACGTTGATGTTGAAATATAAAAGAAATGGTTCACAAAATCCTTGTGAACCATTGATAAAGTATGAATTGAGTTATAATTTTTCGACGAAGTGTGCTATTCGCTGTTGCAGTCCCTCGCTGGCAGCGACCAATGGTAAGCGTACCGCCGTTCCACATATTCCTCGCTTATTGAGTAGGGCTTTGATACCCGCAGGGTTTCCTTCCTCAAAGATCATATCGATCCCCGACATCATTCGGTACTGGATATCAAAGGCTTCCTTTTCTTTACCCTTCAGCCCCAACCGTATCATCTCTGAAAATTCTTTAGGAATCCCTTCTCCTATCACTGATATGACACCAGCGCCGCCTGCCAAAACCATGGGTAACGCCATCATATCGTCGCCCGAGATCACCATGAATTCTTTTGGGACCTCCCTTAAGATGCGCATGGCCTGCACCATATCGCCTTTAGCTTCTTTAATACCTATGATATTTTTAAAGTCATTTGCCAAACGAACGACGGTAATTGGCTCAATGTTAGAAGCCGTCCGCCCAGGGACATTATAAATGATTACCGGCTTTGAGGACGCCTCAGCGACTTTCTTGAAGTGCTGGTAAATACCTTCTTGCGTCGGTTTGTTGTAGGCGGGAGATACAGAAAGGACAGCCTCGAAATCCGTGAGGTCCGTATTTTGAATCTCATCGACCACCTGCGCCGTATTATTTCCACCGATACCTATGACCATTGGAACCCTATTGTCGTTAGCAGATTTGATCGCTGCCAAGATCGATTTTTTTTCGTCCTTCGTAATGGTAGCGGTCTCTGCGGTGGTGCCAAGAGCCACCAAGTATTCAACACCCCCATCTATGACAAAATTCACCAAGCGTTGGATCGCGTCAAAATCTATGTGCCCGTCATTCTTAAATGGTGTTACGAGGGCCACCCCTGTTCCATGGAGTTTATTCATGGTCATATCTTGTTTAAAATCTCTAAATATTTTTTTAATTCTAAGATAAAATCTTTATAACTTTCTATATCAGAATGAATGATGATGTCGTTCAATGACTCATTTATTCCATAGAAACCCGTCGCAAATGACTTCTTGGTATGCACTGATGCCAATTGCAACCCTATTTTCCCATTGTCATCATAATAGTTGATCAAAAGATCATACGGCTGAAGCAAAAATTGCTTCAGATCTTCCCCGATTACACTTCCCTTCCATCCAAAATCATTATCGCAAAAGGATAGACCAGAAAACTCTTGGGATTGTTTTTTGTCCTCAAAATACGAGATGACGGAAAGCGCGTTCGATTTTAGATTTAGTGCTTCGTATAAAAGATCCAACTTCTCCACAGCAGGAAAACGATCAGCATCCACGATACATCCCACGCGGTCTATTTGTTGGCTCTGTAATCCTTTGTTATCGGCCTTTTTGGCCAATTGACTTTTAATGAATTTCTGAGCAGATTTAAGTTTCAGGCCTTTGAAGATCATCTAACTATTTATTGTCGTGCAAATGTAATTAAAAACCCCTAAGAAATTTTAGTTCACTTTTGATAATTATAAAAATAAAACAAGTTGTTATAAATAGAACAAATTAGCTATGGAAGTCGACTATCATCAGGAAACACCCTATTCAGGATCTCTGAATAAAAAATATTATTTTACGCTAAGCAAGTATCAACAACTGCTCTTTCTTCAGGCCTTCTTTGGGTCTTCCAACTGTACAATTTTAAAAGTAGAAGAGGAAGATAGATTCATCTCAATTAAGAAGTCGACCTCATGCACCAAGACAATAACTTTGTGAGCGTCCCAATTTTATTTGTGAACGTCAGCTTTTCCAGAGATGGGAAGGATCATTCTTAAAAATACTGAAAAAACCTCCTATCTTTACGCAATAACAAATGCTCTAATAAAGTGGTAAAAAACTCATTTAAGTATCTTCTTCCAACGATCTTGATTTGCGTCTTTCTTTCATGTAAGAAAGAGAGCCCCAAAGTTGGGAAGGTCATCGGTAAACAAATCCCTATCGAAGACACTATAGCTACCAATAGCGAGATAGATGAATTTATCGCTCCTTTTAGAGCGCATTTGAATAAGGCCATGGACAGTATTATCAGCTATGCGCCTAAAGATATGCATAAAAAGGATGGGGATTTGGAAACGACGATAGGAAACCTTATGGCTGATATTGTCATCCTTGAAGGGAATCCGATCTTTAATAAACGAACCTCCAAGAATATCGACTTCAGTCTTCTAAATTATGGTGGTATTCGAGCGCCGATCAGCAAAGGTGATGTGACCATGCGCACCGCATATGAGGTGATGCCTTTTGAAAATGCCATTGTGGTTGTAGAATTAGCTGGCAACAGGGTAAAGGAGCTTTTAGAATACCTGGCATCAAAGAAACGAGCGCATCCCGTATCTGGCGTCAAGGTCCTACTGAACGAAGACTACAGTATAAAAAGTTTTGAAATAAACGGGGAGCCTTTTAATGAGCATCGAAATTACTACGTGGCAACCTCAGATTATCTTCAGCATGGAGGGGATAATATGGTTTTTTTTAAAGACCCGGTAAATCTATATAATATCGATTACAAGATACGCAATGCGATGATCGATCATTTTTTAAAGACTGACACCATTCCTGCGAAGCTTGATGGGCGTTTTACAAGACTCAAAACAAAATAGTTTGACAATGAAAAGAAGAGATTTCATTCAACGAACTGCTGCCTCAGGCGCCTTTATATCTTTAGGAGGTATGACCCTTCAGAGTTGTGCGGAGAATACGCAAAAGCACATTACCATCCTACATACCAACGATGTCCATAGCCACATCGATCCCTTCGATGCCAACCATCCTCGAAATCCAAATATGGGAGGCGTTGCAAGACGGGCCACCTTGGTCGAGCGAATCAGAAGGGAAAACCCAAACACCTTATTGCTGGATGCTGGTGACATTTTTCAAGGCACCCCCTATTTTAACTTCTACGGAGGCGAATTGGAATTCAAACTGATGAGCATGCTAAAATATGATGCAGCGACCATTGGCAATCACGATTTTGACAACGGCATCGATGGGTTGTTCGCACAGCTGCCCAATGCAGATTTCGAATTGCTTTCCGCCAACTATGACTTTAAGAATACGGTCATGGATACCGCGGTAAGACCCTACAAGGTATTTGTAAAAGACGATATTAGGATAGGCGTATTTGGCCTTGGGATCAAGTTGGCGGGACTTGTAGACCAACGACTATACAAAGAAACCGTTTATAACGATCCGATTGAAGTGGCGCAAGATATCTCGCGGATACTAAAACAGGACGAGCGTTGCGACCTGATCGTATGTCTTTCACATTTGGGTTATAGCTATGATAATAGTGAAAGGCCGAGTGATCTGCAATTGGCTTCAAAGACCGAAAATATCGACCTCATCATTGGTGGACATACACATACTTTCTTGGACCGTCCCACCATCGTTAAAAACAAGACGGAAAAAGAGATGTTGGTCAATCAGGTCGGGGCTTATGGTATCAATCTGGGGAGAGTGGATTTTTACTTTGACAGCGAAAAAAATATAAAAAATTCAGGAGGTAGGGCCATCGTCGTTTGACGTTATTCGTTCATCCTCTTCAATAAGGATCGAGTCAAATTTTGGGACCTCGATGCTTATGGCGTAATAATAAAGTGCCACCAATGCCAGTATATAAAAAGCTCTGGTAAGCACAATGAGCATAAAGTGAGAGAAGTAATACATTTCTATTCCCCCAATAAGATCGGCTAGAATAAGGGCTACTACCCCAATAAGCATCAACATCGACTTATTGGATCCCGATAACAGGTAATACATGATCGAGCCAAGACCTACTGCGACCAAGGAGATTCCATAGACTACCAGAAAGAAAATGTCAATGGCCAATAATCTTGAACTCATCGATAAGATGGTCGAATACATTAAGTACACACTGAACACAACCAATATCATCACAAAAATATTTGCAACACTCTTTAGTTTCGAGAAGTCCAAATATGGAACGATCGATAGCAGTAGCGAAATAGTTCCTATACTGTAGAAAAGCACCGTCCAGCCAAAAATATCGGTAAGCCCCAAATTCAAAGCTAGCAAAAAACAATGCCCAATTAGAGAAAATATAAGGAAAGAAACAAAACTCCAGCTTATCAATTTCTCTCTATTCAAATACCAAAGAATGATCGAAGGAAGAAGAATTACTCTGCTTAAACGAATTAGAAAAATATCATACATCGCAGATGCTATGACATAAAAAACCAAGGAAGATATAAGCAAGAATGCAAGTAATCTATGTGACTTCATGTGATGGCAGTTACGCCCAAATATACTACACTTTATAAGTTAATTAATATTCTGCCCTGTGAAAAGCACTTTGTCCTTATAGCTTTTGGTTAATTTATAGTCCAAGGTATAGCGCAAGATGAAGTAATAAGAGATGCATTCGGCCAAAAATGCTGCGATGCTAAAAAAGGTCGTTTCGAGAAGAAAGCTGTTGAAAGCAATTAAGATATCCGAGGCTGCTGAAGAGACTGCGGCTATGATGATCCATAAAGAGGGCTGATCAGGATTCGTGTAGAATCTAAATATGCTCAAGATCACAAAAAGACTCATCACACCCACATAGGCCCAACAAAGCAGTATGTTCCCCGAAATAGCAGGAATCATCACGTCGAGAATAGCAAAAAGAAAATACACAGTGAATAGAAACACCAAAGGAAAGGAGGTCCTGAAAAGTTTCTTCAGCTTTAGCTTTCCAATTCCTTCTGCAGCAAACTTTAAACAGATCAAATGAGCCAAACCGGACAATATCATGGAAATGTTGAAAAGATCTTCTCCTGCTTCAAACAGGAACACCATATCGGTCATCCAAAACAACAACAAGGCCAATACCAACCAAAGATTAAAATATCTATAGGCCAACAAAAATGGAATAAACAATGAAGGCAGCTGTAGCGGTTGCAAGAATCTAGCCAAAGTATCGATTCCCAATGCGATAACAAGTATATTAAGAAAGGCCAATACCAAAAATGGGGTCAGCTTTTTATTCATGGTTTAGGGCTAATAAACAATTAGCACAAAGCTAATTAACTTTTTACAATTACTCATAATCAATAGATAGAACATGCAACGATGAAGGCCATTCAAATATCACCTCAATATAGTAAATTCACTTGGCCATAATGAACCTTAGCATGAATATATGCGAGGTGATCCTAGCAATATAATTGACCTGACGGATAAACAAGATATCTGACTGAAATTCATAGATCAGAAAAAAGACATCCCCAAGAATGAAGGCGATGGCAACAAACATCAACCACATGGCCCTTTTGGTGGGGATCGTTAGAAAATTGAAAAAAGCCAACGACGAAAAAGTGATGACCACGCACCCATGGATGAACGCGACCTTACTTAGATCGCCAAGACTGCCTACAGAATTCGAATAGACAATATAGAATAGTAGCGTAATAAGAAGCAATACGATCGGCAGATCTCTATACTTAAATCTATGTCTTGGTATTTTCCTCAATTCTAACCAAGCAAATCTTAAAAATATCAGATACCCCAATGAGGTTGCTACGATGGTCTGAAAATGGGCATTCGCATTGTCGTAAAGCAAGGCGGCACCGGCATATCCAAGGAACAACAGGCTAAAAATGAACCAAAGATCGATTTGTCTGTAACTGGTCACTAGATAAAAGCATAAAATGACACCTATAAATAGGGGTTTAGAGAAGGTGTAGAAATAGTCATCCCTTGTTATGGTATAAACGACCAAAAAAAAGGTTCCGAATATAAATAGCAATAAGTATGAGACCGGTTTTACATCCATCTAACTGATCATGTTTAAAAAATCATTTTCGGTAATGATCGGGATACCAAGACTTTCGGCCTTGGTCCGCTTGCTGGGACCCATATTGTCTCCAGCTACTAAATAAGATGTCTTTGAAGATATGGACGAGCTAACTTTGCCGCCATTGTCCTCGATCAGTTTTTTGAGTTCATTTCGCGAAACCTGCTCAAACACTCCAGAGACCACAAAGCTGTTACCGGATAGTTTATCGGTCTGATTCAAAAGCTTTTCTTCCGAAATACTGAGTTGCACCCCATATTCTGACAATCTGGATATCAACCTTCTGTTTCTTTCATCTTGGAAAAAGTCACGCACACTCTCTGCGATCTTGATCCCGATCTCATCAACATTTACCAGATCGTCAAGAGATGCAGCTTGTAAAGCTTCGATACTTTTATAATGTCTCGCCAACTTCTTTGCCACAGTTTCTCCGACAAATCGAATTCCAAGTGCGAACAAGACCCTTTCAAAGGGAATCTCTTTAGACCTCTCAATCCCATTGATGAGATTTTCGGCCGACTTCTCTGCCATTCGTTCCAGTGGAACAATTTGTTCTTTCGTTAAAGTATAAAGATCGGCGTAATCGGTGATAAGCCCTTCTTTGACCAACAATTCTACGGTCTCGCTTCCAAGGCCTTCAATATCCATCGCCTTTCGGGAAATATAATGCTGGATCCGGCCAGCCACCTGCGGAGGACAACCCAAGACGTTTGGACAAAAATGTTTGGCCTCACCTTCTTCCCTTACCAAATGCGTATCGCATTCCGGGCAATGGGTAATGTAGGTTGTCGGCACAGAATCTGAAGGTCTTTTAGAAAGATCCACACCGATGATCTTGGGAATGATCTCTCCACCTTTCTCTACATAGACCGTATCCCGCTCCCGTATATCCAATAGCGCTATCTGATCGGCATTGTGCAAAGAGGCTCTTTTCACCGTCGTTCCCGCCAGTAGCACAGGCTGCAGATTGGCAACTGGCGTGATCGCTCCCGTCCTTCCTACTTGATAGGTGATCTCATTCAACACAGTGGAGACTTGTTCTGCCTTAAACTTATAGGCCATCGCCCATCGCGGTGCCTTTGAGGTATAGCCTAATTCGTCTTGTTGTTGAAGGTCATTGACTTTGATGACCACCCCATCGATCTCGTATGGTAGTTCGTGTCGATGTTTTTCCCAATGATCAACAAATTCCAATATCTCGTCCACGGACTTTACCAAGGTAGCCTCTTTCGGCACCTTGAAGCCCCATTGACGCGCTTTTTCCAAGCTCTCCCATTGTGAGGCAATACCGATATTCTCTCCGGTGATATTATACAATAGACAATCCAACGGTCTTTTGGCGACCTCTGCACTATCTTGAAGTTTCAAACTTCCTGAGGCCGTGTTTCTTGGATTCATATAAGCATCTTCACCATTGGCGATGCGTTCTTCATTCATCTTGGCGAAACCATCAATAGGCAACACGATCTCCCCCCGAATATCAAACTTTGGCGGATAGTTACCCTTTAACTTTAAAGGAACCGAACGGATCGTCTTTACATTGGTCGTGACCTCATCTCCTTGAAAACCATCACCTCTCGTCACGGCCCTGACCAGTTCGCCATCTTCGTAAGTAAGACTCATCGAAGCGCCGTCGTATTTCAACTCGCAGGTAAATGCCACATTGTTATGACCCAAAATTCGTTCGATGCGTTTTTCCCAATCTTCTAGATCCTCTTTGGAATAGGAATTGTCCAACGAATACATGCGATGCTCGTGCACCACGGTATTAAAATTCTTGGTTACGGCTCCTCCAACACGCTGTGTAGGTGAGTTTGGATCGAAAAATTCTGGGTGTTTGGCCTCTAATGCCTGCAACTCCTTGAGCTTCATATCAAACTCATAGTCGGTGATGCTCGGCTGGTCTAAAACGTAGTATTTATAATTATGCTCTGCAAGTTCTTTGCGGAGCTCAGTTAGTTGTTGTTCGATACTCATCTATTAAAATTCTCTGGTAATAAGTAATTAGGTCAACTCTTTCTTGATCCATTTTGGCACTGCCTTTGGCTTATAAGCGCTCATCTTCTCCAACAACGTAGGGATGTCGTCATCCACTTGGATCATATTATAATTGTCCATTTTGAGAAAGCCACGCTTTACCATTTTCTCCAGCATCGACATCAGCTCGTCGTAAAATCCGTTGGTATTGAGAATACCTATCGGCTTTTGATGCAAGCCCAATTGCGCCCAGGTGATCATCTCAAAGAATTCTTCTAAGGTCCCAAACCCACCGGGAAGCATGATCACTCCTTCCGAAAGGTCGTGCATCAGCAATTTGCGCTGATGCATATTTTCTGTGGTATGGAGTTTTGAAAGGCCATGGTGAACCACTTCTTTCATTTTAAGGAATTCGGGCACTACGCCCACGACCTTTCCCTTTTGGTCCAACGCCCCTCGGGCGACACTGCCCATTATACCTATCTTTGCCGCACCGTACACCAAGGTAATCCCTTCTGAAGCTAACACTTTTCCCAATTCGTAAGCTTGGTCCAGGATCACTTGGTCATTGCCTTCGCTACTTCCACAAAATACTACAATACTCTTCATACTATCGGTTGGTTATTTGGTTGCTTTCATCATTCTATCCACTCCAAAGCTATCTTGTCGCAGTTCAATCTTGTCAAACCCTTGTTCCTTTAATATTTTTTCAGTTTCACTACCAAGATATTGATTTATCTCAAAAAAAAGCCTGCCTTTTTCCCGTAAATTTTCAATGGCCAAAACTGCTATCTTTCTGTAAAAAAGCAATGGGTCTTCATCTTTTACAAAGAGTGCCAAAGCGGGTTCGTACTTCAATACATTGTCTTTCATATGCTCCTTCTCCATATCTCTTACATAGGGAGGATTAGAAACAATGATATCATATTCTTGTTCTAAGGATGCAAGTTGGAGGACATCTGCTTCAATAAAGTTGACCTTTATTTTGTTATGGAGCGCATTTTCTTTTGCAAGTGAAATGGCCTTTTCAGAAACATCCATGGCATGTACCTCAGCCTTTGGAAGTGCCTTTGCCAAGGAAATTGCGATACAGCCACTTCCTGTGCCGATATCTAGTATTTTTAGAGGAGTCTGTGTATCGGTATCTGAAACGATCCATGAGACCAACTCTTCCGTTTCCGGTCTTGGGATCAACACATGTTCATCAACCATAAACTCATTTCCATAAAATAGCGTCTTTCCCAGTATTTGTTGGATCGGTTTTTGTCTTTTCAATAGTGCCAACGCCTCAAAAAGTTGATTCGCCTCCTCTTTCGTGACTGGAAAATCTGGTTGTAAGGCCAATGTCAACCGATTCGCGCCAATGTAATCCTCACTCAGCATAAAAAAGAAACTGCATACCTCTTCCTTTCCGAAAATGGCATCCAGCTCGCTATGAAAAATATCTTTGATATCTTTTAGTTTCATTAGCACTCACGCTAACCCTCTCCCAAAGGAGAAGGAACAGCATTTATTTTTATAATTTCTTTAGCATCCAAACGGGGCAACTGTAATGTCCAGTATCACCCATAGGTGCATCGATATATTCAAACCCCACTTTTTTATACAGCTTTTGGGCCGCTTCCATATATGGCATGGTCTCTATATAAACGGCCCCAAAACCAAATTCCTTGGCTTTCTCTAGGCACTTCCCCATCATTCTGGCTCCTACGCCACAGCCACGGGCCTCGTCCAAAAAATACATCTTCTGAAGTTCGCAGATATTTCCTTCGTAATTGTCCAATGGTGAGATCCCAGCACCACCTAGGATGCTATTACCTTCGACCACAACAAAGTACACGGCGCGCTCTTTGTCATACGCCTCAAACAAATTATCCAATGCCTTATCCGCATAGGCGGTACCCACCTTTGGAACCCCAAGATCTTCGAGAACCTTACGAATGACTTTCGCAATTTGTTCATTATCTTCCGGCTGAATCTCTCTGATGACCATAGTACTCATCTCCTTCCAAAATGTCTTATTTTTGTCAACGAAGATAATGCATATTGATAGCCGTCTCCATGAAGAAAACGCTTTTATTATTAACGATCATATTCACGGTATTCGGTTGCACCGTGAGTGAAAAACCAATATTTGTGAAGGTAGAAAAGGTGAAGGTTGTCGAAGCAACACTGGAACAGGTCACCGTATCGGCCGAAGCTTTTTTCTTAAACCCAAACGATCTTGGTGGCACTCTTGAAAGTAAGGGAATTGACATTCTGATCAATGATGTCGATGTTGGCAACGTACGATCAGAAACATTCAAAGTCCCAGCCAGAAATGAGTTTTCGATTCCTTTGATAGCCACCATTCCCACAAAGAGGATCTTTAAAGAGGAACAAGGAGGCCTCTTAGGTGGATTGCTGAATAGTATATTGAACAAAACGATTACCGTTCAATACAAGGGAACAATTACCTACAAAACCCTGGGGCTGTCCTACGACTACCCGATCGATATCACCAAAGAAGTTGAAATAAAGTAATTGCAGCACCAGAAATACATACTACGATGCCTTCAATTGGCAAAATTAGGTGTCGGCACCACAAGACCAAATCCTTCGGTCGGGGCAGTAATTGTCTTAAACGATCGTATCATTGGAGAAGGCTACACAAGTCCCTTTGGTGGGCCACACGCCGAGGTCAATGCAATCAACGCAGTGACGGACAAATCCTTACTTAGGGAAGCTACCTTATACGTGACCCTCGAACCCTGTTCTCACTATGGAAAGACGCCTCCCTGTGTTGATCTTATCATACTTCACAAAATACCCAAGATCGTAATAGGAACGCTTGACCCTCATGACAAGGTGGCGGGCAAAGGTGTAAAGAAATTGAAGGAGGCCGGTTGCGAGGTCATCGTAGGCGTTTTGGAAGATGCCTGCAAGTTACATCACAAACGGTTTCTTACTTTTCATACCAAGAAACGGCCTTATATTATCTTAAAATGGGCACAGAGCATTGATGGGTTTATCGCACCAAACGACAAAATCTCATCCATACATCACTCGGCCGACACAAAGCGAAGCGTGGCAGAACGTTCGCCAATATGGATCACCAACCAGTATTCGCGTCAGCTGGTGCACAAATGGCGAAGCCAGGAACATGCCATCCTGGTGGGAACAAATACCGTATTACAGGATAATCCTAGCTTATCCACCCGCGATTGGGACGGAACCTCTCCTATTCGTATCGTTCTAGATAGAAAAAGAAGAATTTCAGATGATTATGCCATTTACGACGGTAAAGTCAAGACGATCATTCTCACGCAGATAAAAGATAAACAGGCGGAACAGCGAGAAAACGTGCTTTTCGAAAAGATCGATTTTTCCAAGAATATCGCCGCTAATATATGTAAGGTGCTATCGGAGCATAACATTCAATCTTTGATCGTTGAAGGTGGAACAAAAACATTACAAACTTTTATCGATGAAAAACTATGGGATGAGGCGAGCGTCTTTACGGGCCCATTGGCCTTCGAAAATGGTGTTAAGGCGCCTATTCTCGATGCAGCACCCTATTTTGAAGAAAAGATAGCCGAAGATACACTAAAGACCTATTTTAATCGATGATCAAGAACATTCTCTTTGATTTTGGCGATATCTTTATCGACCTTGATAAAATGGCCACATTCAATGAATTGGTGCGATTGGGAATTTCAGAATTCACCGAAGAGATGATGCTCTTTAATCAGCAATATGAAAAGGGATTGCTTAGCAGTGAAGAATTCATCGATTTTTACGCCCGCCAATTTCCCCAAGCCACAAAGGAACAATTGATCGATGCATGGAATGCGATCATCTTATCCTTTCCCGAAAGACGACTTGCATGGTTGGAACATCATGCCCTGCATGGTCAATTGCGATTCTTCCTCCTAAGCAATACCAATGCACTGCATATAACAAAGGTGAAAGAGCGTATGACACTAGCTAGATATGAACGCTTTAGAAGTTGTTTTGAACGCTTCTATCTATCTCATGAAATAGGGATGCGAAAACCAGATGTTGAAATATTTGATCTTGTTTTAGAGAAGAATGATTTGATTGCAGAAGAAACGCTATTTATCGACGATACCAAAGAGCATATAGATGCTGCCGACAAGCTAGGGATCAAAACATGGAATTTGATACCTGGCCAAGAAGATGTCACAGAACTATTCATTAGAAAAAGAGATTTGTTTTGATCTATTTAGCTTTAAGCATACTTATTTCCAGTTCACTATTTGTGATATTCAAGTTGTTTGAAAAATTCAACTTAGATACGTTGCATTGTATCATTGTCAACTATATCGTTGCTTGTATCTGCGGATATCTCAATTACCATGGAAATACGAAGGTAGCGGAGATCCCCGAACAACCATGGTTTTTAGGGACCATTGCGTTGGGTTTTTTGTTCATCTCTGTATTCAATGTGATGGCGCTTACATCGCAGCGCAACGGATTATCGGTAGCCTCGGTTGCTGGAAAAATGTCGGTGGTCATCCCTGTGATATTCGGAGTTTGGGCCTATGATGAGCATTTGGGATTTGTGAAGATATTAGGTATTCTTTTGGCGTTGATGGCCGTATATCTCACCTCTATCAAGGAAAGTGCTTCCTTTACCAAGGGCAACCTTCTTCTACCGGTCTTATTATTTTTGGGGTCTGGTGTCATCGACACTTCGATCAAATACTTGGAGACCAATTATGTGCCTTCCGATGGAATACCACTCTTTTCTGCAACGATCTTTGCCTTTGCAGCCATCATAGGACTCGCCATCATAACCTTCCAGATCATCAAAGGGAACTTTAGATTTATCGGCAAGAACATTTTGGGCGGAATCGCATTGGGTATTCCTAATTATTATTCCATCTACTATTTATTGAAGGCATTGCAGACCAAAGGATTGGAAAGCTCAACCTTGTTCACTATAAACAATGTCGCCATTGTGATGCTCACTACTTTATTTGGGCTCTTCATATTTAAAGAGCGACTTATTCCAAGAAACTGGTTAGGGATTGTGATCGCCATTATTTCTATAATCATCGTAACCCTTGCTTGACCACTAGAACACAATGAATGACACCTACAAGACCATAGCAGCGTCTTCTGAGGAAGTGCTTTATAAGGATCGCAACAGCAAGTTCTTTGCATATGCCTTTCCGGTAAAGACGGAAGAAGCGATAAAGGAGCATATCGAAACTTTGAAGAAACAACATCATAATGCACGCCACTGGTGCTATGCCTGGCAATTAGGCACCTCTCAGCTGCATTTTCGTGCCAATGACGATGGAGAGCCCAATAATTCGGCTGGGCAACCTATCTATCGGCAGATACAATCTTTTGATCTTACTGATATACTTGTGGTCGTGGTTCGGTATTTTGGCGGTACCAAATTGGGTGTTGGTGGGCTGATCAATGCTTATGGGACTGCCGCACAAATGTCTTTGGAGGCAGCCGAAATAGTCGAAAAGACGATAAACGAGGTCTTTTACATTTCTTTCGATTATAAAGACATAAATAGCGTGATGCGAATCATCAAGGAATTACAGATCGAGATTGAAGAGCAAAAGATGGAGATGAAGTGTCAAATGACACTGTCTGTTCGAAAATCTGATATGAAACGGACGATGGCTGCTTTTAAAAACTTATATGAGGTTGTCGTAACAAAAACTGAAATTTAAAAAGTTTCACCCTCTAGTTTTTCTAAAATATAATTGGGGCATTTTGTAGGTCTTCCAGTCTTCATATTTATAAAAGCCAGTTGGGTATTTGCTGTGACAACGATCTCTCCTTTTTCGTTGATAATTTCGTAATCAAATTCTATGCGTACATTGGGTTTTTTTACGAGCATGGTTCTCACCGTCAACAAATCATCGTAGGTTGCCGATTTCTTGTAGTTGACATGAAGACTGATCACAGGAAGCATAATGCCATTTTCTTCCATGAATTTGTAGGAAACCCCTAATTTTCTAAGCCACTCAACTCGTCCAACCTCAAGGTATTGCGGGTAATTCCCGTAATAAACGATACCCATTTGGTCGGTCTCACCGTAACGAACCCTTACTTGGGTTGTACCAATTTTATTACTCAAGATAGGAAATGGATTTGTTAAGATAACGTAAAGTTAGCGTTGTGTAAGTATGGGGAAAAAAAACCAGAAATTCAATAGCATAATCATTTTTTTTTTACATTTTTTGTTCACATATTTGCTCTGTCTAGAAAACTAAGAGAATTATCCTTTCTCTTTTTTTTTGCAACCTAACTAACGAATAAAAATCTCTCATTAAAAGCATGAATGTGACTGCAAAATCGGTATGGGATAACTGTCTTTCTTTTATAAAGGATAATATACAGCCCCAGGCTTATAAAACATGGTTTGAACCTATCAAGGCCATTAAGCTTACCGATAACGCCCTAAGCATTCAAGTTCCAAGTAAATTTTTTTATGAGTGGCTCGAAGAGCACTATGTAAAACTCTTGAAAGTAGCACTTAGGAAAGAGTTGGGTGAGACGGCACGCCTGGTCTATATCATCAAAATGGAGAACACCTATGGCAATCGTCAACCGTTCACCGAAAAGATCCCGAGTGCCAATCGCGAGCAAGTAAAGGCACAAGAGATCGATGTTCCCATAAAGAACAAGAATCCCGAACTTCGCAATCCTTTTGTGATACCAGGTATCAGGAATGTAAAGATCGAATCCCAACTAAACCCAAACTACAACTTCGACAATTTCTTAGAAGGTGACTCCAATCGGTTGGCAAGATCCGCGGGGATGGCCGTGGCCAACAAGCCTGGTGGCACCTCTTTTAACCCGCTGTTGGTATTTGGAGGCGTTGGTCTAGGAAAGACGCATTTGGCTCATGCCATCGGCGTGGAGATCAAGGATAAATACCCAGAGAAAACGGTATTATACATCTCTGCCGAGAAATTTACCCAGCAATACATAGATTCTGTAAAGAAGAATACTCGAAACGATTTTATACACTTCTATCAATTGATCGACGTGTTGATCATAGATGACGTTCAATTTTTCTCGGGTAAGACCGGGACGCAGGATGTTTTCTTCCATATCTTCAACCATTTGCACCAGAATGGCAAACAGGTGATCCTTACTTCGGATAAAGCACCTGTGGACATGCAGGATATCGAGCAACGTTTGCTATCGCGATTTAAATGGGGGCTTTCTGCAGAATTACAAAACCCAGACTTTGAAACGCGCATTTCCATTCTAAAGAATAAGCTTTATAGAGATGGTGTTGACATGCCCGATGACATCGTGGAGTATGTTGCAAAAAATATAAAGACGAACGTTAGAGAACTCGAAGGGGCCATTATCTCATTGATCGCTCAGTCGTCTTTCAATAAGCGCGAAGTGACCTTAGAACTTGCCACCCAGGTTGTTGAGAAGTTTGTTAAAAATACCAAACGTGAAGTTTCTATAGATTATATCCAGAAAGTAGTTTCAGACTATTTCCAAATGGATGTATCGACACTACAATCCAAGACCCGCAAGCGTCATATTGTTCAAGCAAGACAATTGGCCATGTTCTTTGCAAAGAAATTCACCAAGGCTTCACTGGCCAGCATTGGGTCGCAAATAGGAAAAAGAGATCACGCCACGGTTTTGCATGCCTGCAAGACAGTGGACAACCTCTCCTCTACCGACAAACAATTTAGAAAGTACGTAGAAGACCTTACCAAAAAGCTATCCCTTTAAAATTGTTTTAGCATGAAAACTAAGATATTGATGGTATGTTTGGGTAATATTTGTCGTTCCCCATTGGCCGAAGGTATTTTAGCATCCAAGTTAGACCCAGATCGTTTTTATGTAGATTCTGCAGGAACCGCCGGTTACCATGTTGGCAACCTCCCAGACGCTCGATCGATCGCAGTCGCTAAGAGGTATGGACTAGACATCACCTATCAGCGCAGCAGAAAACTTACCAAAGAAGACCTTGAAGAGTTTGATCATATTTTCGCGATGGACAATAGCAATTATCACGATATTATTGCATTGGCCGATAGCGATGAGGAGAGAGCAAAGGTCGACCGTATTCTAAACTTGGTGTTTCCAGATGAAAACGTGGATGTACCAGACCCATATTATGGCGGTGATCAAGGCTTTGAAAATGTCTATAAAATGCTAGACGAAGCCTGTGAGGCACTCTCGAAGCGATTGCAATAAGTTTTATGCATATCATTACTTCTAAAAAAATCAATACTGTATACCCAAGCATCTAAAAATCATAGGTTTTACGTATCTTTAGTGTAACCAAGAACCTTTTACCTATGAAATTTTTATACCTATGTTTCCTGTTGAGCATCTCGCTCATTAGCGCACAACAAATAGACCTGCAAAGCTTTGCCACTGGCCTTACCAAGCCAGTTGATATACAACATGCGAATGATTCGCGATTATTTGTCGTTGAACAAGACGGATTTATCAGAGTTGTAAATTCTGACGGCAGCGTGAATACCACCCCTTTTTTGGATATCGATGGTCGTGTTCGTTCTACTGGTAATGAGCAGGGCCTTTTAGGACTTGCGTTTCACCCAAATTATCAAACCAACGGATTCTTCTATGTTCATTATACCGATAACGGTGGAGATACCATTATCTCCCGTTTTTCGGTGACCGCAAACCCAGATATTGCTGACCCAAATTCCGAGCAGGTCTTACTCAGCTACACTCAACCCTTCTCCAATCATAATGCTGGTGCCATCGCATTTAGCCCTGTTGATGGCTACTTGTACATATCCTCTGGTGATGGTGGCAGTGGCGGTGACCCCGGAAATAGGGCCCAAAACAACAACTTGTTATTAGGAAAAGTATTGCGAATTGATGTGGACGGCGGCTCTCCGTATGCCATTCCTCCGGGAAATCCATTCGCTGGAACTGGAGATACACGGGCTGATGAAATCTGGCTATATGGTCTGCGTAATCCATGGAGAATGTCCTTCGATCGATCTAACGGTGATCTATGGATAGGGGATGTTGGTCAAAGTTCCTTTGAAGAGATCAGTGTCGTATCACCAAGCCAAGGCGGAAGCAATATGGGATGGCGATGTTATGAAGCATCCAGTAATTTTAATACCAGTGGTTGCCCACCATTTTCATCAACCTTGGCTCCCGTAGGTGAGTATGCCTACGGCGGAAGTCCATTTCGTTGTTCCATCACAGGAGGTTATCGCTACAGAGGAACCGAAAACCCTGCCTTGCAGGGCCTATATTTCTTTGCAGATTATTGCAGCGACGAGATCGGTATTCTAACATACAATGACCCTAATTGGACACTCTCTATTCTCGGACAATATGGCGGTAATGGATTCTCCACTTTTGGCGAAGACGTGAATGGAGAACTTTACATCGCTGGATTAGGAAGCGGTACGGTCTATAAGATCTCTCAAAGCGTGCTTAGCGCGGAAGAGTTCTCCGCGAACAAACTTGACATCTATCCGAATCCAGCTGAAGAACAAATACGGATCGTACTTCCCGAGGGTATCGCCAACAAGATGTCTTTCATAATGTTTGACATCACAGGAAAGACCGTGATACAGAGATCTTTTGATGGTATCGAAGATTTGACCATAACAGTCACAAACATACCGGCAGGGATGTATTTCTTAACCCTAAAGGATGCTAACGGTCGTAAGTTTTACAATAAGTTAATGGTAAAATAGTTTTCTTTGTAGAAGCATCTAATCGTTTGTTCTATGGATAACACCTCCCCAACTCCCCTTGGAAAACTATATCTTATCCCCACACGTCTAGGACAGAATCCTCCCTTGGAAGTGCTTCCCATGTCTATAAAACGTATCGTAGAGATCGTGGACGACTACATCATGGAAAATGAAAAGGTAGGCCGAGCGTTTGTTAAGGCGATGGTCCCGGGTAAATCACAGCCGTCGTTGAATATCAATACCATCAATAAATTTACCGACCCTATCGAAATGCGGGATTTCTTAGATCCCTGCATGCAAGGTCGGCATATGGGGATTTTGTCGGATGCAGGTTGTCCGGGAATTGCTGACCCAGGCGCGGACATCGTGCGAATGGCACACCAGAAAGGTATCCAAGTAGTTCCATTGGTCGGCCCCTCCTCTATTTTAATGGCCATGATGAGTTCAGGAATGAACGGACAAAGTTTTTGTTTCAATGGTTATCTACCCATTGATAAAATGGAAAGAAAAAGAGCGTTGAAAGGTCTCGAGAAACTTTCAAAAGAAAAAAATCAATCGCAATTATTTATTGAGACCCCATACCGGAATGACAAATTGTTAGCAGACATCACTTCCAACCTCCAAAACGACACACTGCTATGCGTTGCCTGCGACATCACATTACCAACCGAATATATTAAGACGATGCCCATCAAAGAATGGAAACATACTAAAGTTGATCTACACAAAAGACCCGCGATATTTATCATACATGCAGGATAGTCCTACTTCCTGTCAAAGTTGCGACAAAATCACTATCTTCATTTCGCCCAAAGAAACCATCTTATAAGAATTAAGATTTGCTAAAGCACAAATCAATGCGTTTTTAATGAATTACGGATTTACTGATATTCTTACGCTTCTCGGGGCACTGGGCTTGTTTTTATACGGAATGAAAGTGATGAGCGACTCTCTCATGGAAGCCGCTGGTGACCGTATGCGGAACATTCTCGCCTCGATGACATCTAATCGTGTCTTTGCTGTTTTTACAGGCTTTGTGATCACCGCCGCTATTCAATCCTCGTCCGCTACGACACTTATGGTGGTGAGCTTTGTAAATGCCTCTTTATTGACGCTTACCGAGGCGGTTGGGGTCATTCTCGGAGCCAATATAGGAACTACGGTTACTGCATGGCTCATTACGCTACTAGGATTTAAAGTGAGTATGAGCGCTATTGCTCTTCCCGTTGTCGCCTTGGGCTTTTTATTGACCTTCTCTAAAAATATAAAGACCAAACATTGGGGCAACTTTATCGTTGGTTTTGCCGTCTTGTTCATTGGACTTCAATTTCTTAAAGATGCTGTTCCCAATATTCAAGATAGCCCAGAGGTCCTTTCTTGGCTGCAAAATTACACCGATAAGGGATTTTGGTCGGTACTTATCTTTTTGTGCATTGGAACCGTACTCACCATCATTATTCAATCCTCTAGTGCTACCATGGCATTAACGTTGGTGATGTGCCACGAAGGATGGATTCCGTTTGATATGGCTGCCGCCATGGTCCTAGGTGAAAATATTGGAACTACAATCACGGCCAATTTAGCAGCATTGGTCGCTAATTATAATGCTAAGAGAGCAGCTCGTGCACATTTGATATCACAAGTGCTAGGAGTTATTTGGATGCTGGCCTTGTTCTATCCGTTTTTGAATCTTATCGACTATATTACACAAAATGAGGGCGTCTCTGCTTTTGATTCTCCATTGGCAATTCCTGTAGCGTTGTCTGCCTTTCATACGGCTTTCAATATGACAAACATGTTAGTGTTAATAGGCTTCGTGCCGCTCATAGTGAAAATTGTAGAACGTGCAGTTCCTTACAAAGAAATGCCCGAACCGGCGGTGGATGTCGCTAAATATTTGAGTAAAGCTTCTATGAGATATCCGCAAACTGCCATCAAAGCCCTTATTGATGAATCTAAACGCCTCTACGAAGGTCCGGTCTTCAAAATCGTTGCACACGTTCTCAACATTCATCGTACTGATATCAAATCTGGTGAGAAAATAAAAAAACTTGTGAAATCATCTACCGGTATTGTGGATATTGATGTGAATGAGATCTACTATAAAAAAGTAAAGCACATCTATAGTGAGATCATAGCATATGCCACCCGCGCGCAAACAAAATTCTCCCTCACCGAAGAAAAAATGAATGACATCAATAAGATCAAGGTGGCCAATCGCAAGATGGTGGAGATCATCAAAGACGCTGATGCCCTGAACGAAAATATGATCGCCTATGCAAAGACAGATAACTCGGACATGCATCGAGAATATAATAGGCTCCGTCAGCGAATTACCAAAACACTACGTAGAATATATCTTGCAAATATCGATAAGTCTTCGGACAAGCATATTAAAAAATTGGAACGTATCAGAAAGGCCGCTGAAGAGGAAGAAGATGTTCTAGCAAGTGGTACACTGAATATGCTCTTACAAGAAAAACGAATTACAAGTGAAATGGCATCTTCATTGTCAATCGATAGTCATTTGGTAAAGAATATCATCAAAAACCTGGTAGCTGTTGCGGAACTTCTTTACGTGCAAAGTGACACCTTGCTCGAAAGCTTCATTTTGGAAGACGACCTACAAGAGGCCGTTGCAGAGTAACTTAGCGATCATTCGATCACCAATCTTCTAACGAAGTTTTTTCCTTGGGCAGTGATCTTTAAGATATAGACCCCACTGCGCAAGGTATTTAGTGCGATCTCAGTTTCACTTTCAAACGCGGTACTATATACCCTTCTACCCTCAACGCTATATAAATTCAAAACACTGCGGCTTTCGAGCCCCTTTATAAACAGCTTTTCGCGTACAGGATTAGGAAACACTTCAATATTGGAAAATTCACTTTCTTCGATAGACAAGGTATTCATCCATGTGTTACCTACTTGATTGCCCCAGATATATTCTGCCAGGTCGGGTTGGTCGATAAATGGATTACGGTTGAACTGCCATGTATATACCACATTGTTTCGATTCATCTCATAATCATCCGGAGGGTCGTTACGATGCCATGTCAACAAGGTTGCCAAATCTCCCAATTGCCCAACCGTATTGTTCGCTGGGTCTCCATTGACCACCTCCAAACCATTGTAACGAATGGTCAAGAAAAAAATACATCGGGCCACATCTCCTTGCCAACTGCCTTGAGTGCCTGTAGGTCCTGAGTACTCGCCATAATCCTTGTTTCCGCGCGTGCTATTCTCGGGGCCATCGGTAGCGCGTAAACCGTGAGCGTCAGAATTGGCATGGCGTAGCGAATCTGCCCTTGTAGGAAAGAAAATATCCCTTCCATCGGCAATATCGTCCGCCTCTATATCATTAAAACCACCCCGCGAACGTGGATAGGTATGTTCTCTATTCCAAAGACCTACACTGCTACCACCACTCGACTGAAAGTCGATCTTTCTTCTTTGTTGCTCGGTGTATAGCAACCATACCTGATTGCTGTTCAAAGGACTTTGATCCGCCTCCTTTAAAATATCAATCACATCTGCGTAGGTCTGCGCACGTACCGTTACCGGATCTGCAATGATATCTTGAACTGCCTGAACCAAGGCTGCATCTGCCAAACCATCGAGGGAATCGTAATATCCTGCGGGTACTGTATTGGTCACATTTCCAAAGGTTGGACTTAATGGAGTGCCCCACGGAGCCACAGTGAAATCGTTATCTATGATACGTATCTCTTTGTTATCATTCAGTCGATTATAACCAGACGGAATAGCACCGAAAGTGATCTTCATTATCTCGTCACCCTCGTCATTCATGTCGTCTGTCACCTGAATCGTTCTTATCGCTGAATTTTGTCCTGTTGGGATGGTCACAGAAGTACTCCCGGTATAATCTGTGGTATTAAAGGTGCTGTTAGCTAAAGTGAAATCGAAATTCAATTCGCTTGTCACATTGGTCTGCGTGGTAAAGGTGATGTCGATACTATCACCTTCATTGAATTCGTCTGCAGTTGTTGAAAATGCAATGCCATTGAATTGCACACCACTACCATCATTGTTCGCTCCAGGTGTGGGTGCTTTCACTTCATAGGTGCCATCATTTCTGCGCTGTATGGATTCTGTGGACTGATTGCCATTTTGCCCTTCATTGATCTGCATAGTGACGTCGAGAAGCCCTTGGAGCACTGTATCATCAGGGTCATTCGTGTCATAGACCAAAGCGTCGATAAGATTCGTGGTCGTTGCCAAGGTTCCATCAGGAAAATCGGTGTCATTTCCTAGGTAAATGGCAACGGCATCGGTCCCATTCTGAATGGTGTTATCAAAAAGAATAAACTCGGGTACTGGAGCCACCTCGTTACTGCCAATGAGCAATATTCCGTTAACGTCCGTGGTAAAGCCATCGAGGTCCAAAGCAAAATAGCTCGAGTCGCCACCACTGGTCGATCCATTGAATAGCACCAAGACATAACCATTTAACGAGAAGTTCGGTGTCGTAGATTTAAGCTCAATGATCTCCATAGTATCTGTACTAGGGGTGTCGGCGTCCAATTCGTTGATGACTACTTGACCAATAGAATATTGCACCGATAAGAGCGTAACTAATGAGAGGAAGTATTTTAACATAAAAGGGGAAATAAAGCCGCAAGATACAGCGAATGTGAATGAATAAGCGTTAAAATAGCATCATAAAATCAAAAAATTATCAACAGAAAAGGCAGGGAAAACCCTGCCTCGATGATTTATAGAGCCGAAGAATCGGCTGCCTTTGCTAGTATTCGTTCGCTGCGATCCGTCCGTTGGAAAGTAAATCTTCTATGTATGCTAGGTCAAATCTGCGGTCATGCCCCACATCATCCTTTCTTATCAATCTTGATCTGGATTCATGCATGTAGAACGCTCCTGCCTTTATAAAACATTCGAAAAGTCGAGCCTCTGGAGCATCAGACCGATAGTTCCCGGCTTTGAATTTTGTAATGAAATGATTCAGTTCTTCTTTTTGAACTTCACTATCCCGCATTTCGAAGATGTGCGATAGGATGGATTGGCCAACGATTCCAATATTTCCATAATGATGACGCTCACCACTTGAATGCCATCCGACATTATCGGCATAATCATGTACCTGGGTGTAATGTCCATTCTCAAAATACATGGTTGGTTTGCTGCCGCCTAAGGTGTACCCGATATAGTCACCGGCGGTTAGTTTGGAAATTGCCATAGTAAATCGCTTTTATTAATTTGGTTTGTTAGTATTTATGATCCAAATTTTAGAATCAATTGGTCCTTTCGTCAAAACACATTGTTAATTAACGATTCACAAGTTACTGAAATTGTATCAATTACGAAAGAATGAGCAAGGTATCTATGCTAGAAGATGTGCGTGCCATGCTTTAAAATTTTAAAATAACGCAAGTGTCTTAATAAATTGAATGCATTTGTTTAAATTCGAATCAACAATCAACCAATGAAAACAATATACAGAACGTTTTTACTTGCCACGCTCGCACTTGTACCACTTTTTGCCATCGGTCAAGGGTTAGACCGCACCTTTAACACAAAAGAAAACTTGGATTATTTCCAACAACTATTAGACGGTACAATTCCGAGCATACAGGATAGCTTTGCAAAGCGAGAATACGGGTTATTTTCGGATAACCCCTCAAAATTGGAAGATGGCGTAGAGTATAAAACCCTTTTGCCGATCATTGCCCCTAGGATGGATAATGTAGTTCAAATGCCCATATTACAAACGGAAGAAATGTATGATTCGCCAATGCCTGTCTATATTCCCAAGCAAAAAGGATTTTTTCATTTTGAAACAACCATTTTCAAATCAAAATATTGCAAATAAATCGTTTTGCGTGATAAAGCTGTCCTAACACAGGTAAAATTATCACTCAAAATTAAACCATTCGGTATTTTTCGTTATATTTGGATGAAATAGTTACGCCATGTCTCTAACAAAAGCCCAAAAGACAACAAATTACATCATTGAAACCGTCGCGCCTATCTTTAATCAAAACGGCTATGCGGCCACCTCATTGAGCGATATCACAAGTGCGACCGGACTCACAAAAGGTGCGATCTATGGGAATTTCGAGAATAAAGAAGACTTGGCGATGGCTGCCCTGAAATACAACATAAAAAAAGTGTTGAATCGTATCGAAGCGCACATGGAACAAGGCAATTCCCCCACGGAGAAACTGCTGCTTTTGACTGATTTTTATAGGAACTACTATCACTTCAGCCAAGAATTGGGAGGTTGTCCAATCATCAATGTTGGCGTTGATGCCAACAACCAAAATGACGCCTTTATGAAGAAAGTTCAGGATGTGATCGAGTTGATCGAGCATTATTTGGCCAAATTGATAGATGAGGGAAAGGAGATCGGTGAAATACGTAAGACGATAATGAGTCAAACCTATGCCAAGCGGTTCTATTCACTATTACAAGGCGCAACATTTATGGCACAAACGATGAAGGACAATAGTTATATTCATGATGCGGCCAACGTGATCAGCGACACCATCAACCAGCGCTTTCGAGTGTAAATTTTTTTTGATAAAAAATATACCTTTTGGTATTTAAGTACGCTATTATGACAACAGTGCAAGACCTACCTCGAATAGTGAGCAGCAAGGCCACAGTACGCTTTCAGGATTGCGACCCTTTCAATCACCTAAACAATGCTGCCTATATCGATTACTTTATGAATCATAGAGAAGATGTGTTGCTTGAACATTACAAGCTCGATATCTACGGAATGGCCAGAAAAGAAGGAAAAAGCTGGGTAAGCAACAGCTCTCAAATACATTACTTCCGTCCAGCGCTATTAATGGAGACCTTACTGATAGAATCACAGCTGATCCGTCATAGCGATAGCGAACTGTTTGTAGAGATGCGCATGTACGATATAACACGAAACGTCTTAAAGGCGGTGATCTGGTGTGGTTTTACACATTATAACCTTGTAAAAAAACGAAGGGAGATCCATAGCGAGCCGTTAATGACCCTATTTGGTCATATTACAGAGCCTGTCATGGCATTGACCTTTGAAGAGCGTATCGAACAATTCAAATCCAACAACCCCTCTATTTATATTTAAGATCGCTTTGCCCAATACGATATTCTCTTCGTCACAGTAATCCCATGCAAAAAATTTAATAATGTTCATTTTGCTTGGGTTGCCTTTGTTTATGCCTTTTCCGACATCTTTCACTCTCCCATATAATTCGTTTTGCTAATTTTTTTAGCAAATAGTGTAACATTTTGCGAATTGTTTCTTCTTATATATGTAACCAATTAAATTCAATCATCATGGAGATCAGTAAGCACAGAATCGTAAAAAAACACGTTAGAACCGCATTGTCAAAGGTAGGAATCGCAATAACCCTATTCTTTTATTCAGTGATCCTTATCACGGCAATCATGTAAATGCTAATATAATTAGCTATTCTTTTCATCTTTGAAGGCTCTTCACTATACCAAGTAGATGTGATGCGCCTTTTTTTGTTTGACTACCCATCGATTTCACATTAATGTAGCTATCTTTATGGTATGCAATTCAACTCCTACATAGACCACACTTTACTAAAAGCGACCGCTACAAGCGCCGAAATAGCGAAACTTTGTGAAGAGGCTGACCAACACAGTTTCTTTTCCGTTTGTGTAAATGGCAGCTACGTCGGGCTGGCTCATTCCTTATTAAAGGATAGCAATACAAAGGTTTGCTGCGTCGTGGGCTTCCCATTAGGCGCGATGTCGACCAAGGTGAAAATATTTGAAGCACAAACCGCTATTGAAGAGGGTGCCGATGAGATCGATATGGTCATTAATATTGGATGGCTTAAAAGTGGGCAGCATGCCGCGGTTTTTGATGAGATTCGAGCGATCAAAGAAGCTATCGGCACCAACGTCTTAAAGGTCATCTTGGAGACCGGCTATCTCTCGGAAAAGGAAATTGGGGAAGCCGCGAGTCTAGCCGTACGCGCCAAGGCCGATTTTGTGAAGACTTCCACTGGTTTTGGTCCAAGAGGAGCATCTTTCGAAGATGTAAGAATTATGAAAGAAGCCATCGACGGAAGCGCACAGATCAAAGCGTCGGGTGGCATTCGAGATGCTGAAGCGGCGAAGAAGTATATCGAAATGGGCGTTACCCGTCTCGGCACTTCCTCTGGGATAGCACTCGTGAAAGGGCAAGCAACAAAAGAAGATTACTAACCGTAAAATATTATCTATGAGCGTACACATCGCGGCTAAAAAAGGAGAGATAGCAGAAACCATTTTACTACCAGGAGACCCTCTCCGCGCCAAGTGGATTGCAGAGACCTTCTTTGAAGACTTTTTTTGTTTCAATGAGATCCGCGCCATGTATGGCTATACAGGCACCTACAAAGGCAAGCGTGTTTCCGTGATGGGTACTGGCATGGGCCTTCCTTCCATCTCAATATATGCGAACGAGTTGATCCGAGAATACGGCGTAAAGAACCTGATCAGAGTGGGCAGCTGTGGGTCATATCAGGAACATGTTAAGTTGCGCGATGTCATTTTGGCCATGGCCGCATCTTCTACCTCAGGAGTCAACGAACTGCGATTTGGTGGCGCTGACTATGCCCCCACAGCAAGCTTCGAGCTGTTCATAAAGGCCGTTGAAATTGCTAGGGAAAAGAATATTGAAGTGAAGGGCGGTAATATTTTGACATCGGATGAATTCTATGCCGATAATTTCGATAACTATAAGAAATGGGCAAAATTTGGAGTGCTATGTGTGGAAATGGAGTCGGCGGGTTTATATACTGTCGCCGCCAAATTGAATGCACAAGCATTGAGCATCCTTACCGTCTCGGACTCATTGGTCACTGGCGAACGCACCACAAGCAAAGAACGTGAGACTACCTTTAAAGACATGGTAGCGATCGCCCTCGAGCTAGCCTAGGTTCTTGTTTCTCTAGGCGTCTCGCTCTTTGGCTTTGAGATAGCGCAAATAAAGCCTTTCTACTTTGTCTCGTGCCCAAGGGGTACGTCTAAGAAATTTTAAGCTCGACTTTACACTTGGGTTTGACTTGAAGCAGTTGATATTAACAAATTCTGCCATCGTATCCCATCCATAATATGCTTGGAGTTCCTCTACGATCTGCGCCAGTTTAATGCCATGCAATGGATTGTTTGGTTGTGATTCGCTCATGTGTCAAAAATACAATTTAACACGATTTTATAACCTATAAGGATACGCTTTCGCTATATTTCTATTCAAATTGGTGATCATCATGAAAAAACTATGTATGCTGGTGGCTCTTTTGGCCTTTGCCGTAGGTGGCTACGCTCAAGACGAGGATATAACTACCTTCTATTTTATACGCCACGCTGAAAAAGATCGAACCGATCCCGAAAATCGTGATCCTTATCTTACCGAAGCAGGTCGTCAACGTGCAAAGAAGTGGGCCTCTACCTTTAGATCGACAACCTTCGATGCTGTATATTCCACTAAGTATCGGCGTACCATGGAAACCGCAAGACCAACGGCCGAAAACAATGATCTTGAAATTAAAATTTATGATCCCAAGCATATCGATGCTGCAAGTTTCGCTAAAGAAAATGCTGGAAAGACCATTTTAGTCGTCGGTCATAGCAATACAACGCCGATGTTTGTCAATCAGATCCTAGGCGAAAAGAAATTTGAGGCCATGGACGACAACGACAATGCCAGTTTGTTTGTGCTGATCATGGCGGATAAAAAATTAAAAGTCACGCGATTGCATATCGAATAACTACGGCTGTCGATCATTTCTACCGTTTATCTATAAAAGGTGCTTCTAGTCGATGGCCTTGGTTAATTTAGTAAGACTGTTTAACGACTGCGATGAAAAAGCTCCACTATATTGCAATTTTTTTCTTCGGACTTTATTTTGGACACGCTCAGAACACAAAAAATGCTGACCGTGCCTCCCGATCAAAGTTCGACATACCTATCGTGGTCATTGACAATAACAGCAATCACACCTCCTTACCTACCGAATTTCAATTGAGTCCTCTTGTTGGCTACGATGCCATCTCTGGTAAGATGAGCATTATGATAGAAGCACTGGTGTTCTATCGAGATGATAAGGGGCAAGAAAAAACAAAAATTAGTGGTTCCGTGGATCTCAATTGCTGTTTTGGGATGATCGTAAGAGTTGACTTTTTGGGCGATAAGGGAGAAGTGATCCATACGACCACTACAGATGAGAACGGGGATTTTAAACTACATCTACCTTACGGCAGAATCGCTGTACACAGCGGAGATAAGGTGCTTTTAAAGTTTGCAAAGGTTGAGCTTTTTGATATGTCTGGCAAAACGCATTCCTATTTGGTCACTCCGTATAAAAAACGCTTCAATAAGTATAATCGCAGGTAGTGCTCAAATCCTGAAGAACGATCTTAGAAAGTAATTGGAGCCGCTCTCTTTGGAAAAGACTATCCAAATCGGACAAAGCTACTTCTTCATCCATGGGCTTATAATTATTGTAGTCCACGAATTTAAAACCACCGACCTCCTTTTCGTTAAAGGCTTCTCTAAAGCGCATCCCACCACCATTTACATGAAATTCATAAGCCAGATAGTCAAGAGAATACGTATTTGTTTCAAACCAATATATGAAGACATCATCGAAGTCATCGCCTCCCCCTTCTTGAGCAAAGGTGACTTGCACCTTATAATATTGTTTATCATTAATTTCTACATTTCCTAAATATCTCTTCTGCACGGCCGCATCATTTAGACCAAAGGGCAATACAGAGAAGTAGTGTACCGAATTTATCGAATTGGCATAACGCTGCTTCATAGAATCAGGCACTTTTACTAGGCTATCATTCAGGTAACGCTTAAAATCATTGTTTGAAAGTACATCCCTGATCGTCCCTAAACTATCGCGTCGTAGTCGCTCTAGAGCAAACACACCATCAGCTCTGAAAGCCCGATATTCTTCGTCCCTAAAGGTAAAATTGATACAGGACTGAAAAAATGAGTCGCCACCCACCCTTTCTATAGCCTTATCAATGATCTCTTGCGCTATGGTAGATTCATTTTCTTTACATGATTGAAAAAGAACTATACTCATCGCAACGATGAAGAAAATTTTTGATCGGGAAAGGATTATATTCATCACATTCATTTATTCTGTAAATTTAATTTTATATTGCCCAAATATCAGTCGTTGACATGAAAAAGTGCTTACTAATTTTATTCCTTTGGTTCAATGTCTTTTCTTTTGCCCAAGAGACGGTCGAGGCAAAACAGATGACGGATGTTTTCGTAAGACTATACAATGAAAAGAAAGCCGATAGCCTCTTTTCAAAATACAGTGAAGACATGCGTCTCGCGCTTCCACTTCAGAATAACAGAGAGTTTATAAGAACGTTTTACGCAAATCTTGGTGAGATCACTTCTCATGAATATTATAAAAAAGATGGTCCTTGGTTCTTTTATAAAGCTAGTATGGAAAAGGCGACCATGACCTTGAAGATGGCACCTTACAAAGGTAAGATCGCCGGATTTAAATTTGCCCCTTACAAGGAGGTGAATAGGCAGCCTTTAATGCTGCGAAATACGACCAAAATGCAATTACCCTTTGAAGGAACCTGGTTTGTGTCGCCGGGTGGCGACCGCAAGAAACAAAATCGCCATGCAGAAAGTCAACCCCAAAAATATGCCCTCGATCTGGTCATCCTCGATGAAAATGGCAAGAGCCATAAAGGAACAGGAGAAACCAACGAGGATTACTATGCATTTGGTCAATCCCTTTACGCGCCTTGTGATGCTCTCGTTGTAAACTATGTAGATGGTGTTAAAGATAATATCCCAGGACAGAAAGATGCTAGTAATCCCTACGGCAACTATATTTTACTAAAAACAAAGACTGGGGAGCATGTGCTTTTGGCGCACTTCAAACAGGGAAGTATCAATGTAAAGGTCGGGGATCAGGTAACGCAAGGACAAAAGCTTGGAGCGTGCGGAAATTCTGGGAATAGCAGCGAACCACATTTACATTTTCACTTACAGGATACCGAGGATCTAACAGATAGCTTTGGAATCAAATGTTTTTTCGAAACGATCAAAGTGAATTGTAAAAAGAAAGAAAATTATGCTCCAGTGCGTTTTGACAGAATAGAGAACATAAATTGAATCCTTCATCAAACATAGCGTATTACTTCAAACAATGCTTATTTGCTTTATGTGTTACGTTATTATTTTTTAACTGTGGAGAAAAACGATCGGTAAAATTACCAAAGGTCGATGGGATAGAAGTTAAAAAGGTCTTGGATGTATCTCCAATCTACTTCTTTTATGATGATCACTCCTCCGATACCATGGTTGTAAATGAAAACAACAGGATAAGTACGACAAACTGGATATTCCACATCGACAAGAGGTTGCCCTTAAGGACCGTCATTCCAGAGGTCATTAGATTTCAGGAAAAACGCAAGAAGGCAAGTCTTCACAAGAACGAATCTGCTCGGAATTATTTTTCGGTAAACGATACCGTGACCAAAAGCCTTGGCTTTATAGATTTTACCCAGCAGATATATCTTAGAGATAGTCTTTTCTCAAAATTCTACATTAAAGAACGCCCAGACCAGCATATGTCCTACTTTAATGTTACCGTCAATTATAAGTTGGGAGACAGTATCACCGTAGACGGGAATACTATCGAGCGCAATGAACTGGAAAGTTTTCTAAAGGAATATATCGACTTCTCGGCAGAGGGTAAATCGGCTCTGGTTTATTTGAACTTTGATCAGCGACTCGATTTTCAAACCTTTCTGACGAACACGCTTATGATGGAACGACTTAAGAATAACAACATCAATATCTCCGAAACGATATTCATCTATGATAAGACGCTCCTACCCGATTGCAATTGTAGCTTGTGATATATTTTTCTATTTTTACTGATGATCAAGAATAGTACCAGATGAATGTCAGGCAAGTTGCTTTGAGGCTTGTTTGCCAACTTGAAACAATTTTGGGGGACTAGAAGCCTAGAATTGAATATATTTATTCTAAGAAAGCCTTTTGGGCTGACTCGGAATTAATTTACTAAAACATCCAATCCTTGGAAGAATTCAAAATCTTTGATTTTTTAAAATTCGTTGATATCATCGATATCTTGTTGGTTGCCTTGCTAATGTACTATGCATACAAGCTGGTTAAAGGGACAGTAGCGATCAACATCTTTATCGGGATTGTGATCATCTATCTCATCTGGCGATTAACAGATGCTCTGAACATGGCGTTGTTAAGTAATATTTTGGGGAAATTTATCAGTGTCGGTGTCTTTGCCTTGATCGTTGTATTTCAACAGGAAATACGCAAATTTTTGCTGATGTTGGGATCGACCAACTTTGCGGCTAAGCGAAGTTTTGTGAGACACTTCAAGTTTTTGAAGCAAGACCAGCTCATCACCGATACCGACGTAGATGCCATTTTAGCTGCACTTCATAAAATGTCGTTCTCCAAAACGGGAGCGCTCATCGTCATCGAAAGAACCAATTCTTTGGACTTTGTCAAAAACACGGGAGATAAGATGAATATAGAAGTGACTCAGCCTATTTTAGAAAGTATTTTTTATAAAAACAGTCCGTTACATGACGGCGCTGCCATCATAGAGGGCAACTACGTTACTGCAACCAGAGTGATCCTGCCTGTCTCTAATGATAGACACATCCCACTTCGTTTTGGTCTAAGGCACCGGGCAGCTGTAGGAATCACCGAAAAGACCGATGCACTTGCCTTGGTGGTCTCCGAAGAGACTGGAGAAATTTCATATATAAAAGATGGCCAATTCGTGATGTACGATGACGATATGGAATTGGAAACCATCCTCAAAACAGATCTAGCATAATATGAAGTGTAAAAACTGTGAGCTACAGTTAAAAGTTGAAGACAACTATTGTAACAATTGCGGTGCCAAGGTCATCACCAAAAGGATCACTTTTAAGACACTTTGGGAGGAGTTTAGTGACCGCGTGCTCAACTTAGAAAGTAACCTCTTCAAAACATTCAAGCATCTTTTTACCCAGCCCGAAGTAGTGATCGATGGCTACATCAATGGAACACGTAAGAAATACATAACAGCCTTTGGCTATTTCGTCATCTCTATAACCTTAGGTGGGTTGTACACTTTTGTCTTCGGGGAATTCTTTATAGACGATTTTCTAAATGGCGCAGATAATGGAACCGGCCCAAATGATATGGACATGGTTAAAAGCATCATGGACTTCACTGGGAAATATCAATCCATGCTTAATTTTTTGAATATTCCGCTGTTAGCCGTTGTTCATAGACTGGTTTTCTTCAATTACCGAAAATACAATTTCATCGAGATCGCTGTCATCTACCTATATACATTTTCACATTTTAATATCATCTTATATCTCGTGAGCCTTGCATTTCTGTGGAGCTCCACGGCCACCTTGATCATCAGTGTGCTAAGCAGCATACTGTTGGTGTTTTATGTGGCATATGCGCTAATGCGACTTTATGATCTAAGTGTTCAAAATATTATCATAAAGACCTTACTTTTCTTACTGATAGGTGGAATCTTTATGTTCTTGATAACTATTGCCATAAGCGTCATTTTGTATAAGACGGGAGTTTTCGATACGATGATAGAAGCTGCCAAACAGGCCGCAGAGGCACAAAAAAATAAATCATAACTATCTATGAATTGTAAAAATTGTGGAGATCTCCTGATTGCCGAAAGTGACTTTTGCCATGGTTGTGGGGGAAAGATCATAAGGAACAGATTGACCATAAGAAATTTGTTGGCACATGTTGGTGAACAATTTTTCAATGTAGACAATACCTTTTTCAAAACCTTCTCTCACCTTATCACCAAACCCGAAGAGGTGATCGGCGGTTATATAGCTGGTGTTAGAAAAAGATATATCAACCCCATAAGTTATTTTGCGATCGCCTTGACCTTGGCAGGTATACAGATATTCATCGTACGCAAGTTTTTTCCCGAAGCGATGGACCTTTCAGCCATGGCAATGAAAGGACAGGAAGAATTTCAAAATAATTGGTTCAAACTAGTTCAAGAGTATCAATCTATATTTGTAATGTTCTACATTCCCATTTATGCGATCATCTCAAGATTGGTCTTTATCGATAAGAAGAAATACAATTATACCGAACATCTGGTGATCTTTCTGTATTACACTGGCCAGCTATCAATTATGA
Source organism: Sungkyunkwania multivorans (assembly GCF_042675645.1). Taxonomy (NCBI): domain Bacteria; kingdom Pseudomonadati; phylum Bacteroidota; class Flavobacteriia; order Flavobacteriales; family Flavobacteriaceae; genus Sungkyunkwania; species Sungkyunkwania multivorans. Next base: position 804,483 of record NZ_JBHTJH010000004.1, on the reverse strand, counting down.
TGTTCATCCCTGTAATGATTCTTTTCGCGTTGGGTAGTGACTATGGCAGTATAAGTCCGTTCGCCATCGTCTTACAGATATTTTTTGCTGCCTTCTATTTAAAAAGGATGTATGTCTTGAGCTTTGCAGGTATTGCGCTTAGAACCTTTATATTTTTGATGTTGATGATGGCCGTTTTTATAGGATTTGCTGTACTCGGTGTCTTATTGGCAGTCGTTGGGGGCCTTACCCCTGAAGAAATTCAACAGCTACCCAATAGGATGGTGAACTAGGCCACTTCCTCATTCAAGAACTGAACTTCGTAGAGATTTCGATAGTAACCATCCTCTTTTTGAAGCAACTCATCGTGCGTTCCTACTTCTACGATATTACCTGCATCCATCACCAAGATCTTGTCTGCCTTTTTGATTGTAGCCAAGCGATGCGCGATGACAATGGAAGTTCTTCCCTCGGTGATCGTGTCTGTGGCGTCTTGTATCAATTGCTCTGAATACGAATCCACCGAAGAGGTCGCTTCGTCTAAGATCAATATCGAAGGATTGGTCACATATGCACGAAGAAAGGCCAGCAACTGGCGTTGACCAGAAGAAAGCATGGCGCCGCGTTCTTTTACATTATAATGATACCCTCCAGGGAGCGAACTGATAAAATCATGGATGCCTATTTGTTTCGCAGCCTTGATCACCTGCTCCTCACTGACCCGATCGTCGCGCAAGGTGATGTTGTTCAAAATCGAGTCGGCAAACAAGAATACATCCTGTAAAACAATGGCAGACTGTGCTCTAAGCGATGTGAGGGTGAAATCTTTGATACTTTTACCATCGATAGCGATCGTTCCACTATCGATTTCATAGAAACGATTCAACAAATTGATGATCGTGGACTTTCCTGCACCAGTAGCCCCGACGATGGCTACCGTTTCGCCAGCTTTCACTTCAAAAGAAATACCGTGTAATACCTCTTCATCTGCAACATACGAAAAACGAACATCATCAAAAGTGATATCCCCTCGTACCTTCTCAATTTCAAGTGCGCCTTGATCTTCGATAGTACTTTCTGTATCAAGAATCGCAAAAACTCTATTGGCCGCTACCATCCCCATTTGAAGGGTATTAAACTTATCCGCGATTTGCCGCAAGGGTCTAAAAAGCATTCCGATCAATAAAATGAATGAGAAGATAGTACCGATCTCCAACTCCCCGGCAGCTGCCCTTAGACCACCATACCATACGATCAATCCGATGGTTACTGAAGAAGAGAGTTCCGCGATTGGAAAGAAGATCGAGTTGTACCAGACTGTTCGCAACCATGCCTTCTTGTGCTCTTCATTGATCTTACGGAACTTATGATATTCCGTGGCTTCGCGCGTAAATAATTGAACGATATTCATTCCAGTGATACGTTCTTGGACAAAAGTATTGAGGTTGGCCACTTGCGTCCTAACTTGCTCGAAAGCAGATTTCATCGCCTTTTGAAAGAGTCTGGCTGCATAAACGATGAGTGGCAATACAGCAAATACGATCAGCGATAAGCGCCATTCTAGCACCAACATGATCACCATGACCACCAGCATTTTCAAAAGATCGGCGATAAGCATAAAAAGTCCCTGACTAAATATACTGGCAATGGTCTCTATATCGCTTACAGCTCTAGTGACCAAGCGACCTACGGCCGACTTGTCAAAATATGCCATTTTAAAAGCGGTCATATGCTTGAAGAGCTTCACGCGAATATCCCTTATTACTTCCTGCCCCAGCCAGTTTGCAAAATAGACAAATGAAAATTGAAAAGTGACTTCCATCAATAAAACTCCAAGCATGATACCGATAAAGGTAAGTAGTCCGGATGCATCGCTACTTGTGATGTATTCATCCACCGCAACTTTCAATAAAATAGGTGTAAGAGTTCCGAAAAGAGTAAGGAGAATCGCCGCCACCATGACAAAATAGTACGTGCTGCGATAGGGCTTGGTATGCACCAACAATCTCTTGAAGAGTTTTGTGTCAAAAGCTTTTCCTCCTATTTTAGTCATGCTTTGTGATTGATGTGTCGATCATTTTCAACGAAATTATTGAATATAACGGTCAAAAACCTACTTTTAACTTTTTGTTATTTATTTTTTATGGATTCAGGATATACTACCCTGGTCAAATAAAGCCCTTTTGCTGGTGCAGATGCCCCTGCCGTGCTTCGGTCCCTTGATTCAATGATCCTTTTCATATCCTCAACTTGGAGTTTTCCTAAACCAATATCTAATAAAGTACCGACGACCGCTCGTACCATATTGCGCAAAAATCGATCGGCCGAGATGGTAAAGATCAGGCCATGGTCCTTCTGCTTCCAGAATGCTGCTTTGATATCGCAATGATACGTCTTTACATCGGTATTGGATCGCGAGAAGCATTTAAAATCTCTATGGTTGAATAACTCTTTGACAGCCTCATTCATCCTGTTAACGTCTAAAGACCGCTTCACCCAATAGGCGCTTTCGGTGAGAAAAGGATTCTTTTCTAAGGTGATCCAATACTCGTAGGTACGCTCGGTCGCATCAAAACGGGCATGTGCATCCGATCTCACTTCAAAAATATCTTGAATGGCGATGTCGGGAGGTAAAAAAGCATTCAACTTGTATGGAAGCCCTTCGATCAAGTTCTCGCTATCAAAATGCGCAAACATTTGCTTTGCGTGTACACCGGTATCTGTACGTCCAGCTCCAAGTATCTCGATGGGTCTTCTGTATAGCGTGCTCAAGCCCTTTTCGATCACTTCTTGCACAGAGATCGCATTGGGCTGACTCTGCCAACCATGGTAGTTTTTACCGTTGTATGATAGCTCTATAAAATAGCGCAAAATGGTCTGTTATTTTAAAAATAAATTATTGCAGAAGTGCGGTAGCCAAAAACGACAAAATCATCCGTGTCAACTACTCATCATCCCTACCTGCAGCAGATGGGCGTCTCCCTTTACCCGATCACCTTCAATTTGGCAAAACGAAGCAACAATTTCTTAATACCTCCCGCCTCAAAACGGATCTCTGCCTTTTTATCGTTCCCTACCCCATCTATCTTTAAGACCTCACCGATGCCAAAACGTGTATGTTCTACCTTATTTCCAGCCACCAGTTCGTTATTGAACAAATTTGCTGAAGGTTCGTTGCCATTAGCCTCGGTAGTTGGCTTTAACTTTCGTAGCTTGCGAAGCTGGTCAGGTGTTGGCTTTCCAATTTTTGGTGGCGCGCTAGGAACGGGTTTTTTCAACCTTAGCTTGCTCTTGTCGACCTCTCCAAAGATATCGGTATCGATCATTGGTTTAAAACGGTAATTTTCAACCGGTGTGATATGATCCAAATATTGATCATCGATCTCTTCTATGAAACGGCTGGGTTCAGCGTCGATCAACTTTCCCCAGCGATAGCGACTTTGCGTGTAGGTCAGATAGGCCTGTTTCTCCGCTCTAGTCAGTGCAACATAGAACAATCTACGTTCCTCTTCCAATTCACTTCGTGTATTCATGCTCATGGCCGAAGGAAACAGATCTTCTTCCATTCCCACGATGTACACATATGGAAATTCCAAGCCTTTGGCCAAGTGGATGGTCATCAACGCGACCCGATCATCATCACCCTTGTCATTGTCCAGGTCGGTGGCGAGCGCAACGTCTTCTAGGAACTCTGTAAGCGCCCCGGTGGCGTCTGCAACCTCTTTCTGCCCTTCCACAAAATCTTTGATCCCATTAAGCAACTCTTCTATGTTTTCTATTCGAGCCACACCTTCTGGTGTTCCATCCTTTTTCAATTCTTGGACCAAACCTGTCTTCTTGGTAACATGCTCTGTTAACTCAAAAGCATTGGCCCCTTCATTCATGATCTGAAAACTTTGGATCATGGTAACAAAGTTGCTCAACTTGGTCTTGGTACCACTATTGATCTTTAAATCAATACGGTCGATGTTGGCCATCACCTCAAAAATGCTTCTCCCATAATGCTTGGCAGCCACCACCAACTTGTCCACGGTGGATTGTCCGATTCCTCGAGCTGGATAATTGATCACTCTCTTTAAGCTCTCTTCGTCCTTTGGATTCACCACCAATCGAAGATATGCGAGGACATCTTTTATTTCTTTGCGTTGATAGAATGACAACCCTCCGTAAATACGATAGGGAATATCGCGCTTGCGCAATGCATCTTCGATCGCTCGCGATTGTGCGTTGGTACGATACAATACTGCAAAATCACCATTCATCAGTTGCTGCTGCATCTTGTTCTCAAAAATACTGCTGGCCACGAATCGTCCTTCCTCACCATCAGTGATGCTGCGATGCACCTTGATCTTATTGCCATCCTCATTGGCGGTCCACACCACCTTGTCTAGTTTCGTCTTGTTATGTTCGATGACCGAATTGGCTGCTTCTACGATGTTTTTGGTAGATCGATAGTTTTGCTCTAATCGATAGACCGCAACATCATCATAATCACGCTGAAAATTCAGAATGTTATTGATGTTTGCGCCTCGAAAAGCATAAATGCTTTGAGCGTCATCCCCCACAACACAAATATTTTGAAACTTGTCCGACAAGGCACGTACGATCAGATATTGAGAGTGGTTGGTATCTTGATACTCATCCACCAGGATATATCTAAAGCGGTCTTGATACTTTGCAAGAACTTCTGGAAATCTATTGAGCAGTTCATTGGTCTTCAATAGAAGATCATCAAAGTCCATCGCCCCTGCCTTGAAACAGCGATCACAATATTCTTGATAGATGTCACCCATCCGTGGACGTTTTGCCATAGCATCAGCCTCGACAAGGTCTGGATTGTTAAAATAGGCTCGGACGGTGATCAAACTATTTTTGAAGGACGATATTCGCGAGCGAAGTTGCTTATACTTATATATATCCTTGTCGAGCCCCATTTCGCGGATGATGGCTCGTAACAAGCGTTCAGAGTCTTGAGAATCATAAATCGTGAAATTACTCGGGTAACCTAGTTTATCAGCCTCAAAACGCAAGATCTTGGCAAAGATAGAGTGAAAGGTCCCCATCCAAAGATTTTTAGCCTCACCACCAACGATCTGACTGATACGATTTTTCATTTCGCGTGCGGCCTTATTGGTAAATGTCAGGGCCAAAATGTTGAAGGCGTCCACTCCTTGACTCATCAAATAGGCGATCCGGTAGGTAAGCACCCTCGTCTTCCCCGAACCCGCTCCAGCAATGACCATCAATGGACCGTCTTTATGAACAGTTGGGGCGTATTGAGCTTCGTTTAATAGGTTTAATTGTTGTTGTAGATCCTGCATTCCTCTCTTTCAAAAAACAAAAGGTGAAATTAACCATTCCTAAGCAAAATTACTAACGTTCACAAAAGAGTTATAAACAAGAAATTTTAATTATTTTTAAGGAATGAAACAAAGGATATGTATTCTGATCTTTGTGCTTTTAACATTCCAAGGAATTGCACAAGACACTCCTATTGCTGGACCCATCATCAATTCATATGGAAAAGTATTCAACGTAGACACTCCAGACTTTAAGACAGATGTGACCTCTATGATGAAGGTGGTCTTTGATGTTGGAAGAACATTTGAGAATAATGAAAGTACCAATCCCTTGATCGAGACGGCTGCCCGCTTTTTGAACCTGCACGCGCAAAATGGAGTGAAAGCAGAGCATATGAATGTGGCATTGGTCATTCACGGAAGTGCCTCTCAAGATATCTTGACCGATGCAGCATACCAGAAGAAGTTTGGTGTCGACAATCCGAATACCGCTTTAATAAAGTCGCTGTCCAATGCTGGAGTACAAGTTATCTTATGTGGACAAACGGCTGCCTATAGAAATATTTCAAAAAGTGACGTCTTGCCCGAGGTGCAATTTGCATTGTCTGCCATGACCGCATTGATCCAACTTCAAAACAACAACTATCGACTGATCAATTTTTAAACTATCTCGTTAATCGCTTCTCAAAAAGAAGTCGTTTATGAATCCTATAATTCAAAATGGTAAATTCACTAATGAACAACGGATAGGTTCTTTTAAAACAAAAACGACAATATGAAAACCAAACTCGTAGCACTATTTACCATACTAACCACTCTTGGAGTTTATGCTCAACAAGGATATGAAAAGCAAATAGCAGATATAGAAAACAAAATCATCGAATGGCGTCGCTATTTTCACGAACATCCAGAGTTGTCCAATAGAGAATTCAATACCGCAAAAAAAATTGAACAGCACTTAAAGAAATTAGGGTTGGAGGTACAAACAGGTGTTGCAAAAACAGGTGTGGTAGGCCTTTTAAAGGGAAAAAGACCAGGCAAGACGTTAGCACTTAGAGCAGATATCGACGCCCTACCGGTTACCGAACGTACCGATGTTCCATTCAAATCGGAGGTGACCACCGAATTTAGAGGTGTTAAGACTGGAGTGATGCATGCTTGTGGGCATGATACCCACATTGCCATCTTGATGGCCGTTGCTGAATTATTTGCCAAAAACAATGATTTCGCTGGTACCATCAAGTTTATTTTTCAACCTGCCGAAGAGGGAGCACCTCCAGGAGAAGAAGGCGGTGCAGAGTTGATGGTCAAAGAAGGTGTCTTAGAAAATCCAAAGGTCGATGCCATCTTTGGACTCCACATCGGCGCGGGGCAAAATGTTGGTTCTATTTCTTACAAACCTGGTGGCACCATGGCAGCATCTCAAAGCTTTGAAATACATGTGAAGGGAAAGCAAAGTCATGGGTCGCGTCCATGGGCTAGCGTGGACCCGATAATGGCTTCGGTAAAGATCATTGACGGACTGCAAACATTGGTAAGTCGGGAAATGGAATTGACCAAAGAAGCGGTGGTACTCTCTATCGGAAAGATTTCTTCTGGAGTTCGCAGCAATATCATTCCCGAAGAAGCACACATCGTAGGTACATTGCGCACGTTGGATTATGGCATGCAAGCACAGATCAATCAACGTATGAAAGAAATGGTGCCGGCCATTGCAAAAGCCTATCGCGCAGAGGCCACGATCGATATTGCTAAAGGATATCCCATCACCTACAACGATCCTATATTAACGGCACAGATGCTTCCTTCACTAAGAAAGGTGGCGGGAACTGAAAATGTTCATCTTATAAAGGCCATTACAGGAGCAGAGGATTTCTCGTTCTTTCAAAAAGAGGTTCCAGGATTTTACTTCTTTCTAGGAGGAAAACCCATCGATGTTCCCGCAGATGAAGCCGCTCCACACCACACACCTGATTTCTATATCGATGAAAGCGGAATGTTATTGGGTGTCAAAGCCTTCGTTCAAATGACACTGGACTATCTTGGAGAATGATCAACTAGCTTTTTATGAAAATAAGGATGGTGACGTATTGAACGTAGATCCCCCTAAAAGAAACAATAATCAATTAACCAGCCAAATTATGAAGTATCTCTTACCACTAATGCTTGTATCAGTTCTAGGCTTTTCACAAGGCACACAACTGCTTAGGCAACCCACCATTCACAAGAACAGTGTCGTCTTTGTTTATGCCAACGACCTATGGAAGGTCTCAGCCACTGGCGGAAACGCTATTAGATTGACCAGTGATGATGGATTTGAATTGAATCCGCATTTTTCAAACGATGGCAAAATGATCGCCTTCACTGCACAATATGATGGCAATTTTGATGTATTTGTCATTCCTGCCCAAGGAGGAGAACCAAAGCGACTTACCTATCATCCTTCGGCCGATCTGGTACAAGGCTGGACCCCAGATGGTAAAGTGCTTTTTCGTTCCAGTAGAGAATCAAGGCCGACACAGACCAATAAGTTTTACACTATCGGAATTAATGAATCCTACCCTACTTCCCTAGATATTCCAAGGGCCGCCTATGGAGAGATATCCAATGATGGAAAATATGTTGCCTACACCCCGATAACGTCCTGGGATGCCGAATGGCGCAATTACCGAGGCGGACAGGCCATGCCCATTTGGATCGTGAATATGGAGACCAAAGAATTACAAACCACTGATCAGGCAGATAAGGAAAGGCATTTAGATCCCATATGGCTCGATGGGGTCGTATATTTTTTATCTGAACGCGATTATACCAGTAACATATGGTCATACAACCCAGCTACGAAGCAAGAAAAACAGATCACCTTTCACAAAAAATTTGATGTAAAGAGCCTAGACGCCGATGATGAGCTCATCGTCTATGAACACGGAGGCTACTTAAAAACGATCAATCCAAAGACGGGTATGTCCCAACAGTTGAATATTGCGGTAAATGCAGATCTCAACTTTTCAAGACCGAGATGGGAGGAAGTAAAGGGTTCGCAATTGCAAAATGCCAAAATATCACCACATGGCAAGCGCGCTTTGTTCGAACATCGTGGTGAAATTTTTAGCGTCCCCAAGGAAAAAGGGACCTGGCGAAATATCACCAATACACCTGGCGTTGCAGATAGAGCTCCGGTTTGGTCTCCAAAAGGCGATGCCATTGCATGGTTTAGCGATGTGAGTGGCGAATACCAATTGATCATTGCCGACCAATATGGCCAGAAAAAGAAGACCATCTCCATTCCAGACCCAACATTCTACTTTGAACCAGACTGGTCCCCTGATGGTAAGCATATTGCCTTTACAGACACACATTACAATATTTGGATCGTTAATGTGGATACCAAAAAGGCAACGATCGTGGCCACAGATAATTTCGCGCACCCAAATCGAGCCATGAATCCTAAATGGTCGCCCGACAGCAAATGGATCGCCTATGCGAAACAGCAAAAGAGTCATTTCAAGGCGATCTTTGCATATAACGTCGACACGAAGGCCACCATTCAGCTTACACATCCTCTGGCCGATGCCATAACCCCAGTTTGGGATGCAACAGGGAAGTATCTATATACGCTGGTCAGTACAGATTATGGATTAAACTCTGGCTGGTTGGATATGAGCTCTTACGATCCAACGACTGATAGAGGCTTATATGCTATCGTATTATCAAATAAAGATAAGGCACCGAACTTGCCTGAATCTGATGAGGAAAGCAAGGAGGAAAAGGGAAAAGGGAAAGAAGAGATAAAAAAGAAGAAGAAGAAGAAAGATAAAGATGAAGATGAAGAAGCTAAAACGATAGTGGTTCGAATCGACAAGGAAGGTATCTATGACCGCATCGTACCGATGGACTTACCATTGCGCAATTATCTGGCCTTGGCAGCTTCCAAAGAGAATGAAGTATTCATCGCCGAGCTCATACCAAATGAAGAGAGTCTCAAGGTACATCGCTATAAGATCGACGAACAAAAAGCGGAAGATTTTGCAGAAGGCATCAATGAGATGGTCACATCCCACGACCGCAAAAGCATATTGCTAAGAAAAGGCTCCAATTGGATGATAAGTAAAACAGATGGCAAGCCCGATGCGAGTGAGGACAAAATAAACATCGATCTTCGAATAAAAATAGACCCACAGGCAGAATACCATCAGATCTTCAAAGAAGGGTGGCGGTATATGCGAGACTTCCTTTACGTAGACAATGTTCATGGTGCCCCTTGGGATAAGGTGTACGAATGGTACAACCCATGGATAAAACATGTGAGGCATCGCACCGATCTAAATTATGTAGTAGATATTATGAGCGGGGAGGTCGCCATTGGGCATTCGTATGTTTCTGGAGGCGATATGCCTGATATAGAAAGAGTGCCCGTTGGGCTCTTGGGTGCCGATCTAAAGTTGGAAAACGGCCGATATAAAATCACTAAAATATATACTGGGGAGACCTATAACCCCGATACAAGAGCGCCTTTGGCCTTGCCAGGAATTGACATAAAAGAAGGTGATTACCTGCTGGCTATTAATGGAAAAGACCTCACAGAAAAAGCCAATCCGTTTCAATTATTGGAACAGACCGCCGATCGCGAGATTTATATCACAGTGAGCAAGACGGCCAATAAAAGCGATGGAAAGGATATCTTGGTTAAACCAGTCGCCAGTGAGCGAGACCTTCGAACGGTCAATTGGATAGAGGACAATCGACGTAAAGTAAATCAGCTCTCAGGCGGAAAATTGGCCTATGTATATGTTCCCAATACCGGAGGTGGTGGTTTTACCTCATTCAATCGATATTATTTTTCACAACAGGATAAAAAAGGAGTCGTGATCGATGAGCGTAACAATGGCGGTGGTTCTGCTGCCGATTATATGATCGATATCTTAAAACGTGAACCTTTTGGTTACTTCAATAGTAAGGCAAATGACAATACACCTTGGACTACTCCGATGGCCGGTATCTTTGGCCCTAAAGTAATGCTCATCAATGAGCGTGCAGGATCTGGAGGCGACCTCCTACCTTATATGTTCAAGCAACAGAAGATAGGCCCTTTGATTGGAACACGTACTTGGGGAGGCCTAGTAGGAACTTGGGATACGCCACGATTTATCGATGGAGGGCGTATGGTAGCACCTCGCGGGGGATTTTATGACCTTGACGGTCGATGGGCGGTAGAAGGTGAAGGCGTGTCACCAGATATCCAAGTGATCCAAGATCCAAAACAGGTATTGCAAGGAAAAGACCCACAGTTGGAGAGAGCGATTCAAGTAGCATTAGATCTTCTGAAAACCAAAGAATTCAAACCAAAACCAGAACCAGCACCTCCCGTGAGATGGAAACGTCCTGCTGGTTACGAGACGGATAATTAAAAAGAAGAACATATGGCACAAATGCTATCCTTTATTTCCTCTATACCATGGTGGGCATGGATCCTTATCGTTTTAGCCGTTATTGCCATTCGTGATATCTTTTTTCAACGTGCGCATACCATTTCGCATAACTTTCCTATCGTCGGACACATCAGATACATGCTAGAAGGTATTGGACCGGAGCTGCGGCAGTATCTGGTAGCTAACAATCGTGAGGAATTACCTTTTAACCGTATCGAACGCGGTTGGATCTATGCTTCGGCCAAAAAAGAAAATAATTACGAAGGCTTTGGTACCGATCAGGATATCTATTCGCATCAGCACATCTTTATAAATAATGCGATGATTCCGTATAAATTAAAAGACGGACATCCCAACAAGGAAGACAAGCACTTTCTGCCATGCGCCAAGGTGATGGGGGCTTATAATAAACGTAAAAAGCCGTATCGTCCAAGATCGGTCATCAATATTTCGGCCATGAGCTTTGGTTCCCTTTCTGCAAGAGCGATCGAATCATTGAATAAAGGTGCATTGAAGGCGCATGCCTTTCACAATACTGGTGAAGGGGGCCTCTCTCCCTATCACAGCCACGGAGCCGATGTGGTGTTTCACTTTGGGACAGGCTATTTTGGTGTTCGTGGGACAGATGGCAACTTCTCCATGGAAAAGATGAAGGCCTTGATCCAAGCCAACCCATTTATCAAGGCTATCGAAGTAAAGTTATCCCAAGGCGCTAAACCAGGAAAAGGAGGTGTCCTTCCAGGAAAGAAGATCAGTAGGGAAATTGCAGAGATACGCGGTGTAGAAGTTGGCAAGGACGTCCTATCCCCTTCCGCGCATACGGCTTTTAGCACCGTCCCAGAGTTGGTTGATTTTGTTGAAGCTATTGCTGAGGAAACAGGACTTCCAGTTGGCATCAAAGCTGCAATCGGAAAGTTGGACCAATGGAAAGAGTTGGCCAACATCATGAAAGATACCAATAGAGGACCAGATTTTATTACTATTGATGGTGGTGAAGGTGGTACTGGTGCGGCTCCTCCCAGCTTTGCGGATCATGTATCGCTTCCCTTGGTATATGGCTTTGCAGATGTGTATCGCATCTTCAAGGAGTTGGACCTTACAGACCGGATCGTTTTTATCGCTAGTGGAAAGCTAGGGTTCCCAGCAAAAGGCGCCATGGCCTTTGCCATGGGTGCAGATTGCATCAATGTTGCCAGAGAGGCGATGATGAGCATCGGTTGCATTCAAGCACAAATATGCCATACCAACCGTTGTCCTAGCGGCGTAGCCACGCAAAGCAAATGGCTTCAAAAAGGCATCGATATTCCATTGAAATCCGACAGGTTAGCGCAATATTTCAATACGTTCAAAAAGGAACTGTTAGAAATATCCCATGCCTGTGGTTATGAGCATCCATGTCAATTCACCATGGAAGATGTAGATGTAAGTATCGGAGATCGCAACCTGACACAGACACTTTCGCGAACCTATCTTTATAATAAGGCACCTGTGAGATTCGAAAGCATGCAAAGGTTGAAGGATTGCGAGTTTTTGGGAGGCAAACCTTTAGAGGCTACAAACAGTAAATCTGTCAACTGAAAACTGAGCACTGTCAACCGAATTTGTTTATTTTAGCACCGTTGATCGTTGTGATCAATTTTTTCATCTCACTTTTTAGAAAGAAAATATCGAAAACATGAATGAAGAACGCGTTGTAGAACTCCTCCTCTATTTATTACCCGCCATCGTTACTGGATTGATCGCCCTATATTTTTTTAGAGGGCATACCAAAAATGAAGAAGGGCGAAGACGTTTTTTGATCCATAAAGAGGCGCAAAAGAATGCCTTACCGCTACGTCTGCAAGCTTACGAACGCATGGCACTGTTTTTAGAACGTATTGCCCCGGCAAAATTACTCCTACGTGTCTCTCCTCCAAATTCGGATAAGGAAGAATATGAACAATTGTTGGTTCGGCATATAGAAAACGAATTCGACCACAATCTGGCCCAGCAGATATATATCAGCGATGAGTGTTGGAATATCATCAACGCGGCCAAGAATGCCACCATTCAACTCATTAGAAAGAGCAATAGGAATGAGGAGGTTGATTCGGCAGACAAACTTCGTGAAACCATCTTAAGCGACCTTTTGGAAAGGCCTGCACCCTCATCGGCAGCATTGAGTTACATTAAACAGGAGGTAGGTGAACTTTGGTAATGATCGAAGCAAAGAACATACACAAATCCTTTGGTGACCTCGAAGTTTTAAAAGGCGTCGACCTCTCTATAAAAAAAGGCGAAGTGGTTTCCATTGTCGGAGCGTCCGGTGCTGGGAAGACGACCCTGCTTCAAATCTTGGGAACATTGGACAAACCAGGCAACAATAGCGACCTCAGTTCTTTGCAGATCAACGGACAAAATATTGGTGCACTCTCAGAAAAAGCGCTGGCCAATTTCAGAAATGAGCACATCGGCTTTATCTTTCAGTTCCATCAATTGCTCCCAGAATTTACGGCTTTAGAAAATGTCTGTATACCGGCCTATATCAAAAGAACAGAGAAGGTTGCAGCAGAGAAGCGTGCCAAGGAATTGCTCGATTTCCTCGGTCTTTCCAATCGCTACCACCATAAGCCCAATGAACTTTCGGGCGGTGAACAGCAACGCGTTGCGGTCGCTCGTGCCTTGATGAATCAACCCAGCATCATCTTTGCGGATGAACCTAGTGGGAACCTCGATTCCACCTCCGCAGAGAATCTCCATCAATTATTCTTCGATCTGCGCGACAAATTTGGGCAGACCTTTGTGATCGTCACTCATAACAATGAGCTGGCAGACATGGCCGACAGAAAGTTAACGATGGTCGATGGAAAGATCGTCGATGACCAAATACGATAAAATGTGGTTATGGAAGAAGTTTCCCCTCAGGCGAAGATTTAAGATTATTTGGTCGCTCGTGATCGTATTGCTCACCGGAATGATGATTCCACAGCATTTTCAAATGCCTGTAGTAGGAGCTACCCAAAACGATTTTAACCAAGAATCCTTTTGGTATTATCCTTGGGGTCGTTCTGTGACCCATAAAGGTGTGGATATTTTTGCGGAAAAAGGAACAACCATCAAATCTTCTGTTAAAGGATTTGTGGTGTATCAAGGAAACATTGAAATGGGCGGAAACATCGTTCTTATACTTGGCCCAAAATGGCGACTGCATTATTTTGCCCATCTCGACACTATCGCGGCCTCCAGTTTTGAATATGTAGATCATCATTCAACCATTGGCGATGTAGGAGATTCTGGCAATGCAAAAGGAAAACCACCACATCTGCATTATTCCATCATCACACCACTTCCCTATTTTTGGAAAATAGACACTGACATTCAAGGGTGGAAAAAAATGTTCATTCTCGATCCAATCGAATATTTGAATGAGGTTGGTAGCTAAGAATTTGTAAAGTTCACAAAATATGCCTGATGAAAACGATAATTCATTAGGCAACTATCGCATATTAATTTTATTTTTGTTGAAAACACAGATCCTATGCTAAAAGCTGGTGTTCTTGGTGCTGGTCACCTTGGTAAAATTCATCTTCGACTGCTTCAGCAATCCGATAAATACGAACTGGTTGGCTTTTTTGACCCAGATACCAAAAATGCCAAGAAAATTGCCAAAGAATATGGTTATAAGCTTTTCGGAAGTATAGATGAGTTAATTGATGCCGTTGATGTTATAGACATTGTTACTCCTACCCTTTCGCATTTCGATTGTGCGCAGAAGACCATCAAGGCGGGGAAACATGTCTTTATAGAGAAACCAATTGCCAACACCGTTGCCGAAGCCGAAAATATCATTTCTCTGGCAAAAGAGTACAAGGTAAAAGGGCAAGTAGGGCATGTAGAGCGTTTCAACCCGGCCTTTACCGCTGTGAAGGACAAATTAGACAATCCTATGTTTATCGAGACCCATCGCTTGGCAGAGTTCAATCCTAGAGGAACGGATGTTCCTGTGGTTTTGGACCTAATGATCCATGATATCGATGCGATCTTAAGCGTGGTGCATTCCAAAGTAAAGCATATCAATGCCAGTGGCGTATCGGTCATCAGCGAAACACCCGATATCGCCAATGCACGTTTAGAATTCGAGAATGGCTGCGTGGCCAATCTTACCGCAAGTCGGATCTCTATGAAGAATATGCGTAAGTCACGTTTTTTCCAGCGCGATGCATATATTTCTGTAGACTTTCTAGAAAAGAAGGCCGAAGTGGTAAAGATGAAAGATGCTCCAAAGGCCCCAGATGAGTTTGCGCTTATCTTACAGAATGCCGAAGGTGTGAAGAAGCAGATCTACTTTGACAATCCGAACGTAGCACCTAACAACGCCATCTTGGACGAGCTGGAAACCTTTGCCGACGCCATCAATAATGACACCGAACCAATCGTGACCCTCGAGCAGGCGACCGAGGCACTTAGAGTCGCCAAAAAGGTGATCGCTTGTTTCTGATCGACTTTAGAATAAGAAAATTAACATTATCGCACTCGGCTGTCAGCTACCGGGTTCGAAAGAAATAATAGATTCCTGCCTACGCAGGAATGAAAATACAAATATTAATTCAATGAAAAACATCGCAGTAATCGGTGCTGGTACCATGGGTAACGGAATCGCCCATACATTCGCACAATTTGGATATAAGGTACAATTGATCGATATTTCGGAGGAAGCTCTGAAAAAAGGATTGGCCACGATCACTAAGAATCTCGACCGGATGGTCGCCAAGGAAAAGATATCAGAGACTGATAAAAAAACTACGCTAGACAACATTTCGACCTATACAAATGTCAAGGATGGCGTTGAATACGCAAGCTTAGTTGTGGAAGCTGCTACAGAAAATGTTGATTTAAAACTAAAGATATTCAAGCAACTGGATGAAGTTTGCGCGCCCGATACCATCTTGGCAACCAATACGTCTTCCATTTCCATCACGCAGATAGGGGCAGTCACCTCTCGACCCGAATTGGTGATCGGGATGCATTTTATGAATCCCGTGCCCATCATGAAATTGGTAGAGATCATCAGAGGATACAATACCAGCGACGAAGTGACCAGTACCATTATGGAGCTTTCCAAGAAATTGAACAAAGTTCCTGTTGAAGTGAACGATTATCCCGGTTTTGTCGCCAATCGCATCCTTATGCCGATGATCAATGAATCTATAGAGACCCTATACAATGGGGTGGCGGGAGTCAGCGAGATCGACACCGTGATGAAATTAGGGATGGCACATCCCATGGGGCCCTTGCAATTGGCAGATTTTATAGGTCTTGATGTGTGCCTTTCAATATTGAATGTGATGTACGAAGGATTCAAAAATCCAAAATATGCACCTTGTCCATTATTGGTGAATATGGTAATGGCGGGAAAATTTGGGGTAAAGAGCGGTGAAGGTTTTTATGATTATTCCGAAAGTAAAAAAGCCGAAATAGTGGCTAAACAATTTTCTTGAGTCATCATCGAGCCGGTTGTTCATTACAACTTCAAACAGCTGACTGACCACTGGGAACTGACAACTGCAAACTGAACATTTATGCCAAAGATTCAACCTTTTAAAGCGATCCGCGCACCACGTGCCTTTGCCAATCTAGTGGCCTCCCGTTCTTATGAAGACTACTCGGATGGAGAGCTCGAGTCCAAGCTCGAATTCAATCCATATACGTTCTTGCATGTGATCAATCCTGGGTATCGCTATCATAAAGAGGTCACTGGCGTGCAGCGCTTCCAACTAGTGAAAAATCGCTATCTGGAATTTAAGGAAGATGGCATCTATGTAAAGGATAAGGATCCTGCCTTGTATGTATATAGGATGACCACCAGAAACAATTCGTTTTGTGGCATCATTGCTGGGGCAAGTGCCGACGATTACGCTCAAGATAAGATAAAAAAGCATGAGGACACCATGCAAAGGCGCGAAGAGTTGTTTAAAGACTACCTCAAAACTGTCGGCTTCAATGCAGAGCCAGTGCTCCTCACCTATCCTGATAAGGCGACCATTAAAGAAACCATCGATAAGGTTACCGCTGTCATTCCAGATTACGAGTTTACGACACAAGACAGGGTTACACACGCACTCTGGCCCATTACCGATATAGATATCATCAGTATATTACAGTACGAGTTTGAACAGATCCCTAATTTCTACATCGCCGATGGTCATCATAGAACCGCCTCCTCCTATTTGCTGGCCGAAACTTTAAAGGCTGAAAATCCCGACCATACCGGAAAGGAGGCATACAATTTTTTTATGAGTTTCTTGATCCCCGAGTCAGAGCTGAGGATCTACGAGTTCAATAGGATGGTGAAAGACCTAAATGGTCTTAGCAAAGAGCAATTCCTCTTTAAGCTCGATAAATGGTTTCGCATAGAGAACAGAGGATTGGAGTTGTACAAACCTTCAAAAAAACATCACTTCAGCATGTATCTAGATGGCGAATACTATTCCCTGTATCTTAGAAAAACGGTTTATAAATTTACAGATGCGCTGAGCGAATTGGACACACAAATTCTCTACAAGACCATCCTGGAACCAATTCTGGGAATCAGTGACCTTAAAAATGATCGAAGGATAAAATACGGCTACGGCAAGAATAATCTATTGCAGATGAAACAGCAGATCGACGAAGGTGATTTCGCCGTTGGCTTTGGCATGATGCCGCTGTCGGTAGAAGAGATCAAGGCCATTGCCGATGAAGGTCTTACCATGCCACCAAAAAGCACCTATATCGAACCTAAAATGCGAAGCGGTCTAACGATCTATGAATTTTGATATTAGCTAAATAATTACTATTCTCGGGTTTAGACCGATTAGCCCTAAGGTTTGGATCCATTAAGTGATTTTGGCTTACCACCATAAGTTCCTAGGGTTCAAACTCTAGGTTATGTGTATCATTGTACAAATAACATTCAATAGTTTAAAAAGTTTAGATTCAGAAATCCATGAGTATAGCAACGAATCTCCAAAAAATTAAATCCACATTACCAGAGAATGTGACCCTGGTAGCGGTCTCTAAGACCAAACCTGTAAGTACATTGATGCAGGCTTATGATGCAGGACATCGGGTTTTCGGAGAAAACAAGGTGCAAGAAATGGTTGCCAAATGGGAAGAGATGCCCAAAGATATCCAATGGCATATGATAGGCCACCTACAGCGCAACAAGGTGAAATATATGGCCGAGTTCGTTTCGCTGATCCATGGTGTTGATAGTTTGAAGCTATTGAAAGAAATAGACAAACAGGCCAAAAAGCACAAGCGTGTGATCGATTGCCTGCTACAGATACATATTGCAACGGAAGATACCAAATTTGGGATGGACGAAGAAGAAGTCAATATGTTGCTAGGTTCTGTAGATTTTGCAATGCTACAAAACATCAAGGTGGTTGGCCTTATGGGAATGGCGACTTTTACCGATGATCAAGAACAGATAAAAAAGGAATTTCTTTTTCTGAAAGCATTGTATGATAACTTACAAGAAATGAATACTGCAAACTGCGACCTATCGACTTTATCCATGGGGATGAGCGGCGACTACCAAATAGCGATCCAATGTGGGAGTACCATGGTTAGAATTGGAAGTAGTATATTTGGAGCGAGAAATTATTAGATCGATTAAATTCACTTTACAAAAGTTGTTATCGCAGACCAACCACATCCTGCGATGAGCAACTCACAACGAAGACTCAAGTTTGTACGCCATATTAGACATAGAAACTACTGGAGGTGCCTTTGATGAAGAAGGCATTACAGAGATCGCCATTTATAAATTCGATGGGCATCAAGTGGTAGACCAGTTCATCTCTTTGGTCAATCCCGAAAAACCGATACAACCCTTTGTGGTCAACCTTACAGGCATCAACAACAAGATGCTTCGTAATGCCCCAAAATTCTATGAAGTGGCCAAACGCATCGTAGAGATCACAGAAGGATGCATTCTGGTTGCTCACAATTCTAGTTTCGACTATCGTATTCTTCGTACCGAATTTAGAAGGTTGGGCTTCGATTATGAGCGTAAAAGTCTTTGCACCGTAGAACTTTCACAAAAATTGATGCCCGAGCAAGAATCCTACAAACTAGGAAAACTGGTCCGCGCTTTGGGAATTCCGATGAGTGATCGGCATCGTGCCAATGGTGATGCCTTAGCAACCGTGCAGCTCTTTAAAATGTTGATGGCCAAAGACACCAAGAAGGAGATCATTCAGAATACTATAAAATCCGATATCCCAACAAAGCTCTCAACGAGATTATTGAATATTTTGGATGGCCTTCCATCAGAGACAGGCGTATATTATATTCATAGGGAAGATGGGGAGATCATCTATATTGGAAAAAGTAAGAACATAAGAAAGACCATCAACCAGCATTTTACAGGCAATTCTCAAAAGGCCAAGAAGATACAATTGGAGGTTCATGCCGTGAGTTTCGAAAAGACCGGTAATGAACTTATCGCCCTTTTAAAGGAACAAGAGGAGATAAGACAAAATCAACCTAGATACAATCACACTCGAAAAAGCAACATTTTCAACTACGGATTACGTGCCTTTATGAATGGTACAGGATACACCCAGCTTCAAGTAGAGCGCGCACGGAAAGAAATTCAGTATCTGACGACCTTCAAACATTACAATGAGGCAAAAAAGACCTTGTTCAAAATCACGGAAGAGCATGGACTTTGCCAAAAACTTACTGGTCTTCATCGGTCGGAAGCACAGTGTTTGCTATATGATATGGATGAATGCTATGGTGCCTGCATCAATGAAGAGCCGGTGGAAAAATATAATGTCAGAGTAGAAAGGGTTCTACAGCAATACAGTTTTCAAAGCAAGGACATTGTAATTTTGGACAAAGGTCGGGATATCGATGAGCGCAGCGCCATCCTCATTCAAAACGGCGAATACAAGGGATATGGTTTTGTAAGCCTCAACCATCAGGTGAACAACCTTTCTGTATTGAGGTCCATCATCACTCCGATGGCCAATAACGCTGATGTACGTCATTTGATTCAGGCCTATTTGCGCAAAAGAAAAGTTTTAAAAATTATAGAATTAAACGCTTGAACATTCATGAGAGCATTGAAGTGTATAGGCCTGCTCATGTGCCTACAAATGGGATTTGCACAAGATACGGATCAATTCAAATTTGGTCTGCCTACAGAGGAGCACCGAGCATTTAAAACATACGCAAAAGATTCTACGGCCAATGCCGTCGTGTTGTATGAGTGGGGTAAATCCTCCATTGAGAAGGGCAATGGCGGTCTCACTTTTCTTTTTGAGGAATATGTGGTACGCATCAAAATATTGAAGAAGTCTGGGAGTGAACATGCCAATGTGGAGATCCCTCTTTATACTGGCAACAGGTTCAACGACAAGCTCATCGAGGCAAGAGCGGTAGCCATCGACCCGGAAACACTTCAACGAACCGCCCTAAAAAAGAATGAGGTCTACACCACAGCAGAAAATGACCGCTGGAGTGTGGCACGTTTTACCGTTCCCAACGTACAAGAAGGCAGTATCATCGATTATTATTTCAAAACGCGCTCCGCTTATTTCTTCAACTTCACATCGTGGTATTTTCAAGAAGACATTCCCAAAATTTATAGCGAATTCAATACGTCCATTCCCGCAAACTACAAATACAATATAAAACTTGTAGGGAGCCTCAAGTTGGACGACCACCAAAGCAAGGTAAAGGAAAACTGCTACCAATTTTCGGGCGTGGGCTATGCTGGCTGTGCCGTAGAAAAATATGTTATGAAGGACATTCCAGCATTTAAAGAAGAGGAGCATATGACCTCGAAGGAAAATTTCATTTCTCATATCGAATACGAATTGAAGGAAGTCGAACGCTTTGACGGAACAAAGGAGAAGTACTCAAAAACTTGGGACGATGTGGACAGAGAAATAAAAACGGACGAAGAGATCGGTTCCGAATCTCGGCGCGAAGGATACTTTAAACGTGAAGTACCATCGGAGTTACTGGCCGGTCCCAACACCTTGGAAAAGGCAAAAGAGATCTACTATCACCTTCAAAAAGAGCTTGTCTGGAATAAGAGATATAATATTTTCAAAGATGTCAATGCCAAACGAGCATGGCAAGAAAAGTCGGGAAACATTGCAGAATTGAATCTGGTGCTTTTAAATGTTCTAAAGGCTGCCGATTTCGACGCACACTTTGCCCTCTTATCAACTCGCGACCATGGGGTTCCTAGCAAACTATTTCCAGTGTTGACCGAATTCAACTATCTGGTCGTGTGGCTCGAAATAGATGGGAAAGCGTTTTTTTTAGACATTACAGATAAAGGCCTTCCTTTTGGAACCTTACCCTTTAAGGCATTGAACGGCTATGCCCGTATCATGGACCTAAAAAAAGGAAGCTTCTGGAAAGACATCAAGGTCAAAGAACATTCTACGCATCTTACTGCCATAAACCTTGATATCGATAGTGAGGGAAAGGTCAGTGGCAAAATGAGGCTCAGCAAGAGCAAATATGCAGCTTATGACAAGCGTAAAACGTTGAATAAGATCGATATTGACGGATATCTGTCTAAGATAGAAGATGACAATCCTCAACTCACTATAGAAAACTACGAGCATGTAGATCTAGATAATCGGGAAGCACTGCTCAAAGAAACCTTCCATTTTGTCTTGGAGCCTACCAAACCAGATGTGAATACCCTTTTTATTTTTCCTTTCGTCACAAAAACGCTTGAAAAGAACCCCTTTACCTTGGACGAGCGAAACTATCCGGTGGATTTTGGATATCCCAATTCGTATAGACAACAGATAAGTCTCAATATCGATCCTCAATGGGAGATTGCAGAACTGCCCGAGGAAATCGGTTTAAGGTTGCCAGACAATAGTGCCATTCTTTTATTTAAGATTCAAAAGACAGATCACAAGGTCGCAATGAGTTATAATTTGACCATCAGGAAAAGCACCTACACACCAGCTCAATATTTCGAATTAAAACAACTCTTTAAAAAAGCCATCGACCTGCAGAATGGCAAGCCTATTGTATTAAAGAAAAAACATAGTTAACTTAGAAGATACCAAAAACGACTTTGCAAGACAACAAACCAAATACCAACTGGAAACATCGCCTTCACGAGATCATCTATGAGGCGGACACCAATGCAGGAAAGATCTTCGACATCATTCTTCTCATACTTATCATTGCTAGTATCATCTTGGTGATGCTGGAAAGTGTGAAGTCATTTGATCGGCAACACCACCAATTCTTACTGGCCGCCGAATGGGTCATTACCATTTTTTTCAGCATCGAATATATCGCCAGGATCATTTCAGTAAAGAAACCAAAAAGATATATCTTTAGTTTCTATGGCATCATCGACCTTCTTTCGACCATCCCACTCTACCTCTCCTATTTCATCGCAGGATCCCAAGTCCTCATTGCCGTAAGGGCCTTCCGACTGATGCGTGTCTTTAGGATCTTAAAACTGGCGCGTTATATTGGAGAAAGCAATCAGCTGCTCAATGCCCTAAAAGCAAGCAGGAGAAAGATATCGGTCTTTCTGTTTGGAATGCTCATCATGTCGGTGATCTTCGGAACCCTCATGTATCTTATAGAAAGTGACGAAAGTGGTTTCACCAGTATTCCTCGAAGTATTTATTGGTGTATCGTAACCCTAACGACCGTTGGCTATGGCGATATTGCTCCAGCTACCACGCTTGGGCAGCTGTTGGCCACGGTGATCATGATATTGGGATACGGTATCATCGCTGTACCAACAGGGATCGTCTCGGCAGAATACGCTAGCGCCAAGAAAAATATTGACACCAACACCCAGGCATGCCCGCATTGTTTGAGCGAGCATCATAAGGACAATGCCAAGCACTGTTATAATTGTGGGAATCTCTTAAATGAATAAGTTTTGGGCGTTCCCTGTCTTTCACAAGACAGGGCAGGCTTTTCGCTCATACTCCTCGTCCCGAATCCTCGGTCCTGCGGGGTATCCGCTACAATCCTTAACGCGACCGCGCAACAAACGGTTTATATTTATTGCTCATCACGTATTCAAAAAACAACAAACAGCCTATCTCAACGTTACATCAAAAAGTCATACTTTTACAAAAATTCATCAATATGCCATATGATCGTGCCATCATCAATAAAATTTGGTGAATAATACGATAATCAGAAGGCAAAAAACAAACAATTTATCTGCCTCTGGCCACGCCAGCAGATCTTAATATTGAAAAACGAAAATAGATAGATGAGACAATACCTATATGCCCTTGGTCTTGTAGCCATAATTATAGCGCTTGGCGCCTGTCGTAACGACTTTGAATTTTCGCCAAGTACTGGTGACCTTGGATTCTCTAAAGACACCATCTATCTAGATACTGTATTTACCAATATCGGATCCAGCACCTATAATCTTAGAGTTTATAATAATAGTGATAACGACATCAGTATTCCTAGCGTACGATTGGAACGTGGTGATGATTCGCGTTACCGATTAAATGTGGACGGGCAGGCAGGCAAGGCATTCACCAACGTGGAGATCTTGGCAAAAGACAGCATTTTTGTCTTTGTAGAAACAACGGTGGATATCACAGAATTTGCGGCAACGGCAACAGAGTTTCTCTATACCGACAAGATATTGTTCGATGAAGGCGCTGACCAACAGGATGTTGACTTAGTAACATTGATAAAGGATGCGGTCTTCCTTTTTCCTGAACGTACCGTGGTCAATGGTGAAACCATTACCGAAACACTCATCCTTGGTAGTGGTGAAGATGCTGTGGAGATCGAAGGATTCTTTCTAGACAATACGCAACTCAACTTCACCAATGAAAAACCATATGTCATCTATGGATATGCCGCGGTTCCTGGAGGAGAGACATTGACCATCGATGCTGGTGCCCGTGTTCATTTTCATGCGGGTTCGGGACTTATCGTAGCAAACAACGGAACGTTACAAGTAAACGGTGCACTAAGTACCGACCTAGACCTTTTGGAGAACGAGGTCATTTTCGAAGGCGATCGCTTAGAACCTGGTTTTGCGAATGTTCCAGGGCAATGGGGCGCCATTTGGCTTACCGATGGAAGCACTGCTAATATCATCTCTCATGCCACCATACGCAATGCGACCGTGGGACTCCTTATGGATAACAATGATGGCACCACCAACCCTACGCTTACGCTAAATGGGGTGCAGATCTATAACAGTTCCGTTTCTGGATTGTTAGCGCGTACAGGTCACATAGTGGCAGAAAACTCGGTCTTTGGTAGCTCTGGGCAACCTTCGGTACAACTGACGATCGGTGGAAACTATGATTTTAAGCATTGTACCATCGCCAACTATTGGAACAACAGCTTTAGAAATACCCCCGCCCTTTTGATCAACAACTATTTAGAATTGGAAGATGGCAGCAATTTTACGCAAGACCTTGTTCAAGCAA
This sequence comes from Sungkyunkwania multivorans, assembly GCF_042675645.1. Lineage (NCBI taxonomy): Bacteria > Pseudomonadati > Bacteroidota > Flavobacteriia > Flavobacteriales > Flavobacteriaceae > Sungkyunkwania > Sungkyunkwania multivorans. The sequence goes on along the minus strand of NZ_JBHTJH010000004.1, from coordinate 780,327 downwards.
ATTTTGCCAACACGATCGTATTTGGAAGTAATAGTACCGAGTTCTTTTTAGATCCGGTGCCAGAGGCTGCTTTCAATTATCAATTTAGCAACTGTCTGCTGCGCTTTGGATTGAGCAATCCAGCAAATCCAGATCTTTTCGATTTTAGCAACGAGGCGCTTTATTCTGGAGAGATCATCAATATGGACCCAGATTTCAGAAATACTCAAGAGGAAGATTTTATTATAGGAGACAATTCTGCAGCCAATGGCCAAGGAGATACTACCACCGCTTCCCAAGTTCCGACAGATATCTTAGGTGTGGATAGAACGGCCTCACCAGACTTAGGTGCGTATCAGCACATTACTTTTGACTCGACGCGAGGAAATAATTGATCAGTCTATCTCTAGAAAGTATATAAAAACAAAAAACCTCTCTTGGGGGAGAGGTTTATATAGCATAAGCCAGTTCTTGGTAACATTTGGGGTAAATGTCGTTTAGTAGGGTGATATAAAAGTAGTTACACGATACCGCTCCTCAAAAATTATGTTGTCAAAGTAGCCGAATATGCGGTGAAACCCTTGATTTTTATTGTCTATCTATTTAAAAACTACGGTTTTCCCCTATTATAAGTAAGAATTGACACGCAAATCTAAAAGGTTTTCGAACCGCTTCGTAGTATAAATTTTCCCAGAACTTGTCATTCAAATGATCACGAAATAGCATTTTTTATTCCTCGCCCACCATGTTCAATTGGTAGCCATCCAGAAAATCATAGCCAGAACTTTCATTTCAAGAAACAAAAAAAGCCTTTCGAAAAACGAAAGGCTCATATCTGGGTGGAAGACCGGGCTCGAACCGGCGACCTCTGGAACCACAATCCAGCGCTCTAACCAACTGAGCTACAACCACCATATTAATAGCGGTTGCAAATGTAAAACATTTGCACTTTTTCTACAAAGAAAAAGTTATTAAAGTAAATTACCTCGGGGCTTCGTCCGCTAAAATGGTTCCATGAAGGCGGCGCACACGCCTCTTAACATTCAAATCTCTATTATCAAGTAGATCACTTCAACATATCTAAAGAATCAACAGCAACATATCGTTCTACCGTGAAACCCTCTGCATGCTCTACACCTATAAGTCTTCCCAGGTCTCGAGCCCTATAAGTGAGGCTGTCCATAAACGTCTTGCTGCTTATCGGAGTTTCGGGTTCATCGCTGTCTGGATCGAAGAACTGAGAACTGTACGCCAATACAGCTTCTACCTTCTTTTCGATATAACCTGAAACATCCACCAAGAAATCGGGCTCCAAGTTCTTCCATTGGATATAGTGATAGACCAATTTTGGTCGCCAAGGCTCCTGCCATTCATCATCCCCATCGAGCTTGGTATCGATCTTCAATAATCCAGATAAGAAGCACGCATCACTCACCAGTTTACTGGCTCTTGCATGATCGATATGTCTATCTTCTACAGCATTGCACAAAACGATCTCTGGTCGATATTTTCGCAACATTCTAATGATGCCCAATTGATGTTCTTTATCATTCACAAAGAAACCATCGGCCATCTCTAAATTCTCTCTCACTGCTACGCCAAGAATTTTAGAAGCTTTCGCAGCCTCTTTATCTCGAAGTTCGGCATTGCCACGAGTACCCAATTCACCTCGGGTAAGGTCTACGATCCCTACTTTCTTTCCGTTGGCGACCTCTTTGGCGATCGTTGCGCCACAACTCAATTCTACATCATCGGGATGGGCCCCAAAGGCAAGTATGTCTAATTTCATTCGCAAAATATTCTTTCTTGATTACGTACTGCTAAGTTGACATTGACCTCTATACTTAACCGCATCTTTTTATGGCTTGCTCAATGTCTTCGATCAAATCCCTTGGTTCTTCAATCCCGACCGAAAAACGCAATAGTCCGTCCTTGATGCCTTGTTTTGCTCTGTTTTTTGGTGTTAGAAGGGCATGAGAGGTTTTTGTTGGTGACAGAATAGTACTTTCTACCCCTGCCAAACTCATCGATGCTTTGATCAACTTCAAAGATTTCACAAATTTCTCTGAATCGATTCCTTTCTTCAACTCAAACGATAACATCCCGCCAAAGCCCTTCATTTGTGACTTGGCAATTTCATGTCCAGGATGGGTCTTTAATCCAGGATAGTACACATTGGAGACCTCCTTGTGCTTGCTGAGATATTTGGCCATTTTCATTGCATTCTTATTTTGTCGTTCAACACGTAGCCCTAAAGTCTTCATACTTCGCTCTAACATCCAAACGGTAAAATCGCTCAAACTTCCACCGAGATTGATACCCGTATTCCAAATACGATCTATATGTTCTGAACTTGCAGCAATAGCCCCAGCTAGAATATCGCTATGCCCACCTAAATACTTGGTAGCGCTGTGGATAACAATGTCGATCCCAAGATCAATAGGATTCTGATTGATAGGACTCGCAAAGGTATTATCGATCATGGTGATCAAATTATGATTTTTCGCAAGCTTGGCAACCTTCTTAAGATCTGTAATGGTCAACAAAGGATTGGAAGGCGTCTCCACATACAGCAATTTAGTATTGTCTTTGATCTTCTTCTCAAAATCCTTGGTCTCCCAACCTTTGGTGAATGAATATTCAATACCGTATTTATCAAATTCTTTAGTGACAAAATTGATGGTCCCGCCATAAAGTGTCTGCTGCAGCACCACATGGTCTCCCTTTTGCAAAAAAGCCAGCATGGCAGTGCTTACCGCTGCCATCCCAGAGCCAAAGATCAACGCCTCTTCGGCATGTTCTAGGGCAGCGATCTTCTTGCAGAGCATCTCTTGATTGGGGGTGTTGAAATATCTCGGGTATCGTTTTACCTCCACATCCTCATAGGCATAGGAAGTGGACATATAGATAGGCGATACCGCCCCATTAAATTGTTTGTCCCTCACTTCACCTGTGTGTGTGCAGATAGTATTGACTCCTCTTTTATGCTTGGCCATAAAGGTTAGTTTTATTTCGAAGCAACTAAATTACGAATACTGCTTGTCATTTCACAATGGCATAATATTAGAAAACAACATTCGCATAATGGCTATACCTTAACAGCCTTCCACCTACCTTTTTTGAACCAAATAATGGCCACGACCGCAATCAGCATCTCCGCCAGTGTGATTGCCAGTAGTACACCTAGTACGCCCATATCTGCCCAAATGGCAACGCCGTAGGCAAATGGCAGTTGAAATAGCCAGAAACAAAATAAGTTGATGATCGTGGGCGTTAACGTATCCCCTGCGCCATTGAAGGACTGAATGACCACCATTCCATAAGCATAGAAGACATAACCAGCGGCGATAACCCGTAAACTTAAGGCGCCGTATTTGATCACCTCTGGCTCTGGACTAAAGATCTTCAATATGAATTCAGCAAAGACCAAATAGAAAATGGATACAGCCACCATAAAATAGGCATTGTACTTTCCAGTTTTCCAAACGGAACGTTCCGCCCGTTCTGGTTTCCCCGCGCCGAGGTTCTGTCCAACCAAGGTGGCTGCGGCATTGCTCATCCCCCATGACGGCATCAAGGTGAACATCAAAACGCGAATGGCAATGGTATAGCCTGCGAGCACCTCGCTGCCAAATTCGGCCATGATACGCATTAGAAAGACCCAGCTCGATGTTCCGATAATGAATTGAAAGATCCCTCCCAACGATACTTTGATGAGATTGAGCATCACTCCTACTCTAAAAACAATATCCTTTAATCCAACTTTGATACGGCTCCAACCAAAGAAGAGGATCAGGAATTGAAAAATAACGGCGCTTCCACGTCCGATGGTTGTTGCGATGGCCGCACCTTGCACCCCAAATGCGGGTATTGGACCAAAACCAAAGATGAACATCGGGTCCAAGATGATATTCAGCACATTGGAAAGGATCAACACTTTCATTGCTACGGAAGCATCGCCCGCGCCTCTGAAGACGGCGTTGATCAAAAACAATAACATAATGGTGATATTTCCTCCGAGCAATACTTGGGTATATCCATAGCCCTCTTCGATAAGATCCGGCTCACCGCCCATCAATTGCAAGATTTCCTTTGGAAATAAGATACCGACGATGCTGATCAAAACAGCGACAAAGGTTCCTAGAAATATCGATTGTACGGCGGCTTGCCTTGCGCCTTCCACGTCTTTCTCCCCTATTCTGCGTGCTACAATAGCCGTAGCGCCCATACTTAATCCGATTGCAATGGCATAGACCAAGGTGAGCACGGCTTCGGTGAGTCCGACCGTGGCGGCGGCATTGGGACTGATGCTAGAAACAAAAAAGATATCGACCAAGGCGAAGATCGATTCCATCATCATCTCCATGATCATAGGAATGGAAAGCATGAAGATCGCCTTGCGGATGCTGCCAGAAGTGAATTCCTGCTCCTCCCCGCGAAGGGCCGTCATAAAATACTTGAAAAGTTGATGTATTGAGAGCTTATTGGATGACATAATTATAAGAATTGCGTGTGATAATAAAAAAAGAGAGGATAAGCTAAGTGGTGTTCCCTAGCTAAAAAATCGCGATGCTGATATGCAGACAATGGTTGGCATCAATTCTTATAACTTCATAATGAACCAAATATCACACTTTTATTTGAATTCTCCAAAGGGTGTTTTTCCTGAAGTGTTCATTTTGGTATTGGGATTGTCGTAGATCTTCCTTCCCTAGGATTCCATACTGTTCGCGATACTATTTTGGCATACGCCAAAATCACTCCCCACCCGCCTGAATGACATAGTCGGGCAGGTACCGAACGGCACGTACGGGCAGGGAACTGACATTGCAACTCACAACTGTATATGGATATGATCATCGTGCCGTACCGCCTGGCAACCGTGAAATCGCACCTTGGCTGAGGTGAGTCCCAAACGTGTTTTGAGGTGGGGCTCAATAAATATCTTTTTTATCGCAGCTTCCTTTGCCAATATGCTGATCAGCGCTTTAGTTCGCTGTGCATCGAATATATAATTGTCCTTTCGGTGTTGCGGCACAATATCCCCTAAGATAGAATATTGCCATTTTCCTCTTTTTGCGCACTGATCTGGCATATCGTACTCCCCTTCTTTTGGGCCTTCGAAAACGCCATAACCTAACCATGACGGTGAGTCAACCCTCATTTCTTTGGTCTTTGAATCGCGATAATAAAAGGCCAAATCGAGCTTTTTACCGTCATTATGGCTTATATGTGGTAGCAAGGGAAACTTTTCGAATAAGGGAAAGTTGGCATCTAGATACAAGGTAATCGTACCTGGATATGCCGTAGCCATCTTTGAAGCACTTCGCGTCATGGTCTCTTTAAGATCTTTGGTGGTATAATGCCGGTTTAAGAGTACCGTGCCCACATTCAGCGGACGTAAATGTTCTCCCGAAAATGGCAAAGGTTCTTTATCAAAGAAAGTCGAAGCTACCAACGGCACCACTGCAAAAGAAAAGAAAATATAGGCGATACTAAATACCAAGAGCTTGACACCTCTGCGCAGCCATTTGTGATATCCATCGAAGGGAATGCGGCTAAACAGCCACAAGCATAGCAAATAGATGATTCCACCGACCTGCGTTAAAATAGTGAGCACCACCAAAACCAAAAGATGGTGGAAGAACTTTAAAGCCTTTGTAAGCATAAAACTAGTTGGGTATGTTATGCTAACGAAAAGGAAGCCCATTAGATTGTGGAGAACTGGTCAGCAATAGATAGCATCTTGGTTCAAAAGGATAATTATGCGTATCTTTTTACAAAACGACCGATGACAATTAACACTCAATATCGCAGCTTCTTATGGCTAGCCATTATTTGCTGCCTGCTGTCCGTAATCACTACAGTAGGAATCCATTCGAGTCTATTTGATCTGGGTGATCTAAGTGCCGAGGAGCGCATCAGATTGTTTGAAAATTCAACTTATATGATGACACGGTTTTGGATAATCGCTCATTGCCTATTTGTGTTGATCTCTATGCTCGGTTTTTTATTCATCCAATATAAAAAGAGTCCTGGGTTTACGGTGTTGGGCTTTGTCTTTTTTGCGGTGTTCTCATTCACAGAGATCTTTCGACAAATGTTTGTTCTTTTCTATATGAACAACCTTCGCAGATCCTATCTCGAAACCGATGATATTGCGGTTCAGCAAATGATCCAAATCAATATTGACCATGCAGGATTGATCGGTTATGCACTGTTTGGTTTGTTCATTGTGGCATTTGCCTTGGGAAACATCTTTTACGGAATCAGCCTGCTGAACAATTCCAGACTAGACCGTATTCTTGCCTACCTATTATTGGTATGGGGTGTTGGTAATCTCATCGCCTTCGGAAATGAATTCTGGATGTCCGAAACAGTGGGACAATCCATAGAACTCTTCAGCATCATCTATCAACCCATTATGAGGCTATTGATAGGATTATGGATGCTTCATAAATTGAGACAATTGACCAGCGATATAGCTTCAGCCAAAAAAATTGAAACGCAATAGTGACTGACAAGAATTTTTGTCATTTTTATAAAACAGCCCATCCTTATCAACTACCGACTGCTTTATAAGAACACTATTGCGTTATCTAGATATTGGTTAGGGTTTTCTAATTGTTAGGCGTTGAACTCCTCCTCGCCTACCGGCTCTAAGGACGTATTGATCGATGCCATATCCCAACCGTTCACATAACGGATATATACCGGATCCTCATTGCGAAGCATATCAACGATACGTTCAAAATCTGATTCGCCATAATGCACCGAAATATAACCCGAGGTACTGATAGAATCGGTATTAGGTAAAGTGGCCGCATCTCTATGAAAATAGGCCGCTCCGATCAAGGAATTGTTGTCGCGCCTTAGGCCGATGATCGCTCTATACGCATAATTCTTACTGTTGTTTCCACCACCGTAATAGGCGATGTCATATTTTTTGATGTACTCTACGGTTGCCATAGGATTTGTTTTTTGGTTTTTGATGTTGCAAATAACCTCTAAAAGGTAGCGACGAACAACCGTCTTATTCCTCAAAAATGTGGGGGTTTTGCCTGAATTAAGATAAGGCAATAGATAGACCCCTCATCCTAACCTTCCCCAGGGAGAAGGAATCGGTAGCGTGAAGGGGTATTTCACAGGACAGAATCGCAAGCAAAACTAAATTAAAGTTATCATCAGAAACTACGCTACTACAACGTCGTTCTCGATACTCACCTTTGGTGAACTCCCTGCCCGTGCGCAGGCAAGGAACTAACATAGAGGTCGATTGTCACTTCGAGTGCTTCGATTCCGAAGATTCGGAAGAGAAGTGTATCGAGAAGTATTTGTTCCTCCGGAGCTTCGTTGGTTTCGAAATGTTCTCGATACGATTCCTCATTTCATTCAGAATCACTCGAACTGACATTGGGGTATGGAACTGTAACTTTCCTGTTCTTCCAATGGACTGCATCATAAAGTATACACAAACCGAAAGGTCACAAACCGGGGCTGAATGAAGGTCTCTGAAGCAAATACCGATAAGTTATTCGCGTTGTTTCGCACTTGAGAGTCGATGTCCAAAAGATTGGTCGCCTTGATCTCGTATTCCCATTTGGCATTCCTGTCCTTTCTATAACTAAGCGTGGCGTCCCAATTTTGGAATGACTGTGATTCACCATTACCAAGATCTTGATTGGTATAGGTATAATCGGATCGCAAGGTCACCGATTTCCAGATATAGGCATCAAAATTAATGGAAGGTGCATTCGTCACAAACTTCGTCTCACGACCTCCCTGATTGTTGTTGGTCACGCTGTAGCGGTACCGAAAGCTAACATTGGGTGCTATTTTATAGTTCGTACGAATGCCAGGCGTGTAGGTCTGCGTAAATCCTTCATTCAATGATTGCCGTCCTTGAATGAACTGATTGATCTTACTATAGTTGAAACTGGCATTCAAAGTAGCTCTGATCTTACCAAAGGTGCGCTGCACGCGACCGAAGACATTGACATTCTCATCGGCAAAGTTCGAGTTGAAAAAAGTACTTGTCCGGATCACGTTCTCAAAATTGGTCAAACTGCGAATCTGATCGATATTGCTCGAATACGCGGCCCTGGCGAAAATATTGGTATAGTTAAAAAGGTTGAAGCTTCTGTAAAACAAGCTCACATTGTGCGACAAGGCATTTTGAAGTTCGGGTTCCCCAAATTGGATGCTACTGAAATTATTCAACACCAAGCCTTCTGCCAGCCGTGTGACATCCGTGAACTGATTCCGCATCTCGTACCGCAAGGTCAGCGATTCATTCTTCTTTAGTTGAAGTCGGGTCTCAAAATCTGGTAAGAATCGAAAGAAATTATCCTTGTAGGTTTCACCAAACTGCGTATTCTTATTCCCGTAGGCGTGTAAAGAAAAGCCAGGTGTAATGGTGAATATGCCGGTCTTAAATCGATAGTGTACGCCTAAATAAACATCACTGAAATTGTAGGTGACATCGTTAGTCGCGCGACCAGCATTGAAGGTCGGTGTTGGATCGAACTCAGACCCGTCCGCAAGGAACTGGAAAATATTGGAATCGAAGTCCTGACGACTCAATATCGTACCCAAGGTGAAGTTGATGTTGCTTTTGGTATTCAGGATATGATAATAATCCAATTTGGCATCCAACTGATTGGACTTGATACGTCTGTTCTGTCCAAGGTCATAATTATTCAAAGAGGTGTCCAGTCCAAGGGCATCAGCAGTCGTATCAAAGGCGTCGGCACCATTGGGATCATTGACCAATACGGCATTGTAAAATGGGTCTTCGTTCTTTAGCAAATGCTGCGCCTCAAAAGCAAAGATATTGTCCTCATCGAGGGTATAGTAATAATTCAAATTCTGATTGATGCTATAGGGCGTCACCTCGTCCAGTTGACGCGTATTGCCGATTACCGAGGAGAACAGGTTCTGATTCTGGCGGTCATTTGAGACACGCGCCAGAATGTCGTAATCCATTTGATTGCTCACATTGGGTTGATAAGAGGCGCTGAGCTTCAGCAATCCTTGATCCGAACGCTCTCTGCTGGACTCTTCGGTAGCTTCATCAGGAATTCCAAGATCGGCATCGGTGTATTGGATGAGACTTGTGCGTTTTGAAAGGATACGACCGCTATTGTATATCAGAAATCCACTTAGGTCCAGCGTGGACGATGGCGAGTAGCTAAAATTACCCGTGGCCAACTTATTCTCTATTTCCAGCGCATTGCCCTGACTTGTCAAAAAATTAAGGCTATTGTCTCCAAGATTGATATTGGTCCCGCTACTCCTACTCGGTGCACGAAAACCACCCCCAAAGTTCCTGATGTCGCGGCGCGTCAATGCCACTTCTCCTGTATTGTTCAGGTCTCCGATAAAGTTAAGGCTGTATTCAGGACTATAGTAAAATAGTTTGGGCTGCAACAAGTACAATTCGTTATTCGGCGCTGCGCCTCCGCCCGCGGTAACATTGCCAAACCAGAAATTTTCTTTTCCTTCCTTCAATTTGATATTCATCGCTACATTATCCTGATTGTTGGTCACTCCGCTCAATTGACCCACCTCAGAATAATTTCGCAACACCTGTATCTTATCAACTGCTTTAGACGGAATGTTCTTGGTCGCCAATTTGGTGTCGCCATCAAAAAAGTCCTTTCCATTCACCATTAACTTGTTGACCACCTTCCCTTCTACTTCGATCTGGCCCTCTTCGTTGATCTCCACGCCAGGTAGCTTTTCCAAGACATCTTCTAATTTTCTTTCGGTACCATTCTGAAAGGAATCGGCGTTATAGATCAAAGTGTCCCCTTTGACCGTTACTGGCATTTCATAGACCAACTCTACCTCGTCTAAGGCATTTTCTGCTTGAAGTATATAATCTTTGGTGATATCGCTTTCAGCTGTCGAAAGGGTTTCCTTTAAGGTTTTCAAGCCTACATAGCTGATCTGGATCTCGTAGCTACCATTCTTGCCCAATTCCAATTTAAATTTACCTTCACCATTGGTAATGCCATAGGACTCCAAACCGCTGGTGGCTTTATTAATGGCAATGACATTGGCTAATTCCAAGGGATTGTTCAAGCTATCGCGGACGACGCCTTCGAAGGTGATCTGCGCAAAAGAAACACTCGCTATCAATAGCAGTGCGATGCAACATAAATATTTCATGAGAATGTAATGTGCCGAATGGAAATGGAGGATCGTTTTCAATGCGATCGTTGTTAACTTCGTCTTCGCCCACGATTGTCGCGCATCTCTTGCATCTTTGCCGTGATGGTTTCTTTATAGTCACTCTTCGTGATGACCTTGCCTTTTTCCGGCGCTTCAATTTTGAGCTTCTCCTTTGGATTCATCACAATTTTAGAGCATAACATGGTAGTATTTCCAGCGCTCACTTCTAATATCAATCCTGGAAGACCCCAAAATTCACCCGGGCCATGACCAACAGGAATTTGAGGTGTGTACCACGCCTCTACCTGCACCATTTCAATTTCGGGCATAGTGGATTCGGTACTGGTAGAATCGGTTTCCTTTTGGGCTGCACGTCGTAAGTCGCCCCAAGAAAAGTCATACCACTTGAGGTCAGTTTTTGGAATAAGGGCCATCGCTTTAAAACAAAGATATTGTCCTATCTGTTTGGACTCCTTACCCATTTGCCAATCTAAGGATAGTAATTCATCTTTCACCAGAAATCGTTTGCCATAGAACTCCTGACTCTGTACCAATTTGTTTTCCTTTACATTTTTGTATTGTTCCCCGGGTGAGAAATTCTTTCCCCAAGAATCGGTAGCGCCAGACATGGCATCGAGCTTTTCTTCCTCGTTAAAAACAGACTCCTCCTTGTTGAAATTCAACACATAGGTTTTTTCCAAACGATTCTTTAGGCGTGCCTGTACTTGCTTCTTTTGTGCTTCGCTCATTCGTGCTCCCCACCTTCCCAATTCCATGGAGGATTTCGCAAAGTAGGTCGCCTGACCTTGGAACTCCTGGACTTCGAGAGCCGGTGTGTACGACAAGAGTCCTAAGAGTGTGAGCAAACTGAATTTGAAGAAAAGTGATTTCATGACCTGTATAAAGTTAGTTTTGTTTAACAAATATAATTAACTGTTAAACATCACGTGGCTGTTTATTAAAACATTAACATAGCTGTGGTCTTTTTGTGATTTGAAGTGTCCAAGACCAGACATTCAATTTTCTTAATTGTCACCACCCTGCCATCATCAGTCATCTGTCATCTATCATCTATCATCTGTCATCTGTCATCTGTCGTCAATCAAAGACGAACACTCAACTCCTCAATCACCAACATTTAACATCCAACATCCCTGCCTGCGGCAGGCAGGCAACATTCAACATTCAACCTGTAATCCCTTCACTACGTATAAACACCCCATTTCAAAAACGGTTGATTTTCTTACAAAGAGAATTGCTAATTTGCCTTTAAAATCAATCACCGTATCCCATGAAAACAACCATCTTCATCGTCCTTTCGCTGCTTAGTTTTTCGGCCTATGCACAATCGCCAGACTTCCGATTCTCTAAAATGACTTCAAGTATAAGAGACACTACCACTATAAAATTAGAAGACAAGGATGAAAAAGTCTATAAAACCTTGGAGATCATCGAGTACAACTATCTCCATACCGAGAAAAAGGCCAAAGACTCGATCTATAAAAAGCTGATCAAGGAGCTGTATGACAATTCGCTACAAACCGATCCGAGCAACTTTTACAATGCTTCGGTGATCAAAAGAAAGGAAGACAGCATCCGCAATCTAAAAAAGGAGATTGCCACCGATGTGGAGAAACTCGATTCCCTATATTTCGAATACACCCAAGAGTATCTTACTTATAAGAAATTCAACGCCTTATCATTTGGACCGGTGCGTTCTGCCGCTTTCTTTGACCTGATCTATAATCACGATGGCAAACGCTTTAAGGTGCTCAACAACACCGGACTCAATATCGGGGACAACACCGGATCGATCTATTCAGAATTGGTAAGCGGAAATCTGGGCGTCTTTAGGGTAAGTTTGGGCACCATGATCGCTAACAGTACCTCCGACAGCTTACAGGACAGTAAGGAATCGGAAGCCTTTCAACGCTTGGTGACCTACGGTGGAAACACAGTTTTGACCTTTGAATATCCGTTATTATATGCGCATTCCAGCAATCAGCAATACAATCTGATCTCGCGTTTGGTGGCCAAGGGCACGGCCGATTTCCCAGAGTTTGGCACCACCACCGAAGATTGGGCCGGAAGCGCCTCGGTAGGTATCGACCTGTATGGCGATGCTTCCTTGAGCAACAATGCCTTGCGTTTCTTTTTTAACTTTAATATGAGTCAGGTGTATGGCACCGGTGTGTTCAGGGATAATTTGGGGGTGGACAAGACCCATTTCACCTTTGGACAGTTGACACTGGGCTTGGTCGTCGCACAAAACCTCAAGCTAAGTTTTGTGTTGGAGACCTTTAGTTCCGAGGTCAATCTCCGCAACCGCAATGTGGTCGCTGGCGGGCAGGTGTTGCATTGAGGGTGAGTTTAGGAGTTTAGACGTTTAAGAGCTTACCCTCAAAAATTGACGACAAGGAACAAGAATATCGCCAAACTCATAAACTTTAAACTTGAAAAATAGACAAGAGACAAGTAATGGAGACACCATCTAGAAAAATAACCTTTTAATATTAATCACGATGAAAACTAAAATTATCATTGTTTATATTTTGACCATGATCTTCTTTGGTTGCAACAAAAACACTCAAGTGATAGAGGATAACGCTAACGGAATTACGAAACTGGATACGCTAGCAGTCGCTTTTGCATTCGATAAATTATTGGAACTCAATGACGACAAGCTAGGCATGTTCCTTCGGAAAATGAAAGATGGTTCACTAAATAAAGAGTCAAACTGGGAACAGGATGAAGAAAGGCTTATAAAAGTTGCGTATGATAACCCAAGATTGAATGGTCTAATGAAGAGCTATGCCGTGCAAATTTTGAGTTCCTCGGAACATACAGGCACGAGTGATGGATTCTCAATTTGCTGTGCTAGAGGAATGGTAAAATACACAGCATGCAGGGCTATCTTCGATTGTGGTATTTGTAAAAATGAGGCGAATAAGATCTTATGCGATTGCTCTGACGGATGCGTTTGCTGCCATGATAAACAAGGAGGCTGCTTTAGCGGCTGCGACTAGATATCCTGAAATACCGTCATAAATTACCAGCTAACAGGCAAAACAGAAACAGACTACAGACAACAGAAAAGAGATAGGAAAGAATTAATGAGTTTATAAGTGTGGGAGTTTGGCTTAAGAGGTTGACGATAAAGAACAGAAATATCACTAAACTCATAAACTTTAAACTTAAAAAAATAGTCAATTAAAAAGTGTCGAGTTGATGCGTTTAGAGGCTTACTTTTAAAAATTGACGACAAGGAACAAGAATATGGCTAAACTCATAAACTGGCAACTTTAAACTTGGAAAAAACCGACAAGATGCAAGAGACCGGACATAAGAAAAGAGAGAAAAAAATAGAATAGAACATTTACGATTCAATACCGCCCTACGATTCGACTTCGGGACCCGATGAATGAAGATTCAAAACAGACCAAATACTGTTTGAGTCTTCCACGAAGACGAGTTGTGTTTGGTCTTGAATAGAATTCATAACGGGTGAAGAAGAGTCATCAGGCTAGCGTTTCCCGCCCGAACGTGCCGCTCGGTACGGGCAGGTTTGGTTCTTTTTTGGGCAATGCAAAAAAGAAGATATAAAAGTTGCGTTCAACTTGTAATCAGATCGACAAAAAGGAGCTGGAATATCACTAAACTTATCAACTATCCACTTTAAACTTGGAAAATCGACAATCATTAACAAATAACAATAAACTATTAACAATCACCTGGAATTACGGGAAAACCGTAACAAAAGCTTAAGCGAAGTTTATAATTTTATGGCGAGACAAAGTACGAATGGAGTTTATCCTAACTATACAGGTAGATAAACTTCATCAAAATATATTATCCACGAAACAAATGCCATTGCTTTTATAAAATAGTTAAAGATAACCCAAAACGCAATATGTCAGATAAATTACAACCAGGAATACATAGAAATATTGATTTAAACAAAGCCGGATTTTTTAGGTCTGAAAAACATCTAGTTTGGCAATTAAAACAACTTTGGTTCGTAACTTTTGCTAAATATCAAAATTTTAAAGGCTCTGATTATTCATTTGCTTTTCTAAGACCCACTGAAAGAATTCAAGAAGCATTTAGATTGGAACGTGAAATTCTAGTCATAATGCTTAGGTATGACACATTTGATACGAGAATATTAGATTTTGTAGATAAACTAATGTTTGAATATACAAACCGACTCGATAAATTATGTTTTCTTTTGGTCAGTAATGACCAAAATATTCAAGAAAAAATAAAAGAATTAACACTTAGAGAACCAGAATCAAGAATTATTGTACCATATCACTATGACGAGTTTTTTCAAGAGAATACCCAAGAAACTATTTGGAATAGATTAAAAGAGCATTTTTATGGACGTGATTTATTTTCATTTGAATCACCACTTCAAAACGACACCTATTTTTTTGGGCGAAATGAATTTGTACATTTTTTTTATGATAAATACCGAACAGGTGAAAATTCTGGATTATTTGGTTTACGAAAAATTGGTAAAACATCAGTACTTTATGCTTTAGAAAGACAGCTTATAGCTAGAGACGAGTTTTCAATTTTTATTGATTGCCAAGACCCTTCTTTACATAAAAGAAGATGGTATGAAACAATCGAGTATATTATGCATAGAATATCGACTAAGCTTAAATCTAAATTTAACTATGAAATAGACTTAGAGACTGACTACTCAGAAAAAAATGCTTCGAGTTCTTTTGTTTCTGATTTAAAAAAAGCATACAAAACATTAAATAATAAAAGACTACTAATAATATTCGACGAAATAGAAAACTTAACATTTTCGTTGAGTTCTACAGAGCATTGGAAAAGTGGAGAAGATTATATGAGTTTTTGGCAAACTATAAGGTCTGCATATCAAGCAAATAATTATTTATTTTCATTTCTTATCTCTGGAGTAAATCCAAAAATTATTGAAACAGGTGAGGTCAACGGTTTTGACAATCCAATTTACCGTATGATTACGCCGAAATATTTGAATTTCTTTAATGTAGAGCAAGTAAAAGAAATGGTGAGTACAATTGGTAATTATATGGGGATTACGTATGATGAAGAAATATATACTTACTTGACTGAAGAATTTGGAGGTCATCCTTTTTTAATCAGACAAGTTTGTAGTTTTATGCATAATGATTTGACAAAATCAAGACCGACTAGAGCAACAAAGTTTTACTACAAATCAAAGAAAAAAATTTTCGATAAAAGGTTAGTAGACTATATCGACCTAATCATTCAAGTATTAAAAAATTGGTACCCAGAGGAGTATGAACTATTGGAGCATTTCGCTTTAGGTAAAGCAAATTTAAAAACATCCGAAAGTGACATTATTACGGAACATCTTATTGGTTATAATTTATTAGAAAAAGATAATGACAATTATTTCATAAAAATAGACATTATAAGAGACTATATAAAAAATAAAACTCAAAAAGTACCAGCAGACATATCGACCTCAGATAAATGGAAAAAAATAACCGAAAAAAGAGGGTTGGGAGAACAAAAGCTTCGAGAATTAATCAAATTGAACTTGAAACTACAGTTTGGAAATGTTAAAGGAAGAATCGAATTCCTTAAAATAATTGATTCTAGTTCAAGAAGATTTGAAAGATTATCCGCATTAAACTTAGATGAAATTTTAGATGGTAAAAATGAAATTTATCTAGATGACTTAAAAAAGTTCGTACTTCAAAAATGGAATATTTTCGAAAAGGTTTTCATTGACAAACAGTTATTTGACATATACTTAACCTTAATAAATAGACATCGAGTCGATGCTCATGCAAAAGAAATTAATAATGATGATTTTCAAGCAGTCCTAATTGCCTCAAATTGGTTATTAGAAAAGTTAAATGAAATATTGAAATAAAGAGTAGCAATGAGAATGGCTAGAAGTAACGAGTCCGAAAGCGTGATTCAGATGGGTTGCTTATTAACGTTTCCTATAAAACTAAATCTGCATAAGCCTTGACAAAAAAAGAAACATACTGGCTCCTTGGAAGCACACTTTTAGCGTTTGCACTCTTTTTTGCACCTTCAGGCTTTAGCGATTTCGACCTAAGTTCAACGACAGATATTAACGTATATGACACCTATTATATCCTTCCAAGGTTCGCACTGTTCGTTTTTGTTTTAACGTTCATTTTTTTCGTTGTCTATCTGATCCGCATGCTTAGCCAAAAATTTAAGAACATCATTGCTAATCTAATTTTTATCAGTGCAAGCAGTATCCTTATCTTGATCTTCACCACCCTGATTGCCATAGTGCATTCTATACGAGCTATTCCTAGTAAGCTCGAAAACTCTTCATTAAACAGTGAAATCATAGAAAATGGTGGAAATGCATGGAATACGACCTATTATGTTTTATTGGCCATTCAATTGCTTTTAATAATTTTATTAGTAATAAGTGCAGTCAAAACCGGTAAAAACTACAAATATTTAAAATGAAAATGAAATGTCAACGATGTTTGGACAGAGAATTTGATGTTCCGGATTTTTCACTTGAGGAAAAAAGAACATTGACGAATTTGAAGGCAAATTATCAACTTGCCGAGTTACTAGAAAGAATAGAATCTATAGATAACATGCCTATGCTAAACGCCAAATTCATTCTTTTGCACATCAATGGAACACATGGGAAATGTAACCGTTGTGGTATGGATGATCTTTCGGGTGAGTATGTCGTATGCCCAAAGTGCAAAGCGTTAAATTTTAATTGGGACATCAAAGAGCCCAACGGTCACTGACTTTATACGTAAAATCTTGACTATTCCCAAATTAAAGCTGAAAACTCATTCCCTCACCTAGAAACACCACTCACTCATTCATGATTTCTTTTCATTCTCAAAATAAGTAGTTTTGACTTGACAATTTGGAACAACCAACATGAAAAATCCCATCCTGCTAGTAGCTTTATTCTATTCAACCCTAATATGTTGCCAAGATTTTAAATTAGGTATATATTATACTGCTAACAAGGATATCAGCTTCACTTCCGAAATCTTTGAGTTTAAGATTAATCAACAATTCAATTATTCAATTTTCGGTTGTACTGGAAGTGGTTTTGGAAGTGGCGAATACGAATTGGTCAATGACACCTTAAACTTACGATTCACCGATAAACTAGGGACGCTGCAGCGTAATGTAAAGCTTGAAAAAACCGATTCAGATTCGTTGAAGATAAGACTACAAATCTTCGAGACTTATAGCAAATATCCTCTTCCTGGAGTTAAATGCAATTTAGATAAGGAAGAGGCCAACTGGCAATCCGATTTTGACGGCTTTGTCGAGTTCAACCTACCAAGAATCAATAGGACCAGAATCCTAAAATTCAGTTATGTCGGCTTCGGTACGACCGAAATAAGAATACCTCCAGATATTGGTAAAGTAAGTGGTATTATAAGAATGGGAAATATTTATTACTACAATTCGGAGGATGTGATGAAATTTAAAGTCAAAAGGATCGGGAAATCGCGATTCACGCTAATGTCCAATGACAGTTATTTTATTACTTACAGGAAAATTAGCAGAAAGCGAGCCTCAGAAGTCATCTTGGATCGCACCGATGAAAACTACGAAGCCTTCTTCGATAATAATTAGCTCCTATCTTCCAAATACAGTCAGCCTCTTACTTCCTATAATACTTCCGATACTTTGGATATACCGCAGCACCGATGGCTGCAAAGATCACCGTATACCAAACAAAGAAGGGAATACCGATGATCGCATCTCCGCTAGCGTAGGAATGCAGCCCCGAGAGGATAAAGTT
Organism: Sungkyunkwania multivorans; assembly: GCF_042675645.1. Taxonomy (NCBI): domain Bacteria; kingdom Pseudomonadati; phylum Bacteroidota; class Flavobacteriia; order Flavobacteriales; family Flavobacteriaceae; genus Sungkyunkwania; species Sungkyunkwania multivorans. The sequence goes on along the minus strand of NZ_JBHTJH010000004.1, from coordinate 762,368 downwards.
CACTCCAAAATAGGTAAAGATGATCGACATAAAGGCGATGATCGCGCCCATATTAAAGGCAAAGCGGCCACGGAGTCCTGGCACCAATCGCATGTGAATCACAAAGGCATAGACAAAGATGCTGATCAGCGCCCAGGTCTCCTTCGGGTCCCAACCCCAATAGCGGCCCCAGCTCTCGTTGGCCCATTGTCCGCCAAGAAAGTTCCCGATGGTTAACATCACCAAACCTACCGTCAACGACAACTCATTGATGATGCTCAGCTCCTCGATATTGAGCTTCATGCGTTTCTTGTTCTCTTTGTTGGTAAGCAAGATCAGCAACAAACAGGTGATGCCTAGAATCGCCCCTAAAGTAAAGGGACCATAGCTGGCAACGATCACCGCAACGTGGATCATCAACCAGTAGCTATCCAAAACAGCTTGCAGATTGGCAATCTCTGGGTCCGTCCAGCTTTGGTGGGCCACCCATAAAAGGATTGAAGTGACAAAGGCACTTCCTGCCAGCGTCAAATTCGATTTCTTGATAAAGGCCAAGCCAAAGCCCATCGTGGCCCAAGCCACATAGATGATAGCCTCATAGCCATTACTCCAAGGCGCGTGTCCCGAGATATACCAACGCGCAAGGAGTCCGGCGGTATGTGCCAGGAACAACGCAATGATGATCGCCTTCCCGCTATTGATCGCGATGCGCAACCACTTTCGGTCCTTAAAGATCTGCATGATCAGAAAGACAAAAAGCAACAGCCCAAACATCCCATAATAGCGATATAGCTTGTTAAAGATGTTCAATTTGTTGTAGAGCACTTCGGTCTCTATTTGTTGTTCGGAAGGCAATACCTCGCTTCCGTATTTTTTCTGGAACGCTTTCACGCTTTCCAACAACTCATCCGTCTGTTTATAATCGCCCGTCTTCCTGGCGTTTCGCAAAGCGGTGGCGTACAAAGGCAAGATGTTCTTTACATAAAGCGAATCCGTACCTTTGATATTGGAAGGGTCCAACTCGGGATAAGAGACCCACGTATTGTTTTCGTCACCAGGCACTGGAAACACACGTAGAATGCTGCCATCCAAGGCCGAATACAGCAAATTAACGCGGCGATCGGTATCGATAATGTCTTTCTGATACGAGTTGGGCACTTTCGCCTGATAGGCCGCTTGTAAGTAGGGTGCCAATTTGTACTCGCCTTTTTCGGTGAAGAATTGGGTCAGTGACAAGCGACTCCCTTTCCCTTCGGCGCCGATCAACTTACGGATGCTATCATTTTGCCATTTTAGATAGATCAATGGTGCGTTGTACCAAGCAAAGGTATTCTCGGTCATGGAAAGCAACACCTGATCGGCATTAAGCCCTTTGTAGTTATCGCGCTTGCTTACCTTTCGCAGCAATTCTGATGCAAAGGTATTGGCTGGCTTCATTCGTCCACCCAGATCCTGAATGACCAATTTCCCGAACTTGGCCGCATGTTCTTTGCTCACAGGATTCTTTAGTAGCACAGAGTCGATCTCTGCCTCGGATGGTGCTTTTACCACCGTATGTGTGCTATGATCATGGCCGTCATCTTCGGTATGCTGATGTCCGTCCTGCGAAAAACCGTGAAAGCCGATCAATAATAGCGCGATGGAAACGACCCCTTTTTTCTTCTCCTTTACTTTTTTTAGCATCTTGCTTAGATCCTTGAATCGGGTCTTTCCAAAGAACATGATCGCCATCAAGGCGGCGTAGAGTAGAAAATACCCAATATAGGTGATCCACGTACCCCAAAAGTCGTGATTGACCGAGAGGATGGTCGTCTTTTCATCTGGCAAGAAGGATGCTTGGAAAAAGCGGAATCCTTTATGATCCAAGACGTGATTCATATAGATATCGTAATCGAACGGACGTTCGTCGTTTACAGTGATCTTGCTTTTAAAGGCAGAGTAGCTTGGTGTGGGATTTCGCTCGGTACCGGGATACTTTTCGGCGATAAAGTCATTCAGGGTGATGCTAAATGGCAACTCCTCGATTCGGGAGCCATACATAATATGAAAATCGAAGCCTCCGATGGTCATCGTTTTCGGCGGATTGGAATTTCCTTTAGAGCCCATTACTTTCACCTGCTGGGAATCTCCGTTTGCGGATACATTTAAAATCAATGCGTCTTGGTCGTTATCGGTCTTTTCTTCCTTCGGAATTTCTACGATATCATAGCGTCCTTGTACCAATCGATCTGGAAATACGAACTGCATATTCGCGGCATTGTACAACGAACGGAACATCAAAGGTTGCACGCTGTCTTTCACCAATGGCCCTTGCAGTTGATCGGCCATACGCATAAAATTGCCTTCAAAAGGCGATTCGATGGTCGATATAGAATCGTTGATGGTGATGTTGATCGCGCCCTGGGTAGGTTCATTCAGCGCAAAAAGCACGTTGTGGATGCTAGACACTTTTCCCTCTTCCAGATAGTGATCATGACGTGAACCGCCACCGGCTTCCACCACTTTGAGGTAGCGCTTTCCATTTGCATCTTCGACCAACCCTTCTTTAGCGCCATCGATAAGACCTTCGTAGGAGACGCTAAAAGGCACTCCGTTAAAATCTTTGTTCCATGGCAAGCTGCTTTTAATGGCTTCAGGCGTTACCAAGATGGCCTCTTGGAGTACGCGACGCTTCGGTTCCCCGTTGATCTCGCCATCCACCCAAACGGTGAGATAGGTCTTTTCAGAATAGAATACCTTTTCTGTAGCACCTTCATCGATCGGCATCATACCCTCATAGCTGATATAACGAGTGATAAATGCCCCAACGATGATAAAGATAAAGGAGAGGTGGATCAGTAGCGTGGCCCACTTCTCTCTTTTATATAAGCGATATCGGACAATATTTCCAGAAAAATTGATCACAAAGAAGACCATGATCGCCTCAAACCATTTGGCATTATAGATCCAAATGCGTGCGGTGTCTGTGCTGTACTTGCTTTCGATGCCAGTACCGACGATCATCGCCACTGAAAAGACTACAAATAAAACGGCCATTAAACGAGTAGAAAAAAGGGTCTTCGAAAGAAATTTGTCCATTGCTAACTGTACATTGTATTGTTTCCCTAAAGAATTCCGACCAGTATCGGAATCAGTGTGCAAAAATAGTGTATTTGGAGGATTTTTTGGGATAATCTTTAATTGAAAGAATCTAAGGGAATGTTAATATTCTTTCAACAAAATTGAAATCAATTGCACCATCACTTTTGCTGTCTCGCCTGAAAGATATTAAGGTGAAAGAAGGTGCCCATCTTTCTGGCTCTGTTCTTTGCGATATAGGCGTTTTCGCCTTCAAAAAGTTCGTCGATGGTCTGAAACCAAAGATGCAACCATACGCCAAAATGCTGTGCTTCAATAGTGTGACCCTCCTTTTGATCCACTTCGATATGCTTTTTGAGCGGATTGCCCTCAAACTGTTTTATAAAGAAGAGATTGCCTTCCCAAAAATCGGTGAGATGCTGCAAATGGTGGTCCCAATCATTAATATGGGTATTGAATATCGGCCCTAACAAGGCGTCTTTCCGCACCTTTTTATAAAAGCTGGACACCAACAAGAACACATCTTCTCTATTTTCTATTTTCTTCTTTGGCATTTTGCAAGTTGAAGATCTGCCGTAAAAATACTAAAGCGGCTAACAGAATTGTTGTTATTTTCGCATAAAACAGAAGAATGTTCAAGACGGTGATCATCGGTACTGGCAATGTAGCCTTTCATCTACATAAAGCACTCAAAGCCTCAAATGCGGTTGAAGTTCGCGCAGTGAGCAGCAGAAGTGATCTCGCTAAGTTGCCAATGGCCGATGTGTATATCATTGCCGTGAGTGACGACGCTGTTGCCAAAGTTTCTTCGGAGATCAGATCGATGAACGCGCTGGTGGTACATACCTCTGGAAGCGTGGCGATGGAAGGACTTGCGAGCAACAACAGAAAAGGCGTCTTCTATCCGTTGCAGACATTTTCTAAGGAAAAGGACCTTGATTTTAAGACGATTCCCATTTGTTTGGAAGCGGAAGACGAAAAAGACCTACAACTACTTGAAAAATTGGCGAAGGCAGTTTCAGAAAAGGTCTATCATATCGATTCGGAACAGCGCAAGGCGCTGCATCTAGCGGCCGTGTTTGTCAATAATTTCGTGAACCATCTGTATCATATTGGAAGTGACATATGTACGGAGCACGATGTGCCTTTCGAAGTGCTAAAACCGCTCATCCAAGAGACGGCAGAGAAAGTGGTGACGCTATCACCCAAGCAGGCGCAGACGGGTCCAGCCAAACGAAACGATCTAGAAACTATCAAAAAACACGTACATTCGCTGAGCAATTCAACTTATAGGAAAATTTACGAATTGCTTACCAATTCGATCAGCAATACTTATGGAGGAAAAGAGCTATAAAGAATACTTGGAACATATCACCACCTTTGTCTTTGATGTGGACGGGGTCCTTACCGATGGGACGATCATGGTCACTACAGATGGACAACAACTGCGAAACATGAACATCAAGGATGGGTATGCGTTAAAGACCGCGGTGGACAAAGGCTATAACATCTGTATCATTTCGGGTGGAAGCAATGAAGGCGTACGATTGCGTCTTGAAGGACTCGGAATCAAAGATATCCACTTGGGTGTTTCAAGAAAGACCGAACGCTTGCAGGAATATTTTGATAAACGTAATGTCAAAGCCGAGAACGTACTTTATATGGGCGATGACATTCCCGACCTTCCTGGGATGGAAATGGTAGGATTGCCCTGCTGTCCCAATGATGCCGTTGCAGAGATAAAAGATGCCAGCAAATACATTTCGCACAAAAGAGGCGGACGAGGCGCCGTAAGGGATGTGATCGAGCAGGTGATGAAGGTGCAAGGCAAATGGAATGGGAATATCGATGCGAGATACGATTGAGAAAGTTATGTTTTTTGAGGTTATGAGTTTATGGATTTAGAGTTTAGAAACAAGAGAAAAGAACAAAGATAAAAGACGAATGACATCTTCATTTTGCTCATAACAACGTCTTTGCGACGCCGAGGCAAGGAGGTGAAGCAAACTGTCTGAAACAGTTAGAGTGTCTATTACATAAGGCGTGAGAAAATGAAATAACGAAATACGATTTACGATTTTTGATATGGATTATTTAGCGCATATAGAAGATATAGCACATAGACTCGGCCAGAATAATAGGGTTGAGGCGAACATGATAAAATCCTTTAAGTATAGTTCGAGCACCCCTTCCGAATTATTGATGTCGGTCACGCAATATTTAGTTTCAAAAATAGAAATGAACAAAGAGCTGAAAACATTAATTGGTGAGGAAGTCTTACAATTGAAGAATTTCTGTTCTTCGGTAGGATTGACCATCAGGGTAAATTTAGACCGTGGTCATGAATGGAATTAAATTGGGAAAACAAAAGGACAAAATCACAAAACAACCTTAAACCCATAAACTCTAAACTATAAACCTTCAATTAGCAAATGCTCCCCATCCTCAACCTCATCCGCTACCCCAACCTACTGATCATCGCTGCCACGCAGTATGTCTTCAAGTATTTTGTGGTGGATCCGATGATGAAGGCCTCGGCATTGAACGATTGGCAGTTTGCTTTGTTGGTATTGGCTACGATTTGTATTGCAGCTGCTGGAAACATCATCAACGACATCAACGATGTCAATATCGACCTCATAAACAAGCCCAAAAAGGTCATCGTTTCTAAAAGCATCTCGGAAAGCTTAGCGAATAATCTCTTTATCGGTTTTAATGTGGTTGGTGTGGTGATCGGTCTCTACCTTTCGAATACGGTCGGAAAGAACAATATGGCCGTCATCTTTGTACTGATCTCAGGTTTGTTATATATCTATTCGACCAGTTTAAAGAAGCTATTGCTAGTTGGGAATCTCTTGGTTTCCGCTTTGGTCGGTTTTAGCATTCTCATCGTTGGACTTTTTGAGATCTATCCAATGATCGATGAGCACAACCTGACCGCGGCTCAATGGACATTGAAGGTGCTCGCCATCTACGCGCTCTTTGCCTTTCTGGTGAATTTACTTCGCGAGATCACCAAGGATATCGAAGATATAGATGGAGATTATGGCGGCGGTATGAATACCTTGCCCATTCTTTTGGGTCGGGAACGAACGGCAAAGCTGGTTGCTGTACTGGGGATGGCAGTCATGGTCGTTATCTTTTTGTTCGTTTATAAATATTTATATGACAAACAAGGTGTGTTGAGTTATATCTTACTCTTCGTCTTTGGACCATTGTTCTATTTTGTGATCAATAGCTGGAATGCCAAGAAGAAACAGGATTTTAGAAAATTGAGCACCGTCTTAAAGGTGGTCATGTTATTTGGTATCTTCTCGGTGATCGTTTTATATTATGCTTTTAAGGAAACAAATTGATTCTTATTTAGTTTAAATACAACTTCCTTGATATCTTTAATTTTTCTCATAAGGAATACCACATAACAAATTGCTAAAAACAAACTTTAATATGCCTTACTTTGATAGAATTTTTATTAATGAATTAGAAGAACGTATCAAAAAATCTAGAAATAATGAAACGATAAGCGAAGAAGAGTTGCATAGAGAAATACAAAAATGGTTTGCCACAAAGCACTAGATATAACATAAATATCAATAGAATTGACAAATGCTCACCGAAAAACTAAAAGACCACCACCTTATCCTCGCTTCTGGTTCGCCAAGACGCCAACAATTCTTTAAAGACCTTGGACTGGACTTTGAGATCCGTCTAAAACCTATCAAAGAAGAATACCCTCCAAGACTTCGGCATTATGAAATCTCGGATTATTTGGCACAATTGAAGTCACTTCCCTTTAAAGAAGAACTCAAAACAAATGATATCCTCGTCACTTCAGACACCATTGTTTGGCACAAGGATAAAGCGCTGGGCAAACCACGTTCTGCCGAGGAGGCCTTTGCGATGATCAGATCGCTTTCGGGCGATACCCACGAGGTGATCACTTCGGTCTGTTTTACGACCACCACCCTGGAAAAGACGGTGAATGCAATCACCAAAGTACATTTTAAGGAGCTCACCGACAAAGAGATCCAATACTATGTTGATACCTTCCAACCTTTCGATAAAGCTGGGGCCTATGGCATCCAAGAATGGATCGGTTATATCGCCGTAGATAAGATAGAAGGTTCCTATTTCAACGTCATGGGCTTGCCAGTACATCTTGTTTACAAAACGTTAATGAGCATGGTCGACTAAGGTTTTGAGTGTACCTTTACAGCTAAATGAGTTTATTGTCTTATGGGTTGATGCCTTTAGTCGCTCATGATTCTTGACTCTGGACTCTCGCTACTAAACTTTAAACGCTCAACTATAAACTCATAAACTTCTAGCTATGTCATTCATCAAAAGATATATCCGTTTAGAAATAGGGATCTTCCTGATCATCGCAACGATCGCGACGGCGGTCTCTTGTTCAGAAAAGAAACAGAAAAAGAAGGATTTGGTCGCCAAAGCCTCCACGACTGAATTGAATGCTACAACCTCAAAAGAAGCGGCCAAACCAGTATCGGAAGCCTTTAAAAAATACTGGTACGCTGGTGAGGCCGAGATCACTTCCTACGAACTAAAACAGGCGCGTTATGGCGAACTAAGAGATGGTAAAGCGGTTCTTGTCTATGTCACTGAGCCGTTCTCTGATAAAGATCAAGTGAAGTCCGATTATCCTAGTAACGAAAAAAGCACCTCTGTATTAAAGTTGAATGCTACGAAAAATTTTAATACTGGCATCTATCCCTATTCCATAATGACCAGCACCTTCTACCCTGTCACTGATGGCCAACATGCGATGAAAATTACCATGAGTATGCAAGAATGGTGTGGACATGTCTTTACACAGCTTAACAATCGCGAGCAGTTTGAAGTGGAAAGCCGGTCCTATTTCCAGAGTGAAGGCGATCAGAATTTTAGTTTGAACAAGACCTTGCTAGAGAATGAGATATGGCAGAAGATCAGAATCAATCCCAATGACCTACCAACAGGCAAATTGAAGATGATTCCTTCCTTCGAATATGTACGCTTAAGGCATATCGAATTAAAGCCTTACGAGGTCGAAATTAAAAAAGCTACTCAAGAAACGTCCATGCGTTATTCGCTCGTGTATCCCTCGCTCAACAGGTCTTTGGAAATACTCTTTAACAATCAATTTCCATACGAGGTCATCAGCTGGAAAGAAACTTTTAAAAGTGGCTTTGGCCCCAACGCGAAGGAAATGGTCACCACGGCAAAAAAGATCAAAACAATAAAATCTCCCTATTGGTCAAAAAATTCCAACGCCTATGTATCTTTGCGAGATACTTTAGGATTGGACTAATATGAACGAATTTATCACTGCCCATAAAGACCAACTGATACAAAGCGGTATCATTTTGGTCGTCATCGTACTGATCAGAGTAATTCTCAGAAAAACGGTCAAGAAAATTGGACAACGAAGTGATTTCAATGAGGCCCGTATGCTGCTGATGGGAAAATATTTCAATTTTCTCTTTTTACTGACCGCCATTGCCATCGCTCTGCTTATTTGGGGTGTCAATTTTCAATCGCTCGGCGTAATACTCTCCTCCGTTTTCGCTGTGGTAGGTGTGGCCTTATTTGCCATCTGGTCTATTTTGAGCAATATCACCGCTGGGGTCATCCTATTCTTTTCATTTCCCTATAAGATCGGAGACAAAATAAAGATCCATGACAAAGATCATCCGATCGAAGCATTGATTGAGGACATTAAATCCTTTCATCTTTTGCTAAGAACAGATGCGGGTGAGATCATTACCTACCCAAATAACCTCTTGCTTCAAAAAGCGGTTTCAATCGTCGAAAAAGATGCCTATCAGGATGATGGTAGTGATAGCCTTTAGCAAGCGTTAAAGAAAAGATAAATAATAAGTCTCCGCTCGTTTCTTTTATATATTTGGAAGGATTCTAACCAAACTCTAGTTATGCACAGAATATTCCTCTTGTTGGCCCTTGGTTGGTGCTTTGTCTTCAATGTACAAGCGCAACGGCCCGAAAAGCCGTCTTCCACTGCCATCTACGAGAAGATCCAAAAGCTAAATTTCTTAGGAAGCGCCATGTATGTCGCTGCACATCCCGACGATGAGAATACACGACTCATTTCATATCTATCCAACCATGTAAAGGCCCGTACCGCATATCTTTCGATGACACGAGGCGACGGAGGACAAAATCTGATAGGTCCAGAGTTACGAGAACTTCTAGGTGTAATTCGAACACAAGAACTGTTGGCTGCACGTCGTGTCGATGGAGGCGAACAGCTATTTACTCGTGCCAATGACTTTGGTTACTCCAAACATCCCGATGAGACCTTGGCCATTTGGAATAAGGACGAAGTGCTGAGCGATGTGGTTTGGGCCATCAGAAAGTTTAAACCCGATGTGATCATCAACCGTTTTGACCATCGCACGCCTGGCCGAACCCATGGCCATCATACCGCTTCGGCCATGTTAAGTATGGAAGCCTTTGACCTAGTAGGTGATAGATCAAAATATCCAAGTCAGTTGGACCATGTTGACGCTTGGCAGCCCAAACGTCTATTCTTCAATACCTCATGGTGGTTTTATGGAAGTCAAGAAAATTTTGAGAAAGCGGATAAATCCAATATGTTGAGCATGGACATTGGGGTCTATTATCCAATGAAAGGACTATCCAATAACGAATTGGCCTCCATCGCCAGCAGTCAACATCTGTGTCAAGGTTTTGGTCGCCTCAGCACGCGCGGTACGCAGGAAGAATATGTAGAATTGCTTAAAGGCGACCTTCCAAAAGATAAAGACAACATCTTTGATGGCATCAATACAACTTGGACAAGGGTCAAAGGAGGTAAGGCCATTCAAATGATCTTAAAAAAGGTTGAAGACAACTTCAACTTTGCCAATCCATCAATCCATATTGAAGAACTGGTAAGAGCATATCAATTGATCGGTAAACTGGAGGACGAACACTGGAAAGCGATCAAATCTAAAGAGATCAAAGAGATCATCGCGGCTTGCGCTGGACTCTATCTGGAGGCTTCAGCAGCTGATTCCTTTGTTTCTGAAGGCGGAAGCATCGAAGTGAATATTGAGGCCTTGAACAGAAGCAATGCAAATATCCAATTATTGGAGGTGAATTTCCGGGGATGTCCGGAAAACCGTTTGCTTTTTAATCAACCCTTGAAAGACAATCAAAAATTTACCACGAAGAAAGAGGTATGTGTCAATCCCGAATGGGAAAACACTGCGCCCTACTGGCTACAAGAAAAAGCTTCGCTTGGAATGTACGCAGTTAGAGATAAGATGCTGATCGGAAAGCCAGAGACCCCGAGAGCCCTTGTTGCTGATATAAAACTTAAATTTCAAAATGTAGTAATTCCATTTGAAAGACCGGTGGTCTACAGATACTCCAAACCAGATAAAGGTGAACTTTACAAGCCTTTTGAGATCCTTCCGGAAGTCACGGCGAGCATCAAGGAGAAGGTGATCATCTTTGCCAATGGCCCCAGAGAGATCCCAGTCACGATCAAGGCCGGAGGCGAAGACATCGATGGAAACATCCAGCTTGCACATCCCAAGGGGTGGCGCATCTCCCCTAAAAGCATCGACTTTAAAACCGATCAAAAAGGAGAAGAAAAAACCGTGGTTTTTACGGTGACGCCACCTAAAGACCAAAGTGAAGGCCTAATCTCACCAATCGTGAAGGTAGGTGACAGGACCTACACCAAAGAACTGGTAGAGATCGATTACGATCATATTCCCTTTCAATCGGTTCTATTGCCTTCAGAGGCGAAGGTGGTAAGATTGGACATTCAAAAAAGCGGTGAGCATATTGGCTATATCGTTGGTGCGGGTGATTCAGTGCCGGAAAGCCTTAAGCAAATTGGATATCACGTGACCATCATTGACCCTAAAGAGATCGATGAGACAAGCTTAGATAAATTTGATGCGGTGGTCCTTGGGATCCGCGCATATAATACTGTGGATGAATTGAAGTTCAAACAAAAGTATTTGCTTGAGTATGTGAAGAATGGTGGCACTATGATCACGCAGTACAATACAAGTCGCCGTGTAGATGTGATGGCTCCATTTGAACTAAGCCTTTCCAGAGATCGCGTTACCGATGAGAATGCCGATGTGCGAATCCTGGCAAAAGACCATTCACTGGTCAACTTTCCAAATACGATCACCGAAAAGGACTTTGATGGTTGGGTACAAGAACGGGGACTCTATTTCCCAAATGAATGGGGTAGCGAATTCACGCCTATTCTTTCTACGAATGATGAAGGTGAAAGTCCAAAGAATGGAAGTTTGTTGGTTGCAAAATACGGCGAAGGACATTACATCTACACCGGACTTAGTTTCTTTAGAGAACTCCCTGCCGGCGTACCAGGAGCCTATAAGCTGTTTGCAAACATGTTGTCCATTGGTAAAGATCAAGTAGAAACTACCGAAAAGATAAAAGGATGATCAAGGGTACTAAATTTACATGGGAGAAGATGTATACCGTGGTATTGGTGGCCAATGCCATTTACATCATATTCTTTTACGTTTTGATGACCATTTTCAACTAAACAACAGCTAACTAACAATTCATTCTCAATGAAGGGAGATCTATCTGGATTCTTGCCTTCTCAGGAATGACAGCAATGATGTATTGATGCAACAACTCGACTGGATCGTCCTTATCACTACCCTTACCTTTATTGTAGGTTATGGTTCCTGGGTCACACGAAAGAATAGAAACATCGACGATTATATCCGCGGAGGAAGCTCGGCAAAATGGTGGACGATAGGACTATCCGTCATGGCCACGCAAGCCAGTGCGATCACTTTCTTGTCTACTACCGGACAAGCCTTTACCGACGGAATGGGCTTTGTACAGTTCTACTTTGGATTACCGATAGCGATGGTGGTCATCTGTTTGGTCTTTATTCCGTTGTATCACAAACTAAAGGTCTTTACAGCCTACGAATTTCTCGAAAATCGCTTTGATCTGAAGACACGAACGCTTACCGCCATTCTGTTCCTTATCCAAAGGGGATTGGCGGCAGGGATCACTATCTTCGCTCCGGCTATCATTCTTTCTGTTGTATTAGAATGGCCTTTGGTATGGCTAAACATTGGAATTGGCCTGCTGGTCATCATATATACCGTCACTGGCGGAACCAAAGCGGTAAGCGTCACCCAAAAACAACAGATGTTTGTCATTTTTGCAGGGATGTTCGCGGCCTTCTTTATCACCCTCGATTTAATTCCTGAAGAAATCACCTTTACCAACGCTTTGGATATTGCAGGAGCCAGCGGGAAGATGGAAGTACTTGATTTTTCGTTCAACCTAGAGAATCGATACACCTTTTGGAGTGGTATCATCGGTGGCAGCTTCCTGGCCCTCGCCTATTTTGGTACGGATCAGAGTCAGGTACAACGGTACCTCTCTGGAAAGTCGGTAAAGGAAATGCGTTGGGGCATGATCTTTAACGGCCTGCTGAAAGTTCCTATGCAATTCTTTATTCTTCTGGTGGGTGTGATGGTGTTCGTCTTCTATCAGTTCAACCCAACACCCTTGAATTTTAATCCTGTGGCCGAAGAAGTGGTATTATCCTCTGAATATGCAGATGAATACAGAACGCTTCAAGAGCAACTGAATCTTCTTGAAAAAGAAAAGGCCGAACGCAGCTTGGCTTTTGTGAATGGCGATAATAATGAAACGACCAAGGCACGACTTCTTCAGATCAATATCGAAGAAAAGAAGCTGAGGGCCGAGGCCAAGACGATCATTTCTAAAGCAGATGAAGAGGTAGAGACCAACGACCGCGATTATATGTTCATCACCTTTATTTTGAACAATCTTCCAAAGGGACTGATCGGATTGCTGCTAGCCGTTATCCTATCGGCCGCCATGTCATCCACGGCATCTGAAATAAATGCTTTGGCCACCATAACGTCTATCGACCTTTACAAAAGAAATCTAAAGGGAGCGAAAGAAGACCATCATTATGTGAACTCGACGAAGTTGTTTACCTTGATCTGGGGAATTCTCGCGATCATTGTCGCTTGTTTTGCAAGTCTGGCAGAAAATCTTATCCAATTGGTAAATATCATCGGGTCGATCTTTTATGGCAATGTCTTAGGAATCTTCCTTCTGGCCTTTTTCGTTAGATATGTAAAGGCGAGAGCCGTTTTTACGGCCGCCATCATTACGCAACTGATCGTGGTTGTCGGATGGTGGTTCGATTGGATGCCGTACTTATGGCTGAATCTATTTGGTTGTGCCTTGGTGATGCTTATCGCAGTTGTCTTACAAGGATTTGCTAGAAAACATGGAACAGCAGGATAGTATCATCAAATGGGGCATTCTTGGCTGTGGCAATATAGCCGACCATTTTGCCGAAGACTTAAAGGTAGTCCCAAATGCCCAATTGTATGCCGTGGCATCTCGAAATACTGATAAAGCGCGAGATTTTGGCAATAAACACGGAGCAATAAAGAGTTACGGCTCTTATGAAGCACTGGCCAGTGATCCAGAGGTACAAGCCATCTACATCGCCACCCCACACCCATTCCATTGTAAAAATACCATGCTTTGTTTAGAAAATGGCAAAGCCGTGCTATGTGAGAAGCCATTTGCGATGAACACCAAAGAGGTAAAGAAAATGATCGCTAAAGCAAAAACTAATAAGGTATTGCTGATGGAGGCCCTCTGGACGCGTTTTTTACCAAATTATGAATATGTGTTGCACCATACAAGGCAAAAAACTTGGGGCGAGATCAAAGAGATGGAGGCGGATTTTGGCTTTCAAGTACCTTTTGATGCCAACTCACGACTCTACAATAAGGAATTGGGTGGAGGAAGTCTATTGGATATCGGCATCTACCCTATTTTTCTTGCACTGTCGCTTTTGGGATACCCCGAAAAAATTGAGGCCGATGCCCAGTTTGCACCGACGGAGGTGGATGAGATCTTGAACATTAGACTGACCCATAAAAATAAGGCAATTTCCAAGTTGTACAGCACCTTTAAAGAACATACGCCCACGCAAGCCGTGATTCAATATGAAAAGGCGACCCTTATCATGCATACCAACTTCTATCAAATTTCTGAGGTCAGCATTACAATCGACGGAAAGACGGAGCGATTATCCTTTGAAAAAATGGGAAGAGGTTATTATCGCGAAGCGGCACATTTTGGTCAATTGATCCGAGAAGGAAAAACCGAAAGCCCAATGATGCCGTTTGATCATAGTCTAAAATTGATGCGACTTCTCGATGAGATCCGCGATAAAATCGGATTGTCTTATTCGTAAAAAAAACCTCACAGCTGTTGTAGATCTGTGAGGTCAATCCTAATTCTTTATGTGTAATTCAAATTACAACGCTCCCCATTCTTTTAATGAGTCCTTATTCATTTTTACGTAGTCTGCGTTACCCGCTTTCTCGGCCAATTCCATAGATTTCTTGGCGGCTTTGATGGCAGTCTTGGTCTTTCCTGCTTTCGCGTGGATCAACGATTGTTGTCTCAAATACCAAAATCGTGGCTTATCGTTGGTCATCTCTACCGCCTTATCGATCCAAGTCATCGCCTTTTTGATATCCTTTCCTTCTTGCAAGTAATAAACAGCGGCAGAAAAATAATCATTAGGTCCAGGTCCGCCCATGGTCTTTTCTATACTAGCTTGCACCGCATTGTCCGTAGGTACTTCAATCTTTAGACCAGCATAGGTGTTAGCCCAAATAAAACCGAGCTCTGTACTGCTGTTCGTAAGTTGGCCAAAATTGATCGTGAAGGTCTCAGCTCTCATAGGCATCGCTGAAACCGGCGCAGAGACCTTCGCAGCAACTTTACTCTCATCCCACTCCTGAGGTGTTCCCCAGTTGTTGGTGTCGCTGTAGAAAAATACATCCCATGAAGAGGCATTCGGTTGTGTAAAGATGGCATAGCTGCCTGCCTTTAGGTCTTTACCTCCTACCTTAACGTCGGTACTGAAAGAAATCATTGTATTTTTATTTGCACCAGTCCTCCACATTTTGCCATAAGGGACCAGATCGCCAAAAATAGTTCTACCCTTTACTCCTGGTCGAGAATATTCAAGGGTGATGTCTGTTAATCCTACCTTTTGCTCCACCTTTGCAAATGGGCTAGGTTGTGGTGTGGTCACTTGTGCATTTAGTGCAAAAGCGCCGATGGCCATAAAGGCTACTAAGGCAAGTTTTTTCATTTTGTATAGTGTTAATTGATTTAGTTTGAACGAAGGTACAACGAAACACAAGCTTGCATTGTTAACAAATCCTTAAAATACCATTGCGTAGCTTTGTCAAAAATTTGTTCGCTGTGAAAAATTATGTATCGGAATTCATCGGCACTTTCTCTTTAATGTTCTGCGGCACAGGAGCTATGACCATCAATGAGCTCACAGGCGATCCATCGCATGTGGGAATCGCCATTACTTGGGGTCTCATTGTTATGGCCATGATATATGCGTTCGGTGAAATCTCTGGTGCTCATTTTAATCCTGCAGTGACCATCGCTTTTGCGTATTCCAAAAAATTTCGATGGAAAGAAGTCCCTAAATATATTGCCGTTCAAATCTTGGGCGCTATCGCTGCAAGCGCAACGCTATGGGTGCTATTTCCGGAGGCCGAATTGTATGGGGCGACCATTCCATCCATCGATGCTTGGCGAGCGTTTATCCTAGAGCTCTTGCTCACTTTCTTCTTGATGGTGGTGATCATCAATGTCTCTACAGGAAGTAAAGAAGTAGGTACGATGGCCGGAATCGCCATTGGTGGAGTTATTCTTCTCGAGGCCATGTTTGCCGGTCCTGTGACCAAAGCTTCCATGAATCCAGCTCGTTCTATCGGCCCAGCCTTAATTTCTGGGCACTTTGAACATTTATGGCTTTATCTGACCGCGCCGATCATCGGAGCAGTGCTGGCTGTGGCAAGTTGTAAATTGGTGAAGGATGACCAATGTTGCGACTAAAACCCTACAAAAACCTTTTTTTCCTATCTTTAACCTGCAACCATAGACAACCAACCCAATGAAAACCATTGATTTCCCCTTATTAAAGATGGGTATCTTAATTGCCGCTCTTTACCTCGCCCTCAACTTTGTCTTTGATATCGACCTTTTTGAAAAGTTCGTCATGCAGATGGAAAAACTAGAGTCAACCGAAATAGACGAGATCATCCTAGTACTTCTTATTCTTTTGCCTTTGGCAGTGATCGATTTTGCTTTCTACAGATTGAAAAAGAAGAAAATAGAAGCAGAGCGCGACATTTTCAAAAGCATGAATTATGTAGCCCATCATGTACTTAACAATCTTTTGAATCAACTGCATATCATGAGATTGGAAGCAGAGCATATCGAAAATTTTGACGAGGACGTGATCGAAATGTTCGATTCTTCGATCGAAGAGGCCAAAGAAAGCCTTAAAAAGCTCTCCGGAGTCACAGAGTTGAATGCTACCAGCATAAAGAATTCCGTCCTCCCATAAATTATATTTTGTTTAACTATTTATTTTTTTAATTAAACAAATAATAATTGTAGCTTTGGTAAAAAGTTAGAATGAAACTCTATCAACTACATACCAAACAACAATTACCGATCACCCTAGAAGAGGCTTGGGAATTCCTTTCCAGCCCAAAGAATTTGGCCAAGATCACTCCAGACATGGGATTTGAGATCTTGTCGGGCGTAGAAAGACCAATGTTTCCAGGACAGATCATTCAATATCTAGTTTCTCCTTTCCCTGGGATTAGAATGAAATGGGTTACTGAAATTACGCATGTTGCAGACAAGCAATATTTTGTTGACGAGCAGCGATTTGGTCCATATGCCTTATGGCATCACAAGCATTTTTTAAAGGAGATCGACGGCGGCGTGGAAATGGAAGATATTGTTGACTACAAACTACCATTTGGAATTTTAGGACAGCTGATGCATTCGCTGGTCGTACGAAAGAAACTGAAAGAGATTTTCGAATTTCGAGAGCAGCGCTTAATTGAGCTCTTTGGTAAATATGGAGACCAAAGTAAGGTCATAAAAATGAAATCAATTTAATTAATAGAATGAAGAAAAACATCCTTATCATCGGTGGCTCTTACGGTATCGGTAGTGCAATAATTAATGAACTAGGAAACGACTATCATATTTTTACAGCCTCCAGAACATTTGATGGCAGAGAAAGCCCAAATCTCACATATATAGAATTCGATGCTTCTCGGGATTCGTTCGATTCCACTAAATTGCCAGACGAAATTCACGGTTTCGTCTATTGCCCGGGAAGCATCAATTTAAAGCCGTTCAAGATGTTAGACCTGGAGGCTTTTCAAGAAGATTTTGACATCAATTTTTTAGGGATGGTACGCTCTCTAAAGGCGGTCATGCCCAAAATGGCACAACAGAGCAGTGTGGTGCTTTTTAGCACGGTCGCGGTGCAAAGTGGTATGCCTTTCCATACCAGTGTGGCAGCTTCCAAGGGTGCCATAGAAGGTTTTGCGCGTTCTTTGGCGGCAGAATATGCGCCGAAGGTAAGGGTGAATGTCATCGCGCCTTCACTGGTAGACACGCCTTTAGCAAAACGCTTGCTCAACAATGATAATAAGCGTGAGAAAATGAATGAACGCCATCCGCTTAAGCGAGTGGGGAAACCAGAAGATATAGCAAAGGCCGCTACCTATCTACTCAGCGATGATGCCTCTTGGATCACGGGGCAGGTGATTGGTGTTGATGGAGGAATATCTACCTTGAACCTTACGTGATCATGTCCGAAGCATTGACTGTATTCTGGTTTAGAAGAGACCTACGGATAGCAGATAATCGAGGTTTCTATAAGGCGCTCACGGATGGTCGACAAGTCCTACCAATATTCATATTCGATTCAGATATCTTGGAAGAACTTCCTAGAGATGATGCTCGTGTAAATTTTATCCATGATGAGCTATCCAAAATGCAATCTTCTTTCAAAGAAAAAGGAAGCGGGATTGCAATATATCATGGAAAACCCATTGAAGTATTCCAAAAACTTCTGGAAGCGTTCCGCATTGAAAAAGTGATCACCAATCGTGATTATGAACCCTATGCCTTAGAACGAGACCATCAAATTTCCACTCTTCTAGCACAACATGAGGTGGCTTTTGAAACTTTTAAAGACCAAGTGATCTTTGAAAAGGATGAAATTGTAAAGGATGATGGCAAACCTTATGTTGTATATACCCCTTATTCGCGGAAATGGTTATCCGCATTTGAAAAGGAAGATTTAGAATTTTATCCATCAGAAAAGCATTTAAACAATCTTCTGCAACAAAGCGAACTTCCATTCTTGTCCCTTACCGACATTGGTTTTACGGCGTCTTCGATCAAAGTGCCTGCTTGCGAAGTGACCCCAACATTGATTCAAGAGTATGAGGCGACCAGAAATTTTCCCGCGAAGGACCAGACCTCGAGACTAGGACCGCATCTACGGTTTGGAACCGTCAGCATTAGAAAGATGGTTGACAAGGCAAGAAAGGAAGAAAACATAACCTTTCTCAAAGAGTTGATATGGCGAGAGTTCTTCATGCAGATCCTATGGCATTTTCCACAGACCAAGGACCAATCGTTCAAAACTAAGTACGACCGTATCGAATGGCGTAACGACGAAGATGAATTTAAACGCTGGTGTGAAGGAAACACCGGTTTCCCCTTGGTCGATGCTGGGATGCGCCAACTTAATCAAACCGGCTTCATGCACAACCGTGTGCGCATGCTCGTAGGAAGTTTTCTTTGCAAGCACCTATTGATCGATTGGCGCTGGGGAGAGGCCTATTTTGCCGAAAAGTTGTTGGATTATGAGATGGCCAGCAACGTTGGAAACTGGCAGTGGGTGGCTGGAAGTGGTGTGGATGCGGCTCCTTATTTTAGGATCTTCAATCCTACTTCACAAATACAAAAATTCGACAAACAATTGGAATATATTAACCAATGGGTGCCCGACTTTCAAGAGCTCACCTATCCACAGCCAATGGTCGATCACAAAATGGCCAGAGAGCGCTGTCTAGAAGTGTATAAAAAGGCGGTAAATCAGTAATTTCTTTTCCTTCGTTCGTATTGGTCAATTCCCATCTTTGGCTTACATCTAAGTTCACCAACTTGATCTACGCCATAGCTGGAGGTAATTGATTTTATCTTTTTTATGTCTAAAGATTCCATAGTTGCAATAAAATTAACATCGACCACTATCATCAGGACTTGGTATTTCTTATTTTTACAAATACGATAATCAATTAAAAACAAACAACTTATGACCACACAGCAGGTTGCAGACAAGCTAGTAAGCATGTGTCGAGAAGGTAAAAATTTGGAAGCGATAGAGCAGCTTTATGCTGATGATATCGTTAGTCGCGAAATGCCAGGAATGCCAGATTCGGTCGTTTCAGGAATTAAGGCTGTTTATGAAAAAAGTGAAAAATGGTTGGAGAATGTTGAGGAGTTTCACGAAGGGAAGATCAGCGATCCTATCATCGCCGGCGATCACTTTACCTGCACCATGGATTACGATGTAACTTTCAAGGACCGCGGGCGTGCACAAATGAAAGAAGTCTGTGTCTTTCAGGTGAAAGATGGCAAGATCGTCAACGAACAGTTCTTCTATGACATGCCAGAGATGTAGCCGCAAGAAATCATCACTTTAAAGTACTGGCAATGTTAGTTTCTTCATTTTACTGCATTGTCTAAACCAACCACGAATGACATGCTACGCGTTCGTGGTTTTTTCATTTTTCTTGAAAGAAGATTAACACAATTTTTGTTTAGCAAATTTCAATAAACTTTAAACATTTATTATTTTTGTCTAAAACAGCAAGATATCATGGCAAAAGCAAATCCCATTTCAGAAAAGGACATCATTTCCAGATATATGGAGTATGTGCTTGAGAACGAAGACGTTCCAAAATCCATTTACAAGTTCTGCAAGACCCAAAAGATCAAAGAAGAGGAATTTTATAAGTATTTCGGTTCTTTTGAATCACTGCGAGATGGAATCTGGAATCGCTTTCATATTGAAACAACCGACTTAATAGAAAAGACCAAGGACTATGAAAATTATTCCAACAGGGAAAAACTCCTCACCTATTTCTTTACATTCTTTGAGCTGTTAACACTGAACAGAAGTTACGTGCTCTACACTTTGAGCGCTCAGAAGAATATGCTAAGAAACGCGCAACAGTTGAAAGGTCTTCGCAAGCATATGAGAGACTTCGCCAAAGGACTTATTCAAGAAGGAAATGAGCAAAAGCAGATAAAGATCCTAAAGCAACCAGAAGGTTTGTTCTCTGAAGCGACCTGGCTACAATTTCTTTTCTTATTGAAGTTCTGGATGGAAGATAATTCAGCAGGCTTTGAAAAAACGGACGCGGCCATAGAAAAATCGGTGAACACTGCTTTTGATGTGTTCGACAACACCCCGCTAGATAGCATCATCGACCTCGGAAAGTTTCTCTGGAAAGAACAAATGGCATAAACAAGACCTGTGAAGACACTAGATAAAATACCTACATCCAAATTAGAGAGAGCCAGTAAATTAGTTGGCACTGGCGCCAAAATCGGCGTCAACTATCTCAAATACTATGGCGACAAAGTGGTCGACCCAGAAAACGCCAAGGAACGACTGAACGAAAACAATGCAGAAGACATTTATAACGGCCTGAAGCAGTTGAAAGGAAGTGCTCTTAAAGTAGCACAAATGCTGAGCATGGAAAAGAATTTACTGCCAAATGCATATGTAGAGAAATTTTCATTGGCACAATTTTCCGTTCCACCACTATCGGCATCTCTTGTACGAAAGACATTCAAAAAATATATAGGCAATTACCCCGAAGAGATCTTTGATAACTTCACTCCCAATTCTGTGAATGCTGCAAGCATCGGTCAGGTGCATCAAGCAGAGAAGGATGGGAAAAAACTTGCTGTGAAAATTCAATACCCTGGAGTTGCCAACAGCATCTCTTCGGACCTTGCCTTGGTAAAGCCTATCGCCATAAAAATGTTCAATCTTCGGGGGAAAGACTCGGAGAAATACTTTAAAGAGGTCGAGAATAAATTACTCGAAGAGACCGATTATATTTTAGAAGTAGAACAGAGCCAGCGCATCACGCATGCCTGTAGTCATATTCCTAATATAAAATTTCCGACATATTATCCTGAATGGTCGTCAGAGCGCATCATTACCATGGATTGGATGGAAGGTCTTCATCTTTCGGAGTTTGCAAAAACGGATTTTACCAAGGAAGAAGGTGATATCCTCGGACAGGCACTTTGGGACTTTTATATGTTTCAAATGCATGGCCTTCGTATGGTTCATGCCGATCCACATCCTGGAAACTTCTTGATCGACTCAAACAAGGAGTTGATCGCCATAGATTTCGGTTGTATCAAAAAAGTGCCGGACGAATTCTATATTCCATACTTTGAGTTGGCCAAAGCCGACAACATAAATAATCCGAAGATATTCACCGAGAAATTGTACGAGCTAGAAATATTACTCGCTAATGATTCTCCCGAGGAGATCACATTTTTTACCGATATCTTCCATCAGATGCTTAGCTTATTCACGGAACCTTTCAATAGCGAGACCTTTGATTTTGCAGATGACCATTTCTGGGGACGCATCGCTTCGCTCAGTGAGCAATTCTCCAATGACACACAATTGAGAAAATTGAATGGTAATAGAGGTTCCAAACACTTTTTGTATATCAATCGTACCTTCTTTGGTTTGTATAACCTCTTACATGACCTAAAGGCTGAAGTCGATGTGAATAATTTTCGCAAGTATCTTCCAAACAATAAAAAGGTAGCTTAAATGAGATCTTTCTCTAGGGAAGATATCGATGCTTTGGAGAAAAGGTTTCGCTCAAACCTCATCAATAGCAGTACTGGTTTTAAACCGGCGAATCTTATTGCTACAGTGAGTGATGACGGAGTTGAAAATGTGGCGGTCTTTAGTTCTATTGTGCATTTGGGGGCGCACCCACCACTATATGGATTTATTCTTCGCCCTACAACGGTACCAAGACATACCTATGCCAATATAAGGCAAATGGGATACTATACGCTTAACGCATTTACCAGTACCATGGTCAAAGATGCGCATCACACGTCGGCAAAATATGAGGAAAGCGAATCGGAATTTGATTTTACTGGGTTAGAAGCGGAATATAAGAATGGTTTCTTCGCGCCATATGTAAAAGAATGTCCTTTGCAAATTGGGATGAAATATATGAATGAATATCCTATTGAAGAGAATGATACCATCCTTGTGGTAGGAACCATAGTACAGTTGCACGTCGACGAAAACATGCTTTGTGATGATGGCTTTGTCGATTTAGGGAAGAATGCGGTGGTCGCGATCAATGGCCTAGATGGATATGCCACCCCAACCATGCTGCAGAGAGAAGCATACGCAAGACCCATGACCAATAAGTAGTAGCAGTGAGCAGTGGCAGTAGCGAACGAAAATTGATTGTTGAGTGACGCTTGCCTACCGCAGGCAGGGATGATGGATGATAGATCATGAAATTAAGAATGATGAGTCCAGCGTTGGTAAAAGAACAAAGACAACAAACTGCTGATAATAAACCACTGACAACCGATAACTGATAACTGATAACTGATAACCAGCAAATAAATAATCCAATAACTAACAGCGCTAAACGCTAAACTCTAAATTAATATAATATGTTCGGTCTATTTAAAAAGAAGTCAGAAAAAGAACAATTACAAGAAAAGTATCAAAAGCTCATGGCAGATGCGCATCGGCTTTCACAAACCAACCGCAAGCTTGGGGATGAGAAGTATTATGAAGCAGACCAGATAGCAAAAAAAATAGAAGCGCTCGGATAATGAAAAAGCAACATCTTCCAGAAAAAGTGTGTTCCGTTTGTCAGCGTCCCTTCAAATGGCGCAAGAAATGGACAGACGTATGGGAAGATGTCAAATATTGTAGTGAACGATGCAGACGAAACAAAACAAAGACAACAGCTTAGTTTGGTTCCGGAACGACTTACGGATTCGGGACAATGCTTCTTTGGCCAAAGCCATTGATGCTGGCGGACATGTGATAGCCGTTTATTTTTTTGATCCGCGTCAGTTTACAAGAAATTCTTTTGGTTTTAAAAAAACAGAGCGATATAGAGCAAAGTTTTTATTAGAGACGGTGACCGATCTCAAAGCGAGTCTCGCAGAATTAAATATCACCTTACTTACCTATATTAATCAACCGGAGAACATTATTTGTAGACTTGTCGAAGAATACCAGATCGAGCATGTTTATCTTCAGGGAGAATGGACCTCAGAAGAAGTAGAGGTTCTTCAAAATGTTACCGATAGCCTTTCTGACAAGGTAAAGATGGTCGAGTCGTACGACCAATTTTTATTTCACCCAGAAGATATTCCATTTCAAATTGAACAGATACCGCAGTCCTTTACCAATTTTAGAAAAAAATGTGAAAAATATAGTCAGGTTCGCCCCGAACCTAAAAGCGCTGAACGTCTCCCTAAAAGTAATCTATTAGAGGTCGATAATGAGCTCCCCTCCATTTCCGATCTTGGGTTTGAGCCCTTTCTAACGGATGATAGAACCGCATTTCCCTTTTCAGGAGGTGAACGAGCTGCACTAAAAAGACTCCATGATTATTTTTGGGGGACTAGGCGCTTATCGTACTATAAACAAACACGAAACGGGCTGGTAGGTGCGGATTATAGCTCTAAATTTTCTCCGTGGCTTGCCAATGGGAGCATTTCTCCAAGAACTATCTATTGGGAAATAAAAAAGTACGAAAAGACCGTTATAAAGAATCAAAGTACCTATTGGTTGGTCTTTGAGCTGATCTGGCGCGACTATTTCAAATTTGTTTCCTTCAAGCATGGTAACGATATTTTCAAATTAGAAGGCATTCTGCATCGAGAGCTCCATTGGGAAACCGACCAACAGCTGGTGGAGCAATGGATAAATGGTACTACTCCTGACGATTTTGTTAATGCCAATATGCTCGAGATCAAGCATACCGGATGGATGAGTAATCGAGGCCGTCAAAATGTTGCGAGTTATTTTGCTAAAAACCTTCTGTTGGATTGGCGCATCGGAGCCGCTTACTTCGAATCTATGCTGCTTGACTATGATGTACATAGCAACTATGGCAACTGGATGTATGTGGCTGGCGTAGGCAACGATCCACGAGACAGAAAATTCAACACTAAATTGCAAGCAGAGCGATACGACCCGCATGGCAAGTTTCAAAGGCTTTGGCTACAAAATGTATTATTTTGAAAACACTACGACTCATTTTAGGCGACCAACTCAACAGTAAACATTCATGGTTCAAAAAGAGCGATGAAGATGTGCTTTATGTAATGATGGAAATGCGACAAGAAACCGATTATGTCACACATCATATACAAAAAGTGGTAGCATTCTTCCTTGCGATGCGTGAATTCAGTTCTTGGCTAAAGGATGAGGGACATGAGGTGAAATACTATTACATCAATGATGATGACAATACGCAAAGCCTTGCTGAGAATCTCCAAAAACTGATCGCCGAGCATACTATCGAGAAATTTGAATATTTACTCCCAGACGAATATAGACTGGACGAGCAACTACGTGATTTTTGTGAGGAGCTTTCCATTGAGACGGAGGTAGTCGACACTGAACACTTTTTGACCACACGCGAGGATCTTCAAAAGTTTTATGAGGGGAAGAAACAGATGGTCATGGAATATTTTTATCGGGACATGCGAAAGAAATACGATCTGCTCATGGACAAAGACGAACCCGAGGGAGGCAAATGGAACTTTGACCATAGCAATCGCAATAAATGGAAGGGAGAACACAAGATACCTGCACACTACGAATCGAAGAAAGACGTATCCGAAATTGTCTCTGACATCGAAAAGGCGGGTATTAAGACCATCGGCAAGATCGATGCTGACCATTTTGAGTTCCCCACCAATAGAAAAGAGTGTCTTGAGCAACTTAAATATTTTTGTGAGGAATTATTGGTGCATTTTGGTGATTATCAAGACGCCATGCATACAGAACAGGTAAATTTGTTTCATTCGAGGCTCTCATTTGCCATGAATAGCAAACTTATTTCTCCCTTAGATGTAGTAAAAACGGTGATCTCTTATTATCGGAAGCACGAAGAGGATATCCATATTTCACAGGTCGAGGGCTTCGTTCGTCAGATCATCGGATGGAGAGAATACATGCGCGGTATATATTGGAAGGAAATGCCAGAATATGCCAAAAAGAATGAGCTTGAAAATCATCAACCACTCCCCGATTTCTACTGGAGCGGAAAGACCAAAATGAGCTGTCTGAAACACGCCATCAATAACAGTTTGGACAATGCCTATGCACATCATATACAAAGGCTGATGGTCACAGGAAATTTCGCATTATTGGCGGACGTTCATCCAGACGAAGTAGACCAATGGTATCTCGGAATCTATATCGACGCCATCGAATGGGTAGAGATGCCCAACACCAGAGGGATGAGCCAGTTTGCAGATGGCGGTATTGTTGCGACCAAGCCCTATGTTTCCAGCGGGAGCTACATCAATAAAATGAGTAATTACTGTTCGGACTGTCATTACAACGTAAAGAAGAAAACAGGCGACGATGCCTGTCCCTTCAACAGCCTCTACTGGAATTTTATAGACTCCAAGAGAGCACATTTCGAAAATAACAATCGGATGGCCATGATGCTTAGTATGTTGGACAAGAAACCTTCTGAAGAGTTAAGCGCATTAAAGGAGCGCGCAGCAGATATCATTCAAAATCCCGATAACTATTGATCGCTAGCGAGCAACATATCGCCTTGGTGTGGCTCAAACGCGATCTTCGCTTAGAGGATAATGAGGCTGTCTTCAATGCCCTAAATTCGGGCAAAAAGGTCTTGCTGGTCTATGTATTTGAACCTAGCTGGATACAAGACCCACATCACAGCGAGCGGCATATCGATTTTATCAAACAATCATTACAAGACCTTAATAATTCCCTAGAGGCCTACAACACTAAAATATTGGTCAGCGACGGCGAAGTTGTTTCCACTTTCAAAATACTGCAAGAACACTTCAGATTCACCATGCTATTCTCACATCAAGAAACTGGCATCAATGCTACTTTTGACAGGGATAAAGAAGTTGCGCGTTTCTGTAGAAATTATGGCGTTCAATGGACAGAGAATGTAAATAATGGTGTTTTTAGAGGTATTAAGGACCGAGAAACATGGCGAAACGATTGGACGGCCTACATGCAACAACCGCTGCTATCATTTGAAGCCGAGGCGAATCGCTTTGTCTCGAAAGACAACATTGAAAACTTGGAAAGTATCTTTTGGAAAGAGGTCACCCTAAAAACGACCCCGAGCGAACACTTCCAGCTAGGAGGTACAGCACAGGCAAAAAAATATCTGACCACATTTTTTGGAGATCGCTATAAAAACTACCAAAAGCACATGTCAAAACCAGCGTTGGCAGCGATCAGCTGTAGCCGTCTATCACCATATCTCGCATGGGGGAATCTTTCAACGCGACAAGTACTCCACGAAGCGATCAAAGAAAAGGAGGCAGGTAAAGATCTATTCCAACTTAATGCATTTACTTCCAGACTGCGCTGGCAAGCCCATTTCATTCAGAAATTTGAGATGGAATGCAGCATGGAATTCAAAAGCGTCAATCGGGGATTCCATCTATTGAAAAAGCCGATTAACGATACTTACATCAAAGCATGGCAAGAAGGCAGAACCGGCTTCCCACTGGTCGATGCATCCATGCGATGCGTGGTGCAAACAGGATATCTCAATTTTAGGATGCGAGCACTCGTCGTTTCCTTTTTCACTCACCTCCTATGGCAGCCTTGGCAGGAATGCGCACATTTTTTGGCACAAATGTGGTTGGACTTCGATCCGGGAATACATTATCCACAATTACAAATGCAGGCCGGCGAAACTGGTACCAATACCTTAAGAATATATAATCCGGTGAAGAATAGCTACGAGCATGACCCCGAGGGAACCTTTATAAGGAAATGGCTGCCTGAATTGGCCAATATACCAACAGAATTCATTCACGAGCCATGGAAGATCACTCCGCTAGAACAACAGTTCTATGGTTTCAAGCTAGGAATCGACTATCCCAAACCGATCATAGAACTCGATAAAACGCGAAAATATGCTAGTTATATACTTTGGAACATGAAGAAGAATAGCCTGGTAAAAAAAGAAAGTAAACGTATCTTGGCAGTGCATACCATGCCAGATAGAAATAATTTTGATTGAATGCGTAAGAAATTGGATATAGAATTAAATGAGAGAGCGATCGATAGGGTCATCGAGATGGCATGGGAAGACCGCACGCCCTTCGATGCGATCCTATTACAATTTGGATTGAAAGAACAGCAGGTGATCGATCTGATGCGAAGAGAGATGAAGCCCAGCAGCTTTAGGATGTGGCGTGCGCGCGTGCAAGGTCGAAAAACAAAACATCGCGCCAAAATGGGCGATATAAAACGCTTTAAATGTTCACGCCAACGTCATATTTCTGGAAATAAGATCTCTAAACGCTAAATTTGCCCTATGACTGATAAAAAAACTAAGAAACCTGATAATGTAGTTTTTAACGAAGAAACAGAACGGTACGAGGCTAACATTCTTCCCTATGCAAGTAATGTTGGTGCCCCCGCCATTCAAATCGAGGACATCTCTTCTTGGAAGAACTATCATGTCACCAAGGCCAACCATCTTTTTGAATCAAGATATTCAGAATTGAAAAAGGCCTACGAAGAATTGATGGGCGAGTTCGAGTATAACAATCTCATCTTCAATGCACATTTTAACTTTGAACCCGTTTTGGGAGAAACATATCATCTCTATCAGGGGAAAGAGCATGTCTTCTTGTCGATGATCGCTCCAGCAGAATGCAACTTTGATCATCTCGGATCTTTTAAGCTCAATGCCAATAACGTCTGGGAAAAAGTCATCAATGGAGATTAATTGAAAACGCATCCTTTCATTTTTTATCTTTATCAAATACATTTTAGACCAACCAAAAACGATCGACCATGGACGATAGCATTATTTCTGCTCTATCAGCACTCTTAGGTGCAATAATCGGTGGACTCCTCTCCTATTTTCTACAACGGCAACGCTTTAAACAAGAATTGTCACTTATGAGGCAAGAAAACAAAACCGAATTCATGGCAGAGGATACAGCCAAGCATTTCTTAAGTCATAAAAGTTTTACCGATCGCTCGTTTGAAACCCTAAAAAACCATCTGGGGGGTTTCGAAGACGATGAACTGCGAAAGATCTTAGTGCGAGCTGGCGCCATTCGCGTGTTTCGCGATGATGGCTCGGAATGGTGGCGATTATTGAGTCGTATGGACGAATTTATTGAAAGGGTCTCTAAATAAATTCTATGGATCTCAACATTAAAAATATCAAGAAAGAAGTGCTATCGGATAATTGGTACGTACTTAACAAGTATACCTTTGATTATAAAAAGGATGATGGTACCTGGGAAACTCAGCAGCGCGAGGCATACGACCGAGGAAATGGTGCAACCATATTACTCTACAATAAGAAAAAAGGGACAGTCATCCTCACCAAACAATTTCGAATGCCCACCTATGTCAATGGCAACGCCGATGGCATGATGATCGAAGCCTGTGCTGGCCTGCTGGACGAGGACGATCCGGTGACATGTATCAAGCGAGAGACCGAAGAAGAAACAGGCTTTAGGATCGAAGAAGTAAAAAAGGTCTTTGAATCATATATGTCGCCAGGATCGGTGACAGAGATCCTACATTTCTTTATAGGAGCTTATACCGATGAAATGAAAGTAAGTGATGGTGGTGGTGTGGCGCACGAACATGAGAATATCGCCGTGTTGGAATTGCCTTTCAGCAAGGCTGTTGAAATGATGAATACGGGTGAGATAAAAGATGCCAAAACCATCATGCTCTTGCAATATGCAAGTATCCACGAACTCCTTAATTGATCGTCTTTTCGTATCTTCAAGAAAAATTAATTATCGAACTCATTAACCAAACCATCAGCATGAAACATATTATAGTTTTAGCGTTCCTCGTATGTACTACAGGAGCGCTGAATGCACAAAAACTCTCAAAAAACAAAAAGGCGATCATCGCTTCGGTAGAGAAGCACAAAACCGAGCTTATAAAGATCAGCGACGAGATCTGGGGTTTGGCCGAGGAAGCCTTTCAGGAATCAAGATCTTCAGAGATCCTTGCCAACTATGCCGAGAAAAATGGCTTTCAAGTAGAACGCGGTGTTGCAGGGATGCCAACAGCCTTCGTAGCATCTTATGGTTCGGGTAAACCTGTGATCAGTGTCTTAGGTGAATTTGATGCGCTTCCTGGGATCTCTCAAAAGGCGCAACCTACAAAAGAGGCGTTGAACGACGGGGCAAACGGCCATGGATGTGGCCATAACCTTTTTGGAGCTGGGAGTTTGGGTGCGGCCATCGCCATCAAAGAATTAATAGCAGCTGGCAAAATAAAGGGTACGGTAAAATTCTTTGGTACTCCGGCCGAAGAGAAGTTCTTTGGGAAGATCTGGATGGTCGCCGACGGCCTTTGGGATGACGTGGATGTAAATATCAGTTGGCATCCATCTGCGACAACAAAAGCAGATGTGCAAAGTTCCTTGGCGTTGATCGATTTTAAGGTAGAATTCTTTGGCCAGGCAGCGCACGCTTCTGCCGATCCGTGGAACGGCCGCAGTGCTTCGGACGCATTAGAGCTCTATACCACTGGTATCAATTATTATCGAGAACATGTGAAACCCACGGTGCGTATTCATTATCATATTCAAGATGGTGGACAAGTAGTGAATGTGGTCCCAGATTACTCCAGACTATGGGTCCGTGTGCGTGACACCAAACGAGAAGGAATGACACCAGTGTATGAACGCGTCAAGGCGATGGCTGAAGGTGCCGCGATCATGGCGAATGTGGATTATAAGATTTCTTTGATATCAGGAATTTACGAGGTGCTGGTCAACCGAACAGGCGGTGAAATAATGCAGCAAAACCTTGAGTTGTTGGGTCCCATCGAATATACTGCAGAAGAAACGGCATTCGGCCAAAAGATACAAGAAGTGACGGGGAAACCGCAAGTAGGTATGGACAGCAGTATCACCCCGCTCGAAGCGACCAAAGAGCATCCAGGAGGCGGCTCTACCGACGTGGGAGATGTTAGTTGGAATGTTGCCAATATCAACCTTGGAGTGACCACTGCTCCGAAAGACACGCCTTGGCATTCATGGGCTGTGGTGGCCTGTGGAGGTATGTCCATTGGTCACAAGGGAATGATCTATGCTAGCAAGGCAATGGCCATGACCATGGTCGATCTTTTTGAGGGTCCAAAATTGGTGCAGAAAGTAAAGAAGGAATATAAGGAACGAAAGGGAGACACCAAATACGAACCCATGATACCAGAAGGTCCGCCGCCAATTGGAAGTAATTAATGTGGCCAAATCTAAGTCTTTTATCAAATGAATTTCAAGTATCTCTTTGGTACGCTATTCTCAATTCCCTTATTACCCATCATGTACTTTCAAGGGAAGCGCATCAAAGCGCGTATCCCTAAATTACCCGAAGCCCAAGGTGTCGAAGGCGTTGTGCTCAAGAATACTCAAGAATCATTACAACTTTTGACCATTGGCGAAAGTACGATAGCTGGTGTTGGTGTAAAGACACACGATGAAGGCTTTACTGGCACCTTGGCAAAGGTGTTGTCAGAAAAACTAGCGACGACCGTCAAGTGGAAGGTGTATGCAAGAAGTGGACACAATACAAAAAAAGTTACAGAAACGATCATTCCTCAGATAAAAGAGAAAAGAGTTGATCTCATCGTGATCGGCCTCGGTGGTAACGATGCCTTTGAATTAAATACCCCAATGAGATGGAAACGACACATTGGAGAATTGATAGCGGCGATCAAAGTTAAATTTACCGACACCCCTATCTTTTTTACAAATATGCCGCCCATCAAAGCGTTTCCCGCATTTACTCCAATCATCAAGTTTACCTTGGGCAACCTAGTGGAGATACTCGGAAAAGAATTGGCTGAGTTGGTATCTGATTATGATGGGGTCTTCTATTATACCAATAAGATCACCTTGGAAGATTGGATCGACCGACTCGATATCAAAGCTGAACCCGCGGCATTCTTTAGCGATGGTGTTCATCCGTCAAAGTTGACCTATCAGACTTGGGGCGGAGATATGGCCAACTTCATCTTGGCAAATAAGGAATCGATGACCAGATCCGAAAAAGACCTAATCCAAGAATTACATGAAACAAACAATTGAACAATTCTACGACGCTTTTACGCAATTGGATGCAGAAAAGATGGTTGCTAATTACCATCCCGATATACGATTTGAAGACCCTGCCTTTGGAGAATTGAATGGGGAGCATGCCAAAAACATGTGGCGAATGCTCTGCGAGAGTCAGCAAGGTAAAGACTTTAAGGTCCGAGTCTCGCGTATTGAAGCCGATCAGAACGCTGGCAAGGCCACTTGGGAAGCGTTCTATACTTTTAGCAAGACGGGTCGGAAGGTGCATAATATTATCCATGCCGAGTTCAAATTCAAAGATGGAAAGATCATAGAACATATAGACAGCTTCGATCTTTACCGATGGGCCAGACAAGCGATGGGGCCCACCGGCCTTTTAATAGGCTGGACCCCATTCTTCAAAAAAAAGCTTCAGGCACAAGTCAATCACTTACTGTTAAAGTTTGAACAAAATACGAGGTGATTCGTACGCTAACATATACCTTTAGTAATAATGAAATATGTCTGGAACATACTTATGGCCATCTGCTTGTGTTGCTCATGTCAATCTCAAACTAAGGACTTTGAACAAAAGATCAATGTCGGTGGCCCGTGTGAAGGCTGCAAGGCACTTTTTGAATATGGTGACCAGACGTTGAAATCCATCGATACCTTACCTGATTTTGCTGTCAATGATTCTAAATTGAAGATTGTTGGTAGGGTGTATCAAAAAGATGGGAGAACGCCCGCAAAAGACGTGATCATTTATATCTACCAAACCGATAATAAAGGAATATATCCCAAGAAAGGTGATGAACAAGGTTGGGCCAAACGCCATGGGTATATCCGCGGTTGGGTAAAGACCGGTGCCGACGGTAAATACACTTTTTATACCTTTCGACCAGCTTCTTATCCCAATACCCGCATTCCACAGCACATTCATGCCACGATAAAAGAACCCGACAAGAATGCCTACTATATCGCAGATTACCGGTTTGATGATGACCCTTATCTGAGTACTGAAAACAACAATATTGCAAATCCCAGAGGAGGGTCGGGTATCATGACTCCGAGGACCGAGAATGGTATTCAAATTGTGGAGAGAGATATTATCTTGGGAAAGAATATCCCAAACTATGAATGATATTCTGCGCCAATATCAAGGTTTTCTCGCTACCCCTTCCCTATTTGATGACGATTGGGTCGTAGGGGTGCCACCTTTTGAAACAAAGGCCTCATTTCATCTCAATAAGACTATTGAAATTCCCGAAAGACTCCGTCTTGGACAACGCGTTGAGTATTTCTTTTCAGAATATATCGATCGATCCGAGCGATACTCGCTTTTGGCAAAGAATATTCAAATTAAGCGTAAGAAAGCGACCATCGGTGAGTTGGATTTTTTGATCAAGGATCTAGAGCGAAGGGTCAACCTTCATATAGAACTGATCTGCAAGTTCTATCTCTTCGATCCAACGTTTTCCAATGAAGAACTGAAATGTTGGATAGGTCCTAATCGGAAGGACCTGCTCATTGAAAAGGTGGACAAACTCAAAAAGAAGCAATTACCCCTGCTCTATGCTCCAGAAACCCAGCAACATTTACAAGGGCTGGATCTTGTTACCTTTAGAGAGAAGAAGGCATCGAAGGCGATTCAACTAGAGAATTTTGAGCAAAGTATTTGTTTTAAAGCGCAATTATTTGTTCCAAAAGAGGATCTACATCGTTCATTCGAAGAGATCAATAAAGAATGTATTGCGGGTTTCTATTTGAACCAAAAGCACTTAAATGCTCCATTTTATAAAAAATGCAGGTTCTATCTCCCCAAGAAATATGACTGGGTAAGCGCCCCCTCTTTAGCCTATCCTTTTCAAACTTTAGAAGAGGTATTGCCAAAGATCGATCACTACATCCAAAATAGGTACGCTCCGCTTTGCTGGAGCCAATTGCCCGACGGAACTCTGGAGCGTTTCTTCATAGTTTGGTGGTAAATTCGCTCTTTTTGGTGTATCTTACGGTTTCATATCCCCACATTTTTAATTATTGCTCTTATTGTTGTACCAAGACTAGCTAACATACCATGAACCTCCTTGCTAAAAAGATGTCATTTCTTTTTGGTGTCTTTCTTTTTTTGTCGTGCGAACAAAAACCAGAAATTCTCTCACCAGAAGAACGACTATGGCTCGATGAACATCCAGAATTGATCGCGGCCATCAATCCCACCTATCCACCTTATCAGTTTATCAATGAACAGGACCAGCTGGATGGTATCTTTATTGGATTTGTAAATATCATCGAAGAAAGGCTCGATTACAAATTTAGAAAGGTACTCTATAACAATTGGCAAGAAATACTCGATGAGGCGAAGGCAGAGAAGATCGATATGATCATAGAAATAGAGAAAACGGCATCTAGAAAAGAATACTTGAATTTCACTGAGCCTTTGGTATCGCAACCTCATGTCCTAGTCACTAAGAAAGATAATGAAAACACTGACCTATCTTCTTTTTTTGGAAAGAAAGTAGCAGTCATACAAGGCTACGCGATCGCTGAGCACTTAAAAAAAACATACCCTCAACTTCTGTTATTTCCAGTGATCAACGATGAGCACGGATTTGAACTGGTAGCTTCAGGCACGGTCGAGGCCTATGTCTCGACCAAAGCTATCTCTAATTACTTTATCAACAGAAAGGGATATGACCAATTAAAGAACACTATAGAGATCGACCATTTGAACAAGCTTGGCGTGGCCTCTAGAAAGGACCTCACTGTCTTAAGCAGCATTCTCAACAAGGCTGTGAATAGCATTAGTGATGAAGAAAAAAAAGAGATCTTTGACAATTGGTCCTATACCATTGTAAAACCAACTTATAAGAAAGCTGGTTTTTGGACAGCTGTGGCAGCCGTTATTCTGGGTTTGCTCCTCTTAGCCTCCTTATTTAACCGTTATTTGAGGTATTGTATCAAGAATAAGACGAACGAATTAGAGGTAGCGAAGAAAAAGGCTGAGGATGGAAACCGACTTAAGACCGCTTTCATTCAAAATATTTCCCATGAAATTCGAACCCCTTTAAATGGAATCACAGGCTTTGCCGACCTCATCGCTCAAGACGATATAAGCAAGAGTGAAAAAGAACATTATGCCGAGATCATTAAGAATAGTAGCAAGCAACTCATGCGGATCATAGATGACATTTTGGAGATTTCTAGATTGGACACAAATCAAGTGAGCATTCAGCCCGAAGTGACCAACATAAACTATTTGATGCAAGAGCTGGTTGCCATCTATGAACTTCAAGTATTAGACAGCGAGGTAGAACTAAAACTTGTCGATATGGATATGGCACCAATAGTTGTCGACAAGAGCAAAGTCCGGAAGATCATTAGTATTTTATTAGATAATGCCATAAAGAATACGGACGAAGGTGAGATCGTCGTCACCTACCGTTTGTCCAAAGAGTATCGACTGGTGATTGAGGTAAGTGATACAGGTAAGGGCATCTCTGAAGAAGAGCAGCGCCTCATCTTTCAAAAATTCAAAAAGCGTAAGGATGAAAAATTCCAATCCCAAAGTGGCTTGGGGTTAGGGCTTACCATTGCTAAAGAAAATGCGGAGCTCCTTGGGGGAAGTATCTCGGTGGAATCCAAAAAAGGATACGGTGCCACTTTCACGGTCACCATTCCTTTTGAGGAAACTTCCGCTGATATCGAAAATGATCTAGAGCTTCATCAAAATGGAACAACCGCTTTGGATAGCCATAAGGAGCGTCATATTTTAATTGCCGAGGATGGAGAGGTCAACTTTCTCTTTTTAAGCACTACCCTAAAAAGGATTCCTGAGCTTTCAACAAAAATATACCGTGCGAAGAATGGAGAGGAAGCAATCGATATCTTTCAAAAGAATGCAGATATTGACCTAGTACTCATGGATATTATGATGCCTATTATGAACGGCTATGAGGCCACTAAAAGAATTAAGCATCTGAAACCCGAGATTCCTGTGATCATGCAAACTGCCTATTCCAATTTTGAAGACAGAGAAAAGGCGATCAAGGCCGGCTGTGACGATTTTATCTCCAAACCCATAGATAAGGATACTTTAAAAAAAACCATGCTACAGCATCTTCGCTATTAATTGCGTAAGATTTTTTTGATATCTTTAAAATCGAAAATCGACTAAACTACATGTTTCTCGCTTTCCCGGATTTTAATATATACAGTACTCCCTTGTTGATACTGGTGATACAAGGGCTCATCTTTGCATTTTTGTTATTTAGAAGATATCTGAAGGAGCGATATATCGCAGATCTATTTATTGTCCTGCTCTTGGTCATCACGGCCTATCATAGAACGACCTATACCGTTGGTTTTATGGGTTGGTATGATACTTTCAGGAATACGAAGATCAATTATTATTTGGTGAATTTTGGTATCACCATCGGACCGTTGATCTACTTTTACACAAGAAGTCTGGTGCAACCAAACTTTAAATTCAAAAGAGTTCATCTTTGGCATTTCTTTCCTACCCTTTTGCTGGTCATCTTCGATGCGGTCATCCTTATTCATGATATGCAACAACCTGGATTTGACGATGTTCAAAATGGCGAATGGTATCTGAAATATAACATGCAATTGTTCCCTATGCTATTCGAGGCCATTCAATATACCTCCTATTTGCTCTATTTTGCCTTTACCATTCAATTGTTCTATAATTATAAGAAGAAGATCGAGCAGTTCTTTTCCAACACTTACAAAGTAGAGCTCAATTGGATACGTAATTTTCTAGCCGTTTATATTTTTCTGATCGCTTATGGCTATGGGCAACAAATAGTAGAGATCTTCACCGATCTTGATTATAAAGATCGGTGGTGGGTTAATCTTTTCTCGGCGATCGCCGTAGTTTATTTGGGGATAAAAGCTTATTTCACCGACCTATCAAAACTCTACGGTCTAACCTTTAACTTTAGTCCCGATACGGTGGTAGAAAATACCCCAGAACAAGATTTTACACGAGAAAAAAAGAAGATAGCCAACTTCTTCAATGAAGAGAAACCTTATTTAAATCCCGATATCACCTTGCCTGAATTAGCGAAAGCATTAAAAATGGGCACCAATGAACTATCACAGGTGATCAATGCCGGCTTTAAAATGAATTTCAACGATTTCATTAACAAGTACCGTATTGCCGAAGTAAAAGAAAGCATGTTAGACCCCAAGAATGGTCACCTCTCGCTGCTGGCCATCGCCTATGACTCGGGCTTTAATAGCAAAGCCACCTTTAATCGTGTCTTCAAGAAATTCACCAACACCTCACCTTCACAATACTTGACGGATCAGAAACTTAAGACGTCTTAAATCATCATTTGAGACGTCTCAAGACGATTTGAAACCTTTAGATCAAGCAAGATTCAGAATTTTGGTTCAACAAACAAGTCGAATAAAAATTATTGAATCATGAAAAAATTATTGAAATCAATTATCAAACCCGTTACCCAATCCAAGTGGTACGCCGACCTCTTATTTGCCATCCCAAGATTTGTGTGTGGTATGCTATTGACAACAAGCTTTGGAGCCGATAAATTTGGGATGCCCTGGACAGCCGACCATCGCAATCTTGACCTCTTTGAAGTCGCCTATTGGTTTCCACAGGACGTTGCCACCTATGGAGGCATCTTCGCTATGTTCCCTGTATTCTTTGCTTGGATGGGTGCTTTTAGCGAAGCTGTTGGGGGATTGTTTTTGGCCTTTGGGCTCAAGACAAGGATCGCATCCTTTCTGATCATGTGTACCATGCTTGTCGCCATCTTTATGCAAAAGATGGGAGGTGGTGTTTGGGGAATGCTTCCGGCCATGGGCTTTCTCTGGGTTGCTATCTACAACCTTGTTCTAGGATCGGGACGTTTCGGTATCGATTATCTGATCTCTAAAAAGATGGAAGCTTCAAAGCTCGAAATTCCAATTGCTCAACTTTAAAAAAGAACTATGAAAACGATAAACATCATCACAATACTATTACTGATCTCATTCACTAGCTGCGTACAAGATATACATCAAAAGACGGTGACCTTCCGTGTGGATATGAATGCTGTTGAAAATGTGAAGAATGTCGGAGTTCGAGGGAACTTCACCAACCCAACGTGGGGCAGGACCATTCCGTTAGAGGACCCGGATGGCGACGGTATCTACGAGGGCACGTTTTCCAAGAAAGCGGCTGCCGACAACATCAGTTTCAAATTTGTAAACCAAAATGATCAGTTCGAATTAAATGGTCAAGATAACCGAAGCATTCAATTTGAATACAAGCCCGAAACGATCACTTACGAGGCCGTCTTTGATAAGGCAGAGGGAAAAATCATTAAGTAAAAAAACAAATTATTATGAAAACCATATTAACAATTATTACATTGACGATCTTAGGAGCTATTAACGCTCAAGAAAAATTAGACATCAACGACTTTAAGGATGTCCTTGGAGTTGAATGGAAAGGGAAATTGACGTATAAGAACTATTCCGATGGAAGAATGGTAAATATCGACTGTACGTTGCGATTGGAAAAGGACACTGATGCCAGTGTAAAGTACATTCAAAAATACCCTTATGAACCTAAGGCGAATTCTAGTGGAAAATGGAAATTACAAAAAGACGGAACCTTCTTTAACAAGGGTGTAGTGATCAGTAAGAAATATGCCGAAGACGGAAGTTTGGAATTTACAACAAGATCCACAGGTAAAGACAATGGCAAACCTAGCACATTCTACATGACCTATAGGATCGGCAAAGACTCGTTGAGCTATAAAAAGGAAGTTAAATATGACGGTACCGAAGATCGCTTTGTTAGAAATAAATATGAGTATGCTAGAAATTAGAAATCTTTTGTTAGTTTTAGGATAACTAACTAACGTATGATATATGAAATCTAGACATTCAGATTTAGGCCTACTTATCCTAAGAGTAGGCTTTTCGGCTTTGATGCTCACCCATGGCTACGGGAAATTTATGATGCTCATCCAAGGAAATGGCGATCAATTTGGGCAGGTTCTTGGTTTGCCGGCGATCGTGGCTTGTATTCTGGCAGTTATCGGAGAATTTATCGCACCGATCTTGATCATCCTTGGTGTTAAAACACGCCTATCCACCATTCCCGTGATCATCGTGATGGCAGTCGCTGCTTTTGTAGTTCATGCTGCTGATCCTATTGCCACCAAAGAAAAAGCCTTGCTCTATCTTATCGCCTTCGTTGTCATTGGCCTAAGTGGTCCAGGGAAGTATTCTATAGATGGGAGAAAAGGATATTAACACGCTTCCTTACAAAATAAATAAGCCTTCCAAAGATGAAATTTTACACCTTGGAAGGTTTTTTTATACAAATGGAAGAATGTCCGAAGCCTGAATGGCGCTATGACTAGCATGATGCACGGTCTCACCATTCTTAATGATGAGCATTTGTGGACTTTCATGCCATGTTTGAAATTTAGCCGCTACCTCATTAGAGACTTCACGATAGCTTAGCAGGTCCAAATAATAGAGGTCTATTGCATCTTCCTCAATATCAAAAGAACCCTCAAACTGATTCATCACCATACTGCTAATACCGCAGCGTGTGCTATGCTTGAATATGACCTGCGGGCGCTGATGAGAAGCGTCGGCCAATTCGTTCAACTGATCGATCTCTGTAAGTCTTCGCCAAGGCAGTGCTTTTTTCTCAACTTTTTCTTTTCCTTCGGAATCGCTTCCGAAAAGCTTATCAAATATTCCCATTAAAATTCTAAATATGTTCAAATATAGGAAGTCTGTCGTTAAAAGATGTTGTTCATTGCACTAGTTAAAATTTTTGAAAGACTTTGTCAGTTCGAGTGATTCGAACCCGAAACTTTGGGAGAGGATTGTATCGAGAACATTTCGCGGACTAACGACTTCTCGATACTAAATTCACTCATTAATTTGCGAATTTCACTCGAAGTGACATTGGGGAGCTTGCCAAAAAGTCATTCAAACTCAGTACAAAACAAGTCATTTTGTCGGTAAACGCATCGTGGAATGACCTTTGACCTATACCAGCTGTAAGCAAAAACCATTACAGATGAACTTAAATAATTTTACTATAAAATCACAGGAGGCCATCCAACAGGCGCAACAGATCGCGCAAGAATTTGGCCATCAACA
The DNA here is from genome assembly GCF_042675645.1 of Sungkyunkwania multivorans. NCBI lineage: Bacteria > Pseudomonadati > Bacteroidota > Flavobacteriia > Flavobacteriales > Flavobacteriaceae > Sungkyunkwania > Sungkyunkwania multivorans. The sequence continues at coordinate 722,826 of NZ_JBHTJH010000004.1, read as the reverse complement.
AATAGAGAACGAGCATATCGTTAAGGGCATCTTCAACGTAGATGAGAATGTCCTTCCCTTTCTCTTGAACAAATTAAATGTGAATACCCCATTGATACAGCAAATGCTCGACAAAGAGCTTGAAAGTTTTCCAAAGGTGTCGGGTGGGGACATCATGCTTTCTCGAGAGGCAGGCACTTCACTTAATGAAGCCAACATCATCGCTAAGAAGATGAAAGACGAGTTTATGTCGATCGAGCATTTGATATTGGGCATCTTCAAATCCAAAAGCAAGATCGCACAGATGCTCAAGGATCAAGGGGTGACAGAAAAAGGCCTTCAAGCAGCCATCGAAGAACTGCGCAAAGGCGGTAAAGTAACCTCGCAAAGTGCCGAGGATACCTATAATGCACTTAACAAGTATGCCAAGAATTTGAATCAATTGGCGCGCGATGGCAAATTAGATCCCGTGATCGGAAGAGATGAAGAGATACGAAGAATCTTACAGATCTTATCGAGAAGAACCAAGAACAATCCAATTCTCGTTGGGGAACCCGGCACCGGTAAAACCGCGATCGCCGAAGGATTGGCACATCGTATTGTCGATGGCGACATTCCCGAGAACTTGAAGGATAAGCAGATCTTTGCTCTAGATATGGGTGCCTTGATAGCCGGTGCCAAATTTAAAGGAGAGTTCGAAGAACGCTTGAAATCGGTCATCAAAGAAGTGACTACTTCCGATGGCGATATCGTCCTATTCATCGATGAGATTCACACCCTAGTAGGTGCTGGCGGTGGCCAAGGTGCTATGGACGCTGCAAACATCTTAAAACCCGCACTAGCCCGAGGAGAACTACGTGCCATCGGTGCTACCACTCTCGATGAATACCAGAAGTATTTTGAAAAGGACAAGGCATTAGAGCGTCGTTTTCAAAAGGTAATGGTCGATGAACCCGATACCGAAAGTGCTATTTCCATCCTTCGTGGTATCAAAGAGAAGTACGAAACTCATCACAAGGTGCGCATCAAGGATGAAGCCATCATCGGCGCTGTAGAACTCTCTAACCGTTACATCACCAATCGATTTCTACCAGACAAAGCGATCGACTTGATGGATGAGGCGGCATCAAAACTACGAATGGAGATCAATTCCAAACCCGAAGAATTGGATGTGCTGGATAGAAAGATCATGCAGTTGGAGATCGAGATCGAAGCAATTAAACGGGAAAAGGATGAAGTGAAGCTAAAGTCATTGAATGCCGATCTGGCCAATCTAAAAGAAGAACGTAACGAGCTCAATGCCAAATGGCAGCGTGAAAAGGAGGTTGTAGATAACGTTCAAGCAGTAAAGGCAAATATCGAAGAATATAAACTAGAGGCAGAACGCGCCGAACGTGAAGGTGACTATGGAAAAGTTGCGGAGATACGCTATGGCAAGATCAAAGAAGCACAAGAACAGCTAGAAGCCCTTCAAGAGCAATTGAAATCACATAAGGAGAATGCCTTGATCAAAGAAGAGGTCACCTATGACGATATCGCAGAGGTAGTTGCCAAGTGGACCGGAATTCCTGTGACCAAGATGTTGCAATCCGAACGTGAGAAACTGCTAAAACTCGAAGATGAGCTAGGGAAACGCGTCGTTGGACAGGAAGAAGGAATTCGAGCGGTGGCAGATGCCGTACGCAGATCGAGAGCAGGATTACAAGACCAGAAAAAACCAATAGGATCCTTCCTCTTTTTAGGAACCACCGGTGTCGGTAAGACCGAATTGGCAAAGGCGTTGGCAGAATTCCTTTTCGATGACGAGAACGCCATGACCCGTATCGATATGAGCGAATACCAAGAGCGACATGCCGTAAGCCGATTGGTGGGAGCACCTCCGGGATATGTTGGTTATGATGAAGGCGGCCAATTGACGGAAGCGGTACGAAGAAAACCATATTCCGTAGTGCTATTAGATGAAATTGAAAAGGCGCATCCAGATACCTTCAATATTTTGTTACAGGTTTTGGATGAAGGCCGATTGACGGATAATAAAGGACGTGTTGCAGATTTTAAGAACACGATCATCATTATGACCAGCAATATGGGCAGTCATATCATTCAGGAGAAGTATGAGAATATCCCTGATATGCAAACGGCCATGGAAACAGCCAAAGTCGAAGTCCTTGGATTGTTAAAGCAAGCGGTTAGACCAGAGTTTCTAAATCGTATCGATGATATTGTGATGTTCAGCCCACTGACACGTACCGATATCGAAGCCATCGTGAAGTTGCAGCTGAAAAGAACGTCGAAAATGCTCGCGGCTCAGAATATCACGATGGACGCCACAGACGAAGCCATTACCTTCTTGGCCGAAAGAGGCTTTGACCCACAATATGGTGCACGACCTGTGAAAAGAGTGATTCAACGGGAGGTACTGAATAAGCTGTCGAAGGAAATCTTGGCAGGAAAGGTCACTACAGAAAGTGTTATCCTTTTAGATGCCTTTGATGATGAGTTGGTATTTAGAAATCAAGCAGATGCCGTTGTTAGTTAATTGTTGACGGTTAACGGCTAAAAAAAATAATCAATTTTGGAAAGAAGGGCCATCTCTGTAAAAAGAGTGGCCCTTTTTTGATTCGCCAAAATTTCAGCGTTTTCAGGTAATTCGATTTTTTCTAGACCTCAAATGATAAAAGAAGTCTTCGCGAGTGGCTAAAAGACCTTTCTCTTCTATCTTCTATCTTCTATCTTCTCTTCCCATTCTCTTCCTTTTGAAAATCTTTCAAAACCCGTGAAACTACGCATACCCATTCATCATAGATGGTGTAGCTTTATCAGAAAGTAAAAATCATATAAAAATGTCTGTCACAATTTCTAAGCAAATAGAAGATCGTATCATACTCCCGTTCACCTTTGATGCTGAAAAACTGGTCTCAGAATATGAGGCCTTAAAATTGAACGATTTCGAATACTACAATGCCGTGCAGCTAAGAGCACCTGCGCATATGGTAGACCCTAGCATCCCTTTTCCTCCTCCAGCAGAAGATTATGCAGATGGGTCATGGACGGAGTGGTTGAACACCAAAGAATTACAGCGGTCTCCTTACTTGACAAGCGTGGTAGACACCTTTCGCCAACACACCAAAGTAACGCTAGTACGATTGCTACGCTTAGCCCCAAACTCGGTAGTAAAAGAACATACCGACCCCACTTTGGGACTGGAAGTTGAACGGTCCGTCATTAGATTGACCATTCCAATCATAAATGGCGAAGGTGTATCTTTTTATCTGAACGACACCAAAGTACCGATGAAACCAGGGGAATGCTGGTATTTGAAACTCACCGACCCGCATAAGGTGATCAATAGTGGTGATACCGAAAGGGTAAATCTGACCATTGATATGATTCCAAACAAGTGGTTTCGAGATCTAGTTGAACTCTCAATAGATAACCCCTCTGTCCTATGGACATCTCCCCTTTAAAAGGGGAGAAACAAACAGGGTCCCTTTTACTAGAAGAGCGCTTGTACCATGCTTGTTCATAGAAGTAGCACTGCCGAAGTGGTTACAAAGTACATCGCTATTATAAAAACAGCGTTGATCCCTCGGTATTTAGAATCTTTACACATTTAGGACTGTTTCATTACAAATAATATAGCCTTCATCATAATGGAGGAACCAAACAAAGTCCCCTCCTTTTCAAGGAGGGGTGCCGAAGGCGGGGTGGTTATTCTTTGAACTCCTCCTTTATGGCCTCCAAGACCATGTCCAATTGATCAAAGACCTGTTTATTTTCGAAACGAATAACCCTATAGCCCAACGCGATCAAGTCAATTGTTCTTTTATCATCTCTTTCTTCAACGAAAGCATTAAAATGTCCTTGTCCGTCCAACTCCACAATTAAATTTTCAGAAGAACAGAAAAAATCAACAATATAATTACCAATGCTATGCTGACGTCGAAATTTTCTACCCTCCAATTGTTTCTTTTGAAGGGCTTTCCATAGTTGCGATTCCGCTTTTGTTGAATTATTTCTTAATTCTTTTCTAAAAGCTTTTAGATATTTTCTGTTATGCAGTTCGTTGTTCATTAATTAAATATAGGACATTATCGCCAACTGAATATGTAACCCCTCTGTCCTATGGACATCTCCCCTTTAAAAGGGGAGAACTGTATAGAGTCCCTCGTTGAGAAGGAGGCCTGTCTGCCGGCATGGCAGGAGTGCCGAAAGCGAGTGGTTCTGGAACATTTCAAAAAAATTTTTCAAAGAATAGGGTAACAAATTTCTAAGTAGGTTGATATATAGATGTAAACCTTTAAAAACTTAGAAAAATGAAAACGCTATTATCAACTTTAACCGCCCTATTATTTGCCACCTTTATATTTGCACAAGACAGCAGCCATGAAACTTCCCATGTCACCCAACAAAAGGAGCAGACCAAGATAAAACGGGATGCCGCCTCTGGTATGTCTACAGGAAAAAGAGCCCATTATAAAAGAGAGAAAGGCTCTGGAATGGCAACTGGAAAAAGACAGCATAACCCTGTTAAAACGAGCCAAGCTACGGATTACAACTCTAGCAGAAGCAATAAGGCCGATGGAACCAAGGCTACCGACTATAATTCTAGCAGAAGTAACAAATCCTACGGTATTGATATTTCAAACGATGAGAATGACGATAAGCAGACCAAAGCTACCGATCACAACTCTAGTCGCAGCAATAAGACTTCGAGCAACAGCGTTGCTCCTTCAGGAAACCCTTTATACAAAGGCTCGAACAAAAAGGGTTCGAACCCAATGTATCAGCAATAAAAATCGATAAACATTTAAAAAACAGTCATTTGACTGTTTTTTCTGTTATATAAAGAAATTTCTTTCATCTCTAAGATTTTTTATCTTTTATTGTCATCTTTTATTTCAATCTAAAACAAATATGATATGAAGAAATTAACTTATGCTAGTGTAATTTTACTTTCACTTTTATTTACGACTATCTCGTGTGGGGATGATGATACTCCTCCAAAAGATAATATCTGGACCGGCCCTGACATGACCTTCACGAAAGCGGCCAATGCCGATTGGACCCTCCCTGAGAACCAGGATCGAATTAGCGATAGCGTAAGATTTACAAGACAAGACAACAGACAGATCTACAATTACCAATGGTGGCAAAACAACTTTGGTGAGGATGCCACAGGGGATGATCTAGAAGCAGATTTTTGGGATGATGTCGATGTACCGAACACCAAAGACTTTACCGCTACAGGTGGTACCAAGGGTGTTAAATGGGCCATCTTGGACAGTATTGGCGCAGACAATCCATGGGATGAGAACTTTGCCCTCTATGGCACATTAGGGGACCCCACTCATTTTTATAGCTTCCATAACGTGGCTACCATGATCACACAACTAAACGACGGGCAGAGCGTTGTAAGCGTACCAGACGATTTTAATGTAGAGAACGGCAGTAGTAGTACTAATAGTGGTACTAGCATGACCGAGTTGGTCGGAAAAAATCTTGGTATCTGGCTTGTAGAAGAGGATATCTATCTTTCCTTCAAATTTACCGAGTGGGGAAGCGGAGGTAGCGGAGGAGCGCTTTCTTACACACGTTCTACGCCAGACTAAAAAAGCAATGCCTTTTTCAAATACAAAAAGCGGTCGACATGACTGCTTTTCTTGTTATATAAAGAAAATTCTTTCATTTATATATTTTTTTTTATTTCTTGTAGTATTTATTTCAATCTAAAACAAATTAACATGAAGAGATTAACTTATGCTGGGGCGATCTTATTTTCGCTTTTATTGACGACCATTTCTTGTGGGGATGATGACACTCCACCGAAGGATAATATCTGGACAGGCCCCGAAATGACCTTCACGAAAGCGGCCAATGCCGATTGGACCCTCCCTGAGAACCAGGATCGAATTAGCGATAGCGTAACATTTACAAGACAAGACAACAGACAGATCTACAATTACCAATGGTGGCAAAACAACTTTGGCGAGGATGCCACAGGTGATGATCTTTTTGCAGATTTTTGGGATGACGTAGCCCCACCTAGTACCAAAGACTTTACCGCCACAGGTGGTACCAAGGGCGTTAAATGGGCCATTTTGGACAGTATTGGCGCCGACAATCCATGGGATGAGAACTTTGCGTTCTATGGTACTCTCGGCGATCCCACTCATTTTTATAGCTTTCATAACGTGGCTACCATGATCGCTCAATTGAATGCAGGAAACACTATAGTGAGCATTCCTAATGATTTTGACGTAGAAACGGAGTCTTTTACAGCTGACGGAACCATTATGACCGAATTGGTCGGAAAGAATCTTGGCATCTGGCTTGTAGAAGAGGATATCTATCTTTCCTTCAAATTTACCGAGTGGGGAAGCGGAGGTAGCGGAGGAGCGCTCTCTTACACACGTTCTACACCAGACTAAAAATGATATGTTCCTCAATAAAAAAGCAGCCAACTCGGCTGCTTTTTTAATATAAGTTTTTACTCGGATACTATTCTCCCATGGCCTCGGCCACTGATTTAGATAGTCTTTTATAGGTTCCGTTCTCCAATCGCTCTCTGATCGATGAAAACGCTTCCAAGGTAAGCTGAATGTCCTCCATCGTATGTGAGGCCGTTGGGATCATTCGTAATAGGATGAGTCCTTTAGGAATCACTGGGTAAACGACGATCGAACAGAAGATCCCAAAATTTTCACGAAGGTCTTTTACCAACGCCATCGCTTCAGGAATACTTCCCTTTAAATATACTGGGGTCACACAACTTTGTGTGGTACCGATATCAAATCCTCGTTGGCGCAAACCATTTTGCAACGCGTTTACATTTTCCCAAAGCTTAGCCTTAAGCTCTGGCATGGTCTTCAGCATTTCAAGGCGTTTTAAAGCTCCTTTTACAAAGATCATAGGTAATGACTTTGCAAACATTTGCGAACGCATGTTATACTTAAGATAATCCATGATCTCCTTGTCCCCAGCTAAAAATGCTCCGATGCTGGCCATCGACTTTGCGAAGGTCGCAAAATATACGTCGATACCATCTTGAACGCCTTGCTCCTCTCCTGCTCCAGCACCAGTTTTACCAAGGGTACCAAAGCCGTGAGCATCATCCACCAACAATCTAAAGTTGAACTTATCTTTTAGCGCAACGATCTCCTTCAGTTTTCCTTGTTCTCCTCGCATTCCAAAAACACCCTCAGAGATGACCAGAATACCTCCTCCGGTCTGCTCGGCCATTTTGGTGGCACGCTCCAGGTTCTTTTCCAAGCTATCTACATCATTGTGTTTATAGGTGAAACGTTTTCCAAGGTGAAGACGCACTCCGTCGATGATACATGCATGCGAATCTACATCATAGACGATAATATCATCTTTGCTTACCAGCGCATCGATTGCAGACATGATGCCTTGATAGCCAAAATTCAATAGATATGCAGACTCTTTCTTAACGAAATCTGCCAGTTCATTTTGAAGTTGCTCGTGAAGGTCAGTGTGTCCAGACATCATCCGCGCTCCCATAGGATAAGCGGCACCATTCTGTGCAGCAGCTTCTGCATCTACCTTTCTTATTTCCGGATGATTGGCAAGCCCTAAATAATCATTGATACTCCACGTGATGATCTCCTTACCGTTAAATATCATTCGGTTGGCGATCTCTCCCTCTAACTTTGGAAACACAAAATATCCTTCGGCCTGTGAGGCCCACTTACCAAGCGGTCCTTTATTTTCAATAATCCTATCAAATAAATCTCTCATTTAGGGTAATTTCAGGTTATGCTAACATAGCGTTAATCTAGTCGGGTCTACTAGCAGGCAAAAGTAACCAATTTTGCCTATCTATCATAATGTGCCATTAGTATTGAATTTTTTGCAAAAAAAACTTTCGAATACTGTCAAATATTCAATTATAGATACAAAAACATAACGAAATTATTCCTTATTTATTCAATTCCTGAATCTGTTTATGGAGCATCTTATCTAAAAATCTATCGGGAAATACATTGATAGCCAGCCAGAACAGCCATTTTTTTGGAGCGATCAAATAGCGTGTTCTTGGTTTTTTCTTTTCTACAGCATTTACGACCAACTCACCCACCTTTTCTGCTGGAATTGCCACTCCTTCCATTCCATCAACAGCTTTGTTCATGTTGTCATATATCTTTTCATAAGGCGTATTTCTATATACGTTCTCAGTCTCCCTTGCTTTTGACCATATCTCGGATTGTATCGGTCCAGGCTCGATGACGATCACCTCGATCCCAAAATCCATCAATTCTCTTCGCAGCCCATCGGACAGAGCTTCTACAGCATGCTTAGATGCAGAATAGGGTGCCATAAACGGTCGTGTCGACTTTCCGGCGGCGGAACTGATATTCACAATTCTTCCAGGCCTATGATCGCTATTGAACCCTAGAAGCGGTAGAAATGCCTGTGTAACCCTCAATAGACCGAGCACATTGACCTTCATCTGAAAATCTACCTGCTCTAGGTCGATATAGGCCAAGGGGCCATTGACAGAGACACCCGCGTTGTTTACCAGGCAATCCAATCCTGCCCCATCGAGATGAGTCTCTAGTTTCTTCTTGGCTTCATCTATGGCTTGCTGGTCGGTGATGTCGAATAATAGCGGTACAAAATTCTCTCCGAATTCATTCTGTAAACGCTCAGCATCCTTTTCATTCCTCACACTCCCAAAAACCCTATAATTTCTATTGAGAAATGATTGTGCTACGGCCTTCCCTATTCCAGAGGAAACGCCAGTTACAAGTACGTTTTTCATTGGTTATTTATTTGATGTTTGAAGTCATGCCTTCTCATCCTTCAAAAATATCACAAAAAAAAGGGAAGCAGAAACTTCCCTTTATAATATATGTTTTCAACTATTATTTCACATATTCGATCTGGATCTCCTCTTCGATATTCACACTATCAAAGAAGCCTTGGTCGCGCATCCATTCATCGCTGTATATCTTGCTCATATAGCGAGACCCGTGGTCGGGAAATATCATGACGACCTTACTATTCTCATCAAATTCCCCATCCGCTGCTAGCTGCTTTATTGCTTGCATCACAGCACCGCTTGTGTAGCCAACGAATAAACCTTCGGTCTTAGAAACCTCCCTTGCGGTATGCGCACTCTCTTCGTCGGTCACCTTCACAAACTTGTCGATAACGTCAAAATCCGTAGCGGTAGGAATGAGATTCTTTCCAAGCCCCTCGATACGATATGGGTAGATCTCATCTTTATCCAGCTCTCCGGTTTCGTGATATTTTTTCAAAACTGAACCGTAGGCGTCAACGCCTATCACTTTGATATTGGGATTCTGTTCTTTTAAAAACCGTGCCGTTCCAGATATGGTACCACCAGTACCGCTACAGGCTATGAAATGCGTGAGTTGGCCATTGGTCTGCTTCCAAATTTCTGGTCCGGTGCTTGTATAGTGGGCATCGATATTCAACTCATTAAAATATTGGTTGATGTAGACAGAGCCTTTGGTCTCTTCGTGAATTCGTCTCGCGACTTGATAGTACGATCTTGGGTCATCGGCACTTACGTGGGCTGGGCACACATAGACCTTAGCGCCCATGGCGCGTAACATATCGATCTTGTCTTTAGAAGATTTGGAGCTCACTGCCAAAATGCACTCGTATCCCTTGATGATACTTACCATGGCAATACTAAATCCGGTATTTCCCGAAGTTGTTTCAACGATGGTATCACCAGGTTTGAGAATGCCTTTTTTCTCGGCCTGTTCTATAATGTAAAGAGCAATTCGGTCTTTGGTAGAGTGGCCTGGATTAAATGCTTCGAACTTTGCGTAGAATTCACCTTGAAAATCGTTGGCGATTCTATTGAGCTTTATTATTGGTGTTTGACCAACAAGCTCCAAGACATTGTTGTAAGCGTCTATCTCTTGTTTCATAAAGTTGTTTAATGCTTAGGTGCTTTTTAATTCACCCGATAATTTAACAAACCGTGCAAATTTAGTCAAAATATATTTATTAGTCCGTAATGCCCTCTAGGTCCATGATAAAGGCATATTCTTCTGCTACTTCCTTCAATGCTTCAAAACGTCCTGAAGCCCCACCATGACCAGCATCCATATTGGTATGTAAAAGCAACAGATGGTCGTCGGTCTTCATTTCCCTCAATTTCGCCACCCATTTTGCTGGTTCCCAATACTGTACTTGACTGTCATGCAAACCGGTGGTCACCAACAAATTTGGATATTCCTGTGATCGTACCTGATCGTAAGGAGAGTACGAAAGCATGTATTGGTAAGATTCTTTATCATTTGGGTTGCCCCATTCATCATATTCACCTGTGGTCAACGGGATGCTATCATCTAACATGGTGGTGACCACGTCTACAAAAGGTACAGCTGCAACGACACCGTTATAAAGCTCGGGTGCCATATTCACAACGGCCCCCATCAACAAGCCGCCCGCAGAGCCTCCCATGGCATAATGATGGTCTGGGGAAGTATATCCCTCGGCAATCAAATATTTTGAACAATCTATAAAATCTGTGAACGTATTTTTTTTGTTGAACATTTTACCGTCCTCATACCATTGTCGTCCCAAGTACTGTCCACCTCTGATGTGGGCGATGGCATAAATAAAACCTCGGTCTAAAAGACTAAGTCTAACCGTAGAAAAATAAGGGTCGATCGTAGAGCCATAAGAACCATACGCATAGAGCAACAAAGGGTTTGTACCATCTTTGGTGATTCCTTTTCTGTACACCATAGAGATTGGGATCTTCGTACCGTCGGAAGCGGTGGCCCAAACACGCTCGGAGGTGTAGTTGTTCTTGTCAAATTTGCCTCCCAATACTTCCTGTTCCTTCTTAACAACCCTTTCTCGCGTCTTCATGTTGAAATCAATGACCGAATTAGGAGTGGTCATGGCATTGTATGAATAGCGCAATATGTCGGTATCAAAATCGATGTTGGTCGTAGTATAGGCCGTGTAGGTCTCATTGTCGAACGGAAGTGTATATTCCTCAGAACCATCCCAACGTTTGATGTTGATCTTATTAAGTCCATTCTCACGCTCACTTACCACAAGATACTCCTTAAAGATATCGATATCTTCTAGCAGAACATCTTTTCTATGCGGAATTACCTCTGTCCAATTTTCTTTGGTCGTATTTTCTTCAGAGGTCTTCATCAATTTAAAGTTTGAAGCCCCATCCATATTCGTAGTAATATAAAACTCGTCTCCAAAATGTGAGATGCCGTATTCGTGCCCTCGTTCTCTTGGCTGAAATACTTTAAATTCCCCGTCAGGGTCATTCGCTTTTAATATCTGATATTCTGAGGTGAGCGTGCTGGTAGAACCTATGACCAACCACTCCCTAGATTTGGTCTTATACACAAATGTATAGAAGGTCTCATCCTCTTCTTCAAATATCAGCTCATCATCCGCTACGTTATGACCAAGTTTGTGTTTCATTATTTTATTGGACCGCAGTGTTTCAGGATCTTTGTTGGTATAGAAAAGAGTTTTGTTATCGCTCGCCCAAGTAGACCCACCAGTCGTATTATTTATCTTTTCAGGAAAGATCTCGCCTGTTTCCAAGTTTTTTACCTGAATGGTATATTGTCTGCGAGAAACTGTATCCAACCCAAAAGCTGCCAATTTGTTATCAGGACTTATATTTATCCCCACCAATCTAAAAAACGAGTGGCCTTCTGCCATTTCGTTGCAGTCAAAAAGGATCTCCTCTTTCGCTTCCAAAGAACCCTTTTTACGAGTGTAGACCGGATAATCCTTACCTTCCTCGTAACGTGTGATGTACCAATAGCCATTATAGAAGTAAGGCACCGAAGCGTCATCTTCTTTGATACGAGATTTCATCTCTTCGAAGAGCGCTTTTTGAAACGCCGTGGTGTGCTTTGTCATTTCATCATTATAGGCATTCTCGCGTTCCAGATAGTCTATGACCTCTGGATTGTCACGGTCCTTGAGCCAATAATAATTATCGATACGAACATCCCCGTGCTTTTCTAAGTTTGTTGGAATTTTTTCAGCAATAGGTGCTTTCATAGTTTCATGTTGCGGTTCCATTTCCTTTTCTTTACAAGCGGTGGCAAAAATAGTACTTAGAACCAATACAGCTATGCTTTTTCTCATTAGAAGTAGGTTGAATTGGTTTAAGTGACCAATTTAGTAAATTTGTATTAGTTAACTTAAAATTCGAAAAACAATGTTTGGAGACATGATGGGAATGATGGGCAAATTGAAAGAGACCCAAAAGAAAGTTGAAGCTACCAAAGAACGTCTCAATACGGTCTTTATAGACGAGAAAAGCAGCGATGGGCTTCTCGATGTCACCATTTCGGCCAATAGAGAAATAAAGGCCATAAACATCAATGGCGAGTTACTTAAAGACAAGGATCAGTTAGAGGACTATCTGATCGTCACCCTCAACAAGGCCATCAAAAAGGCCACTGAGGTTCATGAGACCGAGTTGGCGGCCGTTGCCAAAGAAGGGATGCCAAGTATACCAGGCATGGACCTTTTCAAATGAAAAACCGCCTAGAGATTCTAGGCGGCTTCTTATTTTATAAGGACGTGAGGACTTAGTTGTTTATCAATCTAAATTCAGTACGTCTGTTGGCTGAATGTTCTCTTTCTGTACAAGAAACACCATCTGCACATCTGTTCTTTAATCTAGACTCTCCATATCCATTTGCAACTAATCTACTCGCGTTGATCCCTTTAGATATCAAGTAGTTTGCTACAGATTGTGCTCTTCTTTCGGAGAGTGCCTGATTGGATGTTTTGGATCCTCTTGCATCTGTATGGGAAGCGATCTCCACTTTAGAACCTGGTGTATCTTGAAGTACTTTCAACAGGTTTTGATCGATCAAGCGTTTTGCAGCAGGAGTCAATGTGGCGCTTCCAAGATTCCAATTGATAGGAAGTGCGTTATATTCCACCAGCTTACAGTCTACCTCTTTCCAAGTTGTCAAACCTCCTTTTTGCTTAAGGACTTCCTTAGAAACTGTTTTATAGACTGCAGGGATGGTCTCTTCAACTACGGTAGCGTCTTTGACAAGAACCGTTTTTCTGATCGTTGCGTACTCTGCAGGGATCTCCTCTTCAACAACTTTAGCTGGCTCTGTAACGACTTTCTTCACATAGGTGGCTGTAGCTTGCGGGATAGGAGTGCTGGTCGTCGAAGCATCATTAGCCAACGCCTCAGTGGCAATCGTAGTATACTCCGCAGGATATCCTCTATAACACCAGTAACGACAGTCATCTGGATTACTAGACTGGCACTCGGATGGTGCGGCAGAGCTCATTTCCCATTGGGCATATGCAGGCTTGACCTCTATTGTCTCAGAATCTGGCGAAAACGAGGCGGGTATCACTCTTAAGGTAGAGGCCGCTTGTTTTGAAACATAAGATACGGTCTCGGTCCCCCATTTTTCAGGAATGACTCTAAGTCGCTTTCCTGCCTCTTTCACCAATACTCGTTCGGTAACGGTCTCATACTCAGCAGGAACTGTTCGCAATACTTTGTATGCAGGCTTGACCTCCACTTGTACAGTTTGATTTTCATAAATGTCAGGGGTGGTACAACGCACGTAGCATTTACCGGGTTCGGGATTTGTGGGTAGATCTTGGGCAAAAACAAATGAAAATGTAGCAAATGCCAAAGAAAGTGCAATTAATCTTTTCATAATGATAATGATGTATTTGGTTAAAAACTAAGTAATTACAAATTTAAATTAACATTTTTAACATTTCACTATGAGGCCTTACTTTTTTTTAAATCTAGTTATAATGCAAAAAACTTCGATAAAAAACATATTCTTTTCAGATTTGGTCCTAAAACATTAAATATTCATTATATTTTTTTGATATATTTACAGTAGTAACTAAAACTTATATAAAATGTTTGAAATTTTCCAAAGCGAGAAAAACAAAAAATTTTACTTTAACCTAAAGGCTAAAAATGGACAAGTGATTCTTTCGAGCCAAGGGTATTCTGATAAAAGCGGAGCGATGAATGGTGTTGACTCTGTTAGAAAAAATTGTAACGATGACAGCAAGTTCGAGCGCAAAACTGCTGCCAATGGTAAATTCCATTTCAATCTAAAGGCTGGAAACGGGCAGGTTATTGGGAACAGTCAAATGTACGCTTCTGAAGCGGGTATGGAAAATGGCATCGAGTCTGTGAGGAATAATGCTCCAGACGCAGAAGTAAAAGAAGCTGAATAATTTTAATTATAAGTGATTAACCAACCAAAACTGAAAAAGCATTCGTTCTAGACGAATGCTTTTTTTATACTCATCTCCTTGAGGAGTGATAGAAACGCATGGTGCATCACTGTTGTATAATCCAAATGCGTGACAATCCTAAGCTTTCCTTGGCCCATTCCAATGATATGCACATCATGCTCCTTCAATTGCTGAAGAAAGGCCTGTTCATCGACATTATCAGCTAGATTGAAAATAATGATATTCGTCTCAATAGGCTCAACGTTCTTTATAAAAGGTAACGATCTAAGCAGTCCGCCTATTTCTTGGGCCTTATCATGGTCTTCAACAAGCCTTTCCCTGTGATGGTCCAATGCATAGATGCCAGCGGCAGCAAGATAACCTGCTTGTCGCATTCCACCGCCAAAGACCTTTCGCACTCTAAAGGCCTTCTCTATCAATTCATCGGACCCTACCAAGACCGATCCTACGGGACAGCCCAATCCTTTGCTCAAGCAGACCGATATGGTGTCGAAAATTGCCCCATATTGTTCAGGGGATTCCTTCTTATTTGCCAATGCATTCCAAAGTCGTGCCCCATCTAAATGATACCCCAGATGATGATCGTCACAAACGGCACGAATCTTCTTTAGCTCTTCAAAATCCCAGCAAGCACCACCGCCTTTGTTGGTGGTATTCTCTACACAGACCAGAGCCGTTTTGGGGCTATGATAGAAATCATAAGGATTTACCAAGGCCTCCACCTGCGCCGCGGTCATCATCCCTCTATGTCCATCTGCCAAAGCCGAGGTGACACCACTGTTAAAGGCGGCACCGCCACCCTCATAGTTGTACACATGTGCGTATTTATCACATATCAATTGATCGCCTGGTTGCGTATGTGCCTTGATCCCTGCCTGATTGGCCATGGTTCCCGATGGGAAAAACAATGCCCGTTCCATGCCAAAGAGATCTGCCACTTTTTGTTCAAGTGCATTGACAGTTGGATCTGCCTTGAATACATCATCTCCAACTTCTGCACACATCATGGCCTCTAGCATTCCTTTGGTCGGCTTGGTAACGGTATCACTTATTAAATTGATGGTCATAGGATATTTTTATTGTTGATAGGTGGCAAAATTACATGCGTCACTCCCAATTGGAGACCCATCTGGAATCTTTGGGGCTTCATCTTTCTTCTTATAGCCGGTTGGATTACCAACGAAGCCTTCGACGGCCTTTTTCATCAAAATTGCTGTGGGGTCAATTCGTTTTTCACCTAAGAAGGTCTTTAATTTCATCATCTCGAATAAGATGACTTCTGTAACCTGAGGATAACTATTATTATCGCTTGCAAGTTGCATCAGATGATGCAGTACTTTCCAATTGATCACCTTTTGAATCTCTCCATGATATCCTTTTATGGCTTTCTTTCTTACGGTCTGTTCTAGAATCTCCTGAACAAGTTCTTGCAATCCAAATTGCCTCTCATCCAAGGCCTTTTGCTGTACCAATCTGTTGGCACGCTGTGGGTGTAACAATAGAGCTAAGCTCATTTCACTGGCCGTTTCGGCGGCGCCCAATGCATCAAACGCCACTCCCGTCTTTCCTTTAAAGGATTCCCTTGTCCTTGAATATCCATAGGCCCTTGGAGGAAACAACTTCAATTTGTCTTCGGGAATAGCCAATGCTTCAGGAGAAATCGTCTTTAAGATTGCGTCCAGCGCCTTTGTTTGCTGTTGTTTATTCAACATCTCAACGACTACTTGTCCATCATTCTTGATCGCATAATTATATTCCAGGCCACCGACCAATTTTACGGCAGCCTCGGTTTGATACCGATGAAAGAAATAGAGCGGTACAAACACATCTTCCAAAACCGAATACGGTTCGTTACTTCTTATATTATCCTTTGAAAAATTGTTGATCGCCAGCTTTCTAATCTCGAGCACTCGCTCGAGTTCAATGGCAGCATTCTTTCCATTGTCCCATAGATGCGCTTTTGCATGTGCTCCTCCTTGAGGTCTAGCGTCTGCATCTGTGATAAATCGCAAGCCGTTCTTTTGGGCTCTTTCCATAATTTGTAACAAGGCATCAGTCTCATCGGTACCCTCAGCAAAATCTGAATATGCATAGGCGACGGTCATCTTGTCCCAAGCCCCTATCTTATTATCATAGGCATTGCTAAAATCGAGCTCCCCTTCTTTCACATCAACTTTCGGGTGTGGATAGTCCATTACAGACGCTCTACCATCTGTACTAGCAGCAAAATTATGTGCGAAACCAAGCGTATGTCCAATTTCATGGGCAGACAGTTGTCGGATCCTTGCCAATGCCAATTCCAGCATCGGCTGATAATTGTCATCACGCTCGGCAAAGGGCTTATTCATCAATGCCTGTGCGATCAAGAAGTCCTGACGGATTCTAAGGCTCCCCAAACTCACATGTCCCTTGATGATCTCTCCCGTTCTGGGATCTGTAACGCTGCCTCCATAGCTCCAACCGCGGGTAGAGCGATGTACCCATTGAATAACGTTGTAACGGACGTCCATAGGATCGGCATCTTCTGGTAACATCTTAACCTGGAAGGCATTCTTGTAACCAATGGCCTCAAAAGCTTGATTCCACCATCTTCCACCATCCAAAAGTGCCGAGCGCACTGGTTCGGGTGTTCCGTTGTCCAAATAATAGACGATAGGCTCAATGGCTTCGCTGACAGCTGCATTTGGATCCTTCTTTTTTAGGCGATGTCTTGTAATAAAACGTTTTACTATGGGTTGATGCACTGGCGTTGCATAATCCATATAGGTCGTTTGCCAAGAGCCACATCGCGGATCATATTTCCTAGTTTCGTAGTTAGCGTCGGGCAACTCTATAAATGAATGATGTTGTATCACCGTTACAAAGGAAGCATTAGGTGCTACTGACTTAATTTCGTCACCTTTTGCTTCACCTTTGAAGGTAAGCATCGCCTCAAATTCTATATTTCTAGGGAACGCTTTGGTCCTTTCCATTGCCAGCGCACTCCTATCTTCACTGAGGCTGTATGACCCTTGCCCCCTACTTTTGAGTCTGTTGGCAACACCATGGGCATCTTGCATTAAAAATTGAGTGAGGTCTATGATGTATGATCCTTTTCGCTGTTCCTTGATCGGAAACCCGAACAACACCGATTTTGCAAAAGCTTGCGCCACGGACCTTTTTTCAAGTTCATTATTGGTAAGTGCTCTGAACTTCAGATTGGGTTGGATCAATAAGAGTTTATTCCCAGCTTTACGGAAGAAGACCACTTGCTCATTTCCAAGTTGTCCGCGGTCCAAACCAATATCGTTGCTACCCACACCACTACTCAGGGAGTTTACATACAAAAACTCGGCGTCTAATTTGTCAACTTCCAAGTAAATACGATCTTCATTCTCGTCATAATAGAAATCAAAATATCCTTGGTACTTTTTGAGATTCTTTTTATTCGCTAAAAATTGTGAGAACGCCGTTTGAAAGGAGAGCGTTACGACCAGAAATAAAATAATTTTGTTCATCCTTAATGAATTGCAATGATAGTTGATAATTGGAAAGTTAAAAATACTAAATATCTAAGAAGGCATTAAATTCTAAATGGGCTAACATTCATTTATCAATCAAAAAAGAGGCCGTCGCGATGTCTTCTGATATGAAAGCCTTAAAACAACGGCTAGAGTCGAAACATGACGGTACCATATCGAAGATCAAGACCGCATATCCAAACTTGACATCCAACGATGTAAAGCACTGTATCCTCATAAAGCTAAACTTATCTGTCAAGGAAACAGCTCAATCCCTGAATGTTTCTACCCATGCTGTGAAAATGGCGAGAAAGCGCGTCAAGAAAAAAATCGGTCTAGCCGATAGTGACTCACTTAAAAACCATGTAAGCACCATCACATAAGTCTTCTGGCATGATGCCTCTCTTAGTTAAAATCAAAACCATTAAAAAAATGCTTCTTTTGATATGTCTAAATAAATGACTTAATCCTATTTTTGTTAAAACTTATTTTGAAACTATGGTTACAACCGAACAGGTTAAAGACCTTCAGGAGCGCCTTGGTGCGTTAAGGAGGTATCTTTGACATCGATGCAAAACTCATCGAAATAGCGAACGAAGAGGAAAAAACCTTTGACCCCAATTTTTGGAACGACTCAAAGAAGGCTGAAAGTATCATGCAGCATCTGCGGGGATTGAAAAAATGGGTGGAGGATTATAATAAGGCAGAAAGCTTAATAAGCGATCTAGAGGTCTTATACGAATTTCATAAAGAAGGCGAAGCGACGGTAGAAGATGTGTCTGCACAATACGAAAAGGCTTTAAACCTTATAGAGGACATGGAATTTAAGAACATGCTCTCTGAAGAAGGAGATAGCATGAGTGCCGTTTTACAGATCACCGCCGGTGCTGGTGGCACAGAGAGTTGTGACTGGGCAAGTATGCTCATGCGGATGTACCTAATGTGGGGTGAAAGACATGGGTACAAGATCAAAGAACTGAACTATCAAGCTGGGGACGTGGCCGGAATAAAAACAGTGACCCTCCAATTTGAAGGTGATTACGGATTTGGTTGGCTCAAAGGAGAAAATGGGGTACATCGCTTGGTTCGCATCTCTCCATTTGATAGCAATGCAAAACGCCATACATCGTTCGCCTCCGTCTATGTGTATCCCTTGGTCGATGATTCGATCGAAATAGAGGTCAATCCCGCAGACATTGAGATCACTACGGCACGTTCAAGCGGGGCTGGAGGACAAAATGTGAACAAGGTAGAGACCAAAGTGCAATTGTGGCATAAACCGACAGGAATCCAAATATCGTGTTCAGATTCTCGATCACAGCACGACAATAGAGCGACTGCCATGCAAATGTTGAAATCACAACTTTATGAGATCGAACTTCGAAAACGGATGGAAGCCCGAAAAGAGATTGAAGCTGGAAAGATGAAGATCGAATGGGGTTCTCAAATACGTTCCTATGTCTTGGACGATCGACGTGTTAAAGACCATCGCACCAATTTGGAATATCGCCAACCAGAGAAAGTGCTCGACGGGGAGATCGAGCAATTTTTAAAGGCCTATCTGATGATGATGGGGCAAAAAGCTGAAAGTTGAAATTTAAGTAACGAATATGATCAAAATATACCATAATCCCCGTTGTTCGAAGTCTCGCCAAGGTTTGTCCATCTTAGAAGAAAGTGGTCAGCCTTATGAGGTTAGAAAATATTTGGAAGACGTTCCTACTGCGGAAGAACTTCGAGAAGTTCTAAGCCTGTTGAATATCACCGCGGATCAATTGGTGCGTAAGAATGAGGCTGTTTGGAAAGAAAAATATCGTAGTAGACTTTTGTCGGAAGAGGACATCATCGAAGCGATGGTCCATCACCCAAAATTAATAGAACGCCCAATTGTCGTCAAAGGAAATAAGGCCGTCATTGGAAGACCGCCCGAAGCTATTACAGATATCATTTGATTCATGAATACCTAGCGGGGCAAAAATATCCTCGTACAAACAATTCTTTCTTTTAACAGGATTTTAACCTCTGTGCTTTAAACCAACAGCTAATTTTGAGGTCATAGCTTCAAAGAAGCTGAAAAATCATGAGATCACTTGAAAAACTAGCCATCGCATCATTCATGCTACTAAGCACGAATATCATTTTCGCGCAACAACGATTCAATCGAACCCTTTCTCCAGAAGCACAACAAGAGCGCATTGAGAAACAAGTTGAGAATTATAGCGATAAATTACAGCTGGACGACCTTCAAAAGGCATTGCTGAAGGCCAATCTTGAAGAATTTTCTCAGAAACAGCTAGACATCTTACAAGCTACAGGAACACGAGAAGAAAAAAGAGCCTCATTGCGAGATTTACGTGCAGCACAAGACCGAGAACTTTCCGAATTTCTTGATGATGAGCAAATGACGCTATTTGACCAAATCAGACAAAACCAAAGAGAAAAACGACGCGGCAGCCGCTTTCAAAAAAGAGATCCTCAATAGAATTACCATCAACTAGAAAAACGAATGAAAAGAACCATCTTCCTGATCGTCGCATTGTTAAGTATGACCTTAGGATTCTCCCAACGATCGAATATCGAAAAAATCAAAGTGACCGGTAAGGTCATTGATCAGGAAACGAAACAACCTCTAGAATATGCTACGGTGATCTTGCAGAATACGCAAAGGACGCAGTTGCTTACTGGAGGAATCACCGATGAAAAAGGTGATTTTGAAGTGGAGATCCCTGCTGGCAACTATGACATAAGGGTAGAATACATCTCTTTCAAAAGTTATGAACTGAAAGGACAGAACATCCGAACAAATAAGTCGCTTGGCACCATATCACTTTCCTTAGATGTAGCGAGCTTGGACGAGGTCGAAGTGGTCGCCGAGAGAACGCAGGTCGAGATCAGACTCGACAAGCGGATCTACAATGTGGGTAAAGATCTTATTGCCCAAGGCGGAACGGTCACCGATGTACTAGATAATGTACCCTCGGTCTCCGTAGATGTAGAAGGAACCATCTCACTACGCGGTAATGACAATGTGCGCATCCTGATCAATGGAAAGCCTTCGGCATTGGTTGGATTGAGTGGTACGGATGCGCTGCGTCAGCTACCGGCCGATGCCATTGAAAAAGTAGAGGTCATTACCTCCCCCTCTGCACGTTATGATGCCGAAGGAACCGCTGGAATCCTCAATATTATTCTTAAGCGAAGTAAGATTCAAGGTCTAAATGGGTCCATCACCTTAAGCAGTGGTTATCCATTGGTGGCCGGAGCATCTGCCAACATAAACTACAGAACTGAGAAACTGAACCTATTCACCAATAGCGGTTATACCTATAGAGAAGTGCCTGGAAACTCCTTTACGGACAATACATTTTTTGACGCTAGCGAACAAATAACCGGCTCAAGCCAAGAGACGCGCGATTTTAATCGAGTGAGAAAGGGGCTTAATACAAATATTGGTATCGAATACTTCATCAATGAGAGTTCGTCTTTAACAGGAACCGTGTTATATCGAAAAAGCGATAATGAAAGAAATACAATCAATGACATCTTTAATTTTGACCCAAATGGAAATCTTCTGAGTCAAACCCAGCGCTTTGATCCAGAGGTGGAAGATGACAAGACACTGCAGTTCTCTTTGAATTATGAAAAGAAATTCAAAGAGGATGGACACACTTTGAGTTTCGATTTTCAGCATGAAGACAGCACTGAGGACGAAAAATCCATCATTGTCGATACCGAAATCGTCGGTGATGGTAGTGTTGAACGAGAATTTGTGAGGACCCTTGAAGATCAGCAACGAATATTGCTTCAAGCAGATTATGTGTTACCTATTGGGAAAGAAAGCCAGTTCGAGGCGGGCTATCGCGGGACCTTTGCCGATCAGACCAATGATTATACAGTTGCCTTCGAAGAAAATGGATTCTTTGTGAATGATACAGATCTTTCGAACATTCTAAATTATCGTGAATATGTCAATGCCTTTTACGCGCAATTTGGCAGCAAAACTGGAAAACTTTCGTACCTACTTGGCCTTCGTATGGAGGAATCGAATATCAACATCAATCAGATCACTACTGCCGACTTTAATAACAAACGATATACCGATTTGTTTCCAACGGTGAATTTGGCCTATGAGTTTAGCGAAACCGAAAGCCTCACACTTGGATATAATCGTAGGATCCGTCGGCCTCGATCAAGATTTATCAATCCCTTTCCGTCTCGAAGTAGCGCAACCAACCTTTTTCAAGGAAATCCCGATATCGACCCCAGCTACTCCAATGGACTAGACCTCGGGTATCTGAAACGTTGGGAAAAATTTACCTTTAACAGTTCCATCTATTTTCAACGGGCAACACAGTCATTCACCTTTATTACCGAAGAGACCGGAGAAACTGTTGTTGTAAGCGGGGAGTCTGGAACACCGTCCGAAGTCCGTGTTCCTGTATTGCGCAGAACTCCTGTTAACCTATCAAAGAACGACCGCTATGGTTTTGAATTCACGCTTGCTTACAACCCAAGCCGAAAATGGCGCATGAATGGAAATTTCAATTTCTTCGAATCGATCACTAGAGGGGACTTTAACGGTCAGAATTTTGATGCCGAAAACATCAGTTGGTTCTTACGCTTCAACAACACCTATACCTTACCGGGAAAGATAACTTGGCAAACACGCCTTTTTTATCGTGGACCTTCAGAGACCGCACAAAGCAAAAACCAGGGGATATTCTCTGCAGACACGGGATTTAGCAAAGACTTTTTTAAGGAGAAGGCCACCTTAAACCTCAACGTAAGTGATGTTTTTAACATTCGAAAACGCAAATCTGAAAGCTTTACGCCAAACACGTTCTCCTATAGCGAGTTTCAATGGAGAGAGCGTTCGATAATAGCTACGTTCACCTATCGTTTCAATCAGAAGAAAAATCAGCGCGATCGTCAACGCAATGGTGGGGATGATGATTTAGATTTTGAAGGATGACGAGCTTCGAAGGCAAAAAAAAAGCCAAGAACAATTCTTGGCTTTCTATTATGAAAAGTTAGATCATTTAATAACCACTTTTCTTGTGGTATCGTCTATCTTTATAAAGTAAATCCCTTTATTTCTGTTGCGAAGGTTAATTTCCTTGCCTTCACCCGCGAATAATTTTTGTCCAAGTAAGCTATACACTTCCCAGGTCGCATCTCTTTTTAGGTAAAACATCCCATCATCGCTTGGATTTGGATATACGGCATTGAGAGTTTCTCTGTTTTCTACCTCATTTGTTGAAAGTGTTCCCATGTAGGTGCTGTATTCATTGATACGGGTCGTTGACACTCTAAATTCGTCGACCCAAGCAAAGATGTCTTGTGTAGGCTCATATTCGGTTGAAGACCCACCTAAAAAGGCAGAGATCAAAATGCGATTGATCGTTATATTCTCGCGAGTTGTACCTGCAGGGCGATAGTTGTTAAAAACGGTAGCGTCCATAAAATCATAGTTCACACCATCTACCCAACCTTCAAAATAGCCATCATTCATCCCCGGAGTTTCAAATTTATAGTGAAGTTCTATATTGTGCCACCCTGGCGAAAATAAATAAGGCTGATACTCAAATTCGCAGATATCGGACCCTGGAGTCACTTGTGGTCCCCAAAATCGCTCTTCGTTGGTCGGTGTAAAGCTATTATCTGGGAGCTCCATATAAAATTGGATGCTTCCACCTTTTCTCCACATGATCCGCCCTTTCCACGAATCATCTCTAGTGTTGTAGGTAGTCCCTCCTAAACTGGGAAGCTTACCTCCACACTTGTCAAATTCAAAGTTATCACTGAATTTTATCCAATATGATAAATAAAGGTCTTCGGACTGGTAATTGTTTGTATTAAAGGTACCAGCTAAAGGAATCCGAGTATCTACCCCTGAGTCCGCGGTTTTAAGTTTCCCTTGAGGAAATCTGATGCGAAGCGATGTTCCTCCTGGGTCGATACTTTCGTTATAATCGATATAAGCTCTGTCGGTAGAAGGATCGTTGGCCTCGTAAAATCCTTTACCATAGGCCACAGGGAAATCTTCGCGTAGTTCTACCTTGCTATAAGACGCACCAGGTCGTAAATGGTCGAAGCTTATATGATATTCATCTGTCAATAAATAAGGATCGTCATTTAAGGTGATCTCATTTCCAGTACTACCCGTCGTCGTAAATGCATCTAAAGTATCGTACTTTAACGCGGCAACACGTAGATTGTCTCCAACATTCCCTGAAATTGAGAAGATTCCGTTGGCATCTGTCTTTACCCATGTGGTCGGCGTACCGGAAATAGAAACTAGAGCATTTTCGATGGGTGTGCCCGAGTCATCCCTAACTGTTCCGCTTAATGTTTGTGCATAAAAAAAGTGGGGCATCCCGATTAGTAGAAGCGTAATAATTCTTTTCATAGTAGGTTTTTCTTAATAAAATTTTGGACAATTCTTTCAATTTGAGGCGGTTAAATTATGGTTTTTCCTATTAAAAACAAGAAGGTTGGATAAAATTATCCCCTTTTCTGTATGAAATGACACCTTACCATTTACCGCTTTACATGTTGGTTTTTCTTCCGAACTTATAAATCATTGATGATTTTTCAAAAAAAAGAGGATACTCCAGGGGAATCACCCTCTTATTCATAAAAATGACTACTAATTTCTATTGAATGATCACTTTTTTGGTGGAATCGCCAATCTTAACAAAATAGACGCCTTTCGAGTGGTTTTTGATATTGATCTTCTTCCCTTTTCCCGCCAATATCTTTTGTCCAAGCAGGGTATACACTTCCCAGTTGGTCGATGTTTTTAAATAAAACACCCCTTCACTATTTGGATTTGGGTAAATGGTCGAGGCGTTTGACAAATCATTTCCAATCGGTCCCTTAGCAAATTTCTCACGATACGTATCATATTCATTTATACGCCGTGTCGACACCCTAAACTCGTCGACCCATGCATAAATATCTTCGGATGGCTCATAATCTTCCGAGGACCCACCGAGGAATGCAGATATCAATATTCTGTTGATAGTGATATTCTCGCGAGTGGTACCGGCCGGACGATAATTGTTAAAGACAGTGGCATTCATAAAATCGTAATTCACGCCGTCGACCCAGCCTTCAAAAAGACCGTCGTTTCTGCCAGGAGTCTCAAACTTGTAGTGAAGCTCTATGTTATGCCACCCATCAGAAGATAGATAGGGTTCATATTCAAAATTGCAGATCCCAGAGCCGCTCTTAACCAGATCACCCCAAAATCGCTCGTCGTTCGTTGGTCTAAAGCGGTTATCGGGAAGTTCCATATAAAATTGTATGCTTCCCCCTTTTCGCCACATGATCCTCCCTTTCCAAGAATCATCTCGCGTATTGTAGGTGGTCCCTCCCAAACTGGGAAGCTTGCCGCCGCATTTATCAAATTCAAAATTATCACTGAACTTTATCCAATAGGACAAATAGAGATCCTCCGATCTAAAGTTGTTTGAATTGAAGGTGCCTGCAAGCGGTATTCGTGTATCAACTCCCGAATTTGAGGTCTTGAGCTTCCCTTTTGGAAATTTGATCCTCAATGAAACTCCATTGGGATCCACGCTTTCATCATAATCGATATATGCCCGATCTGTGGACGCCCGATTGCGCTCGTAGAAGCCCTTGCCATAGGCCACAGGGAAATCCTTTTTGAGCTCTGCTTTGCTATAGGAGGCTCCTGGTCGCAGATGATCGAAACTGATGTGATAAACATCAGTTGCTAAATAGGGGTCATCAGACATGGTAATGGTATTCCCGTTTGTAGAATTCGCCCTGTAGGCGTCGATGGTGTCAAACTTCAAAGCAGCGATGCGCAATTTGGTCCCTACCGATCCTTGGATCGAAAATGTTCCATTGGCTTCGGTCTTTACCCATGTACTTGGAGTATTGGCATGACAGACCAGAGCATTCTTTATAGGATTTCCAGATCGGTCTTTTACCATTCCCGATAATGTTTGTGCATTGGTAGTGACAAAGGTCACTAACGAAAAAATAAGGATGATTTTTTTCATGGTCAGTGGTTTAGTTGAACATTAGCATAGCGGTAGGAAAAATATTTTGAGAGAATTACTTAAATATATCTCTTTTTACTTGATTCACAATGATTTAGGATGATATACCCCCTATTTTCGAATAAAATCACACCTCCATAAATAGTACATATAAAAATTTGCACTTTTTAAGCGTTCGCATGAGCAAAATCATTGTCTTGTCTTTGTCTTCGACGTACCTTATAACTATTGAGCTGAGCAGTTCATATTACTGAAATATCAATAACTAAAACAACAAAGCCATGAGAAAATTAATTTTAACGTTACTGGCCTTTGGTATGATCGTGCCTATGATCGCACAAATTATCAAAGAGGAGACATTGTCTGAGGTCACTGTGATGGCCGTCAATTATAAATATTTGGATAATGTACAATCGGAGAGCGCTGCGGTACCGGTTAAGATGCTTGAGAAAAAAGTAGCCACTTATGATCTTAAGGGTTCGGAGCTGTATCAGGATGACTACGATCTATACCAAGTTTCTTTTTACATACCTGAAGGGAAGATCGTTGCCGCATATGATAAAGATGGAAAGATCATACGTACTATTGAAAAGTTTGAGAATGTAAGATTACCCAAGACCATCATGATGGCATTGACGGAGAGGTTTCCCAATTGGAAAGTGGCAAAGGATGTATATCGTGTTAGCTACCACAATAAAAAAGGTACTGACAAGAAATACAAAATTATACTAGAAAATGGTGATAAGCGCATTCGCGTAAAGACAGATGCAGCTGGTAATTTCCTTTAGGATTTGAATTGGCCACAATAAAAAATCCCGCTGTTAGCGGGATTCTTTTTTACTCTTGTCGAGCTTTTGCCTTTCTAGCTTCACGCTTTTCCTTGAGCATTTCTATTATAGAACCACCCACCCAGTAAGGGATCATGAAGGTCAATAAAAAAATCATCAACCAAAATCCTATGGTAAGGATCGATAGGAATGCTAAGAAGCCTAGATATTGGTCAAATTCAAACATAATTTCCGGAAATTTTCGAATTCGTGTTCAAAGATACCACAATAAGGCATGATTTTGCAAATAAATAATTGGTAAAATCTATTTAAAATGAATCCCAAAAGAGAACGGATTTTTAAGGTAATGCCCTTTTGTGAAAAAATCCTTGTATCCCTTTTTGAACTCAAATACGAAAACGTAACTTTGTTTCATCTAAAAGTCAGCTAACATGGAATACCGCATTGAAAAAGATACCATGGGTGAGGTAAAAGTACCCGCCAATAAATATTGGGGAGCGCAGACAGAACGTTCTCGCAACAACTTTAAGATCGGGGCACCGGCCTCCATGCCTATTGAAGTGATCTATGGATTTGCTTACCTTAAAAAAGCAGCCGCCTATACCAACTGTGAGTTGGGGGTATTGCCTATAGAGAAAAGAGATCTGATCGCTCAAGTATGTGACGAGATCCTAGCTGGAAAACACGACGACCAATTTCCTTTGGTGATATGGCAGACTGGTTCTGGTACACAGAGCAATATGAATGTAAATGAAGTGATTGCCAATCGCGCACACGAAATCGCGGGTAATACGATTGGAGAGGGGGAGAAGACCATTCAACCCAATGACGACGTTAACAAATCTCAGTCTTCTAACGACACCTTCCCTACCGGAATGCATATCGCGGCTTATAAGAAGGTCGTGGAAGTGACCATCCCTGGTGTTACAAAACTCAGGAATACCCTAAAGAAGAAATCAGAGGAGTTCAAAGACTGCGTTAAAATTGGTCGCACACACCTTATGGATGCAACACCCTTGACACTGGGGCAAGAATTTTCCGGGTATGTCTCACAATTGGACCATGGCCTGAAGGCCTTGAACAACAGCTTGGACCATTTATCGGAACTAGCGCTCGGAGGAACTGCCGTCGGTACTGGACTAAATACCCCAAAAGGCTATGCAAAGCGTGTGTCTGAGTTCATTGCCACTTTTACAGAACTTCCATTTAAGACGGCTGACAATAAGTTTGAGGCATTGGCTGCTCACGATGCCTTTGTGGAAACCCACGCAGCGTTGAAGCAATTGGCCGTTTCGCTGAATAAGATCGCCAACGACATACGAATGATGGCCTCTGGGCCAAGATCTGGGATTGGAGAGCTGATCATCCCGGCAAATGAGCCAGGCAGTTCGATCATGCCTGGAAAGGTAAACCCAACGCAATGCGAAGCGCTAACGATGGTCTGTGCCCAAGTTATGGGTAATGATGTTGCGGTGACCATAGGAGGTACACAAGGCCATTATGAATTGAACGTTTTCAAACCGATGATGGCGGCGAACGTTTTACAATCGGCTCAATTACTCGGTGATGCTTGTTTCTCTTTTGAAGCACACTGCGCTGCGGGCATCGAACCGAATCATTCGCGCATCAAAGAACTGCTGAATAATTCACTGATGTTGGTCACTGCATTGAATACGAAAATTGGCTACTACAAAGCCGCCGAGATCGCCAATACGGCCCATCAAAATGGCACCACCCTAAAAGAGGAGGCCATCAATCTAGGATATGTCACAGCCGAAGAATATGACGAATGGGTAAAGCCAGAGGATATGACCGGCGGATTGAAATAATGAAAAATGAAAAACCAGATGATAAAAACGCTGACCTAGGTCAGCGTTTTTCCTTTGATGGCTTCTTTAAAGGCAGCCGTAGCATGAATCAAAGTTGTATTGAAGGTAGGTTTTGAAATATCATCATCTTGTATCAATAATGGAATTTCGGTACATCCTAAGATCACACCCTCCGCACCTTGGTCGATTAGGTTTTCTATGATTTTAATATAGAAGTCTTTCGAACTTTTCAATATCCTCCCTTTGGAGAGTTCATCGTAGATCACCCTATGGATCTCTGCTCTGTCTTTTTCTTCTGGAATGATCGCTGCTATCCCAAAATTCTTAAGAACATCTTTGAAAAATTCCTTCTCCATCGTGTATTTCGTACCTAGCAAAGCCACCTTTTTTAATCCTTTGGATTTTATTTCTCGTGCGGTGACCTCGGCAATATGAATCACTGGAAGACCTACAGCTTCACGAATGGCACCGATACATAGATGCATTGTATTGGCACAGATGATTAGCTGCTCTGCTCCTGCCGCTTCCAGGTTTTTTGCGGTCTCTGCCATCATATCATTCAATAGATCCCATCTCCCTTCAGACTGCAGCTTTGCCACTTCTTCAAATTGAACCGAATAAATGATACATTTTGCCGAGTGTTTGCCTCCTAAGCGTTTTGCGGCGAGTTCGTTCAATATTTGATAATACAGGATGGTCGATTGCCAGGTGATCCCGCCGATAAGCCCTATGGTCTGCATATGATTGGTTTTGAAGTTAAAGATAGTGAGATGTCGAACCAAGTAAAGCATTATCGATATTGGCTCTCTCAAATTTTATTATTTTTTAAGTTAAAAAATATTCACCTTTGAATAACTAAAACTAAGCAATTGACCACACTTATTACAAATATCAAGGAGTTGCTTCAGGTCAGAGCTTCTGGAGTACAAAGAGTTGCAGGTTCAGAAATGAAAGAACTCCCAACGATAAAAGATGCGTTTCTATATATCGAAAACGGAATCATCGTTGATTTTGGACCTATGTCGGCCATATCTTTAAGGACTGCAGACAGCACCATCGATGTCAAAGGAAAAATGGTGCTTCCCACTTGGTGTGATAGCCATACCCACATCGTATATTCAGGAAATAGAGAACAAGAGTTTGTAGACCGGATCAACGGGCTTAGTTATGAAGAGATCGCCAACCGGGGTGGTGGTATTTTAAATTCAGCAAAGACATTACAACAGACTTCAGAAGAAGACATCTTTGATCAATCTGCCAAACGCCTCGAAGAAGTGATCGAGCTAGGAACAGGCGCCATCGAGATCAAAAGTGGCTATGGACTAACGGTCGATGCCGAATTGAAGATGTTACGCGTCATCAAAAGACTACAACAGCATTATGAACTACCTATAAAAGCAACATTCCTTGGCGCTCATGCTGTTCCCCAAGAGTTTAAGAATGATAAAGACAGCTATTTAGATCTGATCATAGAGGAAATGCTTCCAAAAATTGCGGAGGAAAAACTAGCCGATCATATCGATATCTTTTGTGAAACGGGCTACTTTTCGGTGGAAGATACTGACAGGCTGCTCACAGCGGGGAAGAAATTAGGCCTGACTCCAAAGATCCATGTGAATCAGTTCACAGCGATAGGAGGCGTTCAGGTCGGCGTAAAGCACAAGGCCCTTTCGGTTGACCATTTAGAGCAAATGCGAGAAGTGGATATCCAATCGTTAAAGGGTTCGGACACCATGCCAGTAGCGCTTCCATCCTGCTCTTATTTTCTGGGTATTCCATATACCCCAGCCAGAAAGATGATCGACGCAGGACTTCCGTTGGCGTTGGCGACCGATTATAATCCAGGTTCCACCCCCAGCGGAAATATGAATTTTGTGGTCAGCACCGCTTGCATCAAGATGAAGATGACTCCAGAAGAGGCCATCAATGCTGCAACCATTAACGGGGCGTACGCCATGGGGCTCTCTAAAACACTAGGCAGTATCACCAAAGGAAAAAAAGCAAATTTGATCATCACCAAAGAAATTCCCAGTTACGGCTTTTTGCCTTATGCCTTTGGAAGCAACTGCATCGACAAAGTATTGCTAAATGGAAAAGAAGTATAAAAAAAGACCTCAGTAAGAGGTCTTTTTCAAATGATGCTATGGTCAAATTTTTATTTCAATGTAAACTCCGTTTGAGATACCAATTTAAAATCCTCAAAGATATTGACTATGTATCTTCCTTTGGCGAGTTCCGTTCCAGATGCAGGGTCGATATAATCACATACGTCTAACACCTGATTCTCATAGAAGAATTTGGTCTTTTTGCTATAGTTCAATGATTCCTCACCTTCCGAAAGTATGGCATTCTCGCCCAACACATTATTATTGGGGTCGAGTACCTGAAGATAGAACATTCTATCACCAGATTTTGCGATCTTATTTTCAGAAAGAGAGAAACACACTCTAACTTTATCGGCTCTTTTGGCCCGCTCTGTAGAGACAAGCTTCCCTGACGAACGTACCTTGATACCTTCGGCATTAAGTCCTGATAAGGTAATCGCTGAGCCTTCCGCCACGATCTTGGCCAATTCGAGATTCTGTACCGCGAGTGAGTCTGTGAATTGACGCTCGGCATCTAAGGCGAGCAAAGTGCTGTCGCGCTCAAGGGTGAGCAATCTGTTTGAAGAACGTAACGAATCATTCTCTGCCATGAGTCGCTTGCGCTCATCTTTTAAAATACGCACTTGTTTTCTGAATCGTCTTAGATAAGCGACATCGGCTTTGGCGGATTTAAGCGAATCTACATATTTGTCGATGCGCATTCTAAAATCGGCAAGATCTTGATTAAGGATATCATTCTCGGCCTCCATCTCCTCCATGTCCAACTTTATATCCTCATATTCCTTGATGAGTTCCTTTTTATCCTCTTCAAGGTTCATCGCTACTTGTTTCTGGTCGGAATACAACTTGGTACCAAATACAACACTACCCAATAATAGTGCGGCCAAGACACCTAAAGCTACTTTAAAACCTTTGTTACTCTTTGAACTTTCCATAAGTAAGGTTATTTAAAATTAATAATTTTTAAGGTTGTTAAAAAATGGGTTCTATAACTGGTTAAGAACTCCTAAATTAGAAAACTATTATATCTAACAGTAATATTTTGTTAACAAAATTCGAAATAATTTCGGACAAATCTATCTCCCAAGCCTTTGCAAGGGTTAATATATACGAACTTGAATCAGCTTTGGATTATATTAAGAATTTGCCTTATGGCAGGACCAGTTCAAGAAACGACCTACGTCTAGTGTTAAGCGAAAAGAAAGGTAGTTGCAGCTCCAAGCATGGATTAATAAAACAATTGGCCATTGAAAATGACTGGAAAGCCGTGCAACTCTTTCTAGGTATCTACCTAATGAATAGTTCGAATACTCCAAGGATAGGAGACATTTTGCTACAAGCAGGTATAGCGGAGTTACCTGAGGCACATACGTATTTGAAGATCGATGGAACATTGGTGGATCTAACATTCAAAGAAAATAAAGTGCCAAAGTTTCTCGATAGCCTATATTATGAGGAGGAAATATCAGCTGATCAGATCAACCATTATAAAAGGAACTTACACAGGAAGTTCTTGGATAATTGGAGCGCTGAAAAAAATCTGGGATTTTCGTTAGAACAACTCTGGCAGATTAGGGAAAAATGTATCTTAGCATTGAGCAAACCCAAAAATTGATGCCATACTTAAAGGTTTACAATAAGGCGCAGGTAGATGCTGTGGTAAAGAAGCGTAAAGGCGAAACCAAATTTGGTGAGCGCGTGCTAACTTTAGAAAGTCATCAAAACCTACATGAGCAATTGATACGAAGCGACGCCAAATACGTACTTGTCGGTATCAAGGAAGATATTGGTGTCAAAGCGAATCTTGGCCGCATTGGGGCAGCCAATGCTTGGGAACCAACGTTAGCAGCACTCTTGAATACACAGCACAACAAATACAACAAGGGAAGTGCTTTGCTTTTGTTGGGTTGCTTGGACTTTTCAGAATTACAGAAAGAGGCTAAAGATCTCAGTCCCTCCATACCCGAATCGCTAGAGCGGCTTTATGAATCGGTAGCTGTCATCGACAAGGAAGTCACTCAACTCAGTTTTGAGATCATTTCTGCCAAAAAAACACCCGTCTTTGTCGGAGGTGGTCATAATAATGCCTACGGAATCATCAAGGGAGCGGCATTGGCCCATAATAAGAGGATAAACGTCATAAATTTTGACGCCCATACCGATTTGAGGGCCACCAGCGGAAGGCATAGCGGCAATGGTTTTAGTTATGCCATGGCAGAGGGATTCCTTAAGAACTATTTCGTCTTTGGCATTCATGAGAATTATACCTCTAAAAAGCTATTTGAAAAATTAGAAGCATCCGCCCATCAAATTCAATACAATACCTTTGAAGAATTGGAAGTGGATGGAGTGAAAAGTTTTGACCACCAGCTACATAAAGCGTTGGACTTTATAAAAAAATCTCCTTTTGGTATAGAACTGGATGTGGATGCCATAGAAAATATTCCAAGCAGTGCCAGAACGCCTAGCGGTTTCTCCTCAACCCAGGCAAGAAAGTACGTCCGGTTCTTCGGAAAGCAAAAGAATGCTGCCTATTTACATATTTGTGAGGCGGCTCCAGATGTCAATTCCCCTGAAGAACAGCACTTGATAGGCAAGCTGCTGAGTTATTTGATCACGGACTTTATTTGACCCTTCAGTTCGAAATGTTCAACCTTTATTTATATATTTACATAAGCACTTATATAAATAACTTATGGATTATTTACAGAGCTGTCGGGAGCTTGTCTTAGGGTCGAGATTGAGAAGGCTGAGCGATAGGGTCATGAAAGAAATTCAGAAAGTTTATGACCACTTCAATATTGATTTCGACCCATTCTTGTTTCCAGTGATGAAGATCATCTTGGATCATGAGGTCGTGACCACGGCAGAAATCACCAAAAAATTAGCCGTGACACAACCTGCGACGACCCAAGCCATCAACAAATTGAACAAAAAAGGACTGCTGAACATCCATGAAGATAAGTTGGACAAACGAAAAAAATTGGTTTCATTGAGTCCAAAAGGAACCGCTTTGGTATCAGAGATGCGTCCTCTCTGGGCCAGTATCGAGATAGTGGTGAAACAATGCACCTCTCACCCTTCAGATCATTTGATCGAACATCTAGAACACTTTGAGCAGGTTATTCAAAAAAAAACGCTTAGCGAACAGATTATTCAAATGCACCATATGACACAATTAGAAAAGGTACATATCATTCCTTTCGAGCCAAAATATGCCGCAGACTTTCGAGATTTGAACGTTGCTTGGCTGGAAAAATATTTTGTCGTAGAACCCCACGATGTCGTCTTGCTAGAACAGTGTGAGGAGACCATCGTTAAAAAAGGGGGATATATCTTCTTTGCGAAGATAGGGCAAGCAATAGCCGGTTGCTATTCTTTGATCAAGGTAGGCCATCGTGCGTATGAACTTGGAAAAATGGCCGTATCCCCGGAATTTCAAGGAAAGAAAATTGGCCAAAAGCTTATGCAACACTGTATCGAATTTTCCAAGCAACAAGGCTGGGAAACACTTATGCTCTATTCGAATACAAAGCTGGAAAACGCCATTTATATCTATAGAAAGTTTGGATTCGAGGAAATTGAACTAGAAGACAATGCTCCCTATATGAGAAGTAACATCAAGATGCAGTTGACGTTACAAGACGGTGACTCTCGTAATCCGCGATAGTGATGTTCTTATAGACCACCTTGAACAATAACGATTTTTCGTAGGGCTTAAGCACAAAATCGTTCATGCCGGCCTCGAATAGATCCTGACCCAATTCTTCAATTCCAACGGCAGTCAAGGCGATGACCGGTGTTTTTGTATCAAACCTACGTATGCTGCGTGTGGTCTCGATACCATTGATGTCGGGCATGTTAATATCCATCAGAACAAGATCATAAACGTTCTCCTCTACCTTGCTTATAGCATCATATCCATTATCACAAACATCGCAATGCATGCCTTGAAGTTCTAACACCTTCCTGGTCACTACTTGATTGATCTTGTTGTCATCCACGATCAGTACCTTCCTGTTCTTGAGCCGTCCTGTTATATATTCGAGCTCTTCTTTTGAAACACAATTAGCGGGTGTGTCCAACAAGAGGTCGAACGTAAATGTGGCCCCTTCACCTATATCGCTCTCCAACTTTATTTCACTTCCAAAAAGTTGCAAGAGACGTTTTACTATGGCCAGCCCCAGGCCAGAACCTGAAATGTCGTTTTCTTTCCTATTCACTTGAAGATAATCGTTGAAGATATCCTCTTGCTTGTCTTTTGGGATGCCCTCGCCATCATCCTTTATACTAAAGTGAAGGCGATGCTTTCCTTTATCTAACTGATGTGTTATTGAAAGCCAAATATTCCCGTTGTGCGTGAACTTCAACGCATTGCCAATTAAGTTCACCAATATTTGAGAGATTCTAACAGAGTCTCCAAGTAATTTCTTTGGGATATTCTTATCCAAGGCAACATGCAACACGTTTTTGTTCTCCTGCGCAGCATATTCAAAGGAGGCAATGACCTTCTCTACCAGTTTAAATATGTTAAACTCGCGTGGCGATAACACCACCCCGTTAGAATCGATCTTGTTCAATTGTAAAACATCGTTGATAAGCGAAAGCAAATAATCTCCCGAAAACTTTAAGGATGTCAAATACTCCTTGTTCTTTTCCACATCTTTACTTTCCATTAGAAGCGTCGTCAATCCTATGACTCCATACAGTGGGGTTCTCAATTCATGGCTTATGGTAGAAAAGAAATCCGTCTTGGACCTAGAAAGTGCCTCTGCCTTTTCCTTTGCCTCGCGTAGCTCTTTATTTTTGACACTTAGCTCTTTGATCACTACCCTTTTAAATCTGTTGGTCTTAAAAAGCGTCAAAAGGAAAAGTAGCATAATGATCGCACCTATAGAGACCGCATATATGGTATGTTTTGATTTTTCCAATGTAAGTTGTTGACTGTCTCTTTCTTTCTTGGAAGCATCCAACTGACTCTGATATTCCTCTAGCTCAAATTTTATATTCGCAGCTTCTAGATGTTTTATTTTTTTGCTGTCATAGATCCTATCTTCATTTTCCATGTGCTTTAGCAAAGCGTCATACGCTTCAGCCTTTTTCCCTTGCGCCTTCAAGAGCTCTGAATAACCCAGATACGCGCTAGAAGCTTCAATGACGTGACCGCCAGCCTCTGCATCGGAGATTGCAGATTGAAAATATGAGGTGGCCAAAGAATATTGTTCTTTTGATGTATAATACTTCCCGAATAGGAAATTTAATTGCGAAGACGACTCCGTATTGCTATCCATTTTTAGATATCGCTCCGCATCTTTCAGATAAGGATATGCTTCCTCAAATTTACCGCTGTCGATATAACTCCAACCAATATTCAATTTGGCTCCCATCATTTCGGCAGGAATATTTAAACGCTTGCCAATATCGTATGCTTTCTTATAGTATTCTATGGATTGGTCCATGGTCTCCTCATGCTGACCAAAAATATTCCCCAAGTTATTGTAACTCCAACAAATGAGGGTGTCGTTCTTGGACTTCATGGCGTAGAGAAGGCATCGTTCATAATTTCTTTGTGCCTTTTCTATATCGTCGATGCTCTCGTAAATGATGCCAATAAAATTATAGCCCTCTGCCTGATAGCCTGGATAGTTTAACTCCCTGGCCAATTGGACCAGTCTGGCGCTATATTTTAAGGATTCCTTGTAGTTGTAGGCATAGTACTCGTCGCTGGCCTTATGAAGCAATGAATCCAACATTTCTCTTTCATTGGCAACTTGACCAAATGAAAGAAAATTGAGAAAACATATAGAGACAAACGTAAGTAAGTTAACGGGACAACTGCTTTTGTAACTTTTCAATTCTTTTAAGTTTGAGGGCATGCAAAAATAGCAAAATATCTCGATCGGACAAGGCTGAAATACAGATACATAATCAAAATATATTAAGCCCTTAAAATAAATAAGGCGCCACAATGAATCGAGGCGCCTTTTTAAAGAAAATCACATCAAAAAATAAAAGCAGATACTACTTTTATATCACTAAAATTGTGCTACCTCGGTAGAACCTTTCATCGCAACCGTAGAGGCAGTGCCCGCGGTAACTGTGTTTTGTACTGCATCGAAATAGGTGGTCCCTACAAAGGACTGATGCTTTACAGCTCTAAAACCTTGTTCTTGCAAGGCAAATTCGCGCTGCTGAAGTTCTGAATATCCAGCCATACCACGTTCCTTGTATGCTTTGGACAATTCGAACATACTTGTATTTAGAGCGTGGAAACCAGCCAGGGTGATGAACTGAAATTTATATCCCATTTTGGCAAGTTCTTCTCTAAACGTCTCCATCTCTTCGACGCTCAATTTTGCCGCCCAATTGAAGGAAGGCGAACAGTTATACGCCAACATCTTACCAGGAAACTGGGCATGGATGGCTTCGGCAAATTTCCGAGCCTGCTGTAGATCTGGGGTGGACGTCTCCAACCAAATGAGGTCTGCAAATGGCGCATAGCTTAGACCGCGATCGATCCCTTGCTCCAATCCATTCTTCACGTAGAAAAAACCTTCATTAGAACGTTCGCCTGTACAAAATTTCTTGTCTCTATCATCGACATCGCTCGTCAAAAGATTGGCCGCTTCAGCATCGGTACGGGCAATGATCAACGTAGGTGTATCCATCACATCTGCAGCCAAACGAGCAGCTACCAATTTATTGATGGCCTCTTGCGTAGGCACAAGCACTTTGCCTCCGAGATGCCCACATTTTTTAGCCGAGGACAATTGATCTTCAAAATGCACCCCAGAAGCACCGGCCTGGATCATTGCCTTCATCAATTCGAAAGCGTTCAAATTACCTCCAAAACCAGCTTCAGCATCAGCAACAATGGGCACCAAATAGTCTTTTTTCACTTCGGCCCCATTTACAGACTGGATCTGATCTGCTCGCAATAAGGCGTTGTTGATGCGCTTTACGACCATCGGTACGCTATTGGCAGGATAAAGCGATTGATCGGGGTACATCTCACCGGCCAAATTAGCATCGGCCGCCACTTGCCACCCACTGAGATATATTGCTTCGAGGCCTGCCTCTACTTCTTGTACAGCCTGGTTTCCTGTTAAGGCGCCGAGTCCGGCCACCCAATCTTGAGTATTCAGTTTCTTCCAAAGAATCTGTGAACCTCTTTTCGCTATGCTATGTTCAATGCGATAAGACCCTTGTAGCTTAACCACCTCCTCGGCGGTATAAGGGCGTTCGATTCCTTTCCAACGTGGATCGGTTGTCCAATCGGTTACTAATTGCTGAATTCGCTCTTGTGTTGTCATTTTTAAAAGTGTTAATTAGTACTACTATTGTTCTCGATTGGGATGTAGTATCCCTGTCCCATTAAAAAATGGGGATTCTTATTAATGAATAACTATTGTCTTTGTTGAATTTCTAAAGCAGCTTGTAGGCTGGTAAGGTCAGAAATTCTTCGAATTCTTCTTGGACGACCAGTTTTTCGAAAAGTGCGATGGCGTTTTCAAACTGACCATTCTCAAAACGCTCCTTACCCACCTGTACCTTCAATTTTCTCACTTCGTCTTCAAACAGTTGAACATAAAGCTCCATATCAAGTTGTCTGCCATCGGCCAAATAGGCACGTGAATGCAACCATTGCCAAACCTGTGTCCTAGATATCTCGGCCGTTGCGGCATCCTCCATAAGATGGTAAAGTGCGACTGCCCCATTTCCGCGCAGCCAAGCCTCGATATAAAGTATGGCCACATTGATATTCTTTCGGATACCTTCCTCGGTGATCGTCCCGGATGGACGCTCTAACAGGTCTGCCTCGGTAATTTTAAGATCGGCACGCTTCACATGGATTTGATTGGCCGTAGGCATGTTCTCGTCAAAGACCTTTTTTGCTAGCGCCACCAATCCCGGATGTGCCACCCAAGTACCATCGTGGCCATTTTTCACCTCCCGCTCCTTATCTTTTCTCACCTTATCCATGGCAGCCTCATTAGCCTCAGGATTTCCCTTTATTGGAATTTGTGCCGCCATTCCGCCCATAGCATGAATACCACGTTTGTGACAGCGTTGTATCACCAACTTGGAATAAGCCGACATAAAAGGTGTTTCCATGGTCACCTGGTCTCGAATGGGGACCACAAAGTTTGGCTGCCCCTTTAATTTCTTTATGTAAGAAAATATATAATCCCATCTCCCACAATTGAGTCCGACGATATGGTCCTTTAACTCAAAGATGATCTCGTCCAATTGAAAACTAGCCGTGATCGTCTCGATCAACACGGTAGCTTTGATGGTGCCCTTGGGAACACCAAGATATTCTTGTGCAAAGATGAACACATCGTTCCACCATCTTGCCTCGAGATAATGCTCTAGCTTTGGGAGGTAAAAGTAAGGGCCACTTCCTTGCGCAATCAACTTTCTTGCATTGTGAAATACATATAATCCAAAGTCCACCAAACTCCCAGCGGCCTCTTCATTTCCAATGAGCAGATGGCGTTCTTGGAGATGCAAGCCTCTCGGACGAACTATCAATGTAGCGGTCTCCTCCTTAAGTTTGTATGGTTTGTCCTTGACCGGGTCGTAATAATAAATAGTTCCATCTATCGCATCTGAAAGGTTCTGCTGCCCCTTGATATTGTTTATCCAGCTAGGTGCATTGCTGTCTTCGAAATCGGCCATGAATGTTTTGGCTCCAGAGTTCAATGCATTGATCACCATCTTACGGTCGACCGGCCCGGTGATCTCCACTCTTCGGTCAATAAGGTCTGTTGGAATGCTCCCAGCAGTCCACTCGGAATTTCGTATATCCGCCGTTTCCGCTGGAAAGGTTGGCAATTTCCCTTTATCGAATTCGAACTGCTGTAACTCGCGTTGCCTAAGCAATGAC
The DNA here is from genome assembly GCF_042675645.1 of Sungkyunkwania multivorans. Taxonomy (NCBI): domain Bacteria; kingdom Pseudomonadati; phylum Bacteroidota; class Flavobacteriia; order Flavobacteriales; family Flavobacteriaceae; genus Sungkyunkwania; species Sungkyunkwania multivorans. Next base: position 683,440 of record NZ_JBHTJH010000004.1, on the reverse strand, counting down.
AGACGACGTGTATTGAACCTCTCGTGAAGCGTCGCTAAAAAATCGAGTGCCTCGTCTGTAAGAACCTCAGGGAAGTATTGCTGTACTCCCTTTGCGAACTGGATCTTGTGTGTGGTCATTGTGATGTTCTCCATAACTGTAAGGTTTTGATCTATTGCTGTTAAATTGTTTTATTGTCTGTGTTTTTCAGATGTAGAATGCAGGTGTTTCCACTAAACATGTTCTGCATTTATTTCCTTTCATTGGACAATATTAAAACAAAGGATTTTAAAAAACAAGCGAACGTTCGCTAAATATTTAAAATTCTTTAATTTTTTAATTTCCGCAAAGTTGTTATATTTGTTTCTATCATGATAGAAGAAGAATATGTACGCCTTATTTTTGGGCTCAAACTCAAGCAGATACGCACAGATAGAAACCTTTCACTTTTTGGGCTCTCTAAACTTTGTGGGCTTTCAAAATCATATCTCAACGAAATAGAAAAAGGGAAAAAATACCCAAAGACCGACAAGATCGTGATCCTTTCGGAAGCACTAGACGTCCCTTATGACCAATTGGTGTCGATCAAATTGGATAAGAATTTGGCGCCTATTGGAGAGATCCTTCAGTCCAAGATCCTAAAGGAGATCCCATTGGACCTATTTGGCATTCAGGAAAGTGACCTCATCGATATCATTGCCGAGGCCCCAGCAAAGGTCAACGCGTTTATCAGTACCATTATTGAAATCGCGCAGAACTACAATCTAAGTCGAGAAAGTTTCTTTCTGGCATCGCTGCGGTCTTATCAAGAGGCGAACAACAACTTTTTTGGAGACATCGAGAAACGGGTAGAAGATTTTGCAGAGGCCTATCATATAGACCTTAGCAAGCCTATATCTAGCAAAGAACTCGAAGAGATCTTGATCGAAGAATATGGCTATGTGATCAACAATGATGAATTGGATAAACATAAAGAATTGAACAGCCTTCGTTCGGTCTTTGTTCCCAAAACAAAGACCTTGCTTCTAGACAGCTCTATGGATGAACCACAACGCACCTTTATCTACGCTAAGGAGATCGCTTACAATTTTTTGGCCTATGACGAACGATTATATACTTTTTCCTGGATAAAATTTAAAAGCTTCGACCAGGTCTTGAACAACTTTTATGCATCCTATTTCGCCGGAGCCCTGATCATTCCAAGAAAGACCTTGGTCCCCCAGCTGGAAACCTTCTTCAAGAATAAAAGCTTTAGACCAAAGGCATTTATAAAAATGATGTCGGAATACAATGCCTCTCCTGAATCTTTCTATCAAAGGCTTACTAACATCTTACCAAAGGACTTCAAATTACAGGACTTGTTCTTCTTGCGATTTACGCATCGTGCAGGAGACGAAAAGTTCCATCTAAAAAAAGAACTGCATATCACCCATCAGCAATCACCCCAAGCCAATGAGACGAACGAGCACTATTGCCGCAGGTGGATATCGATAAAGACGTTGGAGGAAATCACCAAGACCAAAGATGCACATGTCTTTGACATTCAGATCTCTCAATATGATGATAGCAACAACGAATACCTAGTACTATCGTCTGCAACAGCAGATCCGTTTAGGGAACATTATTATCGTAGCATCAGTATAGGCTTTCTGATCTCGGCCCATCTTAAAAGAAAAGTATTGTTTACGGAGGACAAGACCATCAAAAAAAGACTTGTTGGCGTTACTTGCGAACGATGTTCGGTTGCAGATTGTAAAGAACGAAAGGCCGCACCGAAACATCTTATACGAAAAGAAGCGCACCAAAGAACAGCCGCCGTGGTGGATGACCTGATGCAACGCTTTTCTTAGTAAGTTAGCGACATAAGCTTTAAAAAGTTAGTATCTTTATACAAAACCATCAACGCTATGAAAACGAGTACATTGACATGGGTCTTTAGCATGATCTTGCTTGTATGCTGCAAGACAGAAAAGAAAGAATCACAAGAAGATAGTTCGGCGACCGAGACAGCAGTCAAGGAGGTAGTCAAAAAAGACACTTCAGAGATCAAAATACGACCAATCCAACATGCCACCGCCGTTCTAGAGTGGAACGGCTATTCGATCTACATCGATCCAACCGGTGGTGCCGAGGCCTTTCAAGGATGTAATGCTCCAGACCTCATTCTGATCACCGATATCCACGGGGACCATTATAATCTGGAAACCTTACAAGCTTTGAATACCTCAAAATCGAAAATTATTGTCCCTCAAGCAGTGGCCGACAAAATGCCTCAGACCTTTGCTGCTCAGATCGATGTACTGAACAATGGCGAAAGCAAAGAGCGTCTTGGGATCCTGATCGAGGCCATCCCGATGTATAATTTAAGAGAAGAGGCTCTAAAATTCCATGAGAAGGGACGTGGCAATGGCTATGTGCTGAACATGGGAGGGCAACGTCTTTATTTTTCGGGCGACACAGAAGATATTCCAGAGATGCGCAATTTAAAGGACATCGACAAAGCCTTTGTTTGCATGAATCTCCCCTATACCATGACTGTAGAGCGCGCCGCTGATGCCGTGTTGGAATTCAAACCCAAAAAAGTATATCCCTATCATTACCGCGGTAAACCCGATTTTAGTGATGTGCAAAAATTCAAAGCGCTCGTTCAAAAGGGCGAAAATGAGCAGGATATCGAGGTAGTGCAATTGGACTGGTATCCTTCGCAAACGAAATAAAAACGACCAGATAATGGAATCAGAAAGTGTGGTAGATATAGGCAGTATAAATCCTTGGATCTCTATTGCCATAGTAGTTTTTCTTTTCCTACTTGTCATTGTTTTAGTACGACAAATAACCTTGATAAAGAAGTATAAGAAATTAAAAAACGATTTCGAAGAAAGAGATATTGAAAACAAGCATTGAGATGAAGTGCATAAATAGAGAAAGCCTCCACTAAGGAGGCTTTCTGCTAACTAAAACTAACTAAACATATATACTGTCTAAAGTATATAATCTGTACTAACAAAGTTGGAAACCTTAGTTGCTAACAACTTCGCTAAAATTTCGTTATTATGCTCATTGTCTTTGGAGGCCACGAATGTTCTGATAGAAAAGGATCTTAGCGCATCATGAACGCTTAAGGTACTCACAGCAGAATCCTTCCTTCCGGTGAATGGATAGACATCTGGGCCTCGTTGGCAGGAACTATTGAGATTAACTCGGCACACCAAGTTTACAAGATTATCTATCAGAGGTGCCAATGAGTAAACATCCTTCCCGAATAGGCTTACCTGCTGTCCGTAACTGCTATCGGCAATATCATTGATAGGCTCCTCGATATCGCTGAAGGATAAAACCGGCACAACGGGACCAAATTGCTCTTCATGATAGACACGCATTTCTTTGTTTACTGGGAATAGGACGGCTGGAAAGATAAAATTCTCTGAAACTTCACCTCCTTTTTTATTGATCACCTTGGCGCCTTTGCTAACCGCATCATCTATTAATTCTTGAATATAATCCGGTTTTCCAGGCTCTGGCAGCGGCGTTAATTTTACGCCATCTTCCCACGGGTTTCCGAACTTCAGGGCATCCACGGCTGCCGCATATTTCTGAAGGAATGCATCTTTGATCTCGTCATGAACATATACTATCTTCAAAGCAGTACATCGCTGACCGTTAAAAGAGAGTGTTCCAGCAATACATTCATCCACCGCAAGATCTAGATCGGCATCCGGTAAAATAATGGCTGGATTCTTTGCTTCCAATCCAAGTACCAAACGCAGTCTATTCTTGTTAGGATGCTGATCCTGCAGTGCTATGGCAGATTTGCTATTTCCGATCAAGGCAAGGACATCGATTCGCCCACTTTGCATGATTGGAGCTGCCACTTCCCTTCCCCTGCCATAAACGATATTCACTACACCTTTTGGGAATGCCTTATGAAAAGCCTCTAAGAGAGGTGATAGTAGCAAGACTCCGTGCTTTGCGGGCTTAAAGATGCACACGTTGCCCATAATGATGGCCGGAATCAACAAGGCGAAGGTCTCATTCAAAGGATAGTTATAAGGCCCAAGACACAACACTACCCCGAGCGGTCCGCGACGAATATGTGCATAGACACCACTATTCTTATGAAACTTGGCACTATCCCTATCCATTTGTTTATAATCTTCAATGGTGTCATAGATGTACTCTACCGTGCGGTCAAATTCCTTCTCGGAATCTGGAAGGTTCTTCCCTATTTCCCACATCAGATATTTCACAACCTCCTCACGTTTGGTCTTCATGATCTCTACGAAAGTCTCCATCGCGGTGATTCGTTCTGCCACTTTCATGGTGGGCCAAACTCCTTTGCCTTTATCGTAGGCTTTTCTAGCTGCAGATAATGCCTCCTGAGCAGCTTCCTCTTGCATGCGTGGAATACTTCCAAGCAAGGTTGGCGCAAATTCGCCTTTATCGTTTTCGGTACGGATCGAAGAGAATACATCGGTCATTTCGCCCTTCCATTCTTTCAATTCCCCATTGACCAAATAGGTATTTTGTTTGATCAGCTCTTGAATCTGGTATTTTTCTGGTATTGCTACTTGTGTTGTAGGCATAAAGTTGGTTTTAGTATTAATAACGCGAAGTTTTCAACGAGCATCCTCGCTTTGCTCAATTGGTGGTCACACCAGAAATTGAAATAGGTCTGGTTTATCGTTTAGATAGTCGCCATAGAAGTTATGAGCTTTCATCCTTGCTATTAAAGGCTTCAAGTCCTCTTTGCTTTTCAATTCTACTCCGACGACTGCAGGACCATTCTCTCTACTGTGCTTTTTTGAATATTCAAAATAGGTGATATCATCATCTGGACCCAAGATCTCTGCCACGAATTCCTTTAAGGCGCCCGCTCGCTGTGGAAATCGCACAATGAAGTAGTGTTTCAAATTTGCGAATAGCAGTGCTCTTTCTTTGATCTCTGCTGTTCGTGTGATGTCGTTATTGCTTCCACTAACGATGCACACTACATTTTTGCCTTCGATCTGATCCGCATATTGGTCCAAAGCGGATAGCGTAAGTGCTCCAGCAGGCTCCACAACCACTGCATCCTTATTATAGAGGTCCAAGATGGTTTGGCATACCTTCCCCTCTGGCACAGTGATCATATCATGAAGATATTTTTTACAGATCTCAAAAGTTTTCTCTCCCACGCGTTGCACTGCGGCTCCATCGACAAATTTTTCTATGTTATGCAGCGTAACGACTTCACCATTTTCTAAGGAGGTCTTCATCGAAGGCGCCCCATCGGGTTCTACTCCGATGATCTTGGTCCGTGGAGAAAGCTGTGCAAAGACACTGCTTAATCCAGAGGCCAGCCCTCCACCTCCGATGGCCACGAAAACATAATCTATAGGTTTTTCGGTCTGACGTATGATCTCCAATCCGACGGTACCTTGCCCTTCAATGACCTTTTCGTCATCGAAAGGATGTACGAAGACCTTTTGCTGCTTCTCGCAAGCTTTCTTGGCCGCATCATATGAATCGTCGAATGTATCCCCAACGAGCTCTATTTTTATGGCACTCCCGCCGAACATTGCTACCTGCTCTACCTTCTGTTTTGGTGTTGGTGCTGGCATAAAGATGGTTCCTTCTATCCCTAATTTCTTACAGGAAAGTGCCACGCCCTGCGCATGGTTCCCCGCACTGGCGCATACAACGCCGCGCTTCTTCTCTTCTTTTGTAAGTGAACTGATCTTGTTATATGCACCACGAATCTTATAGGACCGCACCTGCTGCAGATCCTCTCTTTTAAGGAGGACATTGGCGTTGAACTTATTGGAATAGGTAAAACTATGCATCAATGGAGTAACCGCGGCAACGCCTTTGAGCGTTGCTGCGGCCTCCTCAACATTAACCAACTGAGGCATATATGTATGCAATGTTTTTTCCATATAAAAATTCTTAGATGCTGCTACACCTCGCTTAAGGCAAGTTCTTTTATATTAGTAGCGCTACTTATCTTTTTCATTGCGGTCATCGATTCACGAAGTTTTGTCCCGATGATCTCCACCGGATGATTACGGATCGCTTTGTTAGCGGTGATCAATGCTACATTGTCCACGCCCGTGTCTTTATCTTTAGTGAAGGCCGTACCGATGACGTCGGTCTCTATTTGTTTCATGAAATCCTGAAGTAATGGCTTCGCAGCATGATCGAAAAGATAGCATCCGTACTCCGCGGTATCCGATATTACCCGGTTCATCTCGAAGAGCTTTTTACGTGCGATGGTATTAGCGATAAGCGGGGTCTCGTGCAATGATTCGTAATACGCAGATTCTTCGATGATCCCTGCCTCTGTCATCGTCTCGAATGCCAACTCTACCCCCGCACGAACGAAAGCTACGAGCAACACGCCATGCTCAAAATATTCTTGTTCTGATATTGTATTATCGGTTGCCGTTGTTTTTTCAAAAGCGGTCTCGCCGGTCGCAGCCCTCCAAGAAAGTAAATTCTTATCATCGTTTGCCCAGTCCTCCATCATTGTTTTTGAAAAATGACCAGACATAATATCGTCCATATGTTTTTGAAACAACGGACGTAAGATCGATTTAAGTTCTTCGGACAGCTCATAAGCTTTTAACTTGGCTGGATTTGTTAGGCGATCCATCATATTGGTGATTCCACCGTGCTTTAAAGCTTCTGTGATCGTCTCCCAGCCATACTGAATTAGTTTTGCAGCATAATTTGGGTCGATACCTTTCTCCACCATTTTGTCAAATGACAATATAGAACCCGTTTGTAATAATCCGCACAAAATGGTTTGCTCGCCCATGAGATCGCTCTTTACCTCTGCAACAAACGAAGACTCTAACACTCCTGCCCTATGGCCGCCGGTAGCCACGGCGTAGGCTTTTGCCTGTGACAATCCGAACCCATTAGGGTCATTATCTGGGTGGACAGCGATCAAGGTTGGAACGCCAAACCCTCTTTTATATTCCTCTCTTACTTCCGATCCTGGACACTTGGGTGCCACCATGATCACGGTAAGGTCTTTACGTATTTTTTCGCCTTCTTCTACGATATTGAATCCATGGGAATATGCCAGCGTCGCACCCTGCTTCATTAGCGGCATCACCGCTTTGACAACGCTTCCATGTTGCTTGTCTGGAGTAAGGTTGCAAACTAAGTCTGCACTTGGAATCAACTCCTCATAGGTTCCCACCTCAAAATTATTTGAACTTGCGTTCACATATGATTGACGCTTTTCTCGGATAGCTCCTTCTCTAAGGGCATAAGAAATATGAAGTCCGGAGTCGCGCATGTTCAGTCCTTGGTTAAGACCTTGTGCGCCACAGCCTACTATGACTATTCTCTTGTCCTTAAGAGGCTCCACCCCATCTTCAAACTCTGAAGAATCCATAAACCGACACTTTCCTAATTGTGATAATTGTTCTCTTAGCGATAGTGTGTTGAAATAATTTGCCATGTCTTCTATTCGTTTTTTGTTTAGTTGTTTTAATGTTGAAATTCTGCGAGCATCGTTGAGATATCCATACTTGCCTTTGAAACCGAAATCCTTCCAGACCTTACAAATTGCATAATACCAAAGGGTCTCAATTGTTCGTAAAGCGCCTCTATTTCGTTGCGCCTACCCGCTTTAGAGATCACAAAGAAGTCACGTGCCACAGTGACGATCTCAGAATGACTTTCTTTAATGATATTCTGAATTTGGCGTTCGTCGAACAAGAGCGACGAGTCTATTTTGAACAATGCTACCTCTTCAAAGATCGTTTCTTCATCGGTATGATAGAATGCTTTGATCACGTCGATCTGTTTTTCTATTTGTCCGACGATCCGTTTTACCCAATCTTCTGTGGTATGCACCACAATGACAAATCTGAATACGTGATCAATTTCAGATTCTGACACGTTCAGGCTTTCAATACTAATATGTCGTTTCAGGAAAATACCTGAAATTCGATTCAGGAGTCCCACATTGTTCTCCGAATACACCGAAATGGTAAATGTTCTTTTTTCTCCCATGGCCTCTAACTTAATCTACAATCCGAAACCGAAGCCCCACTTGGGATCATCGGAAATACATTATCTTCCTTTTCAACGCATACTTCTAGAAAATAGGCATCCTTGCTTGCTAGCATCTCTTTTACGGCCCCTTCTAGTTCTGCTCTTTTGGTGACACGCTTGGCATCTATATGATATCCTTTGGCAATGGTCACGAAATCTGGGTTCACCAATTCTGTAGACGCATAGCGCTTATCGAAGAACAATTGTTGCCACTGTCTAACCATTCCCAAGAAATCGTTGTTAAGCACCACAATTTTTACCGGAACCTTTGTTTGAAAAATGGTCCCTAACTCTTGAATGGTCATTTGGTATCCGCCATCACCGATCACAGCGATCACCTCCCTTTCGGGAGCTCCCATTTTTGCTCCAATGGCTGCAGGAAGCGCAAAGCCCATAGTTCCCAGTCCACCAGAGGTGATGTTGCTCTTTGACCGTTTGAATTCTGCGTAGCGAATCGCCACCATTTGATGTTGACCAACATCTGTAACGACCACCGCCTCTCCTCCTGATGCGCTATTGATATATTTTATCACTTCTCCCATTGTCAATCCTTCTTTCTCAGGGAAAAGATCATTCTTTATCACCTTGTCAAACTCTAGCGTATCCTTCTTTTTAAATTCGTCCAGCCATGCTTCATGTTTATTGCTATTCAGATAAGGAAGCAGCGCTGCGAGCGTTTGCTTTACGTCGCCAAGCACAGCAACATCGGTCTTTACATTCTTATCGATCTCTGCCGGGTCTATCTCAAAATGGATGACCTTGGCCTGTTTGGCATAGCTGTCTAAATTGCCCGTAACCCTATCATCGAAACGCATTCCAATGGCGATGAGCACATCACATTCGTTTGTTAGCACATTAGGCCCATAGTTTCCATGCATTCCAACCATCCCTACATTGAGCGGGTGATCGGTAGGGATTGCCGAGACACCCAAGATCGTCCATGCTGCAGGAACGCCAGACTTCTCTATCACAGCTTTGAATTCATCCTCTGCCTGACCGAGAATAACGCCTTGTCCCCAGACGATCATAGGTCTCTTAGCGGCATTGATCAATTTAGCAGCTTCTTCGACCTTTTTTGGGTCGAATTTTGGAACCGCATCATAACTTCGAATACCGGTACATTTTTTATATTCAAAATCGAATTCCTCGAACTGGGCATTCTTGGTAATATCTACCAAAACGGGTCCTGGACGCCCCGATCTTGCAATATAAAAGGCCTTGGCCATGACCTCTGGAATTTCTTCTGCACGAGTGATCTGATAATTCCATTTCGTCACTGGCGTTGAGATTCCAACAATGTCTGTTTCTTGGAAAGCATCAGAGCCCAATAAATGACGTGGTACCTGCCCTGTAATGCAGACCATTGGCGTTGAATCTATCTGCGCATCCGCGATTCCTGTGACCAGATTGGTTGCTCCAGGACCAGATGTAGCCATTGCCACACCTACTTTTCCAGAGACTCTTGCATATCCTTGAGCGGCATGCGTTGCGCCCTGTTCGTGACGTGTAAGCACATGGTGCAGTCGATCTTGGAATTTATACAACTCATCGTAAATGGGCATGATCGCACCTCCTGGATAGCCATAAAGGGTCTCTACTCCTTCAGCCAAAAGACATCTGATCACGGCCTCTGCACCAGATATTCTGATACTTTTGGAGGCAACTGCCTTTTGCTTTGTTAATGTTTTTGTCTGCATCTTTACAACATTTATTAAGAGATATCTCTCTTCCGCCCTTTAAGGCGAATTACTTCATTGAAATTCATCGGTCACACATCCCTGTGAAGCCGATGATACGATATTGGCATATTTGAACAATGACCCTCTTTTCACCTTCAGAGGTGGACATTGCCAGCCTTTCTTTCTTTCGGCTAATTCTTCTGCTGAAAGATGCACCTCTATGCTATTCTTTTCAGCATCGATGGTGATCTGATCGCCATCCTTCACCAACGCGATATTTCCTCCTTCTTGCGCTTCTGGCGAAATATGACCGACCACAAAACCGTGGGTACCTCCAGAAAACCTACCATCGGTGATGAGCGCTACATCCTTGCCAAGCCCTGCACCCATGATAGCTGCAGTTGGCTTGAGCATCTCGGGCATTCCTGGCCCTCCTTTTGGGCCTTCGTAGCGTATGACCACCACATCCCCCTTTGTTACCTTTCCATTCTTAATACCGTCATTCGCTGCAAATTCCCCGTCGAACACCTTCGCCTTTCCCGAAAATCTCAATCCTTCTTTACCCGTTATCTTTGCGACAGCACCGTTGGTGGCCAGATTACCGTATAAAATTCGAATATGGCCGGTGGCCTTTATCGGGCTTTCTTTGGGTCGGATCACCTGCTGGCCTTCTTCCAGACTTGGCACATCGGCTAGATTTTCTGCAATTGTCTTCCCAGTCACCGTTAGACAATCTCCATGAAGCATTCCCTCTTCCAACATATATTTCAGGACTGCTGGAATACCTCCTACATCATGGACATCTTCCATAAGGTATTTACCGCTTGGTTTTAGATCTGCCAAAAAGGGTGTAGTGTCGCTGATTCTTTGAAAGTCATCTAAGGTAAAGCTCACATTGGCTGCCTTTGCGATTGCCAGAAAGTGCAACACTGCATTGGTTGAACCACCCAAGACGGTGATCAGCCTGATGGCATTCTCTAGTGATTTTCTGGTGACGATGTCAGAAGGTTTAATATCTTTTTCGAGCAATAATTTCAAGGCCCTGCCGGCTTCGACACATTCCTCCTCTTTATTATTGCTTATTGCTGGGTTGGAGGCGTTGTATGGCAAGGACATTCCCAAGGCTTCGATCGCCGAGGCCATGGTATTTGCTGTATACATTCCCCCACATGCGCCAGCACCAGGGCATGCCTTTTGAACCACGCTCTTATATTCCTTTTCATCGATGGTTCCAGCTACCTTTTCTCCCCAAGCTTCGAAAGCCGAAACCACATCTAGCTTTTTACCATTGTGACAGCCAGAAGCAATGGTGCCACCATAGACCAAAACGGAAGGGCGATCTAATCTTAACATAGCCATCAAGGCACCGGGCATATTCTTGTCGCAGCCAACCACAGTCACCAAACCATCGTAGCTCATGCCTTCGACCACTGTTTCCATAGAATCCGCAATGATATCTCTTGACGGTAACGAAAACCGCATTCCGGAGGTACCCATCGAAATCCCATCGCTTACACCAATGGTGTTAAAGATGAGCCCGACAAGATCGACTTCCATTGTGCCTTGCTTTACCAACTTGGCAAGATCATTGAGATGCATATTGCACGGATTCCCTTCATATCCTGTGCTTGCTATTCCTATCAACGGCTTCTTAAAGTCTTCGTCCGTGAGTCCAATAGCATGCAACATCGCTTGTGCTGCTGGTTGTGTTGGGTCTTGAGTTACGTTGCGGCTATATTTATTTAGCTCCATGAATGGTATTTATTGATTCGAAATTACTTTTCTATGATTTCAATATTTTTTTAACAATATTTCTACTATTAAGTTCAATTGTTTTATAAATCATTTAATTATTTGATTATCAGTTATTTATATGTATTTATTTAATCATATTCAACAAAAAATGAAATTCAAAAAACTATATTTTTTTCAATTTGATGTAGGTTTCTTTGTCAAATTTTCAAATGAATCTCGGGTTATCCTTTGTTACAATTCAAAAAAAAACCTTCCCGAAATCGGGAAGGTCTATATGATACAATGATGCCATTCCCATTATGGTGATAAAATCACGATAACGACGATAATGACTATGGTGATATTAGTTGTTAAAGGTGCGCTCATTTCTTATTACAATATTAGAAAGAATTATGCTTCCATCATATTTAAAATTTCATTATTGTGCCTTTACAAAAAACAAGGCCAAATATTGCAGTATCAGCAAATTTGGCCTTGCTAGATCAAATAATCATTGATCCTATTAGGTTCTGTCGGCTAGCTTAAACGTTATTGGAATACTATATGGAACTTTGACCGCTCTACCTCGTTGCTTTCCGGGAATCATAGTGGGCAAGAGGTCTATGATGCGCTGGGCTTCCTTCTCTAAGGTTGGATCAGGACCACGCATTTGAACATTGGTCACCTTCCCTTTGGCGTCTATTACGAACCTAACAAAAACCCTTCCTTGAATACCCAGTTCTTGCGCGGTAACAGGGTATCTGAAATTCTTTTGAATATGCTTCTGGACCTTTTGGTTAAAGCATTCGCGCTTTCCCTGTTTAGAAAGACCCTCGCAACCCGGGTAAATAGGAACGTCCTCTATCACTGCAAAGGCTACCTCTACATCTTCTTCAACTTCAGCGACCTCCACTGCGTCGACATCGACCACATCTGCAATAACATCTTCACTACTGGTCTCAGAGGATTCGATCACTGTTTCTTCTACCTCAAGCTCGTCAGCTACCACTGCAATTACTGATGGCGCTACAGGTGGCGGTGGCGGTGGTGGCAGATCCTTCATTTCAACGATTGGAATATCTTCATCTAATTCATCGGCCATGGCCACACTTTCGATGGTGATCTCGTCTTGGGTAAAAGATTTCAATTCAAGTAAACGCCATGTTACAAAAAGCATTATATTAAGTCCAATCAAAAAGAAAAGATTGCTATACCTGCCTAGCTCTGCTCCCGGATTTTTCTTCAGTTCCATCACTTATAATGTATTGGTTTACCCGAAATTAGTCAGAGCCATCAAAAAAAAATATGACATTTGTCATTAGACCTATTCAACAAAAAATGACGATGTGCCTAAATGATGGACATAATGTTTATAGAAATTTTATACATTGTGCACTAATAAAACTATGACCATGGAAACCGCGCAAGAAATCGAAAAGGAAAAGCCCAAAAATATTGAACACGATGTTGCGACTATACAAAAAAAACAGCGGGAACTATTTGACAGTCAAAAGACAAAAGATATTGCTTTTAGAAAAGCAGCACTCAAGAGGCTAAAGCAAGAAATATTGGCGAGAGAGCAAGATATCTTTGCGGCTTTGGAAGCAGATTTTAAAAAGCCTGTATTTGAATCCGTGCTTTCCGAAACAGGGGTCGTCATCTCAGAATTGGACCTGATGTTGAAGAAAATCAATTCATGGTCAAAACCAAAGCGCGTCTTTCCGTCGATGTTAAATTTCCCCTCTAGCGATAAGATCTACCCCGAACCTTATGGGGCGACCTTGGTCATCGCACCTTGGAACTATCCTTTTCAGCTAGCGATGGCCCCCTTGATCGGCGCTGTCGCCGCTGGAAATACAGTAGTTGTAAAGCCATCCGAACTAACGATGAATACCTCTAAGGTAGTATCGGAGATCGTCAGCGCGGTTTTTGAAGAAGCGCATGTTGCTGTTTTTGAGGGTGGTGTACCCGTTTCTGAGGCCCTCCTTTCAAAAAAATGGGATTATATCTTTTTTACAGGAAGTGTCGCCGTAGGAAGGATCGTTGCAAAGGCCGCAGCAAAGCATCTAACCCCTACCACCTTAGAATTAGGTGGAAAGAATCCCTGTATTGTAGATGACACTGCCAACATAAAATTGGCAGCACGCCGTATCGTTTGGGGAAAATTTTTGAATGGTGGGCAAACGTGTATCGCTCCAGACTATATTTTGATCAATGCCAAAGCGAAGCACGATTTTGTAAGAGCTGTAAAAGACGAAATTGAAAATGCCTATGGCAAGGACCCAAAGGCATCGCCAGACTTGCCGCGTATCGTAAATGAAAAGAACTTTCATCGCTTGACGAAAATGTTAGAGGGAGAAGAGATTCTTGTTGGTGGTCAACAGGACCTCAACGATCTTTATATCGCTCCGACGCTCCTCGATAACCCAAAGTTGGATAGCGAGGTAATGAAGGATGAGATATTTGGGCCTATTTTACCGCTGGTCACTTATAGAGATCAAGAAGATATCGAGGCCATTATAAGTAGTTATGACAAACCACTATCGCTCTATGTGTTCTCTACCGATAAGGCGTTTTCGCAAAGAATCATCGAGAAATACTCGTTTGGTGGAGGTGCCATCAATGATACGATCGTTCACTTTGCCAATCATAGACTCCCCTTTGGTGGTGTTGGCAATAGTGGTATTGGCGCCTACCATGGCAAGTTGAGCTTTGACACATTCTCTCATTTTAAGCCGGTGGTAAAACGCGCCAACTGGTTGGATGTACCAGTAAGATATGCCCCCTACAAAGGAAAGTTAACGAAGCTGAAAACCTTCTTAAAGTACTTTTAATGAGAGAAAGAACAGTAAGTGAGGCCATAGCTTATCGTCGTTCGGTAAGGATTTTTAGAAAAGATGTTGAGATCGACACACAAAAGGTAAAGACATGTATTGAGAATGCAGCCCTTGCCGCTACTAGTAGCAATCTGCAGCTATGGGAATTTTATCATGTGACCGACGCGGAAACTTTGGAGAAAATGACAAAGGCCTGCCTGGGACAGAATGCTGCCAGGACAGCCAAACAACTTGTAGTGATCGTCGTAAGAAAAGATCTTTGGAGAAAACGCGCCAAGGCAAATGTGAATTTTCTTAAAGAATTATTCAATGGGAAACCTGAGGCGGTCTCTGAAAAGCGAAAGAAACAATCCTTGGACTATTACCGTAAAGTAATTCCTTCAATTTATACTGACTTTCTTGGTATTCTGGGATGGATAAAACTATTTGTCTTTACTATCATAGGTTTTTTTCGACCTATTTATCGACAAGTGCGACGCAGCGATATGCGCATCGTAGCCCATAAAAGTGCTGGCCTTGCTGCGGGTAATTTTATGAACAGCATGGCGGCAATCGATTACGACACCTGCCCAATGGAAGGCAGCGACACGATACGGGTGAAGAACATTTTAGGTTTGCCGTGGTCAGCCGAGATAAATATGGTCATCGCTTGTGGCGTAAGAGACGAAAAAGGCATTTATGGTCCAAGATTTCGTGTGCCTTTTGATGAAGTCTATAAAAAAATCTAAATTTAAAACTTAAAATATACCTGCCTTAAAGATGAAAAAAGTAAACATTGAACAAACCAATAATCTAGAGTTTGGAAAAGTATTTGAAGATGCATTTGAGTTGTATAAGAAGATATTTCTTCAACTTTTACTCGGTATTCTAGTTGTTGCAGTCATTGCCGGAGCGATCTATTTTGTAGTTTTCTTCGCTCTATTTGGAAACATCTTTGAGCAAGCTGTAACGGACCCCGATGACTTTGCAGCATTAAGTCAAAGCTGGCCATACCTACTGAAAACTAGTCTTCTTGGTTTTGTGCTAGGTTTGCTCGTAGCTCCAATCTCTGCCGGCTTCTATAAGATGTGCGAGGTGGGCTATAGAAATGAAACCCCAGAGATAGGCATCTTGTTCAGATATTATAAACAGCCTTATTTTAACCATATCATTGTGGCAGCCTCCATTGTGGCCATCGTTACCTTGGCAATCACCTTACCTACACAATATTTTGGCCTCGCTTTTATTCAAGTACCGCTATCGATCATCATTTCCGTATTGACATTATGTATATATCCATTGATCATTTTTAGAGATTACGATGGTGTGGAGGCGATCAAGGATTCTATAAGAATTGGAGGCAAGCATTTTCTAATGATCCTGCTACTCCTAATTGTAGGGTTTATTTGCTCGATGATCGGATTGGTCGCCTGTTTGATCGGCGTTCTCTTTACCCTGCCTTTTATATATACGATGATGTTCTCGATCTACCATAACATTGTAAACATAGAAGAGACATCGGATATCGATCTCATTGGTACGCCAGAGAACGAGGATTAATTTTCTGCTCGGAATCTGATGACATCGCCTTGTCGTTTCTGCGACAACCTATTGATGCCCTCTTCTGTTAGCTGTAACACTCTAGGATACCCTCCAGTGGTCTGTGCATCTCTCATTAAGACGATCAATTGTCCGGAGGAGGTGAGCTGCACCGTCCCGGGCAACACTGGCCCTGTGATCATCGAACCAAGGTCATTTTCGACCGCTCCTTCCAGCTGATAGGCCATTCTATTATTGTGCTTTGAAATTATAAAGTCGGATTTGAAAAGCTGTAATTGTTGAGAATACAGCATGCTTTCGAACTCTGGCCCGGGAGTCACTGTAATATTTGGTGTGTTAAAGTGTGTCAGCCGCGTTCGCACATTGGCATTGGTATGAAGCAAACCTGTATCGTTATCGGTAATACTAATGATATCACCCTCCTTTAATAAAAGGTGGTCCGCTATACCTTTGTAATAACTTTTACTTTCAAGGATTTCAGTGACATCAAATCCACCTTTTACCGCGATATAATACCGCACCCCATATTTCAATTTTCCGAAAGAAAGGATATCGTCTTTCACGACGGTCAAAAGTGAATTTATTTTGCAAGGCCTACCATTGATCATAGGGGAACCATCGGCCCCTACGATCGTCAAAATTGTATTAGAACCAAATTGTAATGTTGGCCCTGTCAAAGTACATTCGATGGCCGCTTCGTTATTTTTGTTATTCACGATCGCATTGGCCAATCGATATGAATAACTATCCATCGCACCAGAACAGGGGACACCAAATTTGCGAAATCCCATCCTTCCCATATCCTGAAACGAACTAAAAAAGCCAGGCGCCAATACAGTGATCTTAGCCATGGTACACCTCCCATTCTAATATATGTTTCTCTGATGACGAATTCGAGAGGATCTGTGTATGCTCATTTTTTGAAACAGGGAAAAATTGAATAATATCACCAGGCGCAGCAAAGCAAGGTTTTGTGGAGTTAAGTCTGAAAAGTTCTATGGGACAATTTCCTATGATATGCCATCCTCCTGGTGACGTTGTCGGATAAATACCCGTTTGATCTCCTCCGATGCCTACTGCACCCTTAGACACCTTTGATCTTGGCTTCGATTTGCGAGGAAAATGCAATTGTTCCGGTAAACCATGTAAATATAGAAATCCAGGCAGAAACCCAATAAAAAAAACAGTATATTCACTTTTAGAATGTACGTCGATGATGGTTGGTTTTGTCAACCCGATCTGCATGGAAAGATCATCGATATCAATGGCAAATTCGTCCTCATAACAAACGGGCAACTTCCATTTCTTAAATGTTCTAGGAATTTGACCGTCAATCGACGCATATACCGATTCCAACATATGTTTTAACTTGAAAAAATCAATCTTTAAATTTTCATAACTAATTAATAATGAGTTGTATGAAAAATTCAACTCAATAATTACTTTAATATTTGATTTTTCAATATTATCGACGAATCCCAATATATCATAAAGTTGTTCCTGACTTGTTTTCTTCGGCCATTCAACCAAAATTGCGGCTTTTCCAAGCGGTTTATATGTTAAATTGTATCTAACCAATGGTAATATTCAGTTCTTTAACATTCATATTTAAAGCCCTTGCTATTTCGAGCGCATTCGGATGGTCTCCATGCACGCAAAGTGTTCGAGGTGAGATAGACTTTCTATTGCCCGAAACCGTCTTAATGTGCCCTTTTAAGATCATTGGGTTCACATGTGCCAAAACAGCAGCAGCATTCTCGATGACCGCATCTGGTTGCGACCTTGGGACCAAAGACAGGTCATCGTTATAATTTCGATCGGCAAAAGCCTCGATCCAGCACCTTGCTCCTCTATGCTCTGCTCTCTCTAAGATCGAGGAATCTGGGGAAACATATAATATACTTTTAGGGAAATATTTACATGTGACATCTAAAAATAAATCAGCTAGGTCCATGTCCATTTTTAGCAGATTATAAAGTGCGCCATGTGGTTTTATGTGATGTAGCTTCCCCCCTTCTGAATCTAGAATACTTTTAAAATCGAGCAGCTGTTCATACAATGATGCTTTTAGATCTTCGCTTGAGATATCCACTGGCAACCTTCCAAAATTTTGTTTATCTGGAAACGAGGGGTGAGCTCCAATGCGAACGTTATGGTCTAATGCTAAACGAATGGTTTTGCTCATGGAGGTCTCATCGCCATAGTGGCCACCGCAAGCAATATTACATGAAGAAATAAATCGCATCATCTCTGCGTCATTCCCCATACCTTCGCCAAGATCGCTATTGATATCAATGATTTTGTGCTGCATGACATTAAATTAATCCAAAAACTGATAGTATCGTTCTTCCCCCTAAGAATATGGTGACCGCAACGATCAACAACCCTATCAAGTTATGCCAAATGGTATTTCGATAGGAACCAAGTAGATCCTTTTTATTCATCGTCCATAGTAGCAATCCTGCGACCAAGGGAAGTAATAGGCCATTTGTGACTTGCGCAAATTGTATGATCTCTATCGATTTTATTCCGAAAGACGAAAAAAGCACGCCCAGAAACAATATGGTCATCCACACCGCTCTGAATTCCCAGGATTTTAGGCCTCCTTTCCAACCAAGGCATCCTTTCACCACATAGGCCGTAGCGAGCGGTGCCGTAATGGCAGAGGTGATTCCAGCAGCAAAAAGCCCCACCGCAAGAAAATATTTGGCAAGCCTTCCGTAAAGCGGTTCTAGCCCCCTGGCCATATCGGTAGCGTTGGTTATTTTTGAGCCAAAGATCGAGGCAGCAGTAATGATGATCGCCATCGACACCACACCTCCAAGTATAATTGCAATTAAGGTATCTCGGCGTGCGTTTGCTAAATATTCTGGGGCGTTCCATTTTTCCTTCACCAAGGATGCATGTAAAAAAAGGTTGTAGGGAACCACTGTGGTGCCGATGAGGCCTATCACAGTAAGCAAACTTCCCTTTGGAAGTTTAGGGGTCAATAAGCCCTTGAGTATGGTAGAAACATCTGGTTTGGTAATATAGGCCGTAACGATAAACGAAAGACTCATCAGCGTCACCAAAACGATGAAAATACGCTCCAAAATCTTATAATTCCCAAAGTAAAGCAATACGAAGGCAGCAGCTCCGATAAGGAGTGCGGAAATACGCTGTTCCCCGAAAAGTGTCTCTAGCCCTAGTATTCCTCCACTGATATTCCCTGCTTCATAGGCTGCATTTCCAATGGCTATGGCCGAAAGCGTTAGAATGATGACCATCGCTTTCAATATCGGTGATCCGATCGATGTTCTAATGATATCCGACAGCCCCTTTTGGGTTACAATACCTACTCGGGCAGACATTTCTTGAAGTACGAGCGTTGCAATGGTTGAAAGAAGCATGGCCCACAACAGGTCAAAACCATAGGTCGCACCTGCAAGGGTACATACAGTGACCGTTCCTGGACCTATGAAGGCCGCGGTGACGAGTGTCGCTGGGCCTATATCTTTAAAAACATTCTTCAAGAGGATAACTTAGATTGGTTAGTTGCGCATTCTAAGTTATGCATTTTGGAGCTAACACGCTATGGTTTGAAAATCTCATTTTTGATAGCGTACAGCACGAGTCCGATACGACTGCGCACCTGAAGCTTTTCGAACAAGGCCTCCCGATAACCATCTATCGTCTTTGGACTTAGAAACATATCACCAGCAATTTCCTTATAGGTCTTTTCGGTACAAGCTAATTTCAAGAATTCGAGCTCACGCTCTTTTAGCTTTACGCCGCCTTTTTCTTCTTTATGAAGCGAGCCGAGCAAGGTTTTGGAAATTCTATCGGTATAATAGAAGCCTTTATGAATACTATCGTTGAGCGCATCTTTAAATACATCGGGGTCGATATCCTTCAACAAATATCCCCTTGCGCCATTGCGAAGCATACGAATGATCGTTTCCTCGTCATCATCCATGGACAGGACGATCACTTTCTGATCCGGACGGTGCTCCTTGAGCCATTCCATGGTTTCTATACCATTCATTACGGGCATGTTGATGTCTAACAAAATAACATCAGGCGCATTGCTGTTGCTTTCTAACTTTTGGACAAGCTCTTTACCATTCTTGACGTGATATAAGACCTGAAAATCATCAAAAGAATTGATGAGTCCCTGCAAGGATTGCGCAAAAAGCGAATGGTCGTCGACTATGACTACTGAATATGTTCTCATTGGTGGTTGGTTTGTTCCCGATCATCATCGGAATTGGTTAATGGGTATCGCAAAATTAAGCAAACACCGCGATTTATCTTGGCATCTATGGTAATATCGGCATTGATGAGTGAAGCTCTGCTTTGCATATTGAGCAGGCCGCTTCCTTTTTCGACATTTTCTATATCAAATCCAACGCCGTTATCCTCTGCTCTGATGTATAATTCCTGATTGTTATAGTTAAGAGTCACCTTTAGCTCGCTGGCTTTTGAATGCTTTATGACATTGGAGAAAAACTCTTGCAAAATTCTAAAGATGATGATCTCGTCCTTTCTATCTATATGTATCTCTTCACCATGAACTTCGAAAGTGGCAGTCAAAAAATTAAGCTTGTTATAGCGTTGCAGTTCGGTGTCTAGCGCTCTGGTGAGACCTATATTTTTAATAAAGTCGGTATTGAGTGCTTTTGAAAGCGCTCGTAATTCCGCCAAACTCTTGCCTACGACCTCCCCGGTTTCTTTGATCCGCACCTTCAATTCTTCGGGAGCCTCAGAATTTAACATGTTCAGTTGCATGCGAGCGACTGAAAGTAGTTGTCCTATGTTATCGTGCAGTTCCCATGAGATGTTTTGAAATGTCTGTTCCTGAATTTCATTTTGAGATTGTGCAAGCTCGTGATCGAAACGTATTTTCTCTTCTGCCTTCTCGATGAGCAGCTTTGTTTTCCTTTTCTGAAAAATAGAGAAGAACGTGATCACAAAAGCAACCATGAGAAACAATATGGCTGTTACCGCGATGACCAGCGTAGTAAGCTCTTGGTTTAACTGTTGTATTGCTTCTTGCTCCATAAAATTCCAATGATAAACGATAAATGCATCAATACATTCGCAATGAACATGGTCACTCCATACACCTCACCTTCAAATTGAAACTCCTGTATCATGATCCATAATGGAAGTACTGGGATACAAAATATCAAAATTCCAAGACTGAACCAGAAATAGACCGAACGGTTGAGCTTCAAAATAAAATCCCCTTCGAGCACTTCTCGAAAATACATGATCGCTGAAAAAAAAATGAATATTACTCCCAGCGAAGTAGTATAAAATTGAGTATCATTCAAAATATCTTGGAGAAAGATCGAATTGAGCACCACGGCCACTATAAAAAAGACCCAAAGTGCCAAAATGATCTTTTTGCTCTGTGTAGAGGTCACCAGATTTCTATACCAAAATAGGATGAACGTCGGCGATACTATATCGAAAATATTACCAATAATGATAGAGGCCCTTATGTCGGGAAAGAATTCATAATAGATCACCTTATAGGAGATCTCGAATAAAAACAATATCCAAAGATAGAAAATGAAATATTTGGCCTTGCCATGCGCATACTTATAAAATAAGATGCTGCCCAGCAAGGCCGTGAATAAGGCCAGTAGCTTCAAATAAGATTGAAGTGTACTAAACTTTAAGAGTTCTTCCATTTTCTATCTCCAATGCATTCTTAGTCCACATCGTAAAGGTCATGTGGTGGGTCGCCTCCGCTACCCTTATCTAAAACCTCTATTTCATCGATATCCTCACTCCTATTATTATTGCCCTGAACAAAATTCAGCATACTTCCTCTTTGAGGGTCGATCTCGCTACCTGTAGGTGCGATAAATATAGTGGTATATCCGTTGTCTCCTCCCTGATTTGGATTTACTGCAAGGTGTAATCTAAACCCTTCGAGGTTGTATCCTTTCTCTCGTGCCTTTACTTGAGCATAGGCAATGTAAGCCTGAAGTTCTCTTACAGAGTACCAGCTAGACCTATTATCGTCATAACCTATTGTACTGTTGATAGCTTGGTAGCGCTCTTCATATAATTTACTCCATTCAGCAGCCTGTTGCGGCTGAATAAGTTTCTCCTCGATAATATTCAAATCTCGCGGAAAATTAAAGGCATCTCCACACGAAAGAACAAAAACGAGCGACAAAATGAGTGCTACAGTTAGTAATTGGTTGATTTTTTTCATGCTATTATTGATTAAAAGGTTAAAAAGTAAATACTTAGGATAAAGATACTTATTTAAGTATATCGCGATTACTTTTTAAAAAAGTAAATATAGTGTTACGCATATGGCAAAGAAAAGGGGCTTTCGTATTATTGAGAAAGGGGTATTTCCCCATTTCGATTAAAGACATTCGTTTTGTCGATTTTTTAATCTTATTCAGCCATCTCTTAACAGCTTCTTTCATCCTTATTATGAATTCCCAAACATAAAAGACATCTTTTATTTCCTGTTTTATAAAAGGGATTTTTCCCCCTCAGTTTAAGGTGAAACACGCTATATACCATTTACACATTACGCTATTTTTGTGAATCACAATAGCGTATTCCCTAGCAAAACCTCTTCAGAAATCCAATCAATAACCAACCAATAATGATTTTTGAAGTTTTACACATTCTAACCAAACAGGTCAATGATTATCTAGAAGCCGAAGGTATGCAAACACCAGTGGTGTTGGACAATATCGCCTTTGTAGATTCGCACGAGCCCAATTCCCCTTTAAAAGATGCCGTTGCCCTCAGCCTTATAAACATCGAGGAGGAGGTCACTCTGAAAAATCATTTCAACAGGCAGGTGTCCAATGATAGTGTCACCTATAAAAACCCAATCATTTATTTGAACTTGTATCTGCTCTTTGCAGCAAACAGGGATACCTATACCATCTCCCTGAGAAACATCTCTAAGATCTCCGAGTTTTTTCAAGGTAAAAAGGTCTTTACACAAAACAATACGACCTACAACCGAAACGATATCGACCTCAGCGGTATCAGCAACTTCAAGTTTACGGTAGAACTATATACCCCCACTTTCGAGGAGATGAACTTTGTATGGAGCACCCTCGGTGGCAAGCAGCTACCATCTCTGCTCTACAAACTAAGTCTTGTAGAAATTGAAAGGGACGTGACAAGCAAAAAAGGAGTGGTCATCACTGGACTCCCACGCAACATAAATAGAAATTAGGCTATGCTATACAAATCAATATTCAACATCAATATCCATCATGCCTTTTTCTTGGACGACGGGACCTCCAAGTTTTTAGATATGACCGACGATGAAAAAGATGTACAGCTTTTAAAATACAATCTTTCAGAGTTTATGATGGTAACGCCTATGCCAGCAAGCAAATCAACACTAAGAAACCATAGAATGCTCTGGCGTAAGAACCCTCATGGCATCAGAGTATTGGTCAGTGTTATCGATGTTACAATAGACGGTGACGACGAACATCAACCAATAATCCCATTTGCAGACGACCTCGCTTTGGTATTTGAGGTCCGCGCATCAGATCCCTTTTTTAACAACTATTCGAATTTGGAAGACATCAATAGTCACCGGCTCTATCACTTTACGAATAAGAAACTTTCTACCGAAGGTGGCGGTTTCGCAAATATTTTTACGGGTGATGGCATTGTCGATGAGGATTATTTACTAAGTGAACAAGGTAGTCGACTCCTCATACATTCTTTGGCTGTGACTGGACAATTGAACAATACGGTTATCGGTACGGATGCCATCACAAGCATTCCAGACACCGACCTCGGAACCACGGAAGCCCAAAAAATATTGAATGCTTACATAGAAAGAGAAAAGAAAAATGGGCTCTTAGGCTTTGTCACCTTACATGTCAAAGGAGATTCTGATAACGATCTGTTGCTATACAACGATGATGACCCGAATGATATAAAACAGTACTTGCCAGAAGATGCTCCGAGCTTCACACTGCACATGGTGAACCGAAGTACCTTTTGGCGATATATTCAAGAAAAGGAAAATTTAAGCTTCACCACAGAAGAAGAAAAACCGCTCACCAAAAACGGTTTTGTAGAAATCGTAAAAGAAGACTTGGACCCCGAGCCAAGCACCGATCTTAATTATCCCAACCCAGACGCACATCTCATTAAACTGGAAGACGATAATAATTACTATTCAGAAATATTCATTTAAAACCAAAAACAAATATTTAAATTATGGCAACGTACAGCACACCAGGAGTCTATGTTGAGGAGATCACCAAATTCCCTCCCTCTGTGGCTCAAGTAGAAACGGCAATCCCTGCCTTTATCGGTTACACCGAAAAAGCAACAAAAAAGGTCAATGGTGACCTTATTGGGAAGCCTATTAGAATTAGCTCTCTCTTGGAGTATGAGGAATTTTTTGGGAAGGCGAAGCAAGAAACAGATATCACTGTTACTGTAACAGATGGAGATGTCAATGCCACCCCTCCAGAAAAACCGAACAAGTCTCCTTTTCTCATGTATTACTCCATGCAAATGTATTTTGCCAACGGTGGAGGCCCATGCTATATTTCATCTGTGGGTGAGTACGGAGCTGCTGCAGGTGACCAAAAAACCGCGGTGGTATTAGCTGATCTGCAATCAGGTCTCGCAGAAATTAGAAAAGAAGATGAGCCAACACTCTTACTCTTTCCAGATGCTACTTCACTGGCAGGAGATGGAGATTTCTATGCGATCTATACCGAGGCACTCCAACAGTGCAAGGATTTGCAGGATCGATTTACCATTATCGACACCTATTCCGATAAGGAGCACGACACATCACTCTCCGATCCAGGGGGAACTCCTTATGTTACGCTAGACCCAGATGATGCGATTCGCTCTGGCATTACCCTAGGAAAGGACTATTTGAAATACGGTGCCGTATACTACCCCTTCCTAGAAACCATTTTGGATTATGCATATGATGAATCACAGATCGATGTGACCATCGCAAGCTCTAGCCCTACCAACGTACAACAAGAGGTGCAGAACATCTCAGATACCATCAATACGGCACTGATAGACGTGATGATCGCAGAGCTAGACACCTTAGAAGCTGATGTGACCGCCCTTTCAGGTCCTAGTGAAGATGCGGATGCCGTGGCGATGATCCCAGATATCAAGGCAAATGTCAACAAAATGTTATCTTATATCCATGGGCTTCAGGCTGAGTTAGAGAAGGCACTTTCTGTCGCTCGCAATGATGGAAGTGCACCAACACAAGCCAACGCCTTGGACACTTGGATCACGGATGTACTCGAGGAAACGGTACTAGGTTTGAACAAGACCATCGACAGGCTCAATGCCGATACTTCTAAAACCATGGTACTCAATGAAATTACAAGTAGCACTACCAGTGTCAACGCGTTGAGAAGAGTTCTAGGCATCCATGACGATGATACACCGGCCACCGATCCACTAAAAGTGAAGATCGACACCTTGGTAGCTTCAGGGGAACTTAAAGATCTCATCGATAACCTTCCAACAGCAAGTGGAAGTGCCGTCGTAAAGAAATTAAGTGTGATCAAGGATGAGGATGACCAAATGTATAATGCGATAAAGGCAGAAATTGGATTGATGCCTGTGAAGTTACCTCCAAGCTCCACGATGGCCGGAGTGTATGCCAGAGTGGATTCTGACAGAGGCGTCTGGAAAGCGCCTGCCAATGTTGGGGTTGTATATGTTTCTAAACCTTCGGTACCGGTTTCAAGTGAGGATCAAGAGCTTTTGAATGTACATCCTCCAACCGGGAAATCCATCAATGCCATTCGCACCTTTATTGGAAAAGGAACCCTCGTTTGGGGCGCTCGCACATTGGCAGGGAATGACAATGAATGGCGCTATGTTCCCGTTCGTCGCTTCTTCAATATGGCCGAAGAATCTATCAAAAAAGCGACAGAACAATTCGTCTTTGAACCAAATGATAAGAACACCTGGACACGTGTTAAGGCGATGATCGATAATTTCCTTACACAACAATGGCGAGCAGGAGCCTTGGCTGGGCCAACTCCCGATAAGGCCTTCTATGTAAATGTAGGGCTTGGCGAAACGATGACCGCCCAAAATATCCTTGAAGGTGAGATGATCGTCGAAATAGGTATGGCAGTCGTTCGTCCTGCAGAGTTCATCATCTTGAGATTCTCTCACAAAATGCAAGAAGCATAAGCAATAAAAACAATAAAACTTAAAAAAAAACATCATGGCAACATATCCATTACCAAAGTTTCATTTTAAAGTATCCTTTGGAGACACCGAATTTAATTGTACCGAAGTTTCAGGTCTCGATTTTGAGGCGGAAATGATCGAATATCGAGGAGGCGCCGATACCGAATATCACAAGACCAAACAACCGGGGCTTCGCAAGTACAGCAACATCACATTAAAGCGTGGCACATTTGCTGACAAGAGCAAAGAATTCTATACGCAATGGGTGAAGACCGTTTATTTCCAAGAAGGAGAAGAGCAGTATCGCGGAGATCTCACCATCAGTATGCTAGACGAGAAGCACGAGCCCATTGTAAGCTGGAAGGCCGAAAGAGCATATCTCACCAAGATCCAGTCTACCGATCTTAAAGCAGATGGGAATGAGATCGCGATAGAGACGGCAGAATTCGTCCACGAGAAGTTATCCTTGTTATAATGGCTGGCTATTATCCACCCGTCGGTTTTCACTTTAAGGTTGAATTTACCCGATTAGACGGTATTGAACTTAAAAGTAACGACCATCAATTTCAATCGGTTTCCGGTCTATCTGTAGACCTGGAAACCGAGGAGATTGCTGAAGGTGGCGAAAACCGATTCAAACACAAGATCCCCGTTAGGACAAAGTATCCAAACCTTGTCCTAAAGCGAGGATTATTAAAAGACTCAGGGCTGATCACGTGGTGTAAGAATGCGCTCGAAAATTACGAGATCGTTCCTGCAGATCTAAGTGTGTCGCTCTTAGACGAAAAACATGAACCTCTATTTTCTTGGAATGTAGTACATGCATATCCTGTAAAATGGAATGTAAGCGACCTGAACGCCGAGGAAAACAAGATAGTCATAGAATCTTTAGAGTTGACATATAATTATTTCAAAATCGCCTAATCATGCCTATAGAAATCAAAGAGCTGCACATAAAGATCAATCTGGACGAAGGTCCAAATCGAGGAGCAGGTGCCGGTGATGATCAAGATAGCGAGGGCAAGGAGCAATTGATATCTGCCTGTGTCGAACAAGTAATGGGGATTTTAGAAAGACAAAAAGAACGTTAAAATTATTTTGATGAGCGGAGGAGATTTAACCAAATTGATCATTAAGTGCTACAAGGACGAAACCTTTCAAGATGAAATAAAGGAGCTCGAATACACCGCATTGCTCAATCCAGATAAATATTCGCAAATTTTCAAAACTGAATATAAAAAGGAACAGGGAAGCGGAAGCAGTAATACAGCTCCAAAATTTACGAGATCACCTCCACCGGACTTAGACCTGGAGTTACTATTTGACCGAACTGGGGTCATAGCACATTATGGTAAGGACGAGAACGGGGACGCTTCCGAGTATGTCTATAAAGATTATGGTACTGGGATCAGCAAGGATATCGAGGACTTCAAAAAGACGGTCTATGCCTATAATGGAGATAGTCATAAACCAAACTATCTCTGGATATTATGGGGAGACCTAAATTTTCAAGGAGTTCTTACAGAAATGTCTTTTGAGTACAAACTTTTCCGTTCCGATGGCACACCACTTAGAGCTATCGCAAAGGTGAAATTTATCTCAGTCATAGAGGACAACAAAAGAGCGGCAGCAGAAAACAACAGCTCACCAGACCTCACCCATTATCGCACAGCCAAAGCTGGCGATACGCTTCCTCTGATGACCTATGATATCTATGGTGACTCCAAATACTATCTGGAAGTCGCAAAAGCAAACAACATCATCAATTTTAGAACATTACAGGCAGGACAAAAAGTTTTTTTTCCTCCAATCAAAAAAACCAGCTAAATGAACAACAGCGGCGTCATACAAACTTCTAAAAGTGCAGACTTGATCACCTTTAAGGTCCTCGTGGATGGCAATGAGCTTTCTAAAGCCAATGAGGTATTGAGTATCGAAGTATCTAAAGAAGTCAACCGTGTCCCCACCGCCTATATCATCTTAAAGGACGGAGAAGCAGCTACAAGAGATTTCCTACTGAGCAATGAAGAGCTATTTATCCCAGGGAAAGAGATCGAGATCACTGCTGGATATCATTCCGACGAAGAAACGATCTTTAAAGGCCTTGTGATAAAACATGCCATAAAGATCCGAAAGAATGCCTCGCAATTACATATTGAGTGTAAAGATAAAGCCGTGAAGATGACCGTAGGCTGTAAGAGTAAATACTTCTATGAAAGCAGTGACAGCGACATCATCAAACAATTGCTCGATGACCACGGTCTAGATGCCAATGTGGACAACACCAACCATGCCCATCCCGAACTGGTTCAATACAATGCTTCGGACTGGGACTTTATGGTGGCGCGTGCACAAGCCAATGGACTGTTGTGCTTTGTTGATGACGGTGCGGTAGACGTGGTGCGGCCTGCTACCTCCGAAACAGAGATCGAAACAGTGACCTTTGGTACAACGATGCTGGATTTTGATGCTGAGATCGATGCTCGTACACAAATTGCCAAAGTATCGTCATACGGCTGGAATCATGCGGACCAAGAATTATTGGAGATCGAAGGAACCGACCCAGGAGTAAGCCTCAATGGAAACCTTTCATCAAGCGACCTAAGCGATACCATCGGTTTAGAAAACTTACAGTTGAAGCATGGTGGTGCCGTAACAGATACCGAATTGCAAGATTGGGCAGACGCCAAATGGTTGTTTCAGCAACTGGCCAAAGTACGTGGTAGAGTTCGATTTCAAGGAATTCCCGCAGCCAAACCCAACACGGTGCTTAAACTAGAGGGTGTAGGTGATCGTTTTAATGGAAATGTCTACATCACTGGAGTAAGGCACAGTATAGCAGAGGGAAATTGGACCGTTGATGTTCAATTTGGGCTAAATCCAGAATGGTTTTCGGAAACCTTCGACATTCATGCACAACCTGCAGCAGGTCTGCTGCCTGCCATACAAGGTCTGCAAGTGGGCATCGTATCCCAATTGGCAGATGATCCCGATGGCGAAGAACGCATCCTAGTACAAATTCCGATCATCGACAATCAAGAACAAGGAATATGGTGTCGCGTGGGAACGTTGGATGCCGGTGAGAATCGCGGATCTTTCTTTAGACCCGAAATCGGTGACGAGGTCATCATCGGCTTTATCAACGAAGACCCAAATCATGCAGTGGTGCTGGGAATGTTGAATAGCAGCGCCAAGCCAGCACCCATCACAGCCTCTGACGACAATCATGAAAAGGGATTTGTGACACGAAGCGAAATGAAAGTGATGTTCGACGACGACAAGAAGTCCATAAATATTTCCACTCCTGCTGGAAAACTGATCAGTCTCGATGAAGACGCTGGTGTTATAAAGATCGAAGATGACAACTCTAATGTCATCACCATAGACGGCGATGGTATTAAAATGGAAAGCAACGGAGATATAGAGATCAAAGCTTCGGGAGACGTGAAGATACAGGGAACCAACGTAGAGGTGAAAGCGGATGCCGAGTTCAAGGCCGATGGAGGTGCTGGAGCAGAGCTTACCTCAAGCGCCATTGCAAAAGTAGAAGGTTCATTGGTTCAAATAAATTAAAAGACCAACATCGTGATAAGCACAAAATGGTCCATGGATAATTAATTATAAAAAACAGACAATGGGAGCACCAGCCGCAAGAATAACCGACATGCACGTTTGTCCAATGGTAACACCACCAGGAATACCACATGTGGGAGGGCCTATCCTCCCCGCTGGAGAACCCACAGTACTCATTGGTGGAATGCCAGCGGCAAGGGTTGGAGACATGGCGACATGTACTGGGCCACCCGATACGATCATTGCAGGATCGGGAACGGTGATGATCGGCGGAATGCCCGCAGCAAGGATGGGAGACAGCACTGCCCATGGAGGGACCATCGTTCTTGGAGAGTTTACAGTGCTCATAGGATAAACAGTATTAACCAATAGAAACCAATTACCAAAAATGGAGAAGAATGCATTTTTAGGAACAGGCTGGGGATTTCCGCCAGAATTCAGCAATACCTTGAACAAGGTAAAAATGATCTCTGCCGAAGAGGATATTGACAGCAGTCTTCATATACTATTGTCCACAAGACTACGAGAACGCGTGATGCTTCCCGACTATGGATGCAATTTAGAAGAGTTGCTGTTCGAAGCACTGAATCGTACGCTCATCACCTATATCACCGAACTTATCAAGACCGCCATCCTATACCATGAACCACGGATCGATGTGGAACGCATCGACATCTCAGAATCAGATCCGCTTGAAGGCATTGTTCTAGTGGAGATCGACTATAGGGTACGTGCTACCAACTCGCGTAGAAATATGGTATTTCCTTTCTATAAAGAAGAAGGAACCGACCTGTAAAAAGTGAAACCAACCATGAGTACACTAAAGAACATAGAAAATACACTATATAGGAATGGCAGCGATCAGGTACAGCGTTTTGTAGAAGCTCTAGATCCCGCCAATTTTGAATTGATGGACTTCGAAGTCGAGGATTGGGTGTTGTTCGCCTTTCATTTTGCAAAACAGGTAAACTACTTCGATGTATCAGACGACACCAATGCCTCTAATAACTGGCAGGAATTCTTCAATATCACCAAAGAAGAACTTACAGAGATCCCGTTTAGAACATCTAAAGAATATATAGCACTAAAACAACGTGTTGCCAGTAAAATAGAAGAATTGGAACTGGTCGCTAGCATTACGCCTCATTTGACATTGTTCCTATGCTTTCTTAATTTACTGAACGAATCTAAGGAGCGATTCAATGACCTGACCAAGAGACACCTCGACTTTTACTACAAGGAGATTCTTCAAGTCTCCAAAACGCCTGCAAAAGAAGATACGGTTCACATTCTATTCGAACTCGCAAAGAAAAGTACAGAAGAACTGATAAAGGCAAAGACCAAATTGAACGCGGGAGAGGATACCGATGGAAATCCTAGGATATATGAAACCGATGAAGACCTCGTGGTCAATAAGGCAAGTGTTGGCGCACTGCGCACCATTTACAACGACCATACGACCAAGACCTTCTATAATAGCTTTGACCCAAAGACCTCAGATGGTATAGCAGAACCACTGCCGGAAACATCACCCTACTGGTGGCCATTTGGTTATATTAACAGCCCGAAAGAATTTACCGAGCTTCCAAAGGCAAAGGTAGGCTTTACCATTGCATCACCTATGTTGCAACTTAGTGAAGGACTTAGAAGTATCCAAATCGTCATTACGTTCGAAGATATTACCACAGCCGCTGATCTTGCGAAGTTGGTCAACCCAGCACAAGTCATGAAGGTCGAAGGTAGCGGTGCCGAAGATTGGATACGAACCTTAGCGTTGAAGGAAACTATTTCGGTTGGCGGTTCAACTTATGTTAGCCAGCTAGAGGCATCCGCCTTGAAACTGGCCTTACAACTACCAAAGGACGAAGAGGCATTGGTCGCCTATAATGCCGAACTTTTACTTGAAAAATATAATACCTCGTTTCCCCTATTGCGTTTTGTGATCGATCAGCATAAGGAAGCTGGGCACGACCTGTACCGTCATCTGGCAAAACAGACCGTAAAGAGCATTCAAATAGATGTCAATGTATCCGAAGCTGCCGAGGTACTGATCGAAAACGATAACAGTACACTTAAATCACAAAAGCCTTTCTTTCCATTCACTGCACAACCCATAGAGGGAAGTAATTTCTATGTAAATTATCCTGAGGCTTTCAGCAAAGCGTGGAATAGCTTCACCATTAATTTTGATTGGAAAGATAGGCCTGACTCATTTAGCGATTGGTATAAGGCATATAAGAAAGAGTTTCTGAATGAAATTCCCAAAAGCCTTATCGTCGATGCCTCTACAACTCCACCGACAAAAATGACCTTGACAGATATTGTTGATAATGATCAATATTTTAAGATCAAGGCAACTATAAGAGACAAGGAAGAATGGAAACATGAAACAGAGACCAATCTGTTTTCCAATGTAGCAGCAGATGCGTCCAAATTTTCGTTGAACATTCAAAAACCAAGCGTAAACCCTCCTATTAGCTTTGGTGATGTCACAGGTGTCAAGCTAACACTTCAACAATCGTTCTTGCATTCATTGTTTCCGAGATTATACGCAGTGTCTATTTCAAATGATTCGTATGAGGTGATCCCTAATGAACCATACACCCCGCTAGCAGAAAATATTACGATATCCTATAGCGCTTCCGAGAACACCACCTTTCAACAGCAGAATCTTCCGCTTGATGAAGACGTAGTTCTGCAAGCTGGAAATACTGAGGAGGCCTATAAAAATGAAAGGGTTCGATTATTTCACGAACATCCCTTCGGACAAGCCGAAGAACACAACTACCTCAAGGTCAGTAGATTTCAAAAGGGCATTATAGACAAGTTCGAAGTTGCCCCGATCAATGCTACACTGGTACCAGAGTATTGCCACGGTGGAAATTTGCTCATCGGGTTAAAAGATGCGAAACCACTTCAAAATGTAGCACTTTTGTTTCAGGCATTGGAAGGAAGTGAAAATCCATTGACGAAGAGTTTTGAACTCAATGAGAAGATCGAATGGGCCATCCTATGTGACGATAAGTGGAAGGACGTCTCCAACGATCTTCTGAACAACAGCATTGATAACTTTCTAAGGTCAGGGATCGTGAAATTTGCCATACCCAGAGAAGCGACCAACACCAACACATTGCTGCCCGAAGGATATATCTGGGTCAGAGCTAAAATGCATAGGGGCTATGATGCAGTAAGCAAACTCATAGATATTCATGCCCAGGTGGTCGAATCCACCTTCATCAATAATGGCAATACCTTAGATCATTTGGAAAATGGCCTTCCTGCAAAGACCATAAAAAAACTCATCACTCGAATTCCCCAGATAAAATCGCTGGAACAACCTTATGTTTCCTTTGATGGTGCTGCCGAAGAATCGGACGCTGACTACTATCGAAGAATCAGCGAACGACTACGTCATAAGAATCGGGCGGTCAATCAATGGGACTATGAACATTTGATCCTTCAGCAATTTCCAGATATCTATAAGGTAAAGTGCTTGAATCATTCTAAAGGAAACAACTTTTTGTCACCAGGAAATGTGACCATTATCGTGGTACCAGATACGGTAGATAAGAATGTATTTGACATCCATCAGCCGAGAGTGAGCAAAGCGACAAAAAATGCCGTCACCAATTACGTTAATAGTCTGAATACCAAATTGGTCACTGCTGAGGTGATCGACCCAAATTATGAGGAAGTGCAAATAGAACTCGAGGTTTCTTTCTATGAAGGATTTGACGACAGCTTCTATACCAAAGAGCTGAAAGAGGATATAAAGAGATTCTTGTCGCCATGGGCATACGATGATACCAAGAAGGTAAACTTTGGACGTACGCTTCACAAAAGTGTCTTGATCGACTATCTGGAAAAACTGCACTACGTGGATTACATACAAGAAGTGGTCATGAACAAGATCATCAAGAAAGATGAAGAAGAGATCGTTCAAAAAAATCTTAACAGTATCACTCCATCCAATCCAAAATCTATTCTTGTAAGCTCTAAAGAACATAATGTCTCTACCGTTACCAGCAATTGCAAAGGAGAAAAACCAATAGAAACAAACCCATGTCAAGTATAATTAAACATATAAGCATTCCAAAGGATGTCGCTACAAAAGATGATCTCGACTATGACTTTCTACGAAGTACCGGAATTTCATACATCGAACAATTAGGAGGAAAACTATGGACAGATTACAATAGTCACGATCCAGGAATTACGATGCTGGAAATGCTATGCTACGCCATTACCGATCTAGGGATGCGTATCGATCTGCCAACTGAAGATCTTCTTGCACCCGAAATAGGGGTTCTTCAAGACCAGTTCTATAAAGCAGCAGACATTTTCCCTAGTAAACCAGTGAACGAGCTCGATTACCGAAAACTCTTCATCGATATCGATGGCGTAAAAAACTGTTGGTTACGCAAACACGAGCAGAAGGTATGGGTCAATTGTAAGGATCATGAACAATCCTATAACAAATCCGATTTTGAGGGTAAGGTACTAGGGCAATTCATAAAGAGTTACAGCTATAATGGACTCTACGACCTCTTTGTAGAATACGATGAATTTGAAGAAGGACTCACTGAAGCAGCGATCATCGTGGAAAAAGATCGAATCAACAAAGACATCAGAGCTAGTTTTCATAGAAATCGAAACTTATGCGAGGATCTAGAGGATATTACCGACGTACAAACGCAAGGAGTTTCAGTCTGTGCGGAGATCGAAGTGGCTCCCGAGGCGGATGAGGAATTGATAGACGCCAAGATCAAGTATGCCATTGAGCAGTATTTCTCACCTTCCCTTCAATTTTATAGCATAAGCCAAATGCTCGACA
Source organism: Sungkyunkwania multivorans (assembly GCF_042675645.1). NCBI lineage: Bacteria > Pseudomonadati > Bacteroidota > Flavobacteriia > Flavobacteriales > Flavobacteriaceae > Sungkyunkwania > Sungkyunkwania multivorans. The sequence continues at coordinate 649,028 of NZ_JBHTJH010000004.1, read as the reverse complement.
AAGGGTACACTACCGACCAAATTTTTGACGGCCCTATCTTGGTAAATGGTTTTATCGATACCGAAGAACTAAAAGCCGCAGAATTACGTCGAGAGGTCCGTCTATCGGACATCATGAAACTTATAATGAATATCGAAGGAGTGCTTCTCATCAGAGATATCGCTATCGGTTTTTGCGATACCGATATACCAGTGCCGAACAAATGGCTTATCTGCATAGATCCAGATAAGAAACCAGTACTCTGTAAAACCAGTAAGTTAAGCTACGCCAAAGGGGTGCTGCCTTTGAATCTTAATGAAGAAAAATCTAAAGAATACTTACGACAGCTAAAGGAAGATGCAAAACAAGCGCAGTCATTGGCAAAAAGCGACCTCACGTTACAGGTGCCTTCCGGAAGCTTCACCGCCTCAGAGAATTATTTGACCATACAAAATGATTTTCCAGATGTTTATGGTATTGGACAAGAAGGCCTTTCTAGCAGATCCTCCACGGCAAGAAAGGCACAGGCCAAGCAGCTCAAAGGGTACCTGCTGTTTTTTGATAAGGTTTTGGCTACGTACTTCAAACACCTTAGCAAGGTAAAGGACCTATTATCAGTTACAGGTGTTGAGACGAAGACCTATTTCACCCAAGCCGTAAAAGGCATCAAAGGTTTTGATGATCTGGTCGCCTATTATCCAAAAGAGGATGACGAGGCATTGACCGAACTCCTTTTTGACCAATTCGACAATAATATAGAACGTAGAAATGAATTGCTTGACCATCTTTTGGCGCGTTTCGCAGAATACTTTGGCGAATATAGCTTTTTGATGAAGACCCTCTATGGTGATGCTTCGGAGGAAATAGTCCTTCAGAACAAGGAAAAGTTCTTGGAAGATTATCGTGAGCTAAGTAGATCCCGTGGTCATGGTTTCAATTACAAGGCACCACTGATCGATATGTGGGACACCGACAACATATCGGGCTGGCAACGCCGTATCGCCCGACTAATAGGAATGAAAAACTACCATCGTAGAAATCTCTCCAATTCCTTCATTGACATTTACGAATTGGTGAACTCGGATGGAGAAGACGTATTTCGTTGGCGTATACATAATGCCAATGGAAAGATCATGCTTTCTGGCACGGAAGAATATACCAGCGTCGATGCTGCAGAAACAGAACTTAACTTCGCCGCCCTACAGGTCATTCAGACGAGCGAGAGAGCCATAGAAGAACAGTTGATGGAAGGATTGAGTGGAGAAACCACCATCAAAAATATACACTTACATCAGGCAGACTCGGGTAGATGGTCATTTGATGTGATCAATCCACTGGCAGATCCAGACACCAAGGATTACATCATTGCAAAACAATTTGTCTACTATGACACCCTAGAAGAAGTAAAGGACGCCATTTTAGAATTGATCCACTTTATGAAATTCGAATTCACCGAGGAGGGCATCTTTTTGGTGGAACATATACTATTGCGACCAGATAATGTTCCGTACACAGGAGCAGAAACACTCTTGAAACGCTTTCTTCCCATCTGCGATGAGAATTGTAACGGAGATATCCCTTTGGACCTTTACTCCTATATGGTCAGCATCGTGTTACCGGGATATACCTTTAGATTTCAAGATTTTGATTTTAGGAACTATCTCGAGGATCTGATAAGAAAAGAACTACCGGCACACGTTTTGGCCAAGATATGCTGGGTTGGCGAACGAAAAGGTAGTGTACCAGACGACCAGAACGACTTGCTATGCTTTGAAAAAGCGTATAAGGCATTCTTGGAGCAGAAGTCTCAAGAAGATGAACAGCCAAAAGCAGCACTCAGCAATCTTATCGATGCGATGAGCAAACTTAACTCCATCTATCCTACTGGCAGATTGTTGGATTGTGATGATGAAAGTGATTCGCTCAAAGGAAAGATGATACTAGGACAAACCAACCTTGGAAATAACAATACAAAAAATACCGAACAATGAGCACAAAACTGTCAACCATAGCCACGCAATACAGTAGATTCATAGACAATCAAGTATTGACCAAAGATCAACTTAACGAATTCTTGGATTATTTCGATGATCAGGATCGACTCTCCCGAATCGCACTCAGCGGTGTGGGAATCGTTTGTGGTCTCGATTTTGAGCTGAATATCAACACCAACGTCATCACCGTGAATCAGGGTTATGGGGTGACTACAGACGGTGATCTGCTAATGCTGCAAAATCGACTGCCTGAAAATTCAGAAGAAACGACAGACGTTCTCAAACAAAAGAGGCTACAGCGAAAAATAAACTTTGATAAGAAAGTCTTTACCCATTTTAAGGTCTTTGACAATGGAAAGGCCAACTATCCTGCATTTGATACCGGTGAAGGGTCACCGATACAGATTTTAGAATTGGCTGACAAGAATGATTATGACGGGTATCAGATCACTATCGAAGATGATGGTTTCTCGGAAATTTCGGAGGCCGGGGATCTAAAGAATTATGTGGTATTTATTTATTTGGAATGCTATGCGGAGGAAGGTGACCTCTGTAAAGGCCTTAGCTGTGATGACCAAGGTATCCCACAGATAGCGAATACCAAGCTATTGCTTGTTCCCACAAGTTTGGCCGAGACGATAGCAGCACAAGACAAGGTCTTTAAAAAACACCAATTGCAAGAATTTCACATTGATCTGCCAGAGGTCTTTGTAAAGCGTGTTGTTCTGGATACCGCCAATACAGCCACTTTTGACAATCTAAAAACAGCCTATCACGGAGCTATCAATGCCAATGATACCATTGCCAATTTAAGCGACGGGATTGACAAAATTCTAGAAAAGTTTGGTAAGGTTTCCTTAAAAGCCAAAATAGAACAGCTTTTTAATTTTAGTGATACGGCCGTTCTTCCAGACTTCCAATATCGCTACGATCTGCTAAAGGACTTGGCAGATACCTACAATGAAATGAAAGCATTACTGCAATGTATCAATGTGGAATGCTGTCCCGGTATCGGATCTTTTCCCAAACATCTCATGCTTGGAAAGATCGATGAGACCAAAGACTTCGAAACCTTACGACATAAATTCTATAAATCGCCGATCATTGGACATGAGGATGATAACCTGAAAAAGCTTCAACTATTGTTTGAAAGAGTGGAAAGCATCGTCATCTCCTACAAGACCGCCAACAAAGGGGATGAGATACGGGTGACTCCCTCTAAAGCCCTCTCCGTGCTTGGTGATAAGGCCGTCCCATTTTATTATGATGCCAAGGATAATTTCTTGAAGAATTGGAACTACGAAAAGACCAAAAACTTCAAGGAAAGTAATAATCTTGGATATCATTTTCAAAAGGAAGGAGTCGATAACCATATCGCCAATCCGTTGGCCTACGATCATATGGACAAAGATTTCTTTAGGATCGAAGGAGTCCAGGGAAAACTTTATAACGAGGCACTAGAGAAACTAAAAGCGATCAAGAGAAAGTACGGTCTCAATTTTGATATCAAACTGCTTTCTATCGATGCCAGCTTACAAAATATCGAATTAGAAGATTATCGTTGCGAGTTCGAGGACTTGCAAGTACTACTCGAAGCGTGGACCACCGAACAGAATTGTACACTCGAAGAGATCACCGATTTCTTTTCTGGCTTTAGCTTAGAAGAGGTTGGAAGAAATGACAAGAAGCAAGATTATCTCAGTGGAATTGTTCGCGTTAAAAAGATCAAAGGTCAAACCGATGGTCCCATACGCTTTAAAACGAAGGAAACTGGCATCGCGCGGGTGGCATTCGATAAGATGGCGATTTCAGATACCAAAACAGAGAATTTGGGTATTCGTAGTGGCGAACCATCGGCTAAACAATATTATCAGGAATCGAAGAAAAATGTAGTTCTAGACAATCTAGATAAGAAAGAAGGAACCCTTGGTCTTCTTTTAAAAGAGACCATCGAAGATAACAAAGATGATAATGCGATAGAACTTTATAAGAAAGCGAAAGATCGCATTAACGAATCAGTCGATGAAACCGTATGGGACGAAAATCCTAAGGCGAAAGATCTTATTCTCGACGGAATCGTCAAAGTTTTGGTCGATAGCTATGGGCTTGTAGAAAGGGCCCCTACCCGCTTAAATCAGGTCATTAGCGGCAGTATCAAGTTATACACCGAAACACAGAAAAGCCTTTGCGCCACCGTAAAACGTTTAAAGGCAACATATCAAACCGCAGAGATCGACGATACTTTAAAAGATATCCTAGGACTTTTGATCAATCAGTTATCCACCGTGTGCTGTTCGGGCAAGAAATTAGAGATTCTTTTGGTACAGATCGAGGAACGCAAGCAACGTATTTTAGATAAGATCAAACTTCAGAATTTTGTTGAAGACAATAATGCTTTGGAACACAAGGCGGGTGCTGGACCCGGAGAAACCTTCGTCATGGTCTATATTACCGACGTGGATAGTGATATCGAAAACTTTAGACCAGTATCCCTAACCATTCCTTTCAAAGAACAACCAACGCCAAAAACAGCATCTGTATCTGGCGACATTGCCACGATTCAACTTTGGGACCGTAGTGTGAATACTGAATTTGGTTTTACAAAAGAGCCGGTTAGAAACAATCTTGTGCTTGGTAAGACCAAGCGTTTTCAACCGCTCGTTCCAATCGGAGCGACCATAGATGAAACGGTTCAGAATATGGCCGACTATCTTAATTTTCATTGGAGAATAGCGCGAGCGTCCAACTTTATCGAAGCTAAAATGATCAGAGGAAGAGGCCTTCGCATCACTATTAAAGATCGTTCAGTACCGAAGAATGCATATTACTTCTCTTTGAACGACAATCAAAAGAATGGTTTTGGATTTGATTTTGTACGTCCCATCAAAAGAAAGAACAGACTTTACTTTCCAGAGAATGAGGTCATAGAGACCAATGTCGTAGAAAAAAATACCGTGATCGCAGATTTTACATTACCTTATATCTGTTGTTCAGATTGTGAGCCGATCAACTTCATCATCCCAGAACCTCCTGTATTTTTAAGCATTCCAGAAACAGTGTGCTTGGATGGCGAGCCAGTGCCTATACCTTTTACCATTTCGCCTGAAGATGGTACTGTAGAAGCATTACCATCGGCGGCACAAGCGGCCATCGTTATCGACGCTGACGGTAAACCTCAGTTCGACCCTAGCCTGCTCGATGAGAATCTCTACGGAGAAAGGATCACCTTTACCGTCAATGGAAAGGAAACCAGTGCCAATATCACTGTATTCAGGATTTCGGATGTCCAAGTTGCAATTGATGACATCAATTATAATGAAGATAAGACTACAGCTCAGGTCATCTTCCAATTAAGCAGTGATCATCTAGAGGATATTACGACCTATACATGGGATCTAGGTGACGGCCGAACTTTGCAGAACGCACCCGATACGAATGATCAGGTCGTTTTTGAATATGACTTGCCTATCGGGGAGACCAACGAGGTATTCCCATCGCTCGAGGTAAGCAACGGATTCTGCACACATACCATCGAGGTCCCGGCCATCCCATTTGAGGAGCAGGATGTAAGTTTTGAAATTGTAGACGAGCTGTGTATCGATCCAAGTGGAGAAAACAGTATCGAAACCATAGAATTCACGGTGACGCCTGCCAATAAAACGGTAACGCTGGCAGATCCGACCATCAATGGTATCGACATAGAGGATAGCACAGTAGTGATTACCAAAAGTGACTTTGGTCATTACAACCAACCGATCGAATTTGAGGTCGATGGTGAAATGGTCGAAGCTACGCTTACCCTTAGAGAAAGACCGGTCAACGCGACTATCATCGCCGATCCTGTAGCGGCTACCGCCTTGCCCGGACAAGAGGTTAGCTTTAGCTTTTCGGTAGGTGGATTGAGAAATCCATCTGACAACATATCATACGCCTGGAACTTTAATTCGGGGGAGGCAACGGCAGAAATCGCAGAACCCGAATTCAATTTTACTGTTCCAGATGGGGCCGATGGTTTTGTTACTTTTGAAGTGGTACTCACCGTTGATGAAGGAATTTGCGCTCCGGTAAGAGTAGTTACCGAGATTCGTATAGATATCACAGAGATCACTTTTGAAATTTCAGAAAGCGAGATCTGTTTTGATGAGCAAACCGAGGTAGCTTATACCATTTCTCCTGTTTCGCTGGTTCCAACGACCGAAACGACCGGCATCACGGTCATCGGTGCTGGTATTGCCACACCCGTGATTCGATTTGAAGAGTCGTTCAGCAATTTTAACCAAGCGATAGCATTTGAAGTAGAAGGTGTCATTCGAACCATCACAGTTCGAAAAAAGCCTGAAGATATCGGTATCACTTTTGACGAACCTGGAAATGTCTTCCCTGGAGGAACAACAAATTTGCAATTCAACATCACTGGTATAAACGAGGATGAGGTGAGCAATTATGAATATCAATGGTTTGTTGATGATGTTCTTGTGGTAGGTGCCACAACACATGATCCAAGATTAGCGTTGACCACTGATCTCGATGATTCAGACTCTAGAACCTTCCAAGTAAGGGCATCTGTCCTCGGTAGCCCCTGCGAAGCAGTAGCGATACCAGCAGTACCCGTAACTATTAGCATCACACCGTTTAGCTTTACTATCGATCAGTCAGAAATTTGTTTAGGCGAAGTGAATTCGATAGGATATACAGTGGTCCCTAACACATTGCTTCCAAGTACCACAACTCCAGGGATCGTTTTTAATAGAACCAACCCGAGCGCACCGACGATCGTCTTTAGTACCGGATTCAATACGTTCGATCAACCAATAAACATCACTGCTGGTGGCATTACACGTTCGATAACCGCAAGAAGATTACCACCTGGGGCGGATTTCGATCCTCCTGCTAATACCACTGTGAACGCCGGTACAAATATCACAAGAACTTTTAGCGTAACTGGAGTAGCGAGTGGTGTAGATGACCATTATAATTTCCGATGGGTACGAACCAATCCTGATGGCAGCCAAGCAATTAGAAATGGTCTGTCGGTCACCATACCGTTCAGCATACCAGCAGGAGCAGCAGGGATCATACGATTCCCCGTGCGTTTAGAAATCTCTGGTACGCCTTGCGAATCACCGCGAACCATAGAAAAACTGGTCACTTTTAATATTCAGGTCATTGAAGAACCCGCCACCTGCGAGGAATTGAGATTTGACCAGATAAAAGTTGATAGAGAAAATTTGGTGAGAGAGGATGATATCACAGTTTTCTTGGCCAATGAGGTTACGTTACCAACCAGACAGCGCTATGATGATGTGATAGGCCTAGAAACCGAATTCATGACAGGAAACTTAAATGACAACCTCCCTGAGTTCTTAGCAGTGTTATTTGAGCAGACATCGATGATTTTGCTACAGCAAGAACCAAGTTCAGGAGAATATGCTATAGCGGCCAAATATTTTGAGGCACAAATACGATTGTTGATCAATATTCTACATTGCCAGTCCGATGATATCCTAATTGAACAACTTTCGGACGGAGGAGTACTCTTCGACTTTTTGGAAGCGCTTAAATCACACTTGAAAGATCTACAGGCCAGAGCGCAAGTAAGTGGTGTGAACTACGATCCAGATAGATCGATCCAAGCTTTCCTAGCTGCTTGTATCGAAGCTGGATTGCCATCTCCTAGTTTGGAGAATTTGATCAACGAGATCATCGCACTTTTACCATAGTGTATGGATACTAGCGATAAACATATCATCCATAAGCTGTTTGTTGAAGTTGAAACCAACGATCGAGAACGAGCGATGTTCTTTAAAGACCATTTAGACCAATTCTTAAAAGAAGAGATCCTAAAAGTCTTGGCGCAACATATTGATGAGGCAAATGAGTCAATGCCTTATCATGTGTTGCAGCTAGACCAATTATCTCTGGAGCTCAATTTTGAAAAGATAGCTTCAAAAGCACAGATCAGGGAAGCAATTGCTAAGCAATTCAAAACGCAATTGACAGAAGTTCTTACTCAATTTGACCAGAATAACACCAAAGAAGGAATAAAAGGTATGAGTAAGGAGGAAAGTCAATTGCGTTCCTTCCTTGACTTTCTCGAAACGGGTATTGAACCTTGGTATCGACCAGAGGAAACCGGCGTTTTACATTTGATCGAAGATGTGATCAAAGCACCGAGAACGACCATTTCTAAAGGTCGAATTATTCGAACGTTAAGAAGCAAGGTGGCCTTTGAAAGATTGATCCATCAATTTTCGAAGAAGGACGTTTATAGCTTGTTCAAATATCTATCAGAGGATAAAGAATTGTTCGCAAAACTTTTTCCCGAGGAGCAAGTAGCAAAATTTGAATATGGTAGACCAGCATTAAGAAAGACTCTCTGGAGAACTGTATTTCAAGTGGTGGAAAATGACGAGACCAATACTTTCAAGAGCCTATTCTCTAGTGAACTGAACGCTAGCACTCGACTCCAAGGTCTTTCTGAGAATGAGACAAATATCGTTCAAATGCTAGATGAGCAAATTGCCAGGCAATTGGGAATTGATTTTTCAGCATATAAGAATTCTCTTGATGATCGCAGCAAACGATCAATTGCTGAAAAGACAAAAATAGATCCATCCAGTACTCAGGACTCTAATATTCAACAAGAAGAGCATCCTACAGCTTCTGATCTAAAAGCGCCAGTGATCAACCAAGATAAATCTGATGCGCTTAAGGAAGACCATTCTAAAGAAAAAGATCGTGAACGAGATTCCAAAGAAATTGAACCTAGGGATGATAAATATTTAGCTGAAAAAGGTAGTGTCCAAGAAAAAGAGGAGATTGAAAATGATGTACTTTTTAACACAAGTAATAGCAATGATGATGAGCTCCTTACATCCAATACGAAGAAGGGGCACGCACCAACAACTCAGGATAATGGCACACGAGATATTTCCGAAACTTCTGAGCAAGAAGGCAAAGAGCGCTTAAAAAGTGAGCCACAATCGCATCAAGACACAGATTTCTCTGAGCGGGACTTCCAAGATGCGCCTTTACATACTGAGAAAGGCACGTATTATGTCTATAATGCAGGCTTACTCCTTCTCCACCCGTTTCTCTCCGCTTTTTTTGAGGACTGTGAGTTAATGACCGATAAAAAATTTACCGATCCCGTCTTGGCCATTCACCTCTTGCATTACGTAGCTACGGGAAAAGAGCAAGAACCAGAAAATTTGATGGCCATGGAGAAGTTCCTTTGCAATATCCCTGTCAGTATCTCTATAGATCGCTTTATTGAGCTTCCCGATAACTTGAAGCAGAAAGCTGATGAGCTCTTGTCAAGTACGTTATCGCATTGGCAAATATTGAAGAGTTCTACCAAAGACCTTTTACAGAATGAATTCTTACAGCGTCCAGGAAAATTGATACTAAAGGATCAAAATCCCAAGATCATCATGGAACGAAAGACGCAGGATATTCTTTTAAACCAACTACCATGGAATCATAGCTTATTTAAACTTCCATGGAAGGACCAATTGATATTTGTGGATTGGTAAACATATAATGAAAAGATGAAAAGACGACAACCAAAACAACCACAGCTACTTCAGCAATCCGATAACGAACCCTTCATTAAACCAACCGTCCAAAAAAAACTGAAAGTTGGAAAACCTGGAGATAAATATGAAGTAGAAGCCGATCATATGGCCGATAACGTGGTGAATAATACACCCGATACTAGTGGTGTACTTCAAAAAATGGAAGGTGAAGAAGAAGTGCAGCAAAAACCACTAGCAAGCGATATCACCCCCATCCAAAAAAAGGAGATGGAGGAAGAGCCAGCCCAGGCAAAAGAGATTCAAAGAATGGAAGAAGAAGAACCTGTGCAGAAGCAAGAGGAAGAAGAACCTGTGCAAAAACAGGAAGAAGAGGAAGTTCAGAAACAAGAGGAAGAAGAGTCCGTTCAGGCCAAATGCAAAGACTGCGAGAAAGAGGGGGCTGTTCGGAAAATGGAGGAAGAAGAACCTGTTCAGAAACAAGAGGATGAGGAAGTACAGAAACAAGAAGAGGAGGACGTACAAAAGCAGGAAGAAGAAGAATCGGTCCAAGCAAAAACTACCGGCAGCAAAATCAATCGCCCATCTATCGAAAGTCGTTTAAGTTCGAAAAAAGGCAGTGGTTCTAAAATGGACAAGGCTGTCAAAACACAAATGGAACAGGGATTTGGCGCCGACTTCAGTCATGTAAGGATTCATACAGATAGTGAAGCGGCGCAAATGAGTAAAAAAATGGGCGCACAAGCTTTTACGCATGGAAACGATATCTATTTCAACAAAGGGAAATATGATCCTGCTTCCAAAGATGGAAAACACCTATTGGCTCATGAATTGACACATACCATTCAACAGAAAGGGATGGTCCAGAAAAAGATACAAAAAAAGCCAACCTATAAAGGAGCTGTGATAAAACAGGATATCGATCCTCTAGATTCGTCCACAGCGCCTGCTGGAAAAACAACGGCCATTGGCCATACCGAATTTTTCATCAATGGTCATGGCCTTAAGAATTTTTTCAAACAAGGTGGATTCAATAATGTCAAAAACCTATTATTCCCATTACCTACCTACACCAAGCTCGGGGGACAATGCTATCTATTGAATAAAGACCTGAAGCTTGCAACATACAATAAAGTACGAATCTTAAAACCTGATCCTTGGGAAAAAACGATGTCTAAAGGAGCCGCGGCAGCCATGTTTGATGGTGCCTTGGGGTCGCACATCCACCCCGATGCTCCAGCTATGATCAAAGTGGTCATCAAAGGAGACCCTTCCAATCTTAAGCTTAGAGCCGACGATCTCAAAGCAGAAATGGAGCACGCAACAGATGATTACAACCTCTTCAAGAAATATTTGGTGAAATACCAACAGGATGTAAACAGCTTACCGAACAAAATCGATTCAGGCTATCTCGGCCTTGGTTCTTGCGAAGCCAGACTAGAAGAAAAGTTAGATAGGTCTCAGCGACTTGCCGATTATCTTAAAGAGAGAAAGTCTAACGCCAATTTTCACGACGGGCCGGGCAGGCCACACAACGTGTCCACGAGCATAACAGATAGCAGTGATCATGCAACCTTGTTTATAACCATAAAATTCTAGCCGTATTCAAATGTCACTAACCCTATTAAAATAAAGCCTTCGTGAAAGCATTTTCCAGAAAATCAAGTCAAACGCTTAACCCTGTCTTCGCAAAACAGGGCAATGATGATTTTGTGGGAGTCCAAGCGAAGTTAAAAATGGGGCAACGCGGGGATCAATATGAGGTCGAGGCCGACAATGTTGCTGAAAAGGTGGTCAATAAGACACACCAACCCAACTCATTCTTCAGTCCAACAGTCGTCCCAGTGCAAAAACAGGCCGAGGAAGAAACGGTTCAGGAAAAACCCATAGCAGAAAGCATTACGCCCGTCGTTCAGCTTCAAGAAGTCGAGGAAGAAACGGCACAGCCAAAGATCCAAAAACAGGAAGAGGAAGAGACGACACAGCCGATGTTGCAGAAACAAGAAGAGGAGGAAGTGCAAGCGAAAGATGAGGAGGAAGCGGTGCAGGCCTTCATTCAGAAACAGGAAGAGGAAGAATCAGTACAGAAGCAGGAAGAGGAAGAAATTCAAGCAAAGTCTGCTGCTCCAAAAACGATTCCCAAGGCCAACATGGGCAAACGCATCAATGATCAACGCGGCAACGGAAGTCCACTGCCAGGTCCCCTAAAAACTCAGATGGAAGATGGCTTTGGTGCCGATTTCAGCAATGTCAAAGTACACACGGATTCTGAGTCTGCATCGATGAACAAGGATTTGGGAGCCCAAGCATTTACCAACAAGAACGATATCTTCTTTGGAGCAGGGAAATTTAATCCAGCCACTAAAGAAGGGCAAACCCTTGTTGCCCATGAGCTAACACATACCATCCAACAAGGGGCCTCTTCCCCCGCAGCAGGAAAAGAAGAACAAACTGAGGAGTCCAATAAAAATATGGCTGGACCAAATGCTGAAGAAAATAACGAAGTTGCTACCCAAAAAGAAGGGGTATTGCCCGAAGGGGAAGTGACCGAAGAAGTCGATACAGCTTCTGAAGAGACAGCCGAGCCTAATGCCAAAGAAGGAGTTGGTGAGGAAGGAGTCGTCGAAGAAGGGGGCGATGTTTCTGGTAAAGGAGGAGCTGGCAAAGGCGGCGGTAAGGTCGAACCTACAACACCACGAAATCCTAAGGAAGATCCAAACTTTAAAAAATTAGAAGGTAGAGTTGACGCTACCGCAAAATCACAACAAGGCCACGAAACACCTCAAGCATCTGCTGGTGCCGCGCAAAGTGCTGCTGCCTCACCAGCCAATGAACGTTCTAGTATGGCTCAAGCGGATCAGGTAGATACGATGGATGCAACCGAGGCTGGCGAATTTGATGCGGAAGCCTTTAAGGCAAAATTAATGGAGCGCATCAAAGGGATGCAACTACCAGAAAACCAAGATGAGGCTACCAAATTTGACGAAAACAACAATATTGATGAAGTAAATACAGCCGCTACTCAAGATGTTCAAAATGAACAAACAGCTGCTGCTGGACCTATAGAGCAAACAACTGCACAAGAACCAAATGTAGATGCCATTCCAGAGCGCGAAACCACTCCACTACCAGAAGCTCCGGTGGGAACCGCACCTCAAAGTGTGAATCCTAACAAGGCCATGCCCCCCAAACGTGGAAATGCCGAAGTGAATCAGCCGCTACAAGATAACATGTCTGAGGTGGATCAAGAAATGGCGAGCAATAACGTAACAGATGAGCAGCTCGAAAAATCAAATGAACCTACCTTTAAACAAGGCCTTGAGGCAAAGGACAAGGCCAAAGAGAATACCGAAAATGCTCCTGCACAGCTACGCAAAAAAGAACAAGGTATTCTTCAAAATGCTAAGGCTGGCGCCGAAAACAAGGGACAAGTTGGTCTTAATGGCATGCACCAAGAGCGCGGAAAAATCTTGAATCAGGTAAATGTAGATCAAGGGAAAACGGGTAAAACTGATACCTCGGAGCGTACGAGAATAGCATCAGAAATAAATAAGATCTACGAAAAATCTAAAGTAGATGTTGAAAAAATACTTAGTGATCTAGACGCCAATGTTAAAGCCCTATTTACTGCTGGTACCATCATCGCCAAACTAAAATTTGAGCAACATGTAGATCGCAAGATGACGGCTTATAAAGATCGTCGCTATAGTGGATTGATCGGCAAAGGGAGATGGATCAAAGATAAGTTTGCAGGCATGCCTGATGAAGTAAATGATTTCTTCGTTACGGGTAGACAGGTCTATATTGATTATATGGACAAGGTGATCACCAAAGTATCGCAACTGGTCGCAGAAAAGCTTACCGCAGCCAAGGCTCGTGTAGCCTCTGGGAAAAAAGAAGTTCAAAATTATGTAGCCGAACTTCCTGAAAACCTACAAAATATAGGGAAAGACGCAGCCGAGAAAATCAACGATAAATTTGACCAGCTTGAGGATTCTGTCAATAGCAAACAAGATGAGCTTATAGACAGCCTCGCCGAACAATATATGGAAGGCCTAAATGCCGTTGATGCACGCATAGAAGAAATGAAAGCTGCAAACAGAGGTCTTATCGATGCCGCTCTAGGTTTTATCAATGGTATTATCGATACCATTAAAAAATTAAAAGAACTCATCAACAGCTTGCTTGCGGCTATAGCCAACGTGATCGATGTTATCATGGAAGATCCCATTGGATTTGCAAAAACCCTATTCTCTGGTATTGGTAAAGGTATCGACATGTTTATGGCTAACATTCAAAAACACGTACTGGGTGGCTTTGTGACATGGCTTACTGGCGCGATGGGCCCTGTGGGGATTACCATTCCCGATAATCTGTTCAGCCTAGAAGGTATCTTTAGCTTAGTGATGCAAGTATTGGGCCTATCCTGGGATTATATGCGCAAGAAAGCTGTTAAATTGATGGGGGAACCTGTGGTCAAAGCCATGGAAGTTGGTTTTGAAATGTTCCAGATCATCCGAACCAAAGGCGTTCTAGGCATGTGGGAATATATAAAGGAATCGTTTACCGACCTTAAGGAAACCATCATCGAATCGATCAAACAGATGCTTATCACGCAAGTGCTCGAAGCTGGTATCAAGTGGCTTCTCAGCCTGCTTATCCCTGGTGCTGGATTTATCAAAGCGATCATGGCGATCAAGGATCTTATCGTATTCTTTGTAGAATCGGCCATCATGCTCATTCCTTCCCTTATAGAAGCCATTAAAGCTCTCGCCGCTGGCAACGTAAGCGGTGTCGCCAAAGCGGTCGAAAAAGGCCTCGCGAGATTGGTTCCTCTGGTCATAGGTTTGTTTGCTAAACTCTTAGGCCTAGGTGGGCTGGTGAAAAAAGTTCAAAAAATAATCAAGAAGATCAGAAAACGTATAGATAGGGCTATTAACAAACTGATCAAGAAAGCTAGAAAAGCATTTAAGAAGCTGGTGAAGAAGGGCAAGGCGAAAGTAAAAGGTGCAGCAGCCAAAATATTCAGTTGGTGGAAACACAGAAAAAAATTCAAAGATAAAAACAACAATGAACATACCCTTTTCTTCCAAGGTACAGGAAAAAAATCGACCTTGATGATGAAAAGTGTGAAAAAACAAGTGAAAAAACATATTAATGAACATAAAAAAGACCCTGCGACTAGAGCCAAGGCACTTGCAGCAGAAGATACTTACAATAGATTTTTACAGGCCAAAGCACTGGCGGTCAAAGGTGGTAGTACCCCAGCAGCAGACAAGACCAGAGCAGATAATTTGCTAGCGCTGGTGAACGAACTTAGTCTCAAACTAAGAGAGCTACCAGGTGACTTTGTCCCAGCGGATTATCCTACAGCTGCAGATATCGTGTTTTCTTCCAACGGAAATAAACCGAGTAACGTAAAAAGTCATTACCTTACTGATGCTGTTCCTTATGGATCTCCTCCTGGAAGTGGGGCAGGAGTCACCGGATGGCAAGATGTTCAAGGATTTGGTCTTACCGGTCAAGGCCCAGATGACCCTTGGATACAATTTCACCTCATAAACGATCACTTTAATGGACAAGGTCAGCCAAATAATCTGGTCCCAACTCCGAATAGTGTAAATAAGGCATATCAAAAATTCGAAAACAAGGTTCATGCGCTAATCTTTAAATCCGAAGCTAGAGGAACTAACAGCAATGCGCCAAATGATAAGAATGTAGTGTGGATGCATGTCAAAGTAGTCTATTACAAAGGTGATGCAAATGCCTTTGCTAAAGAAATCCAGGCCAAGGCTGGTATTTATCATTATAAACCAAAAGGTGGTAAAGCAAATCTTAAGCAAAAATGGATTTTAGACTCTAAACCTGTATTTACTTCCAATCTAGAAGTTCCAAACCCAAAGCTGATGGCTGCTGGTGTAAATCTTGGTAAAAGTGGACAACAACATATCAAAACATTCTTTGATGAGAAGGGGATTACCTATTCTAACTCATTCATTAATGAAATAGTAAACAATAGGCCCTACAGTGGTAAAGCCGATTTTTCTGAAAAACTGAAGAACGCCCTTTTTAATAGAAAAATTGATGATAACACATCGAATGCAACAGAAGATCAAATAAGGATAAAAGCGAATAATATCCTCAGGTATTTTGATAATAAGTTAGATGTTAAACGAAAATAATTTTGAAAGAATGAACTATACTGAACTTTTTAATGGCACAAAAGACAGGCTCAAAAAGGCCAATGCAAAGTTTGAATCAGAGGAGACTGAGTTAGCTTTTACCCTTGGTGAAAGAACCCATTATGAAAAAGAATTTGATTTCAGAATACCTGATGACCTATTTGATTTGTACAGTTCATATAACGGTCTAGAGTTTAATTGGTCAATTCAAGACAATGGTGAAGTTGTAGCTGGATATTTCGCCTTCAGTCATTTTTTAGACCTGCTCGACAATGATTCAGAAGGCAAACTCTGGGTAGATTGGTATGAACCCAATGATATTGAAGAAATTAAGGCTCATAGAATTTTTGAAACACTTATCGGGTCCGATTACTATGTTACCATAAAAATCGAACCTGATGGAGCATATCAACTATTTTACGTTCCTGAAGGGTCTGTTAATCACGGAGGCTCCAAGAAACTTAGTAAAATACCTTTAACAATTGACGAATACTTCAAGGCTATTACTGGTTACTATGGAGTTTACTCTATAAGACATAATTTGCATAAGCAGGAGTTCTATGAGGATGCCTCGAAATTCATTCCAGAAATGGAGAGACTTAGACGATTGATTCCCGATTTTCAACAACCTAAGTTGTCTCCAAAATTCTGATGCATAGTTAAACTAAGCATATTATATTTTCTGAGAATCTATGATAAATTAGGGAAATTCCCCCGAATTTTACCGTACATATCCTGACATGGAAAAAGAGACCTCTTCCTAACTTAACAACTTCATTAGTTGCGCGAAACAACCAACCAAATAAACCAACCGCTTGCGAACAAAGGCCCAACATACTGCCAAACCAGGTAATTCTCATGCCTTTACCAAGAGTAATCATAGCGGTGCTACATTTTTCTCGAATACAGACCAATTCATAGGAGTTCAAACAAAACTTAGTATTGGAAAACCCGGTGATAAATACGAGGTGGAGGCCGATCGTGCGGCCGATGCCATCGTAGCAAAGAAAAATGATTCCCCTGCCCCTTTCTTCGCTCCAAATCCCCTTGTTCAAAAACAATCCCAAGAAGAAAACGATACTGCCATACAGGAAAAACCTTTGGTGGAGACCATTACCCCAGTCGTCCAGTTACAACCTGAAATCCTACAAACACAAGCTGAGGAGGAATCCGAGGTACAGCTAGAACTGGAAGAGGATGTTCAAACCAAAGGAGAAGAAGAACAGCTCCAGGCAATGCCACAAGAAGAGGAGTCCATTCAGCAAAAAGTCGCCGAAGATGAAATTCAAACCCAAGTCGAAGAAGAACCCGTACAAGCGCTGATTCAAAAAGAAGAGAGCGAAGAGGAAGTACAGGCAAAATGTGAGGATTGCGAACAGGAAGAACAAGTGCAACGACAAGAGGAAGAGGAGCCTTTGCAAATGCAGGTCGAGGAAGAACCCGTTCAAGAAAAGGTAAGGGAGGAAGAGCCTGTTCAAACACTATTGCAAAAGCAAGAAGAGGAAGATCAAGTTCAGGCAAAGGAAGAGACACTTCAGAAGCAAGAAAGTGAGGCGCCAGAAGTTCAGCAGGAAATTCAACCAAAACCTGAGAGCGAGCTCCAATCAAAGGAAATAGTAGCTCCAGAACCCATCGTTCCTTCAATCCAAAAGCAAGCGACCGAAGAGGTCATTCAAGAAAAAGAAGAGGAAGAACAAGAGGATACCATTCAGCAAAAAAGCGTTATCCAAAAGATCGCCGATCCCAATGAACAAGAAGCGACCACCGTTCAAACGAAATCCGAACCTAACGCGGCACCAGCATCCATAGAATCACAGCTCAACACATCTAAAGGCGGCGGTGCTCCCCTACCCGACGGTACCAAACAACAAATGGAGTCTGGTTTTGGGGCAGATTTTTCCAGTGTACGTGTTCATACCGACAGCACCGCGGTGCAGATGAGTAAAGGTTTGGGTGCACAAGCGTTTACCCATGGTAGCGATATCTATTTCAATGAAGGTAAATACGATACCTCATCGGATTCTGGTCAACATCTTTTGGCGCACGAATTGACACATACCGTGCAACAAGGAGCAGCGGTCCAGACCAAAATGGAAGTCTCTAAGAGTCCAGAGCAAATACAGCGCCTGCCAAGCATTGTCGCGAATAGACTTAACGAATATGCGCGTTTTATCCCTGGCTACACACTATTTACGCTTATCATAGGTTTCAATCCCATATTAGGAAGAAGTGTAACTCCTACGGCGACTAATCTAGTGGAAGCCGTCTTAGAACTGGTTCCCATCTGGGGTGTACTTCTGGTAAACAAGCTTAGAGAATACAATATCATCGAAGATGCCTTTGATTGGATCAGTGGACAATTATCTAGCTTAGACATCACGACCAATCGCATAGAACGTTTGATCGATGAGGCCTGGGAGCGGATGGACTTCATTCGATGGGATCCGTTTGACTACAATTTGGGCGTTCTTACAGATACCTTTGAAGGTTTGTACAACAATGTTGTCACTTTTGCCGACAACCTCAAGGATCATATTCTCGAAATGATCAAAGAAGCGGTGGTAGAGCCTTTGGTCGGATTTTTAGAAGAGAACAGTCCTACGTATGTATTGGCCACAAAAGTAATAGGACGTAAGTTTCCGTTGGAAGAAGAGGTCAACGCTCCCACCGTTGAGATCTTGGAAGAATTTCTAATATTGATCGGTAAGCAGACCGAAGTTGAAGAAATGCGCAACAAGGGCACCTTACAAGAGACCGCAGATTGGATCGATACACAACTCGGCACCTTCTATTCCTTGCTCGATCGTTTTTCGGCATTGTTCACAAGGGCTTGGGATGCTTTCTCGCTTGAAAACCTTCATAACATTCCGGCAATATTTAGCGGCTTACTCACCGATTTTGGGGACCTCTTGCAAGACTTCTTAGACTTCGCATTGGTAGTAGCAGCAAAAGTCTTGGAAATCATCAAAAATGCCTTGTTACAATGGTTGAATTCCTTTGCGGCAGATATTCCTGGCTTTACCTTGCTTACGGTGATCATCGCCAAAAATCCACTTACGGGTGAAGATGTGCCACGCACCACGGTCAATATCATTCGTGGCTTTATGGGCTTGGTCCCTGGTGGCGAGGCGAAGTTTCAAGAACTACAACAAACCGGGGTGGTTACCAATGCCGCCGCGCGTATCGATGCGCTTATCACCCGATTGGATATCTCTTTGGCATTCATCGTTGGTCTTTTCACCGACCTGTGGAATTCATTCACCATCGATGATCTCTTGAATCCGATACCTGCCTTCCAGCGAATCACCGACGCCTTTGGCGAACCCATACGCAGACTGTTTGAGTTCGTTGTGGAGGTCATTAAGATCCTGATCGAGTTGATCCTGCAGATGATGAACATTCCTCCAGAGATGGTCGGTAACATTATCGCAAATGCCATGTCGGCCTTTGAGGACATCAAAAACGATCCTATCGGTTTCCTTTTAAATTTGATGAATGCCATCAAAACAGGCTTTATGCAGTTCTTAGGCAATATCGGAACTCACCTATTGAATGGACTGCAGAATTGGTTGTTTGGTACGCTGGCCGATGCGGGCATTCAAATGCCAGCCGATCTAAGTCTGCAGTCTATTCTTGGGCTCGCCATGGATGTATTGGGCATCACCGTAGATAACATATTAGAGCGTCTAGCCTTGAAAATAGGTCAGGAACGTGTAGATCAGATTCGTGCGGTACTCGATACGCTCACAGGCATTTGGACCTTTATCAAAGATGTGATGGAGCGTGGTCCTATTGCCATTTGGGAATATGTCCAAGAAAAACTGAACAATCTTTGGGACATCATCAAGGATGGGATCATGGGCTATATTCAGGAGAAGGTCATTCAACAAGCCATCGGTTGGTTGTTGTCTTTCTTGGATGTAACTGGTATAATGCCGATCATCCGAGGAGTGCAAACGGCCTTTAACGCTGTGATGTCCTTTATTGAGAAGTTGCCAGAGATCATTGCCATCATCAACTCCTTTGTTCAAGGTGTCGCCGATATTGCGCGAGGTAGCATACAAACCGCCGCGAATTTCTTAGAGATCGCCTTGGCCGATGGTATTCCGGTAGCTATCTCCTTCTTGGCCAAACAACTTGGTTTGGGTGATATTAGTCAGAAGATTCAGGAAATGATCGAAGCTGCCCGCGGGAAGATCAACGAGGGTATCGACTGGTTGATCGATAAGGCGATGTCTATGGGTAGATCAATTTTGAATGCACTTGGATTGGGTGGTGGAGACAGTGAAGAAGAACCGCCGGAAGGAGAAAACAACCTAAACGCTGAGCAAGCCATTGAACAAATTACAAATAGAATTACTCAAAATGTAGTACCCCGACTTAACGGTAAAAACAATGTTCAAACTGGGGCTATTATGGAGAGCGTGCATCAAGAGGAGACCAGGTGGTTAGAGCAAAACTTGGATAAAACACCTTATAATGGTGCGACACCCGAACTACTTCTAATACCGAAAGAAGATGAGAACTCATGGTGGATCGAAGTCAAATTCAATCCAATTACCAATATTCCAAAGCAAGATAAAGGTACTGGTGGAACTGGTTGGGACCAAGGTACTGAGTATGTTGGCATGTTCCACGGAACAAATAATAATACTGAAATCACAAGTGCACTCGAAATAGATATGTCCTTGTTAACAGGAAGAGAAGAGGACGGGACTGGACTTGAACTAGGATCAGGGCTTTATTTGACACATTTTTATATTGATGCTAAAGGATATGCGCCAGCAAATAGCAAAAATGATGATAGCAATAATGGCTATATTTATCATATTGGAGTTCCAAAAGACCTATTGCTTTCAGCCAGTCACCCACAAACTCCTGATACTAGAGCAGGAGATGAACATTGGGCTAGTAAAGGTGAAGTTGTTAAGGGACAATGGAAAATAATCGGTTCGAACGGTTGGAAGGCAGGATATCAATGGGTCATTAAAAGTGAAGAAGCCGTAAGAAGATTAAGAATTATTAGAGCTTATAAACCGTTAGAAGCTGCAGACCAATTAGGTAGAGGAAGAAGGCAAGAATTTCCAACGTTGTATGGGGGTGGTTCGGCCGGTGACGTCAGAAGATATCAAAATCAATTGGTTGCTGCTGGTCAGCGACATAGATTCGGCGAAAGTCCTTCCATACAGGAGACTGGAGTTGGAGCCGACTAAACTTTTATTATGAAAAAAATGTTTTTTTTTAGACATATCGATGAACTAAGATATTATAAAACCATTCTGGAAAGGAATAAACAACTTAAAAAACAATCAATTGAAGACATATTTGCGGCATTAGAAGGAATAAATAAGATCAAAGACTTCTATGACCGTGAAGATCCCAATATTGTAATGCCATTCGAAGTCTTTGAGGATTTTTTTTACGACCTTTCCAATCTTTTTTTTAAAGAAAACCAATCTGACTATTTAGAGTATCTTAAACATAGTAATCCTGAATTGGGGTTTTTCAAATATCCAATAGAGAGTATTCTTAATGTAACCAATCTCTCAAAGAAAAGTGTTGGAAAAAGAAGTGACTTGCATGCTTTTCAATCTAGTTATAGAAAGGAAGGTGATAAGTTAATAATTTATGATCTCCCAGAATATTTGGAAAATGAGGAAGCAGAAGGCAGGCTCCAAAAAGTTGAGGTGGTGGAAATTTTTGACCATACAAGAGATATCAATTTGGCTATTACCGAATTTTTTAAGTCATCAAGTCAAGCACTTAGAAAATTAATAATAAGCGCTGTCACTTTTAATGATACCACCTTAAAAGAACTTCTTAATTCCAAACTCTTTGGGCAACTTGATTCGTTAAATCTGCAACACACTGATATTAGTTCAAAAGGACTTCTAAATCTTATGAATACCGATAGATGCGGATTGTTACATTTTTCACTAAGAAATGTGAAGGGATTGGGAGACCTGCTCAATAAACCTCAAAAGCTGTTTGAAAATTTTCTACATTTAGAAACTATAGGATTAGAGAATTCTGAACTAGGTGATCAATTTCTTGTCGAATTTTCAAATATTGACTTCTTCCAATTAAAGAATCTCTCCCTCTCGAACAATTCATTTTCTCCAAATACTTTTGATTATCTACGTAATTCCAAGTGGATAAAAGAATTAGAAATAATTAAGCTAAACTATACTGGACTCCAGCACAATGCATTCAACTATTATACCAAAAACTTTTATAATAAATTAAAGCGTTTAGAAATTGGAGGAGATTGGAATATTGAAGATATAATGAAAATAAAAAATAAGGGTCTACTATCTGAAAATATTTATTTCGGAGAAATAGAGAATATCATCATATGAGAAAGTCTTTTAAAGAATAGGAAAAACCCCCATATTTCCCCGTCATCCTCCTGTTGATTCGAATCATTTAGAAGCATATCATTGTACTTTACAACATCATTGACCAAACCAAATGGAGATAGCCACTACCCTACACCACACCGGAATAGATGCTGCCATGCAATTCCTAGGCGAAGCACTTCGATATCGTCTATCAGCAGAGTTACAGCAAACCACCCATAACATCCCAGACGATACAGCTTTTAGCGCTACCAAAATAGGACAGTGGTGTAAAATACAGGATCTTTCTCAATCGGAAACCTTGGTCCTCATCTTGGCGCTGGCTCCGATGGTAGCACCAAATTTTCTCAATGACATCATTTCAGAATTCTTACCAAATGGTGGAGAATTTCCCGAGTTTGGAGGTATCAAAGGCAAAAATCATCGCGGCATTATTCCTACCGGGGAAACGGCACTCTATCTGCTGGCAGGCAATGATCTTGATCTCAGGACCCAGATGATGTCCATCTTTGATGAAGAAGGAAAATTAAATAAACAGGGAATTGTTGGGCTCAATGGAAGCCCACAGGGTGAACCGCCACTAAGCGGTGTTCTCTCTATTGACGCTGAGCATGCCCTTGAGCTTGTCTCTGGCAACAAACAGATCCCGAAACAATCTGCCGAATTTCCTGCAGAACGTATTTCTACTTCTTTGGAATGGGAAGACCTTATCCTATCGACAAAGACCATGGATCAAGTAAAGGAAATTCAGACCTGGCTAAAATATAACGATCAATTGATGGAAATGCATGGTCTCAAACATCGCATCAAACCTGGCTATCGCGTAATGTTCCATGGCCCACCAGGAACCGGAAAGACGCTTACTGCAACGCTTCTAGGGAAATATACCAACAAGGATGTCTACCGGATCGACCTTTCCATGGTGGTCTCCAAATACATCGGTGAGACCGAAAAGAATCTGTCAAAATTGTTCAACAAGGCGATGCACAAAGATTGGATCCTGTTTTTCGATGAGGCCGACTCTATCTTTGGGAAACGAACCAATGTGAGAGACGCGCACGATAAATATGCCAATCAAGAGGTGGCCTATCTTTTACAACGTATAGAAGCGCATCCGGGACTTGTGGTGTTGGCAACCAACCTCAAAAGCAATATCGATTCGGCCTTTACACGTCGCTTTCAATCCATTGTTGCCTTCGAAAGTCCTTCACCCAAAGAGCGCATGCAGTTGTGGGAAATGAATTTGCCCAAGAAGTTGCCGCTTCATCCAGAAGTGGACCTTTTAGGATTGGCCAAAACTTATGAGATCACCGGTTCCAATATCGTAAATATCATTCAACACTCCTGCTTGCAAACCCTAGAAAAAGAAAACACACATATTCGCTTACAAGATCTGATAGATGCGATTAAAAAGGAATATATCAAAGAAGGTAAGATGATCTAGTACGCTAATGAATACATAATATATCTCCATGCTAAAAAAACTCCTTTAATAGGAGTTTTTTTACAGCACCCCCCCTTCCTCATCCTGGTATCACACCATACACATCGAATATAGATATGCACGTAAAGCCCTTATAATCATTGGGTTTTTAATGGTCATTGTCACCCTAGGATCCCGGATTCCTACATATTCAAGAGTAGGTAAAGGGTGAAATACCCGTAAGTCGATATGGGAAATAGCCCGTAGCCCTTAGGGGAAATACAAACGTAAAATAAGACGGTATTTCACGGTACATAACCATCCATTTCCCTTTAAAAAATAAGCCGTTCGGCAGTTACTTTTGAATCGTAATTAAAAACCAATAATCATGAAACCAGAAAACTGTTTTATCGTTTTCCACAAAGTTATAGTACTCACTATATTCTTATTGATCAGTACAGCATCGCAAGCGCAAGTCAACTATGACGAAGGACGGATGTATATCGAAGGGGTTCAGCTTCTTCAAGATAGCAACGATCCCAGCGCCTACTATTATCTTCCAGATTATCCACGTCTAGCAACAAAAGACGATGGAGACTATGAGTTGATGTGTATGAAGTATATCGGACAGGGAGGAAATGCCAGTGGTGGACTATTTCATGCCCTTATACAATTCGATCTTCCAGAAGAAGTTATAAGTAAGGTGGAAAAAGAACTCCAAGAAAAGAAAGGCGGCGCCAAGATCGTCGGTCCCGTTCCAATGAAGCAGGCCATGAAAGATGGCGGTGATGGTATCGCCAGCTTTAAGATCGTCTCTTCCATATTGAACAATGTGGAGGGTGAAAATCCCTTTACCCAAAACGTCATCACCTCAGGGCATGCACCTCTTTACAAAGATTCCAAGGCAGCTATCGCGGCCAAACTCAATCAAGAGGGAGCAACACTGCTCTGGGAGTCGCTACAAGGGAAAACCTCAGACGTATCGGTCGTTGTCAATGGCTTTTACGAAGCAAAAGTAAAAGGCTACAACGCTATCGTCTCTGCCGACATGTCCACTATTTATGAACATTACAGCAAGGTATATAGCTATCAAAAGGATTATACCAAGAGACAATTGCGCAAGATCACCGACGAAATGGTCCAAGATCAGAAGCTCAATATCGACGTATTTGATCGCTCCGTAGGATTGGGCATTAAGACCGATGATATGAGCAGCATTCTATCATTGGTAACTGACAAACTCATCGAATTGATGTTCGACGCTGAGACCGGTTGGGCCAAACAACCCGAAAAAGAGATCGCCATAGAACAAGGGCAGCTCGCGGGAAGAAGAAAGAGAGGATTTTTCAGCAAAGTCTTTGGAGGCGCCCAGGATGAAAAATATCAGACCGACAATCAATTTGTATTAAAGAAAAGACAGGACATCAAAGTGAACAAATTCTATTTGAATTTGAGCAAGTCCACTACCATCAAGGTGCCCGTGTTTTCGTCTGGAAATATTAGTGGGCTCTATGAGACCTTTAAGGAAGACCCGTCTGCGAAGGACAAATATTTTAGGATCGTCGACCTGGAAGATATCGATTTCTTGAAGCGCGAGGTCATATTTCAACTCGATGGAGAATATGTGGATTGTTTCAGCGAAATTCTAAACTCGGTCACCGTCAGCTTCAAAAAGACCTACGGCGAAGACCAAAATGACGTGACCCGTGATGTCATCATCAAAAGAGGAGATCTCGAAAAAGGAGAAGACTACAGAACGGTATTCTATCCTCGGCTTGGGATCAAAGGCTCGGAGTGGCTCGATTATGAATATCAATTGAGTTGGAATCTAAAAGGAGATGATAAGACCATCAAAATCCCAAAGGGGTCCAATTGGGTCAAAGCCAACGATGCTTCTATTGCCTTGACACCTCCATTTGATAAGAGAACGGTACAAATAGATGCCGATAGGACCTTCTTTAAAGAAGCCAATATCCAGGCCTGCTCCGTTCGCTTCTTTACCATCATCAATGGGCATCCGAAGCCACATAAAACGATGATCCTTCGTAAAGGAGATGCCGAAAATACGAGCAAAGTCAATCTCTATCACGATAAGGGCGAACCGGTAGTATATCAAGTTAGTTGGTACGGCACCTCTGGTCCAACAGAAATGCCCGCAGTACCGCTTGAAGGAGATTACCTTTTTCTGATACCACCACAAGAATAATCCACATCAG
Source organism: Sungkyunkwania multivorans (assembly GCF_042675645.1). NCBI lineage: Bacteria > Pseudomonadati > Bacteroidota > Flavobacteriia > Flavobacteriales > Flavobacteriaceae > Sungkyunkwania > Sungkyunkwania multivorans. The sequence continues at coordinate 623,340 of NZ_JBHTJH010000004.1, read as the reverse complement.
CTAAAAACAAAACGACATGAAAGCAATAAAAAACATCCTAGTTTTGCTAGGGCTGGTCGGACTATGCTTTGTAGGAAGGTCACAATCAGTGCTTATCGACAGAGGAGTCAATGCCCAAGGATTATGGTGCTTTCCCATTCATAAGAATGAAAACACCTATCTCTATCTTCCAGAAAGAGCACGTCTATCTATCAACAAGGATAGCCTCCCCGAGTTTTCATATTTACGATACATACTAGAAAAACCATCGGAAAGCGAGACAAAAACCATTACCGAGGCCGATGGTGGAGGTATTCTCAACTTTATGGTATTGTATGATACCCCCGAAGAATCCATTGTAAATGCCGAACGATTTTTAAAGAAAAAACTTGAAAATGACTCTATAACAATTCGAGGGCCAGTCGTCTTCAATAGCGGTAAATATACCCTTATTTCATCCATTCTCAATCCAACTTCAGGAACCAATAAACCACAGATCCTTGGAACAGGAGAAGCGCCTATTCTTGAAAACAGTAAAATACCGCTGTCCTTCAGTATAGACCCTGTAAAATCTAAATTACTTCTAGAAAGCTTCAAAATGGCTACACCAGATGTATCGCTGGTCTTCGAATTATCATTTTCTGGATTGACAGAAAATTATGAGGCCGAATTAGAGATCGACTGGTCGGAAGTAAAAAAGAGTCATGCCTTTGATGCAGGCGGAAGTATCTATTTCGTAGGTGCCGACGTGGGTCTAGGCTTTGATAAATTAAGAAAGGATCAGGCGATAAAATTCACTAGTACAGGGAGCGATGCCTCTATGGAAAGTCTTGTTCAGACGGTTTATACCAAGCTGTTAGATCTCATGTTCAAAAAAGTACCACTAGAACAAGTACCGGACGAACACCGTGGTGGATTGGAGGATGCCATCGGTTCGCTCATTAGCGGCAATGGTGCGATGGGCAGTCGAAACACTACTGGTTTTGGACTCAATGTGAGCTATCAATACAAAGAACATCGCACCACCGGTAAAAGCAATATGGTATTCAACGGTAGAAGCAATGTGAGCAGAAATCACTACGTAACCTTCAACGCTGGTAATCTCTATAAGGAATACGGCGAGAACAAAGAAATATTCAAAGATGTTCCGCTTTGGGACCCTGCGTTTCAACAGCGAGATGTGTATGTGGGAATTGACGGCAACATCGAACGAGAATTCGATAAAATGCTGAACAGCGTCACAGTGAAACTGAACAAGAAGCATGAAAACGGTGACGAGACCATCAAAGAGGTTTTGCTTACCAAAGATACGTTCAAGGCCTCCAATGGAAAAGTCGCTATGAAGTACCTGAATCATGAAGATACGGATAGAAGCCAATGGCTGCATTACGATTACATGACCACTTGGAAATTTATCGGTGGCGGCTCTTATTCGGAAGAATGGAAGACCGAAAATGCAGCAATGATCAATCTCTATACACCTTTCCAAAGAAGAAAAATTGAGCTTTCAGGAGACTTGGCCAGTTTAAAGGACAACGATATCAGAGCCATTGCCGTGCGGATCAAATATGACTTCTTTGGAGACCCAAAGACCCAGAATCTCACCCTCTACCCTTCAGACAATATCAACGAGAAATACTTTGAGATCACCCTTCCCAAGGGTGTGGAAGAGGTAGACTATAGCATTACTTGGTTTTTAAAGAATGAGGCTCCGAGACAAAAGAAAGGTGTGGACAAATACGGTCTCATCTTTATTGATGAGATGCCCAACCTATAATCGATCAAACGATGTTACAAAATATTCTAAAAATACCATTCGTACTTGTCATAGCCTTTGGCTGTTGTAAAGGCGTGGCGCAAGTCCTAGAAAAGAACGAGAGCGTGAGGCTGTTATTGTCAGATCACTCCACTGTGGTTTTGCACAAGAAAAGAAATGCCTTTGATGAGCAAAGCATGGAATATTACTATTTGCCGTCGCATTTGCGATTTTCAACCACAACCACTGGCGAAAAAGAATTCTCATTTCTGAGCTATAAAGAAGAGAACCAAGACAACGGTGCCATCATCCACTTTCTAGCAACTTGGGGACTCAACAAAAGGCAGTTGGAAGAAGCTCAAAGAATGTTGATAGAGAGCAAGGGGCCAAATGCGGTTTTGATGGGCGCCATCATGCCTTCTGCGAATGGAGAGACCATAGCGATCGAGGGAAAGAATGAAATAGCAGCCATTCTCAATAGATCACAGGCGCAGTTAGGAAAGATTCCAACAACGCCAAACTCAAAGACCGCGGCGTCCTTTCATCTCAATGAAGAAGATGCCATCGTCTTCGAAAAGGCGATAAAAAACGATGCTAAGGAGCTGAAAGAGGTCTATCTCGTCCTCAACTTTCAATTGAAATTCACGGAATCTGGAAGTGCTGCAGGCACGGTACACTATTCTTTGAAACAAAACTTTAAAACACTTTTAAATCAATAATTACAATCATGAAAACAAAAATTAAAAACCTGTTAGCAACGGCAACTTTATGTTGCATTTTCCTTGCGACACTTCCAACGGAGGCACAGATCGTTGATAATGAGAACAAGCTGAGCCTTACCCTGTCGGATGGTACGCAAGTGACCCTCTACGGACAAGCGAGTAGCCTTTCCGATAGAAAAACAAAGAACTATTATTATTTACCGGTTTCGTTACGATTAGGCGAAAGACCGGATAAGACCAAAGAGTTCTTGTTCCTTAAGTATATTACCGACAAGAAAGAATCTGAAGGTGGAATTGGTGGTGCGCTCTTGCACATGCTCATGGAATGGGGTTTGACTCCCGAGCAGCAGAAAGAAGTGGAGCAGATCCTTGCCAATGGTCAGCAGGGAGCGCCCAAAAAGAGTGTACTAAAAGGAGCGCTCGATGTGAAACCAGATGGAGACAAATCTTTGCGTATCATCTCTGCAACACTAACGGATGAGAAACTGGCACCTTCGGTCGTTCAGTCTTTGAATGCACCGGTATTGCCAGGCGCAAAGGTAGCGGTGGCTTCCAATCTCAGTCCTAACGGGGCTCAATTGTTAGCAGCTACGTTCGAGAAAACACGTTCCATCACGGACCTCTCTATCGAAATGGGCTTTAAGTACACCACTCGTATTCCTGCTGCTAAAGGTCGCGTGATCGTCAATTGGAGTCAGATCCAAAAGCATATTGAGAGAGACTATGCCCAATACAAAGAAACCCGCAAAAAGAAAAGTCGTGGCGGGTTGTTTGGTGCGATTGGCGATGCGCTCTTCGGTAAAAAGACCGAAGTCACAAGTAGGTCCTATGACGAGGTACGATCGGTCATCGATACCATGGTAGAAAAAGAATACATCAAAGTAGACTTTGATGAGAATATCGCGGATGATCGCGTCACCAAAATTCGCGAAGCGTTCTTTGATTTCTTTTTACAGAAAATGACCGAGTCTGGTGATTCTGACAATTTGGCTCCACCGACGAAGAAGGAAAAAGAGGCTATGCCAAATATCAAATATGGTAAAAAGTACACCTACAACCGTAAGTTCTTTGAGTCGAGCTTCAAAAAGAAGACCGAGATCTATTATCTCAACTACCGTCTTGCAGTTGAAAAGCCATTTACCATTACCGCCAATCTGGCAAGCTGGTACGACGCCGTTAAGAACAACAAGAAATGTGTTGGTTCGGTATACCTTAACGATCCTTTCTTTGAGCACAGAGATATCAACTTGATCCTAGATCTAGAGGCTAAGGAAATGTTTGACAAGGAAGTGAATTATGTAACCGTCAATGTGAGGAAAAAACGTAAGTCGGGCAATGATTTCCAGGATTCGAGAACCATCGACATTGAATATCTTAAGAACAACGGACTGAAAGCGACCATCAACTATGCGAGAGGTGACGACAAGAATTCGGATGTGTATGAATATAAGAGCCAATGGAGTTTGAAAGGCGGCAATATCTATCCAGAAGACCCAGAATGGATCAAAGGAGATTGGCAGGGTATAACCTTAGAACCACCTGTAGTGCCAAGAACTATCGAATTTGAATCGGATCTCGAAGAGTTGAGTGCCATGGGAATTGTACGAGCCACCTTACAACTGCGCTATTACAAATTTGGGAAAGAGACCCAGACCAATATTCCACTTACAGTCTCAAAAGGAGAACCGCTCATCGAAAAGATGATCTTCACAGATAGAGATACTCGAGGCTACGCATATCAGCTTGTATTAACGCACAAAGAACGAGGCAAAATGGTCTTGGACTGGGATGCCAAAGTCAATGATGACTATGTCTACGCTACCATCCCTCAAGAACTAAAAGACGAGGATCCAGATTATTTAGAAAAGGTGATCAAGGCTGGCGAGGCCATCTTAAAGCCTGGTGCAGACGGTCAAGTTAGTAAGGCCGCCGGAATCTTAGAGAAATTCAAAGATGTGATCAAAGTGGTGAAGACCGATTAATGCAATCAATAAAAATTTTATAATCATGAAAATCTTAGATAAAATCATAATCATAGTGGCAATGGCAATAATTCCATTGCTATCATGGGGACAACAGCAAATATTGCTGGATAAGCCAGTGCGTGCTGGAGAACTTATTCTGTTTCCTTCACTAGATAATTCAGGTAAATACTACTATCTGCCAGATAAACCGCAATTGGCTTCACACCCCGATGGCGACCCGATATTCTCATTTCTTAGATATGTTAAGAACAACGAGACGGCCAGTGATGTCAATGAAGGCATCTCCGAAAGTTCTGTAGGCGGCGGAATCGTACACACCTTGGTAGAATTGAAAGTGCCAGATAAAATGCTGAAGGATGCAGAACGCGCCTTGAAGCGTGTCGATAATAAGGGGAAGATTGTGGGACCCGTTGTTTTCAAATCTGGAACGGTGTCACTCATATCGTCCGTAGCCAAACCAAATGGGGATTTTGAAGCTAAGGTCGTCGGCTTTGGTAATGCGCCAGTACTGGAGAATCAACGTTCCGCAGTTTCAGTGCAGTTGAACAAGTTGGGCTCTAAGATCCTTTGGGAAACTTTCAATACGCCTACTCCAGATTTTAGTGTGCACTTTGAGATGGAGGTTGAAGGATATCTTTCACCAAAAAGAGTACTCATCGAAGCAGATTTCGATCGAATCTATAAGCATCAAGGTATCGAAGCCGCAGTGGCGATGCCAGTGCTTTCCGCAGAGATCAAGGCGACCTTTGACGATCTGTTCGATTCTGGTGCCATTAAACTTACACAAGTAGGTGATGATGAAGAATTGAATAAATTAAAGGACGCTGCCTACACCCAACTCATCAATCTGATGTTTGATAAGGTTGGCGGTACTGGAGTTCCTCAGTTAAATCAGCTATTGCCCAACAACCAACAGAGCATGTTGGATCGTGCAACCTCTCAATTACAAAGGGCACGACAAGAAACGCGCGAGGAGAATCGTCGAATCGAATCGTTAGAGCAAGCGAGGGCAAGAAGAAATCGCGAAGCAAGAAATAATGCCCGTGGAAGAGCAGACTCTATTAGAACGAGTGCTGGTCACTCCCCCATTACGCGCTCTTCCAACGATGACGAGGACAACGAGACCGAGGCGGAAATCCCGGAAAGACAACCAATGCCAAGCCTCTCTATTGCTGTCTCTTACCAGATGAAGAAAGTGAGACGCAGAGGTACCTATAAGATCGACCTTAACAAGTATACAGAAACCACTAGAACGTTGCCATTCGATTATAACCTCGGCAATGTAAAAAGTATCTGCAACAGCTGTTTTAGGGAGATCAATGCAGACGATCCGCTAATGAAACAACGCGAGATCAATGCCACACTTGGAGGCATCAATGCCGATGACTTCAAACATGTAAATTTTGTTAATGTCATCATGCGCAAGAAGCACGAAAATGGTCAGGAGACAGTGGATGAGATCAAGATCGACAAGTCTGCCTTCAATACCAGTGGAAACTTCTTCAAAATGCTTTACGGATGGAAAGGCGATGACAACAGGGACAAATGGTTGAGTTACGATTATAAGACGTTGTGGAGTTTCAATGGAAATCACAAAGTAGAATCTGATTGGGAGACCACCAAATTTGGTAGTCTAGCCTTAGAACCACCCATCGTTAAAAAACCGATCTATGTAGAGGTAGATGAAGATTTTGTGCTCCTCAATGGCCTAAAGGCTGTGGAGATCAAAGTATTTGGCAAGCTGGGTGAGAAGAACACCGTAGAGCGTGTCAATCTAAAGACCAATAAGAACGAGTTGAGCAAAACGATAGATATACTACTTCCAAGAGATACGGACGAGTATGACTATGAGATCACCTATTTCTTAAAGGGACAAGCACCCAAGAAGTCTGGAAAGCAACATTCGGACTACGGGAGAATTGACATTGATAGATTTTTATAGAACATTTAAATAGATAACGATGAAACTTTATAAATATATCGCTTCACTGGTATTGGTAACCGTCGGATTGGCCTTTCAATCGCTATTGGCACAAGAAGGCTATCCAAACAATACCGGAAGCATTACAACAAGAGACATTAGCACCACATTACCATTCAGCCAGACGTCACAGACCGTAAAGGTAGCGGTGATCAACGGTAAGAATATTTTTGAAGGTGACATTTTGCTCCCCTCATCAGGACGAGGTGGTGCAGCGTCGACAAGCAGCAGTTCGAGATGGCCAGGAGCCAGAGTTCCATATGTGATCGCTAGTGGGCACCCAAAAAGAGCGGACATTTTATGGGCGATCAATCACATCAACACGCAGACCAATGTATGTTTAACACCAAGAGCTTCGGAAAGCGATTATGTAGAATTCGTATATGAAGAAGGCATGTGTGGACTTTCTTGGATCGGCAGAATTGGCGGAAGACAGGAGATCACGATTGGTGATTCTTGCGGAAACACACGAGGCAGTGCTGCACACGAAATTATGCATGCACTTGGTTTTTATCATGAGCAAAGCCGTGATGATAGGGACAGATTCATTACTGTGAATACGAGTAATATCGTTCCAGACGGTATCAGTAACTTTAGAAAATACAATCAAAGTTGGTACCATTATTTCTGGCCAGAAGGGCGAAATATGGGTAACTATGATTATGGCTCTATCATGCATTATGGACCACGAGCCTTTGGAAAACCGGCATCTGGTGGCGGTCGAATGATCACTATCGTACCCAAGCGAAGTGGTGTCACCATCGGCCAGAGAAATGCGCTAAGCACAACCGATATAGCCAGTATCAACGGAATTTACACCACTGCATGTTCAGCGGGCTCCACCTCTAGTGATGACAGTACCGCAAGCAGTGATAGTAGTTCTTCATCGACCAGCAGTTCGAGTGGAAATCAGTCCATAAATGTCAATTACTCCGTGCAATTAGTGCCACAGACCACCAGAATGTCTTGTTGGGCCGCTGCAGCTTCGATGATCGTAGGATGGAGAGAACGAATTAGCATCGACCCAGAGGATATCGCTCGAGGCATCAACGGCTGGGAACCCTATTACAGAAATGGCGGTTTACCACCAGACAATACCGAGATGTTCAGTGTTTGGGGATTACAATATGAATATCCTCAAAGCTATACGGTTCAAGGTTTTATCGACCTCTTGGAAGTCGGTCCCTTATGGGTAGCTACAGACCTTAATAATGGCGCTCACGTGGTAGTGGTCGCCGGCGCTCAAGGAGATGGTACGCCAGATGGAACCATGCTGACCATCCTTGATCCTTGGGAAAGGGGAATGACAAGCTTTAGACCATCCAATTCGGGATCGACCTATCAACAGACCTATTCCGAGTTCGTGAGACGCCAAGAACGATTGGCCACAAGAGAGTTGTCCGAGCCATCGGCATTTTATGTTGCGTATTAGAAAAATTAAAGAAAAATATCATGAGAAAAATAAAAAAGAGTGTTGTAAAGTCCGTTATTGGATCGCTATTTATGGCCATCGGTATCGGGCACGCACAAACTGCTTTCAAGCATGTTGCGAACAATACTAATACAAAAAGTCACATCAGTAGCATTAACCATAGTGCTACTGATGGGAAATCAAATATGGTCCTTTTTGTGACCCATGATTATGGGAAAGGTGGACCGTACGCCACAAAAGCGGCTGGTGTATGGTACAATGGAACGAAGTGGACAATATTCAATCAAGACAGGACACCCATGCAAGCGAAGACTCAATTCAATGTGCTTGCGGTACCTAGAGGCAGCAATGCCTTTGTTCACAAGGCTGGTGGCACAAACATGGCCAATGGCGCTACAAAGATCGATCATCGATCGTTGAATGGCAATCCAAACGCCAATATTATCGTCACCCAAAATTGGGGAGCCAAAGGTCCTTATAATGCGAACCCAGTAGGGGTATACTATGCTGGAGGGATGTGGCATATTTTCAACACCAATGGAAAACCAATTCCAAATGGAGCGAAATTCAACGTCCTCGTTCACAAAAAAACGTTCAGACATAAGGTAGGGAATACCAACAAGAAAAACCATATCACTTATATCAACGATGCTAGGACCAACGGAAAGTCCAATAGCATTGTGTTGGCCACCTTCAATGCTCAGAATAGCCGAAAGAATTTCAACAATCCTATCGGAGTTTGGTATTCTGCAAATAAATGGACGGTATATAATGAAGACCGGAAACCGTTAAAAGGGAATGAAGCTTATAACATCATTGCCTTAGACAAAAAAGGGACTGTTCTTATCAAACAGCCTACAGACGGCGTTGTATACAGACCAGTAGAGATCAAGAAAGATATCGATCCTAAAAAACCGAACACCAAGGGATTGAAAACTGTTGGGTTGGTCAGATACAAACCTATCAAAAGGACCGATAATTCTGCCAGTAGCACAGAGCGCGAAGGGCCAGACATTACTAAATATCAAGATATAGGAACGCTTCTCGAAGGGGAGCAGTACGAGTCATTTCTAGAAAAACTGAATATCTTCCGCAAGATCTATCACGACAAGAATAAAAATGCTAGAGAGTATTATTATTTTCCAGCAGAGTATACGCTGAAGTGGAACAAGGAGACCAATGAGTATGCTTTCAACATTTACTATATGTCATCCGAAGGTGGTCAGGGAAGTGTTTTGATCAATGCAGAACTCTCTCCACAGATAAGCTCTGAAGATATAAAGTTGGCCGAAAAACTATTGGCTGCGAAGTTGCGCAAGCCTGTGAAGTTGATGCCGATGGACCTAAGAGACGTTCCAAAGGTCGACTTCGGTGCGACACTCACCAATTTCAATGTGAAGGCAGAAAGTATCAATGCGAGTATTCCTTCAGACTATCACAAACCTATCATCCTAGATTGGAGAATGGATAGCAATGTGGACGATTTTGTCGGCGCTATGCTCAATAACATTGGTGTAAATCTCAACTTGGAGTTCAGGCCACACGGAGACGAAACTACCGTGATCAATGTACCCATCAATCTAGAAGTGAATTCTCCCATGACCTTTGGCAAGATCGAATTTGAAAAACCGTCTGACCTTACTGCTGGTTGGACCAACGAACTTGATTATCCAGTCGTTCCAAAAGAATTGGTCATTCTCCGAAAGCAAGGTAGCAGAAATTACTTCGAGACCATCTCGCTTGACAATGAGGAGATCGGGAAAGGTGATACTTATAACCTAAATAATGATGTAAAGAATAGGATAGCAAATGCTTCTAACATCCAAAACTTATGGCTGGACTACTCTTTGAATAAGGACTGTGACTCCTGCAACCAAGAAGTGAAGCGAAAGATCATCGGTGGAACCTCTGGAAGCCAGATCACCAACTTGGAGATCCAAGTATTAAATGCGCTTTCCTATTCAGATGCGCATTCGATGAAACTGATGATCAAATCCATTCAAGGCGATCCCAATGCCACCAACGAGATCACCTTTCCTCCAATGAGCATTACCGAAGACGACCAGACACTAGATGCCGTACAGCTCTTTGTCCCAGAGGGAAAAGATCTTGCATATGACTATCAAGTGATCATGATCATGAAAGACGGAACGGTGAAGACCAGTCATTGGAAGACCGGTAGCACCAGTCTTTTGGTTCTTGGAGAGAGTCAGATAAAATCACTCTTCAAGCATTTGGAAAAATCTGGCTTAGAAAAGGCCAAAGACTCTGTGATGCAAAAAGGCAAGGACGAGCTCATAGAAAAAGGGAAAGAACTCTTGGGCGGTCTCTTCGGAAAGAAAAAGGACAAGAAGGACGATGAGGATTCCGACGAAAATGATGGAAACGAGGAAAATGAAAATGACGAAAACGAAAATTTATAATTGCAAATAGCAAAATTTACAAAGTACATATCTCATGAGGGTCGGTCGATTTTTAATTACAATTTTTGTTTTCGCAAGTTCATTCAGTCTATCACTGGCGCAACCAAACTATCAGTCTAAGCGACAAATAGAAGGAATAACTGTTTTTCATGACAAGTCCGACCCTCAATTGTACTATTACGAACCTGGTGATCTCATTCTAAAGGTCACAGAAAACGATACCCCAGATTTCCAATTCTTGGATATGCGCTATACCGGTTCTAAATGTTATGATGACGCCGGTGAGAAGAGCTTTTTGAGTCTTGTAAGATTTGGCGTCACGATGAATAAAGTAGACCCCAAAACACTACAAAAAATAAAGAGTACCCTTAAATCTCGAGGAAGAGCAACCTTAAAACCATTGCCACTCTCTGCTATAGACACACGATTGATACTTCCAGTAGAAAGCAATAGTGAAAAGAGCTATCAGGTCCTCGGAGAAGATGGCACCTTAGAAGCCGATTCAAAAAGTGGATATTCAACTTCGAAGGCGTATTGGACAGAACGGACCTATACCGTAAAATTGAACAAGCATGAATCGCAATTACTCAACCAACAGCTCCAAGACAATTTACTTGGGCTCAATCTCAGCTATTCCTATTATGCGGATGTATGGCTACCGGAAGAGGAAATAACGGGCTCCAAAGAGTTGATCTCCGAATTCGAAAAAGATAGCACCCTTCAAGAAGATGACCCCATAAAGAATCGCATTGTAAAGAACAATACCCTTAGTATCAATATCGATACGAAAAAATATCCCGGAGCTATAAAACAGCTTGACCTCAACGAAGAGATCCCTCCAGCCTATGCCGCCATTGAAGTAAAATGTTATGATTTTACCGAAGACCTTCGACCTGACCTATATATGAAGATCGTGGAAGTAGAGGGTGTGACGGTAGATAAGACCAAACGCACCATCATTGAAACCAAATTCTTACGAAAGCATTCCGACCTCAATACCAAGCATATTCAATTTCCATACGCGGTTCGGATAGATGCCTCCATGCGGTATCGTATCACAGAAGTGGACATCAACGGAATTAGAATGGTCCATGATTGGAAAGACAAGGAAGAATGTTCTTCTATCATTGACGTAACTTCCACAAACGAACAGCAAAAGGTAGCAACAAAGGAGGTCGATATAGAAATGGATATGACATCCTTTACCGAAGCTTCCCTTTCTAAAGTTGAAGTATACATAGGATACATTTTCAATAACACCGCGCAAGTTGAAACCATTACCTTCAAAGAAACAGATGAGTTACCTGTACAATTCTTGGCCATGAAACATGATAAAGACACTCCCTTATACTATTTGGTTAAAAAGTACGATAGCGATGGTAATCTAATAGCAGGCAAAGAAGCGCGGCAATTGACTGACAACTATTTATATGTAGAGTGATCGACATGCTCAATCATGTTTTAACATAAAAGAAGAAGTGGTTTCGAGCCACTTCTTCCTATTTAAATGGTTAGTAGAATACAAATGATCACTTAAAAAAGGGTTGCATGCCTTTTATTGACATCTTGTCCATTTTACACTACCCCAGTAAGTTACTTTTGACTTATAGCCGCAAGTACATACAAACTGATTTAAGGCTTGGATAATGGCTGCACAAGCAACGCCAGGCCAAAATCCGGCCAACCCAACGGCACTGCATCCCACAACACTCGCCCAACTAGCAGAATTCGTGGACAGGTACACTGTAGCAGTCGTCCATCCAAAACTGATCTTGTTTCTGTTACAAGCACGATCTGACAATGTGATTATTTCTTTGGTTTCCAAATCGATACTTTGGCCGATCCACTCGCGCTTGATCTCTCCTGCTTCTATCTGTCTATTTACTTCATCGTAAGAAGCCTTGAGCTCGTCATAAACTTCTGAATCAATTCCAAGACTCTTTCCAGGATCATCGCCCTTAGCAATGATTCCATCATTATTCATGAGGTATTCTTCAAAAAGCGCCTCGGCTTCCTCGAAGTCTGTAACTAACTCTTGTTGTACAACAACCTCATCTTCCAGGTTTTCTTTTTGGCATGAGAGACTAAACATTCCAACTGTCAATAACAAGATGACTATTCTGTATGCATTTAATGGTTTCATTTTTTTATTGGTTTTAGTTAATACTCTACAGAAAGACCACACGGGCGCCAAAAAAGGTGTCCTCTTTCTGTACTTTAGAAAATAAGACGTGAAAATTTTAGGTGTCTTAGAAATACATTATCAACATTGACAATACAAAGCTATCAAACTGAAAAACAACATACTATCCCCAAAACCCATGAAATAAACTACTAGAAAATGATGAGGATCGCTACTGGTAAACAATGACTTTAGAATAAACAGTTCAGTTTCCAGAGGACGAGAAAGACACCAATGGATATGCCTTCATTTGGTCAACTATCCTGTAAAGACCTTTATACCAACAGGTGATATACCCTGAAAGATTGGGGAAATCTATGTGCCATTCGTATGCAGAAGAGACCTACATTTATTTCAAATAAATATCAACCTAAAAGTATTAGTTATGAAATTATTGAACATCTTAAGGCTTTCGCTAGCGGTCCTAGTGATAAGCTGGACGCCTCTAAGTGAGGCGACTGACGAGGTAAATGTCGCTGAACAAAAACTTGTAGAATTATTGAGAGATTACGATCGCACCATGAAGGTCATCGGAGTTCCGTTGAAAAAATTCTCATCACTGAAGATCTTGGCCAAAAAATCTGGAAAAGTGAAGATCACCAATAAAGCGGTCATTGTGTATAAGACCAAATCGCATGGGGTGAAAAAGGTCACCATGATCGAGCGAGATGGACAACTTTACTTCAAAGGAAAGGCCAAGTTGTTTAGCGAAAATGTATTAAAAGGTCGAGAAGGTGATGAAAATTGTGAAATAATCATAGATAGCTGTGGTGGTGATGAATGTGATTGTTACTGCGTTGTATCCGATTCTTGTGATCCCAGTGGAGAGTCTAACCCAAATTGCTGTGATGACTGTGAATGCGAAGACAGCGGCGATTCTATCATGGATAGCTTTGATGCCTTTTTAAGCACATTATCACAATAGGCCCTAGTAAAGAACAACTTCAAAAACCGTTAAGCAATTGACGGTTTTTTTTGCGCTCTAGGCATCCGTTCCTATTTATCCCAACCATCCGTCTCTATCCAGACTTCGATATTGTATCGCCTCAGCGATATGACTGCCATCGACTTCGTTCATCCCAGCCAGATCAGCAATGGTCCTTGAGACTTTTAGGATACGGTCGTAGGCACGCGCAGAAAGATTAAGGCGTTCCATGGCATTTTTTAAAAGTGTCTTAGAAGCTTCGTCCAATTTGCAATACGCGCGGATCTGTTTGGTATTCATCTGAGCATTGTAATGTACATGCTCTAGATCGGCAAATCGCTCGGTCTGCAATACTCTGGCCTTGGTGACTCGCTTTCGGATCTCCACGCTACTCTCTCCTTTGCGATCATCCGAGAGTTCCTCAAAAGGAACAGGAGTGACCTCGATATGAATATCTATTCGGTCTAACAACGGCCCCGAAATTTTACTCAGATATCGTTGCATCTCGGCTGGTGTAGAGGTGACCGGAGCATCTGGATCATTAAAATATCCTCCGGGACTGGGATTCATACTCGCCACCAGCATAAATGACGATGGATAAGTAACCGTAAACTTTGCTCTAGAGATGGTCACTTCTCTGTCTTCTAAAGGCTGTCGCATCACTTCGAGAACGCCTCGTTTAAATTCTGGAAGCTCATCTAAGAATAAGACACCATTATGGGAAAGTGAAATTTCGCCTGGCTGTGGATAGGCGCCTCCTCCAACCAAGGCCACATCCGAAATGGTATGATGTGGACTTCTAAAAGGGCGCTGGCTTAAAAGACCTGAATCCTTTACCCTTCCTACAACGCTATGAATTTTGGTGGTTTCCAGTGCTTCATGCAAGGTCATCGGAGGAAGAATGCTGGGCAATCGTTTGGCCAGCATGGTCTTCCCCGCACCTGGCGGACCGATCAAAATAATATTATGGCCACCAGCAGCGGCTATCTCCATGGCGCGTTTGATACTTTCCTGTCCCTTCACATCGGCAAAATCAAACTCTGGAAAGTCCAAATTTTTATAAAATTCTTCTCTAGTGTCAATGATTGTTTGCTCAAGTATGCTTTCACCATCGAAGAAATCGATCACTTCCCTGATATTCTCAACCCCAAAGACCTCCAAATCATTTACGATGGCGGCTTCTTTTGCATTTTCATTTGGAAGGATAAAACCTTTAAAGCCCTCTTCCCTAGCCTTGATGGCTATGGGTAAAGCCCCTTTGATGGGTTGAAGCCCGCCATCTAACGATAATTCTCCCATGATGAGATAGTCGCCCACCGAATCCTCCCTTATCTGTCCTGAAGCTGCCAAGATACCGATGGCTAGAGTAAGGTCGTAGGCACTTCCCTCCTTTCGCAGATCTGCTGGAGCCATATTGATGGTGATCTTCTTTCCTGGGATCTTGTAACCGGTGTTCTTTAAGGCGGCCGCAATGCGATAATTACTCTCGCGAATGGCATTATCGGGCAATCCTACTAAATGATAGCCGATTCCCTTGTCGATATTTACTTCTACTGTAACTGTTGTCGCCTCCACTCCAAAGACAGCACTTCCATAAACCTTGGTGAGCATGGTGATTGTTTTCGTACTTGAAATTATACATCCTTGTTGTAATGAGAGACAATTCTAAGATGAAAATAACACTTAATCCCTTACAAATCAATTTTTTGAAAGTAATCTTCAGCGCAAAAACTGTCGAAGCTTATAAAAGCACGTATAAAAACGGGTTTGTAAATACAGGAAGAAGTTCGCTAAAATTCACCAAGTAGACACTTTAGTTTTGTCATTGGTAGAAGTTCCCTCCGATAGCAATGCTTACCACCACCGTACAAGGCATTTAATTAATCATAAAACCAATCACAATGAGTGCAATTCAATCCAATCTATCGGCATCCCAATACGGATACGATATGGTAGTAGGGGTAACACAGGCCTCTATCAACGCTACAATGAAATCTTTTTTAGACAAGTACAAAGGCCATGAGTTTGTTATGTGCTATGTCTATCAGACCGATCCGACCACCAATAAGGGCAGTTGGGTATCGAAGCCTTTCGAAGACATTAAGCAAGAAATTGGCGGCGATCCCTTCTCCATCCCAGATGGCGCCCCATCTGACAATGCTCTGTTACAAAAACTGTATCAAATGAAATTTGGCTTTGCATTTAGAGCAAGCATCGGCCTTCCCACGGAATTTCCTCTAGATAAGATCCCCAATGTCATCGTGCTGGACAAAGGAAATTCTTTGGTGACCTACAACTTGGTTTGCAAGAATTTTGAGGTTCTCAATCTCACCAACAATTTTGGGGATATCACTTGGAGCAATATATCACAGTCGTCGCAATCAGAACCATGGGTCTTTAGCTTTAACGTCAATCTCGACTTGCGATCTAGCGACAGCGCCTTTGCATATCTTCCAAAATCGGTACAGGACAAGGTAAAGAATCTTTCGCCGGGTTCCATGTTCAGCGTTCAGCAATTATATTTGGACCTCAATACTGCCGGACTCGATTCTGCTCCGTCTATTTCTGGACTCGACCCGACTTCGGATGCCTATATCTTTTTAACGAGAACGTTTATCAATTCTTATTTTAAGGATCTGCAAAAGAACAATCAATCCGGTGATAATCCAGATGGCAACTTTCTTTTAGGATATTCGATAAAACCATCCAAGCCAGGACCTACACCATCCATTGTTCCTACCGATCTCAATTTTCTGGTATCACCCTATTTGGATAGTAGTGGCAATCCTACCAAGGATTATGACATGTATACGCTCAATTACCTGATCATGGCCGATGACCATCATATGCCAGCGGCAGTGCCTTTTGGTTGGAACTGGGTAGAAAAAGCGAACGAGGCTAACTTTAATGGGGTCATGGCCATAAAAAAAGCTGCTTTTGTGGACTATCTGAATAAACTGTTCTCTCCACAACTAAACAGTGTTAGCTTTTCTACAAGTTGCTCCATAGATTGTGTGAATCCAGTAAAAATGCGATACAACATCGGCATGCAAGCCGCAACTGGCGCCTTAAAATACCAAGTAGTGAATGATGGTTCATCAAAAGTGTTGACATACTCTTACACAAAAAGCAGTAATGCCAGTAAAGATTTCTGTTGGGGCAATTGGGGAAACATCACATTTAAATATACGGTTGACTCGGAAGTTCATTTGACAGGGAATACTATTCAAGTAATCACCACAACAACGGCATGGATGCATGTCAATGTCGATGGTGGCGTTGCCGAAGGGAATTTTGTGAAGTATAAATCCACCGTTGATTATCAATTAGGTGTAGATGCTTACGGCCAGTTGAAAGTCACCTTGGTTGGCGGCAAACCCAATGTCAAGGATGAATCAGATGATATCAATCCAGGAGTTTGGGGAACCATTGTAACCGCAGGAACGTATAAAGGTTTCATTAAAGAAATAAAAGGATACCTCACAGTAATTGAGACCTTTTTGAGTAATTATAACAACCAAATACTGGCCATGCTGAACGGTTCTCATGTCTGGGTATTTCCAGGTGGAAAAACCTTTGTATTCAAGAATGTACAGTTCTCAAACAATCAGGATCTGGTTGCAGATGTCACCTATGCAGAACCCACTGCAGAACGCTTGAACAAAACCATGACTGCCGCCTCTATGAAAAAGGAAGAGGCAGAACTACAACTTCATTAATCGATAACTCTTAGAAAGCATGACACAGATAAAAGCTTCATCAAAATTGATGAAAAACCATAAGCAAGCGGTCATCATGGCTGCCAACAAGAAATTCGAAGCCTTGCAAACACAAGAGGGACTTTCTGTATTCTTTTCCGTTGGAAGTGACGGTGTCTTCTACGTAACAAGAGAGGTCCCTAATGATGAGGAAGGATGGAAGAAACTTGACCAAAGTTCTGCCTTAAGTAGTGACCATGGTGGTAAAACCGTTACCGTAAGCAATTTTACGGTAGTGAAGAATTCCGCCACTGGGAAAATAGATATGGCCTTGATCATCAAGGTCGGTTCAGAAAGTTTTCTTTATCTAGCACTCCAACAAGAGAATACCACATCTTCTTGGGGCACCCCTATTGCCTGGAGTGCAGTGGCCTATGACGGCGCTACCACATATGATCCTCTAGTGATAGACGATGTATATATTGCACAAGCGAAAAATGAAGAATATTTTGTTGTTGATATTCTAAAAGACCCTTCCAACACAGACAGCGCAATCTTTAGATACTATTTGGACCTTTCCAAGAAAATTACGGGAAAAGTCTGGAACGACCATGACCTATCGGCTAATTTACAGGCCGATAAAATTACAAGCGCTCTGGGAAAAAAAACGGACCAACGCGTCGATGGAATTTACACCATGGGAAGTATTACTGGGACCACAGAATTGATCTATACGCCCATCTATAATCCGTTCAATCCTAAACTACCGGCCAATCCCAGCAGACTCTCTATCCCAGTAGACGCCACTGCCTTTGCATTGACCACGGATCAAAGTGGCTTGACGCCCGTTTTCGTCGCCGGACAAGGTAAGTTACTGCTGTTTACACCAGATCAGCAAGAGGATGGGGATGCAGGGGTTGATATCCTCGACAATCCCTTGTTCAAAAATGTCAAACAACTCTATGCACATCGTCAAAACAATACCTTTGTGGTTTGGGGACTAAATGCACAAGGGCAAATTTTCTATACAAGAAATTCCTCGGGGAATCTGAAAAATGCCTCTTCTTGGTCCGTTCCAATCCCGATTCTGTCCAATGTGGAGCAAATCGCTTCGTATCTTGATGCTGATAACCCTTCTAGTGTGATCTTTGCTCACCTTAATGGACAAAATCTCATCAAACTCTCACAAGACCCCATAACCACGATATGGAAAAGACGTTCTATCGTTTTGCCAAGTACAGATGTCAATGATGTGATATCATTCAACACCTTTACCACCCAGATCCAAATATTGCAGGATGACAAGCTGCCGCTGGCAAACCAAACTTTGGCGATTACATCTACCAGCCCAGTTAGCGTCTATATCGATAACACATTTAAAATCTTGTCACCAGACAACCCAGTGGATATGACCACAGATGCTTCTGGAGCGGTCACCATCCTCCAAGAGACTGAAAGTCTAAGCGCAATTACCTACAAGTTGAGCTTAAAAGATGGCTCGTCATCTATCGATATCAACCCTATGAACAAGATGTTGGATACCATCTCAAATGTGAAGACGGGTGATGACCTAGGTAAGATCGAAGTCACCAATAAAGATGGTAGCAAGCAGCCATTGGTGCCAAAAGATGTCTCCAAAGACAACAAAGATGCAACGGCGAAAGTACTTCAAAAATTTGTAGAGGCCTCCACGACCTTGCCTAAGGATGGAAGTGTGAAACCATCGATAAAAAGCGGTAGAATGGCCACCGCATTCTCCGCAGATGATTTTATCGGCAAGCCAAGTGATTTCTTTGGGATGACCTATCAAAATGGTCAACACCAGTTTCATGAAGGTGAGAGTGGTATGAGGCGTTTTGGACTCGTGGTAAATACGACGACCAACAGAATGATGATACAAGGGAGTGCAGCTGCATTGGATGATGTTTCTAGCGCTATCGAATCTACGGCTGGTGATATCTTTAACTGGCTAAAGGACGCCTGGGAAGATGTTACGAGTTTCTTTGTACAAGTGATCGATGGCCTATATCATTTCTTTGTTGAAATTGCCGGTAAGTTATATCGTTTCATTTTAGCCGCCATTACCGATGTGGTGCAAGCCATCGAGTTTGTTTTAAAGAAGATCAAAGTATTCTTCGAGGACCTTATCAAGTGGTTGGGCTTCTTATTCAAATGGAAGGATATTCTAAGATCCCATGATGTTTTAAAGAACATCATCAATCAATTCATGAAGAAAACGGTTGCGGACATTGGTGTCGTTAAGACCGAAGTGAATAAAATATTCGACGGCATTGAGGAGCACATCAATGAATGGGCGGGATTGGAAGATAATAAGACTTCGCTTAGCCAACGTTCTTCGAATACAAAGGAAATGGAGGGGCATCATTCGCCAGAAGCTAATTTTGGTACCTACCATTTAAAGCACGGTGCTTCAGATTCTCGTTCCAATGCAGACATTGCGGTGACCATCACTTCAGAAGTAGAAAAGTTATTGGAAACACTGCTTGGGGCAGTCGAAAAGGAAGGCGAGATCTTTCAAAACGCATTCGACACCCTTAAAACCCAGGTCATCGATCAGATAAGTACGTTAAGCTTTGGAGATATCGTGAAGCGACTAGTAGCTATTCTTGCGGATATTTTGGTCGAATCTGCCGAAAACATCATTGACACCGCATTGGATATCGTAGCCATTTTGGTTGAAGGGGTCATCGAGATTTTAAATGCAAAATTGGATATTCCCGTACTTTCTTGGCTCTACAAAGAAATAACAGGTAATGATCTAACCATTCTTGATGTTGTTTGTTTGATAGTCGCCATACCTGGAACCATTATCTATAAATTGGCCGCTGAGAAAGCACCTTTTCCAGATAACGCTATGACGCAAAGCCTCATTGATGCCAAGAGTTGGGATGCCCTCAAAGCAGTCTTTCAACAAGATTCGAATATGGCCTCGAGGATAGTGCTGGCAGCTACCCCACAGGCCACTGAGAATGATGGTGTAAAATCAGGATTTATTGCCTTTATGCGAATAGCGGCCTGCTACGGGACCATAGGGTTCCTTCCTTTGACCATAGTGAAAGCCCAGGAATCAAAATTAGAGGAGGCGCCTGGTTTGAAATCCATTTCACAATTGCAAGGTACCTGCTTCTTTGTGGCTACCCTGCCAAATATCATCGCCTCGCTTATTGCATCCCCGACACAACGTTGGGATAAGGTGACGGCCGAGATCATCTATGGCATTACTGCTATACAGAAACTAATGGATATTGCTTCTTACAAGCCATTTATGAAAGGATGGAATAAAGCCTCTAAATGGATAGATATGCTTTTGGGGGCCGCAGGTCTGGTACCTTCAGTATCTGCTCCGATCTATGACCCTAGTGTGAAGTCTGTCACGGGAGCACTCACCAATATTAGCTGGAATGCCAACAGAATAGCTACGCCATTTGCAGACATCGATGAAAAACCTAGAATTTTTGCTGCAAAAATGGTTCTTGTTGGGTTGTACGGCGCTGGACAATTCATTCTTTTTGTTGAAGAATTGGCCATACCTGAACAAAAAGCTGTAAGTCTAGCATAGCTATAAGTTAGCCTTTTTTAAATGCTCCATCAACCGAAAGGTTCTTGGGGCGTTTTTTCGAATGATCATGCTAGATCAAAACAAAACGGGTATTTATACGGCTAGACAACAACACTTTTCTTATGATCTTTACATAGAATAAATAAAACCTTCAATGGAAACTAAAACTGCAACCCCCAAGGCCACCACGTATCCTAACACTGCATCGGGTATCACCAAACGGATCACCGATGAATTGGTAGAGGAAACGCATACGATGCTTGCCTTTGCATTGAAAAATGGTATTGCCATCGATAAAGAAGTTACAACCTTGGCTTCTTCCAATAGTTTTGAAGATCTGATGAGCTTACATGCACTCTTGGTACAAAATGTGGCGCCAGCAACACCAAAGTCGATCTCCTATCTCGAAGAGCTTCAAAATAATGAACGAGAAAAGTCCTTCTTTAGCAAACTTCCCATCCTTCGAAACCTGATCTTACTAACATTGGTCTTTTTGGCGCTGTTCATCGGTACGGGTCTTTCTCCGAATGTCAACAACGACAGCGTCGCAAAGGGAATCATGGACAATCAAGGACTCAATCTACTTTTAAATCTCGCTTTTATCGCTTCGGCTTCGGGCCTTGGAGTGTTGTTCTCCATGTTGCGAAACGTGACCATCGGTATCAAAAAAGGAACGCTGGTTCCGGAAGATTCTATTTATTATTCCGCTTTGATCATTTTGGGGATCATCGCAGGTTTGATCATCTCGGAGATCATTCCTTTCAATAGTCTAAATGGGAATAATACAGCCTTGTTCAATAACGTAGCCTTGGCACTGATCGGCGGATTTTCCTCAGATGCGATCTTTGCGATCCTGCAAAGCGTTGTGAATAAGCTAAAGCAGATCTTTAGCACTCCGAACAGTTAAATAGACGTACTAAAAATTAGGTTGAAGATCCACCAATTTGTTTTGAATGCCAAAGATGACCAAGCCGGCAGTGTTCTTAGATTCGGTCTTGAGCAAAAGATTGTTGCGATGCCCCTCGACCGTTCTGGGGCTGATAAATAGTTGTTCTCCAATCTCGGCTGTGGTCTTTTGTTCACATATCAATTGAAGTACCTCTTTCTCGCGTTTGGTGAGCAGGTCGCTATCCAATCTACTCTTTTGGGGTTTTCCATCACTGGCCAACATGTTCTGATGAATTACGCGCATCACCTCATCGTTATAATAGAAGCCTTTGGTGGCCACTTCGTTGATGGTATGGACCACCTCGTCTGGTGATGCATTCTTCACTAGGTAGGAAGAAGCCCCGACATCGACCATATTTATGATGAATGCCTTGTTTGTATAGCTCGTCAATGCGATGACCTTTATTTCTGGATATTCCTTATGTAGGAATTTTGTCGCTTCCACCCCATTCATCTTTGGCATCTTAAGGTCCATCAAAATGATATCTGGAACAACATTGGTCTCCGCTAGCGCATTTTGCAGCATTTCCCCATCAGCGGCTTCAAAGAGGATATTAAAATTCTTTTCTCTTCCTAGGATAAAGGCCATTCCCTTCCGGAATAAAGCCTCATCATCCACAAGAACGATGTTTATGGCGTTGGTTGTCATTATGGTAGGTCTTAAATGGTGACATGTACATGTACACCTTGGTCTATAGCGCTCTTAAAATTAATACTTCCTTTTAACAATTCGATCCTACTTTCAATATTTTTCATCCCCAAACCCTTCTGACTATCAGTAGATTGTACATCAAATCCTTTTCCGTTGTCTGAATATTTACAATGCAGTCGTTCGTTTTCTTTATAAAAGTGAACGGTGATATTCTCTGCCTTTCCGTGTCTCAACGAATTGTTCATCAATTCTTGGAGAATTCGAAAAATGTTCAACTGATCGGTATCACTAAAATGGTCCAGGTCACTGTCCATCTCAAGTTTGACGGTGACATTCTTACTGGATTCAAACTCATCACACAATTCTTCAATGGCAGCTTTCAATCCAAACTTCTCCAGAATTGGAGGTAAAAGATCATGAGCGATACGACGGGAGCTCTCTAGAGCTTTGTTGGTCATTGCGATAATGTTGCCGGTCGCCTCTTGGAGCTCATCTTCGGTGATATTACCGTTTTGGAGCACATGCGAATTGAGCGAAACAATATTCAGCTTGGAGCTGATGTCATCGTGCAGATCTTGTGCAATACGCTTGCGCTCCTTCTCTTGAGTAAGGATGGTTGCTTGCAATAACTTTTTCTGATGGCTAATTTCTAGGTCTTTCTTTTCAAGTTCCTTTTGGACGATCTTCTTCCGAGAAAAATGAAAGAACGCAATTAACGACACTGCCATAAAAAGGAGCACGATCACACCAGATATTAGAATTGGGATTATTCTATTCTCGTTATTGAAAAGTTCTTCCACCATTCAAAAAAAATTATTATTTGATAAATTATATATAAAAAGGCATTGACGATCCAGATCACTTTATTGAACATCGGATCAACCTCAATCATCAAATTTCCAGCAGTAAACAATAAAGTACTAGATAACATATATACAAGAATCCCAATATTGACATAAAGAAAATCTTGTTTCTCGCTTAAGGAGTTATAAAGATAAAGTATTGAAAACAACACTAAACAAAGCGAAGTAACGCATATCAATACAAGATTGAAACTATTGATGATATTCCAATCCAACGAATATTGTATGATGCTATATGACGATGTAATTATAAGTAGGATTATAACGATCTTCTTTTGGATTCTGGATTTAAATAAGTTTAGATAAAACCACCCTAACAATAGCAATTGAAAAAAGAAGTAAGCATGTGATAGAAATATATTGTTCATCCCCTGCCGCGCCAATAATATGCTAAAAACTTGAATCATCAATATCGTAGCAAGATACATAGTGAAAATTTTAAAAGCCTTCCCTTTCTTGGAAAAGCTTTTAAAATACAATACGACATTTACAAGTAATATGACGTTACCTATAAGTGACAGAGCCCTAAGTAGTTGCATCTTACTCTATATGGCTAATTTAAAGGACTATTAACATCGCATGCTGTTGGACAAGGCTCTGTAAAATCATAAAGACTTCCGCCGCCTTCCCATTTTCTTCCAGTCTGGTCGTCCGTGATCATATCGCGATAAACGGCCGGCGTCACCGAAGTGTCTTTCTTCGTTCCTACAATGACCAATCTATCCGTATTTTTATCATCGACACCCAAGTATGCTCTTATATTCTTATCATCGGTAGCATAGGTACCATTCGGCAGTACGCCTATCTCTATAAGCGCAGCAACTAGATCCTCGGCAGGTATCAAGAATGCATCTACGTTGCGGTTTCCTCTTCCGTTTCTCCAATTGGTCGTCCAATCGATTCCTTGTTGAAATGTGATCTTGTTGTCGTTCTTTGACATATTTAAAGGTTTTGTGGTTGATTATTCTTTTAAGATAGTCCTAAATTATAAAATATATCTGCATAATTCGTCTATCTAATGGAAACCGCAACAATTTTACGTGAAAACCGTAATTATTGAAGTAAAGCACTGGGTATAAATATTTGGTTTCAATCCCAAGCACAAAAGATTATCTTTGGCACAATAAATGAAAGTAGGTTCGTTATACCAATTTAAGAACCGATATCTGATGAGAAGAATATTTGCAATTATCGCATTGGCCGCCATTACCAAAAATGGGACCGCACAACAGGCGTTTACATCGGGAGAAAAGTTGACATACGCTGCCTCCTATAACATGAGCGGCCTTATGACCGAACTGGCACAGTTGACCATGGAGACCAAAAAGGTGGAAACCTCCAAGAGCACACTCCTGCATTTAAAGTGTAAGGCCAGCACCTATAGCAAATGGGATACCTTCTTTAAGATCAGAGACCTCTATGAAACCTATTGGAGTACCAAAACCTTTAGACCCCTACTTTACAAACGAAATATTGACGAAGGAGGGTATAAGAAAATGGTGAAGTATACGTATAACCATAAAACCGGTGTGGTGAAGAGCCACATGAAAAAGAAGGGCTACGATGAACATAAAACACATAAGATAAGTGAAGAGACATTAGATGTGGTCTCCACCATTTATCAAATAAGACAAATACCTATCGCCTCGGTCTCGCCCGGTGAAAGCAAAACCTTTAAAGTGCTCTTCGATCGTGAAGAACATCCGATCAAAGTTACATACAAGGGCAAAGAATTTATCAAAGCCGGAAGTTTGGGCACCAAAGAATGCTACAAGCTCGCCGTTTCTGCCAAAGGTGGCAGTATCAATGGAACCATCTACTTGACAGCAGATTCCAATAAAATTCCAACGCTGATAAAGTTCAACATTCCTGTTGGAAGCGGTCAACTGAACCTAAAAACAGCCTCGGGGCTGGCAAACTAAATAGTCATGAGAAAGTTCCTTGTTTTTTTAGGAGTCATAGCAGCAGTACTCACCATCATTCTATCATTCCTACCATTAGGGACCATTACGATGCTTCCTGCGCTTGTTACCATCATCGTTGGAATTCTTGCATTCATGCTTTCCAAAAGTGCAAATAAGAATCTCAATGCTCCCAAATTTATTATTATCGCAGGGCTTCTAGCATCATTTGTCACCATATCCAAAGTGGTCTTTTTTGAAAATAAGGTAGCAAAGGATGAGCAATTTGAACTTAGGGAACAAGAGTCTGAACAAAAAGCTGTGGAAGAACTTGAGGAATTAGAAGAGGAGCTGGACGAGTTAGAAGGTTTAGAAGAATAAGACCACCTATTCCAATTTTAAGAAAACTTTAGGAAAAACAGGCAAGATACAAGATTTCTCTAGCTGATCACGCCATCATTTTTTGGTTATATTTGACAAATTTATTTTTATATCAGATGAAAAGATCATTATTAGGTATAGCCCTTGTGGCGATGATGGGATGTGGCGGTAACAAGAATACAGTCGCAGAAACTGGAACGAATTCGGCACCAAGAGAAATTGGGGATCCGGTGCAATATGCAAACACGATCAATGCCCAGGATTTGAGCAAACACCTTTATATTTACGCATCGGACGAATATGCTGGGCGTGAAACTGGGAAGCCTGGACAGAAGAAGGCCGTTGAGTACCTCAAAAACTATTATGTGGGTCTGGGTGTGCCAGCAGCCAAAGGGAACAATGACTTTATTCAAAAAGTACCTCTTGAAATGATGAGTGTGCCCAATGCCAGTATCACTTCTCCTAACAAAAATTACAAGATCGGTGAGGATTTTGCCACTTTTTCAGCTTCTAAAAATGGGAAGATCGATGTGACAAGTATCACCTTTGTCGGTTATGGAATTGAAGATGAGAAATATTCGGATTATGACGATGTAGACGTAGATGGGAAAATTGTTCTTATCAAAGCAGGAGAGCCAAAAAATGATGATGGCACCTATGTGATCACTGGTTCGGCAGAAACCTCTTCTTGGTCAAACATTAGACAGAGTTTTGGCAATAGGATTGAAATCGCAAAGTCTAAAGGTGCAAAAGGGCTACTGTATTATGATGCTGCTAATTTTCCACTGGTACTTCAACAATTCAAATTTGTTTCTGAACGCGCTAAGAATGGTGGCGGGCAAATGTCGCTAAAGAAAGATGGAGAAGATTTCTTTTACTTCTTTGTGAACGAGACGATGGCGAAAGATATCTATGCCGATATTGAAAATACAGAGACTTCGCAGCAACTACAAACCAAACTTTCTATCGATATCGCCAATACTACAGAAGAGGTGTCATCCGAAAACGTAGTGGCCTTCATAGAAGGCGTTGAAAAACCAAATGAATATGTGGTGATCTCGGCTCATTTGGATCACATAGGAGTTAGCGCTGACGGACAGATAAATAACGGAGCCGATGACGATGGTTCGGGAACGGTTTCTGTTTTGGAAATCGCTGAGGCATTCAAAAAGGCCGCTGCAGAAGGAAACGGTCCTAAAAGATCGGTCGTATTCTTACATGTTACTGGGGAAGAAAAAGGGCTTTTGGGTTCTGAATATTACACGGACAATCCCATCTTTCCGTTAGAGGACACGGTAGTAAATTTGAACATCGATATGGTAGGGCGCACAGACCCAAAACGAAATGGCGGGCCAGATTATATTTATTTGATAGGGTCTGATAAATTGAGTTCTGAACTGCATTCACTGTCTGAGGACATCAACACAAAGTATGCAAATCTAGAGCTAGACTACACCTACAACGACGAAAATGACCCAAATCGTTTCTATTATCGTAGTGACCACTATAATTTTGCAAAAAATAATGTTCCGATCATTTTTTATTTTAATGGAACACACGATGATTATCATCGACCTTCTGACACTCCAGATAAAATTGAGTATGAATTGATGGTCAAACGCGCCAAGCTGATCTTTCATACCGCTTGGGAAATAGCAAACCGAGATAATCGTATCGTTGCAGATAAGCTCGACGAGTCTACGGGCAACTAACACGAATTAAGTAATATTGATGGGGTATCCCTATTCTTCTTATCCTCAAAAAAGATCCGTTCATCGGATCTTTTTTATTTCCTAAGGGACTTCAAAGTGAAACTATCTTTTTTCGTAACTTGGAGCTTCAAACCTAAAAAACAACGAAATGTCGGGATTATTAGATTTATTAAATAGCGATATGGGACGTCAAATGATCAATGGCGTAAGTCAGCAAACTGGACAACCCGAAGACAAGACAGCCGATGTATTAAGCATGGCGCTTCCTGTATTGATGGGAGCGATGAAAAAGAATGCCGCCACACCAGAAGGCGCTTCTGGACTTATGAATGCCTTATCCAACAAACATGATGGGAGTATTCTGAATGACCTAGGCGGGCTATTCGGTGGCGGTGTAGACCGATCGGTAATGGATGACGGTGCTGGTATCCTAGGGCATCTCTTGGGGCAAAAACAACCGAATGTGGAAAATGCTTTAAGCAGCCAATCCGGACTTGATGCCGGTACCATCTCTCAAATCTTAAAGGTAGCAGCCCCTATTCTTATGGGTGTTGTAGGACAGCAAACAAGACAGAACAACGTTAGTGACAGCAATGGACTTACAGGGCTGCTAGGAAGCATGCTCGGAGGACAACCACAAAGAAATCAAAGCCTCATAGAAAGTCTTATCGATGCCGACGGCGACGGTAGCGTCTTGGATGATGTAGCAGATATGGTGCTTGGCGCTAATAAGAAGAAAAGCGGTCTTGGTGGTCTTCTTGGCGGATTGTTTGGAAGAAGACGCTAATTAACATCTTTTATAATTTGAAAAAAGGCATTGGAAATCTTAATTTTCCAATGCCTTTTTTATACCCTAGCGAAGTGTTAAAACTTCGTGAATTGCCGAACAAGGATATAAATATTTCGTATTTTTAGATATATGAGATATGTTTATACCTTAGCGATAGTTCTAATGTTGTCCATGGCCTGTTCTACATCCAAAGAGGCGTTGGTCATCGATGACACAGAAAAAGAATTGTTCAACAAAAAAGGGAATGACACGGTTCGTATCGCAGCAGAAGAAGATGCCGAAGATGAGTATGAGATCATTGTCATCGAGCCTGGATTCAACTATTGGCTACAGAGTATCGCCAGGCCCAGAGGATTTTATTCACAGAGCTTTTTAGAAACAAGGAATAGACTGTTTGTCCTTAACTGGAATCAGCGTGTGCTACAACCCACTATATACAATCCCGATCTCTATCTAGTGCCTATCGACTATGAACCCAATATCGATTATGGATACGAGGTCAACTATAAGCTCTATAATTATTTTATCTACTTTCAACGAAAATACAATCAACGCCTAGGTCCTTATTTTCCACGCATCTAATTTAGTATCTTTGCAGCTGATTTTTGAAATGCTATGGAAAAATTAAAGGAACGTTGGGGTATCACCTCGAATTTTCAAGTGGCCATTATATTTATCGTTTTTGCCATTACCGGGTCTTCTGCCGCAAAATTAGCAGGGCCTCTGATGGATTTGCTCAATATAACTAAGGAAAACACCAACGGCTGGATATATTGGCCTATCAGAATTTTATTGATCTTTCCTGTAT
Organism: Sungkyunkwania multivorans; assembly: GCF_042675645.1. Taxonomy (NCBI): domain Bacteria; kingdom Pseudomonadati; phylum Bacteroidota; class Flavobacteriia; order Flavobacteriales; family Flavobacteriaceae; genus Sungkyunkwania; species Sungkyunkwania multivorans. The sequence goes on along the minus strand of NZ_JBHTJH010000004.1, from coordinate 594,622 downwards.
ATCAGGTATTATTGGTTTTCTTTGGATGGCTTTTCGGGCAGTTCAAATTCTTTTGGAATATCGAAAAGAAAATGCTGCAACGCTTGGGCCTTGGATTTTTATTTGTAAAGAGCGAATAAACATAACATATACGACTCCGAAAGACCCTCACAGGCAATCCAAAACCTGTGAGGTTTTTTCATTCTTCTATTGCCATTGCAATAAAAACTGGCTAAATTAGGTCATTCTTGCGTGAAGAAATACCGAAGTATTTAAGCCAATAACAAAAAACCAAACCATGAAATATCCTTTTCAGCAATTCAGCGTAATTTTCATTTTCCTCCTATTTCTTTTATCCAATACCGCTCATTCTCAAAACCGCAGAACGTCTGGAAATTTGATATTGGAAGATATTCCAGAGATCCCCGAAGATATCAAATCGAGATTACAGCAGTATCAAAACACCCGATCTGCAAACTTCGTGGATTGGATGCCCAACAATAAGGGTATATTGTTGTCTACGAGATTCGCTAATACCTCACAATTACATACCATAGCGTATCCTGGTGGGGCCAGAAGTCAGATCACCTTTTTTAATGAACCTGTATCAAATGGTACTTTTTGCCCTTCTAAAGACCATAACGGCTTTCTCTTTTCTAAAGATATTGGCGGAAATGAATTCAGACAAATTTACTGGTACGACATGGCCACAAGAAAATCGGAAATGATAAGCGATGGAGCATCTGTAAATCTTGGAATGTTATGGTCTAACAAAGGGGATCAGTTTGCTTTTACATCTTCAAGAAGAAATAAAAAAGATTTTGATATTTATATTTCCAATATGGAGACACCCAAAGAAGCTGCTCTAAAAATTAACAAAGGAAACGGATATTGGATAGCGACCGATTGGTCGCCAGATGATAAGAGATTGCTTGTCTTTCAATATTTATCAAGTACAAAATCAAACTCCTATATTTTGGAACTGAAAAGCAACAAGCTAACTCAGATCAATGATGAGGATACCGATGCTGTTTTTCTAGCTGATAGCTGGGATAGCAAAGGAGAAAACATCTATGGCACCACCAACCAAGGAGGAGAATTTCGTACCCTCTTTAAATATAATGTAAAGTCGAAAGAAATTGAATATATCACCAAGGACATCCCATGGGATGTTGAAGAATTTGTTACGAATAGGTCTGGTACCAAAGGCGCATTTACAGTAAATGAAAACGGATATAACCAATTATATCTAATAGATCTCCGATCGAATACATATAAAAAGGCGAAGAATTTACCGATCGGCCAAATTTATTCGATTCATTTTCATCCAACGGAGGATAAGTTAGGAATGGCCATAAATACGTCTCAAACGCCCGGTGATATATATTCTTTGGATATTTCTAGCATGAAAATTGAAAGATGGACGACCAGCGAAGTAGGTGGACTTGACACAAGTACGTTTCCAAAACCAGTGCTTATCCATTACGAAACCTTTGATGAATTGGAAGGAAAAAAAAGAATGATTCCAGCTTTTGTATATAAGCCTTCAAAAGTAAATGACCCAATGCCAGTTATGATTTCTATACATGGGGGTCCGGAGGGTCAACATACTCCCAACTTCTCTTCATTCTATGCTTTTTTGGCCAATGAGATGGGCATAGCGGTGATCGCTCCCAATGTCCGCGGATCTTCAGGATATGGTAAGAACTATTTAAAACTAGATAACGGATTCAAGAGAGAGGATTCTGTCAAAGACATCGGCAAACTTCTCGAGTGGATAGAGAATCAACCGCAATTTGATAACGAAAGAATCGCTGTTTTCGGGGGCTCTTATGGTGGGTATATGGTTCTATCCTCGATGTATCATTTCAATGATAAGCTCAAATGCGGCATTGATGTGGTTGGGATAAGTAATTTTGTGACGTTCTTAGAAAATACGGAAGCATATAGACGTGATCTAAGAAGAGCAGAATATGGTGATGAACGAGATCCTGAAATGCGAAAATTCTTAATGTCCATTTCGCCTACAAATCATGTGGATAAGATCAAAAGACCCTTATTTGTGATTCAAGGTGCAAACGATCCACGTGTACCTGCTTCAGAATCTGAACAAATGGTAAAATCGATTAGAAATAATAATGGAATGGTGTGGTATATGCTAGCGAAAGATGAAGGGCATGGATTTAGAAAGAAAGCAAATAGGGATAGAATGACCGAAGCGGTCGCCTTGTTCTTAAAAGAAAATCTGCTGAATGATTGATATCTCTCAAGAAGTATAACCAAAACCAAAGCATTTCAATCAAAAGAAACCACTATGGACAAGGCATTACAGACCATGATCGACAATATGCCCGAAAAGACCGGGAAGTCATTAGATGAATGGAAAAGACTCTTGAACGAGAAGGCGTTTGCCAAACATGGAGAAGCAGTTAAATATCTGAAACAAGAACATGGTGTAACGCATGGGTTCGCCAATACCATCGTATCTCTTTCCAAAGACGACCATGATACAGCAGATGACCTCATTGCCAATCAATATGATGGCAAGGAAAACTTAAGGCCTATTTACGAAAAATTGATCGCGGTCGTCGATACTTTTGGAAGCGATGTGATAAAAACACCAAAGAAAACAAGCGTGAGCCTCATTCGAAAGCGGCAATTCGCGCTGATAAAACCAGCCACTAAGACCAGAATCGACCTCGGGCTAAAATTAAAGGATAAGCCTACCACCGAAAGGCTTGGGAACTCCGGTCCCTTTGGAACCATGTGCTCGCATCGCGTGCAACTCACAGCGCTAGAAGATATAGATGCCGAACTTATCTCATGGCTAAAAGAAGCCTATGAAAAATCGGTGTAAGTGCTGCCAAATGAAAACATCTATTGCTCGATGTCGATATCGATGATCTCCTCGGTCTTCTTCTTACCTTGAATCACATAGGTGTATATCCACATCAAAGTGAAGGTCGGAACGAGATCGGTCCCAGGAATGGCCTCTTCAATAAAGGTCACCGCACCAGCGATCTTCCCTTCATTCCCTTTGTACATCTTGGTCATGGCATAGCCTGCTAGAGGTGCCCAGACCACATCGGCAAAGTCGCCCAACAATATTACTGCATATGACGAGGTGAGGACGCCCAAGCCATCCATGACCAGGCTTAATAACAGTTTTTGGTATTTCTTATCATTATTTTTTGACATGAAGAAGATTTTAGGTTCGACCTAAATATAACCATTTTCGTGCCAAAAAATTGTCCTATTGCCAAGGCTTCCTATTCTTGGCCTTTGGACCATAAACAGGTGTTCTCTTTTTAAAAGCAATCGGTTGTGTCTTCTGATCTTTAAGAGCCATTGGCTTCTTATTCTTGGCCGCTGGACCTTGTAACTTCTCTTTATTAGATTGAAGAACCACCTTCCCCTTTGCAGGATATCGCTCAGAGATCTTGGCCTTTTTGAATTTAGGACCTGTCAATTGAGTTTGCTGTCCATAAGACAATACACAAAAGAATAAGGATAAAGTGAATATTACGTATTTCATAATAAAATGCCTTAAAATTGTGAATTACAAATTTAAGGCATTTTAATATATATATAAAATACGATTATCTTAAAATTTTAAGAAAAATCACTACTGATCAACTTCAGGAATTCGTTTCTGGTCTCTTGCTTCTCAAAAGCTCCTCTAAAACCGGAGGTCGTAGTCACCGAATTTTGTTTTTGCACTCCACGCATCATCATACACATATGACTGGCTTCGATAACCACAGCAACCCCTTGAGGTTTTAAGGTATCGTTTATACAATCAAGGATCTGCTCGGTAAGACGTTCTTGCACCTGCAATCGCCTGGCAAACACATCTACGATACGAGGTAACTTGCTCAAACCTACAATATATCCATTTGGAATATAGGCGATATGCGCCTTTCCGAAAAAAGGTAAAATATGATGTTCGCAAAGCGAATATAGTTCGATGTCCTTAACGATGACCATCTCATTGTATGACTCTTTGAACATCGCACTTTTTAAAATTTCGGAAGCATCCTGATAATAGCCTTGCGTTAAAAATTGCATGGCCTTGGCAGCACGCTCAGGAGTTTTTAATAAGCCCTCGCGTTTCGTGTCTTCCCCAATTTCTGCAATGATACTCTTATATCGGTCCTTTACATCATCGGTAACTTTGATGTTGTACTCTTCAAATGACTTATACGGCATTAGCTAGTCGTTGTTTTTTTAATTTATGCTGATAATTTCTCTTTAGTTTCTGAAGTTTTGGATTAATGATCACTTGGCAATATGGCTGCTGATTATGTATCTCATAATAATTCTGATGATAATCCTCTGCCTCATAGAAAGTTTCCAATTCAGCAACTTCAGTCACTATTGGATTCTCAAAGATGGCCCTTCTTTCTAAATATGCAATGAAATCTTCCGCTTTTTTCTTCTGATCCTCATTGGCGTAAAAGATAGCAGATCGGTATTGCGTTCCTTTGTCATTACCTTGTCGATTTAAGGTAGTGGGATCGTGTGTCGCAAAGAAGATCTCCAGTAACTCTTCGTATGTAATGATGTCGCGATCAAAAGTGATCTGCACCCCTTCTGCATGCCCGGTCTTTCCTGTACAAATTTCTCGATAGGCTGGATTCTTTATAGTTCCACCAGTGTAACCCGATACCACCTTCTCAACACCATTGATCCTATCGAAAACAGCCTCGGTACACCAGAAGCATCCGCCAGCGAATGTTGCTATCTCTATATTCTTAATACTCATATCTATGTTTTTTAGTTCTATATTAATAAAAAATATTTGTTTAGCTAATTTATAAAATGATTAAACAAATTAATTCCTTTTTAACGTATATTTGGGAATTCCTTTACATTTCTCTCACAAGATTTATAGTATCATTGTAGCGAATTTCACGCTAACCTTCTACAATGTCCAAGTTCATTTTATTTTGTTCTTCTTTAATTATCACGTTTGGGACGTATTCCCAAGAAAAGAAGGTGATCTCGGCTACTAGAATTGACACTTCCCCTAAAATAGACGGAGTTTTAGACGATAATGTTTGGAAAAACATACAACCCGCCAAGAACTTCTTCATGCTGGAGCCAGCGAATGAAGGCGTGGAACGTGAAACACACCGTACCGAGGTAAAAATGGCCTATGACGACAAGGCGGTATATTTGGCGGCCTATATGTTTGACAACGAGCCGTCCAAGGTACAGCGGCAGTTTAGTCAACGAGATGACATCTTTGTACAAGCCGACCATTTCTCCTTCGCTTTAAACACCTATAATGACGGCATCAATGAAGTACATTTTTTAGTGACCAGTGCTGGCACCATTGGCGACGCTATCGTCTCTGGAAACAATTTTGACTTTAGTTATAATGTCGTTTGGCAATGCAATGTGTCCTTCGATGAGAAAGGCTGGTATGCAGAGTTTAAGATTCCCTACAACGCGCTGCGTTTCCCACAAGCCGAAGAGCAAAACTGGAGTGCCAATTTTAGACGTCGCATCACCCATCTGAACGAAACCTATGTTTGGAATCAAATAGACCGTTCAGTTGGATTAGAATCGCAATATAATGGTCTTGTTGAAGGCATACGAAATATCGACCCTCCGCTTCGGCTTACGTTATATCCTTTCGCCCAAGGTCTCGTACAGCATTTTGACAACGAGACGACCACCAACCTCACCGCAGGTATGGATATCAAATATGGATTGAGTGATGCCTTTACGCTAGATGCAACTCTAATACCTGATTTTGGCCAAGCGGCTTTTGACGAGGTACAGCTCAACCTTGGACCTTTTGAGCAGGTCTTTGATGAGAACAGAGCATTTTTTACCGAGGGAACCGATCTTTTTAATAAAGGTGGACTTTTTTTTAGTCGAAGGGTCGGCGGGGCCCCCAGTGGTGATATCGGTACAGTAGCCGATAATGAAGAGATCATAGAAGAACCTTCAAAAGTCGGGCTATTGAATGCTTTGAAGATCTCTGGAAGGACCAAGGGAAATCTAGGGGTAGGATTCTTTAATGCGGTCACAGAACGCACCGAAGCGAGAATTAGAAACTTAGATACAGATGAGGTAAGAAATGTACTTGTAGAACCCTTAGCCAATTATAACATTTTTGTGGTGGATCAATTGTTCAACAAGAACTCCTCGGTGACCCTTATCAACACCAATGTTACAAGGGATGGTAGCTTTAGGGATGCCAATGTAACAGGATTCTTGTATGATGTTTCCAATAAGGCGAATTCGTGGAATTTTGAGGGTGGTGCCCGTGTGAGCAATGTGGTCGAAAATGGCGTGACCACCACAGGTCTTAGAACCAACTTTGAAGTTCGAAGGACCAAAGGTAATTTTAGGTATGGTATTGCGAATTATTTCGCGAACGACACCTACGACGCAAATGACCTTGGCCTTAACTTTCGAAATAATTTTAACAATGTTATTGGCGAAGCTTCCTATGAGATCTTCGAGCCTACCAAAAGATTCAACAAATATCGAATAGATTTTAGAGTGGCGCACCGAAGACTCTACAAACCTAGTGTGCAAACCGAAAACTCGTATAGGCTGAGTTCTTTTTTCGTCACTAAAGAGCGTTTTGCATTTGGGGGAAACGTGAACTACAACTCTAAATCGCAAGACTATTTTGAACCACGTGTAGCAGGCCGTTTTGTCACTTTTCTCCCGAATATAGGTGGCGCATTATGGGTATCCTCAGACTATCGGAAAAAGTTCGCTTATGATGCGACCATAGCAGGGCGCAACTGGTTCAATGAAGCATCTGTTGGTGATGAGCAGCAGTCGCATATCTTTCTAGAATTGTCACCTAGATATCGCTTTTCGGATAAATTTTTGCTTATCTGGAGAACCGAGCTCTTCAACCAATACAATAATTTTGGTTATATCGATGATGACGGTACAGATGTGTTTCTTGGGAGAAGAGAGGTCCGCCGAATCGAAAACTCATTACAAGCTAGCTATAATTTCGACTCTTACAAGGCCATTGACCTTAGATTTAGAAATTTTTGGAGCACGGCGAATTACAAGGATGAGGTATTTTACCTTTTGAATGACGATGGAACACGCACGGAAACGCCCTATGACATTGCCGCCAACGATCCCAATCGAAATTTCAATATATGGAATTTAGACCTTAGTTTTAGATGGAGATTTTCGCCTGGAAGTGAAGCCATTTTGCTTTATCGCAATCAAGCCTTTAATGACGAGGCTCCCTCGACCGAGAATTATATCGGAAGCCTCGGAAAACTTTTTGACAATCCCACGCAACATACCCTCTCTTTGCGTATCGTGTATTTTATCGACGTAAATAATTTGAAAAATAGCTTTAAAGGGTAAATATTCTTAGAAATACTTCCTTTTTTCTAGATTCCCACTTATTATCTATATCGCCCGTTTATAACAGCTAGCTTTAAACTGTGCGTCCAGTCTGTGACATTTGTTTTTAAAGAGTATCCAAAGTAGCGGCCAAGGCCGCATTCATAACAAAGACTAGGATTTAAATTTTAGGGGAATCACTAGTCACATAAAACAGACTCCAAAAGGAGTCTGTTTGTTTTCAACAAAGATTCAGTGCTCTGAAAGGATGAAAAATACATCGTTTATACAATAAGTTCCACTTATTCAGCATCTAAGCCGTTTATTACATAGGCCTTTGCCATAACCTCCTTTCGTCAGATATTTGTATCACAATTGGTCGACAAGAGGTTGTTGACCATGCAGAAAGAAAAGATTTTCATGTTTGATGTTTTTATTGGTTGGTTGAATCATAACTCTATTGGTTGGTTTTGAAGTTATGATTGTATTTTTCAAGCTATAGCTGGTTTTGGTTGGTTTCAAAAGTTATAGTGTTGATTAATGGCAAAAGCGAGTCTTCGGGCTCGCTTTTTGCTTTTAAAAGCATTTGAAAATCACACCGTTACAAAAATTATCTTAACCGTTCATGTACGTAAATGCCCCACTTATTACACGGGATTAACATATCATGAAAAGTATTCCGATCTTCCTAGTTGTTTTTAGATGTAAAGTGGAAGGCCCTACCATTTTTAGTCTTGGACAGTGCAACCATGCAAATGTCATTAATTTGTATATATTTAAAATACAATTAAGCAATGCATGGGTGCCTACAACCAAACTTTTAATAGAAATATCACGATAAAGTTATCCATGCTGTCGTTATTTTTTACATTCCTTTCTTTGCAAATTGGTCTTGGCCAACCACATGATATAAAGAATGTTCCCGTTAACAATAATGGGCAGAGCAATTCTTTCTATAAGAAGCTATTCTTAGACGATGAAGGATTTTTATGGTATACTACCTATGATGGGTTTGTTAGAGAAACTCCAGAGGAACATATACTCTTTCCTATAGACTATCCTGATAAGCAAGAACCTATTTTAACAGCTACAGATTTCTTAAAGACGAAGGATGGTCGAGTTTTTTTGTCGTCTAATCAAGGAACATTTATCATCAACCTTAATACTGGCAAGACCAAACCACTATCTAGTGTCTACCCGAATAGCAGGAAAAAGATCATCTTTTCCTCTCTCAAGGAGGATAGCGAAGGGAATATTTGGATTGGGACCTATACCAACTATATTGCTCGTTATGACGCATATGACGAGCTTTCGCTTTTTGAAGTCACGGAAATCCCAGAGAAAGATAATGTTTCCCTTTCCCCGAAAAATGGTATTGTCATAAATGACATCCTTGATGATGGCACCATTATCTTAAGGCAAGACAATCGATGGTACTCTTTTAAAAATGGTGCAAGTGATTTGTTATGGGATTTAGAGGATGGAAGAACATTTGATCGACATGAAGAAAGCATTTTGAGTGATAATGGCGAGTTTTTTCCAAAAGATACATCAGGTTCGTACGAATATGACAACAGCATATATAGATTTACTTACGTCCCTTCTATAGACAAACAGATCATCGAATTACCTTGTCGCACTACCAAGATCATACCCGATTCTAACAGCATTCGTTATAGAGAGGGCATTGGACTCTTTCTCATAGATAATAAGATCATCAAAGGTGTACATATTATAGAAGTGAACGGCGACTTTAAGATGGTACAAAAAGATAAGGTAGACCTTCCTTTTTATATTTTCGATGTTGTCGTAGATCCCAGTGGTGTTATTTTAGCTTCTTCAGAAAGTGGTATTACCAAAATACGTTATACCAACCCTGGGTTCATAAAGTATCTGGACGACCCCAAAGAGTTCGCTCTTTCCAACAACATCAGCTGTCGCGGGTTTTCCGAGAATTCAGCTGGAGACCTTTACATCTACACCTATGCGGGCTTTTTCAAGCTTAAAAAAGGCGATGATCAATTCAAACATTTAAGGATTACTGAAAAAAACAGCGGAAAGCCGCTGAATAACGCCTGGGTGTATAATTTTTACATGCAAAACGATGACACGATATGGGCCTATGGATATTATCATTCAATTATAAAGATCGACTTAAAGACCAATACCTACGAGGAAATAGGTTTTACAGGTCTGCCACGCTTCGAGGATATCAACTATTTCGATATTGTACAACTCGACAGTGATAATTTACTCATTGCCGGAGAGCTTGGTTTACATAACTACAATTTAAAGACCAAAGAGTTCACAGAGGTGAGCTGGTTGAATGGGCAATATGATCTCATTGGAATTCCCATTTTCAAGCTCTTCCTAGATAGGTCCAAAAATATCCTTTGGGTAGGCACCTTGAAAAATGGGCTTTTCAGAAAGAATCTTACCACCAACGCCGTAACGCATTTTAGCACGGAATCTAGTGAATATCAGCTTAAGGATAATAATATAAAGGTACTATATAAAGATCGTGATCAACATATATGGGTAGGTACGGAGCAAGGATTGCATAGCATACATCCCATCACCTTTAAGATCAAAAAGTACACCATCGAAAACGGACTAAAAAACGACAATATTACGGGCGTTTTAGAAGAGGGAGATCATATATGGTTCGGGACCTACAACGGATTGGTGAGATTACACAAATACAACGGAAGAATCCAAGATTTTTACACTAATGATGGACTGCCAAATAATGAATTCAACAACCGGTCTGCTTACAAAACCAAGGATGGCCAAATGTATTTCGGAGGACTTAATGGGATTGTAAGGTTTGATCCGAAAACGATTTCCCAACGTGCCAAGCCATCGAATATTATCCTTACCAATCTTGAGATCTATGATCAAGTAACCAAGCAAAATAAAAATTTCAAATACGATCTTGCAAGTGTCAAAGAATTGACCATGCCCTATAACAAGAACTATGCGACACTACGCTTTTTGATCAATGACATCTTCAATCCTGAGAAAAACAGCTATCAATACAAGATCGATGGCCTCACCGAGGGATGGGTGGATCTTGGTAGTTACAATACTGTCAGACTATTTGGCGTTCCCCCGGGGGATTATCTGCTTCAGGTGCGTGGATTTTCTTCATTAGGAAATCCGACCAATATGCTCAATTACAAGATCCGAGCCTATCAGATCTTTTACAAAAAGACCTGGTTCATCGTTTTGTGTATTTTTCTCTTTCTAGGAGCCATCTACTTTTGGAATTACTACAAGCGCAAGCAAATGAGGATGCGATTCAAGCACCAAAACAAAATAGCCCAGTTAGAGGCCAAGGCGCTTAGAGCACAGATGAATCCTCATTTCATATTTAATGCCCTAAATGGCATGCAAAGTGTAATGTTGCTCAAAGGCGAGAAGGAAGCCAATAGATACTTTGCTGCCTTCTCTAAACTATTGCGTTTAACGCTCGACATGAGCAATTCTGAATTTATTTTACTGAGGGACGAGATCACCTATCTAAAATCCTATCTAGAATTAGAGAAACTGCGACTTAATGATGAATTGGAGGTTATTTTTGAGGTAGACAAAAAAATGGATGTCGGTGACCTGATGATCCCGTGCATGCTCTTTCAGCCAATAATTGAAAATGCTATTGTTCACGGGCTTACTCCAAAAAAGCAGGACAGGATCATATGGATCGGTTTTCATGAGGAAGATGGCATGGTACATGGCAATATCATCGACAATGGGATTGGGCGTGAAGCCGCTGCTAAGATCAACGAACGCTACAGAAAGAACCACAAGTCTTGGGCTACCCATATAATGAACGAGCGCATACACATCTTCAACGATGTGAACAAAAAGAAGATCTCATTTAATATCCTCGACCTAAGGGAGGGTGAAACCCCTTTGGGCACTCAAGTGACCATACAAATACCGATCGTAAAAAAGCTTTCGATAGCGCTCGACCAGTCCTAAATTTGACCCTTAAGTGGTTAACCCATAGTTTTTTAACGGTTTTTTTCTTTTGTTTTTAGAAAATATACCTTTAACTTCAAGGTAATAAACCAGCCCTTGATGGAAAAGATAAAAGCGATCGTCATCGATGACGAAGTAAACAACGTTGACCTACTGGTGCACTTTCTCGAAAAGTACTGCCCCATTGTAGAGATTATCGGAAAGGCGACCACCAGCCGAGAAGGTAAAGTTCTTATCGAGGAATTGCAACCACAACTCATTTTTTTGGATATTATGCTCGACGAGGGCACTGGTTTTGAATTATTGGAAGACGTAACATTCACAAAATCCAAGGTGATCTTTGTCACCGCATTTGACGAGTTTGCGATAAAGGCATTTAAATTCAGTGCCATCGACTATGTCTTAAAACCAATAGAAATTGAAGAGTTGGTGCTTGCGGTAAACAAGGCCCACGAACAGATAAAACTTAGTCTATTCACGGAAAAAGAGCAATTGAACATGCTCTCTAATTCAATTAACAAAAATCGCCTACCACTTAATTTTATTGCAATACCTTCGGTGGATAAGATCGATTTTGTAAAGACCAACGAAATTGTATTTTGCAACTCCGAAGGAAGGTACACCACCTTTCACCTGATTAGCGGCAAGGAGATCGTTGCCACCAAGAATCTTGGTGAATACGAACAAACACTCGATAAGAACATTTTCTTTAGAATTCACAATTCTTATATTGTCAATCTCACCCATGTACTCAACATCAATAAAAGTGGTGGTAACTACTGCGAACTGGTCACTGGAGAATCCATCCCAATTGCAAAGCGCCGCCAAGATCAGCTACATCGCTTCTTAAAGATCAAATAACTAGCTGTACAGCAACTACTTGAATATCCAAATTTTGAAAGATTTTTGGTTTTTTACCATCTATTCATCAAATACTCCCGATTGTTACATCACGATTTTAAATGGCCCATACTAGGGCTACATTTGTACTGTAATTATTTGATAACCGAATTTTAATGATAATGGTGAACCTAAAAAAAGCCCTATTAATTTTCATCACCTTTTTTGCCCACAGTATTACCAAAGCCTATGTAAAACCCTTTTTTGCCCAAACCGAAACGCCCGTTACAGACACCTTTTTTGCCCCAACAGAAAACTGTTCTGAATTAGTTGACAAAGCGACCCCCAAAGTCTATGTGGTCATTAAATTAGCACAACAAAATACGAAACACCTACAAAAGTATGCTGCTGATCTAAATGCCAAACTCAATGAATATGGTATAAAGACCGAGACCTTATTTCTTGAGCGCAATTTTGAAGGCGCTATCTACCGAGAAGCCGAAGGTCTAGGCGCTGCTTACATCCTGTATGTAAATCAGATTGCCCCAACAACCAAAGATGTGAGTTTTGATACCTCATTTGATGTTTTAAGCTTCGATCTAGAGCATACCTACAGCTGGAAAGAAGTAGTATATCAATTGAATTTAAACCTACAGAAGGAAAACTCGATAGCCGTAGCCAACAATCTTATTCTAAAAAGGTTCATCGAAAACATCGGTAAGTAATTGGTCGATCAAGAATGAAGTTCCCCCGAACCACTATTCTAATTTAAAAAAAGATCATTTGCCCTATGAAAAGAGTAAACAGCTACATCGAGAACATTTTGAGCGTCGTTACGACCATCAGTGAAGTATTACGAACAAGTTCCCCCAAACTTGTCCCAATACCGTTAACCAATAAACATCGGCCACATATCCCAAAACACTGAATTCTTATAAATGTCTAAAATGAGAAAAATGAAAAATTTTGTCTCTCAGATATTTACAGCGATCACCGACGGATTAGGACTGGGAATGTATCCAGATGATATCTTTGAGACCGAAGAAAAGGAACAGCGGTGAAAAAGACCTGATGATCAAATCGGAGCTTTTATTATAATTGAATTTGAAATAAGACTTATTTAGGCCCCAAACAGAAGGTTGTCCCAAACCGAAGCTACCTAAATTCAAAACCCGTTTCGAAAGAGGCGGGTTTTATTGGTCTACCAACTTTTACAATAAAATTCAAGTGGCTAGTTATCAATGACTTATAGTTATGACATTGTTAAAAATAGAACTCTAAACATCTGTTTTGTTGAAAAATACCTACTCATCGAGCGATTTTTTTGACAAATATCTTTCTTTTTGCCTTTCACAACAACTTCTGCTTTATTGACAACAATTTTTTTTTTGAACACAATAATCTGCGTTACTTAGCCTTGGTTATTGGTTAATAAGTGTATCTTTTTTGCCCCAATTCTAAGGAACACTGAAAGAAAAAAAAAGCTCTAGGTCTCTAGAGCTTTTTTTTTGTACTGTACTAGCAAGTCCCTCATGCTATATCCTTGTTTATAAATTTCAGTTGATCAGCCTCCTGCTTTTTCTGCTGGGCATATTGCCATCCCTGTTCCCACCATTTTGCCATTTCCTTTCTATTGAACACTAAGGAGTTCTCCGTGAGTTTTGTGGGCGTATAATAAACACGAAGTTTTACATCCCTGTGCATGGCAGCGAGCTTGCCTTCGGCAATGTCATGATATTCGATCTGGTCCAGCAAAAACCCAAACAAATTGACCATCAAGGAAAAAGGGTTCTTCCCTAATATCTTATTATGCTCCATGTTCTCGGCTTCGAGGATCACAGCATCTACCTCCGTAGCGCCACGGCGTATCGCCTCTCTAATGGGAACGACACATCCAAAACCGCCATCGGCATATTCGAAACCATTTTTCCTTGCCAAAGACATAAAGGGAATATAATTGCAGGAGATCCATATCCAGTCGCAAAAGTCCTCATAACTAAAATCGTGGATGCTCTTGTACTCTACTCTATTCTTAGAAAGATTGGAAACCGTTACGATCACCTCCTTTTTCTTTTCCTTAATGGTCTCAAACTCTTCCAAAGTGAATTGTCTTTTGATGTATCGGCGCAACGACTTACTCTCTCCAAACGTTCGCTTTCGTTTTAGCATCTGCCAAATGACATTCAAGTGATTGATCTTTACAAACTCTCGACCCTGTTTTTTCTTTACCACAAAAGGATTATTGCTAAATATCTTTCGCTGGGTCACCGTGGTGTAGTTTTCATAGACCTTGGCCACCTGCCCATTCGCCAAATGTGGTATTAAAAGGCTGCCTGTCGATGTTCCAAGAAACATATCGTACTCTTGTTGCTCTATCTCCAACAGATATTGTGCAACTCCACCAGCAAATGCACCTTTGCTACCACCACCACTGATCACTAATGCTTTCATTGAAAATCTATTTGATTGATCTCTTCATTTTTAAACTTACAATAATCATACCCTTGTTGCCACCAAGATGTCATCTTCTTCTTATCGAATATCAAGGAATTCGTAGTGAGGACCGTTGGCGTATAATACAAATTGATGATCACATCGCTATGCGAAGCAGCAAATTTACCGATCCTAATATTTTGATATTCTATCCGGTCTAACATAAAATTGAAAATGTTGGTAAGCAATGAAAAGGCATTTTTAGACGGCATCCTATTCAGGTGGGTCACCTCGGTCTCTAATACGATCGCATCAATTTCCTTGGCACCTCTCTTTACGGCCTCTTCAATAGGTACCATGCAGCCAAGGCCTCCATCTGCATACTCACAACCTTCCTTTCGAACCAAGCTCATAAAAGGGGTATAGTTGCAGGATATCCATATCCAGTCGCAAAAATCGTCATAATTAAAATCATTGATGCTTTTATATTCCACTTGATTGAGACTAAGGTTAGACACCGTGACAACGATATCATTCGGGCCATTTTTCAATTCCTGAAACTCTGTTTCAGTGATGGTCTCTCGTATCAAGTTTCGAAGATGATAGCTTTCCCCGAAGGTTTTCCCGCCTCGTAGAAAGTTCTTAAGAACGTTGAAGTGATTGATATTGATCGTCTCGATGCCATATTTTCTTTTTCGCTTTATGACAAAGGGGCAATTGCTGAAGATACTACTTTGTGTTACTGACGTATACACATTCTTGATCTTTTCTATCTTTTTCAGTGCTAAATGAGAGATGAGTAGGCTTCCTGTAGAAGTTCCAAGGAAAAGGTCGTAATGATATCCCCGTTCTTGTATCAGATACTGGGCGACACCACCAGCAAAAGCTCCTTTACTTCCTCCACCACTTATTACGAGTGCTCTCATTATTCTGTCAATTGTTTTTTAAGGAATAGCTGCTCGTTATAGGGCAGTTCGTCTTCTAAAGCTACAAATCTTTCTTTATATCTAGCGTTCTTGAGCATCTCTTTGAGAAGGCCTCTGGCAAATGAGGCAAATCGCCAATTGTGATGAAGGCAGGCATCTAACAGATCGATTAAATTTTGGTCTCCTAATCCTTGTATTTGATATAAATATTGAAGCGCTCCTTGCCGAACCTCAAAACCATACGCCTTCGAGGTATATCCGGTCAATTCTTCATAGAACGCACTTTTTTTGGCAAGCTCAAATTCGGGTGTCACCAAGGCGAGTGTTAGCCATAGCAACCTTACATTCTTATCCTTGAAGCCGATGATGTCTTTGGTCTGTTTTAAATAGGTTGCTCTCTCCTTTGGGAACTGCGACCATAACTGATACAAAGCATGTTCCACTGTCCGGTAGCTAGGATCCTCTAGCAGGCCTTCAAAATCCTTCTTCAAACTCATAGGAATCGTGTCGAGGCTGAAAGCAGCTGCTTGCCGAAGTAGGATGTTGTCACTTTGTAAGACTTGGGCATACAGACCCTTGGAATTCTCCATGCTACTTTCGGAAAGATACTCCAGTATCTTTTTATCCTGTGCCAAATGCACGCCATCGAGCGCAAAATCATACCTTTTGATCACATCGACAGCATCGAACTCTCTAAACTCACAAAGCAAGAGATATTGCAGTGGTAGATATTTTATAAGATCCTTCTCTTTAAGCTGTTTGCTCCGTATCCATTTCTCGGAAAATGCACTTAGGTCAAGATCGCTTTGCTTTTCGACAATAGCAAGAAAATCATCGGTCTCAACATTCTGAAACTTGAAAGTGTCCAGATACTCTTTAACCGATGTTCTAAACACCTCTTCACCAACTACTTCTCGTAAGACATGTAAGACCCAAGCGCCTTTTTGGTAGAAGGTAAGCGAGCTTGCATTTGGGTCTAGTAAGGAGGTCGCCTTTCCGGCTTCTTGCTGTGCCATCAGGTCTTGCGATGATTCGTACAGCTTTCCATAAAAATAATGGTCTCCAAAGAGCTCCTTTTCGGCTAATAGGGCGTAATAGGTGGCAAAGCCTTCCTGCAGCCAATGGTGTTTACCACTTTTTGCTGTGACCAGATCTCCAAACCATTGATGGGCCATTTCGTGCGCATTCACATTCACATAATTCCTGTCAATGAATCCAAGACTATCTACCACAAAGCTGTCGGAAAAGATGGTCGCTGAAGTGTTTTCCATTCCGGCATATAAAAAATCCTTCACGGGCACTTGTTTATAGTTTTGCCAGGGATAGGCCGTCAATGTTTCGGCCTCGATGAGATCAAAGATTTGTTTGGTGTATCGATACGTAGGCTCGAATAGATCTTCATCTTCAGGGTAATAATACATTTCTAGTGGTGTGCCTCCATCCGAGAAAGAAACCTTTTTATCATACTTCCCGACGGCGATTGCCAAGAGGTAGCTGCTCATAGGCGCATTCATATCATAATGCCAGGTCTTGGTCGTTTCATCCTCTTCCGTGGCGATCAATTTTCCGTTGGCAACAAGGCTATAGTGTTTATCAAAGGTCACCGAAAGATCAAACTCCACCTTTTCGTTCACATCGTCAAAGCTGGGTATCCAATGACTGGACTCCTTGCCTTGCCCTTGCGTCCAGACCTGATTTCGCCCTGCCTTATTCCATCCGATGAAATACATCGCCTTCTTGGGATAGGCCTCGTAAGAGATGGCCAGCTCATAACCCGCACCAGGCTTCAATCGTTTCTGTACTATCAGGCTATCGCCATTGTTTTTGAATTTCACCTTTCTTCCATTGAGATAAACAGATGCAAAGGTCATCGACTTTGCATCTAAAAAGACCTCCTTGGTCTTTTGAAACACATCGAATTGGTAGGTGACGGTGCCAAAAACCTTTTTCTGATAAGCATCGATGCTGATCTCGGCATGTGCCTTGGTAAAGTCTACGAGTTGAAGCTGTTGCGCCTGTAACCATGAACCTATTAGCAAGAGAAAAAATAGCAGAAAACGTTTCATGCGATTGCTGGCTTCAAAATTTAAGCCAAAATAGGAAAAAGGAATATGATGAAAAAAAGACAATCTTTTCAATGTTAGATGATTTTCCACTTTATAACGAAATACACTACAGAATATTGAAAAGCCCTTAGAACATAAAAGGCCCCCGTAATACGGAGGCCTCTTTTAATTTACAGATGTTTGATAATATTACTTACCTTCCATCTTATCTTTAAGTTCTTGTAAAGCATCGAGATCACCTAGCGTGGTCTTTTCTGCAGAAGAAGAAGCCTTCTTAGCTGCGGCTTTGACATTTCGCTGCTCTTCTTCTTTGAAGATAGCCGTATGCGATGCAACAACTCTTTTGAATTCTTTGTTAAATTCGATGATCACAAATTCTGCTTCCTCACCTTTTTTCAACTTCTTACCATCTTCTTTCTCTAAATGACGAGAAGGAACGAAGGCTACGATATCATCATTAAAGTTGATGGTAGCTCCTTTGTCCACGATCTCCGTAAGTTCGGCAGTGTGCTTCGTGCCTACTGCAAATTCGGTCTCGTACTTGTCCCAAGGATTCGTCGTGGTCTGCTTGTGACCTAAACTAAGTTTACGTCCTTCGACATCTAACTCTAAGACCACAACCTCTAGGTTATCGCCAACAGTCACAAAGTCTGATGGGTGCTTCACTTTCTTCGTCCATGAAAGGTCAGAGATATAGATCAACCCGTCGATACCTTCTTCCAACTCTACAAACACACCAAAGTTGGTGAAGTTGCGAACGATTCCTGTGTGTTTAGAACCTACAGGATATTTTGTAGTGATATCAGTCCATGGGTCTGGTGTCAATTGTTTGATACCAAGAGACATTTTTCGGTCTTCTCTATCCAACGTCAATATAACGGCTTCGATCTCATCGCCAACTTTTACGAAGTCTTGTGCCGAGCGTAAGTGCGTAGACCAAGACATTTCCGATAC
Source organism: Sungkyunkwania multivorans (assembly GCF_042675645.1). Taxonomy (NCBI): domain Bacteria; kingdom Pseudomonadati; phylum Bacteroidota; class Flavobacteriia; order Flavobacteriales; family Flavobacteriaceae; genus Sungkyunkwania; species Sungkyunkwania multivorans. Next base: position 576,099 of record NZ_JBHTJH010000004.1, on the reverse strand, counting down.
GTGGATCAATCCTTCAACACCTTCAGCAACTTCGATAAACGCACCATAATCAGCGATCACCACTACTCTACCTTTTACTTTATCACCAACTTTGAGCTCTTCTCCAAGTGCTTCCCATGGGTGCTGCTGTAATTGCTTAAGACCTAATTGGATTCTAGATTTGTTCTCGTCAAAATCCAAGATCACAACATTTAACTTCTGGTCTAGTTCAACAACCTCATTCGGGTGATTGATACGGCTCCAAGAAAGGTCCGTGATATGAATAAGACCATCTACACCACCAAGGTCGATGAATACACCGTAAGAAGTGATGTTCTTAACGATACCTTCTAATACTTGACCTTTTTCAAGCTGTCCGATGATCTCTTTTTTCTGCTCTTCGATATCTGCTTCAATAAGCGCTTTGTGCGAAACCACAACGTTCTTGAATTCGTGGTTGATCTTCACCACTTTAAACTCCATGGTCTTGTTCACATATTGATCGTAGTCACGGATAGGTTTCACATCGATCTGAGAACCTGGCAAGAATGCCTCGATACCAAATACGTCAACGATCATACCTCCCTTAGTTCTGCACTTTACAAAACCATTGACCACTTCACCATTGTCGTGCGCCGCATTTACGCGATCCCATGCCTTGATGGTACGTGCTTTTCTGTGAGAAAGTACCAACTGACCGGTTCTGTCCTCACGAACATCGATCAACACTTCTACTTTGTCTCCAACTTTTAGATCTGGGTTGTAACGAAACTCGTTCAATGAGATCACGCCTTCAGACTTTGCATTGATGTCGATGATCGCTTCTCTGTCTGTTAGGTGAATCACGGTTCCGTCCACGACCTCTTCGTCTGCAGTATCTACGAAATTCTCTTCTACGAGCTTTTCAAATTCTTCTAGTTTTGAATCTGCAACTGCCTCAATACCTTCTTCGTATTTTTCCCAGTTGAACTCTTTTAAAAATTGCTCAGGATTTACAGTTTCCTGAACGTCTGTTTTTGTTGTTTCTTCAGCCATTGCTGATGGTAACTTTGTATTCTGCCGTAATGTGGGACCAACGCGAACATCCGTACAGAAGTGGTTAAAAATAAAATGTTTAAAAATCCTTTTTGTCCACTACTCGCCAAAAGGTGTGCAAAAGTACCACTATTCTTTTTGATTTACAAAAAAATAGAAGGTATTTGAAGTGATTGAAATTCCCCTTATCCAAATGTATCATGCTACGGCCCTGAACAACTAAAGCTAACACTTCACCGACAAAAGCTGCATTTTATCTATTTTGATTGAAAGTATTGTCGTGTTAAAAAATTTTGGGATAAATGTGCTATCTTTGAGATTGAACATAAACTATTAAATACTTTATACCATGAGCGTAAAAGCAAAATACCAACCAGTACTGGACTTAGGAGAAAAGTTGAACATCCAAGATGGGGATGTAAGTGTGGAAGGAGATGTGCTGAAAATCAAAGGAACGGCCAACACACAGTATGAAAAGAACGTACTTTGGGACAAGATCAAAGAAATAGGAGGCGAGATGCCGTCTGATATCAAGGCGAACATTAAAGTGGCAGATGAGTCTGTCTATCACAGACATGTGGTACAAAAAGGAGAGACCCTTGGTAAGATCGCTAAGCATTACTATGGCGACGCCATGAAGTACAAGGAAATTTTTGCCGCAAACACAGACAAGTTAAAAAATCCAGACCTCATACATCCAGACCAGGAATTGGTGATTCCAAATCTATAAGATTACCATATCTATATAGAAAAAACCACGAATAATGATTATTCGTGGTTTTTTTATTTGTTGATGTTTCAAGCTCCTAACTAGGTCTTTGGTCAATGGTCATCGGTGACCTTTTTAATGATCCTTTTGGCATAATCATACACTCTGTCAAACTGCTCGTCGAGACCCATATCGCTATTATCGAATACAATGGCATCGGTTGCCTTGGTCAATGGAGAGTCTTTTCGAGTGCTGTCAATATGGTCACGTTCCTGAACATTCTTTAAGACCTCCTCGTATTGCACCTTATCGCCTCTTTCTAACAGTTCCTTGTAGCGACGTGTAGCGCGTTTTTCTGGTGAAGCGGTCATGAACAGCTTCAACTCAGCATCTGGAAAAACAACGGTTCCAATATCTCGTCCGTCCATTACAATGCCCTTGTCCTTTCCCATTTTTTGTTGTTGTGCAACTAGTAATTGGCGAACTTCGGAGATCGCTGCGATCTTACTTACCAAACGCGAAACCTCCATCGTGCGAATTTCCTTTTCCACATTCTTTCCGTTGAGATGCATTTCAGCAAAACCCAATGCTTCATTGTAAACGAATTTCAAGCGAATCGTTGGAAGCACCTTCAAAAAAGCTTGAACCTTAAACGTATCGGCATCTATAAACCCACCCTGCATTGCAAACAGTGTGACCGCGCGGTACATGGCACCGGTGTCCACGTAAACGTATTCAAGCGCTTTTGCCAATTGTTTTGCGATGGTGCTCTTCCCTGTAGAAGAATAACCATCAACCGCTATAGTGATCTTTTTCAATTATAAAATTTTTTAATGGCCTAGAGAAAATCGATCGCCAGACCAAAGAGTCCAGTATTTCCTGCGGTACTATATCTAGCATGAGTGTAGTTGAATCGAAGTCGATTCATCTTTAACCCAAAACCTGCAGAAATTCCTGCAAAGGTACGTTGATCGACGATACGAAGCTCTTCGGCCCTTCTGAAATTATATCCCAAACGAAGGCTAAAGGCTCTTTCTGGAAAAAGTTCAGCTCCAACGACGACATGTCTCAAGAACTCCTGTACAAAACCAACCTCTTCCTCGGCCACACCGCCATTTAGATTGAACTGTGCTCTATTTGGATTTGAAAATGATAAATTCCAATTCTGAAGATTCTCAAAGGTAAGGTGCCAACGCACCGGAACATTCTGCAAACGTTGTGAAAGCCCCAATGAGACTTCGAACGGGAGATTTTCCTTTACCTCGTTATAGGGTGTTAGCTGAGCTCCAAAATTCCTGACCACCAAGGCCGCGTTGAATCCTTTTTCCTCATCCCGATAAAAGACACCTACATCAATGGCCGCACCAAAGGAACTAAACTGTTCTAACCTAGAAGAAATGACCTTGGCATTGGCTCCTATGTGAAATTTGGTCCATGGAATATTTTTTGCATAGCCAACGGAAAGCGCGACCTCATTCCCTGTAAAGTCGCCCGTGGGGTTACCTTGCTCGTCTCGACCATCGAACGTACCATAATTGATATAAGTGACCCCAGCAAAGAAGGTGTTTTCCCGTCCGTCCCAGCTATAGGCATAGGCTGCAGAACCATAGTTGATATCCCCAAGGTAATTAACATAGTTCAATGCAAGTTTGTTGTCCATTTCTATATTGATACTGGCCGGATTGAAAAGCGCCTGCGACACATCATGATCATAATTGGTGATGACCTTTCCACCGAGCGCGGCTTGTCTTGGAGAAGATACAAGATTTAGGAATTGGTATGTAGTTCGTCCTCCGATTTGGGCAAGAGATAGGGCTGAAAGTAGTAAGAAAAAGTAAAAAGGTATCCTTTTCTGCATGGGCGCAAAAATAACTAATCTTTATTGAAAACGACTTGAGGCATTAAATATTTTCCGTGCAGCACAATAAAAAAATCCGAAAGCGAACTTTCGGATTTTATTTGGCCACTCTGTTCTTAGAGTTTTTTTGCGTTCTTCACATTCTGGTTCGTAATGGCGACCTCGATCACCTCGCTCATCTCCGTTACATAATGAAATTTCAACCCTTTGAGATATTCTGGCTTGATCTCTAGAATATCTTTTCGGTTATCCTCACAAAGAACGATCTCTTTTATTCTTGCTCGTTTGGCGGCCAATATCTTCTCCTTGATACCACCCACTGGAAGCACCTTGCCTCGCAAGGTGATCTCTCCGGTCATGGCCAAACTCTTTTTCACCTTTTTTTGTGTAAACAAAGAGACCAAAGAGGTCAGCATGGTAATTCCAGCGCTAGGACCATCCTTTGGAGTAGCCCCTTCAGGCACATGAATGTGCACGTTGTACTTCTCAAAGATGTCGGGGTCGATCCCTAATTCTTCAGCATTGGATTTTATGTATTCCAAAGCGATGGTAGCGGATTCTTTCATCACTTTTCCGAGGTTACCAGTAATATTCATGGTCCCCTTTCCTTTGGATAGGATCGATTCGATAAAAAGGATATCTCCACCAACGCTGGTCCAAGCCAGTCCTGTTACCACTCCCGCAATATCGTTGTTCTCATATTTATCTCTTTCCATTCGAGCAGGGCCTAAAACCTTCTCGATGTCTTCATCGGTCACCTTTACATTATATTCCTCCTCCATGGCAATGGATTTTGCAGCATGTCTTACCATTTTGGCCACCTGCTTCTCCAAGCCTCTTACACCAGATTCCCGGGTATAGCCCTCAACGATCCTCTCTAGCTGCTTTTTGCCGATCTTCAGCTGTTCTTTCTTCAGCCCATGTTCTTCTAGCTGCTTAGGAAGTAGATGACGCTTAGCGATCTCCACTTTCTCTTCGATGGTGTATCCAGTAACATTGATAATTTCCATCCGATCCCTCAAAGCCGGCTGGATCGTGGCCAAACTGTTTGCCGTTGCAATAAACATCACTTTGGAAAGGTCATAACCCATTTCCAAGAAATTATCATAGAATTCAGTGTTCTGTTCAGGGTCCAAGACTTCCAACATCGCGGAGGAAGGGTCGCCTTGATGACTGTTGGACAACTTGTCGATCTCATCGAGTACAAAGACCGGATTGGAGGTTCCCGCCTTTTTTATACTTTGTAGCAGTCTTCCTGGCATTGCACCGATATAGGTCTTTCGATGTCCGCGTATTTCGGCCTCATCTCGTAATCCTCCCAAAGACATTCGTACGTATTCTCTGCCCAAAGCCTCGGCAATGGATTTCCCCAGAGAGGTCTTTCCCACACCTGGAGGGCCATACAAACAGAGTATAGGTGATTTCATGTCATTCCTAAGTTTCAAAACGGCCAGATACTCGATGATCCTGCGTTTCACATCTTCCAACCCATAATGGTCGCGATCCAGTATCTTCTGTGCTCTTTTCAGGTCAAAAATATCCTTGGAATACTTGTCCCAGGGAAGTTCGAGAAACAATTCTAAATAATTGCGTTGAATTGAATACTCCGCAACTTGCGGGTTCATCCGTTGCATCTTATTCAGCTCTTTTAGAAAGTGTTCTTTGACCTTTTTGCTCCACTTCTTCTCCCTTCCCTTTGCTCGCATCTCCTCTATCTCCTGCTCAGAGGATACGCCCCCCAATTCTTCTTGGATGGTCTTCATTTGCTGATGAAGAAAGTATTCTCGTTGTTGTTGGTCTAAGTCACTACGCACCTTAGATTGAATATCTTGTTTCAATTCTAGCTTCTGTAGCTCTGTATTCATGAATTTCAATGTTGCCAACGCACGTTCTTTAAGATCGTGTATCGCCAAGAGCTGTTGTTTCTCCGCTACAGTGATATTCATATTGGATGATACAAAATTGATCAGGAATGAACTGCTTTCGATATTCTTGATCGCAAAGGATGCTTCTGAGGGTATATTTGGATTCTCCTTGATGATCTGCAAGGCGATGTCCTTGATTGATTCGATAATCGCTGAAAACTCCTTATCTGTATGTGGTGGTTTAGACTCTTCCACCTCTCGTACCGTAGAGGTGATGTAAGGCTCTGTGGTCAATACCTCGGCAACCTCAAATCGTTTTTTCCCTTGAATGATCACCGTGGTATTTCCATCTGGCATTTTGAGCACTCTAAGGATACGTGCTACCGTACCCAAGGTGTTGATATCTTCAATTTCAGGGTCTTCTATAGACTCGTCCTTTTGAGAAACCACACCGATGGCCTTACTTCCGTTATTTGCATCTTTGATGAGTTTTATGGACTTGTCCCTGCCAGCAGTGATAGGAATGACCACTCCTGGGAATAACACCGTGTTTCGCAAGGGTAATATAGGAAGTGATTTTGGAAGCGGCTCTTTCGCAATCTCCTCCTCATCTTCTGGCGTCATCAACGGTATCAACTCTGCATCATCTTGCATTTCTTGTAATGACAAGTTGTCAATCGATAAAAATTTTGTCTTCGTCATATGAGTATTTAGGTCAAACTGTCACTATTTCCAGTCGCCTATCATTTTTTTTAATTAGTCTTTTAAACCTTGGAACCTTTCAATATCACTGAATATGTGAATAATCATGGTTCTGGATACTCTATATAGTCAATTCTTGTGCCAACCTCAATTTGGACAGCACACAATAGCAACATCTTGGTCAGTGCATTTTATTTCGGAACAAAAACACCAACCGTAATAGTATCTCTATGGACTCTTGGTTGCGTCAGAATAACAAACGAATGTATATTCTAAAATCTGAAACATCATTTTTTTGGAAAAAGTGTAACAAAGAATCTGTAACTTCATCTTTACTACAAATTGCAAGATTTTTTGAGCCAACCAACGATACATACTGAGCAATTATTACAGGCGTGCAAAAGAGGTGAGACCAAAGCACAAATGGAACTTTACAATCGCTATTACAAGGCCATGTACAACACTGCAGTGCGCATTGTAAAAGATCCCATGGAAGCCGAAGATGTGATGCAAGAGTCGTTTTTAAACGCGTTTACGAAACTTGACACTTTTAGAGGTGGAGTGACATTTGGAGCCTGGATGAAGCGTATAGTAATAAACAACAGTATCTATCATTACAAAAAGAAGCGACGTATCGAAGAAATTCCTTTGGATACCGTAATGTACAGGGTCGAAGATAACGACGGAATTGCTTCGGACAATCATGAGTTAGAAAACGTACAGGCTCAGAAAGTTTTGCAGACCATGAAAACTCTAAAAGACAATTACAGAGTTTCTTTGACCCTCTTTTTGATCGAGGGTTATGATTACGAGGAGATTGGGGAGATCATGGGAATAAGCTATGCGAATTGCCGCACGATGATCTCTCGCGCTAAGGAGAGTTTAAGAAAAAAGTTAATCGAAGTACCAATATGAAACAAAACGACCATATAGAAACGCTTTTTGAGCGATTGGATGGGCAGTTCGACACTGCCGAGCCTAGAATTGGACATCAGCAAAGGTTTTTGGAAAAGCTGCATGCTGGCCATGAGTCCAGCGTAGTTTCTAACAAGCAAAGCTTTAACTGGTGGAAACCACTGGCGATCGCGGCATCCTTTGCACTTGTGCTTGGCTTCTTCATCGGAAAATCAGTGTTGCAGCCAACCAATGAATTGGCCGATATCTCACCCCAACTTCAGGAAACGCAATTCTTCTTCTCGTCCTTGATCGAGACCGAATTGAAGAAGGTAAAACTCGAAGAGAATGATGATAACAGAGAGATCATAGCGGACGCACTTGACCAACTGAATAAACTTGAAGTGGATTATGAAATATTGAAACAGGAATTATTGGAAAACGGGGATGATAAGCGCTTGGTGCATGCGATGATCACCAACTTCCAAAATAGAATAACACTCTTGGAAAACGTACTGCAACGTATTGAAGCAGTGAAACAATTTAAAAATAATAGCAATGAAGACAATATTATATAGAACGGTTTGCATCCTTTTGATGATCCCATCGATGATGATGGCCAATCACGACAAATGGAAAGGAAAATATACGAAAGAGAAAAAGATCAAAAAAGAATTCAATGTGAATGCAGATGCCCTGTTGAAGTTGAACAACAGTTATGGGAATCTCTACCTGACCTCCTGGGATCAGAACAAAGTAGTGATCGAAGTACATGTAAAGACCAATGGAAATAACGAGGAGAAGGTTCAAAAGAAACTTGATGAGATAGATGTACAATTTGAAGGTAGCAGTCAAATGGTCTATGCCAAAACCATCTTTAACAAGAACAAGAAGAGTTCGTGGTGGAAATGGAGCGATAGCAACAGTGTACATATGGAGATCAATTATACAGTGAAGGTACCCATTACCAATAATGTAGACTTGAATAACGATTATGGAAGTATCAGCTTGGATAGACTTCAAGGACGTGCAGACATTAGTTGTGATTATGGGAAGATCGATATTGGAGAGTTATTGGCAAATGACAACAAACTTTCATTTGATTATACATCGGGTTCATCCATCTCATACATGAAAAATGGAAAGATCAATGCTGATTACTCTGGGTTTACCCTGGAAAAAGCAGAAAATTTGGTGATCAGTGCCGACTATACCAATTCGAAGATCGGACAAGCAAAAAGCCTCACCTACTCTTGTGACTATGGCAATATCACTATCGACGAGATCGACAATCTAAAGGGCTCTGGAGATTATATTACCACCAGAATCGGGAAGGTGCACGGTAATGTAGACATTTCTTCAGATTATGGGTCGATCAAGATCGAAGAGATGGCCTCAGATGCTGGCAATGTCGATATCCGCTCAGATTACACAGGGATCAGGATCGGATACGCTACCGACTATTATTTCGATTTTGAAGTTCGCTTAGACTATGCCGGTTTTAAGGGTAAAGATGACCTGCAGTTCAAAATCAAAAGAGTAGATGGTTCGGACAAATATTATACAGGATATCATGGCAGGGAAAATAGTGGGAATAGGATGACCATAACGGCCGATTATGGCAGCATCACTCTAAATAAAAATTAAATCGATCAATAACTAAAATATCAAACAATGAACTTTTTGAGCAGAAATCTAGAATTACGTATCAACAGAAGAAGCCTAGTGAACAAGGCGTTTTCAACACTATTTATCGGTCTTTTGACGATATCAGCAGCCAACGCACAATGGTGGGGTGGAAAAAAGATAAAGGGAAATGGCAAGGTCGTCACAGAAACGCGAAACGTAGGCAGTTACGATAAAGTGGCCGTAGCGGGTTCTTTCGATGTCGAATTGGTAGCTGGAAATGAAGGGAAACTCACCCTAAAAGGGGAAGAGAACTTACTGGAGTACATCGTCACAGAAGTGGATGGAGACAAGCTGAAAATAAAGACCGAGAAGGGAATCAACATTCAACCTTCTAGAAATACTGTCCTACTGATCACCGTTCCATTCAAAGACATCAGCATGGTCTCGCTTGCTGGTAGCGGTGATGTTGTTGGAAAATCCAGAATAAAAGCAGATAATTTTAAAACAAGCCTCTCTGGATCCGGTGATGTTTCACTCGAAGTTGATGCTAACGAAGTTAAGGCGAATCTCGCAGGATCGGGTGATATCGAGTTGAGCGGAACAGCCAATAGCGTGGATATTAGCTTGGCAGGATCGGGTGATATCGATGCCTATGGTCTTAAATCAAAAACTGCAGAGGTTTCCGTTTCGGGGTCTGGAGACGTAAATGTCTATTGTAGCGAAGCCATTAAAGCTCGAGTAGTTGGATCAGGGGATATTTCATACCGAGGTAATCCAGAAAAACAAGATACCAAGGCGGTCGGTTCTGGAGACATCTCTAGCAATTAAAGACAAAACCAAACAACCAGCCAATAAAAAGCCCCTTCGATGAAGGGGCTTTATTTTTTAATATTGAATCATCTTTTGTTTATTGATAAACGAGGTCGAAGCTTCCGTCAGATACCGTATATGGCCCAGTGCTGTCCATCAGTTGGGGTTGCGCTGTAAAGCTAAAGGTACCTACGATATGTTTTGCCTCGATGTCATGAAATGTGATAAGCAAGGTGCCTGGATTCGATGTGTTGATGTCGAGTCCTCCCAAAGAATAGGTCCCCACCACATCATCACTAGACGAAGCGGCATTTACCATAGTTTGGGTGCCCACGGCGATATCCGCCGGCATCGAAATAACAATATTCTGATCGGTATTCCTGGTTGCGGTCATTGTCAGTACTTCACTACCCGCAGTACCAGAGACATTGCCGCCAAATGATTCTTCCACAAACTCAACACCATCGATCCGAGCAAAGAACGCATCCTGTCCACCATTGCCCCCTAAGGTGGTCACAAAGGCTATCTTACTAAATTCTCCATCCGTGAATTCTTTGGACCCTCCAGCTCCATCATTTCCTGTGAAATTGAAGGTCCCAGAGATCACATTGCTTTGTGTATCCAACTCCGTTATCACCACTTGACCTTGCGGTGTGCCGCCATCGGTGGTCGCTGAAAGTGGCGTGGCACTCGAACTTGCCCTATATGTGGCATTATTTGGAAGTCCATCGATCGAAATTCCAAACTGGTAAGTTCCAGTCCCGTTGGCATAGAAACTCAGCGATACCGATTCTCCATTGGTACCGCGGGCACCTGTGATGTTCACCAATCCTCCGACAACGCTGGCAGTGGTATTGTCCGATGTAAAAGTAGCTCCATCAAAATCCATTCTAAAAAAAGGGTCATCATTCCCACCATCGGGATCACCACCTCCGTCGGGATCCCCGCCCAAGAATTCTCCACTGCCAAGAACATCTTCATTGATCTCCTCGGTACAAGAATGCATTGCGAATATCAATAGAAAAACCATCGAAAGGCGAACGATTATTTTTGGGGCTAAGCTCATAAGAAAAATTTTAAAAAAGTTGGTAAATATACATCAATTATCAACAACGCTTTCTTCTTTAGGCACCATCATTAGTAAAAGAAAGCCTATTATAAAGAATACGATCAAAGCGAGGATCGAGGATCGAATGCTACCCGTAATTCCTTCAATATAACCAAAAACGAACAGCCCGATGATCAATCCTATCTTTTCTGAAACGTCATAAAAGCTAAAATATGATGCGGTATCTTGAGTATTTGGTGGAAGAAATTTTGAATAGGTCGATCTCGATAATGCTTGTATGGCACCCATGACCAATCCAACAAAAGCTGCAATGATATAGAATTGTAGCGGTGTTTCTACAAAATAACCCACTACACAGAGGGCTGCCCAAAATCCTACAACGATCTTCAAAGCATTCAGGTTTCCAATTTTGCCAGAGACTTTGGCCAACAGTTGTGCTCCGGCGACCCCCAAAAATTGAATCAACAACATGCTAACAATGAGTCCTTGGGTTTTCTCTCCTTCTGCCCAGGCAACTTCCTTGGCTGCGAAGTATACCGCAGCAAGCATTACTGTTTGAACGCCCATACTGTACACAAAGAAAGCCCGCAAATAGCGCTTTAGGCGTTTGGTGTGTTCGAGTCCCTTAAAGGTTTTGTAAAGCTCTCTATAGCCATTCAATAGTAATTTTCCTTTGACCTTCACTCCTGTTTTCACATTGGGAAGACGTCTATAGGTGATCTGGCTAAAACCGATCCACCATATTCCTGTGAGGATAAACGACATTTTGGCGGCTTCTCCTTCGGCCAGTCCTAAACTTTCATGACCAAGTGTGATAGCCAAGGAGATGAGCAAAAGAATGACGCTTCCAATATAGCCCATGGAGAATCCTTTGGCACTGATGGCATCGTGCTCCGCAGGTTCGGCAATTTCGGGTAGGTATGAATTATAGAATACCAAACTTCCCCAAAATCCGACACTGGCAAACAAATAGCAGGTCAATCCAAAAATTGGATGCTCCACATCGAAAAAATAGAGGCCGATACACGAGAGTGCCCCTAAATAACAGAAAAATTTTAGGAAGGTCTTTTTGTGCCCGGCATAATCTGCAATTCCTGAAAGGAACGGTGATACGATACTTACTATTAAAAAACTAAGCGCCCCAACATAGTTGATCAACTCGGTGTTGATGAACTCATAACCAAATACTTCGATCTTGCCACCGATGGCTTCGGTTGCACCTTCATAGTATATTGGAAAAATTGCCGTGGTTATCACCAGAGGATACACAGAATTGGCCCAATCATAAAATATCCAAGCGTTTATGGTCTTCTTATCGCCTTTTACTATCGTTGTTGTACGCATATTTTATCAAAAAAAGGTCGTGCAAAAAGCACGACCTCGAATATAGGACTTTATTTTTTCTCTAAATTTTATTTATCGGCTTAAAGGAGGTGACTCCAAATTTTCTCGCTTCTTCTTTGGCTGCTGGTGCCCATGCCTTTAGATTATTGATTCTAGTATCGTTGGACGGGTGTGTGCTAAGAAACTCTGGTGGTGCCTGTCCCCCACTTTTGGCTTTCATGCGCTGCCATAGTCGCGCTGCCTCTTCTGGATTGTAACCAGCGATCGCCATGATCTGTAAACCGATCCTGTCTGCTTCGGTTTCATGGCTTCGGCTAAAGGGCAACATCACTCCTACTGCAGAACCAACACCATACGCCTGATTGAACAACGCCCGGTCTCTTTCGTCTTTAATTGCGATATTACCTGCCACAGCACCGACCTGTTGCAACATCCCAGCACTCATTCGTTGTTGCCCATGATTTGCCAAGGCGTGTGCAACCTCGTGGCCCATAATAGCCGCTACACCAGTCTCATTCTCTGCAATTGGTAAGATACCCGTATAGAATACGATCTTTCCTCCTGGCATACACCAAGCGTTTACAGTTTCGGAATCAATGAGATTATACTCCCACTTATAATCCTTTAGATATCCTTGATAACCATTGGCATTCAACCATCTTTCGGCAGCGGTGGAGATGCGCTGACCTACTGTAGTTATCATTTTTGCATCCTTCGTATCCTCGATCACCTTATTCTCACTCAAGAACTGATCATACTGTGCGAAAGCCGTTGGAAATAATTGAGAATTTGGCACCAAGGCCAAGGTTTTCTTTCCTGTGAACGGATTTGTCTTGCACGAAAGCATTAAAAAAATAATACTTAGGATTATTGGTAATTTTTTCATTTTTTGGGTTTTTAAAATCACTATCGTAAAGTTACGAAAACTGCATTTATTCCCCGATAAAGTGGAGTTCGGTAAAATTCTTATCGATGAGCAGTGTATTATCGCCGTTTAACTTCACTTTTTCAAAGGGAATCTCCTCATTGTCGAACTCTATGGTTTTTACCTTAAACGGTAGGCCATGAAGTTTTATTTTGAAATTTTCATAAGAGGTGATGAATTTACCTTCTTTATGCTGTTGAATGATCAGCTCATTGCTTTTCCCAGTGAGCTTAAATTTGCGTAAGCTGTATCGGCCTTTCTTATAATCGTAGCCATCCTGGGCATCTTCATAGACCATCGATTGCTCTTTCCCATGTTTATAATATACCTCCAAGGTAAGCTCTTCTATCTCTTTTTCACCTACATACTGCTGTACAGGATACTTTGGTACTATGGCACCCTCTTTTACGAACAGCGGAATCTTGTCTAGATCGGCCACGACCCAATGCTCCTTTCCGCCATCGATGATCTCGTCATTCCAATAGTTATACCATTTTCCTCTAGGGATATACATACGTCTTCCTTGAGCATTTGGCTCCAATACTGGGCATACCAGAAAATGGTGACCAAAGATAAATTCGTCGGTACGATAATGTGTTTGGGGGTCTTCTTGATCATAATAGACCAAAGCTTTTAACATGGGCACTCCCTCATCTACATATTCTTTGAACATGGTATATAAATACGGAAGCAACTCATATCGTAGTTCGATAAAATTACGAGCGATGTCGGTGACCTCGTCGCTAAAGGACCAAGGTTCTTGTTCGCCATGATCTCCGGAAGAATGCGTTCTACAAAATGGATGAAATACCCCCAGTTGAATGTAGCGCGCATACAACTCACCTGTTGGCTGCTCGGCAAAACCACCAATGTCTGTGCCTGTAAAGGACATTCCCGATAGACACATTCGTTGCACCTGAATATTAGCGATCCACAAATGCTCCCACGTTGCCACATTATCTCCTGTCCACGACGAAGTGTAGCGCTGAGCCCCAGAATATGCGGAACGAGTGATCACAAAAGGACGTTTGGGATAAGCGAACCGCTTGATGCCTTCATAGGTGGCACGGGCCATCTGTGTACCATAGACATTATGTGCCTTCCGATGGCTGCATGGATGGCCGTCATAGTCGTGCCTTACATCCAGCGGAAATGTCTTTGTGGGAACTTCCATCACGGCGGGTTCATTCATATCGTTCCAAACCCCTTTTACACCGATATCGCTGATCAGCTCTTTGTACAATCCTGCCCACCATTCGCGTACTTCGGGATTGGTGAAATCTGGAAAATTACATTCCCCTGGCCAAACCTTTCCACGCATCAAAGGGCCGTCTGCTCGCTTACAGAAATAATCGTTTTCAATCGCCTGTTGATAGATGTCATAGTCCTTATCGATCTTGATCCCCGGATCGATGATCACCACTGTTTTGAATCCATCTTCTTTAAGTTCATCGACCATACGCTTTGGGTCAGGGAAATATTCCTTGTTCCAAGTAAAACAGCGAAAACCTTCCATATAGTCGATATCCAAATAAATGGCATCGCAAGGAATCTTAAGTTCTCGAAATTTATCCGTGACCTCCTTTACTTTGCTTTCAGGATAATAACTCCATTTGCATTGGTGGTATCCCAAGGTCCATAATGGTGGTAGCTCTGGCTTTCCGGTAAGATCGGTATAACTGGTGACCACCTGCTCCATATTTGGTCCGTAGATGAAATAATAGTTCATCTCCCCGCCTTCTGCCCAGAAACTGGTGACATTTCTTCGTTCTTGACAGAAATCAAAATAGGTCCTGAACGTATTGTCAAAAAATATCCCATAAGAAATATTATCGTGTAAAGCGGTATAAAAAGGCACTGACTTATACAAGGGGTCTTGGTCCTTTCCGAACGCATATTGGTCGGTTGCCCAATTCTGTACTCTTTTGCCTTTTAGGTTGAAGTGCATAGGCTTATCTCCCAATCCATAATAGCTCTCGGCCTTTTGGGCGATCTTTGACATTTTTACAATGTTCCCTCCGCTTTCGTAGTCGTACTCCCAGTGAAAACCACTCTCCTCGTCACATATGAGTGCCCCATCGACATCATAAATGGTCTTCTTCAGATTGACCTTAGCGATATGGCAGACCAATTTGGCTGTTTTGATCACAAAGGCATAGGTGTTTTCTTCAAACTCCAAGTGATTATAGCCCGTGGAGGCCTGGTCATCGATCGCATATGAAAAATCAGGTTCAAAATTACCTTCAGTGGCATATCGAAATCGCAAAACACTATCGCGAATTACTTTGACCTGTAGCAGCACATTGTTGGCCGTTGTAAAGGTGAAGGTGTCCGCATCTCTTTGATGCGAAACTATATTATTGGGAAAAACATTACCCTTCTGTTCCAGTTCGGTGTTAGTTATCATCGGTATTCCTTTTCATTTAAGCAAACCAAAGGAAGTATTTTTAGATCAGAACTCAAAGGTTTAAGGCCTTGATTTATTATAGAAAATCAACGAAAACGGTTTCGTTCAGAATTAGCATAAAGGAATCTGTTAACCTGACTTGAACAACATTTAATTTCCTCAAAATATGCTAACTTCGTTGAATAGCTTTACCGAATGGAACAAATAACCGACGAACGGGTCCGAATGGTTTTTGAACAATATCCCAATCCTGTAAAGAAAAAATTACTTTTTCTGAGAGCGTTGATCCTAGATACCGCAGCGAACATCGATGCAACTGACCCACTCGAAGAAACGCTAAAATGGGGAGAACCAAGTTACCTTGCAAAAAATGGTAGCACCATACGGATCGATTGGAAAGAGAAGGACCCCGAGCATTATGCCATCTATTTTAAGTGCACTTCGAAACTAGTCCCTACCTTCAAAGAACTCTACAGCGATGTTTTTAGATTTGAAGGGGATCGCGCATTGCTATTTGAACTCAACGCTAAGATCCCTGAGAAGGAATTAAGGCATTGCATCACTATGGCACTGTTGTATCACAAGTTAAAGCATCTACCCTTGTTAGGGGCTTCGCAAAGATATTCTTGAATGGCTATTAAATATGATAAAATAGGAATTGGTTATAACCGCACCCGCAAAGCGGATCATTATCTTAGCGAGCGCTTATATCATCATCTAGATCCTAAAGAAAAAGGATCGTATCTCGACATTGGCTGCGGAACAGGAAATTACTCCAATGCCCTATTCGAAAAGGGAGTGCATTTTATTGGCATCGATCCCTCAGAAAAGATGCTTCAAAAGGCAAGGTCAAAAAATGCAAATATCGATTGGCGCCTAGCATCTGCTGAAAAGACCAAGCTACATGACAACAGTGTCGATGGCATCATTGCAACATTGACCACCCATCATTGGAAAAATCTCAATAAAGCCTTTTGTGAACTGAGCCGTATTCTGAAGAGGCATGGTCGCATCGTCATCTTCACGTCGACACCCAAACAGATGCAAGGATATTGGCTACGTCATTACTTCCCAAAAATGCTGAGCGACTCTATTGCCCAAATGCCAACACTTGAGAAAACAATAACGGCAATGGTAGAGGCGGGACTTGAGATAATCGATACCGAAAAATATTTTGTGAGACCAGACCTCGAAGATCAATTCCTCTATTGTGGTAAACAAGACCCCAAACTCTATTTGCAGAAGGAGACAAGAAATGGTATTTCTTCCTTCTCGTCTCTGGCCAATTCTCAGGAAGTATCGCAAGGCCTTTTGAGATTGCAGGCGGATATCGAAAGTGGTAATATTGACACTATCATGAGGTCCTACGAAAATGATCTGGGAGATTATTTATTCATCATAGGACAACTCAAGTAAGTAATTATCGAACTTTTCAGTTTCGCTTGAATACTACTACCCCCAAGGGAGGCAGGTTCACCTCAGTAGAAAAATCTCTACCATGCCAAGGCGTCGCCTCTGCTTTGATCGGCTTTACATGAAGCATACCGCTCCCCCCATACTTTTTATCGTCAGAGTTAAAGATCTCTTTGAGTTTTCCTTTGGATGGAATTCCTATTCTATATTGTTCTCTTGGGATTGGGGTCATATTGCACAAGACAATGAGGTCATTCTCTATGTCATGTCCCTTTCGGATGTAGGAGAGTACAGAATTCTCTGCATCGCCATAATCGATCCATTGAAAACCTTCAGAAGAGAATTGCTTTTCGTATAGGGCTGGTTCTGATTTGTAGAGCGTATTGAGATCGGTGACAAGGGCTTTGATCCCTTTGTGATAATCATATTGCAACAAATGCCAATCCAGACTTTGCTGAAAATTCCATTCTTCACTTTGCCCGAACTCACCTCCCATAAAAAGTAGATTCGTTCCGGGATGTGTAAACATATAGCCATAAAGCAATCGCAAATTGGCAAAGCGTTGCCATTCGTCCCCAGGCATTCGACCAAAGATAGATCGCTTGCCATATACCACCTCATCATGACTTAACGGCAACATAAAGTTCTCGGTGAAAGTGTAAGTCAAACTAAAGGTAATGTCGTTTTGATGATGCTTCCGGTAAATGGGTTCTTTTTTGAAATATTCCAGCGTATCATGCATCCAACCCATCATCCATTTCATGCCGAAGCCCAATCCTCCGATATAAACGGGTTTGGACACCATTGGAAAGGCTGTGGATTCCTCGGCAATGGTCTGCACTCCCTCAAAATTTTGGTACACTTCCTCGTTGAGTTCCCGCAAAAAAGAGATGGCCTCCAAATTCTCACGTCCGCCGAACTCATTAGGCTCCCACTCGCCATCTTCACGAGAATAATCCAAATATAGCATCGAAGCAACGGCATCGACCCGTAATCCGTCGGCATGATATCTATCCAACCAAAAAACGGCATTGCTGATCAGAAAGGCGCGGACCTCGTTGCGCCCATAATTGAATATC
The DNA here is from genome assembly GCF_042675645.1 of Sungkyunkwania multivorans. Lineage (NCBI taxonomy): Bacteria > Pseudomonadati > Bacteroidota > Flavobacteriia > Flavobacteriales > Flavobacteriaceae > Sungkyunkwania > Sungkyunkwania multivorans. Next base: position 558,381 of record NZ_JBHTJH010000004.1, on the reverse strand, counting down.
AAACTTTTCCAATCGGGATGATATCCCCTGCGTCTATCTGGATGTTCGTACAGATTTGAGCCATCAAAGAATCCCAATCCATGTGCGTCTTCTGGGAAATGCGATGGTACCCAATCCAAGATCACCCCAATGTCATTTTGATGCAACTTATCGACCAACAACATAAGATCTTCAGGTTTTCCAAAGCGTGAGGTCGGTGCAAAATATCCTGTCAGCTGATATCCCCAAGATGGATCGTAAGGATATTCCATAATAGGCATGAATTCTACGTGTGTAAAGTTCATTTCCCTGACGTAATTCACCAAGGCATCTGCCAATTCCACATAGGTCAGCGGACGATTCTCCTCGGCGTTGAACATCCAAGAGCCTAAATGTACTTCATAGACAGAGAATGGCCGATCCAGGGCATTTTTGTCCTTGCGGTACCCCATCCATTTCTTATCCTTCCATTTATAGTCGAGCTTCCGAACGATAGAAGCAGTATTTGGCGGGTGTTCACAACTCAACGCGAAGGGGTCTGCCTTTTCGGTCTTAATATCATTATGGTGCGAATGTATCTTGTATTTGTATTTCTCGCCTTGCTGAATGCCTGGGATGAATCCTTCCCAGATACCAGAGCCATCCCAACGCACGTTCAACGGATGTTGTCCTTCGACCCAATAATTAAAATCACCAATCACAGACACCGCCTTGGCCGATGGTGCCCAAACGGCGAAGTACACGCCTTTTTCATCATTTACTTCGATGAGATGAGAACCCATCTTCTCGTAGAGGCGAAAGTGTTTGCCAGCTTTAAAAAGATCAATGTCAAAATCCGTAAAAAGACTATGTGGGATAACGTTGTTCATTAGTTTTAGTTGATATTAGTTTGTTGTGAAAATCTATTCCAGCCTATGCTAGAATGACTATAAATTATGGTTAGTAATCTTTCATGATACTTGCGATACCCTCCAGCGGAATTACCGCCCATTTTGGACGAGCATTCATTTCGTAGCCAAGTTCGTACACCGCTTTCTCCAGCATGGAATACTTCAGCATAAAGACACGCTCTTGATTATAGCCAATATTTAGATTATGATCTTGAATAATGTTGGTATAGGTATCTAAGAACACCCCGATAAAATAGCGATATAAGATCTCACCGGCCTTAAAGAGGTTTTCTTTTGAGTACGGATACTTCTCGGCATTATTGAAGATCGTCGCGTAAATGGCATAGTGAAACGATCTGAATAAGCCCGCAACATCCTTTAATGGTGGCTGTTTTACCTTTCGATCTCTGATGGTACTTTCGGGCTCTCCTTCAAAATCCAGAATATAAAAATCATCATCTTTTACCAAGATCTGTCCTAGATGATAATCGCCATGGACACGAATTCGCTCGCCTTTTAATTTTGTCCAATCAAAGGAAAGCAACCTTCTTCTAATGGTATTCTTTTGCTCTAAGAATTGCTGTGCCAGTTGCAATGCCGAGCCTTCCAATTTATGGAGATTGTTCTCTACCGTATTCAATCTATTTTGAAATTGGTAGAGCAGCCTGTTCTTCAACCACACCGTATAATCACTGTTAAAATGCTGTGGTTCAAAGGCGGTATCCTCAAATTCGGACCCCAATGCCACATGCATCTCGGCAGTGCGCTGCGCTAGTTTTTGTAATTTCATGAAGACGTTGAGACCTGCCCAATCGATGATCTCTGGAGGAACATCACGGATTTGCAATCGCTCAAACATTGCTGCGCTAGGCAGTTTATCAATGTTGATTCCTTTATACTCGAGATTGGCAAATACCTTGTTCAATTCTCGTAACATATATTCCCAAGCATCCCCTTGGTTAGAAACAAGTTCCTGCATCAAGGCGATCGTGATGATCACATCGTCCGTACCTATGATATTGATACTGCCCATGTAGGCGGGCGTATTCTTAAATCCCTTCTTGTCAGATAGGAATCTGCTCATCTCGTAATCCGGATTACGATCAGCGTAGATCCTTCTAAAGAATTTGATCACGTATCGGTCGTTGATAATGATGGAAGTATTGCTCTGTTCCAAACCCATAAGACGTGAGGAGTGGTATGCCGTCTCATCAAATTGAGCGCCCTTATGATATCGGACTCGAGTAATGTCGTTTGGCTCTGCATGAATGATTCTTTCAAAGACCAATTTCCTAAAGGCCTCAAGATTTACTGCATCTATAATAAATCCTTCTACTCCTTTGATCTTTATTGGAAGAATACGGTCTTTTTTAGCAAATTTCTCGTCGGACACAAACGCTATCGGAAGAAAGTAATGCTGATAGAAAGCTTCGGTAAAATTAATTTCCAAAAGCAGCCCATAATACACCTCTCCATGTTGCTGTATCTTAAAATATTCGGCCAGTTCTATATATTTGATCGTACTGGCTTTGCCTCCATACCAACGTTGTTCGACGATATAATCTTCAAGCACATCGGACAAAAAGGCCTCTGTAAAATCCTTGTCGTCCATCAATGCTTCCCATGGCACGTCAAACTCGTAAAGCTTAGACTTGCTAGGGCTGATCTGGTTGGTTGGTTTCTCGGTCATACTATTTGGTTATTTTGAACAAATGGAACGGCAATGATGGGTGTAATTCTACGTAACACCATTCTTTATTCCAAAGATAGCTACTTCCAGTGATCTGGTCCTCTACTTGTAACTGATGCCCTTCGTAAATGCCCAAGGCCGCAAGGGGTAATTGCACCCAACCTTGCTGCGCGTAGTAAGGGTCCAAATTGACGACCATAAGCGTCTCATCGGTTTTGTCACTATCGTATTTGTAATAAGCTAAAAGCTGGTCATTCTCAACGTTCAAAAACTGAATGTTATTGGTCTGTTGCAAAGAAGCTCGCTGATGTCTGCAATGATTGATCTTGGAAATAATGGTGGTCAACTTATTTTCTTTTTCCCAGTCCCAATGTCTTATTTGATATTTCTCAGAATCCCAATATTCTTCTTTTCCTGGTACGGCCTCACTGATCATATGTTCAAAGACGGGGCCATAAACTCCTGTATTGGAACTCAAGGTAGCAGCCAAAAAATACTTATAAAGGTGTACGGCCTCATTACCACCTTGTAATGCCCAAGGATTGATATCGGGAGTGTTTGGCCAAAAGTTAGGTCGAAAGAACTCTTTCTGTTCCGTTTTTGTCAGCTCTTCCACATAGTCGATCAACTCCTGTTTAGAGTTACGCCAGGTAAAATAGGTATATGACTGGGTGAATCCTTGCTTTGCCAACTGATGCATTACAGCTGGACGCGTAAATGCTTCCGACAGAAAGAGCACGTCTGGATATTTCTTCTTTACCTCTGCAATGATCCATCCCCAAAAAAAATAGGGTTTTGTATGGGGATTATCTACACGAAAAATTCGGATTCCACAATCCTCGACCCAAAAGAGCATGGTATCCAGACATTCCTTCCAAAGACTTTTCCAATCCTTGCTCTCCCAATAGATCGGTAAGATGTCTTGATATTTCTTCGGCGGATTCTCTGCATATTGAACCGTGCCATCCGGACGCCATTTGAACCATTCTGGATGTTCTTTCACCCAAGGATGATCTGGTGCTGCCTGCAGGGCATAATCCATCGCTATTTCGATGTCCAGCTCTTTGGCTTTATTCACTAAAGACTTAAAGTCTTCGACTGTGCCCAGTTCTGGATGGATGTCGCTATGACCTCCTAGTTTGGACCCTATCCCCCAAGGAGATCCAACATCGTCGCTTTCGGCCTTCGTTGCATTATTCTTTCCTTTTCTATTTATTTCGCCAATGGGATGAACTGGCGGAAGATAGAGCACATCGAATCCCATTTTTGCTACCCGCGGCAATAGTCTTTCACAGTCCTTGAATGTTCCGTGCTTACCCTCAACTTCTGATGCAGAGCGAGGGAAGAATTCATACCAAGTACTGAATCTAGCCTTTACCCGATCGACGTAAATCTTAAGCTCTTTGGATTCATTCGCCAAGAATTTCTTTGGATATTTTATAAAAATATGGTGAAGCTTATCGGACCTAGCTTCTTTGATCGCCTTTTCGTAATCATGCTCGTCCGCAAACCATGAGATCAACTGTTGAAGATATTCCTTTTCCTTTTTCGAGACCTTCTTTGTGATCGCCTTGATGTATTCTATGCCTTCTAGCAATTCTGAAATGACATACTGACCATCTTCGATCTTTCGACCGATACCATGTTGCCAATTTAGGGCATCATCCACCCAACCCTTTACCTTGTACGTATAATAACCTTGCTTTTCTACAACAAAGGTCGCACCCCACTTATCATTCCCGATCGGGGTCATTCTCACCTCATTCCACTTTTTGGCATTTTCATGTTTGAACAATATAGAGCACGCCACCACATCGTGACCATCGGAAAACACATTTGCAGTGATGTTCACTGTTTCTCCTACGACCCTTTTTATAAAATGAACTCCGCAGTTCAATTGCGGAGTGATGGACTCTATAACGACTCTTTTCTGATCTTGCATCTTTTGGCGGATTAGTAACACATAAAAGTATAAAAAAATTACTGTCCATACGAGCAATAGAAAAGTTAAGGACAAAATCGCTCTCCCATCATCTAAAAAAGATATGAATCAAGTGAAAAGGATCTTTGCCTGATGTATCGGAGAGTCTTTGGAATGTAGATAAATTATTAACTTGCCATACCAAATGATACCTATGCCCAAAAAACCGACAAAATTTGGCTACCAACAGTCCATAGACGTTCCTCAACCCATTATTTTTACCGCGAAGTTCCTTCGATTCATTTCCCCAACGCTAGCGACCAATTTTGCAGCGCGTCTTTTTCGTTCGCCCATCAAATTCAAAATCCCTGATCGCGAATTGATCATGGATGCCAACAGCGAGCAACAGGTCCTCCATGTACCAGAAATCAGAAAGGAAATTAGGGTTTACACCTACGGAAATGGTAAAAAGAGGATACTTCTGGCTCATGGGTGGAGTGGCCGAGGAACCCAATTGGTGAAGATTGCCGACCACTTCATAAAACTGGGTTATACCACCGTTAGTTTTGACGCACCAGCTCACGGCAAAACGGGCGATAAGACAACGGACATGAACGAATTTATCAAATCGATCATGTTCTTGGAAGAACAACATGGTCCGTTTGAAGCTGCTATTGGACATTCTTTGGGAGGCATGTCATTACTCAATGCCGTGAAACGAGGACTACATATAAAAAAGCTTGTAACCATTGGTAGTGGTGACATCGTAAGTCATATCATGTACGATTTCGTGCAAAAACTCGGTCTCAAAAAAGATATTGGAGATAGAATGATCGCTAAGTTTGAGCGCACCTTCAATGAGTGCATGGACGATTACTCCGCTTCTCTAGCGGCGAAAGATGTACATATTCCGGTGTTGGTCGCACATGCAAACGACGATCTGGATGTACCTGTAAGTGCGGCTCATCATATTCGTCAAAGCTTAAGCAATGGCCACTTGCTCATTACCGATGGTCTTGGACACAAGAGGATCCTAGGTGATAAAGAAGTCATTGAGAAAATCGCTAACTTTATAGAAAGCTAGAAAAAAATGAAACAGATGAAAAAGTTAATGCTACTATTTGTAGCAGCCTCATTATTGAGTTGTAAAGGTAATGCGCAAAAAGCTCCTGAGGATGAAGCCGGAAAAAAAGAACAAAAGGAATATGCGGTGATGAAAACCGAGGAAGAATGGAAAAAAGAGCTCACTTCCAAAGAATTTTATGTACTTAGAAAGGCAGGGACAGAGCGACCTTTCACGAGTGAACTAAACGAGAACAAAAAAGAAGGCACCTACGTCTGTGCAGGTTGTGGCACACCGCTTTACGAATCAGAACACAAGTTCGATTCGGGAACAGGATGGCCTTCATTTGATCGTGCCGTAGAAGGTAATATCGAATTTGATGTGGACTATAAGATCGGATATGCACGAACCGAGTTGAAATGCAATACCTGTGGCGGCCATCTTGGGCATATGTTTGATGACGGGCCCAGAGAAACAACAGGAAAAAGACATTGCATCAATGGGATTGCGCTAAACTTTATTCCAGAAGGAGATGAAAAACAATAAGTATCCCGTTCAAAAGACCGATGAGGAGTGGCGAGCACAGCTCTCCGAGAAAGAATACAATATTCTTAGAAACAAAGGAACCGAATATCCACATACTGGAAAATATAACCTCCATTTTGAAAAAGGATCATATAGCTGTAAAGGATGTGGCACACAACTATTTGAAAGTGATCACAAATTTGAAAGTGGTTGCGGTTGGCCCAGTTTTGATGATGCCATAGAAGGAACTGTAGAATATGTGAGGGATACTTCCCATGGCATGATCAGAACGGAAATCCTTTGTGCTAACTGCGGGGGACATCTCGGGCATGTATTTAACGATGGCCCAACTGAAACTGGACAACGCTATTGCGTAAATTCTGCCAGCATTATTTTTGACAATGACCAATAACCAATACTTAAATGAAAAATCTACTGCTCTTATTGTTTCTGATTCCCATGTTCGGAGGTGCGCAAGATGGCACACTGATCGTATTGAATAAGTCCGATGATACTGTAGATCTCATCGATATAGCAACCAAGGAAAGTAAGGCGACGCTACCAACTGGTGATGGGCCGCATGAGGTTGCCATCTCCGAAGATGGTAATACCGCTGTAGTTACCAATTATGGCCGAAAAGCGTGGCCAGGACACTCGTTAACTGTCATCGACATTCCGAGCAAAAAGGTGGTGAAGACTATTTCACTTGAATACAAAGCACCGCACGGCATAGAATTTATTGATAAAGACCGCGTTTTGGTGACCTGTGAAGACAGTAAAAAGTTGATTCAAGTAAATATCGATTCTGGTAAAACGGAGAAAGCCATCGACACCGAACAAGAGACCAGCCACATGGTAAGCTATGCGCCGAAAGTAAAACGCGCATTTGTGGCCAATATCCGATCGGGAAGTGTTTCGGTAATTGACCTAAAGAATGATGTTCTTGAAAAAGTGATAAAAACTGGCAATGGAGCCGAAGGCATCGCACTTTCTGCAGATGGCAATGAGGTTTGGGTCACTAACCGAGGCGCCAACAATATCGTCATCATCGATGTATCTACTTTGGAAACAACGAAGACTTTAGTTTCAGAGAAATTTCCCATTCGTGCCAAAGCAACCAGTGATGGAAAGTATATTTTGGTTTCGAACGCACAAAGCGGTGATATCAATGTATTCGATGCCAAAACACGATCTTTGGTAAAGACCATCGCCATGGATATTACGGTTGAGGAGAAAGAAGCCTCTCGTCTTTTCCAAGATTTTGACAAGAGTCCGGTACCTGTAGGCATCTTGGTCCACCCAAATAATCAGCATGTCTTTGTGGCAAATACTAACGCAGACATCATCACGGTGATCGACCTGAACAAAATGGGCATCACTGGCAGACTTACCGCTGGAAAGGAGCCTGACGGACTTGGATTTTCTAATACTAAATTTTGATGGCAGCATCCAATTATCTTGAAAGTGTTTTAAAGCAATTCCACTATTACAAACTTTTGGGCGATAAGACGATAGAACGCCTTTCTGAAGAGGATATTCACTGGCAATACAATGAAGAAAGCAACAGTGTTGCCATCATTGTGAAGCATATCGTTGGCAATATGCTAAGTCGCTGGACCAACTTTCTTACCGAAGATGGCGAAAAGGAATGGCGACATAGAGATCAAGAATTTGAAGATTCCTACAAAGACAAGAAAGAGCTGCTTCAGGCATGGAAAAAAGGCTGGCAATGCCTCTTTGATGCTATAGAACCGTTGAATGCCGGAGACGAGATGCGAATCGTTTATATCCGAAATCAAGGGCACACGGTACAAGAGGCGATCAATCGTCAATTGGCGCACTACCCTTTTCACATCGGGCAGATCGTTTTTTTAGGAAAGATGCTTAAAGGAAAAGATTGGGAGTCATTGTCGATACCAAAGGGCGAATCTGCAACCTACAATAAGGAAAAGTTCAATAAAGAAAAGCAACGAGGCCATTTCACGGACGAGTACCTACCTCCGAATTAGAGCATTCCCAACATTCCGTGTGAATACGTATGTTTTGGCAGTGAAAATCCTTTTCAATGGCACCTCGGCTGCGCTCGGTGTGACGATCATGAAAAATGGCACTTGCCCCGTACCGAATATCGTACCGAGCCCAGTTTAAGTACGTATGAGAGGCGCCAAACGGTTCGGTTCACAACAGACCCCCAAAATTGTGTCAAAACAAAAATGACATTCGTTGAGAATTGCGTAAATTCGTGCTTTCAAATTCAGACAATTAAATTCAATAGAATATGAGTAAATACGATGTGATCGTGTTAGGAAGCGGTCCTGGAGGATACGTTACAGCGATACGTGCGTCTCAACTGGGATTTAAGACCGCCGTAGTAGAAAAGGAAAGCCTAGGAGGTGTTTGTCTAAATTGGGGGTGTATCCCAACCAAGGCATTGTTAAAATCCGCACAGGTATTTGAATACTTAAAGCATGCTGAAGACTATGGCCTTAAAGTGGATGGCTTTGACAAGGACTTCGATGCCGTAGTAAAGCGCAGTCGTAATGTTGCTGATGGAATGAGCAAGGGTGTACAGTTCTTGATGAAGAAGAACAAAATAGATGTTCTAGAAGGTTTTGGAAAACTCAAAGCAGGAAAAAAAATAGACGTAAAGGATACCGATGGAAAGTTGACTGAATATAGTGCCGACCATATCATCATTGCGACCGGTGCACGCAGTAGAGAACTGCCGAGCTTGCCACAAGATGGCGAAAAGGTCATCGGCTATCGCGAAGCCATGACGTTGTCCAAGCAACCCAAGAAAATGATCGTTGTGGGTTCTGGCGCCATCGGTGTTGAGTTTGCCTATTTCTACAATTCGATGGGCACTGAGGTGACCGTTGTCGAATTCATGCCAAACATCGTTCCTGTTGAAGATGCTGACGTCTCCAAACAATTGGAACGCAGCTTTAAGAAAAGTGGTATCAAGATCATGACCTCTGCCGAAGTTACCTCGGTAGATACTTCTGGAAAAGGTGTGAAAGCTACTGTGAAGACCAAAAAAGGCGAAGAGGTACTTGAGGCCGATATTGTCCTATCAGCGGTCGGTATCAAATCGAATATCGAGAATATCGGATTGGAAGAGGTTGGCATCGCTACCGACAGGGATAAGATCTTAGTCAACGATTACTATCAGACCAATATTCCTGGATATTATGCCATTGGCGATGTCACTCCTGGCCAAGCGCTTGCGCATGTGGCCTCTGCCGAGGGTATCCTATGTGTAGAAAAGATCGCTGGCATGCATGTAGAGGCGTTGGATTACGGAAACATTCCAGGATGTACCTATTGCTATCCCGAAGTCGCCTCTGTAGGTCTTACCGAAGCGCAAGCAAAAGAGAAGGGCTTTGACATTAAAGTCGGAAAGTTTCCATTCTCTGCATCTGGGAAAGCGAAGGCGAGTGGAAATTCGGACGGATTTGTGAAGGTCATCTTCGATGCCAAATACGGCGAATGGCTTGGTTGCCACATGATCGGCACCGGTGTCACCGATATGATCGCAGAAGCTGTCGTGGCGCGTAAGTTAGAGACTACAGGTCACGAAGTGCTGAAGGCGGTTCATCCTCACCCAACCATGAGTGAAGCAGTGATGGAGGCTGTTGCCGATGCCTATGATGAAGTGATCCATTTATAAAGAATACTAGCCGGAATATAAAAAGCTGCAACTTTGAAAAAGTTGCAGCTTTTTTAATAGTTGTAGATCATATCTTTTAGAATCTATATCCTAATCCAAACTGAAGTGTATTCAGTTTCGTTCTTATATCGAAACTACCTAATGAAGGGTCGAATCCAAATGACGAGGCAGCAATGGCATCTGGAGTTCGATCCGTTAACTCAAGTGCGTAGCGCGCTTCGATAAAGAAATGCTTGTCGATATCAAATCCAAGTCCGAAGCCCAGATCCAATCCAAAGGTATTTACAATTCCTCCGCCGTCCTCGAGGCTAAAGGTTCCTTGAGGTCCAGCTTGCAGATAAAACTTTGGCGCTGCATAGTATTTGAACATGATCGGTAGTTGAACCCAACCATCTCCACTAGTATTCGCATAGTTCACAGCCGGTTGCACATGCACCTTGTCTGACAAGGAAATATCGGCGAGAATTCCTAGATAGAATCCCGCATCGGATTCCGAGCTTCTAGGGGCATCCTGTGCCTCCAGCTTTGCTGTGGCCGTGACATTGTACAATCCCGCATTTACACCAAAGGTTGTCGATTGGGCCCATGCGATGGTTATGGACGAAATAAGGATCAGTAAGAGTGCTATTCTCTTTTTCATAATTGAATAAATATTAGGTGGATATAAAAGATCATTCAAAAAAACTCTGAATGGCCAGCTCATAGCCTTTCAGTCCAAAACCAAAGATGACACCTTTAGCGCCATTGGAAATATAAGAGCTATGCCTAAAAGGTTCCCGGGCCGCGACATTAGAAATATGGATCTCTACCACAGGAGTGGTCACTGCTTTCACTGCGTCTCCCAATCCCACGCTGGTATGCGTGTAAGAGGCAGCATTAAGGATAATACCATCATAAGAGAAGCCGACTTCTTGGATTTTGTCTATGAGTTCCCCTTCGATATTGGATTGAAAATACTCGAGTTCAACCTTTTGGAACTTGAACTGCAGTTTCCTAAAGAAATCTTCGAAGGTCTCCTTTCCATAGACTTCGGGTTCTCTTTTACCGAGAAGATTTAGATTAGGGCCATTGATGATGATCAGTTTCATCTGTACGTTTTTTATCGTCTTAATTAGGTCAGATGTAATTCGCCTTTTCACATATTCAATTAATTGAATACTGTATATGGCTCATTTCATTGATGATTTTTAAGTAAAAATAGGAAAATTTTGACACAAAAAAACGGAAGCCATTGGCTTCCGTTTTCTTTATTTATCTGCTACAGTTTCTTAGAAGTGAAGTGCGAAACCAATGTTCAATTGTAGAATATCTTCTACACCATCTTCTAAAGAAAGGTTGTAACGAAGACCTGGCTCAACACTTACGTTATCACCTAGGAAGATCGCGTAACCTCCTTGAAGACCGACAAAGCTCAGATCTCCCAATAAATCAGAAGAAGCTCCGCTGTAATCAACCTGAACTGGAATCATCCCAGTGATGTAGTACTTAGCACCGATCTTGTAAGAGAAAGATTCGAAAGCGTCATTGTAGCCAAGACCAACTTTAACAGCTAGGTCATCCATTACAAAGTAACCACCTTCCAAACCAATATTGAAAGTAGACTCTCCATCTGAAGAAGCAAACTGGATTCCCGTTGCTGCTGGATGAGCTGCACCAAAACCAGTGTTCGCTTCGATCAACCACTTTCCTTTGTCAGTTTGTCCGCCTGCAGCGTCGTCTTGTGCTTGCGCTGTGAATGCAAAACCTAGTGCTGCCACAGCTACTAAAAAAACTTTTTTCATGTTTAAGTGTTTAGGTTAAAATTTTTCGACGACAAATATAGTATCAAACATTTATCTGGCAATCTTTTTTTAAACTTTAATACCTAAATATTGTAATTTGTTTTATTTCTAAATACTAATTATCTGATATTCAGTATTTTAAATTCTATCAATGATCAAATCGACGATACACCTTTTGTAAGAAAAAGATTTATCTCTATTAACTTTTTATTAACAAAAAATAACACTCACAAAGTTTTCTTGCGTTCACAAAGTTTTCTTAGCATTTATGGGGCTTTCACCATACTTTAGCACAAATCATTCCGCTTACTTGGAATTGTTTTTACTAATGCAAGTTAGTCTAGTTTTTGAAATTAGATCTTCGATTTTTGGGGGTTATTAATCATTATCTGATTTCAATAGAATTAAAAAAGACCATCATTTCGATGGTCTTTTCCGTTATACAATTCTATGTTTCTCATAATGCCCATAAGAATATCATTGCAATGCTGAATCACTTGCACTGCATTAAATAGTCGTTGATGTTAATACCTTGCTCAAGGTCGCTTCCATCATTGATGCTCGTTCTTTAAGTTCGTCCTCGCTCCAAGACAATTTGATCAGGCAAGAGATGGTGCGACCCATCCAATGGTCTGATGCCGAAAAATCAGCTTCTCCTAAATATTGTAATCCTTCTTTTACCTCCTTGGGCAATTTACCCAAAGAGTGCTGGGCCATAAGATGTTCCCACTTTCTATAATAATGCCAATTGTTATCGTACCAATAAAAACAAGCATCTACTCCAGCTCCTGTCAGCGCTTTATGTGCTTGCCTTGCCGTTTCTTCGGTGGGAAGAAAAAAATTGAGAAATGAATAGTTTTCTTTTCCGCCTTCCGGAATTCTTCTAAAAGAGACTCCTTCGACAGTACTTATACTGTCTTTCAAAACCTCATAGTTTTTCTCTTGTATCTTTAGTATGTCATCCAACTTTTTGATCTGGGCACAACCAACCGCCGCATTCAATTCTGAAATACGAAAGTTATATCCCAAAAATGGATGGGTCTCTGCGCCTCTATCGTTTCCAATATGATCGTGTCCATGGTCTGAATAATGGTCCGCATTTTTGGCGTAGGTATCATTATTGGTAATGATTCCCCCACCTTCTCCACAAGTGATCGTTTTGACATAATCGAATGAGAAGCATCCCAGGTCTCCGCATGAACCTAAGGGTTTTCCGTCATAAGTGCCACCAATGGCCTGACAGGCATCCTCGAGAAGTAGCAGGTGATGTTGATCGCAAATATGCTTCAACGCTCCTAAATCGGCCATGCTGCCACACATGTGCACTGGCATCACTACCTTGGTCCTTGGGGTAATGGCATCGCGCACCGCCTTTGGAGAAAGTGTCAAAGTGTCGTCTATATCGACCAGTACAGGTACTGCCCCTAGTGCTATGATAGATTCAAAACTAGCCACAAAAGTAAAAGTGGGCATGATCACCTCATCCCCTGCTCCCACACCAGCAGCGGCCAAAGCAACCGTGAGAGCAGCGGTTCCGCTGGACACCAATTGTGCATGCTTTGTCTGAAAACGAGCTTTGATAGCATTTTCCAACGCTCTAGCCTTCCAATGGCCATTTCGCATACCGTCAAAACCGTATCGCATCAGAACACCACTGTCCAACACTTCATTTACCTGCTGTCTTTCTTCCGCTCCAAAAAGTTCAAATCCTGGCATACGTTACTTACTATTGATTATTCTAACTATTATGAAACAAAAACGCTTCTCTACAAAAATATAGAAAAGCGCCAGAGAACCTTACTATTTTTTAGTCAACCTTATTTTACGAACCGATTGACCAGTGCAAAATGCAGACTTGTATCCCTTAACATGCTATATCCCGAAAGTTCATCTAAAACTTTACCCTTATAGCTCATCGCTACCACTAACGGGTACGAACCTTGCTTGTTATATTTTTTGGCGACAGAACGATTGTACTTCCGCTGTTCATCCGAGATGATATCCATGCGCCTTGGCTCATCTAATTCTACCAACACAAAGTTATCTGCTATCCGAAGGAACTCTTGAGAATTCCAAAAGTCCTTTTTAAGCATCTTACATGGGGCACACCAGTCGCTTCCGGTAAAATATAATAAGATCGTCTTTTTATTTTCCTTCGCAACCTCTTTCGCCTCTTCTAGGTTAGTATGCCATTGCAACTCCTGAGCTTGTGTCATCAAGGTAGAAGCTGCAACAATTACCAATAAGCTGATTATTTTTTTCATTTTGGGACTCAATTTCGACAAATATATAATTTGAAATGATTTGTCCAATAATCTTGCCAAAAAAACACTTAAAGCTCAATGACGCTTTCTGATAGTTCTTTTCTAACTTTCTTGAACTCCGAAAAGACATCATCCTGCGCTCTAAAGCCTACTGGAAGCACCAGGACCGAACGCAACCCCATTTCGCGAAGCTTAAGCAATTGGTCATACTTTTCGGGTAAGAACCCTTCCATTGGACAAGCATCTATTTGTTCAACGGCACAAACTGTGAGCAAATTGCCCATTGCCAAATAAGCTTGCATCTTTGCCCAATTGTGAACATCATCTACCTGCTTAGTCTCAAAATCATTTTTCAGAAAGTTTTCAAAAGGACTAAGGATCTCATCTGGAGTTTTGCGGATATCCTTTACACGTCTGAAGTAATTACCGATATAGTCCGCATCAATGGTGTCTTCTATACAGAATACAAGCAGATGAGAAGCATCGGCGACCTGTTGCTGTCCCATCGAATGCAGCACTAATTCCTTCTGAAGTGCTTTGTCATTTATTATGACCAACTTTACAGGCTGTAAGCCATAGGAGGTGGCCGTAAGATTGAACGCTTTCTTTAGAACTTCCAATTGTTCCTTCGAAAGTGTCCTTTTACTATCGAACTTTTTTGTGGCATAGCGCCACTGCAAACTTTGAATAATTCCCATATGTGTTGTACATTCTAGAGCTGTGATTCTAATTGAAAAATCAACCGCCCAATAGCCAAAAAACACTACAAAAATAGCGAGAATGATTGCGTGCAACTTATCTTTAGCATAAAATTAGCTTATAGCTGTATGAGAAAAGATATCGAGGAAAAAATAGAACGATCGACCACTCGCATTTTCAAAGCGGTATTTCCAAATACCACAAATCATTACGACACTCTTTTTGGTGGAACGGCCCTTCAATTAATGGACGAGGTCTCATTTATTTGCGCTACACGCTTCAGCAGGAAGAAAGTGGTCACCGTTAGCACCGACAAGATAGATTTTGGAAAGCCTATACCCCAAGGCACATTGGTAGAACTCATCGCAAAGGTGACCCACGTCGGTAGCACAAGTTGCGCTGTGAATGTGGATATTTTTATGGAAAAAATGTACGAAGAAGGTAGAGAATTAGCCGTATCGGGAACATTTACATATGTCGCCATTGATGATCACAAACGGCCAACACCAATTATTTAATAGATGCTTCATTACAATATCAAAGTGACGGGGAAGGTTCAAGGTGTTTGGTTTAGAAAATACACTTATGAGAAGGCGCTCTCACTCGGTCTTGCCGGATTTGTTCGAAACGAAGTTGATGGCAGTGTCTATGTTGAAGCTGAAGGAAGCCGACAGAAACTCGAAGAACTCATCCTATGGCTTAGCGACGAAGGATCACCGCTCTCAGAAGTGGATGCTGTTACTCTTGAAGTCTCGGCCTTGAAAAATTTTAGTCGATTCATCATAACACATTAGAAAAACCATAGCTTTGCCGCCAAAGCCATGACCATGACCACCAAGAATATCTTGATGGCCTTATCTCCCTTATCAACAGACCAACGGCTGCCAAACCAAGCACCTGTTGCATTTCCGACAGCGAGGGTCAATCCCAACTTGTAATTGATCTTATCCTCCAAGGCAAAGACGACTACCGCAGCGATGGTGTAGATAAAAGCGACGAAAACTTTGGTGGCATTACTTTTAACAAGTGACAAGCGATTTACCAACGGCAAGATCAGCAACATAAAAAACCCGACTCCAGCTTGGATAAAACCTCCATAGATCCCGACAAAAAAGAAAAGGAAAACAGAGATCCATCGGTATTTACCAGTAATTCGTTCCTCAAGGTCCCCAAGACTTGCCTTTGGCTTCAAGACGATCATCAAAACCACCAGCACCATGATAACGGCCAAAATTTTATTGAAAGTCTCCCCTTTGATATCTATTGCCAATTTTGCACCTAAGATGGAGCCAAACAATGCCGAGACAGCGACATACAAGCTAAAGGGAAAAGTCGATACCCCTTTGCTTTTGAAACCTCTTATTGCAAAGAACGTTTGAATCAGGATGGCGATTCTATTCGTTCCATTCGCTACAGCTGGCGGTAGCCCCATAAAAATGAGTGTTGGTAGCGTAAGTAAGGACCCACCTCCCGCCAAGGTATTAATGAAGCCCGCCGCGGTGCCTACGGCGATAAGCAGGATATATTCCCATGAAAATTCCATAGAATAGTTGTTTTGCAGTGTGAAAATACTATATTTTTAACGGTGTACGACTTGCCGATACATAAAACTAAAACACATGTATCATCCAATGTCATTGACGCGATTTTTTCAGTTGCTATCCATTTTTTCATAGCATTTTAGAAGAGGCTCCTTCCCAAACCAACACGGAGCCGCTTTTCTGAGATACGCTTTCGTAACACGCTTTGATAGAAACGCTGTACTTTTAAAAAACCTACAATTTTGTTTTATAGAATAAAAAAAGGGTATTATATTTGCACCCGCCTACGGAACAGTATAGGTTCTTGCGGCGGATACGTTAAAAATGGAGAAATGGTAGCGTGGTTCCCGAGGACTCGGGAGCAGTCTTGAAAACCAAGACTCCAAAAGACATAGGAGAAATGGCAGAGTGGTCGAATGCGGCAGTCTTGAAAACTGTTGAGGGTCACACCTCCGGGGGTTCGAATCCCTCTTTCTCCGCAAAAGAAACCCGCAACGAGAGTTGCGGGTTTTGTGTTTTCTGGAGCCCCTGAAGTTTACTTCGAAGGGGCGGAAGGAAACACAAAACCCAACGAACGAAGTTCGTGGGGGTTTCATCCTTGCCTAGGATCCCTACTCTGGGATCAAGCGCAACTTTAACGCAGCTTAAAGATAAAATCCCACCAAGTTTGCTTGAGTGGGATTTTTGATTTTAAGGTGTCAATCCTGTCAAGGATTGAAGTTGCATTTGCACTATACGGTATTGGGGAACACGAACAAAGTGAAGTGAATCCCTCCAATGACAAACCACGCATCTCATTCTATCACTAGCGCGCCAGCTGGCCCAAAAGTATATTTTAAGCACGGATTGATTTTATTCTGAGGACCTGGTCCTATCATTGAAATCTTGGACTTGTTAACGTTGAAAAAGAACTCCTACACACCATTAAAGTATTTTTCGATTTTGTACTTCCTCATTTTAATTAATCTGGTGTAGCACTTCTTTTTTCTGCTCTCCGGTTCTAGTAATTTTAGTTCGATTCTTCTAATAATCAGGCTAATAACACTAATTAACTAAATCGAAAATTATGAAAAAAACTTCACTAAAAATAATGGCTATGGCGTTTCTATTTGTTGCGCTTGGTTGCCAAGAAAATGATGTCCAGGAGGACGCCACTGTGGAATTGCAAAAATTCATTGAAAATAATGACCTCATCATCTTGGATGAAGGGAGTCCTACAGTAGCTTCATTTGAAAGCCTCGATGAGGCTCGCGCTTACATCGATGAAATGAGAGCTATCATGAAAAAAGGGGGGCACTTTCATGATGATAATGTCTTTCCAATAGAATCAAACGGAAATGCAGGGACAACTTCAAGAACACCGACGGTTCGGCAAGGTTTAAAAAACCTAGTGCTGCAATCATCATGGTTGAACTTAGGAGCTCGTATCGAAGCCGACATTCGATATGCTTATTGTACTGGTAATGGCAATATTGTTAACGATGCCTCTAAATTTAGCGCCACCTCTTATCTCGCAGGAGCTTCTATTGGTCTTTCTTGGACACCGACAACGCAAATATCGCAGTATCGTACCAACCGAACGGTTGAATATATCATCAGAGGAAGACTTACTTTAGGCTTTGAATATGATGGAACACCAGTAGGTATTAGCGAAACCGTTACCTATTCGGGTTTCTTTGCCAGCCCGCAAGGAAATGGTTCAGGTGAAGGCGCTTGTGGAAATGGTCCTGGCGGTAATGAACCGCATGTACATGAAGGAGGCTGCCCTCCGGGACATGAAATCCCATAATTCTTTATTATTTGACAAACAATGATTAGTAGAAGTTTTAACCCCCCTCGAGCAAATTGAGGGGGTTCTTCTTGTTCAATCCGGCTACAAAAGAATCGTAGTATCTTACTTGTTCAGTTTGAATTTTGCAGTAATACCTTCTTTTGAAGAGGTACCAACTAATATGGTATAGTCACCAGCCTCTAAGGCCTTTTCCATATTCACCCCTGTGAACAAGAGCATCTCTGGCGTTATCTTGAAAGAAACTTCTTTACGTTCTCCAGCCTGTAATTCGATCTTCTCAAAAGCCTTCAGTTCCTTATCTGGTCTGGTAACCGACCCAATATCGTCTTTGATATACAGCTGTACCACTTCTTTTGCCTTTGTTTTTCCCGTATTTTTTACAGTAACACTTACAGTGATCTCACCATCCGATATAATTTGATCGCTGGACAATTTCAAATTGGAATACTCAAAAGTGGTATAGCTCAAACCATGACCAAAGGGATATAGCGGTCCATCTTCTAGGAATAGATATCCTTTTTTATAGTTGATCTCCTTCATACTATAATGAAAGGGTAGTTGCCCTATCGATCTTGGTATCGTCACCGGTGATTTTCCAGATGGAGCCACCTCTCCAAAGATAATTCGGGCTACCGATTCATTTCCAAATTCGCTAAGATCCCAAACATCCAAAATACTATCTGCTAGTTCTGATATCACATTGATGGATAATGTTCTGCGATGTTTCAAAACCACGACCACTGGTTTCCCCAAGGCCTTCACTCGCTGGATCAATTCATTTTGTGCGCCTAATGGTTCTATCGTTGCCCGATCGCCGAGAGCACTATTAAAATAAGCTTCTTTAGAAGTATGCTCATCACCTCCGAGAAACAAAATAGCAACATCGGTATTTTTAGCGATTGCCACCATCTTGTCGAGGGCCTTCCCATCTCTTTCCAATAAATTTGGAACACGGTCGTCCTCGTCCGTAAGCTGAAAACCTTTTTCGTCAATAAACTTGATATTAGACCCCGCTACCGACTCGAATGCATCTTTTGTATCGTTGTCCAAAATTGGCCCTAAAAGCGCAATACTGTTGATCTTACTTTTATTCAAGGGCAAGATGTTTTGTTCATTCTTCAAAAGAATGATCGACTCTAGGTCAGCTTCCTTTGCCAATGACAGTGATGATGGATGCCGTATACCATTTTCCACTTCCGCAATATCGATAAACGGATCATCGAACAAACCCAGAATAAATTTGATTCGCAGGACGCGTCTTACCGATCGATCGATCAGTTTTTCGATCTCGGGATCTTCTTTTGCCATCTCTGGCAGATAGGCGTAAGCATCTTCTGCATAAAGGTCAATATCAATACCTGCCCTCAATCCCATCAGAGCAGCTGCCTCTGGTGATTCGGCCACTTTCATAAAATAGAACAAACGACCGATATCATTGGCATCCGAGACCACATAGCCTTCAAAGCCCCATTCCTCACGCAGCACCCTAGTAAGCAAGTCGGGGTTTCCATGACTAGCAATGCCATTAAGATCACCGTGTGACGCCATTACCCCAAGCGTCTTGGCTTCTTTCACTGCGGCTTCAAACGGTGGAAATATCTCATCTACAAGCGTTCTTGGTGAAATTTCGACCGCTGCGAAATTAGATCCGCCCAATACTTGACCATACCCTGCAAAATGCTTCACAACGGCACCGATATGCGTGCCGTTCCCAAGACCATCATAGTCACCCTGTACCCCTTTGATCGCTGAGACAACCATTTCCGTCGTCAAATAGGTGTCCTCTCCAAAGGCTTCACTCATTCTACCAAAGCGAGGGTCACGAACGATATCGGCCTCGGGAGAATGACACATGTGCATCCCTCTAAGACGCGCTTCTCTCCCAACAACATCCCACATGCGATGGATCAAGGCTGGATTGAAAGAAGCTGCAGAAGTGATCGGTCTTCCAAATTTTGTGCAGCCCGCTGCGTCCACGCCATTATACGATTCGGTCACGAATAGTGCTGGGATGCCCCATCGGTTGTTTTGGATAATGTAGTTTTGAAGTTGATTATTGAGTTTTGCAGCGGCGACAGGGTCGAGATGCTCTCCAGGGTTTTTGATGCCCGCGATGCCCAACTTTAGTTTTTCGACAACCCTATCCGAAAGTTTTAAGTTTCCCTCTTGGTCAGCCTCAACGCCGATATTGGCATGAAAGATTCGCATTTGTGCCACTTTTTCCTCTATCGACATCAGAGGCAACAGAGCTTCCACCCGTTCTTCTATCGACAAGGATGTGTTCTTATAGTCGTTGGTAGCTAAAGTTGATCTTTCGCAATTGAGAAAAACCGTCATGGAAACGGTGCATATAAAAATTACGACCCTACTCATCATTGGTTTGAAAAAACTGTTCATTCTTGTTATTTTGAAAATGATAATGACTCGATCTCTAATTCGTTAGTGCCAAGCTTTGTTATGAGAAAGAATAGTTCCTCCTTCTCTTCCATTGGGGCTAGACGAATCGCTATCTCTTTAAATTCTCTCATCGGTACATCTAATGATAAGAGCGATTTACCTAAAAGCACTCCCTGTAACCCATCCTTACGGACTTCTAAAGAAAATCTTCCTCCTTGAGGTGCCCTAACCTTCAGAATTATTTTTGAAAAATTTTGAAGACCTTGAACGTTTGGAAACATCAAATAACTTTTATTGGCAGTTGTTCGCACGGCAAATCCATTCAGGATCTCTTTCTTCACGAGACCTTCTGCCCGAAAGTAGTCTTCGGCCTCAATTTTTGGAGCGTCAGCCTTATATTGACCCACACCAACACTATCGATTCTTATAGGGGCTATTTCTCCGTTGTCCTTATAATGTACATAGCTGATAAAGGTGTCCCTAAAATATCGATTCCCAGTATTACTTATATCACAATATGCATAATACCATTGATCATACCACTCAAAGAATGAGCCATGTCGTCCTTGAAGAAAACCGTTTGGCCATGTGGGACTTTCATGGCCTTCAACAAAACTATCAGCCTTTATCACCGTATCACGGTAATCATAAGGCCCATATAAATTCTGTGAGGTAGCATAGAAACATCCCCACGAGAGATAATAGGTGTTATTATATTTGTGGACAAAGGGTTTGTCGTCTGTCGGCATTTTGGTATTCTCACCATTCAGATTATACGGGCCTCTCGGATTGTTGATGATGATTTTTTTGGGCTTTTCTGCCAAACTTATCATATCATAATTCAGTTTGGCGATATAGAAATCCCATACCCCAAAGATGATATAGTGATTCCCATTATCCTCAAAAATAGCCATGTCGTATTCATGAGTGGGGGTCAGATCCTCAGATAATAAAGGTTTTCCTAAAGGGTCGCTCCAAGGCCCTATGGGTGAATCCCCAACCACCACACCTGCTTGACGATTCTGTTCAGAGAAATACCAGTAATATTTTCCGTCTTTTTCACCAACATCGGTGGCCCAGCATCCTTGAAATTTCTTTCCGATATAGGTGTCTTCGGGTTTTAAGACACTGCGTTTGGTCCAGTTTACCAGATCAGGCGACGACCATACCCACCAATCATCCATAATAAAGCCCTTGTTATCCGCGGCGCGATCATGGGAAGCATAAACATAGGCCGTATCCCTGAAGATATGAACATGAGGATCGTTCAATCCTTTGTTTGGAACTATAGGATTTTGAGAAAAAGTAGGAAAGACAAATAGCATGAAGATCAAAAAGGCACCCATAATCGGTTGGCAACTAGGCACGGACATAAGTTTCTCTATGTCATTATATCGCAAAATGTCCATAAGATGTTTGTAGTTGGTTGGTTGGTTTGAAAATTTTGGATAAATTAAAACATCACCAGCAATTAGAAATACAAACTAGGTGTAGAAAAAAACCAAATGATGAAAATCTTGAAGATCATAATTAAAAATAGGAGAATATAGATTCGAATATGCTCATCGCCAGCATCAATAGCAAGAATCCAAAAAAGTAATCTGAAGTACTTTGAGATTTCTTTAAAAAGAAGAACCCGCCTCGTGGGAGACAGGTCCTTACTTATACTTATACTGTTTATTTAGAACTTATGGCATCACCACAGTATCAATGGCATGGATGATCCCGTTGGACGCATCGACATCTGTAATGACCACTTTGGAAGTATTTCCTTTCGCATCGGTTAAAATTACATTTGAACCACTCAAAGAAGCGGTGAGTGTCCCACCTTGTACGGTAGTTATCTCAAACTTTCCTTTGTTTGACTTGATCGCTTTAAGGACATCTGCCGCCTTAAATTCGCCTTTGACCACATGATACGTTAAAATAGCCGTTAGCGTTTCCCTGTTTTCTTCTTTCAATAAAGATTCAACTGTACCGGCAGGTAATTTCCCAAAGGCATCGTTGACTGGTGCAAATACGGTAAAGGGTCCATCGCCATTGAGCGTTTCGACCAGACCGGCTGTTTTAACAGCAGTTACCAAAGTAGAGAAGTTCTCGTTGCCAGCAGCAACAGCGACGATGGTGCCATCACCTTCATTTGTTTTTAGGGTTGTGTCATTAAGACCAGTGAAAGCCGAAAGCACAAAAACAAAGCTCGTGGCCAATGATAATAGAATAAACTTTTTCATAACAATTTTGATTTTTTTACAAAGATATCGGGTGATTTGCTTTAAAGCTGTTAATTTTGTTTAATTGTTTGTTAAAAAACATAAACAAAAAAATAGGTATCTTTATAGTCTCTATCTGATCATAATTATCAGGCCACCGTCTTAAAAATAAAAATCGCCATGAAAACACTCGACTCAGCAAAAGTAGCTTCAAATGTAACCGCCAACAATGAGACGACCTCGATCTTCGATATCTCTATCAATGACCTAGGTGGAAATTCGATCAACTTGTCCGATTACAAAGGAAGGAAGATGCTGTTTGTAAATGTGGCCTCGGAATGTGGCTTTACAAAACAATACAAGGATTTACAGGAGCTAAGCGACCGTTATCCGGATGATCTGGTGGTCATTGGTTCTCCTTGCAACCAATTTGGGAAGCAAGAACCGGGCGATGCGATGCAGATAAAAACGTTTTGTGAAAAGAATTTTGGCGTCACTTTCTTACTGACGGAAAAGATCAACGTCAAAGGAAAAGATCAGCATCCCTTATACCAATGGCTTAGCTCGAAAAAGCTGAATGGCAAAAAAAGCTCTAGCGTCAAATGGAATTTTCAAAAGTACTTGGTCGATGAAAATGGTAAACTGATCGATCACTACTTGTCATTTACCAATCCATTGAGCGCAAAGATCACCAAACATCTCTAAGGTATTGGAGCTGCTTAGGTTATTAGTGGATTTTGGTATGATGGTACTCATTTGGATAGTGCAACGTATCATCTACCCAAGTTTTCTCTATTACAGCAAAGAGAATCTGATCATTTGGCACAGACAATATACCAAGAGATTTGCCTTTATTGTGGCACCTTTGATGCTGGTTCAACTTGCTGTCGCCGTGTTTGATATCCTTTCACCAGATATTTATGCTACACTCTCTATTACAATGATCACTGCATTATGGTTATCTACTTTTTTGATGTTTGTACCTGTCCACAATGCTATCTCAAAGGGAAGAACGAATACCGAAATGTTGCTTCAGCTTGTTCGGAAAAACTGGCTTAGAACCATTCTTTGGACGCTACTTTTTGCCTTAAGTCTTTTGCATTTTTTGAATCTTCTATAACGTGGTTACACTTAAAAAGAAAAGGTACCGTTTGTCAACGATACCTTTTTTAATCTAAGTTTCTAGCAATTTTTAATTGACCATGAATTTTTTCGTCACTTCCTCGTCGTCAGTTTCGATCTTCAAAATATATGCACCATTGATGAGATGGTTAGCTTGGATCTCCTGTATACTTTCGGTATTCAGATTCCACACATTCGTCATTTGACCCATCATATTGAACAAGCTGACAGACCTTAAGTTGATATTCATTTGATTTTCAATCCTGATAATTTTTTTGTCATTAAGATAACTCACATTCACAACATCCTGTAAACGAGGGTCGCCGATGTCCTTTTTAAAAGGATCATTGAACAATAACTCGAAACGCTCATTGTGATCACCAATTGCATTCAAATCAACAGTAACACTCGCAGCTCTTAGGTCATAAACTTCACTCGTTTCCTTATCCAAAAGATACAAATCCATATCAGCCACATCATTTTCCACTTCGAAAAGTTCAAACGAAACCTCTCCAGCACTCGCTATGCTTACTCCAAGGGGTAGCTTCTTGTCTTTTTGACTTTCTGGGATCGCTTGAATTACATGTTTTATATCATCGATCAACCAGAAGGCATCATCCTCCTGCGATTCAATCAATTTGGCGTCATAGGCCCAATCGATGCCATCCGTAGTGTTCTCATCTATCGTGAGCAATAGCTCTCGGGTAATTTCTCCGGGCGTTGTGATCTTAAGGCGTACTTTTGTCCGTGTATCTTCTTCGATGATCTCCTCTCGTTGAGATGACACCGCTCCTCTTATATAGATAGAATTCCCCGAGGCCTCAGTTACGAAAATTCGCTGGTCATTCTCAAAATTGACGGTTCCATCGATACTTCCTTCCACAAAGAAACCTTGTGCGACCGGAATATAACGTTCCGGGGTCTTTGTTCCAGAACCTGTTTGATCAACACTTGGATGTGAGACGGCCGAGACGCCACCAGATAGATTATATATCGCGTAACCTCCTTGATAGCCACTAAGGACGTGGGTACCGCCTCCCCAATGTTGCCAAAAATAGAGCGACCCTGTGGTAGAGGTATTGTCTGCTATGAATTCGTCGGCATCTATGGCAGAAGGATATGGATTACCCACGAGATACTCATTTCCTGCCGATAGGGTCAACGATATATCTCCATTGTTTGGTTTTCCCATATAGACATAATTCTGATCGGTAAATACACCTCCAGTGCCTGCTCCTTTCATGGTATAACCTTCTCCGGCAAGTATATCACCAACAGAGCCTGTGGGCAACCAGGCATCGTAATCATCAGCGAGGCTATTTACAAACCTGAATATCCAATACGAACTTATGGTAATAGGTGAAGTCGGTCCGCCGTCCGCGGCGTCGTACGCAGGTTGGAAATTAATTCCAACAGGACTAGCGGCAACGGTGCCATCCATCAGGGTGGCGGATAGCTGTATGTTTTGATTGTTCGCGGTCGTATTGATATTTCCAACAGGAGACGACCAATAGTTATAGGTATAACTATCTGCAGTACCTTGCTGGTCCCGCTCAATATAGCCGGCACTGGCCACTTCGAGGTCAGAGCCATCATCTTGTACCAACTGGGATTCACCTTCGAGATCGATGACGCCATCAAGGTCTAAATAATGTGTAACCATAAGTTCGGAATCGTTCACCACGGATAACTCGTTGGCAGTAGAGAAAAGGCCCAAAACGGTCTTATCATCATTTGCCACCACATTATCCCCTACCTGAACGATATTCCAGTCGATATCAGTCGGTATTCCATTGATCGTTAGATTGTCGTTCGGTACATACAGATCGGAACCATTGGCCCAAGTACCATTGACCTCCCAAGGACCGTCCGCGGTGGAAACATATGGCAAGGGAGCGGTTTGATCTTGCAGCTCAAATTTATCTGGGTCTGCCAAACTCGCTCTATTTGCATTTCCTGAAACATCATTGACACTCGTTCCTATAAAGGCATTCATGCTATAGTAGGCCAAAAGATCTGCCCATTGAACGCTATTGATGTCATTTTTGCTGATACCTAGTGGTAATATTTCTCCATCTACATTGCCGCTACCATCATTTTCGATCTCTTGATTCATCACATAGCGAATATGGTCTACTGATAGGGCGATATTCCACATGCGGATCTCTTCGATATATCCTTTGAAATAATCGGCCTCGGTAGTCTTATCGATATACCGTGCCCCAATTGAAAGATAGTGGCTATTTGCCGTTGGCGCTGACATATTTTGACTTTCGTCTATCACGCCATCGATATAGAGATTACCTCTGGCGCCATCGAAAGTAAAAGCCACATGATGCCATTGATTGTCTGGCAAGTTGGTGTTCGAAATGATCATATCACTGCCGCCACTATCGAATCGCATGACCACTCGATTGCTATCATCAACCAAAAAATGATATCCGTCACTACCACTACCTCTTTTAGCAATGATGGTCTTATCGCCGTTGGCATCGTTAGACCCATCGTTATAGATCCAAGCGGAAATAGAGAATGGGCCCGTTATATCCACCCTATCCCCTATCATAGAGAAATCGTCTGTTCCATCAAATTCGACATGACGGTCGGCGAGTGTCTCATGGGCGACACCAAACGTAAAGAATTTGGTTCCGTCAAAATCGTAATACGCTTCTTGATCAGCACCATTCGCGGTCAAAAAGATCGTTTCCACAGCTGTGGTAAAGCTATCGTCGTCGGCTAAGATCATCACATAAGCGTCATTACCCGACAAGGCTGGTAGGCCAGCAAGATCGGCAGTGGCCACAGACACCTTTACAGTTCCAATATCTCCTGTTGCACGCTCGGTTATTTTCCATATCCTATTGGGTACCTCTGTTAGCGTGGTAACCGTTGCAGGACCTAGGTCCACCGATATAGGTGTCCCGCTATTTGCCATATCCCTACCATTGGTTCCCCATACCAAGAAATCGAAATCGTCTGCAAAGGTATTCGGGTTGGTAGAATTTGTATTATAGATGTCTCCTAGTCCCAGTGTTAATACTGTACCAGGATCCACACTTCTCGCTTGTTTCTGATAAAGTCCTGCACAATCATCACGACCCACAGCCGCAACATTGTAGGTATAACCAACATTGACAGCCGTATCCCATATTGGGGTGGTGCTCGAATCGAACAGGGATTTTGGAATATGAGGAACTCCTGCGATAGGATCGGGAAAGAATCCCATAGTGATACCGTATTTCATTGCCAGATAAGATTCTATCTGCGTTTTTTCGATGGCCGACTTCGTCGAAGAGAACACAACGATCTCTAACATATCACCATCAAAACTAGGTCCGAAGAATTCACTTTTTCCCAACCACCATCTTGTGTCTAAAATATCCTTATAGGTTGCTAGATTCACTTCTTGAGTGACAGACAACACATCTAAATTGATACCATCTAAGAATAGGTCCATCCCATTCCCAGCACTGTTGATACTTGTACTAAATATCACTGGACGGTCATAACTCAAAGTAGTACTAACCACCCCTTTACCATACTTGGTATTTGATGCCTGATTGTAAGCAACGACATCATTGACAAATCGCGCTGATGTATTTCCGATTGAGATGCCTGTAACATCTTCTGAAAGCGGAATTTCTAAATAATCATCACCTAAGAAAACATCTTGTGTTGGCAATGAACTAGATATGGTCGTTCGTGGGTTGATCACCACATAGATCTCGTGATTGAAGAATCCTTTTTTACCATACATCGCATTGGTGCCATCAAAACTAACCACAGGGTTGAAGTTTACGTTATTGGCAGCATTATCATAGAAAGTAGGTCTTTCTGCTCCAGAAGAGGTTGCGTTCGTCCATTTGGTACCAAACGCCTGGTCCTCCCAAGTATCAATTATGGTTCCATCAGCAACCGTGCCAAGCATGGAGTCAGCCCTTAACCATAGTTCCAGGTCATTTCCAATACCACCAGGTCCACAAGTAAGATAGGTCTTTGGTACAATAGGGTCTCCGATAATACAGAAGTTGTCAAATGCAACTCCTACGTCTCTTGTAGAACCATCGGAGTCGAATCGCACTCTAAATCGGATATCCGATTGATTATCAAATCCCATAGACTCTAGGTCGATCTCTGCAGTTATCCAGCTACCAGAATTACCTGTCCAGCCATAGGTGCCACCAGTTTTGGTGTTATACCAATTGACTCCCTCGCCAACGTCTACATGGCCTAATCGATACCAATTAGCTCCTCCATTATTGGAGAAATAGATATTCAAGAAATCTCGATTTACTTGGGTATCTGTATTATAATCCAGTTGAAGTACTAAATGTTCATAACCGGTAAGGTCATACGAAGGAGATTCATATTCGATAAAGGCATTATTTTGATATTGCCCAGAAAACCGCTGAGAATAGGCATAATTGCCGGTTGCTCCGGCAGACATCGTTGCCTCTGAGCCTTCCAGCCACGTCCCATTGGTGGATGAGGCCACCGTCCATCCGCTAGGAGTGGTAAAGTCCTCACAATAGAGAGAAACTGTACTCAAAACGTTGGCCTGAATATCATAATTATATGGGTTTTCATCACTATCATTATTTGCAATATTTACTGTAGCATTTGCTGTTCCTGCAACTGATGGAGTAAATAAAACTTGGAAAGTCACAGAAGTACCCGGCAAAATTGGACTAGCAGGTTGTGCCACCACCGTAAAATCGGTACTTCCGGAAATTGTTACAGGTGAGGCTCCGAAAAGGTTGAGATTGGTCGTGCCAAAATTGCTAATGGTATAGGTCCTGGTCAAAGGCAGTGCAAGTGTCGTAGAACCAAAATCGGTATCATCTGTAACGGATGGTGTAGTATCGTCATCCACGATTTCTAGACCACTTCCAAAAACATCCATCTCCGCAGACGCAGCTAACCCGGCTCCCTGAATGGTAAAATTATAAGGATTTTCATTAGCGTCATCATTGTCAATAGAGATGATCGCAGTTTTAACTCCTGCTGTAGTTGGGTTAAATGCGACTTGAAATGTCGTTGTCGCAGCCACACCTAAGGCATTTGTTGCCGGCTGTGCTGTGATAGAGAAGTCGGAGCTACCAGATATATCAACTAAAGGCGATCCAGTTAAATTTAACGTACTACCGGCAGACGGATCGTTTTCTATAGTAAAGGTATGAACCACAGGAATGCCGATCGACGATAGCCCAAAATCGGTATCATCTGCTACCGATGGCGTCGTATCTCCATCTGCTATATCTACTCCGTTACCAATGATATCTATTTCTGAAGCAGGTAGAAGGCCTTCTAATCTAACATCATCCATGAAAAAATAATCTGCAGTATTGCTAAATGTGGCTGTTTCGGTAAAGCGAAACATCACCATTACCTGTGTTGCTACGGCTGGTACGTTGAAGGTGTAGGGATTGGCGCCAACATAACCTCCACTTGCGCCAAAATCAAAAGATCTGGTAGTTCCTCCAAAGGTTCCATCGGTCAAAGTGATGACCGTCGGAAATGTTGCGCCGTTGTCATAGGAAACCAACATATCGAAATCATCTGTGGATTCTACGCGATACTGCGCAAAATCAACACTGATGGTTACATTGCTGTAAGCCGAGATATCGACGTTATTAAATACAATATTGGGATTGGTCTGGTCTCCAGGACCTCCTCTAAGAACCAAAGCGTTGGGAGTAGAAGGTTCGTTATAGAAACCTGCATTTAAAAATATGGTTCCTGAACCTGGATTCGTCGTATAACCCCACGTGTCTGCAGGGGAACTATCGAAACCTTGGTTAAGAATAGTAACCTGCGCACTGAGGCCGGTACTTGCTGCGGTAATTAACAGTAGGGCAACTGCTAGTTTACCTAGTAGGTAGTTTTTTTTCATTCGATTTGGGGCTAAATCTTATGTTCTAATCTTCTAAAATGTAGAAGAATTTATAAAAAAAATACCAAATACTTGTAAGAATCCAATAAAATTAGTTAAAATGCATCATTTATATTAATAAAAATAGGTATTTGTAATACATTTCTTAATTTGAGTATAGGTATAAGTTGAAAAGCCATGAGGCCTCTTAACACACCACATGAAGCCAAAGCTATCGTTTCATACATTTGGTTAGAGCTTCTTATATATCCAAAAATTCAACTGTCAGAAGATAGCCTAACTCAGAATCTAAAATATTCTCCATCCGCGACTCTTATAATTTATCAACCTATAAAGTAAGCCCATTCGGGATCAGCATGAAACTTCTCGAAATGGTTGACAGTATTAAGTTCAAAGATCGCATGTATCGCCAAGGCTCGTATGATTAGAAGTCGCTCCAAGAATACCTATTTCGTAGAAAATACTGGTCATCCCTAGGTAGCGAAAGAAAAGTTTGCAGCATCGAAGCTTTATTAACTGGATATCTCAAATCATTCATTAAATATCACATATCATTCATTTTTGATATTTACAGTCTCTACGCCTTGAGTAAACTTAAATTTAAATGATATCTTTAAAAATCAACGGCTATCGAACGGCCAAATACATTGTTTACAACGACCAAGCATGAAAAAATCAATTTCCTGGACCTTAGCATTATTCTTCTTCTTATCTATTTTCTCCAGTTGCAAAAGAGCAGCTGACCAAAAGACGGATACTTCCGAGAAAATCGCCACACAAAAGACCGAATACGATTTCCCTTTCTATGATACATCCTTGGGAATGGATGAACGAATCAATGATCTTATAGCGCGCATGACACTTGAAGAAAAGGCCGCGCAAATGACCTATGATACGCCCGCTATACCGCGATTGGGCATTCCTGCCTATAATTGGTGGAACGAGGCCTTACATGGTGTTGGCCGGTCGGGCGCCGCTACGGTCTTTCCGCAAGCAATCGCCTTGGGAGCTACTTTCGACGAGCACTTGGCATATCGTATGTCGAATGCTATCTCTGATGAAGCAAGAGCCATGTACAATGCAGCAAAAGCCAAAGGATATCACTTACGCTACGGTGGCCTAACATTTTGGACGCCTAACATCAATATATTTAGAGACCCTCGTTGGGGTCGCGGTCAAGAAACCTATGGGGAAGACCCTTACTTGACCTCCATCTTGGGAAAAGCTTTCGTCCGTGGCTTACAAGGAGATGATTCCAAATACCTGAAAACCGCTGCCTGCGCTAAACACTATGCGGTACACAACGGCCCTGAAGCACTTCGTCATGAATTTGATGCCAAAGTAAATATGAAGGACCTTTGGGAAACTTACCTTCCTGCATTTGAAGCATTGGTCACGGAAGCGAAGGTCGAAGCGGTAATGTGCGCCTACAATGCAACCAACGGAGAACCATGCTGCGCAAATAAATATTTGATCGATGATGTACTGCTCAATACTTGGAATTTTAAGGGACATCTCCTTAGTGATTGTTGGGCATTGGTAGACTTTTATGCAGAGGAAGGACATAAAGTGGTCGCCACCCAAGCCGAAGCTGCCGCCTTGGCGTTGAAAAGTGGTGTAAACCTCAACTGCGGGAGTACCTATCCCGCATTGCCAGAAGCCGTAAAATTAGGATTGGTCACTGAAGAAGAAATGGACGAAAAGTTAGCCGTGTTGCTTAAAACCCGTTTTAAATTGGGGCTATTCGATCCAGATGGTAGTAATCCTTACGATGATATCTCTATGGATGTAGTGGATAGTGATGAACATCGCGCGTTGGCCAAAGAAGTGGCGCAGAAGAGTATGGTACTTCTTAAGAACAATGGTGTTTTGCCATTGCGGAATGACCTCGCGAAATACTTTGTGACAGGTCCGCATGCTGCAAATACCGATATCCTATTAGGAAATTACTATGGTGTGAACCCCAATATGAGTACCGTATTAGAAGGTATTGCCGGAACCTTGGCACCAGGCAGTCAGTTATACTATGCCATGGGAGCGCTCTTCGATCGAAAACCGATCAATCCTCTAGATTGGTCTTCTGGACATGCGGCGGATAGCGATGCCACAATTGTCGTATTGGGCATCTCTGGACTTTTGGAAGGAGAGGAAGGCGAATCCCTAGCCTCGTCTACCAAAGGCGACCGTTTGGACTATAACATCCCTCAGAATCAGATCGATTATCTTAAAAAACTTCGTGAAGAGGCCAAAGAAAGACCAATAATTACACTGGTTACAGGTGGCAGCCCGATGAATTTGGCGGAAGTCCACGAACTCTCCGATGCTGTGATGCTTATTTGGTATCCCGGTGAGGAGGGTGGCAATGCGGCAGCCGAACTGATATTTGGAAAGGGAAATCCTTCAGGACGATTGCCTATCACATTTCCCAGATCCCTCGATCAGTTGCCTCCCTATGAAGATTATTCGATGGAAGGTAGGACGTATAAATACATGGTAAAAGAACCCCTCTACCCTTTCGGATTTGGATTGAGCTATTCCAAATTTGAATATGGTGACATCCGACTTTCGGCAGAAAGCATCGCTGAAGGCGACCAGCTTACTATCACCGTTCCTGTCAAAAATACAGGAGAACTTACAGGAGAAGAAGTGGTACAGTTGTATCTTTCTGATGTACAAGCCTCGGTTCGTGTTCCTAATTTTGACCTTAAGCATGTGATGCGTGTTGAAATTGATCCAGGGGCTATCAAAGAGGTACAATTTAGATTGACAGCTGATGATCTGAAATTGGTAGATTATCATGGAAAAAAGGTTCTAGAACCAGGTCAATTCAAACTTTATATCGGTGGCGCAAGCCCTATGCCTAGAAGTTTGGCTCTGGGAGCAGCTGCTTTTGCCGAAGCAACATTCACCCTAAAATAAGAACGTTTTGTATTGGATAGGTTATGACGTTGGCAGCTCTTCGATAAAGGCCGCATTGATCGAGTCTTCGAATGGCAGTGTAGCGGGGATTGCTCAATATCCTAAAAAGGAAATGTCTATAATTTCTGAGCAAAGCGGTTGGGGTGAGCAAGACCCTGATCTATGGTGGAAACATTTATGTGAAGCGACCAAGGAACTTATAGCCAAAACGGGCGTCGAGCCCGATCGTATTGAAGGAGTTGGCATTTCTTACCAAATGCATGGCCTGGTATTGGTCGACAAATCAATGCAATTATTGCGTCCGTCCATTATCTGGTGCGATAGCCGAGCTGTAACTATCGGGGATCGAATATTTGAATCCGTCGGGTCCGACAAATGCATGCAGCGATTACTAAATTCACCAGGTAATTTCACGCTCTCGAAACTTAAGTGGGTTCAAGAGAATGAACCTGAGGTCTTCGATCAAATTCATAAGTTCATGCTTCCTGGAGACTACATTGGATATAAGCTCACAGAAGAATGCCTCACAACCCCTTCTGGTCTTTCCGAAGCTATTTTATGGGATTTTATAGCAGATGAACCCGCTTTCTGGCTTTTAGATGCAACAGAAATCGATAGGTCTTTGATCCCTGAGGTGCGGCCAAACTTTTCTTTTCAAGGAAAAGTGACAGCAGATGCCGCCAAAGCTTCAGGCTTGCCCGAAGGAATTCCTCTGATGTATCGGGCAGGTGACCAGCCAAACAATGCCTTGGCTCTAAATGTTTTAGAACCAGGTGAAATTGCCGCAACTGGCGGAACCTCTGGAGTGGTATATGCGTTGTCCGACCAAGTTATCACCCACGAAAGTGTTCGTATCAATAGTTTCGCTCATGTGAATCATACTGACAAACTTCCTAGGATAGGAAAAATGCTGTGTATCAATGGCACTGGCATTCAATATAGTTGGATACGAAATAATCTAACTAGCGGTATGTCCTACGAAGAAATGAATGCCCGGGCCGGTGAGGTGGCTGTTGGTTCGGATGGCCTGCGGATCTTCCCCTTCGGCAATGGAGCCGAACGCATGCTTAAAAATAAGAACCCTGAGGCGAGCATCATCAATCTTAATTTCAATATCCACAAGAAGACACATCTCTTTAGAGCTGCTTTGGAAGGCATCGCTTTTTCATTTGTCTATGGATTGGAAATTTTAAAAGCCGACGGTGTAGACCTCAGTAGGATCAAAGCGGGCAATGACAATCTTTTTAGGTCACAGATATTTTCAGAGACCATTGCCACGCTCACCGACGCGCGAATCGATATTGTAGAAACAACAGGGGCTGTTGGAGCAGCAAGGGCGGCCGCTTATGCGAGCGGTATCTTTAAGAATTTCAGTGAAGCAACACAACATGATAAGATACAACACACCTACCATCCATTAAATATAGATGGTGCTTATCGCGCTGCCTACGAAGATTGGAAATCAAAATTAACAAAGACACTTTAGAACATAAATCATTATAACATCAGGTCGAATGGAATATTTCAAGGGAATCAATAAAATAACATTTGAAGGGAAAGACTCCAAAAATCCTTTTGCCTTCAAGTATTACGATGAAAATAAGATCGTTTCAGGAAAATCACTAAAGGAACATTTCAAATTCGCAATTGCCTATTGGCATACCTTCACCGGAGTTGGATCGGATCCTTTTGGGGCTCCTACTCAACAATTTCCATGGTTGAAAAATTCAGACCCCGTTCAACAGGCCAAAGATAAGATGGATGCGGCCTTTGAGTTCATCACCAAAATAGGTGCTCCATACTATTGCTTTCACGACTTTGACCTCATCGCAGAAGGTGATCGTCTTGCTGAATCGGAAAAGCGTTTGGCGTTGATCACCGACTATGCACTGGAAAAACAGAAAACAACCGGGGTTAAATTATTATGGGGAACGTCCAACTGTTTCAGCAATCCGCGTTATATGAATGGTGCGGCGACCAATCCCGACTTCGATGTTGTGGCGTATGCCGGGGCGCAGGTCAAAAACGCCCTAGATGCTACGATCAAACTCGACGGCGAGAATTATGTATTCTGGGGTGGCCGCGAGGGCTATATGTCCCTGTTGAACACAGATATGAAGCGGGAACAAGAACATTTTGCTCGCTTCCTCCATATGTGTAGAGACTACGCCCGTAAACAGGGTTTTAAAGGCACCTTTTTTATTGAGCCTAAACCGATGGAACCCAGCAAGCATCAGTATGACTTTGATGCCGCTACAGTGGCAGGTTTTCTTGCGCGTTATGACCTAATGGACGACTTCAAGCTAAACATCGAAGTAAACCATGCCACCTTGGCACAGCATACGTTTGAGCATGAACTTCAAGTTGCTGCAGATCACGGACTTCTAGGAAGCATCGATGCCAACCGAGGCGATTATCAAAACGGATGGGATACCGACCAATTTCCTGTGGATGTCTATGAACTTACACAAGCGATGCTCGTATTCCTTCAGGCTGATGGACTACAAGGTGGTGGTGTTAATTTTGATGCGAAGATCCGAAGAAATTCGACGGATCTCGAAGATATTTTTCATGCCCATATTGGTGGCATGGACGTATTTGCTCGTGCCCTCATTGCGGCAGATAACATTCTGCAAAATTCAGAATATACAAAGCTGCGAGCGGAACGTTATGCTTCGTTTGACTCAGGAGCCGGAAAGGCGTTTGAAAGCGGAAAGAGCAGTCTAGAGGATTTGTATGTCCATGCGCGAGGAAACCAAAATATAAAGGCGCGAAGCGGTAAACAGGAATTATTCGAAAACATCATCAATCAATATATCTAAAGATCTTTCTAACCAACTAAATAAACGAATATGGAATCAGTTCTAGAAACCGCCGATTGGTGGGTATTGGGTGCGTACCTCTTGGCGTTAATAGCCGTTGCTGTATGGGTAGTCCTTCAAAAGAACAAGAACACAGAAGACTATTTCTTAGCAGGACGTAATGTAGGCTGGTTTGTCATTGGTGCGTCCATCTTCGCCTCCAACATCGGATCCGAGCATGTTGTGGGACTTGCAGGAACTGGTTTCGAATCTGGGATGCCTATGGCCCACTATGAGCTGCATGCATGGATCGTGCTTCTACTTGGCTGGCTCTTTCTACCATTTTATATTCGTAGTGGGGCTTTTACCATGCCCGAATTTCTAGAAAAGCGTTTTGACAGCAGATCGCGGTGGTTTCTGTCCGTATTCTCATTATTGGCGTATGTGTTGACCAAAGTCTCTGTGACCATATACGCAGGAGGTATCGTAGTTTCGGAACTCCTTGGCATTCCCTTTTGGTATGGTGCCATTGGTATTGTTATTTTTACAGGGCTTTATACGGTTGTAGGCGGTATGAAAGCGGTGATCTACACCGAAACGTTGCAGACCATCATATTGATCCTAGGAGCGGTGATGATCACCTATTTTGGCCTAGTGGAGGTCGGTGGTTGGGAACAACTAACGGCAACGGTAAGAGACACAAAACCAGAGCATTTTAACATGTGGCGACCGATGAGTGATCCGGACTTCCCGTGGACCGGACTCCTTTTTGGTGGTACGATCGTAGGGATCTGGTATTGGTGTACCGATCAATATATCGTGCAACGGACATTGGCAGCGAATAATATCAAGATAGGACGTCGTGGAGCGATCTTTGGTGCCTATCTCAAGTTACTGCCCATTTTCATATTTCTGATTCCAGGTATCATCGCGTTTGCTTTGTCGGTACAAAATCCCGAGGTCTTCGCGTTGGACAAAGCAGATAGGGCATTTCCAATGTTGGTGACCACGCTCCTACCCGTTGGTCTAAAAGGGTTGGTCGCTGGAGGCTTGATGGCAGCTTTAATGAGTTCGTTGGCGTCGGTATTCAATTCGTGCTCTACCATTTTCACCATCGATATTTATAAGAAATTAAAACCAGAGAAAACCGAACGTCAGCTATTGAATATTGGAAAGATAGCCACTGCTATGATCGTAATTCTTGGCATCATTTGGATTCCAATTATGCAAAAGATAGGTGGTGGGGTGATGTATCAATACCTTCAAAATGTGCAATCCTACATTGCGCCTCCGGTGACAGCTGTGTTTCTTTTGGGCATCATTTGGAAACGGGTCAATTCAAAAGCGGCGATCACTACACTACTCGCGGGGTTATTCTTGCTCATTTTGCGTCTAGGTTCCGAAATATATTATCAGCAACATATTGCAGATTTTAGGCTCACAGGTGAACCAACGGCTACAGGTCTACTATATGAATTTGCAACCATCAACTTTGCCCATATGGCCATCTTTATGTTCATCTTTTCGGTGATACTCTGTATCTCCGTGAGTGTACTTACAACAGCACCCAACTATGCTCGCATCAAGGGGCTCTCATTTGGCACTTTATCTAGCGAAGACAAGATCGCTTCGAAGAAAAGTTACGACACCATCGATGTCATTCTATCCTTGCTTTTGGTGGTAGTGGTAATTGCCGTTTTAGCATATTTTACTGGATAAAGGCACACCTGGATCCTATGAGTGGTTAAAATTGTACAAAATTGATAAAGAATAGTTCCTTTTAATGTGCCTGCCAATAGCATCTGATCAAAACGGAATCGTTTTTGAGTATATTTATCAAAAACTATGATAAATCTTAAGGGAAGTCGCAATGACCATCAAAAACGCATTATTTCAGATCGCACTAGCAGTAGTTGTTTGGTATGTGCCAGCACAGGATATTAGAGTGACCAATACTGATGAATTAAATGCTGCCCTCGCCTCTTTAGATGGAGGTGGTACCATTTTACTCGCCAATGGTGTTTGGAAGGATGTGGAACTCAAGGCATATGGTAATGGCACCAAAGAGAACCCCGTGATCATCAAAGCAGAAACCCCGGGAAAAGTCATTATCACTGGCGATTCTAACCTCAGCATCTATGGTAATTTTGTCATCGTCAGTGGACTTTGGTTCAAGGATGGAAATACCACAGCTAAACATGTGGTTCAATTTAGAAAAGACTCCAGAGTATTTGCGAATAACTGTCGGTTTGCCAATTCTACGATATCCTATATTAAAACTAGAGATGCCGATTTGAAAAATCACTGGGTCGATATTTGGGGGAAGAACAATCGTGTGGACCATAACAACTTCACTGGAAAGGTATCCGCTGGCACTACCTTGGTCGTTTGGCTAAAAGGCGATGAACACACAGAGAATAATCACAAGATCGATCATAACTTTTTTGGAGCGCGCCCTGATCTTGGCGCTAATGGTGGTGAGAGTATTCGAATCGGTACCAGTACCAACTCCATGAGATCGTCAAAAACCATCGTTGAGAACAATGTCTTTAAAAATTGTGATGGTGAAATTGAGATCATCAGTAACAAATCTGGCGATAATATTTTTAGAAACAATCTCTTCGTGGAAAGCCGAGGAACGTTGACCTTGAGACATGGCAACAATGCATTGGTAGAAAATAATGTCTTTCTTGGAAACAATGTTTCCAATACTGGCGGGATCCGTATCATCAATGAAGGTCATATCGTTCGAAGCAATCTGCTGGTCGGTCTCAAAGGAACTGGCCTTCGAGGTCCCATTGTCATCATGAACGGTGTTCCAAACTCCCCTTTGAATAGATATCACCAAGTAAAGGATGTGGACATCCAGAATAATACCATTATCAATTGCGGTCCTATGGCATTTGGCGCAGGCAAAGATTCGGAAAGGACCTTAGCTCCCATTCGCACAGTCTTTGCCAATAATATCATTACCAACTCCGATGGTGGGAAGATCTTAGATGCTGATGACGCCTTAGACGGTATCTCTTTTAGCGGTAATATCGTTGACAGCCAAGCGGCGGTAGACCCCAATTTGTTTGAGAAAACAAGCATTGTCTGGAAAATGGTCAAATCACTTCCCATACCTGCTGAGAACAATCCGATATTGACATCAGTGAAAAGCACACCAAAGAGTCCCGAATGGGATATCACAAAAAAGGAAA
Organism: Sungkyunkwania multivorans; assembly: GCF_042675645.1. Taxonomy (NCBI): domain Bacteria; kingdom Pseudomonadati; phylum Bacteroidota; class Flavobacteriia; order Flavobacteriales; family Flavobacteriaceae; genus Sungkyunkwania; species Sungkyunkwania multivorans. Next base: position 520,021 of record NZ_JBHTJH010000004.1, on the reverse strand, counting down.
GAGCGGTCTATGCGGCTGGAGCTTTCAACTTAGGAAGTACGAAACTGCCTAGAGCGATGACCATGAGAGCTGGACCTGGCTGGAATCCTGATATTAAGACTCCTAAAGCGGCTCCTTCAGAAATCGCGATAAAACCGGGGTTAGGAACGCTGAGAAAGGCCATTGGCAAGGCCGCCTCCGGCTCCGTCATATCTTTGGAACCTGGTATCTATGAAATTGAAAAAAAGATCAAGATCAATGGTACGTTGACGATAAATGGTGCAAAAAATGGGGAAACCTTGATCAAAGCGAAGGACGAGCTACCAAAACCTATAGATCATTTTTTCAGACTGAATGAAAATGCAAAGCTCTATATCAATAATATTACCTTCGATGGTGAGCATTCAAGTCCGATGAAGTATGCCATCGTTTCACCCGATAAACAGCGCCCCGGTCTTTATAGCCTTTTTGCCGACCATTGCGTCTTCAAAAATTTCACCAATACCGATGGCGGAAGTATTTTCAAGGCGTATGCCGGTACCAAAGCAGATACCTTGAGCTTTGTGAATTCGAGATTTGAAAACAGTTACAGAGGATTGAATCTTTCATACGATAAGGATGATATCGGCGCTTTCAATGCCAATACGATCATTGTTAACAATAGTGTCTTCAGCAATATCGAACAATTTGCCGTGAACTATGTGCGTACCACTCCAAATGTAAATATCGAAGGAGGGCGTCTCATCATTGACCACTGTGTTTTTCACAAGGTGGCCAATACCGAAAAAGGCAAGATACTACGTACCAACGGAATCCATAAAGTGGCCATCTCAAATTCTGTATTTGAGGACAGCTACCTGATCAAAAACCCGGTGAATCTTGCTGGAAGCTCCAATAGCATTCGCAACTGCTTGTTCTATGATAGCGGTTTCGTAAAGGTGAGCAAAGGCGCGCAGGAAATGAATATCCAATACAAAAACCCTAAATGGGAGGATCGCAATGCTTTTATCCCGAGTGAGAAGTCACCACTTCTAAGAGAAAACAATAACATAGGAACCATTGGCCTAGTGAGAGAATAAAAACCGCAGAGACATCAAGCTCCGCGGTTTTATCACATATCAATAACTTTGTGCGCCACTGGTCTTTATTTTATAGAACTCAACTTTAGCTTTACCTGAGCTAGCTCCGATGAGATACGCTCCTGCCTTAAAGTAGCAAGTACTCGTTCTGTATTTGCTTGAATTCTTTATGGTGACCGCCGAAGTATAGGAACTGCCGCTGGTCAATTTCCGGGCTTTCACTTTTTTACCCTCGATCTTCATACGAATTTTAAATCGAGTACCGGAACTGGCATTGTCGTACAAGGTCTTGTATTCTGGACCATCGTCACCTTCAACGATCAATGAAACCTTATACTTTCCGTTGCTCAATTTATCTACACTTATTTGTGAAATATCATCCTGTCCTGAATGAATTTGTGCAACAGATAATCGACCGGATGATGTCATCTCTCGTACTTTAAAATCGATATCTATATATTTCGTGGAAGTGTAGCTCCAGCCAGCCGTTTTTTCCTTTCCAGAGGAACTGAGCTTTCGCATTTCCCTGAGTTCTGACCTTGGATTTGAGGAGCCTGAAGTTGTGGGGTCGGAATCGTCCACTCTGAATCGAAGCCGATTACATGAAGATCCTACGACTTCGAAGCGAGAGTTCGCTATGGTATAAAAGGAGGCGTCACCTCCTACTCTACGGGCTTCTTTGCCTTGATATTGCAGTTTCCAGTTATCGTTGTTATTAGGGCTGCTTCCTAGCCATTCATATCCTGTTGTAGTGCATCTCGACGTAAGATCCTCATCGGTTACAACCTCATCCGAAGCAGTTTCATCGGTTGTTGTTTCTAGTTCTTCGCGGCTACAGGAGGTAGCGCTGATCGCTATGAAAAGTATGAAAACTTTGACATAGGAAGGAATCCAAGTTTTGGTTGGTCGGTTTTTCATTTTTTTAAAGTTTAGTGGTTACTATTAGTTTGTGTACTTGTTTTTCGCATTTGCGAGAATCGCTCAAAAGACCTCACCTAACACCTGCATCTATTTTAAAAAAATTGAACAAAGCTAGCGCTAGGTCTGATGTGATGATTCAGTTCAAACTTGGTCAATATCTAATAGTAGAATTGTGTTATGTATATCTTAGAGCATTATTAATGCTACCCACCATATCTTAAAAATGAATCTCCGGATGATCCCTTAAAGAAAACTTAGGATAGTCTTAATTCTTTTTGATCATAAAGAAAAGATTTTTAAAAAAAGGGATTGGGTACTTATCAAAATGAGGTCCAAACTCCCTTTGTGGTTTTCTGTCTTTTTGGTATGGTTAGTTGATAACAATTCTTTTAACAAGGCTTGAATTGTTGGCCGTCACTTTTAGTACATATAATCCTGAGGCAATATTGGAAACATCGATTCCATCGTCGATCATCTCTTTACCGGTAAAAACATTTTTCCCTAATATATCAAACAACGATATGGATTCTATTACGACTTTGTCCGATCTGATGGTCAATATATTGGTGGCAGGGTTTGGAAAAATATCAAAATTGTCTGGGTCTAGGGTGAATTTGTCTGTAGACAGCACATTGTTATTGGCTGCCCCAGGAGTTCCAAAAAATTCACCTGCAACGTTAACATCATTTGAGAACGCCCAATCATCCAAAGCCACGCCTGAGGTACCTATACGTTGAATACTTCGGTTATTATCTAGGTCTTCATTGCCCATGAAACAACCAGATCCCTCTAATTGCGTATAGCCATCGTTCCATCCAGGAATTGAGGGAAGATAGGGTATCCCAATGGGTTGACCACTTCCACCGTTGGCCACGAGATTATCAGCATTGTATCCGTAATCATATTCTAAGCGGTCGATCTCGATAAAATCGGTAGGGTCCATCGGCGTTGACATATCGGGCATCAACAAGCGTACGCCATCTTTTTCATTATCGCTTATCCCTCCAGTGGTATCGACCGTACTATTGCAGCCATCAACTCCGTCGTCAAAGCTATTCGAATTGTTAAAACTTGGGAAGCCTGTGGCCGTAACCGTTGTAAAAGGAGATTGGGAAACAAAGTTGTAAGCATAATCAACATTGATACCTCCATTGGTCCCCGTATCTGTATTGGTCCCCAACACCAAGTAGCCATTAGCCGGCACGATCAACGGGCCTCCATTGGCGATCAGATGCCATCTACTGGACGATGATCGGTCTCTGATGGTCCAACCTTCTATATCGATATCAGAAGCAGTCGTATTCCATATTTCGAACCATTCTTTCTGATTCTCTGTACCATTTGGATCGGGTAAGAATTCGTTGATCAAAATGTCTCCATTTACCTGAGCAAATCCAAGAGCGGTAATACAAAGCATTAGCGTTGAGAGTATTCTTTTTTTCATAATGAATGTAGTGTTAGTTGGTGGTCCCTATTTGTATAAAGTTATTGAAAGTGTTAAATCTATGATACCAAATAAGGGGCACAATTGTCCGAAAAATACACGTAGCGTAGGTTGCTTATAGCAATAGGCCCAATCAATCGTAAATCCAAAGAATCGTCCTATCTTTCAATCCACAGTAAGGGGTGTTTTACAGGCATGTTCCTCACGATCTCCGCAGTTTGAAAATCACCATTCAAGGAGGTCCACAACTTGATGTATGATTCGTTATCGAAGGCCATTCCCGCAAATAATAATGAAGACTGCCTAACTGGCCACTCTTCCCAATACATCACATCTTTTTGGTAAGGCCAAGTATCCTTATCTTTAATATAGGGATAGATAAATTGCATCCCCAAAGCCAGACTTTTTCCTTCTTTCGTGGTATACTTAAAGAGGTTCTCTTTTTCGGTAGAAAGTATCTGGCAAACACTTGCCATGGCATCGATGTTAAAGAGCGAATACCCATACGGTTTTGTCCGATTCAATTCTTTGGGAAAACTTCCATCGACATCCATTTGTTGAGGCAGCAAGGAGTTCTTATAAAGATCCTCACAAAAATCCAGCGTCTTCGTATCATCCACCAACGCTGCGAATGCTGCTACCTGTATAGTCCAACAGACACTGTGATTATTCCCATGATCACGCTCATCAATTCCAAATTGATGAGAGGTGAGCCACTGAAGGTATTCCTTGAACCATTTCTTTATGGCATCGATCTCCGAATTGCTGGCCACTTCGGAATCTGCTAATATTTCTACAGCCATGGCCACTTCTGCAAGATGAACCGTATCGATGATCCCAATGCCTCGGCCAGTAACTTTGCCGCTGATCGCTTGCGCATACAAGAGATGAGGATTCATTCTCGTTTCCTCATCTACGAACCAAGCTAATAAATGGGGTCGTAAGCTTTGAACATACGCTTTATCTTCTGTGATCAAATAGGCAGAGGCCAAAGCTCCCGAAATTTGACAGAAACGTATCAATGCTTTTCTGTGATCGTTAAAGTTATCCGGATTGGACCTTCCATCCCTTCTAATATAGGGACCCTTTGGATCCTCGGGATTTGGCCACCAATAGTCGCCTTCAGAAAAGTAATCGTGCCGTCCTCCGGCACTTCGCTCAGAAAAACTGGCGGTGACAGTGATAGGCTTGGCATCAAGATATGATGATGCTTTCTCAAGTATACGTTCTCTTTCAATCTCCGATACCAGTTCGAAATTAGAAGGAGTTTTATGGCAACTTGCCGTAAGGAGTAGGCATAATACAAGAATTTTAATACTTCCTCTCATAACCAAAAAAATCCCCGCTTGGCTGAACAGGCTGGGGATTTCTTTTAATTTATACATTTCAGTTTTTTATTCTATCGTTAAATAAGTGCCTTTGAAGCTTTGATTGAGGACCATCATCTCTAAAGGAGTGTCCTTAGAATCTCTTTTTACCTCTATCGAGGCTTTACCATTGGCCATAGAGATCGACTCGCTTCCTGTAGGCGTGCCATGACTCTTTATGGTCTCCCCGCCTGATAAGCATTGAAAATACACACGATTCTCATAATCCAGACAGCGTAGGCCATTTGCATCATACGCTGTGGCAGTGACAAGGTAGTTTCCATTATCCATCAACTTTGACGATAACTTTAGCTCCTTCGCTTTGCCGTTTTTAGTGAATCTATAATTAACATGAAGAGTGTCTGTCACTGTTTTCCCTTCGGCAATAGTTCCTAAAGCGACCAACTGATTGCTCCCTTCACTAAAGTTCAGATCCCAGTTTAAACCAGATGCAGGAAATTTGGTGATGTCTTTTTCTTTTACACCGAGGCTCTTTCCATTTAAAAGCAATTCGACACGTGGGCAATTGCTATACACACTGATATTTCGTTGTTTATCCTTTGGGCCCTGCCGTTCTTTCCATGTATGAGATTCGATATAGGTAAATGGTTCGTCGCTCCAATAACTCTTGAAAACGTAGAACGCATCTTTCGGATTTCCACTTCTGTCTACCAACCCTTTTTGATTCATATATGGAATGTCGTTCTCTGGTCGCAGCGGTGTTCCAAAGTCTTTAAAGGCCCATTGGACATTTCCAACGAAACTAGAATCGGTCTCAGAAATTCTCAGATGCCAATCGAAAAGATCGACGATATAACTTTCGCTCCAATCACCGATCTGTGCAATATTGGCGACGTTGGTCTGCACGATGGCCTCTTCCCATCCATCGGCCATGATCTTTCCTTCTCCGGTAATAGGATTCTCTGCATGACGTCCTAAATGGCTGGAACCACCATATTCGGCGTGAAGAAAATGCGGATATTGTTTTTTATAAAGGTCGATGGCCTTCTCATAGCTTTTATAACTTCCTGAATACCATCCAGACCAAATGGAAGGTGAAAATACATCCACGATATCGGCCCCTTCATAATATTTTCTAATGGCCGTTTTTCTTGTTGGATCCAATTCATGCGCCAGTGTATTTAGCTCTTTTAGAAACGTGTTTATTTGATCTGTATCATCTCCGTTCTCGAAGTCTGGAAGCCAATAGATCTCGTTTCCTAGGGACCATAGAATGATGCTTGGGTGATTATAGTTCTGGGTGATGATCTCTTTCAACATCTCTTTGGTATTCGCTTTCCATCGATCATTTCCTAGCCCTCCTCGACACCAAGGAAGCTCATCCCAAACCAGTAAGCCAAGTTCATCACAGGCCTTATAAACTTCTGGGTCTTGCGGGTAATGTGCCAATCGCACAAAATTCGCACCCATCTCTTTGATGAGTTCCATATCCTTTCGATGCTGCTCATTGCTCATAGCCGCACCAACACCAGCATGCTCCTCATGCCGATGTGTTCCGCGAAGAAGTAAACGTTCTCCATTGAGGTAGAACGCACCGTGATCCTTGAATTCGAACCATCTAAAACCGACACGTTCGGATAGACTATCCTTCATGAGGTCTTGGTCTACCAATGAAACAGTCAGTGTATATAGGTTTGGACTCTTCGTACTCCATAGTTTCGGGTTTTTGATATCGTCGAATCTGACAATCGACTTATTCTCGCGAATCGAAAATTTGCCTTTCGAAACTTGAGCGCCGGTTTCGTCCTCAAGTATGGCCACTACTTTCTGGCCATTATTATCGTCGACTCCTACAACCGAAACCTCCGCCACTAGTGATGCTGTTTCATTTGAAACATTTGGAGTAGTGACCTTGATATTTTCGAGGTGCTGTTTTGGAAGTGTTTTCAACCAAACATCCCTATTGATTCCACCAAAGATGAAGAAGTCACTTTTTTGGGAAGGAATGATCTCTGGATCGAAACCATTATCTGCTCGGACTAGAATTTCGTTCTCGCCACTTTGCAGGGCATCTGTGATATCGATCGTAAAACCTATATAACCGCCAATATGCCCTCCAACGCGCTGTTGATTCACATAGACATCACAGGTGATATTTACACCCTCAAAATACAATTGGTAGATTGCACTGTCGTCTATCGAGGGAATATCTAGTGTTTTCTTATACCAACTAGCACTACGCCTGTAGCCTGGGTCTAGGTCGGTCGCATCCAAACTATTCCAACTGTGTGGCAGGTTTACCGAGCTCCAAGCTTCGGTATCTAGCGCTTGTTCTATACGTGTTGTATCATCCTCTAGATACGACCAGTTAGTATTGATGTTTGTTTTCGCTCTTTGGGTATCACTTACGGATGCAGTTTCACAAGAAACGAGGACCAGTAAGGCACAAAGAAAACCAATACTATATACGATAGCATTCTTAGAAATATATTTTAACTTCATGAAGTTACAATGCTTTTAATCTTAATAGCGCCTCTAAAAAATAATAGTCGGCATATACGATAGGTTCGTCGATTTCGTCATTCTTGGGCCAGTTTCCAGTACTGTGCTTTAAGATGAACGGAGCCTCGATACCAGCCTCTAATATGTAGTTCTCAGATTGTAGCTGGTCGATGACCTTTTTACTGTGATTCAGGTATTTTTCATTTTGGGTATATGCGTAAAGTTCGATCAAAGCCGATGCAACAACGGTACCAGCCGAAACGTCCCGCGGCGCGTTAGGGACCTTTGGATCATCAAAGTCCCAATACGGAATTCCATCTGCTGGTAAATTTGGATGATCGATGAAAAAATTGGCTGTCTCCTCTGCCTGTTTAAGGTAATCTGCATTCTTTGTATATCGATAGGCCATTGTATAACCATAAATGGCCCAAGCTTGACCACGGGCCCAAGCAGATTCATCATTGATGCCTTGGTGGGTAACCTTTTGCTTTACGCTACCATTGATCGTGTCGTATACGACCACATGATAGGTGCTATTGTCATCTCTAAAATGATTTCTTAGCGTGGTATTGGCATGTGTCACTGCCATTTTGTGAAAGCTACTATCCTTAGTGATCTTCGTCGCCTCAAAAAGTAGCTCGAGATTCATCATATTGTCTATGATCACAGGAAACTCCCAGATATCTTTGTTAAAGTCCCAAGAACGGATGCTTCCAACGTTCTCATTAAATCTTGTGCTTAGCGTCTGCGCGCTCTTAATGATGACATTTTTATAATAATCATTTTTATTGGCCTTAAGGCCATTCCCGAAGCTACAAAAAACTTTAAACCCCATATCATGGGTTCTATTGTTTAGCTTTTCCCTTTCGACAAGGGGAGTCCATTGCTCTGCTCGTTTTTTATATGCATCATCACCGGTCAATGCATAAATTTGCCATAAGTTGCCTACAAAAAAACCACTTGTCCAGTCTTTAGAAGGTACTTTTTTGATGGTGTTCGTCGCTACATTATAGCTTCTGGGAAACGCCATGGAATCCACAGGATACTTTAACAACTTCGAATACCTGATGTTTAGCAGCGAATCTATATCGATAGTATCCGCTACTTTTTTGTCCTCGCCACTGGGCTTGCAAGACATATTTAAGACTGCAAACCCAAAGACAAAGACGTAAAGACTAATTCTAAACATAAACTAAACAACAATGAGAAAACTTAATATCCTGGATTCTGTGGTTCAAGATTTGGATTTCGCTGTAATTCGTCGGCCGGTAGCGGAAGTAAATAATCTCTCGCGGCACTAAAATTGGGACGCGTTTCCAATCCTGAAGCATTGAAAACTTCATCTCCAAGTCTTCGTCTTGCGATATCGTACCAACGTTTGAACTCGAAGGCAAGTTCCCACTTACGCTCTTCCAAGACCATATCTCTAAACGCATCTTGAGACAATCCAGGAGTTACATTTGGCGGATATGCTCTTGTAACGCCATTCGCATTTCGTGCTCTTGCGCGTATTCTGTTCACATATCCATCTGCCTCTGTACTTCCTGGTGATATTTCATTTAATGCTTCAGCAGCGATGAGTAACACTTCAGCATATCGCATCAAAGCATAATTGTGCTCGGACCCACGGCCATTACCGTTAGAGGTCTGCCCTGGGAAACGCGAATATTTTGCGATATAGGCACTTTGTATATTTCTAGAATCAAAGGATGGAAAATTCATAAACGGCTCTACATTCCCGTCAAATATTCCGATAGTATCTAAACTGACTGATTTTCTATAATCCTGTCCATTCCATGTATCGTAAACATTTACACTTGGTACGGCCACAGACCATCCCCCACCAATATCGCCGAATTCATTCGCCCTTATTCCTGTTAATGCTGCTGTATAATCTTGTCCATAATTTCCATCTCTGAATCCATTGAAATGCAGTGAGAAGAGATGCTCTTCTTGGGCATTACCTACGGTAGCGTCAAAGAGATCCTGGAAATCCGAAGCCAACATAAGACCGAATGTTCCTTCGCCATCGATCACAAATTTAGCCTCATCATAAGCTTTCTGATAATCTCCTAAGGTCAAATATACAGAAGCCAAATAGGCGGCTGCAGTCGCCTTGGAAGGTAATGATCTTGTAGGCTGTGTGTTTGGCAACCATGTTTTAGCAAACTCTAGGTCGGCAATAATATTCTCATATACTTGGGCCGCGGGTGTCTTAGAAATGCTCGCAGCTGCTTCAGCATCCGTTATCGGAAAATCGATATACGGAATATCTCCGTGCAATCTCACTAAGTGATAGTACGCATAGGCTCTTATAAAATGGGCTTGCGCGCTTACTGGATTGATCACATCATCAGGAACATCTATTGAGTTGGCACCTGCGATCGCCTCATTCGTGCCGGCGATGATCTGATAGGTTCTTGGCCAGTAGGCGGTGATCATTCCATTATCGTCGGTTACGGTGAAGTTGTCATGATCCTGACGTCTTTGCGGTGTCCCCAAGTCACCAATACCCACCATATCACTGCGCAACATCAATGGCAGCGACAATTTACGTCCCCAAAATGCCTCTTCTGCCATATTACCGATAGACCCATTGATCACCGTTTGCACATCATCTGGACTCTTAAAAAATCCCTCCGGAGAAAGCAGCCCAACGGGCTCCTCTTCTAGATCGGAACACCCAAAAAGTGTGATACCTAATACTAAAAATAGATACTTGAAATTTTTCATTGTTTTGATTTTTTTATGATTGGAAGTTCTTTACAAATAAGAAAGCACTTTTAAAATTTTAGATTTACAGTAAAGGTAATGGACTCGATATTGGGATAATTACCATAATCAAAGCCTTGATTCACATTGCTGTTCTGATTTCCAGATGCCCTATAGCTTACTTCGGGATCGGCCCCAGGATAATCGGTGATCGTCCAAAGGTTTTGACCACTTATGCCCAGCCTAATTTTATCCATCCCCAATTTTTCAACGATATTCGTTGGCAAATTATAACCTAGCGCGATGTTCTTTAGTCGAATATAGCTACCATCATAAACAAATCTAGAGGTGATTCTCTTTTCTCTATTTGCCGCTGAAGGCACGTTGGTATTCGTGTTGGTAGGGGTCCATGCATCAAGCGCCTCTGTTGTTGCATTCGAACCTCCTGAAGCTAGCTCTAGATTCGTGAAGCTAAAGATATCTCCTCCATAAGCTCCTTGAAAAAAGATCGTAAGGTCTAGATTCTTGTAGCGAAAGGTGTTGGTGAGACCCGCCGTCCAGTCTTGGTTGGGATCTCCGATAATCGTTTTATCATTTGAATTGATGATTCCGTCACCATTTAAATCGGCAAAGAGTTCATCACCCGCATTGCTAGAAAAACTAGCAGTACCATCAGGAAATGCACCACCTTGATATACACCACGATATACAAATCCATAGAATACTCCAACGGGCTCACCTTCTCTTAAAATATGAGTTTCATCTTGGATGAAGTGTCCTGGAGACGCATCAAGTATAATGTCATCACCTTCAATCAATTTTTCAATTCTATTTCTATTTCTTGACCAGTTGAAATCTGTCGTCCAAGAGAAGTTCTCATTGGAAATATTTCTTGTGGTCAAGGCGATTTCTACACCTTTATTACTGATCTCTCCAATATTCTTAAAGGAAGCGACTTCAAATCCAAAATATTCTGGAATAGAGGCATCTCTAAGAATTAGGTCTTCGGTATCAATATTATAGACATCTAAAGATAATGAAAATCGGTTATCTAAGAATCCTAGGTCCAGACCAAAGTTGGTTTGATAGGAAGTTTCCCATTTCAAATTGGGGTTTGCCGCCTGTCGCGGAACCAAGGCATTCACCGTCTGGTCTCCTACCACAGCGTAGATGTCTCTAAAGCTGGCCAATGATTGATAAGGCTGAATGGCTGGATTCCCTGTGACCCCGTAACTGGCTCTCAGTTTAAGGTTGGAAATGACCTCGTTATCCTTTAAGAAGTCCTCGTTAGAGACTCTCCATCCCAATGCCCCTGACGGGAAGAAAGAATATTTCTCGTTCGCTGCAAAATTTGACGCACCATCTCGACGCACGGTAAGCGTCAAAAGATATTTATCATCAAAACCATAATTCAGTCTTCCAAATTGCGAGATGATCTCTCTTTGTTGAAACTCTGAACTAGGTGTAAGAGGTACAGCTCCTTGACCCAAATTTTGATAGGAGACACTATTGGTGATGAATCCTTGGGCACCAGCGCTACTTCTTTCGGTTATCGTATTCTGATAGGAGTAACCTGCCAATAATGTTATGTCGCTTTTTCCAAACTGTTTATTATAGGTCAAGTAATTTTCACTTAGCGTATTGGATCGCTTTAGATTAGCGATTCCCGCAATTCCGCCTTGGTCCCCTGCACTGGTGATCAGTGAAGAAGGCTTGAAGGTCCCTCTCGTTTCATTTACCGTACTATAACCAAAAGTGGTCTTGAACGTAAGTCCCTCGATGATCTCATAATCTGCATAGAGATTGGCTCTAAATTCATCTCGCTTGGTTTCATCTACCGAAACTACAGCGACGGCGAATGGGTTGTCTACATCATCTCCCACCGAGTTGAATGTATAATTGCCGTCAGCATCCAGAATCCCTAGATCTGGTGCGAAACGATAGGCTAGCGAAATAACATCCCCGCTACCTCGTCCGCCAGTATCAGCTTGTGATGAAACTCCATCTTTTATACTTCTACTTCCAAAGAGGTTAGCACCCATTTTTAACTTTTCAGTTACTTGACTGTCAATATTACTTAGAAAGGAGAATCGTTCAAATCCAGAATTGATGACCACCCCATCTTGATCGAAATAATTCACAGAGGCATAATAATTTATATTGTCGGCCCCACCAGAAAATGACAATTGATGGTTAGCAGTGCTACCAGAATCATAGATAAGATCTTGCCAGTCCGTATTGGCCGGACCTTGAACATAAGCAGGGTTAATCGCCTGCTGATAGGTCGCAAACTGATCGGCATTTAAAAGGTCTAAGGTTTGGGCTACCGATTGCAAGGAATAGGTGCTGTTCAGTTCTATAGATGGCTTCCCTTTTACCCCCTTCTTAGTAGTTACCAAAATAACTCCATTAGCACCTCTCGATCCATAGATCGCCGTTGCTGAGGCATCTTTTAGTATTTCAATGGATTCGATATCTCCAGGCTGCGGCAGTGTAGCGCCGACAAAACCATCTACGACGATCAACGAGGAGCTACTTGCACCGATGGAGGTATTACCACGTACCCTAACAGCGATTGGAGCTCCTGGCTCCCCACCATTATTGGTCTGAACGGCGACCCCAGCTGCTCGACCCTGTAAGGCCTGTTCTACATTCAATACTGGAAACTCGTTTAATTCTTCAGATTTGACCGAAGAAACGGCTCCTGTGATATCGCTTCGCTTTGTAGTACCATAGCCGACCACAACAACCTCTCCAAGTTGATTTACATCTTCAACTAAGGAAACATTGATAGTGCTTCTACCACCAACAGCGATCTCTTGATTGGTATATCCAACAAAGCTAAATACCAATACAGCGCTGTCATTCGGCACTTGAATGGTATAATTTCCGTCAAAATCCGAGGAGGTCCCTATACTTGTCCCTTGTACAACGACATTGACCCCAGGTAACGGCGTGCCATCTTGACTGTCCGTTATAATACCTGACACGGTTTGCTGCGCGTAGGAAAAAAGGGAGAACAAGAAACAGACAAGAATCGAACTGTACTTGATCGATTCAATTTTTTTCATTTTTTGCATTAGGTTGTGTTTTTGTTTGGTTAACTAAAGTAAATTATTGTAAGTCCCAGAATAATAATCACCATTATTAGTACTGCGGTTAGTGAAGACCTACTGAAATCGTTATTTTTCATTGCTGAAAGCTACCTAGAAAAACGGAGATAAAAATTCAGAAATAGGTACATAAACATCCAAAAAGCAGCTGTTTTAGGTGCTTTTAGTGCTTTTCGCTAGAAGTGTGCTTAATCGATTGAAAATCGGTTGGCATATTGTGTGGGGGTTTCGCCAAATTTCTTTTGAAAACACTTGCTGAAGTACTTCGGATTCTTGAATCCTACCTTATAGCTTACTTCAGAAATATTGATCTTTCCCTGCTCCAAAAGCTGCGCAGCACGTTTCATTCTAAAGTGTTGAATGAATTCGTTGGGGGTAAAATCTGTCCATGCCTTAATTTTGATAAAAAGCATGGTACGGCTGACTCCAAGTTCTGAACAAAAGTGTGGGATATCGAATTGCTCATTGGAAATGTTCTCTTCAACGATCTCCAAGGCTTTCTTCAATAGTTTTTCGTCCAAGGACGATACGATGACCTCACTAGGCAGCCAACTGTCCTCCGAGCTATACTTATTTTTGATACGCGAGGTCGATTTTATAAGGTTTTTGATACGCGCCTTAAATTCTTCAACATTGAAGGGTTTGCTAATGTAGTCGTCTGCCCCACTTTCTAAGCCTTCCAACTTATAGATCAGAGAGGTCCTTGCTGTCAAAAGAATGATCGGAATATGACTGGTCTTGATATCTTGCTTGATCGCTGAACACAACTCGGTCCCTACCATTACTGGCATGATCACATCTGAAACAATAAGGTCTGGCGATTCTTTTTGGGCGATTCGTAAAGCTACCTTCCCATTTTCGGCTTCTAAGATGTTGTAGTCGTTCTTCAGAATGCTCCTCATAAAAGAACGTAGCGGCTTGTTGTCTTCAACCAGCAGTACCGTTGCCTTGTCATTCGACTTTATCTGGTCTGTGAGGTCCTCTTCTTCCATCGTAAGACTGGGCTCTTTCAACTGGTCCACATACTGCGAAACGTCATCACTAAATTTAAAATCCTCAATGATCTCCTCTTCCTTGAGATGGCCGCTTCCTAAGGGTAGCGCCACCGAAAATATAGATCCCTTCCCGTCATCGTTAGGCTTTACCCAAATTCGACCCTTATGCAAGTTCACAATGTTCTTGGCAATAGAGAGTCCGATTCCCGTACCCTTGTTGTAGTTGTGATCTGGATTGTTATTCACTGAAACTTCAAAGAAGCGTTCAAATATTTTATCTCGATATTCTTCAGCAATACCTACACCAGAATCATCCACCTGAATGATGATCTCATCTTTCTCCAACCTTATCCTCACTGCAATTCTCCCGCCTTTTGGGGTATATCTAAATGCATTGGATATCAAGTTGTAAAATACACGTTCTAGTTTATAGCGGTCATAGTAGACCAATATCTGATCTTCGGTTGTATGAAAGCTATAATCATAATCGCCATCCTTGGCATATTCGCTAAATGAGAGGTATATTTCTCGTAAGAATTTCACAATATTTCCCTCAGCCGCTTCTAGTTTAAAAAGATTGTTCTCCAACTTTCTAAAATCCATCAACCTATTGATCAATTGCAGCAGGTGGTTTGCACTGCTTTCGATCACTTTTAGTTTCTTGTACATTTTACTGCTTCCCTTATAGTTGTCCAAGATCTGATGTAACGGACCTAGGATCAAGGTCAAGGGTGTCCTAAACTCGTGAGAGATATTTGTAAAAAACTCCAATTTGGCCTTGTTCACCTCTTTGGTTCTTTCTGTCTCTATATGTTCGAGATCGAGCTGATGCTTTAATTTTGTTTTTGATTTTAATATCGACATTAAGAAGTAGAGCGCGGCCAATATGAGAAGTCCATAAATTAAAAATGCCCACCAACTGCGCCATGGTGCTGGATTGACAAGAATCGACAACTGTGTAGGAGATTCATTCCAAACCCCATCATTGTTGGCTCCCCTTACTTCAAAGATGTACTCACCCGAATTCTGTATCGTATACGAAGCACTGTTTTGTGAAGTGGTCACCCAATCTTCATCCAATCCCTTCAAACGATACTGATACCTATTACTACTAGAGTTGATAAAGCTAGGGATGGCAAAGGAGATAGTGAAATTACCTTGTTCATAGGATAATTCCAGAGCGTCCGTATATTGAATGGTGTTTTGAGAGACACTATTTTCTCCTTGTGGATCTAGGGACTCGTTCCTGATTTTAAAGTCTGTAATGATCACTTGTGGAGAGTAATCATTCGTTGCCAAGTTCTTCGAATCAAAAGAAGTGACACCGGCCGGCCCCCCAAAATAAAATTGAGAATCGCCAACTTTGAGGCTGGCATTGTCGTTAAATTCATTACTCACCAATCCTTCTTTCTGATTGTAGACCGTGCTATTCTCGTCTTTAGGATCATATCGTATAAGACCTTGATTGGTGCTGATCCAGAGCTGACCGTTATGATCTTCTAAAATACTATGAACGGCAGAGACCATCTGGCCTGCATCCCTAAGTTTTACATGGTTAAACTTGACCCCATCAAACCGATACAATCCCTTCGCTTTTGTGCCCACCCAAATCTGTTTGGAAGAGTCTTCGAAGATGGTAGAGATATCGTCTCCAGATTGGACTTGGCTATTGTAGAAGTAATGCCGGATAGATCCAGAGCTGTCCATCAAATTCAAGCCCCGCTCGGTACCGATCCAAATGTTGTTCTGAGCATCTATGTTGATGGCCCTGACCAGGTCGCTGGAAAGAGAATTTTTATCGGAGCTTCGATGTCTATAGATGATGAGTGTTCCCGTGGTTTCGTTATACTTTACAAGTCCTTTACCAAAGGTACCTATCCATAGTGCGCCATTGTTGTCGCGCTTCACGTTATACACACCCACATCATCCAGGAAAGTGGCTAATTCTGCTGAGATCTTAGTACCATCAAATGTGTCACGATCTATATCGTAAACAGCTAGGCCATTGTTGAAGGTACCTATCCAAAGATGTCCGCCATCAGCCAAGTAAAGCGATTTGATATTGTTATCTGGCAAGGCCGAAGTGTTTTGTTGATCGATATACGTGGTCGTCTGGTCTTTTGTGTCCAAAATTGTGATCCCACCACCTTCTGTACCAAAGAAAAGCACTCCATTGCGATGGGCAATCGAACTCACCACATCGTAGCTAAGTCCTTTATTTCCATAAGTCTGCGAAAAATTGATAAAATTCACATTGGACTCATCCCAAATGTTGACACCGCCATAATATGTACCGACCCAAATAGAACCTTTGCGGTCCTTATATAGCGTTTTGATAGAGTTCTTGCTCAAACTCTTTGGATCACTGATTTGGTTTACCAATGAGGTGACCTGGCGATCGGGAGTCACAACCTGAAGTCCGTTATAGGTACCTACCCAAAGCGTCCCTTCATTATCATAGATCAATTTTCTAACATTGATCTCTCGATCCGACCGGGCCTCTTCAAAATAAGGCCGCCAAGCTTGAGTCGTTTGATCATACAAAAGAATCCCATGATTTCTCGTGGCCACCAGAAGATGACCATCCGACCCCTCCAAAATATCTTGGATGTATGGTGAATATTCATCGCCAGAATGTTTCCAAGAAAAATCTATCGGTCTAAAGATCGGTTTTTTACCGTCACGCCCGGTCAGCTGGCTGAGTCCACTGGTTGTTCCGACATACACCTCCTCATCTTTGGTCTCTAAAATGGAATAAATATGATTTCCAGCTAGACCACTATCGGTTTCTGATTGGAATATCGAGATAAAATCGCTGCTATCCTTACGGAATATTGAGAGCCCCATGGATGTTCCTATCCAAATCTCCCCGTTGCTCATCTCTTTGATCGTCCATATCGTATTATTGCTCAATGAGGCTTCACCATTGTTATGAAAATACGTAGTGAAGGTATTTTTCTTGGGGTCGAATCTATTGAGTCCGTTGTATGTGCCCACCCAAATGAAGCCATCGCTATCCTCTTCGATCGACAGAATATCATTATTGCTTATAGAGGTTGAATCGTCTGGAATATTTCTGAATACGGTAAATGTGTTACCGTTGTATCTATTGAGTCCGTCGCGTGTGCCAATCCACATCTGGCCCAATTGATCTTGATGAATGGCAATGGCAGAGCTTTGCGACAATCCTTCTGCTGTGGATAAATGTCTAAACTTATAAGTATCCGATTGTGGATAACCACCAACGAAAACTACGAGGGCCAATAAAACTGTATATGCTCTAAACATTCAAAAAACGAGGGTCTGATAGGTGATAAAAGTAATGAACTATGGTTTAAATCAAAATTTTAATGGTTGCCCAAACGTTTTTTCAGTTGAAATTCATAGAGTGAAGGAATTTTTTCGAGCGATCGGTTAGTAAATTCCATATAGGCGTCAGGCTCATATACTACCTTAAATTGATGATTGCCATGGACCCCAATAACCCTCGCCAAAGGTCCGTCTTTCATCCCGTTAAGTATCACAGGAGCATCATCGTCCAATCCACCCAACAAACGCACCTTAATATTCCAAAAGGTACTGTATGCCCCATGCGATGGTTTCCAATAAGGAGCCCCGCCTCCGGCGAATAACGGGTACGTTCGATCTTCTTGAGGGGTTAAATGTACCGTGATGTTATCGAATAGATTTTGATGATTGGCGCCAGAATGTTGATCCAAGATGGGGTCTACAAATACTTCACAGTTCAAATACACATTTTTTGTAGAAAAGGTGTTGAAGCTAAGTGGATGTACGGCCCAATTATACACGTTGATGTTCTTTGCTAGGACATTATGAACCCCAGCCATAGCAACAGTATAGTGTGCTTTGTTGGTCCCTTTGGTGGTGATGTTTTGAATGGTGACACTTGCTATTTCTTCGGTCAAGATACCACTGTCGGCGTTTTCGATCACAATGTCATCGACCCAGCTATTGAAGACACGCGTCAAAAAAATTCCATTGTTGCCAGGTTCAACATGATGCGCTACCCTAGGGCTTGGTGGAAAGGTCAATCGCATATGCGCTATCCCAACCTCTTCCAAATGCTCCCAGGTTGACAATTGTGCTTGGTAGCTTGGCTTTATGTCTATAGTTAATGGTGTCTTTATCGTCACTTTATTCTTGGAAACGGCTGTGATCAATACTTCTTGTTTTACCATCGGAAGGTCTGGAAACATCCAATGATGTGACCCAACCTTTACATCAGCACCCTTATACATATCATTGATGATGGTCCCCTTTTCTCCTTCTTTGTTGAATAGCTGTAATATTACGACATCACCTGCCTTAAGATCCGTCACGCTTGATACTTCAATCGTATGTGTCCCCTTCTTGCCTTTTATTACCTTGGCCAAAACATGAAATGGGCGCTCGTATTTTTGAAGGTACGACTTTACACGAACACCAGGCACTCGGGTCCATATAAAACCTCCAGACCATGCGTATTGAGAAAACGGCAAATCGATATTGTTCTCCTTTTCTCGTTGACGTTTATCAAATTGAACGAGGTATTCTCTAAGCTCTTGAAGCGATTCAGAATCTTTGGTATACATAAGAGGTCTGGGAAAATAGATTTCAGTTCCTTTGGTTCCAGTACCAGCACCACGAAGCACAAAATTGCTTCGTTCTATGTATATAATATCACTTATGATGATCCGCCCAACGGGAAGTTGCACCAAGACACTTCCTTTGACCTTTGAAGCAGCAACAATAGCCTTTTTCAAAGCTTCCGTATCATCTAAACCATCATTTGCGATAACGCCGTAATCAGAAGCATTGATCGTAGTCTCCATCTTCTTGGGAATATGCCTCTCTCCGAATTGATATCCGGCATAACTGAAATCTGGTAAATAATTAGCTGCCCGTGTGCTTTTGTCCTTGATGATCATCGGGACCTCTTGAGCGAAGGATTCAGTGAATGAAAATATAAAAAGAAGGATTGCCGAAAGTACACTTGAAAGGGTTCTGACATTCATTTTGCTACAGGTATTGTTTAATTTAAGACGTATCGTAAAGATACCTTGAATAAGGTTACTTAACGTTCAGAAATGGTCGTAAAATTGTTCTAAAAGCTTTAAAATGCTGGTAATGCCAAAAAGAATTGAGAAAGTTATCGTAATTTAAAATTCTAAAGAAATTCGATGATCTATATAGACTAGAATCAATTGAATTTGACCCTTACACTAACCGATCAAAATGAATAACAACCAACTATGAGTAAAACTATTGTGATAACCGGGGCTGGAGGTGTTCTCTGTGGCACTATGGCCTTGGCATTAGCTAAAGAAGGACATAATATAGCGGTATTGGACTTGCGAAAAGAAGCCGCAGATGATATGGCGGATTTTATTAAAAATGAAGGTGGTAACGCTATTGGTGTCGCTGCAAATGTTTTAGAAAAGGAGACACTTGAAAAGGCCAAAGTAGCGATCAATGAGGCCTTTGGTAAATGTGATATTCTTATCAATGGTGCTGGTGGGAATCATCCTCTAGGCACTACCAGCAATCCATTTTTAGTGGCAGAGGACCTAATGAATAAGGACAAAGATTTTAAAACATTCTTCGACCTAGATGTCAATGGTATCCAATTCGTATTCAATTTGAATTTTATCGGTACCCTGTTACCTACGCAGATCTTCGCTAGCGATATGGTGGGGAGAGAGGGTTGCAGCATTTTGAACATCTCTTCGATGAATGCCTTCACTCCGCTGACGAAAATACCTGCCTATAGCGGTGCCAAAGCGGCAGTATCCAACTTTACCCAATGGTTAGCGGTCCATTTCTCAAAAGTGGGTATCCGAGTAAATGCGCTCGCTCCAGGTTTTTTTCTGACAGATCAAAACAGGTCATTGTTGACTAAGGCGGATGGAAGTCTTACTCCTAGAGGGCAACAGATCATTGAACAAACACCAATGGGCCGTTTCGGAGAGCCCGAAGACCTCATAGGAACTGCGTTGTGGCTATGTGGCGACAGCTCAAGATTTGTCACCGGTGTTGTAATCCCTATCGATGGTGGTTTTGCCGCTTATAGCGGTGTTTAAAAGAATAATAGAATGAGTTTACATTTAGAACAAACATGGAGATGGTACGGTCCTAACGACCCTGTCTCACTTTTAGATATCAAACAGGCAGGAGCTACAGGAGTGGTCTCTGCTTTGCACCATATCCCAAATGGGCAAGTATGGCCCGTTGAGGAAATCGAAAAACGAAAGAAAGAGATCGAAAGTGTTGGGTTATCATGGTCTGTGGTGGAAAGTGTGCCAATTCATGAAAATATTAAGACGAGATCGGGGAATTATAAAAAGTATATCGACAATTACAAACAAACCCTATTGAATCTCGGCGCTTGCGACATCGATATCGTTTGCTATAATTTTATGCCTGTTTTAGATTGGACTCGAACCAATCTTGATTATGAAGTAGAGGACAGTTCAACCGCACTTCGGTTTGAGGCTGATGCCTTTGCTGCTTTCGAATTATTTCTTCTCAAACGCCCAGGTGCAGCCGAATCCTATTCCGAAGAAGAAAAGAAAGCTGCAGAAACATATATTAAAAACACTTCTACCCAAGATCAACAGAAACTGATCAGGAATATTATTGCGGGGCTACCCGGAGCGGAAGAAGGCTATACCCTGGAAGAGTTCAACACCATTTTAGCGACCTACAAGAATATCGGTCCCAAAGAATTGAAAGAACATTTGTTCGCATTTCTTTCAGAGATCATTCCTGTCGCCGAACAAGCCGGAATCTTGATGTGTATTCATCCAGACGATCCACCCTATCCGATTTTGGGGTTGCCCAGAGTAGTAAGTACAGAACAGGACATCAAAGATCTATACGAAGCGGTGAATAGTCCTAATAACGGACTTACCTTTTGCACAGGATCATTTGGTGTGCGAGCGGATAACGACCTTGTGGGTATGGTGAAGCGGCTTGGTAGTCGCATTCACTTCATCCATCTCAGGTCTACCAAACGCGATGAATACGGCAACTTCCATGAAGCCAATCACCTGGATGGCGACGTGGACATGTACGGGGTAATGAAGGCCTTGGTGGAGGAACAGCTTTGGAGAGAAAGATCGGGACGTAAAGATCTACGCATGCCATTTAGACCTGATCACGGACATAAAATGCTAGATGACCTAAAGAAAAAGACGAACCCAGGATATTCAGGTATCGGACGCTTAAGAGGGTTGGCCGAATTACGTGGCCTCGAACTCGGAATTCGAAATTCACTACAATTATTGACCAATTAATCAACTTCAGAATAAAAACACTATGTCAACAACATTTGAAACAAGATACGCTTCTAGTCCGCAAGCCGTAAAACAATACGACACTCAGCAGCTGCGAGATGAATTTTTGATCGATGACCTGATGCAGGTAGGGAAAATAAAATTGACCTACACGCATTACGATCGCTACATCGCAGGATCGGCTGTTCCTACCACCGATTTGAAATTAGAGACCATAGACCCGTTGAAGGCCGATTATTTTCTAGAGCGACGAGAAATGGGAATCATCAACGTAGGTGCGAAAGGAAGCATTGAAATCGATGGTGCGTCCCACGAGTTAGACCATAAAGACGCCTTGTACATTGGTAAAGGTGCCAAAGAAGTGATCTTTAAAAGTGATAATGCGAAGGACCCAGCGAAATTCTATATCAATTCTGCCCCGGCACATGAGAGCTATCCGATAAAAAAGGTAAGTCTGGCCGAAGCTAACAAGATTGAACTAGGAAGTCTGGAGACCGCCAATCACAGGACCGTAAGTCAGATGATCATCGGTGGCATCGTTACTACTTGTCAGTTACAAATGGGAATGACCGAATTGAAAACAGGAAGTGTTTGGAACACCATGCCAGCCCACGTACACGACCGCAGAATGGAAGTTTACTTTTATCTGGATGTTCCAAAAGATCAATCGGTATGCCACTTTATGGGGCAACCTCAGGAAACCAGACATATTTGGATGCAGAATCATCAAGCCGTGATATCGCCACCATGGTCCATTCATGCAGGATCCGGAACCAGCAATTATACCTTTATCTGGGGAATGGCGGGTGAAAACTTAGATTACGGTGATATGGATGTGGCCAAAATAACGGAACTCAGATAAGCTATGTCACAATCATTATTCGATATCAACGGTAAAGTTGCCCTGGTCACAGGAAGCACGCATGGCTTAGGCATGGCAATGGCGATGGGCTTGGGAAAAGCAGGAGCGACCATTATTGTCAATGGCAACTCTTCGCAAGAGAAGATCGACAAGGCACTGGAGGACTACCAAAAGGAAGGTGTCAGAGCCTTCGGTTATAAGTTTAATGTGGCAGATGAACAAGAGGTGATCGACAATATCAAAAAGATCGAGACCGAAGTAGGTGCTATCGACATCTTGATCAATAACGCCGGTATTATCAAGCGGACTCCTCTGATGGACATGGAGGTAGAAGATTTCAAGAAAGTCGTGGAAATCGACCTTATCAGTCCATTTATCGTCTCTAAACATGTGGTTCGCGGAATGATAGAACGCCAAGAGGGGAAGATCATCAACATCTGTTCGATGATGAGCGAATTGGGTCGAAACACCGTGGGGGCCTATGCTGCCGCCAAAGGTGGTCTGGTAATGCTCACAAAGAACATGGCCACAGAATGGGCCCGATTTAACATTCAGGTGAACGGCATTGGTCCAGGCTATTTTGCGACTTCCCAAACCGCTCCCATCCGTGTGGATGGTCATCCATTCAATGATTTTATAGTGAACCGAACACCAGCAGCCAAATGGGGCGACCCCAACGATCTTGCCGGCGCAGCGATCTTTCTTTCGTCCAAGGCGAGCGACTTTGTCAATGGCCATATCCTATATGTCGATGGCGGTATTCTGGCGACCATCGGAAAACCATCTAACGAACCATAAGTTTAAAACCAATGAAATTAGTTCGAATTACTTTCATTCTCATTACAATTGTATTTATCAGTAGTAATTGTAGCAAGTCCTCCGAACTCGCAACCATCGAAGTTGCCAACGACTTGGATGTCGATCGCAGTTTTGAAACGGTAGAAGTTGACCTCAATAGTCTTGATGCATTTTCAAATGAAAGTGCGAAAACCATCCAAGTAGTGAATAAAGAAAACGGCGACATGCTACTATCACAACTAGTGGATACTGATGGGGATGGAACCATGGACGTTTTGTTATTTCAACCCGAAATAAAGGGCCATTCTAAAAAACAATTCACCATCATCGCAACACCCTCTGAGGCAAAGGAAGATTCAACATCGATGCGATGCTATTCTCGATTTGTACCCGAGCGTACGGACGATTACGCCTGGGAGAATAATCGTGTTGCCTTTAGAACCTTTGGTCCCACTGCACAGAAAATGAAAGAAGATGGTGTACAAGGAGGAACTTTATCTAGTGGTATTGATGCATGGCTAAAACGTGTGGAGTATCCAATTATCGACAAATGGTACAAAAAACACACTTCTGGCGCAGGTTCATATCATGAGGATTCGGGTGAAGGATTGGACAATTTTCATGTAGGAGTAAGTCGAGGTGTTGGTGGAACGGCCTTAAAAACAGATTCCACCTATGCATTTTCTAAAAACTTCATTAAATGGAAAACCATTACCAATGGCCCCATACGGACGAGTTTCGTCTTGGATTATGCGTCGTGGGATGCCGAAGGTAAAACCATCCTAGAATCCAAACATATTTCACTGGACTATGGTCAAAATCTTTCAAAATTTGTCATTGAAGTAAAAGGCACGGATACGCTTTCTGTAGGGATGACCTTGCACAAAAAAGACGGGAATACCCGTACCAAAACCACTGATGGTTGGATGAGTTATTGGGAACCTTTCGATGATTCGGAGTTGGGACAGGGATTGGTAATTCCTAAGGGATATTTGGTAGGACATGAGACCTACATGACCGATAGAAAAGATGAGAGCAACCTGTATGCCCATCTAAAAGTAAAAGAATGCCAAATTGAATATTATGCTGGCTTCGGATGGAAAAAAAGTGGTCAGTTCGAAACTGAAAAAGACTGGCACGATTACTTATCCGATTTTTCAAGAAAAGTAAGAAACCCTCTGAAGGTGACCCAACTTTAGAACTAAAAACAAAAGATATGATCAAAAAGCATCTTTATATTCTTTTTCTAAGTGTCACCACAATCTTTTCTGCCTGCCAAACTAAAGACGATGTCAAGGTTCTTAGATTAGGACATAGTCTGGACACCAAACATCCTGTGCACAAAGCAATGGTGATCCTAGGAGAGCGATTGGAAGAGAAGTCGGAAGGGAAGCTCAAGGTACGCATCTATCCCAGTGCCCAATTAGGTGGCGAGCGCGAGTGTTTGGAGTTGCTACAGATCGGAAGTCTGGACATCACCAAAGTTTCAGCAGCGGTTTTAGAAAATTTTATTCCAGAATATAAGGTCTTTAGTGTACCCTATATGTTCAGGGACCGCGCACATGCGTTTAGTGTCTTTGATAGCGAAATCGGTGAAGGGCTTCTGCTGAAAGGTGAAAAATTCAGGCTTCGAGGTTTGACCTTTTATGATGCGGGCAGTCGTAGTTTCTATATGAAAGAGAATCCAATCAATTCCCCGTCGGATCTGGTTGGTAAAAAGATCAGAGTGCAAAAGAGCAATATGGCGGTCGCCATGGTCAATGACCTTGGAGGCTCTCCCACCCCCATTTCTTGGGGTGAATTATATACAGCATTACAGCAAGGAGTTGTGGATGGCGCCGAAAACAATCCACCCAGCTTTTATACCTCCAAACATTACGAAGTATGCAAGTATTATAGTTTGGATGAGCATACCTCGGTACCAGATGTTTTGCTTATAGGCCTTGATACTTGGAATCGCTTGAACGATCAAGAACGTACATGGTTGAAAGAGGCGACGTCCCAATCAACGATCGCACAGCGGCAGCTATGGGCCGATTCGGAGAAGGAATCATTGGCCGAGGTGAAGAAAGCAGGCGTACAGATCATCTTCCCTGATAAGACCCCTTTTGAGGCTCAGACCAAAGGAATTTTGGACCTTTTTAAAGGAGATGCAGAAATGACCGCCCTTATCAAAGCAATAAAACAACAACAATAATCATCATGAGAGCAACCATCGATAAGATACTTGAGCGTGTCGTTCTTTTTGTATTAGTCCTCATGCTCCTAAGCGTGATATGGCAAGTATTTTCGAGATACGTATTACGAGCACCCAGCACCATCACCGACGAGATCTCCAGTTTCTCCCTTATTTGGGTAGGATTGCTCGGGGCGGCCTATGCCACAGGAAAACATTTACATCTTGCCATCGATCTAATTCCTGAGCGGATTGTGTCAAAAAGACAAAAGCTATTTGACGGCATTGTGCATATATCCGTCTTTGTCTTTGCATTTGCTGTCATGGTCGTTGGTGGCATACGACTTTGTCAATTAAGCTTTCAATTTGAACAGACCTCTGCAACGCTTGAGATCCCTCTGGGTATCATTTATCTCGTCGTCCCTGTTTCTGGATTGCTTATCTGTTATTACAGCCTTCATACTTTTTTAACCAAACCAAAAAACAATTAAGTCTAGAATTATGAATTATATCGAAGTCTTTATTTTAGTCTTAAGTTTTTTAGTTTTTCTATCGCTCAGAGTGCCCATTGCCTATGCCATAGGTTTAGCCGCTTTGTTCACCTTGCTGAGTGCAATGCCATTCTTGCCGTCGGTAACGACCTTGGCGCAACGGATGGCCACCTCTTTGGACAGCTTTACCTTATCGGCCATACCGTTTTTCATTCTTGCTGGCCAGATCATGAATCGCGGAGGAATTGCCGTACGCCTGATCAATTTTGCCAAGGCGATCGTGGGCCCATTGCCAGGAGGTTTGGCCTTTGTGAACATCATATCCTGTATGCTTTTTGGGGCCATTTCGGGTTCTGCGGTAGCAGCAGCATCCGCCATCGGCGGTTTTATGAATCCAATGATGGAAAAGGATGGCTACTCTAAACCCTTTAGTGCCGCTGTGAACATCACAAGTGCCACCACTGGTTTGATCATCCCACCGAGTAATGTACTTATAGTATATTCCCTAGCAAGTGGAGGCGTTTCTATCGCAGCATTGTTCATCGCGGGTTATGTTCCAGGAATATTGGTTGGCCTTGCATTGATGATCGTTGCTGCAGTCTATTCGATCATCAAAAAATATCCCACGGATAAGTTTGTCAGTGTAAAAGAGTTCTTCAAACGATTTATCGCTGCTTTTCCCAGTTTGATGTTGCTTGTAGTCGTCATCGGAGGTATAGTGGCGGGTATTTTCACCGCGACCGAGGCTTCGGCCATCGCTGTGGTGTACACCCTTGTTTTGGGCTTCGCCTATAAGGAGATCGGTGTTAAAGATATCTCACCAATATTGCTCGAAACCATAAAGACCTCAGCAATTGTATTATTACTGGTTGCAACTTCGATCGCCATGTCTTGGGTGATGTCTTACGAAAATATTCCGCAGGAAATAAGCACTACCTTACTGGCAATCAGTGATAATCCGATAGTGATCCTTATCATCATCAATCTCATCTTGTTGTTTGTCGGTGTATTTATGGATATGACGCCTGCCGTACTCATCTTTACCCCTATCTTTCTTCCGATAGTGACGAGTTTGGGAATGGACCCCATTCATTTTGGAATCATTATGATCCTCAACCTGTGTATCGGACTTTGTACACCGCCTGTGGGCTCTGTACTGTTTGTAGGCTGTAGCGTTGCCGGATTGAGTATTCAAAAGGTGATAAGGCCTTTGTTGCCCTTGTTTGTTGCGATGATCGTCATTTTGCTAGTTATCACCTATTTCCCCGAATTGACCATGTGGTTACCAAGACAATTTGACCTAATTTAGTAGTTATGAGACGACCGCTTTTACATTTCGCTTTTTTCTTGCTTTCCGCAACATTTGTTCAAGCACAAGTAACGTTGGATGCCGATGGTGCTGGAAACACCTACGAACTTATCAACTCGGTATTGGCTCCTGGCTATGACGCTGTTGAAGTGCCAGACTGTGGTCACACAACTTTCGGAAGGCATATTGAAGAGACATTTGATGCAACGCTGAACACTGATGTGTTTAGGTTCATCGCACACGTGACCCCAGATAACGACCGTTGTATCAATTTTGACAGACAACGTGTGGAGATAAAGACCTATAATCAATCTCCAGACAATTTGAAAGCCGTACAAGGCGAAACGGTGGTATATACATGGAAGTTCAAGATCGACGCCAACTTTCAACCTTCATCAAGTTTTACACACATCCATCAGATCAAGTCGGTCGGTGGGCCGTATGCTTCTATTCCAATGATAACCCTGACGCTGAGAAAGGCGAGCCCTGATCGATTGGAATTGAGATACACACCAACCAATAGTCAGACGACCATTGACCAAGCTGCGCTGTCGTTGTTCAAAGGATTTTGGATCGAAGTGACCGAGACCATAGCCTATGACGATGCAGGTAGTTATTCGATCGAATTAAAGCGCGTCTCCGACGGTCAAGTTTTACTCGATCACTCCAATAACAACATGGACACTTGGCAAGATGGTGCCAGTTTTGCACGACCAAAATGGGGTATCTATAGAAGTCTGAACAATCCAGCTGACCTAAGGGATGAAGAAATGTTTTTTGCAAATTTCAGTATTGAAGAAATTGGTAGTCTAAGCGTTACAGACCTAGAGCGAAAAGCAGATGATATATTGCTGACTCCGAATCCTTCGTCTGATATCATCCGAATTAAGAATCTTAGATCAGACGATTATGATAGCATTCATCTTTATGATAGCATCGGGCAGCTTATTTCCTTGAACCGTAGATTGAAACGAAATAAGATCGATGTTTCCGGACTTCAAACTGGACTCTATTATATCGTCATTAGAAATAATAAGAATACTGCGAAAGTTTTAAAATGTATGGTTGAATAACTCAACCTCTTATATTCGATTTTGAAAAAGTAAAAATATCGCCCTTAAAAAAAGTCAACTATGTTAATCACAACTTTACCTACGTCACTAAAATCAGTGAAAGCTACCTTTCTTATGTTGATCTGTCTTTCAACGGCCAGCTTATCATATGCTACCGTTTATAATTGTAGTACCGTAAACTGCATAAGAGATGCCATGGCCATCGCAAATCCTGGAGATGAGATCATTATCGCGCCTGGAACTTATGAACCGAGTGGAAAGATCGAGGATGCCATTGGCAAGTTTGTTCGGTTTACCTCAGACAGAAGCGGCTCCGCCACCAATCCAATTATCATTAGAGGTTCTAGCAGTACCAATCGACCTTTGTTGCAATGCCCCGATAATGATATTTATGACGGAGCTGTGATAAGCATTACTGGCGATCACTGGATAATAAGGGATATACAAGTGGCTCAAGGTTCTAAAGGAATTATGCTGGATACAGCCAATTATTGTACATTATTCAATGTGGATGTTCAAGATGTGGCCGAAGAGGCTATACATATCAGAAGTGGCTCTAGTCACAATACCATAGAAAATTGTTCGGTAAGCAATACCGGTGTTCAGTCACCTGGCTTTGGAGAAGGCATTTATATCGGTTCGGATCGCGGGCAACACGGCACCTATGATCCCAATTGCAATAACAATACCGTCACCAATTGTATTTTGGGTCCTAATATCAGAGCAGAGCACTTTGATATCAAAGAAGGCACCGAATACAACGTGGTAAAAGATTGTGTTATGGACGGAACCGGTATCACTGGAGCCAATTTTTCCGACTCCTTTATGGATATCAAAGGTATCTATGCGTTCGTTTACAACAATACATTCAATGTAAATGGAGAGACCAATATCAACAGCATTATCGATTTTAACAACCGAACGACAAGCAGCTATACCTATAAAACGGGATACAGAAATGCCTTTTTTAACAACACTTTCAATCTCGGCACCTTGGATTACATCCCAACGGCTACTTCGCGAGGTGCGGTTTCCACAGAAATACATGTCTGGGATAACATTAGAAACCCAGATAGTCCTTGGATAAAAACTAGCAACACGGCAGCCTCTACCGACGCATTCGAGTTTTGTCCAAGCTGGAATATTGTGACCTGTTCTACGCTAGGCACAGATACTGTTGAAACTTTGAGATTTTCGTTTTATCCAAATCCCGTGAAAAACGAGCTTCAAATTGTTGGTGATAATTTGAATGACCTTTCTGTCACCATTTATAACATTGAGGGAAGATTGGTCTTTGAAAAACAGCTGATTGTCAGCGAGGAAACAACTCGTGTTGACCTGTCGCAATTAGGTGCTGGAGTCTATATACTTAATTTGGCTGGTACCAGTGGGCACATGACGAAAATGGTCATAAAAGAATGAGGCAGCATTTGCCTCATGATATCAGATAAAGCGCATTCTTATTTGGTGAAGGCATCCATGACCTTCATCACGGCAAGACCTTCTGAGGCCGAACATGGATTAGGGCCCAAATGACTAAAATATTTTACCGTTGCCTCGATCATCGGCTGTTGAATGTGCACTGGATTCTCAAAATCAAAGATGAAAGTTTCCCCGTTTTTATTCAGTATTACTTTATCGCCATAGAATGAAAAGGTAATGTTTCCAGTTGTCCCATAAATTTTGCATTCGTCTTTTTTATCCTCAGCCGTATTAAAGCTCCATAATCCCCTGAATTGAACCCCATTTTTAAAATGCATGATACCATTGACCGTTGTCGCTACTTTCGAACTTGGATCTTCATTTGTGGCATAGCCAGCATATCTTTCAACGGGCCCCAGCCAATGTAGCATCAGGTCCAATTGGTGTGGCGCAAGGTCATGAAAATATCCACCTCCAGAAATCGATGGGTCCAATCGCCAATGTTCCTCTGTCGTAGCAATGATGTTGGACATCTTTGGTTGTAAGATCTGAATGTCCACACTAATGATCTCTCCTATCTTCGCGTGGTCCAGGAGTTCCTTCACTTTCAAAAATGCTGGCAACCGTCTTCTGTAATGTGCTACCGTGAGTTTACTGCTGCTATTTTTCAGTGCTTCGCACAATTGTTCAGCTTCTGCAGTATTAAGGGTCATCGGCTTTTCCAAGTACACATCCTTGTTCGCTTCCAAGCCTTGTAACGCATACTGCAAATGGGTGGAAGGTGGTGTTGCAATATAAACTGCGTTGATCTCTGGATGTGCTAAAACAGCTTGGGCATCATCAAAGTGGTAAGGGACCTGATGTCGTTTGGCGAAATCTTCGGCTTTTTCTTTATTTCGTCGCATCACTGCCAATAAGGAAGAATGATGCACATTTTTGAATGCCGGGCCACTTTTTACCTCAGCAACGTCGCCGCAACCAATAATACCCCAATTAACAGTTTTCATTTCAAATGAAGGAGTTAGAAATTGAAATAGTGCTTTGCATTATGATAGCAGATGTCACTCACTATCTTGCCCAACCATTTCTCATCGTTCGGCAGTTCGCCATTGGCTACATCATTCCCGATAAGGTTACAAAGAATGCGCCTAAAATATTCATGCCTTGGGAACGATAAGAAACTCCGAGAGTCTGTTAACATTCCCACAAAACAGCTAAGCAATCCTTGATTAGATAAGGTATTTAACTGTTTTTCCATACCGTCCTTTTGATCCAAGAACCACCATGCCGAACCATATTGCACTTTGCCTTTGATGCTACCATCATTAAAATTCCCAGCCATCGTAGCGAATACTTCATTATCGGAAGGATTTAAATTATAAACGACCGTTTTCGCCAATTGATCTGTGCTATCCAAGGCGTTCAAGAATCCGCTCAACCCGCGGGCCTGCGAAAAATCACCGATCGAATCGAAACCGGTATCTGGACCCAAGGCCTGTAATAAGCGTTTATTGTTGTTTCTAATGGCGCCCAGATGCAGCTGTTGTGTCCAGCCTTTTTCGTGATACATTCGGCCGAGGGCGATCATGGTTTTTGTCTTGAAGAATTGCACCTCCCGTCGCTCCAGGATTTTGCCAGTTCGCACCTTTTTAAATACGTGTGCTATTTCGTATTCGTTGGTCTCAAAATGGTACAGCTGTTCCAGACCGTGATCTGAAAGCCTACCACCTTTCTCATGGAAATAAGCAACTCTAGCCGAAAGCGCTTCTAATAAGTTATCATACGAGTTGATGGTGCTATTCGTCACTTCTCCCAATTTGTCCAGATAGTTATTGTATGTTTTTGGGTCTTCGACGGCAAATGCCTTATCTGGCCGAAAGGTTGGAAGTGTCTTTACTTTATCTTCGTCAGTGTTGATCAGGTCGTGGTAACGAAGATCATCTGTTGGATCATCCGTAGTACATAGTGATTCAACATCTTGCATCTTCAACAATCCATTTGTTGTATGTGATCGCTGCTGAAGCTGTTTCGCGGTTTCTTTATAGATAGATTCCGCATTATCAGGTGAAAGTAGCTCATCAATACCGAAATAACGCTTCAGTTCGAGATGGGTCCAATGATACAAAGGATTTCTTAGTGTGTATGGAACCACTTCCGCCCATTTTAGAAACTTCTCCTTATCTGAGGCTTTACCAGTAACGTACACTTCATCAATACCGTAGGCACGCATAGCTCGCCATTTGTAATGGTCGCCTGCAAGCCATACCTGTGTGATGTTGTCAAATTGTAAGTTCTCGGCTATTTGCTGTGGCGGTAGATGATTATGGTAATCGATGATGGGCAACGATTTGGCATAGTCGTGAAATAACTTTCTTGCCACGGCCGTCTGCAATAAGAAATCCTCTGTGATAAATGAACCCATGAATACGCTAGTTTCTTACGTCTTTGATGATCTTCAAGGCCGCTTCAACATTTGCTTGAAGCGTCTTATAATCCTTATTGGCAATGATCTCTTTTGAAATTAGTTTAGATCCCATCCCGACACAGGTGACCCCTGCATTGAACCAGCCCTCTAGGTTTTCTCTGGTTGGGGATACTCCTCCAGTGGGCATAATGCTGGTCCATGGTTGTGGACCTCGTATCGCCTTCACGAAGTCTGGCCCATAGACCCCTCCAGGAAAGAGCTTAACGATCTCACAGCCTAATTCCTCAGCCTTGGTGATCTCTGTGAGCGAACCACATCCAGGAGACCAAAGCACCTTTCTCCGATTACATACGATGGCAATGTCCTCTCTCAATACTGGCGTGACTATAAAATTAGCGCCCAAGGCCATAAATCGCGAAGCGGCAGCTGCATCTGTGATCGACCCTACACCCAATATCATTCCGGGCAATTCTGCCAAGGCATATTTGTTGAGTTCCCCAAAAACTTCATGGGCAAAATCTCCTCTGGCAGTAAATTCGAGCAATCGAGCACCTCCATCATAACAGGCTTTCAACACCTTTTTACTTAATGCCATATCACTATTATAGAATAGCGGTACCATCCCGGTCTCTTGCATCACCGATGCAACCTCTAATCTTGTATACTTTGCCATAACCTATCGTGCTACACGTCCTGAGGCGTCACCGCCCATTAATTTTTCCACTTCTGCTACTGTGACCAAGTTGGCATCTCCTTTGATCGTATGCTTCAAACAGGAGGCTGCCACAGCAAAATCCAATGCATTCTGGTCATCGTCTGGATACTTTAATAGTCCATAGATCAACCCGCCCATAAAAGAATCACCACCACCCACACGATCCACAATGTCTGTGATCTGGTACTGTCTTGTATCATACATCTTCTTTCCGTCGTAAAGCACGCCGGCCCATGTGTTATGCGATGCAGATATCGACCCCCTTAAGGTAGTAATTACTTTCTTAGCCCTTGGGAATTTTTCCATCATTTGCTTACAAACGGATAAGAAGGCTTCCGCTTTTACATCGTGGCCATGTTTGTGGACATCTAAGCCTTCGGGATGGATGCCAAAATGTTTTTCGGCATCTTCCTCATTACCTAAAATAATATCGCAATAGGAAGTAAGCTCTGTCATGATCGCCTCACGATCACCTCCATATTTCCATAGTTTTGCGCGATAGTTTAGATCTGTAGAGATGGTGACCCCCATATCGCTAGCGATCTTCACCGCCTCGAGACAAGCATCGGCAGCTCCTTGAGAGATGGCTGGAGTGATCCCTGTCCAGTGAAACCAAGCTACATCCTTGAAAACAGATTTCCAATCGATCATTCCAGGTTTAATTTCCGATATGGCCGAATGCGCACGATCATAGACGACCTTGCTTCCTCGGCTTACAGCACCGGTCTCTAAAAAGTAAATTCCCAGACGTTCACCTCCATAGATGATCTTGTCGACACCTACGCCCCTTTTGCGCATTTCCATCATGGCACAATGCCCGATGTCATTATCTGGTAATCGTGTAACAAAATCGACTGGAACACCGTAATTGGCCAGTGATACGGCAACGTTAGACTCACCGCCCCCGTAAACGACATCGAAACTTGAGGCTTGTGAGAATCTGAGAAATCCTGGTGGTGCCAGACGCAACATGATCTCTCCGAAGGTAACTACTTTTTTCATTTTGAATGGTTTTATTAGTTCTAAATCTTACAGTTTGCTTAAACGTTTAACCAGAGGTTTAAAAATAAACCAAAGCGTTCGTTGCTTTGATGGTGATCTGGAAAACTGTACTTTTGCTTAATCGTTTAAGCAAATATAAAAAAAGTTTAGGTGAATAAAAAGAGAACCACCATAAAAGACATTGCCAATGTCTTGAAGATCTCACCGGCTGCCGTATCCAAAGCTTTGCATGATGACCCAAGGATCAGCGTGAAGACCAAAGCGGCGGTAAAACGCGTTGCCGAAGAGTTGAATTATCAGCCCAATCATCTGGCGAGTGCTTTAAGAAAAGGAAAAAGCAATTTGGTGGGCGTGATCGTCCCGCGAACCAACTCTAACTTCTTTTCTTCGGTGCTGCAAAATATGGAAGAGGTTCTAAACAAGGAGGGCTATAACATCATTATCACCCACTCAAACGAATCCTTCAAGAAAGAATGCAGCAACATCGATACATTATTGTTCACTCAAGTTGATGGTATTATTGCTTCCATGGCCAACGAGACAGTGGACCTTTCCTATTATGAAAAAGTAAAATCCAAAGGTATTCCCCTCATCCTTTTTGATCGCGGAGAGAATGACCTTAACGTCGATTATATAGGAATCAATGACTATGATAGCAGTCATGTCATTATAGCGCATCTTATCGCCAAGGGTTGTAAGCGAATCGCGCATATCGGCGGCTATCGTCGTACCCGAATATTCAACAATAGAATTAGGGGATATATCGATGCGGTGAAAAAGCATCAACTGCCTTATGAAGATGAACTATTACTAGAAAGCAATCTGACTTTAGAGGATGGGCGAGAAAAAATGTTAGCGCTCTTACAACTAGAACAACGACCGGATGCTGTCTATGTAGCCAGCGACCATGCAGCCCTTGGGGCCTTGCAGATTCTGAATGAACAGAACATCCGTGTGCCAGAAGAGATCCGTTTGGTCGGTTTTGGGAACGAACCCTTCACGTCCCTAGTTACTCCAACGCTATCAAGTATCAATCAGCACAGCGATAAGATCGGTAAGTTGGCCGCAGAGACCTTTTTAAAACGGGTGAATACGCCCAATCTCAAACAGAGCCTAAACAAGATCATCCTCGATGCAGAATTGATCGTTAGGGACTCTTCAGGATAGATTTATCGTGACGCCAACAAAAAAGTGTCTCACCATTCTAATTGAGAAGGTCGATATAGTCATTTTAAGCTTAATATCCTTTAGATCCCGAGGGCTTGTCCCCCTCCTATCTGAATCGTCTCAGCAGTGATAAATGATGCATCCTTACTCGCAAGGAATGAAACGACGCCTGCCACATCTTCCGGCTGCCCTAATCTACCTAGTAAGATGTTGTCTTTCCAAGAAGCAAACACTTCTGGCTTTGTGGATTTAATTTGAGCATGAAAGGGCGTGTCGATAGTCCCTGGAGATACCGCATTTACGCGAATGCCATATTCAGCGAGATCTTTGGCCAATGCTCTGGTCATTGCATGAACACCGGCTTTCGATGTCCCGTAGATCCCCGCTCCTGGACCTCCGGCCGTCCACCCTGCATTTGAAGTATAGTTGATGATCGTTGGATGTGCTCCCTTTTTTAGGAAAGGTATTGCGGCTCTTGAAGCGAAGAACACTGAATCTAAATTAAGAGCCATGACCGCTCTGTAAAATTCAGTGGTCATTTTTTCAAATCGAGATCTTCCACCTAAACCACCAGCATTATTGACCAATACATCGATCTTTCCGTATCGCTCCCCTATCTTGATGATATTCGAGGTAACTTCTTCTTCGTTGGTGACGTCGAAACCACAATATTCTGCGGTGATGCCTTTACTGGTAAGTTCTTCAACCCTTTCGGCTCCGGCTTTATCATTAATACCATTTAAAACAACGGTATATCCATCTTTTCCCAGTCTCTCAGCGACTGCAAAACCTATACCACCCGTGGCTCCTGTTATTATTGCTACTTTGTTCATTTAAATTTTTGTTTAAGTTTTTGGTCAATTTTAAAATCGACCATATGTTTTTACTGATACTTATGATCTACCAATCTGACCTTTCTGATAAAAAAGAAGATGACCAATACCGATAATCCTACTGAAATTGTGATTGCCACAAATGCCGGTATGTACGATCCTCCTTTGGTGATCTGTCCGATAAACCAATTCATGATCATGGGCGAAACGGCCGCTACCGTTCCAGCGAGTCCGGCCAAAGTCCCCACGGACGGTCCGCTTAAGAGATCGCTCGACAAGGTTTGAATATTACCAATGGCAAATTGGAAACCAAACAACGCCACGCCAGCGAGGTAGATAAAGGTCATGAAATTCGTCTCTTTTACAAATAGAATGATTCCTGCAAAGCCGATGATGATCAATAGACTTCCCACGACGATGCTCAATTTTCTTCCAACATTTACCGAGCTTCGTTTGATCGCCTCTTCTGTGAAGATTCCGCCTAAAATACTACCGGCGGCTGCCATCAGATAAGAGATCCACATGGTGTTTCCTATTTCCTCGATGCTCAAGCCAAATTTGGAATTGAGATAGATCGGCATCCAGCCAGCAAAGAACCACCAAATGGGTTCGATAAAGAAACGACATAGCAGTACACCCCATGATTCTTTGAAACTCAAGATCTTTGTAAGGCTCAAGCTTTTTCTCTCAATCTTCTTATCCTCTTTTCTATTGGCCAGATCATCACTTGAAATAAGTGCCCGTTCCTTATCAGTGATCCAAGGATGGTCATTTGGATTTGTCTTGTTGATCATAAGCCATGGAATCACCCAAATCAATCCAAGGAGTCCAAGGATCACATAGGTTGCTTTCCAACCAAACTTAGCATATAGGAATACGATAATGACCGGTGCGATGACATTGCCAATGGATGCACCAGAATTAAAAATACCTTGAGCCAACGCTCTTTGTTTAACAGGGAACCATTCTCCATTGCTCTTCACCGCGCCAGGCCATAGACCTGCCTCACCAAGACCAAGAAGTCCGCGAACGATAGAGAGCGATACAATACCTTTGGCAAAAGCGTGAAAGGTAGCCGCCAAGGACCAGACAACGATAGAGAGGGTAAACCCAATTCTCGTACCTATCTGATCATACAATCTGCCAGAAAGGAATTTGCTCACGGCATAGACGGCCATAAATACATTGAGAAGGAAGGCATAATCTGATTGGTCCATCCCTAGGTCCTCACCCATCTGTGGCCAAAGTAAGGCAAAAGCAGTCCTATCTACATAATTGATGACGGTGGCAATAAAGATCAAGCCAATGATCCACCACCTTAATCCCTTTATTTTCATTTGGTAGTTGGTTAGGGTTGGTTGTTAGGTCGCTTAGGTATCATAACAAAATTGATACAATACCTTAAAGTGCTCTTTCATTTTCTGTTTTGCCAATGGCGGATCTTGATTCTCTATGGCGTCGTATATCGCCTGATGTTCGGCGATTCCAGAATGTGCCAGATCCGCATCGCAAACATGATACTTTTCAAAATTTGTGATGATCTCTGGGGTGATGATCAACATTAGTGTATTCATCGTACTATTACCACTGGCTTTGGCGATGGCCAGATGAAACAAAAGGTCTTCTTGTACCGCATCCTCTCCTTTAAGCACCTTTTCCGTGTAGGCCTCCAAGGCTTCCTTCATTTTGCTCAGGTCATCATCCGTTCTTCGTAAAGCGGCCAACCGAGCAGTTTTTAGCTCTAGCAAGATTCTGGTCTCGACGAGTGACTTAAAATCGGGCTCTTCGAGTCTCAAGATATCTTCGATCATTCCGTTGAGAGCGATCACGCCAATGTTTGCAACGAAGGTTCCACTTTGTGGAATGGACTTCAACAGGCCATAAAACTCCAATTTTTGAATGGCTTCCCGGATGTTGCTTCGCGATACGCCAAACTTCTCTGACAACATCCGTTCAGAAGGCAACTTATCGCCAGGCTCGAGATTTTTATAATTTATAAGATCCCGTAGTCTAGAAATAATCGATTTCTGTAATTGGGCATTTTCAGATTTTGTAAGTATCTCTAATTTCATAATGCAAATTTAGCATAAACTGGTTAACCAGATAATCCTGAAAAACAATATCCCTTTCTTTTTTATTATTTTGTAAATCAATTTATGGCCGTGATCTCCACAAAATCCACGCGAAGCTCTTCATCTCCGCTATTGTACCCATAATTACCACCGTTACCACCAGTAGCAGGCCCACCTATACCTCTGATGAAAAGTGCGACACTATTGT
This sequence comes from Sungkyunkwania multivorans, assembly GCF_042675645.1. Classification (NCBI taxonomy): domain Bacteria; kingdom Pseudomonadati; phylum Bacteroidota; class Flavobacteriia; order Flavobacteriales; family Flavobacteriaceae; genus Sungkyunkwania; species Sungkyunkwania multivorans. The sequence goes on along the minus strand of NZ_JBHTJH010000004.1, from coordinate 482,100 downwards.
TGGGACCAGAATTAAAAGTATAGGTATATGTTAGATAGCCTGAATCGTTCGGATTGCTGATGGTTTCCTCAAAGAGATTGTTCGCAGGGTTTTCGACCTGAGCAATACTCGTATAGCCAAAATTATCTTGAGGAAACTCTGTGGTTTCGGTATAATAGGTTGGCGAATATCCATCGACATATCCCGTACCAGCTAGCACTCTTACTTCGAGCATACTAGGAAATGAACCGCCCATCGGACTTCTAAAGTTGGCAACCATGCTAATGGTATAATCAGCATTTGGCGCCACTTCAAACTCTTGATAAGCGTGATCCGGCTCGTTATTGTCAAATTTGATGAGATTATTAGAGCCACCATTACCTGAACTTGATTCTCCTTGATCACCTAGGCTCCTATTGATCCACGCCGAACAAGTACAGTCAGAACCTGAGGATTTGGGAAGTCTATCAAAATCAGCGTTGACCAAGACCGGGTCGGGAATAGCCGCTGCTTCGGGTTCTACCACATCTATGACTTCTGAATAGGTGCTGGCTACCCCTAGATTATCTTGTGCGGTAAGAGAAACGGTAAACGACCCTTCTCCTGGATAGGTATTGCTGGGCTCCAACTCGGTAGAGGTGTTTCCATCGCCAAAATCCCAACGATAACTGGTAGCGCTTGTAGATTGGTTAGAAAATGAATAGGTCTTCCATTGATCGTCTGGGCCTTCATTTTGAGTGGCCACGAAATTAGCTTCGGGAGGAGTTGCATCCGGTATCGAACCTGCTTCGGGGAGTTCATACTTGTCGAGATCGTCACAGGAGTAGGCAAACAACACAATTACGGCAAACATTTGCCACAGGGTGTTTTTAAGAACTATCGATTTGTTCTGTGCTTTAAATTGCTTTTTCATCCTTCTATATTTTTAGTATCCTGGGTTTTGTGATAAACGTCCGTTGCTCAATCCTATCTCTCCTTGAGGGATCGGCAATAAAAGGTCGGTCGAACTAAAGCTACCACCGGTTTCGGCTGCGAATGCCGATAAGGTCTCAACAGCCACTCCAAATCGAATCAGGTCGAAGAGTCGTTGATTTTCAAATGCCAGTTCTACACGTCGCTCGTCGAGCAATTCTTGCTTTGTAATATTGGTCACTGGGTCTGTGAGCCCTGCTCTGTCCCTAACCAATTGGAAGGAATTCAATGCAGCGGGTACAGAAGTTTCAGATCCGTCAGCCATGATGGCTTCTACATGCATCAGCAGTACATCGGCATATCTCAGCACGATCCAATCATTCCCGGCCAGTCTGGCATCAAAATCAAAAGTTCTCCCATTGGCTCCTCCGTCCGCACCATCTGGTAGATATTTGGTTACTTGCGTTTGCGATGGCTGCACGGGATCTGTTCTAATAGAAACATCGGTTCGGTTTCCTCCTAAGTTGTTCAATGCTTCAACGGCATCATTGGTAACATAATTCACCCCAACAGTTCTTCCTACTCCATTCAACCATTCTGCGGAAAAATTTTGGCTATCATCGGCCTGCCCTGAAACATACCCGATAGAGAAAATCACCTCCGAGTTGTTCTCATTGTAAAAAACATCATAGAAGTTGGGTTCTAGGGAATAGCCACTCGCCATAACGTCCTCGAGTAATAATTGAGCCTCTAGATGGTCGGTTCCCAATGTTAAGTATACTTTTGCCAGAAGTGCTTGGGCCGCTGCTTTCGATGCCCTATTTCGATAGGTGTTATCTAAATGTTCAACAGCCGCCTCTAGATCACTTATGATCAGATCATAGACATCTGTCAATGACCTTCTCGTATAGGAAATATCCGTATCGTTGATACCGATGACACGATCTACCAAAGGGACCTCCCCATAAAGCCTTACCAGATTGAAATATACGTAGGCACGAACAAATTTGGCCTCGGCTTCAAATTTTGCTCGATTTTCTTCTGAGGCAACACTCAAATTTGCCAATACGGTATTGGCCCTGAATATCACATTATAAAAACTACGATAATGGTCGGCCACCAATCCATTGGTAGGACGCACCTCAAAATTATCGAATTGTGCCGCTTCCCCTTCGCCGTTTTTTGTCCTTGTATTATCGCTGCGCATCTCGGTGACATAAAACTCCATCTGCGTAGCGTGATTAGAATCCGATCTGGTATCATTAACACCTTGGAGACCATCGTACATGTTTATAATACCAGCCACCAATTGCTCTTCATTTTGGTAAAAGTTCTCCGCGCTTATAGAAGACGTTGGAACCGGGTCTAAAAAGTCTTCTCCACATGAAGACAGGGATGTCATTATTAGAAGTACTATTACAACTTTTATATGTTTCATAATTTCTGTCATTTCCACATTATTCTTGATTAAAACTCGAGATTAAGACCTAACGATATAGTTCTGTTGATCGGCGACCCTACTCTTTGGTAGCCATAGGTCGTTGGACTCGTATTATTGATCGATTCAGGATTAAGACCTGTATAGTCCTTTGCGAAAAAGTACAGCAGGTTCTGACCTGTTAAATAAAAACGTGCCTTTGCCAAACCAAATCTGTCTAGGACATCATTTGGAAGGCTATAACCAAAGTTAACGGTTCTTAAAGATACGTAAGAAGCATTTTGAATGATCGAATTGGTAAAGATCTTTTCTTTCACAAATCCGGTATTCGGAATTAAACCATCATCGACCAAAGCCTGCGCATCGGCTACAGATGATGAGCCAAAATGACGAAAGATATACTGGTCACCAATATTACGGATCTCGGCACCATGACTCCCTTGAAATAAGAAGCTAAGATCAAAATCTCCCAATCTAAAATCGTTAGAGACACTCCAAACAAGATCTGGATAGGGATCTCCCAAAATGGTCTTGTCATCATCATCGATGACTCCATCTCCATTGAGATCCCTTACGATCACCTCTCTATTGGTCTGTCCGACACGCTCCCAAGGACGAGCGATGTATTCAGTTGGAATGTCCTGCTCTATCACCCAACCATAGTAGGATGAAATTGGGTTGCCCACCAAATTGATCCATTCGGCGGCGCGCTTGGTATCTACATTGGATACCTGACCATTGGCTTCGGCAAAATCCAATAGGGTGTTCTCGTTTTTGGAAGCGATGATCGTTGTGCCCCACTTAAAATTAGGCTTGACGATGTTTTTAGTTCTAAGCTCCACTTCCACACCTTTGTTTTCTACCTTACCCCTATTGGCAAGTGCATTGGAGAAACCGGTCGTGCCAGATACCGGAACGTTGAGCAATAAGTTATCACTTGTTCGATTGTAGTAATCTACCGATCCGGTAATTCGGTTGTTGAGGAATCCAAAATCCACAGCAGGGTTCACCTCTATCGACCGTTCCCATTGTAAATTTGGGTTCGCGATATTGATAGGGTTGAAAGCACTAACAATGCCGTTGTTGATCACTGCCGACGAACCCTGAACCAATGAGAGATAAGCATAACTCTCAATTTGATTGTCATTGGTATCGATGTTTGGATTACCTGTCGCACCATAACTTACACGAAACTTTAAAAAACTCAACAGGTCGCTATCCTTTAGAAAGTTCTCTCTAGAGACAATCCAGCCCAATGAAGCCGCAGGGAACGTACCAAACTTTTTATTTTGCCCGAAAGCTGAGTTACCATCTCTTCTAAAGCTTAAAGAAGCTAAATATTTGTCATCATAAGCGTAATTGACCCGACCAAAAAATGACATGATCCTATTTTCAAATTCTTCTGAAAAGGCATCCGAGATGACCGTGGCCGCAGAAAGCGTTTGTACTAGATCAGAATTATATCCTATTCCTTGTGCACTTTCTATGGTAGTATAATAAGTCTCGGCAGAAAAACCTGCGATAGCATTGATATCATGCTTGCCAATTTCCTTATCATAGGTAAGGACGTTGTCTGTAACAAAGTGTATCCTATTCTCGTTGGAAATATCCAATTGTGTGGCTGCTGTGCCATTTCTGCTCGCTTTGACTCCTTGCCATCTGTCCCTTTTGGTATGTTGGTAATCGCCGGCAAAGGTCGTCCTAAACCTGAGGTCTTTTGTGAGTCTATATTCAGCAAAGACATTTCCGTAGATCTTAAATCTATAGTCATTTCTGTCGCGCTCCAAGACTTTTGCTCCTGGATTGGTATTGTTGGTCGTACTAATATCTACCTGCCCTCCATTACCGAATAGATCGAAGTTATCGAAATGTCTTTGTACCGCATAATCCCCGACCTGCACATCTGGATAATTCGCCCTATCGACGAATTGAATAGTACGTGCATTGTGATACAATGGAAGCCAAGGCGGCTGTCGCAATATATCGTGGGTAGAGCCGTCAAATCGCCTCCTATTGGAATAGGAAGGAGTAATATTCACTCCAAACCTGAACTTCTTTCCAAGCTTAGTATCCACTCGAAGTTTAAAGGAATATTTTTTGAAGTCGTCGGTAAGTAAGACTCCTTCATCATGCAAGTAACTAAAGGCCGAACTGAATTTTGTTCTTTGACTACCACCTCTAGCCGCAAAGGAATGGCTTTCGATAAGTCCCCCATTAAATATGATGTCTTGCCAATCTTGATCGACGCCTAGTAATAATTTGTACTGGGTCTTATCGGATAACGTTCCCGTAGCGGCCTGCTCTCTTTCAGCCCAATCCCGTACGGAGAAATAGATCTTATCATTCTGTATAGCTTCCTTAAAACCTGTAAAGGTATTGTAGGTGAACCGCGTCTTACCCTCTTTACCGTTTTTGGTACTTATGATGATAACGCCATTGGCACCTCGAGCACCAAAAATCGCGGCAGAGGCAGCATCCTTTAAAACCTCAAAGGACTCTACATCATTCATGTCTAAATTTGCGAGAAAATCATTGTCCACGACCAATCCGTCCACGACAATGGTCGGCGAAGAACTACCAGAGATAGAACCTACGCCCCTGATTTGAATGGTTGGTGCTGAACCCGCTTCTCCCTCTGTAGCTTGGATATTGACCCCTGATACCTGCCCTACCAATGCATCATCTACACGAGCGACGGCGATCTGATCGAGATCCTCATTTTTAACTTTGGATATGGCCCCAGTCAAATTACTTTTCTTCTGAGTTCCATAACCGATGACTACGACCTCGTCCAATGCCTCGGTATCCTCTTCGAGAATTACGTTTTGAGTACGTTGATTTTCAATTGGAATGAGTTGAGTAACAAAACCAATAAAGGAGAATTGAAGGACATCTCCCTGTTTCGCTTTAATTAGATAGTTACCATCAAAATCAGTGGTCGTTCCTGTCGTAGTTCCTGCTACGACCACATTGACTCCTGGAATTGGGACGCCATCAACATCGGAGACCACTTGCCCCGTGATCGTTCGGGCCTCCTGCGCAAAAGTTGACATGCACAAAAACAGCATCGCAGTTGCGATTAGTTTCAACTTAAAATTCATAATTCGGTGTTTAGTTAAGGTTGTTTACGCTGAACATTGTTCTCGTAACTGTGTTTTCCAAAGAACAATATCTATTTTTCCTTCAGGGTATCAAAATGGTACGCTTTAAAACGGACAATTCTACTACCAAAATTGTATGACCAAACTGGTTTACCAGATTGGTTTACCAAATATATGTAATTTTTGTTGAACGACCAACGAATATTATCTATTCCATAAAATCTTCGCGAATCGGGCTGAACACATCGATCAGCACCCCGCTCTCCTTGCAGATGGCCCCATGTAGCGCATGAGGTGGAATATAAAAGGAATCACCTCCGCGGAGGGTTTGGGTCTTTCCGGCAATGGTCACCTCAAATACGCCACTCTCTACGTAGGTTACCTGAGAGTGATAGTGCTCGTGCATCACGCCTACCGCGCCGACTTCAAAATGTACTTTTACCAACATGATCTTATCATCATAGCCCATTATTTTTCGCTTAAGGCCTTCTCCGACAACCTCCCAATCGAGTTCTTCCCCGATGATGAATTCTTTACTTGCTCCAAATGTTTTCATATACCATTATCTTCGTTAGTTATCTACTATTTCCTTAATTCCTGAAACTCGTTCTAATTTGGCGGTACACCTGGACCCACCGTGGCTTCTCTAAACCAAACTTCAGTGTAACATCCATTCTCATATTGTTTTGCAATATCTCCCCCGTAGGTTTCCGCACCTGCACACCAAACCATATTCACTTTAGGGTCTTTTCCATTGGTTTGGTTATATGCACCTTGCTTGAAATAATTCAACTCCCCGCTGTAGGCGGAGGCTCTTTCTGTACCGTCTTGTCCAATTGGAACAAATATTTTTTTTACCTGTGCTGGTAGGTCTGATCTATTTACATATTCGGACGCGATAAGATTTTTAGTGAACGTTCGGGGCTCATGACCTTCGCTTTTGAACGTGAGGTACATGATACCTTCAAATACATTCACTTCATAGCTGAATTCTTCGCCTAGTTCAATACCATCTACCGGTTCAGCTGGATAGTCATCCTTGCTAGTTCCAATGACTGACATATCATGTCCCCAAACAGCGGTAGAATAATCCCATCTAACCGAATTATCATCACCTGCTGTATTGATCTCGTAATTCCAAAACACCGACCCTTTCGTATGACCTGGAAACTTCTTGTAGAATATTTTCAGCGGTTCGTTCTCGTGTCCTTCTCCGCTATGGATCTGCCCAACCACTGTCGAGTATGAGGCCGCAACTCTAGCATCGCCTGAAATAGAGACCTGCATGACCTTACAAGTGCCTGTGAGTTTACCTCCTTCTTCTGGTATCCATTCTCTTTTTTCTTGTAATTCTGTTCGAGTGTTGCTAGAGTTTGGCGAAGTAACACCAGAATTAGGTGTTTTATAGACTACCCAACGTCTGGTACCATCAATGACCGTATAGAAAAAATCTTTGTGCTCGAACTCAGTGAGATCTTCAGCACTCGTTCCGTCCCCCATCAATATTTTAAATTTATCCATAAAAGGAATCACCTGATGGGGATAAACCGTTTTTTCGCCTAGGCCATCGTTAGCCGCGAAATAACCCTCATTTGAAATAGCATCATCACTGATCTCGATACTTGCTGATTTAAACCAAACTTCAGCATAGTTTCCATCCGCATATTGCTTTTGAATATCACCGCCATGGGTTGCTGCACCAGAACACCAGACCCTATTTACTTTAGGGTCTTTTCCATTCGTTTGGTTGTAACACCCCAACTTGAAAAAGAGTCCTTCATCGGTATACGCATTTTTGCGCTCTACCCCATCTTGGCCTATTGGTACGAATAAATTCTCGACTTGCTCTGGAATGTCCGAGCGTTCTGTGTATTCAGATTTGATGAGGTTTTTGGTGAATGTTTTGGTCTCATGGCCTTCACTCGTAAATTTAAGGGACATGATGCCATCAAATACATTCACTTCATAACTGAACTCTTCATCTAACGCTATCCCATTTTCTGGTTCTGGTGGATAGGTATTAGCATCCGTTCCAACAACGGAAAAATCGTAACCCCAAACAGGATAGGAGTAATCCCATCTTCCTGAATTATCATCACCTTCGGTATTGATCTCATAATTCCAAAAAACGGAACCTTTGTTGTGCCCTGGAAACTTCTTGTAGAATATTTTTAGGGGTTCGTTCTCATGCCCATCAGCACTGTGAATCTGACCAACAACTACCGAGTAAGTCGCCGCAACACGCGCATCGCCAGTGGTTGCCACATTCTTCACTTTAAGGGTAGCGCTCATTTTAGCCTCTGTCATTGGCGACCATTTTTTTAATTGGGCCAGTTCGGTCCTTGTATTGTTCGACGTCCCATGAGTATTACCCGCGTTAGGTGTTTTAAATACCACCCAATCACCTTTGTCATCGCTATTGGTGTAAAAGAAATTATTATTCTTGTAAGAGGTCGCTTGACCTACATTGGAACCATCACCCAAGATCAGATTCCAATGCTGGAAAAATGGTATTATATCATTTGCATTTTTCCCTATTGTTAGCTTTTCTGATGTGTTTATTGCACTTTGCTCTTTATTATCAACACAACTATTCGATAATAAAATGGCAACTATCAATATTGGGTATTGGACAAAGGCTGATTCGAAAATATGGGAGCTCATCGTTCGTTTGTTTAAATTGGTTTACCAGTTTGGTAAACCAAAATATGATATTATTCCTTACGAACCAAGGAATATATACTTTTTCCTCATTTTAAATATAGACATATAACGCTAAGGCACCTCATCATAACACGATATTGGTACTATTGTGTACAATTGAAGAGCTTTGACCCTCAACCTTTTAAGAAGGTCTTCTCACTTTTACAACGATTGATTTGCTTATAGGAGTTTGACTTTTGTCAGCATAATGATTGTAAGGCACTAGCACATTTGTCTCAGGAAAATAGGCGGCCAAATTACCTTCGGGGATATTATACGGAATCACCAGAAAAGAACGAGCGCATCGTTCTTTCCCATCGTACTTACTGATCAGGTCTACTTTATCTAGCTTTTTCAGCGAATGCTTTTTAAGGTCCTTTTCATTCATAAAAACCACCCTTCGCTCATTGTTCACACCTCTATAGCGGTCATTTAATCCATAGATCGTGGTGTTGAATTGATCATGGGAGCGAATCGTCATCAGTAGGAACTCATCATCAGCTAACTGATGCTGCGGAAGTCCACATACGCTAAACTGTGCCTTACCGTTGGGAAGCTTACTAAAATCGAGGGCTCTGACATTATTGGGGAGATAGAAACCTGTTCCTTTCGACTTAGCACTCATATCCTCGAAACCGTTGACCACCACGGCTATTTTTTCTCTGATCAACTCATAGTCAGCACTGAGGGTTGCCCAGTCCACCGGATGTTTTCCTTTAAAATAGGCATCGGCAATTCCTCCAATGATCTCTGGTTCACTTTTAAGGTTCTCCGATGCTGGATGCAACATCCCTTTGGACCGATGTACCTTGCCCATGCTATTCTCTACGGTAAAGTAACGCTGCTTTCCATCCTTGAGGTCCAATTCTGACCTGCCCAAAGTTGGTAGTATCAAGGCCGTTTTGCCGGTAATAAGGTGCGACCTGTTGAGTTTTGTACTCACCTGGACAGTGAGGGAACATTTTTGGAATGCCTCGGCAGCAAATTCAGTATCTGATACTGCAGAAACGAAGTTACCCCCCAAGGCCATAAAGACCTTGGCTTTTTCCTCATGCATTGCTTTAATGGCTTCGACGGTATCGACTCCCTTATCTTCCGGAGCATCGAATCCGAAGGTCTCTTTGATCTTTGCGTTCAGATCCTTGGAGACATAGTGCATAATGCCCACGGTACGATCACCTTGAACATTGCTATGTCCGCGCACTGGACAGGTGCCGGCACCAGGTTTTCCTAGGCTTCCTTTGAGCAATAAGAGGTTGACACATTCTTTGATGTTCTCTACACCATTTTTATGCTGCGTCAAGCCCATGGCCCAACAAATGATGATCCGATCTCTCTTGGCGATCAAATCGACCGCAGCATCGATCTGCTCCTCCTTCACTCCGCACATCGCCAACAAGCTATTCGAATCATATTTCTTTAGATCTTCCAACAGCTCATCAAATCCCTCGGTATATCCGCTTATAAAATTACGGTCAAATACCTGTTCTCCATTTTCCTCTCGCGCAGCCAACTTCTTCATGATCAACTTAAGCAAGGGCACATCTTGATTGACCTTTATCTGAAGATGGACATCCGTCAGTGTTTCACCAGACGTGAACACTCCTTTGATGGTCTGTGGATTCTTAAACCTTATCAAGCCTGCCTCTTCCAGAGGATTGATGCTTACAATTTTCCCTCCATTTCCTTTGCATTTCTCCAAAGCTGTAAGCATACGTGGGTGATTGGTACCTGGGTTCTGTCCCATGACGATCACTAATTCGGCCTTTTCAAAATCTTCGAGTTTTACCGACCCCTTTCCAATTCCGAGTGTCTCGCTCAAAGCGACCCCGCTAGACTCGTGACACATATTGGAGCAATCCGGCATATTATTAGTGCCGAAGGCACGGGCAAAAAGTCCGTAAAGGAAAGCCGCTTCGTTGCTGGATCTCCCAGAGGTATAAAAAATGGCCTCGTTTGGAGAATTGAGGTCTCGCAGTTCTTTTGCTATCAACGCAAAGGCATCATCCCAAGATATAGGTTCGTAGTGAATACTATCGGGCCTTAAGATCATTGGCTCGACCACCCTTCCACTTTTACCGATATCGTAATCTGACCACCGGGAGAGTTCTTCTACCGAGTATTTCTCAAAGAAGTTTTTATCGACTTTTTTGTTGGTCGCCTCTTCCGCCAAAGCTTTGGCCCCATTTTCACAATACTCAGCGATGGCTGATGGTTTTTCTGGATCGGGCCAGGCGCAACCCGGACAGTCAAAACCTTCCTTTTGATTCATCTTGTTGAGTCCGCGGAAGGATCTTATCACGCCCATCTCTTTAAAGGTATGTTGAAGCGCTACTTTTACGCCTAGCATGCCCGCCGCATAGTCCGAGGGTTCCTTCAACGTAATGCCTGTAAACTCGGTAGATCCTGTAATGGAAAGATCTCTTTTTTTGATTTTGGCCATGTCTTAGAAAGAAAATATAGTCCCTCTAAGTTATGTTTTTTGAATGGATTTTAGAAAGAATGTCCATGTAAATAGTTGAAGCTATGCATTTATCATGAATGAAAGTTTTCATAGAGAATAACCAATGAGAAGTAAAAGCCCCAAGTATGCATTCGAAATGTAACCTAAATGGTGATTGGCACTCACACACATTTCTAATAGCTAATTCAAAAAGCCTGGGGCTTCTAACAACTCACAACCTAACCTCAACCAATTATTTTATAAATTTTTTGCTCAATGTTCCTTCTTGAAAATTCATTCTAATGATATAGGCGCCGTTTGGCAAAGCGGAAATAATCGTCTGATTTTCTGCACCGCTTCGTAGCCTAAGCCCTGAGAGGCTGTATATGACGTAGCCCCTCAGGTGGAAGGTATTGGGGTAAGCAAAATGAAGGGTATCTCCTTTGGTAGACACTTGTATTTTATGAGCCTCTAGTTTGAAAGCCTCTGTCGATAAGGTCGCCCCAGACGAATCAAAATTGTCATCTAGGATCTGTACTCCTGGAAAGTTGGGACAATCTGCGATGATGATCGCTCCGCCAGATTCGGGCCCGCAAGCGGTAAAGAACTGGTCCAGGAACACCGTCCCGGTCTCAAAGGAGACCATCGGATCTTGCGTTACATCTTGATAGCGCATCTTGATGCTGAACAAATGCTTTGCTGTGGTGGTCACATTGTTTGCTGGAATAGAACCACTGCCCAATAATTGCTGGAACACGGTAGAGACCCTGTTCGATGTGTTGTCTGCAGCGTTGCGGTCCTTATAAATTTCCAATATGTTCTCTTCAGCTAGAATAGAACCTGCGGGAAACAGATACTCGAAGTTTCCACTCCCAACGACATTTTCGCCAAAGGCGACTGTATTATAATTGAAATATAGCTGGCCCGACCCCAATTTGAAGTCGGTGTCACTTTCAATATAGATGTCCGCTTCAAAGAAGTCGTCCACCCCATCGGTAGTGTTCTGCGAGTTCACAAAGGTGAACGTGATACTCTGGGCAAGCATTAGGTTTGCCACAAATAGGAATGCTGTTGTTATTGAAATTCGTTTCATGTCAATGATTTTATTTGGTTATGGTTTGATGTTGTATAGTTTGAACTACTTTTCTTTTTTTGTTTAAAATTGCTCTCCTTTCCCCAAGTTCAGGTTCAACAGATTGTTGATGTCCGTATTCTGTATCTGACCATTCATATCGAGATCGGCATTATCATAACCAGCAATACCGAGCTTAGGTCGCAGAGAAGATATGTCTGTGTTCTGCACCTGCCCATTTTCGTCCAGATCGCCTCCTACAAGCCCAAACACCCCAGGACGAACTTCAACAAGCGCGTTGGTCGTTCCTTGTGCCAATGTGACATCGGAGGTGAAGTCGATAAGGTTGGTTCCTGTAGAGAGCGCTGCCGCATTTGCAGTGATGATCGCCAAATGATTGCGATGGTCCACGACCACATGGTAGTCACCACCGGGAAGTCCGCCAAACTGTATTGGAGACACTCCATCGACATCCACGACATCACCATCGCGTTGCAACAGCGCCGAACGACCATCGATAAGGATCGAGTTATCTGTAGCATCGCGAAGTTCGATCACGACCCAATCTACAATCGCATTGGGACCCATGATGGCAAATACACCAGCATCGGCTGTTAGACCATCAAAATATGGACTTGTGGTGGGTAAGACTCCATCAATTCGGAGATTGTCTCGCATCAGGTCCTCTTCACCACTAAAGGGGTTCAGGCTTGCTCCTTGTAAGAACACCCTGGTGCTAAGCGCGATATTTGCCCCTAACTCGGTGATCGTTTTGAATCCGGTCCAGCCAGCATCCAAATAGGCTTGAAGGGTCTCCGCTGGAATGGTAAGGTCGATGACACTGCGATCACCAAAACTACCGCTAGAAATGTTGGGAGGAGCTACGATCTCTGATATCACTTCAGTTAAGCCGCAGTCAAAAAAAGCTTCCACTCCAACACTTGTAACACTTGCCGGGAGGGTTACACTTTGAAGGTTTCCATTATCCCTAAATGCCCTAAACTCTAAAATCTGTAAAGTGCTCGGAAGGATTACTGTCCGTACACTCCGATTTCTAAACGCAGAGTTTCCAATAACGGTAATGGTAAAATCCACACCATTTTTTGACAATAGCTCGGGAAATACATAATCATTGTTTGGTACCACTCCGCTTTTCCCAATGGCTTTTACCGTGTTTGGTGAAAGCGTGAGTATTTCATAGCGAATGCCGCCAACCGAAAAGGCATTTCCAACAGAAGGTCCACTCCCGTTAACGGAGAAGAATCCGGTCCAACCTGCATTTTCGTAAGCAGTTTCACTCTCAACAGGAACGGTTAGGCTGATGTCCTCGCGCGAACTGAAAGAATTGGCTTCAATAGTTGCAGGTACTGTTCCTAGTGCTATAATTTCATTTAAGCTATCTGTCGAAAAAGCATTGGCTTCGATCGTGGTAATGCTCGCTGGCAATGTGACGCTTGTAATATCATCGTTTTGAAAAGCATTCGTAGCAATTGTTACTACTGAAAAACTATTGGCTTCAAAAGTGACTTGTCCAGGAATTGTCACCACGCCCGTTACAGAACTACCCGTAACTGCAACTTCATTGGGGTCAATCGAAATTACTTCGAACGTTATGCCACTCTCGGTAAATTGAGCACCTATCAAACCATCAGAAAGTTCTCCATTCACACTTTTAAATCCTGTCCAACCAGCATTGGCATACACGGTTTCCAAACCTGTTGGTAGCGTTAGGTCGATCAACGATCGATCTCCAAAACTCGAGGCAGTTATGGTAGCTGGGGTCGTACCTTGTGCATCGACCGCAGTTAAAGAAGCGCCTTGAAAAGCGTTATTCCCAATGGTTTCCATATTGGCTCCAATTGTGACCGCGGTAATATCCGTATTCTGAAAAGCAGCATCTTCTATGGCTGTAACGTTAAAACTAGTTCCACTGTTTGACTCTGTAACCGTCGCAGGAATAGTAATATTTTGTACTGTGGTCACTCTATTAAGCACTTTCACTTCGTTTGGATTGACTTGAGTCACTTCGTATCGCAGATCCCCTTCTATAAATCGTGCGCCAACCTGAAATTCGCCATTGACACTTCCGAACCCTGTCCAGCCTGCAGCGATATAATCATCAATTACAGCTTGCTCATCTGGAATGATGATCAAATTGATCGTACTACGCGTTCCAAAGCTGGAAGTTGTGATAGTAGCAGGGGTGGCACTATTGGCAGTTAAGATATTGATTGGATTTCTAGCGAACGCATCATTTCCTATGGTTTGGATATTCGCAGGAATCGTGATATCCGTTAATTGGTTGTCACTAAACGTATTTGCGCCAATTGCTGAAATGGTTGTCGGAATCGTAACGCTCGTTAATTTGTTATTTCGAAATGCAAACCCTTGTAGCTCAATTAGACTAGCCGGAAAACTAATGGTGGTAAGTTCATTATTACGAAACGCATCGTTCTTTATAATTTGTAGATTCTCAGGTAATGTGACGTTGGTTAAATCATTATCTCGAAACGTTTGTGATCCAATTTCGGTGACACCATTGGGTATAACGATACTTGTGAGTTGATTACTTCGAAAAGCACCAGCACCTAGGCTCGTCAATGAATTTGATAAATTAACAGTGGTAAGTTGATTTCCGCGAAAAGCATCTCCTCCAATGGTCTCTACCGTATTGGCCATCGTTACCTCGGTCAATTGATTATTTAAGAAAGCACCCCTTTCTATCGTAATCACTCCTTGCGGAATAGTAACGCTGCCCAATTGGTTATCTCTAAACGCTTCGCGACCAATTGAATCTACAGTACCCGGAATAGTAATGCTTGTGAGTTGATTATTAAAAAAAGCACCTGTTCCTATGGTAACTGTTCCCGTTGGAATGCTGACATTGGTCAATAAATTGTTCCTAAATGCGCTTTCACCTATTGTTTCCGGACCTGAAGTAAAAGTAACTTGTGTTAAACTATTATTGATGAATGCTTCAGATCCAATAGTATGCACTGCTGCGGGAATCGTTACAGCTGATAGGTTATTGATCTCAAAAGCCTCATCACCAACCACCTCAATAGTTGAAGGTAACACCACGCTATTGATTCCTCTATTTCTGAAAGCACGATTTCCAATAGCGGTCACCGTAAAGGAAAAACCATTTTTTGTAGTGGTAGCGGGTAGTACCAAATCTGTAATTCCATTTCCACCACCTCTTAATTCTACTGTATTGGGGTCGACTCCACTAATACCATAATTGAATCCGTCAACAGAAAACGTTGAGCCAATAGATGGCGTCCCATTAATGGAAAAGAAACCCGTCCAACCAGCATCCGCATAAGCCGTTTCTGAACCGTTGGGGACGGTCAAATCGATATCACTGCGATTAGTGAAACTATTGATTTCAATTGCTGGCGCGGCTACCGCTTGTGAAATGACCTCTGATAAAAGATTGTCTCTAAAGGCTTCGTTATTGATAACAGTTACAGATGCTGGAAGTGTAATCGTGGTAAGGTTGTTGGTCTCAAAGGCCTCGTTACCAATCAATTCAATACTAGAGGGAAACACCACACTGTTGATGCCTCTATTTCTAAAGGCACGATTTCCAATAGCGGTCACGGCAAAGGTTATCCCATTTTTTGTGGCTGTAGACGGCAATACCAAATCGGTAATTCCATTGGCTCCTCCACGTAATTCGGCAGTATCTGGATTGACACCTGTAATTCTATAAGCGAATCCATCTACGGAAAAATTCGCGCCAATGTTAGGGACCCCGTTGACCAGAAAGAAACCTGTCCAGCCTGCGCTCTCATAAGCCGCCTCTGAACCACTTGGGATTGTTAAGTTGATATCTCCACGGTTTTCGATGCTAGAACTGGTGATCGTAGGTGCCGCAACAGCTTGTGAAGTAACATTCGTTAATGGATTTGACCGAAATGCCCTATCATCGATACTTGCAAGTGATGTGGGAAAGGTGATGGCAGTTAAATTATTGTTTTGAAATGCTTCTACACCAATAGTCTCGAGCGTATTCGGAAAAACGACCGAGTTGATCGCGGCATTTTTAAACGCCCTAAGACCCACGCTATTTACCGTAAAAGTTTCACCAAATTGTGGTTCAACTACCGAAGTAGGAATGACCACCTCTTGTATTCCGTTTAACCGCGCTCTTACCTCGACTTCATTTGGATTTTTTGAAGTCAGCCGATACCGTAGATCACCAACCTCAAAAGTTCCAAACAAAGGAATTTCTCCATTTATCGAATTAAAACCTGTCCAGCCAGCATTGATGTAGGTTTCTTCTAAGCCATCGGGGATTATAAGGTCCACATTGCTGCGCGTCCCGAAGGAACTATTTGATATTGAGGCTGGCACTGTGCCTTCAGCAATTAGCTGGTTAAGACCCCCATTAAAAAAGGCTTCACCCTGAACAGAGGTAATGCTCGCAGGAAGTGTTACTGTAGTAAGGCCTCCATTATCCCTAAACGCCCTAAATCGTATCGTCGTAATTGTATTTGGTAAGATCACATTGTTGAGACCACGACCTCTATAGGCCGAATTACCAATCGTTGTTACGGTATAGGTAATTCCCTCGTGGGTCACCGAACTACGGATGGTAAGCGGATTGCTGCCATCGCTTCCGCCGGTCACTTCTACTTCATTGGGATTGGTAGACAGCACATTGTAGTTAAAACCATCTACGGTAAAGGTCTGTGCAAGGCCTGTTGCTGTGAACAGCAAAGCCAACATCATATAAATTAGTTTTGTTTTCATGTATGAAATTTTGAAGGTTTAGGTTACTGAGTGATATTCAAACTAATGGGTGGTGTCATTAGAAATACTGAAGTCCAAAAACTGTATGCATATTTCGTTTAAACGGGACTCGGCTTCAGGTTGTCTTGCTAGCGACTCGATTAGCGCTCCAAAAGCCTGTGCTCTTGCAACTTCTATGGTCTCATCACTAAAAACAGCTGGGTCGTATACTCCTAGATAGGTGGTTGCTGCGGTCTTTAGCTTATCAAAAGCTTCAGGTTGCCGGGCTATCCCCTCGAATAACTTCGCTATGGCTATACCTCTAGCTCTTCCATCTACCAGTGCGTCGTTGTTGCTCATTTGAGCAAAGTCAAAAGGTCCCACAAATTGTGTTGCTGCGGCATCCAACTTATCAAATGCCTCGGGCTGTCTGGCAATACCTTCAAATAACTCGCCTAGCGCCTGGCCTCTAACCAAAATGGTTGGGTTGGTAAAGGGCAGCAATTCGGTATAATCACTGTAAATGATCTCTGATAAATTGATAAACATGTCGGAAGATTGCGGCACTCTAGCGATCATTTCAAATAGACTAATGCTTACGCTCATTTTTGTGGCGTTGACGTCCGAGACTGCATTGCTTTCAATGAGGCTAGAGATCGAGTCCAATATGGCCACATGTTCATTCTCAGCTACAGTGAGATCATCTCTGAGCTCGTCCAATTCGTTTTGTAGATCTTCAATATCATCATTGTAGTTGCAACTGCTTAGGCCGATAAATGCAACTCCTGCAAGTAGGAATACTAAATTTTTCATTTTTTTACTTTTAGGTTATTGTGTGAGTTTAATTGTACGGGTACGAAATTAGTGGAGAAGCTCGCCGAAGGCTGTAACGAAACCGCATAATGCTGGTACATTTCCGACAACTATAATTTCTCTTTTCCTAACTTCGTTTATGGTTTTAACTATCTGATTTTTAAATAGTTGATATAGATATCCTATTAAAGCATCGTGAGATGCCTCAACTAAAAAAAGAGTCATATTGGATAAAGACCTATACTGTAGAAAATGCTTCGGTTGGGCTCACCCCAAATTCTTTCCTAAAACATTTAGAGAAATACGAGGGGCTAGAAAATCCATATTGAAATGCGACCTCTGCAATGGTGAGTTTTCTAGAAGCCAAGGCCTCCTTTGCCTTTTGCAATCGCACAAAGTTAATGAGCTGCCCAGGCGACTTTCCTGTGGATTCTTTGGTCTTTCGTTGTAATTTACGTTCGCTCACCCCAATCTTCGAGGTAAGTACATCGACCCCGAAAGAGCAACAGTCTAAATGATCATGGATAGCTTCTAAAACGTCCTGTAAAAAAGAATCGTAGCGAGAAAATCCGTAGGACAAGGCGACATTCTTGACTTCTTCGGGATTCGATTTTGCACTCACCCCATAAAGCCTGCAAATAGTGCCCGAGGCATAACTTAAGATAGATGTTTCCTCAGCGAAGTTGAAGGCAGCGCCAGATAGCAGGTGTTTTACGGTCTGAGTGGCAAAAATTTGAAAAGGTCTGGCTTGTGCAAGGATGGTGCGCATCATATAATCATCGCGCTCGTCCGTTTCCTGACCTGCTTCTTTAAAGCCTTCTTTAAGATAGACCCCCATCGAAACTGGCACATGCGCTTCCTGATGCCGCTCTTGGAGACCCACACCACATTTAACAGCCTTACCTGGAACTTCGAAGATTGCCATAAAACTCTTTCGGGACAAATTGATTATCGTACCTTGACATTGCTCGATGTAGGATGCTATCTCGTTTGGCTTCAGATTAGAATTGGAGGTGGTAGCTACTTGACCAAATAGCACTGTGAGCATCCCCTTTTTTCGTTCGGTATTCGGCTTCAAGTCTTTGATGAAGCGCTTCATCTCATCTAGTATCTCTTCTGTATTGCCTGCCCAAAAGAGGTGGTCAGCCCCATCGAACTCCACAAACTTGGCTCCTTTGATATGTTGCGCGATAAATCTACCCTCTTCGATCTTTACATCGATATCATGAGTTCGTTGCATGAGCAATGTCGGCACTTTGATACAACCAAGAATATCGATGATATCGACCTGGGTGTTCATTTGCGTGAGTCTCATGGCCGCCTGCGGACTTGCACCAGAACGGAAGTAACTCGCCAACCAATTCATAAATCGCTCATCATTTGCTTTCGAAGGTACCAGGGTCTCTAAATTCATCTTCCCACTTCCCCAATTGTTCTCGATCATATCATATACCTTTTGACGCTCCTCGTCGGTCGGTGCCCAAGGGTATTCTGGAGAATATCTACGCTTTGCAAAAATACCGAACGCTATAAGAGCGATAACACGGTTGGGATAGGTAGCGCTGAACATGGCCGATACACTTCCCCCCTCAGAATGACCAAACAATATGGCCTTTTCCGAATTGATGGCATCCATCACTGCTTTGATATCTTCCATTCGCTCTTCTAAGGTAGAAAGCTCCACTACACGATCGGAGAGACCAGTTCCGCGTTTATCAAAAAGCACGACCCGAGCGACCTTACCAAGTTCCTTAAAAAAATCTACTAATTCTGGGCAGGCCCACATCCAATCGATATTAGAGATCCATCCTGGGATATACACCAAATCGATAGGGCCAGTACCAAAGACCTGATAGGCAATGTTTATATCTCCGCTTTTCGTGTATTGAATTTGTGGTATCATCATTTTTTTCAATTACCAAGAGTCATTCTTGTTGGTTGTACATTTTGATGATGCAATATTAGTTTTGTGCAACCTTTCATTTCAACAAAAAGTGTATGAGGGCGAAATGCGAGGGCTGAGTTGGAAAATTTGGACTTGAAAAGGAATTTGAAAAATTCCCGAATCCTATTGCCCACAGCATTCCGCTTCTATACAAGAATACGCTTGTACACAAAGAACAGCAACACCGAATAGAACACAAAAGACAGAGGGGTAGCAAATAGGTAGCAAAACCTATTTTATTACTGTAAATCAGCTTTTTGAGATATTATATTGGCCATGTAAAATAGCTTCGAGATGGGCTGTAGTTTGACGCTCACTCTAGCTAAGAAATGATGGTATTTCGGCTCATGCAGAATTATTATTCTCTATAAAGGAGATGATATCTTGGTTGGAATCGAGGCCAAGTTTTTTACGAATCCGGTATCTGGTAGATTTTACCGCTGCCACAGAAGTATTCAATAATTTGCTTATTTCGGGAGTGCTTAAACCCAACTTCATCAGACAAAGCAACTCCTTTTCATTGGGCTTTAGTTCGGAAAAATGGGTGTCCAAGCGCACTTTAAAATCCAAGCTCACCTCGTCAAAATAGTCCTGATGATTGAACAACGCCTTTTGAGCGGTTTTTTCTGAAAGCAATGAGGCCGATAAGGAGCGTAGTGCGATTTCTCTCTCTCTTTCATTCTTCAAGCTTATGACATTCTTGACCGCGGCCAGGGTCTTGTTAAGCACCTCCTCTCGTATCGAGTTCTCCAACACCACATTCTTCAGATCTTTTTCCCTATTCGCAAGTGCGAGATCGGCCTTTAGCTTTTCCATTTGCTCGAGCTCTATTTTATTGGCTGCCAAAGTCAGTTTTTGTCTGTTGTATTTTCTTAATAGCAATATGACGACAAGCCCTGTCAATAAGGTGATAACAAACAACACCAAGTACAGTGACTTTTTCGAGGCCTCATTTTCTAATTGAATAGTGGTGATCTCCTTCTCTTTCTCATATTTGTGATTTAATTCCAACGCTGTAAAACGCTTCGCCTTTTCCACATCATTGATAGAGTCTGCATAGCGTTTATAGATCCTGTGGTCTGCTAGGGCCTTTTGAAAATCACCTTTGCGTTCATTGATGTTACTTCGACTAAAATATTGTTTGCGCAGTAGTTCTTTATTACCAATGATCTTGGCATAATGGATGGCACTATCGACCAAGGCGATGGCCTCATCATAAGCCTTCAGCTCTGTTTGTACCACCCCAAGATTCAAAAAGCAAATACTAACGGTCAAATAGTTTCTGCGAGCCTTGAATATATCGACACTTTCTCGATATATCGCTTTTGCCTTGTCGTACTTCCCATCCATAAAATAGAGCGCAGCTATATTGGTGTTCGCCCTATAAATGGTGGTACCTTTATTATCTATTTTCTTTGCCTTTTCATAACAATAAAGCGCAGAGTCCTTTTGTTGGTTTTCTGCATAGGATATGCCCATAGAGATCAACGTTCTAGCCGCGTTTTCGGTATGTCTGGCCTGTTGGCTAATGATAAATCCTTTTCTATAATAGTATCTAGCCTTGGCATGCTCGCCCTTTCTTCTATAAACATTTCCAATGTTGTTGTTAGAAATACCTAATCCTATAGAATCACCAATTTGTTCTCTTATTTTCAGCGCCTGAAGATAAAACTTCAAGGTTTCATCAGCATCTCCATTGAGCACTTCCAGTAGACCAAAGCCGTTGAGTATCGCTGCTTTTTGCTTCAGATAGTAGTCTTTGCTATACGACGCGGCCTCATTTTGCCTCCAGGCTTTATTAAAAAGAATACGAGCGCTGTCCGTCTTGGAGTAAACAAAATGACGCGCCAGTTCTATTTGAAGCGGCATTCTGATCGAATCGGATCTTGCCGCTCGTATCTGTGATCTTAAAGATATCCCAATACTATCTGGTGCCTGTGCGTGCAGCAGCAAGGCGCCGATAAAAAATATTATGAGGGTGAACTTAGCTCTCAAGGGCCGTTATCTGTAGATAAACACTATAACTTCCTTTAAAGATACTATTTAATCTCTAATGAAATACCCAGTATTTGACAACTCGACAACCGTTTTAGCAGCTTTTTACAATGAGGTCGCTTTTTTAAATTGAGAAACGACTCACGTCATAAGCTAGAAAAACAAAATTCCAATGGAATACAGTAAGGTAGTATAAAAGATGCACAAGAAGATCTCCAAGGTATATTTACGTATTAATTTCATCGGTAAGATTTTTAAAGGTTTTGCTATGAGAGCCAAATTACGTAGGTAAGCCGTTTTTGGATATAACAATATCGCACAATGCTGCTACATTTCCGACATTGAAAATACAGGACCTTAGATACCCTTGAAGCATGAAATGATCGACGTTAGTCTTCAGAGGATGCTCGATCTTCATAAATGCGACAATAGTCTTTCCGACATATCGTAAAAGCTTTTACCTAGGGATCTAAAGAAACTATTCCGCCAGTTTCAATTCCTTTTTTAAATGAAAGGTATAGGTGAAATGGAATCCGAAGTTAAGATTGGGCGCTTTAAAGTTGAAATTGTTTCGAGTATCCACAATAAATGCATCCTCTACCATGCTCTGTGCATTGGTGAGCATAAATTGTAGCATCACATCGCTCAATTCCCAATTGACACCAAGTGAAAATGCACCGTAGGTATCCACCGATCTTATAGGGTTGGCCACATAGTAATACTCCGACACTAGAAAAACGTGGCCTCCCAAACGATACCGACCTCCAAAACCTAAGGCGAAATGACTTTGCGGATCTTCTTCCTCATAGACCAAACCGCGATGCACGAAGGTAGGTGATAGTTGGAATGAAAATCTTGGCGAGAACTTTCTAGCGATCAACAATTGTGTGGTGAAGGATGTTCTATTAGAATCTTCAACATCAAACCCATTGGCTGCCAACCCCTCACTAAAATAGCTCATATTCTGAAAGAGCGACATACTAAATGGCGAGCCCTTGCCATCTGCACGCTGACGCAGAAGTTTATATTTTAAAAACCCATCGAAGCGGCCATCGAATGTAGTACCACCTACCCCAACTAGAAAACGATCGGAAAGCCCATATTCTATGGCGATTCTGCTGCTTAACCTTTCGGCAAAGAAACTTTGCGATCGATCCGCGGGGGTATTCCAAAACCTGCTAGAAACGAAGACATCCAGGGTCCCGTCCTTTCGAGTTTCTACTGCGTGCCCAAAGGTGATCCTGGAGAACTTGAAAGTAGCGGTCGTATATTCTGAAGTCACCTTGCGCTCATTATCGAGAATCTCCAAAAGATCTTGAGCAACGACGGAGCTGGTTGCTGCGCTCAACAACAGTAATAATGAAAATATTCTAGTTCTCATAGGATGTGTATTGAAATCGAAAATCTACTGAAATATTCTTAGCGATATTCCCTGCCAAAAGTGGAGGAATCTTAATATTATAATCTTCTACCATGGTCTGAAAACTTCCTGTGATCAAAAAGCCATCTGCTGTTTTCTCGATCTTGGATTTTATATCTAACTCCTTTTGTGCTCCATGCATGGATAAAATTCCTTTGATGATACGTGTTTGCGATCCATCCATGGAGGGATCAAAATCCATGATCTTCCCTTCAAAAGTAGCTTTGGGGTAAATATCGGACTCGATATAGCTCTCGTTAAAATGATCTCGCATCAGTGCCTTTTCAAAAACAAAGGCATTCATCAGCATGCTTACAGCGATCTCCTGCGACGAAAGGTCCACGATACTCAGCACTTGATTGTTCTGGGCTTTAATGTGCTCTACAGACGTGTAAGAAAAAAAGGATACTTGGCCTTGCCGTGCAATGATCTTTTCAGATTCTTGCTTCACAAACAAGAAGGGTAACAGAAGAAATAGGATGATCTTATTCATAGTTTTTTTCTGAAATGACGCAATTCAAAAAAATAGCATCTTTTAAATACCCTTTGAACATACCTTTTAATCGTATCGTATCTCCGGGGTGTAATTTTTCAACTCTTTCTTTTTGGCCTTGCTGCATATCGCAGATCACAAATGGTGCTTCTTCCTTGTCAGCTCTCAAAAAAATAGTGACTCGATCATTTGTATAGTTGACCTCCTTTATGATGCCTTCGATCTCAACGATAGCCTCGGCCTCCAAAAAATGTAGGCTCTCATTGTCAATACTACTGATGATCTTTTCGGCATGTAGCATATAGGCAGGTTCTTGGTCTGTAATATTGATGGTGTCTTGTTTAAAAAAATAGGCCCTGCTCCATAGGAAACCCAACAAAGCTGTACCTATGAGCAAGAAAATGATGCTATTTTGTCTAGTCACTTTCACACTACTAAAATACTAACTAAGAGAAATTCTTATAGCATTAAAAATCAAATTTCGTGTAAAAGTTGATGCCTTCTCTTGAATAGAACACAAGGACCAACTAAAAATATTGGCCCCTGGTTCTAATTCCCCAATCAAACAAAAAACAACATTTTAAAATGAAGCATCCCTAGTTGACCACTTCATTTTGATTCGTAGTTCGGGTATAGGAAACGGCACCTCCACTTCCTCCCGAACCCCAAGTGTCGAAGGTGAGCGTGAAAAAGATATCTTCCTCAACTGCCCAAACTCCTAGCTTTTTACCAACCAAAGCTTCCATATCAGTAGAAGATCCACCTACAGTACCATTGATGTTGAAGTTATCATCAACTGAACTCACACCATTTTCACCTTCTAGTTCAAATATCATTGAGGCAACATTGTGAAAGCTATAAAAGTGAGTCGGGTCACCCAGCTGCCCGTAAAATTCAAAGCCAGACCAGTCGGTAGTGGCTCCCGTATCATCCAAAATGGCCCAGCGCAAACCCTTAGTACCCCCGGTTGGGGTAAAATTGAGCGTCGTAGATGAAGTATCTGCAATTGAGCCCCAGAACTCCCTGAAAAGATCGGCACCGCTTGGGTCTTGCCCAAAGGTCCTCTGCCAATATTCGTAGTTATATATTTGTCGTCTGTCTTGGCGTGTGATGGTCACCGTTTCGGTGATCTTATCTTGGTTCTCAGGCAAGGTCCAATCGGCATTGCTTTCCTTTGTAAAGGTAAGAGCAGGCCCCACCCATACCACAGGCGGAAGTTCGATATCTGGATTCAATACAGGCCATACGCCGGCGCTTGGGAATCCTACTCCAAAGTTATCGCCGCGTTGGATATCCTGTCCAAAATAGTACAATGGCCATCCTTTATAGGTAAGCTGTTGTCTCCCAAAGACATCGATCATTCCAAAATCGCCTAGGTCCAATACGCTCGGAACATTCTCCAAGATCTCTTCAAAAATGGGCCAAACCCCATTGTTGGAGAAGTTATCATTCGTAAAATTGTTCACGCCCTCAAAGTCCTTGGAAAAGCTATAAAGCGTATTTCCTTCAGCATCGGTCATATAGAAGGTCTCGCCGTCACCTTCTGTATAATCGCTGGTTAGATTTGTTTCATTGCCAGAAAGATCTCTACCAACAAGCTGTCCCTTGGCCATCATCACAGTGTAGTCGGGCTTGGCGACGAACCAGTTTCCTCCAGAACCGTCTCCGCTGATCACACCGGGAGCCGAGTCGTTAGAAAATAGATAAAGTGGCCACCCCTTGTACGTGTTTTGTTGTGTGCCATCGTTACGAGTGATCGTCCCAAAATCATTGACATCTAATCCATTGTCCAACAAAAGATTTTCCTGGTAGAAAGGTGGCCAGTTGATGGCACAAGTATCATTACAGGTAGATACATCTTTGCTGTCCGGGGCAAAGAAGTATAGGGTAAAACCGTCCGAATTGGTTAGAATGTTACCAAAAGTAGCGTCATTGCCTAACTTTACTGTATTACCTGTCGGTACTGGGGTTCCATCATCAACGGAATCGTCATTGCTGCAACTTAAGAACAGCAGCCCTCCTAGGATAAATAGAAATGCATTTTTCATTGTTGTGAGATTTTATGGTTGTTAATTGTTTTGATTTTAAGTACTCCACCTTAAGGACCAAGGGCTGGTCACCCTTGGTCTTTAGTTAGTGTCAATGGTCTTTTCTTTTTCAATCCACGATATTGAAGGTCCCAGTCATCGAACCGTGAAACTCGCATATATAGAACAAGGTGTTGGGTGCATCCTGAGGGACCGTAAAGGTGATCGTGCCATCTGAAGCCCCATTATTGCTAACACCATTATTATATTGATTTCCTGTCCCAGTGCTTTGATCCGATTTGATAAGAAATGGATGGCCGGGAGCGTCGATGTTGAATTCGTAAGTTTTGCCTCGTTCTAAAGTGATACTTGGGTTGGACGTATTGCTAAAGTCTCCACCATTGAACAGATAAGCAGACGCCCCCTGGTTGGTAACATTGAATATCGCAGTAACGTCAGTTTCGACTGGTGGTGCAGCGGCAGATTCTTTATTCAATACAGGCCATACTCCCGCCGTTGGAAAACCAACCCCATAGTTATCGCCACGTTGCGCATCTTGCCCAAAATAGTAAAGCGGCCAGCCCTTATAGGTAAGCTGCTGCCTACCGAAAACATCGATCATCAAGAAGTCCGCAGGATCTAGAATGCTAGGAACATTTTCCAAGGCCTCTTCGAAGATGGGCCAGACCCCATTGTTAGAGAAATCTGCATTGGTGAACGTATTTGTTTCTTTATAATCATCAGAAAAACTGTATAGTGTGTTACCAGCAGCATCTGTTATATAGGCCGTTTCGCCATCGCCTGGTGTGAGGTCACTGGTAAGATTGGTTTCAACTCCGTCCAAGCTGCGCCCAACGAGTTGTGCTTTGGCCATCATGATGGTATAATCTGGCTTTGCTACGAACCACACGTCTCCAAATCCGTCCCCGGTGATGTTGCCAGGAGCAGGATCGTTTGCAAAGCGATATAGCGGCCAGCCCTTATAGGTGTTTTGCTTAGAACCATCCTCTCGAGTGATCGTTGCAAAATTGTTTGTATCCAATCCGCTATCGAGGGTCAAGTCTTCGGCATAGAAAGGTGGCCACATATCGATACAATTCCCAAGACAATTTGAAGTCCCCTTGCTGTCTGCTGAAAGAAAATATAGCGTAAACCCTTCGGCATTGGTCAAAACATTGCCGAAGTTGGCATCGCTTGAAAGTCTTACGGCGTTGTTCGCTGGTGGCGAATTATTATTTCCATCTTGCCCGTAATCGTCGCTGCTGCAACTGCTGAGTAGCAGTACAAAGCTCATTGATAATGTAAGTATATTTCTCATGGTTATTTTTTTATGATGTGATTTCATTTGATCTTTTGTTGCTTGTGCAAAATTATTGGTGAATTCAACCGAAGGCTGTAACGAATCCGTAGAATGCTAATACATTTCCGACATCGATTGACTTCCCATTTTTTGCAGTTATTGTTTTTAATTATTTGATTATTAAATCAATACCTTTTGTGGTGGTGATTTGATATTTAGACCTACCGGTGTCTATGACGCTATCTCGCACTGGCATAATGCCACTGCTGTATTTGCCGATGTGATCCGGTCACCCTTTGGCGGATAGCCCAAAGCGGTGAGCATGTTCATCACTCCAGATAATTGATTGGCCCTCTTAAAATTGAAAACCACTAAAGAATCTGAAGGATATAATATCACATTTCTTACCTCTTGCTCTTGAACCATCTTATTTTTGATCGTTGTGGTACATTGGTTGCAGAAGGTATTCTGAACGAAGATTTTAGCTAAACCTGTTGTTGTCATGACTCTTGTTTTAAAAAACTCTAGAAAGGTTGAATCCAAAGAAGATGTCTCCTTTACTCCAATCACCCGTTGCCCGTCCCAAAATATTGTTGACATTCATCGGCTGTGCATTGGTAAAATGGAGTTGAAATACATGACCTCCAGTTTCTAGGTCGAATCCTATGGACAGTGGATTTTTAAATGGAGAGCCAGAGGCTCTGGTCAGGTGAAGACCGTAATCTACGTTAAGAGACCATCGCTTGGTTAATTTTTGTCTCCCCCCGATACCGATGGCGAATTGTGTGTTATCTTGAGGGTCAAAGGGCACCAAATTATCATGAAATAGCGTTGGTATCAACTGCAAGGATAGGTCCTCGTTGAATTTCCTAGATATCAAGGCTTGAACCGCGTAGCTCAATCTATTGTCAAACTCCAATCCTGGCAATACTTCTTTGTCCAGAGACGTATTCACCAAAACCGTGTTGAACAGCACCAGACTGAAAGGGTTGCTTTTTTTCTTCTGCCTTAGCAATCTTAGTTTTAAAGAACCTTCATAGATCTGGAGGAATGAACTACGAGAAAACCCAATGTTGATACCATCGCTAATTCCGTAGATAAGATTGAGCCTGGTAACTGCCTGATCTAGACCGAAGAAATCCTTTAGCCCGTTCTTGATAGAGCCAAATCTGTGCGAGACCACGAAGTACAACTCTTTCTTTGAGACCATTTTGGTAGATTCGAAATTCACTATTTTCAAACCTTTGAAGGCCGCCGTCTCATAATCTACAAGCTCTTCTCCAGTATCGATCTCATCGAGCAGATCGTCTTGAGCCGATATCAGCATGGGTATGAATAATAACAGTAATGAAAAGATATTTTTCATGTTTTCTTAGAATGTTGGTTAATTATCAATTATCGTTGCCTGGTCAATTTTCACTAGTTCTAGTAGGTCGTCATACCCTACACATCGTCCTTTGATGGTCAGCGTTTTTTCCATTTGTGATGTAAAATTCACTTCAGGATTAAAATTCACCTGAATCGAATTGTCAAGAATAACAGACTGTTGGTCTTGTGAAGTGACCTTTCCTTTAGTCTGTATCACCTTGTCTACAAATTGCAAGGAGGTATTAGTATCCTCCATCGCTGATTTGAGCTGGGTAGTTTGAATGTCAAAATCAATGCGCTCCTTGGCTATATCCCGATGATCCTGGTAGAGGTAGTTGTATGCCGAAAAAGCAACAACAGCTATGACCGACAAAAGAATCCCTAAGGCGACGTTTTTTCTTTTCGCTTTCATTTTCTTTTCAATTTAAAATCTAGCATCACCTTTACTTCCTTGGCGATCTTGTTACGGACTATTCCTGGAATTTCAATATCAAAATCGGCCGGGCTCACTACAAATTCTCCGGTAATAGAAATAATGTCTTGAACCTTTAATATGTCCAAGGTGGTGTCGATATCCTTTTCCTTTCCACGAACTTCGAGCGTGCCTTTTACCCGTACTTTCTTGCCATTTTTATTCAAATCGGCCTTAGGGTCAAAGTCGATCAGTGTTCCTCTGAATTTTGCTTTGGGATAGGTGCCCGATTCGATATAGTTCTCATTAAAATGTTCTTCCATAAGGGAATTCTTAAAATGAAAACCCTTCATCAGCGCCAGCGACGCGATCTTGTTGGTTGCTGTGTCGTAGATGGTTGTGACCGATTTGTTGGTCGCCTTTACTTCCTCAAACAACTTCTCGGAAGCTTCGAAGATCAACACACCATTCTTATCCAAATACTGTTCTTGGGCCACGGACAGCGTAAGCGAAAACACGCCGAATAACAGGCCAAACCATATCATCACTAGGACAAATTCTTTGCTAACTTTTTTCATAATGAATTACTTTTTGAGATTTATTTATTTGTTAATTGATTGTTTGCCTTTTAATGATCATTCTTCAATGGCTCCATCTTGTATCCATTTTTCGATAAGGTCAATCGTAGATTGAGGTAGCCTTCCGGAAGGTGGCATGATTCGAGGGTCTCCTGCAGAACGGCTAATGGCACCAAGGATCTGACCATTTAATGCTCTAGCCGAGACTTGGTCGTAAGTGGCCAATGGGAAAGGAGCACCAGCTGGAGGGTCCGAATGACATCCCAAACATCGATTGCTGATGATCGCTTGAATATCGGCCGCGTACGTCACCGGAGTTTCTGGATTGACGATCTCTTCGTTTTCGATTGAGATGAGATCGCTTTCACTGTCATTGGTGCATCCGACGATGAGCAGCATCACCAATGGAAAAATGTTTGTTAAAATTCGTTTCATTTTAATGTGATTTGGTTTTATAATTGCTTTTTCAAATTGCAAGAAAGCCGATTGAGCTTCCGTCGTTATTGTGATACAAAGCAACAGACAAAACCCCGCTATCACCTATAAAACCTATATGAGAGGGAATATTTGGCTGTGAAAGGGAAGAATGTAGGAGTGAATAAATGGGCTATAAGCGAAAGCCATATCCTTCTTGCGTACGAAATGGTCGATGACAGGCTCATGTCGATCTTATTACTATCTTAGACCAAAAAAATAGTCATCGGACCTATGAGAAAAGATAGACTCTATTTTTATACTTTCCTTTCGGTTGCGCTCATTTATATGATCATTGCAAGTCTCGCTTTCCGTTTGTTGGTAAAGGAAAGTACGCACCGGTTATTAGAGACCCATTTGGAATTCAACAAAAAAGAGGCTAAATCATTTGCCATTCTGGTAGGGCAACAATTGGCCTACGGAATATCTCAAGATTCGATTATTGATAATATTCAGCAGAGTCTAAAGGGGACCGACCTTAAAATGGGCTTTTTAAGCATGTATGATTGGTCTGGAAAGATCGTAGCGCATCCAGACATCAAATATGTCGGGCAATTTGCCAGCACCAACAATGCCTATGTTTCATCGGTCACCGATGACTTAAGTCCGGAGAATTTCTATGAATTGCTTACTGCAGACATGGAAAATATCAACGTAGTCTCGCCCGAGGATAGTGGAGATAGGTCGAAGGTCATTTTTCTTTATCCTATTCAAAACTCCGACTGGATCGTGGCAGGCCACGCAAACATCAGTAATATTGGTCTGCAGATTGCCGATTTCAAAAGACAATTCTTCGTAGTATTCATAGTTATGGGATTGCTGGTGATCCTTTCGTCGGTTTTTGTGTTAAGATTACTAGGGAGTACCTATGAAAAGCGATTGGAGCTAAAAAATGAGAAGTTAGAGGATGAGGTGATCAACCTTTCAAAATTGAATAGAGCCGTGGGAAATTATCAGCAAAAGGTTATAGAAAAGGAAGATACTGTTGAGGGAAATACTGAAGATAATAACAATACAAAAAAGAGGATACTGACCTATATTCGAAATGAATTGGTGCCGGTACCCATCGAGGAAATCGCCTATATCTATACCGAAAGCACTATCACGTACCTTATTTGTACGGACGGAAGACGGTCGACGACCAATTTGAGTTTGGATGAACTCTTTTCACAATTGGACGAATCGTATTTCTTTAGAGCCAACAGACAATTTATCATAGCCATCTCTAGCATTGAGAAGATCGTGAAATATGGTAATAATCAATTAAAGATCCTTGTGACACCTAATTCTGAGACGGGTATTATCATCAGTAAAAATAAGGCAGCGGAATTTAAAAGATGGTTGGACCTTTAAGGAAATGAAAAACTCGAAGATTCCTCGAGCTTGCGTAAGGTGAGTAGGTCTTTAAAGTATCTATTTAAACATAAGATAGCATCAAAAATTCTCTTGAAGTCTCTCATTGGCCTTGATGATATTGGACATTACAACATCCTTTCTTTGCAATGGCCGAGCAGCAGGCGACATCCGCAGCCTTAACTAGAACATTCGAGCAATGAAATGGACAGTCCTTGCTATTACCTAAATATCTTTCGTACCAATAACAGTATGCCGTATTTTCTGGTTGCCTTTAACGCTGTAGTTACCCAAGCAGAAGGCTGAAGACTTTCCTTTACATCGTATTGCAAGGATCTTAGCTCTTCCAAAGCAATTTTTCGCTTTAGGTCTAAAGTTCTAAGTTCTGTATTGATCTCTTCAAAAGAAGAATATTCTCTCATATTTGACAGCTAATTGAAATAGGTCTTTGAAAGTTTCTTGATGAGTTTTTTGTCGATATATTTTCTGAATAAGTAGACCAATACCGTTATCAGAAAAAGGATTCCAGCAACAAGCATGAGGGCCTGCGTCATGCTTTCGAGTAATTTACTAAGAGCTATGACACCTGCAACAGCCGAAAAGGTTAGACCTAGGAAAAAAAGCCCCCCCAAAATTATAAATTTCAACAAAAAAGAGGTGGTGGATACGAGCTGCTGAAATATCTTCAACTCTGCGTATTTCTGTGTCGATTCTAAGTATTGCTCGCCAGCATCCACCGCCTTATCTGAAATCTTACTTAAAGACTCTACGATACTCATGCGTTCTTTTGTAGCTTTCTATTCTTTTCTTTAAGTCGCGCAAGTTTGGCTTCTAGAGACGATATAACATCTTCTGTCTTATAACTCACGTTAGAAACTACCTCTTCGAGCTGTTCGTCCAGGGTGCCTTTCTTTTGGCTGATCGTATCTACGACATTATCTCTTATGGTCGATGCCTCATCGGCAATCTTATCCTTAACGGCTGTTGCCTCCTCTGCTATTCTTCTTCGTGTATTGCTCCCTTTATCTGGTGCGAACAAGATTCCCAATATTGCGCCAGATGCGATTCCGGCAATGACCCCCAAAAAGGTATTTGTGTTATTGCTCATAAGTTTGAATTTTGAAAATATTGATTATTGAAATGTGATTTAAACGGTTATCGCAAAATTCCATGATCTTCATAAAATGTCTTTGTTCAAACGAGATAAACATTGACTTGAATGGTTCACATACCATTGATAGTCCTGGTAAAGATCATTTAACCATATATACCAATAAGTCTAGCAATGATCATCGTTAATAAGATCAATAAGGAGGATCATGAACATATATTTACCGAGATTTACAGCCACTCTGGCCTTTTGCCGATAGGTCTTTCTGACTCTAATGTCAAAGCAGTTAGCAAATTAAAAAGTTGATCTTTGAGCATCGGCCGTTATTATTTCCTTAAATATTTGAAAGCAGGCTTTCATATCGCGGGAGCTCAAAGGATTTAGAGAATTACGAAAAACCCTTGCTGAAAATACAAAAGTAACCGCTCACGCGCTCCTTTTTTTGTTTCCTACAGCACTCGAACAGGATTTAGAGAATCCCGAAAAACCCTTGCTGAAAATACAAAAGTAATCGCTCACGCGCTCCTTTTTTTGTTTCCCACAGCACTCGAACAGGATTTAGAGAATCCCGAAAAACCCTTGCTGAAAATACAAAAGTAATCGCTCACGCGCTCCTTTTTTTGTTTCCTACAGCCTTTAAAGCAAGCTTTCACGACTTTCGGAAACAAAAAAAGTGATTTCGATACTCGAAATCACTTTTGTGCTTGGTCGGGATGACAGGATTTGAACCTGCGACCACACGGCCCCCAGCCGTGTACGCTAACCGGACTGCGCCACATCCCGATTGAAAAATTGGACCCTTGAATCAAAAGGGTGCGCAAATATATAAAATGTATTTGCTCGGTAAAAGTCCATGGGTATAAATTTGGATGAGCTCAAGCAACATAAATATCATGCCGCTGCGAGCAGCGCTCATAATACCGCATCCTGCATGATAATGTAAAAAAAGTCCGAAGAACTGCTGAACTTATTGACGTGAAACTTTAGTTGATTCAAAATGATAAATGTTCTAAAAAATCCACACTTTTATTGGTAGGGTGGCAGGATTACTCGCTTCGCTCCTGATCCTGAAAAGGGTTGTGTTGCTCAATAAAAGCCTG